>NZ_AUXS01000001.1 GCF_001625565.1 Pseudoalteromonas luteoviolacea NCIMB 1944
TTTCCCATGTGAAAGTAGGACATTCTACTGCGTAGCGCACCAAGGGCCCAATTAAAGAAACCCGTTGCAGAAATGCAGCGGGTTTTTTGCGTTTAAGTCCCTAAGCAGTGGTTAAAACGGCTCATTTCACCTTGCGCAAAAAGAGCGCTCTCACTGCGTTCATTGTCGCTAACCTTTTACACCTTACTGCGTTCGCTGTCGTTAGTCTTTTGCAC
>NZ_AUXS01000002.1 GCF_001625565.1 Pseudoalteromonas luteoviolacea NCIMB 1944
AATTGTCAATGTGAAAATATACGGGTGATAAAGTGGATAAAGTTAAAACCAAGAAGCTCATCGGAGTTTTATATTTGGTGCTGTTGGCTAGCTGTGGTAGCAATCCAGAAACAAACAATGAAAAGCCTCAGGGATCTGATATACCGGAGGCCGTTGTTATGCCAGAGCCTCCTGTAAAAGTAATGCCACCAAGTGCAAAATCGGATTACATTGGTTTTGAGTCTGCACCAGTGAGGCCGATGGCGAAAACCTCTGACGGTAAACGGTTATTGTTGACCAATACTTCCAATCATACTCTAGAGATTTTTTCTATTGAAAAAGATGGGACGCTCTTGTTGTCGCAAAGCGTGCATGTCGGATTAGAGCCAGTGTCTGTTGCAATCAAAAATAATCAGGCCTGGGTTTTAAATCATCTATCAGATTCTGTGAGTATTGTGGACTTGTCGCTTTCGCCTGCCCGTGTAATTAGAACCTTGCTTGTGGGTGACGAACCAAGAGATATTGTTTTTGCGAACAATAAAGCTTTCATTACTACGGCACATCGAGGCCAGCAAAGGCGCAGTCCCGCACTAGCGAAGGTAAAAGGTGCAGGGGACCCCAAATTGCACACGCCTGGTATCGGGCGCGCTGATGTCTGGATATTCGACATAAATAATTTGGGAAATAACCTAGGGGGAACACCTTTAGAAATTGTGTCTATGTTTGGAGACACGTTGAGGGGGCTTGCTGTATCTAAAGATGAGAAAACAGTATATGCCGCCGTACTCAACTCTGGAAATCAAACCACAGCAGTCCATGAAGCAGTAATGTGTATGGGCTTTGAAGACGATCAATATGGCGCAGTACCTTGTCAGGTATTGGACGGTTTGAGTTCACCTAAGGGGTTGCCGGAGGGTTACTTACCAGGTGGGAGAACTGCCCCGGGCGTAAATGCAGACGGCGAATATCAACCTTGGACGAGTATGATTGTCCAGTATGACCGTGCATCAGGGCAGTGGCAAGATAGCAAAGGGCGCAACTTTTCAAACGGAGTTCGTTTTCACCTGCCAGATCATGATGTATTTGCGCTTGATACACAGACCCATAAAACAGTAGCAAGTTTCAAGCATGTGGGTACGACACTATTTAATATTGCAGTTAGTCCGACCACAGGCGAATTGTTTGTATCTAATACAGATGCCAACAATGCAAGCAGATTTGAAGGCTCTGGCAAGTTTGCAGGGTCTACGGTGCAAGGCAATATAGCTAAAAGCCGTATTACTGTTATAAATCCGTCAACTGGTAATGTTTTTGCTAGACACCTAAATAGGCACATTGATTACGGCGATTTGAAAGGGAATAAGTCAGTAAAGCACCATAGCTTGTCTGCCCCTCTTCAACTTGAAGTCAGTAGTGATGGAAAACTGCTTTACAGCGCAGTGTTAGGTTCAAATAAAGTTGCCGTGTTGCCGACATCTGAATTGAGCGACGATGGCTATTGGGATAACAAGGGCGAAGAGTTCGACCCTAAAGTGGCGAGCGAACGTTATTTGTCTGTACAAGGGGGGCCTGCAGGAATATTACTCAATGAGCAGCATCAGTCGTTGTATGTATTTACACGTTTCGACAACAGCCTGGTCCATATTAATTTATCAAGTCGAAATGAGTTGCAGCGAATCGCAATGTCTACGCCTGAACCCAAGGGTTATATGGCGGGCCGACACATGCTCTACGATGCCAATCGCTCGTCATCAAATGGTGAGTCTTCTTGTGCAAGCTGTCATATTTTTGGGGATACAGATCACTTAAGTTGGAATTTGGGCAACCCCGACGCAAGTAACATCAAGAATCCCCAGCCATTCCCAACTCAAAATTTGTCAGAGCTAGGCTGTGTGTTAGTGGGCCCTGAAGAAGAAAGTTGCCAACTTCTGGAAGTCATTAATGGCAATGGTGATGAACGTAGTTTTGCTTCTATGAAAGGGCCTATGGGTACACAAACATTAAGAGGGATGCAGCATCATGGTCATATGCATTGGCGCGGCGACCGTTCTGTGGGCTATTTTGGTGATGATACTGGGCAGACTTTGGATGAACGTACTTCTTTTAAAAACTTTATTGTCGCTTTCGAAGGTTTATTGGGCTTAGATATAGCACTTCCTGAATCAGTTGATACAGGTTTAAAGACTGCAGATGTAAAACAACTAGAGCAAGATATGGAAAAGTTTGCGGACTTTATGCTAAAGGTTGCCTTACCACCAAATCCTATTAGAAATTTAGACAACTCGTTATCTTCCTCGGCTCATATTGGCGAACAGTTCTTTCATGGCACACGGCGGTCAGATGGCGCAGCGCAAGATACGCCATTAAATGGCAATAATGCGGATGGCGTAAATTGCGAGGGGTGTCATGGTGTTGATCATGAAAAAGGGTTTTATGGTAGCCGCGGCGAGATAGCACACGGAGGGGAAATTCAAATATTAAAAGTCCCACAGTTAAGAAACCTCTATACGCGCGTTGGTATGTTTGGCTTGCCTGATCGTGGAGGGTTTTTACCTTCTCACACGAAAACCCATCAAGGTGACCAGATAAGAGGTTTTGGTTTTTTACACGATGGTGCGACGGATCAGTTGCTAAACTTCCTCAAAGGAGGGGTATTCGACAATGGGGAGAAGGGTTGCCCCGAGGGCGCAGATGAAAGGCATGGATGTCATTTCAATGCTGGTGAGATAGGCATTCCTGACGAAACAACGCGACAGGGTTTAGTCGATTACATGATGGAATTTGATAACGATTTAGCCCCGGTTGTTGGACAACAGATCACAGTGACAGAAAATACACTTGAGGTTGTTAAAGAGAGGGTTTTACTGCTCGAGCAACGAGCAAGTACGCCTTTTGTTTCCAAGCTGTTGGGTGGGAAGGTGACCGAATGCGACTTGATTGTACTGGGCGTAGTTAATAACGAGCAGCGGGGCTACTTATTTGATCAAATAGAAAATAACTACAGAAGTGATCGCGCATTTGAAAGCCGCCTGACTTTGGCACAATTGATGAGCTTGGGGGCGACACCAGACAATAGCTTAACCTTTACTTGCACCGTTCCCGGTAAAGGTTGGCAAGCTGCATTAGACTACGACTTAGACGGCATATTAAATGGTGATGCAATTTAGGCTGTATTTTTGGGGTGAATAAACTAATGAGAGACAAATACCGTTTACGATCAGGTAAGTAGACTAACAGGTAAAATTATGAGCAAATTCAAAACGCAGCTTATGTCAGAGTATGAACAAATCACACAGGCACCTATAGAGGAGGCCTACTCGCTGCCTTTTGCGGTATATAAAGACCAAGATATACATTCGCTTGAAATGGAGCATATATTTAAAAACGAATGGGTATTCATTGTTAGCGAACAAGAGCTAAGCCAAACTGGGGACTATTTTGCATTTACACTCGCAGGCGAAGCAATCGTTTTGATCCGCAGCCAAGACGGTGTGGTTAGAGCACTTTCAAATCTTTGCCGGCATAGAGGCACATTGTTGCTAGACGAAGGATATGGTCGTGTCGAGAAAAACATCGTCTGTCCTTATCACGCATGGACCTATTCAGATGAGGGGAAGTTTAAAGGTGCACCTTTTACAGGAAAAGTTCAGCTTGATAAAAAGGCACATTGCCTAGTGCAATTTCGTTTAGAAAGTTGGCACGGATTGTTATTTATTCACCTTGGAACTCCAGATAAACCACTCAGTCATCGCCTTCAGGGGATTGACGACTACTTGCATCATTTTAATCTACCTTCATTTACGCATGGCTACCGCTCACAAAGCATGGAGCTATGGAATACAAACTGGAAGCTCGCGATGGAAAATGCTATGGAAAGTTACCACTTGTTTAAGGTGCACAAGGAAACACTAGAGACTGTGACACCAACTAAGCAAGCGTTTGATATTGCAGGGCACTTTGAGTGGACTTTGACTGGCGGGGAAATGAAAGATAACTCCAGTAAACTGGCTAAGTGGTTTAGAGGAAGTTACCCAAAAGTGTTCGACAACTATGTGCTGATATCAATCCCTCCTTCTTTTGTTGGGATCTTAACGTCTGAGAGCCTATCTTGGGTGCATGTGTTACCGCTAGACAGTGAACATTGTAGTGTTCGATCTGCTGGGATTTCACATGTTAAAACAAGCAGTGAAGATAAAACAGAAAAAGCCTTTGTAGACGCGTTTTTTGCTGAAGATAAAGATATTTGTGAGCGTGTACAAAAAGGTATGGGGTCAACTATTACTCGAGGAGGAAAGTTAGTATCAATGGAAAAAGTAATTGCTGATTTTCATCAATTTCTGGGAAACAGCTTATTCAATGCGCCCGTAAGCGATTTTTACGAAGCGCCAAAAGCTAAGCTTTTTTTAAGTGACAGCGGAAATGAGCAGTAGTTTGTCCGAAAGTGCAGTACGCCAAGTTGGGAGCACGTAATGTGCCCCTTCACTTTGGTGACTTGAGTTATAATGTTATGTCCGGTCATGCCTTTGTATATGCATAGATTTTATTTCGACAGCGCCCAGTGAGCATTTGTTGGCCGGGTGTATCAATAGGAGGTGTTTAGTCCATTAAAAACGTAATACATCAACATATTTGCTGTTCGCGATCACTTTTAATGTTGACATAAGCAGCCCTCAGCAATGAAATAATCCTCACTCTAAAATTTACAAAAACACAACATTTATAGGTGGGCTATATGCTTTTGCTTGCTAATTAATTGAGAAAAGTGCCGATAATTGATTGCCGTATACTTATAAAAAGGAACAGATTAAACCAGTGCCCAAAATGTGTACTTTTAATATCTCATTGCATGATTTACCCAATATAGAAAATAGTAACGAGTTTAAGCTACCATATACTAAGTTTATGCTTAGAGGTGTAATGAAATTTATACTAAATCGGGTGAAAGATACTCTGTCTTATATCTAACAAGGCAGACATTAATCGCGAAATATAGCTCGCCAATTTATTAAAGTTTGTATAAAAAGTATCTGTCTTGCTACTTCTAAAATAATGACATTAGGTTAATATATCTGCCTAATTTATACTCAATTTTAAAAGGATTATTTATGAATAAAATGATTAGAACGACTTCCTTGTCTATTTTTCTGCTTGGGGCATGTAATGTGAATGCAGAACAGGCTCGAGGTGAGTGGATTGACAAGTTTGATCTAATTAGTGGTCAGTATCAGGCTCAATACCCCAATAGTTTTAGCCGATCGAGTAACCTTGCTTGGGCCGAAGCATATTATTTGGATGCACTCATTGAAATGTATTTGGGGACAAAAGACCCCAAATACCTAGATGTATTTACGGCACGATCGGATATGGCGATAGCGCTTGCAAAAGATGATACTGGGATGGGAGTTGACGGGTTTAAAGGTTGGGGCGAGTGGAAGTACTCCATTGATGCCATTCAAAATTCTAATGCAGAACTCGTTGATCCAAATGATAGTTCACTCCCAGCTAATTGGAGCAGGTGGCAATCAACTGCTGCAACAGCTTATAGGAACACAACCGAAGCGGACAATATTGACAAAAGTACTGCAGCCTTCACAATTAAAACGGCTCCTCAAACCAATCGTTGGCATGTACTTCAAACACCTTTAAGAAACCCCTACAAACCCAATGAACACTTTGACCCAAACAGCAAGTACCAAATTAATTTCCATGCGAAGATAGAGAATTGCGATGCGGGCGTAAAAGGCCGGCTGCAAGTTTATGACTTTACCCAAAGAAAAGTACTTTTAGATAGGCTTATCGAATCGCAATCATACCAATATCACACTGCTGATTTTGTCTCGCCTGAAAACCCCACGAACGACGTGCAAGTCAGACTTTATACTACAGATTATCGTAAACATTGTACCGTGCATTTCGATAACATAAGCGTCAAGTCTTGGCGTGAGTATCTTGTTCACGATGGGATGATCACAGCACCGATGGCTAAATTTATCAAGCTGGCAAGGACAGGGCGCTTGGAACCGCGTTTTTCACAATTTGCTGATGAATATTATGATTTTTTAGTGACGCAAATTTTCCCTAAATGGCAAAAAGATTTACATGGAACGCTAAGCGGAAATTTAGTTTATTTATTCGCTGATGACTCATCTAGTAGAAAACCTGGTCAGTCATTACCACATAATCAATATCTTGCACTACAACGTACGTACGCAGAGTTGGCACAGATAGAAGGCCATGATCCGAATCATAAACTTATGGCGCAAGAGTTAATCAAAGCATTTAAAAGTAGCTTAAAGCTTGGGCAATACCACTCTGGGTCAGGTTTAACAGCCAATAAGTATGAATGGAGTTACTGGAGTATTCTGAGCGATAGAGACACAATAAATGATGGCTTTAACTGGACCGGCACAGAAGATACAAGTCATGGCAACTTAGATGTTGCCGCAGCTTTTAGCAGCTACTATGCAGGGGTTGGATTAAATAAAGAAGATATGACGTACTTTGCAAATACAGCAGACTTTATGATTTCCCACTGTGATAATTTTAGTAAACATGTGAACAAATGTTATGGCGATGAATCTTTTACATCTCTAAGGTGGTGGATGCAATTAGCAGAGTTTAAACCAAGTATTTATCATGACTCTGAAACCAAATTGACTCAGGTTTTTAATGCAATTCAAGGTGTAGGTCAGCGCTATTACATGGGGGCAATCGCACAACTTGTAAAAGGTTATCGGGTCTACGATCAGCCATTTGATTATACAGCTGCAAACGCATTACCTGAAGGTTGGAGACATTGGCAATCAACTCCAGAGACTGTATTTTTGAGCCCCAATAGCGCGTTTAGTGGATCACAAGGTCTAACGGTAAAAAATAGACCGACATATGGCTGGCAAGTAGCACAAAAGGTTTTCGATTATGAGCCTGGTGCAACATATCGACTAGATGCTATGGCACGCGTGTTTTCTGGAGATGCCAATGGTCGAGTTATGGTTTATGACGCAACGAGTAAAAAATCAATCGCCCAAGTCGTGACAACTAGTCGAGGCTGGTCGCCAATCTCTATGGAGTTTACTGTGCCAAATGCTTCTGGCCATAATTTACAGATCTATTTGTATTCAACAAAATGGCAAGTTGAAAGTGAGATACACTTTGACGACTTGGAAATTTTCAGAATAAACTAAGTAACACTAGGTGGTGAGTCCATTGGGGCAAACCACCCATAATCTGACTGCAAATAAAAATATTCCGATGGGTGCAGGTCAACTAAAGCCAATAAAAGGCATTAAAATAGAAAATTATATCTTTATGATAAACAGCAGATTAGGGTAAGGTTTTAGCAGGTGCCGTGAGCAAGACTTCTATATACTAAATATCCTATAATTTATATTATGTTAAATTTGGTTTGTGTCTATATATCTAAGATAACACTTCTGCTTTTGTGGCGCTGTGAACGCCAAATTCAAGGTATGTCCAATACTAGACAGTATCGGACTTAATTAAGATTTCGTGACTCTTAACTCTTAACATCATGATTTGAGTATATTTTTAACGGCGCGTTTTGCTGAATACACAGCGGCATGAACCGACCCCCAATCTTTGCCATCAGTGTATGCATCACCAGCAAAAAACAAACGTTCATCAATGCTTTCACCCAGCTTTTTTATTTTTTCCCAGTCTTCATTGTTGCTTACGTAAGCGCCATATATGTGCGCTTCAGTATTCCAATTCTGGGTTATATGCTTGACGTAATAAGTCGATGCTTTGCCATCAAACAGCTCATCAAGTTCATTCAATATGTATTTAATTATCTCGTCTTCTTGTAAATAAACATAAGGTATTGAGCCTGCACCAACTGCAAATAATCCTAGTATATGATGTGTCGTGTTCTGACCATAAGCTGCATCATAATAGAGCTTCTCTCCGTGTTCGGGTGGATTGACTTTGAAGCCAATCAGCGCAGGATAAAATTTATCTGAAAACTCAATAAATGCTTTAAACCCTCCCCAAACTTCAACTTTATCAATTGCATCTTGTTTATGTTTGGGTAGTTCAGGTGTGAAATGAATCTCTCTTTGTTGAAGAACTTTTACCGGAGCAGTCACAATAACTCGGGACGCATAATGGGTGCTATCATGTGTTTCAACTATGACTTCGTCAGTTGAATAATCGATACTTTTAACTTTTGAGCTATATACAATGTGTTTCTCTATAGATGGTGCAATGTATTGTTCAAAGAAGTCGAACCAGGTAGAGCTCACAAACTTATTGTCTTCGTTCATTTCCACCTCTTTGATGCTGACCTTTTCACCCTCGTATAATGCATAATCATTTTCGGGATCATACATTAGCGTATTTATATCAACATCTACTGAGTCATCATTAACAATTTCGTCTAGTATTTTTGGCTCTGCATGTATCCATTCGGCGCCCAAAGGAATTGGAAAATTGGAAAAGTTGCTTGTGCGCTTCATGCGTCCTCCATAAATTGAAGACGCCTCTAAAATTTTGATGCTTATCCCCTGCTGCTTCAGCAAATAACCTGCAACTAGCCCAGCAGCACCAGCAGCAATAATAATCACTGGCTTAGTGCTATCATTTTGAAAACTCTGCTTATTGGTGCAGGCATTCAGAAGTGGCTGTAGTGGCATGATGATACCTAGCACACGGCAAACTTTTATAAATTCTCTTCTATTCATTTATTGTATTGTTTATGCAAGCTTGCTCTTCCACTATCGAATAGTGTATAGGTTAAGACGCTGGAAACATAAACTCAAGGTTAGTTTGATGGTAATTTTTACTACTGAATTTACCTTTGCGTGCCTGTTTAAACTACAGTTGCGCCTCTATGCTTCTGTATTCCTTTTGACGTATTTTATTCCAGTGGCTGACTTTTTATCAAACCAGATACTAAAAAGCTCGAGAACCAAGTCAAACACATTAAGGCTTAGAATACAGGTCAAGCGGGAGATAAAGTCTTAAAGTCAATTACGTATTTGTCTAATCTCGATAGTTTAGAACCAATTAGTTTTGCATATACAGAAATGCAGAATGATGACTCAGACCTGCTCTGACAGCAGACGCATTCCAACCGTCGACTATCAAAACTTCAAATCAATGGATAATGATATCGTTCAGTACGGAACGGCTAAATTATTAGGCTGGAAAAAGTA
Organism: Pseudoalteromonas luteoviolacea NCIMB 1944; assembly: GCF_001625565.1. Classification (GTDB taxonomy): domain Bacteria; phylum Pseudomonadota; class Gammaproteobacteria; order Enterobacterales; family Alteromonadaceae; genus Pseudoalteromonas; species Pseudoalteromonas luteoviolacea_F. Next base: position 9,153 of record NZ_AUXS01000002.1, read on the forward strand.
AAAAAGCTTGATTTAACATAAAATGGTGGCTGCTACTTTTTCGGCAGCTCACCTTTATTATCCCCGCCAATTTGTACGGCGTTATTAATATCACTGCCAGATATACTCTGGTTAACGGATTTTTGTGGCTCACTGCGCCCTGACTTTTTGAATATAGCAACAAGTACCCCGACAATGCTCACCAACAGAGACAATGTGCCAATTTGTTCACCGATACTAAGTGAAGTAAACCATTCAATCATAATTATTATTCCTTTGTGTTCCTTAGTGTTCTGCAAGCCAGCTAGACAATTGCGCTATTTGGGGCTGTGCACCCACATGCTCGAATAATGCCAAGGCCTTTTCCCAGTGCGCTATAGCTTGATTTAAGTCGCCCTGTTGCTTATATAGAATGCCCATATTGGCATATTGAACGGCCATACCTTCTTTAAGGTTAAGAGAATTATTAATTTCAAGACCCTTTTGGTAATACTCAAGCGCTTTAGCCAGCTCACCTTGTGTATCGTAAACAGTCCCCATATTGCCATACTGGCGCGCCATGCCTTCTTTGCAGCCTAGGGACTCGTCGATTTCAAGGCTTTTTTGGTAATATTCAAGTGCCTTATCCAGCTCGCCCTGTGTTTGGTAAACGCTCCCCATACTGCCATAAGAGTTGGATATACCTTCTTTGCGGCCTAAAAACTCATTAATTTCAAGACTCTTTTTATAATATTCAAGTGCATTATCCAGCTCGCCCAGTGTGTTGTAAACGTTCCCCATATTGCCATAAGAGTTGGCCATACCTCCTTTGCTGTCTAGGGACTCATAGATTTCAAGGCTTTTTTGGTAATACTCAAGTGCCTTATCCAGCTCGCCTTGTGTATCGTAAACAACCCCCATATTCCCATACTGGCTCGCCTTGCCTTCTTTACGACCCAGAGATTCATCGATTTCAAGGCTTTTTTGAAAATACTCAAGCGCCTTATCCAGCTCGCCTTGTGTTTGGTAAACAAGCCCCATATTGCCATACGATACAGATTTGCCTTCACTGTTACCGTCCTTTTCAGCCAAGCTTAAAACATGTTGATAAGCTTGCAGTGCACTGTCTAATTCACCAGTTCGCTTATAAATAAGGCCAGCCATAGTCCAAGCATTTATATGCTCAGGGTTTAATTGTGTTGCCCTGACAAAATCATCTAGTGTCTGCTTAGACTCATGAAAATAAGTTAACGAACCGCGCTGATAATAATACTCGGCCTGCTTTAGAATGATGTCTTCGTTATCATCAATCAGTCGTGAGAGTAGCGCTCGTGCTTCATCAACATCGCCAATATCTATGATTGCTTGCAATGCAGCATCAACATCCTTCGCGGGCAATTCGTTATTTTGTTTGCTTTGACTTAAATTAAAGATGATGTTTAGGTAAGTTTGAAGCTGCTGCTTGTATTCAGAAATTTCAATGCCCTTTTCAGTAATTTCAATTTGCTTTTTATCTAATTCAGCTTTTAAAGCTTCGAATGCTTTCACTGCTATCGGGTCATTGATGACAATATCACCTGAATTATTTCCAGCAATTTGAACCACAGTTGAGCCATCTGTTTGCACAGTCTGTATTACGTCATTGGATTTTTTAATCAGAGAGTTCATCAACGTTATATCCTTGTATTGCTTCACAATACAACTCTACTCAACTGGATACTAAAAGCAATGCAAACATGAAAGAATTAATGCAGATATGAAATGGTAACTCAAGAAAGGTTTTAACTCACTTTTGGGTGTCTAATAGTAAACGTATTTTTACCCAAGTTCGAAAGGCGCGTTACACCAAGTGGTAATGATATCGTTCAATACAGAACGGCTAAATTAGTTGAGCCCATTCATTAGGCTGGATTAAGTGAAAAACAGTTTGATTTAACATAAAATGGTGGCTGCTACTTTTTCGGCAGCTCACCTTTATTATCCCCGCCAATTTGTACGGCGTTACTAATATTGTCACCTGATATACTCTGGTTAACAGATTTTTGCGGTTCACTGCGCCCTGACTTTTTGAATATAGCGACAAGCACTCCAACAATTGTCACCAATAGCGTCAATGCACCAATTTGCTCTCCTGTATCTAGTGAGGTAAACCATTCCATCATAGTTCTTACTCCTGTGCGCGCTCTAGTTCTGCAAGCAAGCTAGATACTTGCTCTATTTGAGGCTTTGTGCCCACTTGCTCGAATAATACCAAGGCATTTTCCCAGTGCGCTTTTGCTTGATTGAGGTCGCCCTTTTGTACATATAGGTTCCCTATATTTCCATGTTGGCTGGCCATACCTTCCTTATGACCTAGACATTCATGGATTTCAAGGCCCTTTTGAAAATACTCTAGTGCCTTATCCAGTTGGCCTTTATGTTTGTAAACAATTCCCAAATTACAATACTGGGTAGCTATATTTTCTTTGTTACCTAACGACTCATTGATTTCTATGCTCTTTTGGTAATATTCACGGGCCTTGTCTAGCTCGCCTTGTGTTTGATAAACAATCCCCATATTACCATACTGATTTGCTATACCTTCTCTACGACCTAAAGACTCATCGATTTCAAGGCCCTTTTGATAATATTCAAATGCCCTATCTAAATCGCCTATTATCCGATAAATATTACCTATATTTCCATACTGGTTAGCCATACCTTCTTTACGACCTAGAAATTCATCGATTTCGAGGCTCTTTTGACAATATTCAAGTGCCTTATCCAGCTCGCCGGTTATTCGATAAATATCACCTATATTGCCATAGCTACTAGCGATACCTTCTTTATGTCCTAGAGATTCATCGATTTCAAGACTCTTTTGGTAATATTCGAGTGCCTTTCCTAGTTCGCCCTGTGTTTTATAAATTATCCCCATATTGCCATAGTTCATGGCTATCACTTCTTTGCGGCCAAGATCTTTTTCTATATGTAAGCTCTTTTTGTAATATTCAAGTGCCTTATCTAGTTCGCCTGTTATTCGATGAATATTACCTATATTCCCATAGTCACTGGCCATACCTTCTTTATGACCTAGTAATTCATGGATCTCTAGGCCTTTTTGGTAAAATTCAAGTGCCTTATCTAGCTCGCCTTTTGTTTTATAAATAATCCCCATATTGCCAAATGATCCGGCTTTCCATTCATTATCGCCTGCTTTTTCAGCCAAGCTTAGAACATGTTGATAAGCTTGCAATGCACCGTCTAATTCACCAATTCTGGCATAAATATGGCCAGCCATAGTCCAGGCTCTTATATGCTCAGGGTTTAACTGCGTCGCCCTGACAAAATCCTTTAGTGTTTGTTTAGACTCATGAAGATAAGTTAACGAACCGCGCTGATAATAATACTCGGCCTGTTTAAGAATGATGTCTTCGTTATCATTAATCAGCTGTGAGAGTAGTGCTCGTGCTTTATCAACATCGCCACTATCTATGATTGCTTGTAATGCTGCATCAACATCCTTCGCGGGCAATTCGTTATTTTGTTTGCTTTGGCTTAAATTTGATATTATTTCTAGATAAGTTTGAAGCTGTTGCTTGTATTCAGAAATTTCAATGTGTTTTTTATCTAATTCAGCTTTTAAAGCGTCGAATGCTTTCTTTGCTATTGGATCATTAACGACAATATCACCCGAATTATCCCCTGCAATTTGGATCACAGTAGAGTTATCAGTGCTTGCTGTTTGGAATACACCGCTTAATTTTTTGAATAGAGATGCTATCAACGTTATGTCCTTGTATTGCGTAACAGTACAACTCTACTTAACTGGATACTAAAATCAATGTAAACATGAAAGATTTTATGCAGAAGTGAAAGGTAAACGGGAAAAGGTTTGAACTGGTTTTTGGATTTCTAAAAGTAAATGTATTTTATCCAAGTTCGAAACGCGGATTACGAGTGTTCCAATAACCGACTATCAAAACTTCAAATCAACTGGTATTGAAATCGCTCATTACGGAACGGCTAAAATAGTTGAGCCATTAGGTTGGATAAAAAGTTTAGCTCAAATTTAAACTTACAGTCATCGCTGGAAATACAGCCTAACTGTCAGTTCAAGTATGAGCTAGTAAATCTTAGCTCTTAGCTTTAGCTTTTTCTTTGTTTGAAAAAATGTACACACAATCAGAGAAGATCCCCTTCATGTCCTTGAATGATTGAGCTATCTTCTCATCTAATGCCATTCTTACATAATAAGCCAATGCGTTCTGATCCATGGTGATCGTTGTTCCTTTCATATTGTAATCATACTTGTTTGTAACAGCGTCGCGAACCTTGGATATATTTAAAGTGGTGTAGGCATATTGATTTACATCGTCATAGTCTTTCAATACGTCTTGCCACTTTATAGATGAAGCGTACATGGATAAGTCATTAACCTGGTAAATATCTAAAGATTTAGTAAACAGCGGCCTGATTTGTGTTACGCCCTCAGGTGTAACATAAGGTGCGATATTACTCTCAATAATCTCTTCTGTAGTTTTGGATTTAGCATAAAATTGACATTGTTCAATAATCCCATCATCAAAAACTTTGGTCACTAAGTTTTCTACGGACTCGGCTAAATCGGCTACTTGAGAAGCATGTTGGCTACTTTGTGTTGTGGGCAGTGTCGTTACTGAGTTTTCTATCGATAAGCTTGAGCTGTGTTTAAGGTTGTTATAAACATTGAGCCATTCAGCTGCATCCTTTTTTGCTATGTCTAAGCTGGTCTTTGCCAATATTTTCTGATCATGAGCTTCCTTGTATTTTTTACAGCTTTCTTCAAGCGAACTGTCTGGGCTTTCACATTTTTCGTTAGCATCGGTTATTGCTTGTTCACGTTTGCTATTATCAGGCGGCGTATTGTTCCCAGGGTCGCCCAATCCACCCGACTTGATAGCTTCAAAAAAATTAACTTCTGACTCGTCGTAGTTTTCTTGTTTGTCAGCCAATTCACTATTAGCCTTATCAAGATAAACTTTCGCTTCAAAGAGTTTACTGCTGGCTTGTGCTCTAGCGGTTGATGATATCGACAATTGGGAGGGCTGAGTAGCTTGGGTCAATTGCTCTATTGCCACTAAAACGACCATACTTCGCTGGTATTTCTCCAGCATGTCTTTATAGTCTTCTTTCGTAATACCGCCAGAAATAAATGCCTCACAATTGCGATACATTGCATCGCGCAGCAATTGAATTGCTTGCGTACGAATACCAATAGCTGCACTATTTTCTCCCGTGGCTAACTTCAATGCGGCGGTTAATTGTTCAGCTTTATCAGCCGATGCTTCTATTGCAGCGCTATAGGTCGAAAATGTATCTGGGCTTGGCTCTGCACAGACGCTAAATAGGTGCTCCTCAATTGCATTACCATTGCTGCTATTAGTCTTAGGGCTGTTGCTTCGATTAGTGATTAAGAAACGCTGTTTGGCATCAACACTAATAACTTTTCCTTTATCATTGAGTGGTGTCGTTCTATGGATTGAGTTGATATGAGCACATCCTGACATTACTAACATTAGCGGTAGGATTGCGTAAATCTTCATATAAGTTCCTGCTTCATTAATGTTCCTATTACTAGAGTGTTATATTGGTAGTTTGAAAAATCAATAGTTAACAGCTTTCATTGGTAAGTTTGAATCGTCTTCCGTGCCTTAATCTTTTAGCTGTAGTGTTTACAAATCAACAATACCAATATTTATTTTATTGTAGCTAGGTGGCCTAGGCGGAGTTGTTGATTGGTGTTAACTATACCGCCGCAATTGTCACTCCACCAGCAGTAGCTTATATGCTTGTCATTCAATTACGTTGGAAAAACGCTTTTCTAAATGACTTTAGCTCGGTGTCATAATGGGTTTGCCACTGCTGCGCTGACAAATGCGCATATTCCGAACCTTTGAGCATTTGTAACTGTGCTTTCTTTTCACTGAGTGCTTGTCGGTAGCTGAGTACGGTCTCTTGTTGGTTAAGGATTTGCTGTTGGCGAACTAAAACTGCTTGCGCTTGTTCATGGTCGAAGTAACGCCGAGCAAGCTGACTACGTAGGTGTGATAGCTCATTTGGCGTCATGCTCGTGCCTAAAATCTCAATTGCGATGCTATATTGTTCTTGTGCATCCGACGAGACTTTGCCTTGTTGGCTCAAGATATCAAGTTGCTCAATAAATTCATCGGGTGTCATTTCCTGACTTAAGTCGGTTAATTCGGCAAGCGTTGCTCTGGTGTTGTAAAAAGCAAATTCTTCATGAAATAGCCCAGTGGCTAGATCACCCCAAACTTGAGTGTAGATACGCTTGATCCTGCTGACCTTTTCAACTGTGGTGGTGTTAAAGTCTTCACTTGCAGTCAATTGATCAAATTCTTTTTTTTTGGCAGGGTATTCAGCAACTAAAAGGTATCTATGCGAGCTTGCGTGAGTATGGAGTTCGGCAAGTAGTGCGTCACATTCTGATTGTCGCAAGCAGTTTTGCCAAAATGACTCTATAAGTGGTTTCAACTCATTTAAATTAGTCTGGGCTAATTTATTGAGTAGCTCCTCACTGCTATTTTCGTCGTATGCAGGTGGTAATTTTTTGGGTGTTTCAGATAGTGGGTTGGGTTCTTGGTCCTTGGTATTTTGAATCGCCTGTATGTTGTGGGCATTGTGCTCTGTTGTCTCAGGTACTTTGTTTTGATAAATAGCGCCAGTGGCAGCTGCAAGGACGGCAAGACTCAAGAAAATGGTTGTTTTGTTCATTGTGTCACCTTGGTTAAAAATCTTGGCTTCTCATTCGAGTAGTTAGGCACAAATGTCATTATGCAAAATAACCTTTAGGGTTTTATCTTTTCGTTTCAATTGCGTTGGAGCGAGCTTTTTAATAAGCCCACTCCAATAAGCTAAGTTACTTGATCACTGCTTTTACTGGGAAGTGATCAGATAGATCCCAATGCTCCCAAATACTCTGATCAGTGCTGCGAGGCACTTTGACTTCATTCACATTGCTTTGAGTTGCTTTGTATTCATCACTGACAACAATGTAATCGAGATACTCAACCGTATCGCCCGCTTTTTTTGCAAATGAATTTACACGAGGATCAAAAGTTGAGCTGGTATAGCCAGTGTATTGAGGAGCGGATGCGGCTAAATTTGCGAGCATATTGGTATAGTCGCCAGGGAATTTAAGTTTATTGACGTTAAAGTCGCCGCCATAAACAACAGTTTCATTGCTTGGAATATTTAAACTCGTTGCCAAACTGCGTATTTGTTTAAATTGTAATTGTCGGTGTTGACGCGCTGTATCTGTATCACTCGACGCAGTATGAGTCGCAAACAGATGGTACGCTTCGCCGTCTTTTATGATTTCTGCGTAATTAACGCCTTTATCAGCAAAACAATCTGTACTAGAGCAGTCAGGGAAAACATATTGCGCTTGGTTGACGATTGGATAACGGCTGACAATGATCACCCCTCCGTCGTAAATATTGACGCCAGACTTATCTAACATTTTGGTTTGGTATGGATACTCAGTGGCGATTTCGCGCAGGAAAGATTCTCGTTGTGAATGAAAGACTTCTTGAAGTAGCAATGCATCGTACCCTTTTAGATAATCAGGGATTAAAGTCATGCGATCGGAAATATGGGACGCAATCACAGGGAGCGCCCAAATGTTGTATGTCATGACTTTAAGTTGCTCTGGTGCTGGGTTGGCAGTTTCGTCTTGGTTTGATGGTGTAATGGAATAATAAAAGTCGTCATATCTGGCCGTTGCTTTGGCTTTAAAAGCGACTTCTGCCGGTAATGATGATACGCCTAGGTTTGATTGATATCTGTGGATGTTTCTATCGCTAAAATTGCCAGAGCTAAAATCTTGTCCATGTGCACTGTGCGTGATTGTGGAGCCGTACCAAGTGCCCTTCATATTTTGTTGCAAGTTGATAACCTCGCCTGATTGCGTTGTCACCTTTGTTTTAAATTGGTAATTGTGACCAGACTTGGCGCCATAATAGCGATTAAAGCTTAAAACCATACGGGTTTCATAAGGCTTTAACTGCGTTGTGTGTTGAGACCATTCATTTCCATACTCCATTAAATCGGAGCCAGTATGTTCGACCGAGATATTTAAAACTTGGTCGCTATTGTTCGTTACATAGATGTCACTGTCGGCAAGTACCGACGTGGAAAGGATTGCTGCTACAAGACCTAATGATTGAAATTTCATATATTTTTCTTTTTAGTGGTTAAAGTTGCGAAGAATTATTCACAAACAATATTTCAATATCATGTCTTTTCTGTGAATTGGTATAGACCAGTTTGTGTTTTGGATTAAAATTTACGGGTATGTTGAGTTTACTTGTATAGTTATGATTTATTTGAATTATTTTTAGCTGTTGACAGGTTTAACTAACTTTAAAATATAAAACTTTTTTTGCCATGAGTTTTTGTATGAACTCGAAAAGGTTTTATACCTCAAAAGTGAGCCTTACGAGGGAGCGAGGACTACCTATTTTGAATCAAGGATTTACTTTTTTTCGTCCAATTTATATCTGTACTTTTCAATGATAGATTGCGTAACTGTGTATTCGCTCGGTGGCAAAAAATTCAAATGGGCGGCGACAAAAGGCTCTGTCTTGTATATTTTGCGCATAGCTTTATTAATTGTTTTTATTAGCGCCTGACTGCTAGGTGTTTTATTACACATGACGTGGCCGAGGATAATAGTCGGCGTCCCTGCTATTTTATACGTACGATACCTTGCCCCATCATTTTTAACATGGCGAAATACCTCTGCCGGGTATCCAAGTAGATAGTCGACTCGCTGTAAACGGAACATTCTGTATATGGTTTCGTATTGTTCACTGCCACTTCGTATGACTTTGTTACTGCTATCGACTTGCTTTAATTGGTCATCTAAAAAAGGCCCGTAAGACATATTGTCAGACAGTGCGATCAACTTACTGCTGTATACTTTGAACAGGGTTTGCAATGAGCGTATTTCACCATTTGAGTTGAGCACTGCATTTGTCAGTTTTCTTGCCGATTCATGCTGATATAACCTCCGGCTGAGGTAAAAGTTTACCGGCAAACTAAATAAAAAAGAGGCTTCGCGTTCAGCCGTTTTGATGCGATTAATGGTGCAAATCGCGCGGGTCTTAGACTGCATCTCTCGCAGTGCTCTGTTGTAACTCGATAGCACGAATTCTATTGAATCATTGCCTAATGCATCAAATAGCAACTTATTTGTTGCCCCGGCAATGTTTGAAGGTGCAGTTAATGAAGTAAATACTTTAAGTTCATCTTCCTCATCAAGGTATATGCGGGCTTTATTGGCCAAGCATTCATTTGTCCACATAAAAAAAGGTAGCATACATGCCCAGGCCCATCTCTTGGCGAGTCTCATTTTCCCACTCCTTTTCTCAGTGAAAGCCGCAAGTGCTTTCGTTCAATTACAAAGGCGTAAGATAGATACCAATCATTAGTTTAGTTAACGTATCGACAATTTAAAAGGCGGCAGTTTGGTTACTGGGTTAAGGTATTTTGGTGTACTAAACGAAAATGCTGTGCTGAATTACAAGATCCGAAGATTTGGTCCGCACTGCGTAATTGGCAAATTGAATTTGCCAATTACGCAGTGCTCTGGCTATTCGAGCGTTCGGCTCGCAATGTTCCCTTTGCAGAGCTGCTAAGCATGTTGTCAACAGCTCAGCTGATATTGACAAGGTTAGTGCCATACAGAGACTGGGAACGACAACCTCATAAATGTACGGGAGATTAAATCAAGTTTAACGCCAAAGTCGATTATTTCTTCGCAAGTCCAACCGTCCGGGTGCAACCAGTTCTCCTCTTCCAAAGCACATAATATTGCTAGATCCTGATCTATATACCCTAATGGTGCTGCGGCTAACCCCCACAGCATCACTAGTTTGCCCTCTGTCTCAGGGTTTCGCGGGTTGTTAGACTCGAGTGTGCGAAAGTACTTTTTGGTTTCCATTAAAGCTTTTGATACTTCAACCAATATCGCGTCTCTAATGTAGTGATTATCCATCGGAATTGCATATAACTTGACTGCCACCTCATTGAGTTTTTCGATAAGTTCGTTATGAGACTGACTATGATGTCTTTCAAAAAGCTCGATGTAAGCATCTTGTGCGGTTGTGGTCGCTTTAAGAGCCATATCCCTACTCCCAGTTTAGTTGGCATACTTGTGAATAATCGTGATTTACACCCTTATGTTTAGCAACAAGGCTAGTAAAGTTACAAATAAAACTATTAAATTATTTCGAGCAATTTGCGAGAAAGATGTAGGCAATTGAAATTACGACAGTAGTTTTTTGGGGACTCATTTAAGATACGAGCACCCTGTGTAAGTTTGGTCTCAATCCAGTTCGATGGGGTTGGTTGTAGGAAAACGAATGCCAACATTTATTGTTTATAGATGTGCAATACACTCTCTTTGCATTTTATCTGTCCAGCATCAAGTAGTATGTCTACTAACTGCGCACTGTTTACTTCCCCGTAAGGCGTCTCATGCTGATGACTGACACTAAACGCAGCAAGCTTGAAACAGTTCAAAAGTGAAAATTATATGGGGAGCTGTATTCGTAGCTATGCTGTCTATGGTTTGATTTGTGCTTTAACGTGTAGCTAAGTGTATTTACGACTTTTAAAGATTCTACTGTTCGTAAAACATGCCCTTGTGCGCTAGCCAAGATTTAGCGTCACCTAAGTTTAGAAAGATTTGTGTATCAACATTAGGTATTGCTTCGTGGATCATTTCAACTAAGGCTTGCTGATATGAAGCGCCACAAACAACAGCTTCGTACTGCTGATTTTGCTCATTACTCCACTGGCTATAGCGTTTTATATGCGCCCAAGCCTCTGGGACCAATAGTTCAAATTGTGTTAAGTTGACTAAACACGCCCATGGTTTGCCAGCAAGTAGGTGAACATTTTTTTGATACTCATCACTCCAACGCAAAGCGGTCTCAAGATTCCAAGCACCCATGGCGTCAACAACAATGGTTTGCCCTTTAATGTACATCTCAAAGTTACCATGTTCACGCATGCAGTCCTCCCGAGTGATATCAAAACACTGACATGAGCGTCATTTTGGAGCTTATGCCAGTGTTAGTGAAAATGCAAAGAACGCGCTTCGTATATCGCTTAGTAGGGTTTAATTCAGTTGTTGTTTCTAGTTACCATTGAACACAAATTTTACCAAAATGTGAGCCTGATACTTGATATCGAAACGCATCGGCAAGAGAGCCGTAATCGAAGACTTTGTCTATTACAGGTCTCACATTATTGGCTTCGAGTGCTTTTACATAATCTTGTTGTTGGCTTCGACTCCCCACCAGCAGACCTTGTAGTCGTGCCTGTTTAAACATCAATTGTGCAGTTGGCAGATTGCCTTCAAAGCCAGTTAATACGCCTATTAGGTAGATATTTCCGCCAACAGCAACGGATTCAACAGATTGGGCAAGTGTGCCCGGTCCACCTACCTCAATTATGTGTTCTGCGCCCTTCCCATCTGTGATAGCTAATACATCTTCAGCCCATAGCGGGTTAGTTTTATAATTAATGATGTGATCTGCACCTAGTGCTTTTGCACTTTGCAGCTTTTCGTCAGAGGAGGAAGTGACAATCACCTTAGCGCCAAACATTTTACCGATTTGCAGTGCTGCTAAAGATACACCGCCAGTTCCCAAAGTAACGATTGTTTCACCGGCTTTTAAGTTACCGTCGCTCACCAGTGCGCGCCATGCAGTTAAGCCTGCGGTGGTTATCGTTGAAGCTTCAAGGTGAGACCACCCCATAGGAGCGAGCGTAAATGCAGAGGCTTCCCTCGTTACATACTCAGCAGCCATACCGTCTACTCCATCACCTGGCGTCTTAGCAAAATCTCCAACTGCGTGGGTTGGGCTTCCCGAAAGCCATTGTGGGAAGAATGTCGAAACGACATGATCGCCCTCTTTAAATTCAGTAACACCTTGGCCGACTTCAACAACCACACCCGCACCATCTGAAAGCAGCACTCGCTCTTGATCGAGTGGTAATTTTCCGTCTGCAACTAAGTAATCATGATAGTTCAGAGAGCTTGCCAGTATCTGTACTTTGATCTCTCCTTTTGCCGGAGCTGGAGATTCTGTATCTTTAGATACATATATGTTTTCCAATCCACCCGCTTTTTTTACCTTTATTGACTGCATTTATTTGTACTCCGAACATTTAACTTAGTTGCTTTAAGTGGTTTATGAATTGGCAAGCCTGAACTTAGACCAACCAAAGTAAGGCCATTTTAATAAAACAAAATAACTAGAAAAATATTGTGCTTATTGTAATATTAACAAGTAAATAATTGTGAGTTAATGTGGTAAATGACTGAATTGGATAAGCTGGATGTCAAGCAAATGCGCTTGCTTCTTTTGCTACTCGAAAAGCAAAGTATTAGCAGAGTAGCCGAATCTTTGAATGTCAGCCAACAAGCTGTGAGTATTCAACTTAAGTCTCTAAGAGCAATTTTTAACAATCAACTTTTTGTGCGTCATGGTAGAGGTATTGCGCCCACGCCTAAGGCATTGTCGTTAGGTAAAATGCTTGAGGGGGTTTTAAACGTATTGGAAGGCGCGGTTCTTACTGATGACTTTGATCCAAAAGAAGTTGAGAGGACAATCGTGATTTCGTCCACTGATTACGCACAGCAAGTTGTGACTACGGCGTTGTTTTGCCATTTCAGGAAAATAGCGCCAAATATCAAACTCATTATTAAAGACCTAGAAATTGAAACTCTAACCGAGTCGTTGACAAAGGGCACAGTCGATTTTGCAATCACTATACCTGAGTTTTTGGACCCAAATATCCCGTATAAACGCCTCTACAATGAAAGCTATCAACTCGTGACCAGTGCAAGGAGTGCATTGAGTGAGCGTATCAACATTCAAGAGCTTAATAACTTGAATCACTTAATTGTGTCTCCTGCCCGTGCAAATCTAAGAGGTTCCTCCAGCGAATGGTTTAAAAAGTATCAGGTTGAGCGGAATATTGTCGCATCGATTCCATCATTTAAAATTATGAGTGAATATGTGTACCAATCTGATGTAGTAGCATTTATTCCAAAAAGAATGTTGCCGGATCCAAAGCTTAAAGAAATAGAATTACCAGACTACCCACCTGGTTTCAATGTAGTGCTTGCTTGGCACCAAAAAACAGCAAATGATCCTTTTTATAAATGGGTTGTAGAACAAATCGCCGTGATTTGCAGCAAGCTAGATTAAGAGTTTAGGTCAAGCCTATTACTGTTTTATTCGTCCAGCAGATACCTACTTATTTCTAGGAATATATGGTCCCCGTATTTTCTTAGGTCACCTTTAGCCCGCACTTATTAAAAGTTAATCAAACTGAGCGTATTGTCTGAGACATACATGCCCTGAGGCCCATGGTGATCCAACGTACAAAACTGTCCATGTGTAAGTCTCTAGAAAGGTTCAAAGGTTATGTTTAGGTAAAACATAGTATGAAACGGGCACTTACTTAGGAAACTAAATATGTGTGAACTTTGAATTATCTGTTCTGGCGGTGGTGGAATGATTAGTTTTTATATATTGATTCTTATAATGTCTTTTACAACCTTATCAATATTATATGTATATAAGTTTAGGGGCCAAGCAAGGTTTGTTAGTTTTGTTGAATATTTGCGTAAGGGCTGGCCGATATTTGCTCCATTAAATGTGCTTTTATATCTCTCTACAAAACGAGGCGCGAGAAGTGCTTTTGTTGACCCAAGTCAGTTTAAAGGGTTAGCAGAATTACAAGATAATTGGCAAGAAATAAGTAAAGAAGTGAATAAATTATATCACTTAGGCTACTTTGAAAAGACGACTAGCAAAGACAATTTAAGCTTTTATGATGTCGGGTTTAGGACATTTTATAAATACGGTTGGAGTAAATTCTATTGCACTTGGTATGGTACAACCCTAAATTCAGCTAAAGATTTATGCCCAAATACAATAAAGCTGCTAGAGCAAATTCCAAGTGTCAATGGGGCAATGTTTACAATTTTACCAGCCGGGTCAAAGTTAACCCGTCATCTCGACCCAATTGCTTGCTCGTTTAGGTATCATTTGGCACTAGACACGCCAAATAGCCCAGACTGCTTTATTAATGTCGACGGAAAAAAGCAAGTATGGCGAAATGGTGAAGCATTTATTTTCGATGAAACCTACCTACATTTTGTCGAAAATAATACTGACAAACCTCGACTAATTTTAATGTGTGATATCGAGCGACCATTGGGCTTGTTTGGCAGAGTGTTTAATCGACTATACAAAAAGCTAGTGAGAATGATGTTAGTGCCCAACTTGCCCGGCGATCAAGCAGGTGCAGTCAATGGTTTGTTTAGTAAAATTGCGCCTATTTTAAACAGGGCAAAGCGGTTAAAACAGACCAATAAAAAAATATACTACCCTATAAAATGGGCATTTAATACTTTGCTCATAGTTATCTTAATGGCGCTTATTTATGCCTCTTTGACTTTGCTAGAAACGGTATTTTAGATTTTGAGCCTAGCCAAATAGCATATAACATGTGTTGTTTGGCTTTGACACTAGCGTGCCTTTTACAAGACTGTGTGTCGGCTGTAGTGTTGGTCGATCAAATGGATGGCGAAATAAGAGAAGGTAAACCCCGTTAGGATGTGGTTACAGATTCCGCAGCAAGTCGCGTACGGCTTGTAATGAAGGAAGCTCTAACAACTGTGCTAGGTGTTACTCCATTGGTGTGGGATGTATTCTTTTCGTCTATGGCGGTGGTAATTGCCTTTGGATTAACCTTTGCTACTGTACTTACTTAAGTATTGCTACCAGTGATATATGCTGTGTTTATTAATACTCAATCTCACGAGATGTCTAACACCAACAAAACAATTAAACACTCATAAAAGAAGTATGTTGTCTAAAACGAGCAACACTTTATCAATTATTGGAAGCACCTTTAATACAAAATAATGCGAATTAAGAAGTAGTCAACATTACTTTCTTGCATTCAATGGTTGGTATTTAATTGGTCAATTGATGTTTTATAGTTTTACCGTAAAGAGGAGCAAAAGCAGTTATCTTTTTTTGATTTCACTGTTTGTATGCTTGAGAAAATTCTAGCTTGAAGTCACTATTCATCGATCTTAACTGCTAATACTGTATCGACTTTGGGAGCGAGTGACATACTTAATATTTTTGTATTTTTAATTGATTTTATTCGTTTTCGAGTTTTGGCTAGATTATATAAAACTATTTATAAAGGTTTTATCAGGCATTGCAAAATAATATTGTTTATATAAAGTTGCTGCCAAATTTAATGATTTAGGAAAACTATTGAATAAGCTCATATTTTCAGCAGTAATGTTGCTTTTTTCATTTTATACAAATGCTTTTAAAATTGATACGCATATCTGGATAGGCCAACAGATTATCAATGATCTTCAAGATGGAAAGCTCACCTTAAAAGTCGGTAGTGAATATTTAAATATCCCTGTCTCAGCAGCGACTAGAGATGCCATTTTAAATAATAAGAGCGAGTATCTACTGTCCACTTTAGGGCCAGACGCATTTCCCGACGTAGTGGCCGGTCAATTACTGATCCACCCCGGAGGTCTTGCCCCTGGTGCGTGGCAGACCAATGACTGGTTAAGGTTTCTGTACGATAAAATCACTGAGGCGGACAATGCGCATTACCAATATCTAACTAGTGAAAAAAAAGACCCCAATTATGAAGATAGACGAGAAATCGCACGTGTGGTCGCTTATGGATTTTTAGCTCATGCTGCTTCAGATGTATTTGCGCACACCTATGTAAATCAGTATTCCGGTGACGTATTTGAGCTGACGGATACAGAAACAGTGGTGGAACAACGTCATTTTTTACTAGAATCATTTATTGGAAAATACACCCCGCCTTTGAAAAACCATAACAATGCATTATTGGGTAGTAATTGGCAGAATGTCGGGGCGAGTCAGGCATATTATGATTATATTAGAGATAGCCTGATATATGATGATAACGCTTCATTTCAATATTCATCTCAGGCTGCACCACATTTGAGAGCTGTAAAGTTGTTTAAAGATGCCGTTAACACAATGGCGAATGATGAAATGTGGATTGCCGTCGACAGCTTAATCATCCGAGCGATAGCGTATTATTATGATATTGACCTATCTCAAAGTCAGGCGGAGGATATTCAGAAGTTGCTTCAGCAAGTTCTTGATGAAGGAAACATAGTAACTGAGAAACTTGACGCGTTAGATATTAAAATTAACCAGTCCCTTTTGAAAGTAGATAGCCAAATTTACGGTGAGTTCTATCGTATTAACAATAAATTCAAAGAGCAAAAGCATCGTTATATTAGCCTTAAAAATGAGTTAGAAACAACAGTCCTTCAGCTCGATGCGAAACATCATGAGGCAGCATGTGAATTATTTTTAAATGAAAAACTTTTAGACCCTGCTGGACTCCTTAAATTTGTTAAAGAGACAGACCCTGGTCTCAAATTAATAAAATCTATATTTGGTAGTGATTTTAACCCACTAGATCCGGGTGGGTTTCTTGGAGGGAGTTCGAAGCCAAAGTGGAGCCACGCCTTTACAGGTACTAAACAGCAACTTTTGCTTGAGAGGAATTTTTTACTAGATGGAAGAACCTTTGAAGAGTATGAAAAGGCATTCTTGGCTCAAGAAATAGAACGGGATATTGTCTATGCTATTCTTTTTCCGAGAAAACATCTAGAAATGCTGGCTCAGAAAATCGCATTGATTGATGCTGCAGTTGTAGATCTATTGCCGGGCGAAAAGATAACGGTTACGCTCGCAGGTCAAGGTGGTGGAATTAGTGATGGCCGTGGTCATGCGTTTTGTAAAAAAGTAACTGGTGAGTTGTTTAGCAACGTGATAAAGCTCACCAATAAGAAAAATAGCCTAGCTAAGAAACTTGTCGATACCGAAGCAGAATTAAAAAATACCATTCCAGATTTGCAGCGTGAACTAAACAGCGCTATGACTTCTATCATTGAGGTTAAAGCGGCGATTCAAGCGCTGAACCACGCCGCACGTGAGACTACCAGCCCAGTTCAATCTCTATTGAAAAATTGGGCGAAGGACATAGATAAAGCAAACTCCGAGTACGTTAAGGCTGCATCACAGGCAATTGTTAATACGATTAACCCTAATGCAAGTGCTATGGACCCATTGACGCATTGGCTCAAATGTTATCAGCCTCAGTTGATCGGCGTTGCCAGCCAAATCAGCGGATGCGATACCATGGCAAATGTTGGCAATATAAAAACTGCGCTGAGTAATGTAACAACGATTGTTGCAGAAGCCGGAAGTTTGTCTGCGGCTCTTGGTGCACCTCACCTAAAAGAGATTAAAGAGCTCGAGCAGAAGTTGCTTGATGCAATGAAGGAAAAGTTAGTAGAGCGTTTAACAAAAGAGTTCATTGGTAAGTTGCCGAAACCATACCAAGAGTTTATCGAACTACAGAATAAGCCGATCACTGACGCTTTGATTAACCAAGCATTTACGCGCACAGCGCCCGGAAAGTCTCTGGTTGTCATCGACGATTTTGCACAGAAACTCCGTGAGGAAATGGCGACTACAAATGGACAGTTCAACCCACAAAACTTTGCTGTAGTTGCAAACGCGATCACTTTGACAAAGCTAAGCTTATTGGATGAGCAAGGCATTACTCAGTTATATCAGCATATTGGGCAGCCTATTGACCCAAGTGTTCGCGATAACTTAATTGTGGATTCTTTTGCAAATATAGACGGAAATCACCAGTGGTTAGATGTATCACCACCGTTGCCAAGAGGAGATAAAAACTATACACAATCTCCTTGGACAAAATACTCTTCGGAGCAATTATTCAGTATTTGGAAAGAGCCGGTTCGAAATACTTTGTTCAGAAGGTTATTCGTGGGTCCACTATCACCTGCTTTGATTGAGCAGGGGGCGATGTCTGGCAGTTATCCTTATCACACTTGCAATGCCAACCCGTTTCCTTCAGGAGAGAGGGATAAAAGTTGCTTGGCGCCATTGCTTATAACTGTGGGTCAAATGATTCTATAATGACAGTAGAGCGCGGTAACCACGCCGTGCTCTACTTTTGCCTATGTAATAGTTATTGTCTCCAACAAAGTCAAGCTTCCTGGTCGACCTAAGCCCAAGAACAAACAAACCGTTTTCTAAACTTTTTGCAGAATGAGTTAAGTATCTCCTATATGGTGTTAGAGCCGTCTTTTAGAATATTTGTAAAGGTGAGTTAACCCTATTCACCGCATATTTCCCCTTTAAATGTGGGACAAGCACAAATCTCGGCTACAATTGAATAGATGTTAATAAATAGAGGCTTGAATAGTGCGTTGCAGTGATAAGTTTGCATACTTGTTAGTCGTGGCATCTTGCACCTTTTGCAGTAATTCGTCAGCTCAGGGTATACGTATCTTTCTTGATGATCAGCTGGACTTTGAGCTACTGAGTACTAAGACTCGGCAGCCAGAAAATATTGCTGGTGCGACCAATCAGTTGGTATTGTCTCAGATAAAGGATATTGATATACGTTATGTGAAATCTAGCCGTAAGCGTGCCTTTAAATCAATACAACAGACTCAAGTCCCCTCTTGTATTATTAACATGATAAAAAATGAACCGAGGAAATTACGGTATCTCTTTAGCCTACCAGTTAATTTTTATTGGGCGCACAAGCTCTATTCCCATCATGATTTATCCAAGGCTTCGAAAGCAGTATTAAACGCAGAGGGCGAAATCACCTCCTTACTTGACCTGTTCAAGGTATATGATAATAGTGCGATTGTTATCGCCGAGAGCTTCTCTTACGGAGATTTTTTGGACGCGCAGATCTCTGCCGTCAACAAGGAAAATATCATTCTTCGTGGAGGTGCGGATCACTATGAAACTGTATATAGAATGTTCATCTCTAAAAGAGTTGATTTTTCATTAAACTACCCTTCTGAATTTCACCGTTATAGCAATAATGTCAATATACCTGTTAGATCTTACCGTGTTGCAGGTTCACCTAAAGTGGTTATCGGTCAGTTTATGTGCAATAAAACCGATGAAAGCAATAAATTTATCGCAAGAGTGAATGAAGTTTTGTTACAAAGTTATGACAAAGAGGCGTTTTTAAAAGCGCACTATGACTACTTGCAAGCATCAGAACACAAAAAACTCAAAGCATATATAGAACAATATGTTGCATCACTTCAGCCTACTCGACGTTAATTAAATCAAAGCGTTAGGTATGTAACTTACCAATAAAATATAACCGCAAATCAGTATTAAAGCTTGGTTGCTCTTCTTTTGTATACTATATTCAAGAATGAGTAAATAATTGTACTAAGTTAGGTTGCAGCCTTGATAAAAATAAACCATTGAGCTCATTGTCGCCATGCCTTAGTATTAAGCCAGTCGTTGTCAGATAGCATTACAATATGGAACTTGTTAGACCTTTAGAACCTATACTCATAATCGATGATGTTGAAGAAGTACGAAGCTACTTAATTGATATTTTAGAAAACTTAGGATTCGAAGAAATATACGAATCAAAGGATTTTACTTCAGCTAAACCGTTACTCGAATCAAAATCACCCAATGTGCTTTTTTTAGACATAGAGCTGCCAGATACCGATGGCACTCAAATTCTTGAATACGTCAATGACCAATTCCCCAATACACATGTCATCATGTGCTCCGGTCACAACAGTCTAGAGAATGTTCAAAATACTTGGGAGTTAGGCGCAAAAGGCTTTATTGCGAAGCCATTTAACGCTAAAAAAGTAGATACAGTGATGAAAAGATTAGAAATGATTGCATGAACCCAGTTACAAATAAAATAATAGAAAATCTTTCTCAATTGATTTTGGGAAAGAATGAGCAGTTGAAGTTGGCTTTGTGTTGTTTATTGAGTAAAGGTCACTTGTTAATTGAAGACTTGCCTGGAATGGGTAAAACGACCTTATCGCATGGGTTGGCCAATGTTC
Organism: Pseudoalteromonas luteoviolacea NCIMB 1944; assembly: GCF_001625565.1. Lineage (GTDB taxonomy): Bacteria > Pseudomonadota > Gammaproteobacteria > Enterobacterales > Alteromonadaceae > Pseudoalteromonas > Pseudoalteromonas luteoviolacea_F. The sequence goes on from NZ_AUXS01000002.1 coordinate 29,149, forward strand.
TTGGGCTAAGTTATCAAAGAGTGCAATTTACCAGTGATCTGCTTCCTGCCGATATCACAGGGTCCAGTATATTTAATTCCCAGACCCATTCCTTTGATTTTCACCCAGGTCCAATTTTCAGCCAAATATTGCTAGCAGACGAAATAAACCGTGCTAGCCCAAAAACCCAAAGTGCACTTTTAGAAGCGATGGAAGAGGGGCAAGTAACTATTGATGGCCAGACTCACCCATTGGCGCAACCATTTTTTGTAATTGCTACACAAAACCCGTTGCATCAGTCTGGAACTCACCCTCTGCCTGAGTCTCAACTAGACCGTTTTTTCATGCGAATAAGCTTGGGTTACCCGGACGCGCAGGTCGAAAAAAGTCTTATAGTTTCAGGAAATAAGCGGACATTGAACATGAATGACTTGAGCTGCTCCATTAGTGATGAACAACTTTTCGAGCTGCAAAATGCGGTCATGGACGTTAAATTAGCTGAGCCTATTGTGCAGTACATCCTTGATCTAGTGAGCTACACGCGAGACTCGGGCGAATTTAGTGATCCACTCTCTCCACGTGCGAGTATTGCACTCGGATTGTCTGCTAGAGCTTATGCGTTGATTTCTGGTAGAGATTACACGTTACCGGATGATGTTCAAGCAGTCTTTGGTTGCGTCGCAGGCCACAGATTAAATATCCCTTGTAGTGAGCAGGATTCTGCCGTTGAGGCAATTTTTGAAAGAGTTGTGGTGCCTTTGTAATGGCAAAGTCGCTTTATAAAGGCTGGATTGATAAAGTCATTGCTAAAAAGCACAGCGCCAACAGCATCACCTTTTCTCACGATAATATTTACGTAGTACCTTCACTACGCGGACTCTTTTTTTTATTGTTTGCGTTGTTAAACTTCATCATCGGCATCAACTACCAAAATAACCTTATTTTAGGGGTTGCCTACTTGATGCTAATGCTCCAAATCTCTTCTTTGTTTTACGGGTATTTTAATTTACACGGATTGAAGCTGGAATTACTTGATGTAAAAAACAATTATAGTGGCAACCATAATGACGCAAAATTTAAACTCTCAGCGTCGAAAGAAGTCTTTTCGTTGAGTATAAGTAATGCTAATTGGCAAAGCTCGGGTGTGCTTGATAAAAATATTTTTGAGTCGACTTCCAGTCTAGTTGTGAACTTGAGCCTAGAAAAAAGAGGCAAATACACAGGCGGAAAATTCAAAATACATAGTTGTTACCCGTTTGGTCTGGTAAACGTATGGAGTTATCTGTTATCGGATAAAACATTTTATGTATACCCAACACCTCTAAAGTGTGAGTTAGATTTACGTGAATCTATTGATTCGGATGATGATACTGATGTCATTGCTCAAAAGTCAGATAGCCTTGATGAGTTTTCAGGCCTGAAACCCTATCAACAAGGTATGAACAGGAACCGGATTTCGTGGCGGCACTTTGCAAAAAATCAGGAATTACTGGTTAAAGACTATGTAGGTGATAGCCATGGGATCACCTTAGTGTTGGATTTCTCCATGATAGAGGGAACAAAAGAAACACGGCTATCTAAGCTGTGCCACCAAGTTCTTGAGGCAGACAGGCTGGGGCACGAATTTGCACTAAAGCTCCCAGGTAATCATATACCCGCCGCAAGTGGAGAGCGTCATGCGGTGCAATGTTTGGAGAGCTTAAGTGAATGCTAGCGAGTTAGTTCAGCGAAATACACTTATTACCTCTTTGGTATATTGTGGTATGTCCCTGTTATTGTTTCAAAATCTGGGCTATGTTTTTTGTGTTTCAATATTATTGATTTGCATTTTTAAAGTGAGTACCTGTGTGGGGGCGGTAAGAAACCCGTCTCAGTTGGTGGTTAACTTACTCGCAGTCACGGTTATTATTGTGGTGTTTTTGTCTCTTGGGTTTAGAAATACCATTGAGATGTTTGTCGCTATGCTGCTCGGTGCGTGCTCATTAAAAATGCTGCAAGTGACCACGGAAAAGCAAGCTCAAAGTGTCTACATTCTCAACTTTTTTACATACCCCTGTTTTTATTTGTTTTCGCAGAATATCTTGGCATTTTTGCTGATTGCAGCCATGCTGCTGCTAAATTTGTCACAGCTTTTTAGTGTGACACACCATGTCGCAATAAAAAAATCAGTACACAGCTCGGTTCGCAAATTTGTGTTTAGTCTACCTTTGGCCATTGCCATGGTGATGTTAATACCAAAATTACCGCCTTTTTGGCAGTTACCAAACGCTAAATCAGCCTCAACAGGGCTTTCCGAAAACGTTGACCCTTTTGAAATTTCGGATTTATCTCGTTCTTCAGAGTTAGCATTTCGGGCATTATTGCCGATATCAAATGAATTCAAACCGCCCTTTTATTGGCGTGCAATTATTCACGATAGTTTTGATGGTAAAAAGTGGGCTATGTCTAGCCTGCAAACAAGGCCTTTGTACAAAACCTATGAGCCAGTGGCGCAACCTTACTCTGTTATTTCAAGTCCATCCAATACTCGTTGGTTGTACACTTTGGGTGAAGGTATCCCTGCGAGCAGCGGAATTGCAGCAAATCATTTTGGTGCGATTTACCAGAAAAAGCAAAGTACCAAAGCGATTCAATACGATGTCTCGCCGGTAAAGTTAGACGATGCGCGGATCACCCGATGGGAATATAGACAAAATACTCACCTACCAGATGGAATAAACCCTAAAGCTATCGAGTTAGCCAAGCAATGGGACCGCACCACAGGCTCTACCGCAGAGTTCTTGGCAAAGATGGAGGCATTTTTTGTAGCGCAAGGTTTCCAGTATAGTCTGTCTCCGCCAAGCATTAACTCAAACGACGCTATAGACGAATTTTTATTTTCCACTCAAGTTGGGTTCTGTGGACACTATGCGTCGTCAGCGGCGTTTTTGATGCGTTCAGTTGGTATACCAACTAGGCTAGTGTCTGGTTATCTAGGTGGTCAGTTTAATGAAGAAAGTAGTTATTACGCGGTTTATCAATATGATGCGCACGCTTGGGTTGAATACTATGTCCCGCAATTTGGTTGGCAAAGGCTAGATCCAACAACTTGGGTGGCGCCCGAGCGAATGCTGGGTTCGCTTTCTGATCTAACCGATTTGGAGCAAGAGTTTAAAGACAATTTAGGCTTTAGCCTTCAGGCATTCTCTAATATTGCAGCGATAAACTGGTTGCGTTTGCAGCTCGAGCAAATTGACTTTCAATGGACCCGCTGGGTATTGAATTTTGATGACAAAAAACAAACCTCGTTGCTCAAAACTCTGTTTGGGCAAAAGCACAAATTACTTCCAGCTCTAAGTGTCGTTTTGTTGTTAATTGTTGTGTTTGGCGCGTGGTTTATCTATATAAATCTACGAGCAAGGTTTAAACAACCCAAAGAAATAAGAATATATAATAAGTTGTTAGTGTTGGGTGAACTAAAATCTGATAAATTAACGCCCAAGCAAATATTCGAATGCTTAAAAACAAAATGGCCGCATGCCAAAAATGAGCTCTCTGAGTTTTACGATATGTTTGAAAGCACACGATATAACGAGGTGCAACTGTCATCACAGCAGTATCGAAAGCTTTCTAAACTGAATAGACAAATAATAAAAAAGGCAAAAATAAAATAATATGAACGCAGTACTCATCGGGGTCATTTTGATGTTGGGCCTCTCTTTATTTCGGGTTAACGTGATTGTAGCAATGACGATTAGCGCTCTTGTCGCAGGGTTAACAGCGGGGTTGGGGTTAGAAAAAACGCTCAATGCGTTTAATGATGGCCTGTCCGGTGGCGCTGAAATTGCGCTAAGCTACGCCATGCTGGGGGCGTTTGCGGTTGCAATTTCCAAGTCAGGATTAACACTTATTTTAGCTAACAAATTATTAGGGCTAGTCAATAGTAAAAACAAAGACTCGGCTTCGTATTTAAGTATGCTTATTCTTGCAGTGATTATGTGTTGTGCGATAGCGTCTCAAAATTTAGTGCCTGTACATATCGCATTTATTCCAATCCTTATTCCTCCGCTCATTGTTATTTTCAATAAATTAAAAATGGATAGACGTGCTATAGCCTGTGTGCTCACATTTGGTTTGGCTACTTCCTATATGGTACTACCTTACGGATTTGGTGGTATCTATTTATATTCAATTTTACACAAAAACCTTACAGATAATGGTCTTGAAGTTATAAATACCGATGTACCTTATGCGATGGTGATCCCCGCGATTGGTATGTTAATTGGGTTATTAGTTGCCGTCTTTATCAGTTATAGAAAATCCAGAGAGTACCAATCTAATGAGATGACATCTGGACAAAGCGATTTGGTAGTAGAAGACCAAAGAAAAGTATTGATAGCTGGTGGTATAGCTGTGTTTTGTTCTTTACTGGCGCAAAATGTTAGTGGCTCAATGATTTTAGGCGGACTTGTAGGTGTGATGATGTTCGCTCTATTTGGTTTGATTAAATGGGAACAAAACTCGGATATTTTCACAAAAGGTGTGGCAATGATGGCCATGATAGGTTTCATCATGATATCTGCTCAGGGTTTTGCGGCGGTAATGAAAGAAACCGGTGATGTGGCTTCGTTGGTGGCAACGTGCGCTGATCTTATTGGCGATAGTAAGCCTGTTGCCGCAGCGGTGATCTTACTGGTCGGTTTACTTATCACTATGGGTATCGGTAGCTCATTTTCAACCGTGCCTATTATCGCAACGCTGTTCGTTCCCCTATCCCTTGAAGTTGGTTTCTCTGCGATGGCTACTGTTGCCTTAGTTGGAACCGCTGGTGCACTTGGTGATGCAGGGTCGCCGGCGTCAGACTCAACACTTGGTCCAACTTCCGGTTTAAATACCGATGGTCAACATGATCATATATGGGATTCAGTCGTACCTACATTTATCCATTTCAATATCCCGCTGCTTATATTTGGCTGGATAGCGGCAATGGTGCTTTAAAAAAAGGGCCTGCAGGCCCTTTTTTTATCTCTAATCTTACCTGTTTAAGGCTGTTATTTTTAGTTTAAAAAATCCATTTTTATGTTGCATCGCAAACTGCAATTTATGACCTTAACCATGAAAGTTAAATATTAAATTTCAAAGGCTTATCGGTTGGCTCGTTTCGTGCAAAACGTCTTCTGAAAAACAATTTGGAGGAGATGGTATGAATGTAGTGTTTTTTGGTGCTGGGCAAGACATGCTCGATTTAATGAAGTCTTTAAAGCCACTTTGTCAAAACCTGAGTGCAATTTGCGCCACACCTGAGGCAAGTTTTGATATTGATAATAAGTGCGCGTTACTCTCATATTCACAATTGGAAATTTTGCAAAGTATGAGTTTGGCTTTGAGTACGTCAAAACGACAGAATAAGACTCACCATGTGGCCAATTTAGAATTGCTTTCATTGATGTGTCATACACCAACGGAAGCCCTCACTGTGTTTAATCAATCCATAAACAACAGCACTAATAGCGTCTTGCCAATGTCGGATTATGCGACGGATTTAATTGCGATTACGTATGGTGGTGAGACCGTTGTCGGTGCGAAAAATATTAATAACCTTAATGCACTTCCCAAAGAAGTATTTTTATCAAAAGATGTTGATACATCGCTTGATGCTATCGCGGTTATTGAAGATGCTGATCTAATCATTTTTGGGCCTTGCAACCCATTTACTGATTTGTTGCCTTTGCTACTTATCCAAGACATAAAAAATGCGGTGCTCCAGACAAATGCGAGTCGTTTATTTATTGATATGCCCCACTCTACTAGTCAGCTCTTGAATAGTTGTACATCTGCAGAGTATTTACATTGGATGAGTTGCCAATTAGGGTATCAATTTTTTGATATCTCAATTTCAAATCAGTTTTCAGATATTATTAGTTACCATTATAGAGAGAGCATGTCTTCCACGGCAGATGATACTTACCATAACAATGGATTAGATATGATGCATACGCTGTTTGAACTACCAAGTTTAAAGTCTTCAAATGCGCTAAGCGTCACTGCGGTTAAGTATTAAGGGTATGCTCACTGGATTGTGAGCCATTCATCTATTGTTAGTACATGTCATTGCATTATTTTTATTGCAATAGTGGAAATCTAAGTAGTATGCGCTTTGAGGTGGTTTTTTATTAAATTTAACATAATTATAAAGCAGTTCAGCGCTTTGTAATCCCATATGATATGGCTTTTGACCTATGTTAATTGTGGAAAGCCCGAGCCCTAGCGCTTTGACTTGAATTTCTTCGGTATCTGCGGAAATAACAGTGACAGCTTGCTGTAGCAATTGTTGTTTAAAGGGTTGTAATGCACTGACGTAATTGTCGTTAAACTGCGCGAACCCGGCGACAGCTATAAAGATTGGTGGCGTATCAGTGCTCAGTATGGCAAGCAGTTGGCTCAAGGCTTCATCCCGTTTACCCATGGTATAAAGTGGGCACCTTTCATGCTCTATCCAACCCGACTTCCCCGTCAGCTTTTTATCTGCTGTGCCGGATAGTGCATACCTTACTCCCCGAATTCTTTCATTTAAATTTGGGGTAGTGTAGTGTCCTGATTGAATGCACACAGGTTGAGGGGATTGCTTTTTGTATTTTTTGGCGGCCTGTCCTAACGCAACACCAAAATCAAAATTATTAGTTCCAACATAGGCCAATCTATAAGCATGTTGATCGCTCAGTAAATCAGAATCAAAGGTAATTACTGGGATACCTTTTTGCTTGGCCTCTTTTAGTGCCCCCGAAACCAAGTACTTAGAATCAGTTGTAGATACTAAGATACCATCGACACCTTTTTCGACGTATTCTTTTACAATAAGTACTTGTGTACGGACATCTTGATAATCATCTGCGCCATCATATAGACAAGTCAAATCGCTTTGTTGGCGTGCAAAGTCCTTACAGCCTGCAAACGCTTGCTGATAAAAGCTATCATTTTGCGTTTTGCCTATTAAGGCAAATGTATATTGAGCTACTGCATTTGTGCTTATTAAGGATAAACCGAATAGCAAATAAGTTGATATACGCTTCACTTCAGTCACTATTTCTAAGTCCTTGACTAAATTATGCTATGTATTGTTTGTAGTGCAAATATTTTAATGCTTTTTTTAATTAGCGCAATGAGTTATACCGCAAAGTTTGCCATCGGGCGAGTACTTTTCAATTATTATCGCGTGGTACAGGTTACTCGTCGTTAGTGTTAGCCGCTTTTTTTCTTTGGATGGCCATCTCGATTATTGAAATGTGGCGTGATACTTTTGACGTTAACAAGCGGCTAAATGCACCAAAAAAGTAAATGATTGGAATAACGTACGCTATCGATAAAACCCAATCAAGCTCAATTTCACTGAGTTTATCCAAAGAGATCAGGAGTGCTAGAATGCCAGGTGCAAACCCTATTCGTTCGATTGAACCTACAAGTAACGCGGTTTTTTGTTCAAATAAGTGTTTCTGTGCTTGTACCTCCAGCAGCACAAGTTCTAAGTGGTGTTTGCTTCTGGTGCTCAGGAAATCAACATATTTTTTGTCGAACTCTTCGGTATTTTGGGCGTTTGCATAAATTAGATTAAATGGGTTTTTGAAATGGGATTTTATCTCGTCTTTTTTCAAAATAAATAGTAACGCAGGGTGAGCAACAATACCAAAATAACCCGTTAAAAGGAGAATTAGTGAAGTGTATTTATATATTTCAAGCTGACTGATCTGCCACACAAATGCAACCAAGATGGCAGCTAATATGAGAGAAAGATAGCCAATGTACAGTTTGATTTCTATGTGCTTGGGGAGACTTCCCCCTTGCTTACACAAAATAGTCTCGCGTCGGCTTAACCCTTGCAATGCTCTATATATTGAGTCTGACAATGCAATGTTCCTTGTATTGAACTTTATTTATTTCTGAAGCAGCCTAAAGTGCTCCTTGTCTTATAGGTATAGAACATAAAAACAATATTTGATGCGAATTTGTTGTAATCACAGCGCTTGGATCCATCGTGAAAGCGCTCTAGATTGGTGCTTTACATTGAAATTCTCTTCTGCATATTTACGTGCATTTTGACCAAGTAAATGTCGATGATAGGTACTTAACTGCATAAAAGCAGTTAACATGTTACTCATTGCAGTAATGCTATTTGGGGGGCATTTCATTCCAGTATTAGAGCTGGTAATTTCCTTACATGCCGCGATATTAGATGTTAGTACAGGCAATCCACTGGCCATCGCTTCTTTTATATAGGTGATATTATCAACTTGCGCGATACTGCCGTTTGAGCAGTAAGGCGAAACAATAGCACTATACTGAGGTAGTTTCTTAAGGATCCATTTTCGAGACTTGTTGCCAAGAAAGTGGACTTTACGATTGAGCCTTTTTCGGATCAAGTCACTGACTAAAGCCTTTTTAATCGGTCCTTCCCCAATTATATCTAGCTTTACATCTAATCGTGACGGTAAATCAGCGAATGCGCTGAGTATTACCTTTAGCCCCGACTCATCGACAATGTTGCCAATAAATACCAGATGCAGAGCTGTCTTGTTCCTTTCGTATGGCTTGTACTTAGAGAGATCTAGCCCCCTATTTAGTACTAATGTTTGCTCGTCAGCAGCGAGTCGTTGGCATTCTAGCTCTACCAGGGGTAAGTCACATTGCTCTACGAGCTTTTGTGTATGTTTCTCTATTCTGCCATACGAAGAGACATCCCAAAAACTTGAAAGTGACGCATCGGCGCATTTGCTACCTAATAAACTAACGTAATAATCGTGCTGATTAAATATACAATGTAAATGTTGAATATCGAGTTGTTTTAGTTTTTCTGCGAGCATTAAACCTTTTGAAACAAAACTATAAAAATTTTGGCATTTCAGTTGTTTCCACATAGAATAACAGGTGCCTAAATCTGAGAAGCTTGCAAAAAAAGGCGTTGTTGACAATAGACTCGCCTTTGCCACATACGTTATCGAGACAGATTTGTGAAGGTTGCGAATATTTTTATACCTAACAGGTGTCAAGACTGTAACGCGATGACCTATTTCAGCAAGCGCGTTGGCTTCATTTAAGATCATCGCCACTGCGTTTGGCTGCTTAGATGTCGTGTATATTCCAATATGCTTCATTTTACTAACCTTTGTCTGCTGTTTAAGGTTAGTAAACAAAAAACAAGCCAACTTTAACTTGCTGTTTCTTATGCTGAAAAAATTTTAAAGTGGCTGGGTTGTGCAAAATGCGACGCATTTTTCAATGGCCGCTTTAAAAATGCAATGTATCTAAGCTTGGTTAATAGTTATCGACATCGGAACAAAGCGAATGCCATTGAATTGTCCCTCTGGCTCAGTTTCGGTAAATCCCTGCTTTTCATAGAAGCTGCGAGCATTGAGTGATGATCTTAGTGATACTTGCTTACCCTTGGCGTAGCTGAGTAGCTTATCTAATAGTACTTTACCAATACCACTTCCCTGTTGTCCCTTATCAACGAACAAATGAGTGATGTAGTTCCTTTCTCTGATTGCTGCAAAACCGACCACTCTGTCTTCGTGAATGGCAATAAATGTATTAAAAATTGATTGATTCAATGTTGCTTCAAGATCGGGAATGACTCTGTTAATAAACTCCGTTTGACCTTGCTCGCAAAAGTGCGGCAATATGTCGCACTTAGAAACTTCAGAAACAAGCTGAGAAACGGTGTTGAGATCACTTTTTTGAAATGCTCTTATGTGCATAGCTAAACTCCTTTAGCGCTATGATGATGAATTAGGTACAACCCTATCATGAAAATAGACTTGAAAGGTAGCCCCACCTAACTCATTGTTACATATAACATCTATCTTAGCATTGTGGGCCGAAACGACTTCATGGACTATGGCTAAACCTAATCCGCTTCCCGTTAATGTAGACTGCTCCTTACGCCAAAAACGCTCAAATAGTTTAGCTCTATCTTCTTCTTTGATCCCCGGTCCTGAATCTTTAACGGAAATACGACCGTTAGCCACTTCTACGATAATTTGAGCACCGTCTTGGGCATGTTTTAAGGCGTTTTCAAGTAAGTTCTTCAACATGATGATTAATGCTGCTTGATCTCCTATCACCGATGGGTTTTCGTCGATTTCTTCCAAGGCGAGTTCTTTTTTATGGGTCACTGTCAAAGGGCCTAGCAGCATACAAACATCTTTAGCAACATCAGTAATATTGACAGGTTTGTGGAGGTAACTGTTTTGGTTTTGTGCTCGCGACAAATCAAGTAACTGCTCTACTACGCGTGTCATATAAGAAATGTCGCTCATTAGCTCGCATGCAATTTTATCAGGTACGTTAGCAAGCTCAAGGCGCGTTCTCAGTACTGCTAATGGGGTTTTTAGTTCGTGTGCTGCGTTTGCAACAAAGCGCTTTTGTTCTTTGAAGCCTTTTTCAACCCTGTCCATGGTGTCATTTAGTGCGTTTACAAGGGGCAGCATTTCACTAGGAACCCCCTTGTGGTCGAGTCTGCGATCAAGTTGCGCAGGTTCAATACCATCTAGTTCCTCGGCTACCTTGTTGACGGGCTTAACAATTGCTTTTATTGAGACATATCCAACGCATATAAAAATTAGAAATGCGGCAACCATGGTCAGTGTTAGTACTTGTCCGAGCATTGGTAAAACGGCTTCGTTGGCTAACTCCCCTATTAAGTCGTCTCTGGCAAGGTCGACGTAGAGTTCTTTTCCTTGAACTGATACCGCCATGCGATATCTATCAATGCCATTTGAGAATGAATAACCTTCAGGCAGGTCCATAGGAAGTGCCAATAAGGCAACGGATGTTTCCAAGTGTGGATTCGAGGTTAGAATCACAGAGTTATTACTTCTATCGATAACTTTGAACGCTAAATTGTTAAAAAGCGCGTCATAGCCCCACTTTTTCGCGATATTGCTTGAAGAATAATTGAGCCTGCCCTGAGCGTCAAAGTGCAGGCCATCTGGTATATCCTCAGCCATACCATGCATACTTTTTTCAACGGCAATATTCGCAAAGTTGATAGAAAATAAGAACAGAATAGCGCCGATTAACGCAAAGACGACTCCTCCCATTACCCCGAACAATATAAAAAGCTTGCGAGCTAAAGAGCCTTTTTTAGTAACACCAACTTGATTCATGACAATATGTACCCTATTCCACGTATCGTTTTGATATCTGCACTAGAACCTGCTTGTTCAAGCTTTTTTCTTATTCGGTGCATAGCAACTTGAATAGCATTGTCAGTTACCTCGAAACCGAGTGCATATATAGCGTCATAAATGGCATTTTTACTGACGGTTAAACTGGCGTGGCGTATCATATATTCTAAAATAGCGACCTCTGTTTTACCCATATTGACATTATTATTATCGACCATTACCCGCCTAGCCTTGCTGTCTAGCGATATATTTCCTCGGGTCAGTATATTTCCGGAGTATTCAACTGGTCTTCTTAAGATCGCACGAAGCCTTGCTTTGAGCTCATCAATTGCAAAAGGTTTATTGAGATAGTCGTCAGCACCTAAGTCTAGTCCCTTTATCCTATCTTCAACACCTCCTCGTGCAGTCAATATTAGAATTGGGATGGGATTTTGCTGTGCTCGCAAATGCCTGATAACGTCAATGCCATCCGTATCGGGGAGCCCTAAATCCAACACCAAAGCATCATATTGCCAGCCTTCTAAAAGACTTGTCATCTCTTTCGCACAATTGGCAATGTCGGCTGCGTGTCCGTCTTGGAGTAAGGCTTGTTGAATAAATTCGGCAAGCTGAAGATTATCTTCTGTGATTAAAATGCGCATGGTGGTCGATTATCCTTTTTATTGTAAGCTCACATTTATTCGATTTTTATACCGATTTGGTTCAATTAACCAACTCATTAATATTGGCATAATATACAACATCATCAATGTCGAGCTTATTAATCCACCTATAACAGTCCAAGCCAGTGGAGGCCATAACGGGCTTTCTCCAGATGTGAGAGGTAACATGCCAATAATGGTGGTTATAGTGGTCAACATAATAGCCCTTAGCCGATTTGAAACTGCAAGCCTTATTGCTGCATCTTTATTGTGGCCATCAATTATACCTTCTATTGATTTTTCTATGAGTAATATAGCGGTATTTACCACAATCCCCACCAGTGCGAGTATGCCTAGCAGTGACATAAAACCAAAAGGAACTCCTACTAAGGACAGCATTATTGGCGCACCAACTATACTAAAAGGAATAGTCATCATAACCAATACAGTTAATTTGTATGAATTAAATTGCAGAATAAGGGCAATGAACAGCAGTATTATTCCAGCGGGTAGCGCTAGTAATAACGCGCTATTTGCCTCTTGAGATTCTTCTAGCTCTCCGCCAAACTGCAAAGTGACGCCATGCTTTTTAGCAATGGCAAGTAATGCTGGCTGGAGTGATTCAAGTAATATGCTCTCATCAGTGCCTGATGTAACGTCAGATAGTATCCGAAGCTCTTCGCGGCCATTTCGACGTGTTTCAACGGCCTTTTCACCGACCAGTTGCGCGTTTACAAACGCTGAAATAGGTAAAAATTGATTCTTATGGTCAACGACTTGTGTCGACATAATGCGCTCTACAGTTTGATTTGAGCTGGTATCTTGCAGCAGTAATGTTATGGGTTCTGTTTTAAAAGTTAAGTCGCTAAGGTGTAGCCCTGTTCCTTGCCATGCAAGATAATCGGCTAATGCACTCTCGTTTAGCCCCACCTGTTTCAACGATTGCTGTTCAATCAGCATGCTCAATTGCACTACGCCGTAGCTGTAGTCTCTTCGAACATGTGCGGTGTCAGTTTGTTCGTTTAACAACATAAATACGTTTTCGGCAGCTTTGAGGTTTGCTTCTGTTTGATTGCTTATAAGCCTTATCTCGATGGGACTTTCGATTGGCGGCCCTTGGCCAAATTCTCTGGCAAGTATCAAAGCGCCGTCGAAAGCTTGGGGCAACAAAGTATTGAACTGCTCTACTACTTCTCCAACAATAGTTTCCTCTGTGACCTCAAAAACGACCCTAGCAATATGGCTTTCTCCAGGTTGTTGAACAAGGTTGTAATAAAAGCGTGGGCCTGATGAGCCGCTAAAAGTGAGCGTTTGGGTTACGAAATCGAGTGTTTGAATATATTGGCTTATTTGCTGCGCAAGGTTTGCCGTCTTGGTTATATCGCTTCCCAGCGGCAGTTGAATATCAACATAGCCTTGGTTTCGATTTGTTTTTGGAAAAAACTCGCCGGTCGCGGATGGTAATAAAGGGATCAAAATCAGAACGCCTAGCATGACAATGATGACAGTTTTGGGGTTTGCTAAGGAAAATTGCGCAATGCGATTTCCGATGACGGAAAACTGACTTTGCCTTTTTGCTGACTCATGGCGACTCTGAAATAGACAGTTTGCCATAACTGGTACGAATGAAAGTGCTATAAGATAACTTAAACTGATACAAAGAATAACTAGGATTGGGATCGTTGATATAAAGTCGGCGACGCTACCTTTTGCCAGCAACATGGGAAGAAAAGCTGCAATGGTAGTAATTGTCGCGGTTGCTAAAGGTTTGTAAAGGTCCTTTACAGCTAGCTTACTGGCTTCTAAATGGCTTTTCCCTTTATCCATTAGCTGTAAGATCTTTTCTGCCATAACGATGCTGTTGTCCACCATAAGACCCAGAGAAATTACCAATCCTGCTATTGTCATTTGATGTAAAACACCACCAGCTGCGGTAAAAAAACCAAGGGCAGACAATGCGATTGCAGGAATTGTGACAACCACGACAATAGCTGTTCTGACAGACATCAGTAAAATTAAGATAACAGCTACGGCAATGCATCCAGTTGCCAAGGAGTTGAGCAAGTCAGATTTCCGTTTTTTTGTCCATTTAGGTTGAAACAAAACGATTTTTGCGGGGTTATTGGCAAACCTCAGATTGAATTCTTCTACGACTTGCCTGATTGCATCTCCCACTTCTGTAACTCTAACAGTATTTGCAGGAAGCGAAATTGCTAAACCGACCACTCGTTGCCCATTAACCATAAACTGCTCTGGTGCTATTGGGTTTGGGCGATAATAAATATCAGCGATGGTCGAAAGAGATACTGGATTTGCATTATCAAGGGACACTTGACTATTCTTGATATCATCGATTGATTGAAGTCTTCCCAAAGGGTTGGTGTTGGTTGTTATTCCACCAGCTTGGAAACTCGCTCCACGCCCAGAAGTGCTTGAAAGCCTTTGGGCAATTTGTTCTGGCGTTACACCAAACTCTTGCATAGCCTTTAGGGTGTAATCAATTACGATCTGCTCATGGGGATCGCCAACGAGATTTACACTACGAATAGTTGAAAGTTGCTCCAATTCGGTTCTAAGCTCAATGGCTAATGCCCTCTTTGCCAATATATCACTTGGTTGTGTGATAGCGATTACGATGCCTTGCGTATCCTGTGCTCTGTCCACAATGTTGGCAGAAATGCCTAGCATGTCACTTTGTTTACTTGTTATATCGTCTTTTATTCGCTCCCATACCGTATCGGTGTCATAAATATGTTCGTGTAGCTCGATGTTAATCACCGCGTTACCGTTTTTAATACGAGACTGATAGGTGCTCACTTCATCAATATTGCTCAAGGTACGCTCCAAAGGCACAACAGCGGCATCTCTAAGTTGTGCAATGGTCATATTGGGCGCTGTGAGTGAGACAAAACCGTTACGGTAGGGAAATTGAGGGTCTTCTTGCTCGCTTGCACTGAACCAACCCGCAAACCCAACCAGTGCAAGGATAAAGACTATACCCACGATGAGGCGTGGGTTTTGATACCAGTAATGTTTAACGCTATCACTCACCTTCCACCTCCAGTACTGCCATCAGGTTGCGATTTATTTTTGTCTCTGGTGTGGTGTCAAATTGAATCTCATCTAAGCTAACCTGAGCAGAGACTAGTAAATTGTCGCCTCTGCTACCTTGCACTTGAACTTTATAGAAAGCGTGGGATTTATCTAGCATGTAGCTATTGCCATGCGGACCAAACCGAACAGCGCTAGAGTGAACGCTGTATATGACATTGTCTGTAGCATTGATTTTTAATTGGGCTGTTAGACCTAATAGCTCGGGCGTAGTCTCTGCAATATGAACTGTAATTTTGAACAAAGAAGGACCCAGCTTACTTGGGATCGCTTTTTCAGCAACTGTCGCAGCTATACTTTTATTAAGTGCACCTATGTGGATCGGTACTTCTACGCCGGCTAAAAGTGTCATGGCATCTCGTTCAGGTATTAAAAATTCAATTTTGAATACCCCTGTTTCTTCAACCCGCACAATAGGTACCGACGAAGATACAAATTGTCCTTCTCTGGCATACAGTGCTGCTACAACGCCGTCGTGAGGCGCGTAAATAGATATATCATCGAGTAGATTATTAGCCTCCGTTAACTGTGCCTTCATTTGTCGAACCTTTTCCTGTGCCACTTGTGCTGTTTTTTGTGCGTATTCAAGCTGTGCTTCAGAGGACAAACCTTTTGCTCGCAAGTCTGTAACTCTTTGGTACTCGCTTATTGCCTCTTCGGAGGCTGCCTGCGCAGCGCTTAAGGTTGCCTTTTTCTCTAGAACTTGAGTACTTAATTTAGGAGAGTATAGCCGTGCGATGAGGTCTCCTTGATTGACAAGTTGACCCTCCTTTACAGCAATCCGTTCGACGCGACCGCTATTGAATAGCGCCATGTCGTACCCCCTATTACTTTGCACTTTTCCATAAAACACTTTGCTTGGTGATGGCACTTGTATTGCGCTGACCGTTGGCTGAACAGAAGGGCTAGATTCATCCTCATTAGTTGCTTGTGGGGCTTGACTACACCCTGTTACAGCTAATAACGCGCAGAAAAAGGCTGGGCCATATTTCGACAAAGTAGGCTTAAAATACATAGACATACCCCAACAGCAGTTGGAATGTGCCAGATTTATCGATAAGTGGGGAGTCCTTGATTGTTGTATCAAATGACATGTAGCTAACATCAGCTTTAATCATATGATTTTGTCCGAAAAACCAATCACTGTTGATCCCGATTTCTAGGTTGGTAGCGCTGTCAACTTCGTAAAATGAGCGGTTGGCAGTAGCCTCTGACTGTTTTACACCATAGTAATAATCAGTTAGGTCCTTACTTGCAAAATTGGCTGCAATGTAAGGCTTGATTTGACCCTTATTGAATCTGAAGGGGACGCCATAAGTTAATGTAGCCTCGTATCCTTTATGAGTGCTGCTTGCATCCTGTGTGTATTTTATCGCAAATTCACCAAAGTCAGTGTCAAACTCAGCTTCGAGACCTAAATCGAAGCTCATGTCTCTGTCTTCCATGCCCTTAAATAGATCACTGTCATCTTGTTCGTAACCATCTAGTCGCATCATGCCAATCGCCGAAATCTCAAATGATTCGTTACGATAAAAAGTATAGGATGCATAAGGCCCGAGTAGCCTGAAGTCACCGTATTCAATCGCAATTGCAGGAACGAACTGAGTTTCGTTTCCGACATCCTTATACCCTTCATCTTGGGTGATAAGCGCGCCACCTAAGCCAATCTTTAGTTCACTATCTTCTTCTGATTGAGCTTGGTAACTCACTGCGATTGTTAGCGCTAGCAAAAATTTGGAAAGTTTCATATATAGTCCTTAAAAGTTTTGTCTTGGTGACGTTTTGTTTTAAAAGTTGTCTCTACAAGGCAAACAATAATTCAGGAAACTTTCTCGAAACTTACAAAGTGGTAATTTATTAGCCTATTACGGAGTTACTTATATTGATGGGTTGATACAGGCATTTTTGAAGTTTGCTCAAAAAAGGGAGAAGTTTTCTAGCATTGAGCTTAATAATTGAAAATGACAATGGGGCAAATATACCATTGTCATTAGGTTTTGATGTATACGAGACTTAATATTCTACAGACATGGGAAGTAACTGGAGGAGGCTATCATCAGTGCCCTCTAAAGCACTAAAGTTTATGTTTTCAATGATATTTGCGTTTAAATATTCGGACAGTGAGATCCCCTGACGAGTTGCATCTTGAAAACTCCCATATCGATTTGTTTGGACCGCAAAATTCATGGACCAGATTGCGTGAGTTGCTCGTTTATATGATGCTCCTTGTTGAAAAGTTGCGTGTTGCCAAGGGATTTCCCACTGAACTTTAGTTTGGTATTGGTTTGTGAAAGCGTTTTTGCTGTGTGTAAGAGTAAAGAAGTTTGACAGGAATGCTTTTGCATTAGAGCGATCTTTACCTAAACCAAATAGGTCATTATCAAGCCATACTTCAAAGTCTGTTGGAAGTACCTTATTTATACTGGTTAGGTCCTCGCGAAACTTAAGCTCATTGATGTATGCGTTAACTGTAAACTCACCTTTAAAAGGCAGTGCAAACTGCAAAGGACCGTCTTTGTCAAAGTTAGGGTAGTTGAGGTAACTATAGTCGCAGCGAATACTATCGTGGTTCATACAGTATTTTATTACGCCATCTAAAAGCCCATATTCATTCCCTTTTAAATCGATTGGTTGCTGAACTACAAGGCTGTAATCTTGGTTATCAGTTACGCTTTCCAGTAGCTCTAATAGTGCCTGTCTATTGTATCTGAGTGAGTTTAGGCGGTAGCCTGGTATTGAGTCCATGGAAATTAAAGAAATTTCAATGAAATCCGAGTGCTGAACTTTCTCAAGGGCTTCGGAAAGTGGGATGGTTGCTTTTAACGTTGTCTGGCTATGTGTTCTTGGAAATGTTTCGTTGTAAGCGAGAAGCCCTACCGGTGAAGCTTCAATGTCAAAGTACAAGTACTGAAGACCTTTTGGGGCCGCTACAGTTGCTGACAAATGAGGTTCACCATTTATTTCTTCGATATTAAACCCTAAAAACCTAGTCTCAGGGGCGCTATCTGCTACTTGGCCTGTTATAGCTTCATCTTCCCAAGCGTGGTTTTCGTTATGGCTGCGTGCCTCAAAAGGGGCTGATAATACACTGTTTGAACTGATGGCTACGGACATTAAAAACAGACACTTTATTAATTTCATTATCTTTTCCTTAGTTAATTCGTTGATAAAGGTCCACATTACAAACTGCCTTTATGGCTTTGCGTGGAATAAGTGGTGATGGGTTTTCTAAACTTCTGATTTGTATTGCTTTATAATTTCACATATCAATATCTTTGAATGTATAGGCCTTTTTTGTGACCCCTCTTTGACCCCTCAATAATGGGGTCATTAAAGGTAGTTAAAATCTTAAACTAAAGCACTAAGCATTTTCGGTTGCTAACTTACTATTTGAGCAACTACTTTTCAATTATGAATATAAAATTTTAATTAACTGTTAAATGTAACTATTAAACTTGATCCTTAAAGCTCTCCCAATCTATACTGTATATGTATACAGTATAGGTTGACGTATGAAAGTAATACCAATTAAGGCACAAGCTGGGATCACAGGATTTGAATCTCCCGCGGCCGAATACAGAGAACTAGGACTGTCTTTAGATCAATTATTAGTGCGACACCCAAATGCAACGTTTATCGGACTAGCGTCAGGCGACTCAATGCAAGGTGTTGGGATTTTTGACGGCGATCTACTTGTTGTAGATAGAGCTGTCCAGCCGCAGCAGAACGATGTGATAGTTGCGAATTTTAATAATGAGTTTGTATGTAAACTTATAGATATGGAGAACAGGCTATTACGCTCTGCATCTCCCATATATTCTCCAGTCCGAATTAGTGATTGCGATAATTTCCAATTAGAGGGTGTTGTCATTGGTTCAGTGCGTATGCACCGTTCAAATTCGGAATTGACTAAATGTATGCACTAGTAGATGCGACATCGTTTTATGCGTCTGCGGAGAAAGTATTCGATCCAAGCATACGCAAAAAGCCCGTTGTTGTTTTATCGAATAATGATGGGTGTATTGTGGCTGCATCGCCAGAGGCCCGGCGTTTAGGCGTTCCAAAGTTTGAGCCATACTTTAAATTCAAAGATGCACTTGTAAAGCACGGTGTAGTGATCAAATCATCTAATTATGAGCTCTATGCTGACCTGTCAGACAAGATGATGAACGTCATTAATCAATTTAGCGACAACCACTATATCTACTCTATCGATGAGTCATTCCTAAAGTTTGACGGGTATTCTGACGTTGTTTCATCTTGGTATGACTATGGTCATTTGATACGCCGTTCCGTTTGGCGAAATACTAAATTGCCCGTAGGAGTTGGCTTTGGCCTAACCCCAACGCTTGCAAAAGCAGCAAATCACGCAGCTAAAAAGTTTCCAGGTGCAACAGGTGTTGCAGTAATCGATAACGAGCAAAGTCGCAGACAGATACTTTCTAAAATTAGCGTAGGCGATGTTTGGGGAATTGGCCGCAGACTAACAAAGAAGCTTCAGCTATTCGGCATTGAAACAGCGCTCGATTTAGCAAAACAAAACCCACGACTGATGCGCCAACAATTCAGCGTTGTGCTCGAGCGTACTATCGCAGAGTTAAATGGTGAGGAATGTCTATCTTGGAGCGAGGTAAAGCAACGAAAGAAGGAGGTCTATAGTACCCGAAGCTTTGGTGAGCGCGTTACTGACCCAATTTCCCTTAAAGCTTCGCTCGCTTCACACTGCTCTATCGTTACCAAAAAGCTACGCAAGCAAAAATCACTGGCAAAACGCATTGTGATATTTGCCCATAGTTCACCACACGAAAATGACTATTTCAAAAAGTCATTTATTAAAGAGCTTCCCGTATCAAGTAATGATGCTACGGTGTTTGCCAATGCTGTTGAGAGCATATTTAGTCAATTATATAAACCGGGTGTACGGTACTACAAAGCTGGCATAGGTGCTATTGAGCTAGAAGATGATGTATTTCAGCAATCTGATATGTTTAATCAATCTCAAGACAAGCCGGAATTAATGAGATGCTTAGATGAAATAAACAATAGGTATGGCTCTGCTGCTGCGCGTATTGGGTCTGAGTTGCAAACCCAAAAATGGGAAATGCGCAGAGAGTTTTTGTCTCCACGCTATACGACAAGGTGGCCGGATATTCCTGTAATTAAATGCTGAGTTTTTATCCACAGATTTTGTGTGTAGAGTGTGTTTAACCCTGGTTGGTCAACAAGCAATATTCCAACACAACCAAGTAACAAGGAGCCTCTACCTTTCGTTGTTTTATTATACTGTGCTGGAACAACGGCCAATTAGAAAAAGTTTCCCACTACAAATCACAAATCCTGCAATGACTCGTCACTATTGATATTAACTTGATTGGTAAATAAATTGATGGTGATTTAGATTATGCAAACCACACAACCTCTCCGTTCAAAAAACACGGCCTCTAGTAGAGGGGTCGATAAAAACATTAGAAACACTACAACCCACAAGGATGGCCTAGAAAAACTGTATACGGAAAGGTCCAATCTTGATGCTGACAATGAGTTTGCATCAACAGCTAAATCGATTTACGCGGGTAATAAAGCGATTTTTGGTGACTTGGTGGAGTTGTATAGACCAAAAGCTGTAGAAATAAAAGAAGGGGATTCAGAACAAGTTAAAGCCCAAAAAAACCTTTTATTGGCAGTAAATGCTCCTTCCCGCCTTGGACCCACGCGGGTCAAATCATACAAAAAAATCAGATAAATGGGAAAAAGAAAAGCCACTAATTGATTTAGTTAAAACTTTAGCCAAATAAAAGTACAATGTTGTGTTTGATTATGAGCTTGCGAATCCTTTCCTTAATAAATCTCCGGCACATACAGCTCTAAAAAAAGATAAAATAAGCCACACACTCTTTAAAAATCAATATAGTTACTCACCCATGAGTAAGTCTGAAAAGCTTGTAGTGCTAATGCATGAAGTAGACCACATGAAAAGGAAAAATAAAGCCTATGATCAAGGTAAGGATAGTTATTTTGGTGATAGTGAGTTTGGTAAAGCGCGAGAAGAATTTGAAGCAACAAGAACTGAATTGAATAACTTAAGAACATTAAAAACCAAAGGAGGTGTTTTTGTAAATCAGCAGTATTCGCTAGGAAAGTTAATAGAGCATGCAAACACAGCCAATAAAAATGCTAAACCTGAGGATAAAAATCTGGTTAAGGAAATGGAAGAAACAGTAGCGAGTGAAACACGGAAAACCAGAGAGTTTTATGATGGAAATCTCCCTTAATAAATAGCTTTGCCTCCTTTTAATTGGCCTATTTTAAGCGGGGTTCAAGCTAATTTGGCCACCGTTTCATTGAAACAATCTAAGGCACTAAATACGCCTTTGATTTAAATTACTTTAAGTGGATCGGGAATGCTACCCGGCCCAGAACCGCACAAGCTAATAACAATTTGGACTTTATTCAACCTTGATAATTGCCTTTGAATCATAGATAGAGCTGTTTTACTCTTTATCTTATGACCTTCATTCTCAGAAATATCCTGAAGCCTTTTTATTATCTCCCAGCTCTCGCGCACGCTTATAACTACCATATGCTTGGTTAGGTGCATCAAGTTCCTCGCAAAAGTCATCTGCAAACTTGGTACTGGATTTAGGGCTGCTACCTTGGTAATCAGCTTTGATCACTGGATACTGGCTTAAGGGAGTATCGGCATTAGTTACAGCCATAATTTGCCGAGCGAGCATATAACTCGCACCTAATACATAACTGACTATGTGTAAGACTAGAGTGTAAAGCATCTAGATAACATTAATTGTTAGTGATGATACACGAATTTTTAAATTGGAAACTGGTGTTGATTATATTGATAGGTGCTATTCGATAAAGATAAGACTTATATGGGGAAACAAAGTAATTATAAGGAGGCGACAAAAACGCCTCCCAATGCCTGAAAATAACAGGCATATTTAAAGTATTCGTACTTTATTAAAAAGTAACTGGTACACCACCACTTGTAACTGTTTCTGATGGTTGGTCATCAATAATACAAGCTGGGCCACCAGAACATGCACCACGACCACCACCAACATTAGGTGTCATTGCTTTATTAAGCATGTTTTTTGTTTCAGATAGGTTTTTGATTTTTTTCTTCATTATTTTTAGTTTCATAACGTTCTTCCTTTAATAAAACACTTGTTTTTTAATCTGGTTTTGAATTTAACATGATTATTTATAATTGCAATGGTTTATCTTGCGATTTATGAAATTAATATATGTTTGGTTGGTTTTTGATCAGTTTGTATGTGGTGTTGTTTGTTTTTAAAATTCATTTAATATTAGTTGTTTGCATGGCTTTATGTTGATCGGTTTGAACAGTTTGGTGTTTAGAGTTGAACGTGTAGTGTTGTGCTAAAAGCAATATAATTTTGTAAAAAATGAATTTCAAACCATTATAAAAATGTAGTGGATAATTGGTACTTTAAAATAGTTTACATTTTCATGGTTAGATCTTTTAAGTGGGTAGCTTGCAAATTATGCTTTAAACAAACTTTAGGTAGGTATTAAACGTGTTTTTAAATAAAGGTAGGCTGAAGAATATGGCCTATCAAATATTGAAGCCTTTTAGAGTATTGTCTGTTTTTTATAACATCTGGATTGGCTATGTGTTAGCTAAAGTGCGTTTGTCACAATAATGAGGTTTCGATTTGTGGGTTTATAATGTGCTTGCAAGTGCGTTAGGTTTACTCCGGGTTAAATATAGAAAGTATCCTAATTGATTGGATGCAATAAGTAAAACACGCCAAGAGGTTTTACTTTAGGCTTTCCATAGGCTGCACAGCTTCCTCAATGCTCTTAATTTACAAAAAATCTAAATTAGAATGATGTTTAAATTGGCAAGTCCATAATCGATGTGGTTTAGCAGGCACACGAAAAGTTAATGTTGCGCTATTTCCTTTTATGGTTC
Organism: Pseudoalteromonas luteoviolacea NCIMB 1944; assembly: GCF_001625565.1. Classification (GTDB taxonomy): domain Bacteria; phylum Pseudomonadota; class Gammaproteobacteria; order Enterobacterales; family Alteromonadaceae; genus Pseudoalteromonas; species Pseudoalteromonas luteoviolacea_F. The sequence goes on from NZ_AUXS01000002.1 coordinate 51,993, forward strand.
AAAACAAGATTAGATAAAGAGGTGCTAATACACCTCTCCAATCTCTTTTATGTGGCTATTAGCACATACAAGCGTAGAATCTATTACCAGTTTCAGATTCTGCCGGGCGACATCTGTAAGTGCTACCAGCTCCACCAATGTTTGGTGTTGCGTTATTGTCTAGAGTTTTCTCATTGCTTAATTGCTTAAGTTTTTGTTTTTTTAATGCAAGTTTCATTACTTATTTCCTTATTTTAGCTAGTTTTTAACTTTAAATAACTCGTACAGAGTTGGTCTGCAAAAGCTATTTAACATTAATAGCATCATTGAGTAACATATTACAAGTTTTAGGGTAGCAAAATTAATTTATGCGGAGAGAACGTTAAAATAAGCGAGTTTAACTAATTGTAATCCCATGTTTTAAATGCTTATTTATTTCTGGTGGCGGTCTGGGTGTCCGATGCCGTTTAGTAGTTTCTACACAAAAAACGCTATTTCACTACTCTGGCTGGGGGTTTTTCTGGCTATTTATAAATTTGAGTTATATTAAGGTTAAACCTTATTGCTAAATATGCTGAGTTTAGAAGAAAAATTGTACATGTTGTTGTACATTTTTTCCCGCACTTTGATTTTTTACTCTTACACAATGTTGTTTTGTGTTGTTCAGGGCTACAGATGATATTTATCGGACACCACAGGCTGGTTTGATAGCATAATCATGAAGCCCTGACTGGGAGTGTACGAGTCTAGCTAAGGTATGTTAACTATTACCGCCTTATATATTTGAAGGGATTTATTGGTTTTCCTTCAGTTTCGATAATAGCTTGTCATCGAGTTTAATTACTGAGTTAACTTGTGATCCACTCGTGAGCCTCTTAGTTAGCGAGGAGCCGCCTCGATGTATTGAAAATACATCGTAAAAGTCACTTTCGTTTTGCGATATAAAATAGATGTAATTACTATCTGCTGACCAAGCTGGATCCCAATCTTCTACGTTATTGAATGTAAGGCGTCGTTGGGCAGAACCATCTATGTTCATAACGTAAACTTCTTGGTTACCATCTCTATTGGACAAAAACGCAATGTACTTGCCATTAGGTGAAACTGCGGGAGAGCGATTATTTGAATTTGTATATGTAAGTTGGACCTTATTGTTGCCTTGTATGTCAGCAATGAATAGTTGGCTTTGCTTAGAGTTTGATTGGAATACGATTTTGCCATCAGGTAAAAAGCTTGCGGCCCTTCCATTTAAGGTGCGGAGTTGGCGTTGATTATTCCCATTTGCATCCATAAGCCATATTTCTTCTTGCCACTGGTCACTTGCATCTTTATATTCTCGTGAGAAGATGATGCTGCTCCCATCTGGTGACCATGATGGCGCACTATCCCAAACAAACTTCTCTTCAGTAAGCCTTTTTACGTTGGCTCCGTCTAAACCTACTGTATGAATGGACCATGTTTTGTTGTTATCGTACTTGCTATAGAACGCGATGCTTTTGCCATTCGGTGAAATGGATGGATATCCGTCATTATTAGTTAAATCAATCACTTTAAGCCGGTTTTGGCCATATTCGTCACTCAGGAATACAGACCGGTTATTCCCTTCTTTAGCTGAATAGATAAATGAATACCCATGCGGTTCAGCACTTTGATTGACAGCACAGCTACTAAGCAGTACCAAAGTAATAGCAGCCAAGGTTGTTTTACAACAGATATTTTGTGTCATGGTTACCTCGAATTCGTGTGTTTGTTGGTAAAAAACTGTGGAGGTCTTAGGTTATCTGTTGCGACGCTCAAAATGATGACGTGAGATTGACGTACGGTTGATTTTCAGTTGAATTTTATATAATCATATTAAACAATGGCTTACCGCAATAGTCAGCAACTGCCCTAAGCGTTAAAAGTTTGTTTTGTCTGTATTTAAGTGCCAATTGCTTTGTTGACGACCGCTAGGATTTCTTTTTTCGTCGATGGTTTTAGAATATATCCGTCGAGACCGTGCTCGGCCCACTTTTTTACTAATTGCTTATTTTTGTTCCCTGTTAACGCAATTACTGGTGTCTTGATATTTTTTCCGACGTTTCGAATATGTTTTGTTGTATTTAAGCCGTCTAAATTTGGCAAAAAGAGATCCATTACAATTAAGTCATACTGAGTACGTTTTATTTTCTTTATGGCGGCGAGTCCGTCATCGACTTGCTCAATTTCATAACCGACTGTGCTTAGCACATCGCTAATCATTTCTCTGTATATATGGTTGTCTTCAACTAGTAAAATAGAATGCTGTTGATTAGCATGGGTATCCAAAAATGCATTGCCACTCGATGAGTCAACTGAGTTATCCTCACATTTTGTATGGATTGGTTGTTGGAGTTGCTTCATTAAAAGGCTGTTTAAATCTTGCGACTGTTTTAACCCATTCACTAGATCTAGGAGTTTGGTTGAAAGGGATGTCTCGAGTGCGTTTAGCAGCGGTTGAATGTGCGAATCATTAATTTCTGAAATGAGTTGTTTGTCGATATTGTCGGGCATTTGAGACAAAATATCTTGGTTTATGGAGTTCACTTCTTCCTTGCTCTTGCTAATTTCTTCAACAACCGAAGTCTTGTAGCTTAAGCCTAATTCAATCAACGAATTAAGCTCATCATTTTGATCTTTGACTATTTTGTCTAAAGACTCGATGTAGGAGTCAGTATTAGTAAATTGTTTTAGTCCCTCATAGACAATGAGTTGTAATCTAAATTTTTCATATAGAGGTTGGTATACAAAGTAGCTATCAAATAAATTCTTCAAGCAGCATTTAAATGCCAAACCAGACTCTCGGTTACTGCACAAAAGGACACTATAGTGATTTTTGACTAATCTATTCTCTTTTATCAGTAGGTTATATAAACAAATACTCTTTTTTACGTCAGACAAAGCAAAAAGAATAACTTTAGGTGCTAGTTGCTCAATGTCATCTAACGCAGTTTTTCTTACGACCAAGCAACGAAAATCCTCGGTTTGCTCTGCAATGAGCTCTGTAATGCCTTGAACATCATCTTCTCGATGTGTCAGTACAAGTACTGCCGGGTGGCGTTTTGCAATGCGATTAATGCTGGTCATGGGTAAGCTCCTTTTTTATCGCGTTAAATTCACTATTAAGCTTTATAATGACTTGTTTAATCGCTGCTTTATCTCTTTCGAGGCTGTAGCTTTCAATCGTTTCCAGAAAATAGGCACTACGCTCTGCCCCGACTGCTTTAGCTGACGTTTTTAAAAAATGTGCTTGGCTTTTGATCTCAGAAAAGTCGTCGATGTTAAAAGATTGGATAATGGTTCTTAAAATAACTGATGATTGTTTGAGAAATTCAGTGTGAAACTTTTGAATTTTAGCAGGTTCGTCACCCACTAGTTCAATAATAGTGTCGTGGTTTAGCGTTTTTAATTGATCAAGCTGTGTGTTCATACCAACGCTCCAAAATTGATCTGATGTCGGTGAGTCTTACTGGTTTACACAAAAAGTCATTCATGCCAATTGAAGTACATAAATCCCTTTCGCCTTGCATTGCAGCTCCTGTCACAGCAATGATGGGGATTGGTGGTTTCTCTCGTCTAGCTTCTTCTGTGCGGATCTGTTTTGTCATTTCATAGCCGTCTACTTCTGGCATGTGGCAGTCAGTTAGGATCAGTTTATAGGTATGGCTGTGCCAGTAACTAAACCCTTCTGCACCATTATTCGCTATGTCACAAAAAAGCCCTAATTTCGCCAGCTGAGTTTGGATCAACTTTTGATTGAATGGATTATCTTCGACCAACAAGATATCGTGGTGTCCAAACCCTTCGTCGCTTTTCATCTGGAAAGGAGTTTGCACTTGTTGTGAGTCGCTGGACTCAATTGCAAATTCAAGTTCATCTAAGGCTAGATTGTCTTGTTGCTGAATTTTGATTTGTGTCTCAAATTGCGTGTAGGTAAGTGGTTGATTTGAAAACACAGCCAAATGTGGGAAGGTCAACTCAAAATTAGCTACATGCTCTAAATCGGTATAAACCATTAAGGTTTCTAGTGAGTTTAGCGTATCAATATGTGTTAATAGTGATTTGAAATCACTAGTTAAAATTATATTGACTCCTATGTTTTGATCAAACATGAGGTCTTGGCACTCTAGGGGGACAATCGTTACCGTATACAGGGACTGAAGCAGTTGAATAACATGTTGGTTATCATGAGATAGTTTCCCTAGAGTGAAGCAGTTGAGTGCACTTTTTAAAGGGGTGTCTTTTTCGCCCAGCTCAACCCAAAAAGGCGCTTTTACCGTAAATTGGCTACCTTTATTTAGCTCACTGGTAACGATGATTTGTCCACCCATTAAATCTATCAATTTTCCGCAAATTGAGAGCCCTAAACCAGTTCCTCCAAACTTCCTAGTGGTCGACTTTTCGGCCTGTGTAAATGGAGTAAATAGCTTTTTTATTGTTTCATTACTCATGCCCACGCCGGTATCTGAAATAGAGACCGTTACTTCACTTTGATATATGTTTAAGCGCTTAAAGCTCGATATAACGGTGATCTCTTTCGAACGTACACAATCACTATTGGTGAATTTGATTGCATTACCTAGTATGTTGAGGAGAATTTGTTTAAACCTATTTATATCTCCTTTAATAGGCTGAACTTCATTTTGATTTTCGTAAACTTTTAATTTGATGCCCTTGTCTTTTGCCGATGCTGTAAATGTGCTTACCACATCATAAATGACAGTGGGCAAGTTAAATACGGTGGTTTCTAGTTCCAGCTTTCCTGCTTCTATTTTATTTAAATCCAACAAGTCATTTAAGATGGTGATTAAGTGATCGGCAGATTTTGAAGCTGTATACACTAAATCTTTTGGCTCGCAGCTTAACGAAAAATGAGAAAGCAGATCCAGAGCACCGATAATACCATTGAGTGGCGTTCTGAGCTCGTGGCTGATCATAGATAAAAACTCAGATTTGATTTTGTTCGCACGTTCGGCTTTTTGCAGAGTATTATGAAGTTCCGCGGTCCGGTCATTAACGCGTGTTTCAAGCTCTGAGTTTAATTTTTTCAGCGCCTGTTGAGTGTTATGTATTTCTGTTTGGTCAACGCAGACACCATCTATCCTACAGTGTTCCCCTTTATAATTTTTGCCGACTCTGCCTTGGGCAAATACGTAAATGACCTCGCCGTTTTTTAAGATGCTTCGATAATGTTGTTTAAACTCAATGCCCGTTCTCAAACTTTCATCCAAGGCTTCTTTCACTCTTGGTTTGTCTTCAGGATGAAGAAGTTCAACCCATTTGTTTAGATCTCCAATATCTTCGGGCTCAAGTTTGAAAATCGTATTGGCTAGCATGTCCCACTTCCAATGCCATTGGTTTCCTGACTTTGTTGCCCGCCAGGTTCCAATTTTACCTGCTTCAATTGCCAACTGCTTACTTTCATCCGCGTCGTTCAGAGCAATCACAGTTGTTTTTTCTGCTGTGCAATCTTGCAATGTGCCATTTATCCATTTTCCATCGGGTTTATGAATACAACTTCCTCTCAAAGCGAACCAAGACTTTTGCCCTGAAGACTTTAGCCTAAATTCAAATTGAAGCGGCACACCAAACTGAACATGGTTTTCAAAAAAAAGAGGAAATAGTGCTTGGTCATCTTTATGAACAAGTGAGAGTAATTTTCTCCAAGTCAATGGGGTTTGTACCGCGATACCCAGTAGCTTTTTTGCAATGTCTGATAGATAGAGAGAGTGCGACGCAAGATTGTAGCGCCAAACGCCGATATTTGAACTAGCAACGGCATCAATCAAAAAACTCATTTCTTCTTTGTTTGAGTCATGTGTCTGAATCAAAAAACAATACCCGGTCTCGCATGGAAATCTTTTAATGCTAAGAGGGATGTTATTATAGTGGCCAAGAGAAAAGTTACCGCTAATTAGCTCTAGATTGAAGACCTCATTGAGGTCCATTCCAATTATGTTGTCTTCGCCCAGCAACGTTTGCAAGGCGGCGCTAATAAATTGGATTTGTAGACAGTCATTGGTAACCAAGTGAGGGACTTTGCTATCCATTGTCTTCCTTGCCGCCTAATGGTCTGTGGTATATCTAAACTATAGCAGTAATAACGTATATAGGAGTTTTTTATTAGTAGAAGGCTGTTTTGGCGCTGTTGTTGTAGGTCGTTTTAACCACAGACATCTGAGGAGCTTGTAAACTTCTGTTTATTTGAGAGTCTTTCGCAAGTTTCTGATTTATTGGTTAAATCGTTGAAGCTATAGATATGATCAATCTCACGATGCGTTTGGACGCAAAAATCCAACGGTTTTTCTTGGTTCGGCTTAATTGTACTAACTATTTATATTAAAAAGTTATTAATTCCACGTTCTCAATTCGCCGCGATAATAGATATAGCGAGGTTAACTAATATACAGACTATTGTGAGTCGGCTTTTGATCGAAAAAGATTAAACAATGCGGAGTTAAGTAGGTTGAAAATTTGGCACGAATCAGATCGTGCCAAACTTTTATCTAAGGTAAAGACAGTATTTTGTTGTGTGTTTTATATAATACACAAGTTTAAAGAATCGACTTTTCCTCAAGATTTGTTGGAGCATAGCTCGGTGGTCTGTGCTCAACGGCTTTACCAAAATCTTGGTTTGGCTCGCTGCTCAAACTAAAATCCAAAGTGACCGGTTTGTTTATATATGTTTCGTCAATCCAGCTTTTCAAGGTGTCATTACCGTTGACTTTTAGTGAATCAATATAAATGTTTTTGCGAGACGCACTTGGCGCATTTATAGTCAAATTACCGATTTTAGCCTGCGTGAATTGAGGGCTAGATAGCACTAAATCTGCACGTCCAGGATACTTAGGGTAGATCCCAAGACTTGCAAAAACATACCACGATGACATTTGCCCAAGGTCATCTTGCCCCGGTATACCGTCAGGTGTGTCTAACCAAAGTTGTGCCATGGTTTCCCGCACAGTTTGCTGTGTTTTGTATGCATTTCCAGTATGTAGGTACATCCATGGCGATAATATTGAAGGTTGGTTTGAGACATCTGCAAATTGTGCTGAATCGCGATAGAGTACCCAAGTGCCATCGGCTTTTCTAAAATGACTATCAAGCCTCTCACTCATGATACGATCTCCACCTAGGACGGTAGCGAGACCAGCGCCGTCATGGGGAACCATCCATAGGTACTGTGCGGGACTTCCCTCTACAAATAAATGGCCTGAATAAGCATCAAATTCTTGCTTCCATGTTCCATCTTTGTTTCGACCTTGAATGTAGCCCAAAGAGTCAGTCGCCGAAGGATTGTAGATATTTCTCCAATACCCTGCCTCATCGACAAAGCGCGAAGCATCGTCTTGCTTTCCTAATCTGTTTGCCAACTGCGCTAAAGAAAAATAGCTTGATGCTTGCTCAAGTGTTTCTGAAGCGCCTTCCCAGCTGTTAGACTGTTCAGATATATAACCAATGCTTTGCCATTCATCCAATGATGGCTTTTGACCGCGACAAAAAACAGGACACCCGATGTCAGTTAAATCAAATTCGGTTGGCTGAGTTGCAGCCTTACGCAGTGAGGTATATGCACCAGATACATCAAAATTGTCTGCACCAAACGCAACAAAATTGGAAATAGCGATTGTAGAAGGGTCACCACTCATCACGCCAGTTGGACCTGCATTATGAGTCCAACGATCCCACACCCCATCAAATTGATTTGCTTGGTTAAACAACGACTGTGCGATATCGCTTCCCCGTTGTTGATCTAATAAAGTTACCAATTGCAGCTGGGAACGATATACATCCCAGCCAGAAAAGTTAGCGTATTGGGCTGTTTGCGTCGATGATATTGTATGTACTTTTTGATCAAAACCTGTGTATTCTCCGTTTACATCCGAGAACACATTGGGGTGGAACAAACTATGGTACAAGGCGGTATAGAAAATGCGCAGTTTGCTTTTGTCATCAGAGACAACTTTGATTTTTGAAAGCTCTGATTCCCACGCCTGTCGCGATTGTTTACGTAGTGCAGCAAAACTTGTACTACCTTGCTCTTTTATTAGGTTTTCTCTGGCGTTTTCTAAACTGACATAAGAAATACCAACGCGCATTTGGACTGTTTCCCCGTCATTCATGTCTAGGTTAACCCAAACTCCTGAACCTTTGCCAATGTCCGGCCAGCCGTTATCACCATAACCCATTGCGCCTTTTGAGGAAGTTGCGCCATCGGACAATTCTGCATCTTTCCAAGCTCCAGAACCTGATATTGGCTTATCAAGTTTAGCGACGAAGTGTAGAGTGTAATAATCTCGTCGATTGTGCTCACCTAAGTACCCACAGAAGTTACCCGAAGTCACATAACCGGTAATTTCACCTCTCTGTGGGTCTACTTTCGCAAATGCGTCACCACTACCAAGTTGGGAATAGGATGTTCTAAATAGGAGTTTTGCGTTATCAGAGTGCTCAAACGTAAAATTTGCAATACCTGTGCGTGTGGTCGATGTGAGCTCTACGTTTACCCCATTGTCTAAACCAACTTGATAATAGCCAGGTATTGCGGTCTCGTTGTCGTGGCTAAAGGCTGCGCTGTAATATCCGTTTATCGGATCAGTAGCAGGTGAAAAAGTAATATCTTTCGTAAAAGGCATAACGGGTATATCACCTGATGCGCCAAGACAACCTGTTCCAGATAGACGAGTAAACGAAAAGCCTTTTACTCGGCTTGCTTGATAGTTGTATCCACCAGGCGATACCGGTACCCGTTTCTTTTCTTCAAGAATCTTTTTTGAAATGCCTTCAGATTCAGCCATTAAGTCTTCTGTATAAGCGTGTTCAGGGCCAAAATTAAACATACCAAATGGGAGTACAGCACCCGGTGTGACATTGCCTGCTTGACGATGATTAAATGGCCCCTTTGTACCTATTAACGGATTGACGTAACTGACGACATCAGAAACGTAATTGGCTTCGGGTGTACCTTGTATCTTAGGTTTGATCGCTTTTTCATTTGGCTTTTCACTACAGCCAATTAAAAAAGCGGAAGTGAATGACAAAACTGCCAAATTTTTAGCTGTTATTTTAAGGTTCATTACAAACTCTCTTTTAGAACGTTCCAATTTCGAAGTCGAAAATTGTGAAAATTTCTTTATACCATGCCACTAATTACACTGTTTGTACAATTTTAATGCGTATATTTAAAAGATTTAAGTGAGAAATTAACAAATTTTAAAATCGGAGCAAGCCTTGCCGGCTATTGAGTTGGGGAATTAGCCAATTACATCAAGTGCTCGTGGACAGGGAAAATGACCGAGGTCTACCGCTTTGTGCGATTTATACTCTACATGCTTAACGGTCTGCCCGGGCTATTATAGAGCTTATGCGTCTTTTTAACTGAGATTTACGATATCCCTTCAGCATATTTTCAACAAGCACTGCGTCTGCTTAATCTGCAATAATATAGTGAAAATGCAATACTTATTTTATAAAGTTTTATGCTGAAATTATTTATGAGTAAATTTATTTTCTTTGTTTGTCCCTATAAATTATTTCCTAAATTAGTGAGCTTTATCTTGTTACTTACATAAGTTTACATATGAGAACAAATGGGAACAAATGGGAACAGTAAGTTTTAATGGTGTTTTTTAATATTTTAAATGTTCTTTCTTGGGATAATTAAAATATAAATAAGGAAAATATAAATGAATGCTATTATAAAAATATCAACTATCTCTGCCCTTAGCGTGTTATTGTTAGGTTGCGGCGCCAATGCCTCTGAACACGGTGAACCAGACAAACCTGTTGCTACGAATCCATTGGTTGACCCCAATGTGGGTAGTGGAATCAAAAACAAAAGTGACCCTACTATGGTTACTTTGAGCTCAGGTGAACTCCCAGCAAATGGAATTGCAGGGAGTAAAAAACTTTATGTAATTCAAGATGAAATTGAATTTGTTGAAACCTGGTATAACTATTCGAATGAAGAATTACCCGATATTGACTTTGACAAGCGTTCAATCGTTTTATGGGAAAGAGGTGCGATAAACCTTAACCATTGTACTTCGTTGCCTAGGGTAACAGGGGTATCATTTGAACAGTTTGATGAGCGACTATCACTAACTTCAATTGATCTTACTAAAGTGTGTGATAGCGCGGAAATCTATTGTCCTTCCGAGTATATCGAAGGAAGCCCTTATAAACTGATTTCAATTCCAAAAACTCAAGAGTCTTTAGTTCAAGAAAACCTCACAGTTATTAAATGCGAATGATTTTTATCAATGGAGTCAAAATATAGTGGCTTCTTGAGGTAGTAAAAGCACCTGCGAGTATTTTAACCGTAGGTGCAATTTTCATTAGAGCTCAAGAGTAATATGATCAGGCTTTAATATAAACTGCATTTCAAAATACTAATTTGTGAGAACAATGCCGATTGGTTATGGTTTAACCAATACAATGAAACCAGCATCGGGTAAGGGTAATCTCAAGCAAGCTGTGACTTTAGTCATACAAATTTGTATCTTCGTTTTAGCAAAGATTGAGTTAAACTTAACTAAAATCAGCAATAGAACCAATTTATGAATGTACTGATCGTTGAAGATGATATGGATACCGCTTCGTTTATAAAAAAGGGATTGGTGCAGCAAGGTGAATCTGTTCAGCACGTCGCGTCTGCCAGTGAAGGTATGATAGTTGCGTCCTCTTCAGAATTTGATGTAATAATATTTGATCGCCTACTCCCTAATATGGATGGTCTAGATGCCGTTAAAGTCTTAAGAGCAAGTAATATTACTACGCCGATTATTATGTTGACGGCTTTGGGTGATACCGCTGATAGGGTCGCAGGACTAGATGCTGGAGCAGACGACTATTTAGTTAAACCATTTGATTTTTCAGAACTGTACGCGAGGCTTAAAGCACTCACTAGGCGAAAACCCATCTCACAATCTACTATGTCTCTTTCTTTGGGGGGTCTCGTCGTTGAAAGAACCAGCCGAAAAGTCACCCGAGATGGTCAGGTTATTGACCTAAATACAAAAGAATATCAGATTCTTGAATTTCTAATGCAGAGCCCTGGCCAATTGGTTACCAAAACGATGCTCCTTGAAAAGGTCTGGGGTTTCAATTTTGATCCTAAAACCAGCTTGGTCCAAACTCACGTAAGTAGGTTAAGAAATAAGGTCGACAAACCTTTCAACATCGAATTGATCAAGACGGTTCGAGGCTGCGGTTATATTATATCTAATGATTAAGTATATTAAAGATCCCTCACTTGTTTTCAAAGCAGTTAAAATGAGCGCTGTTGCAACGATATTAGTTGTGTGTGCAATTTCTATCGTTTCTTTAATCGTGTTATCAGCAATAGATGCTAACCAGCAGACTGAGTTAACTGAATACCTAGATGAAGTTAAGTTACGATACGAAGAAGATGGAATTGATAGCATTTTGGAAGAACTTGATTTGGAACCCCAAACTTTGTGGGATCGCAAAGAAAGTTTCGAAAGATTAAATGAGCATGATGCAATTTTTGCTTTGTTTATTGACGATGAATTGATACTTGGAACTGAACTGACGCTACCTGCTTCGTCTGACGTGCGTTGGCAGACACTGGACTTTGGTTCGAATCAAAGTTTCAAGCTACTGACGCTGACTATTCAATTAGACGAACAGCAACTCTTAAGCATTGCTCAACCAGTCAGTTACGAACATGAGTTTACATCCTCAATATTGGTACGGTTTGGAATCATATTGTCATGTATTTTGGCGTTAAGCTGTTTTATATATTTCCTTATTGCTGGTGGAAATAGCAAGAAGGCTACACAGCAAATCGTTGCAAGACTATCTGAAATTGGGCAATCCCCAGATACAGCGCGTCTTAGCGTCGATAGTAAAATAGAACTTCACAAAGATATAGTACACGCAACTAACGAAATGTTAGACCAAATAACTTTTTTACATGGCAGAGCAAAGACAATGTCTGTGGGGATCGCTCATGATTTAAAAACGCCATTGTCGCGAGTGGCAAATCGCCTGCAATGCATGCGACAAGATTTAGGAGACAACAACGCAATTGATGCGCACATTACTCGCGCAAGTGAGGATCTTAATGCTGTAATCACTACATTCAACAACTTAGTGCGACTTAATAGCATTGAGTCGGGAAAGCATAAGAATAACTTTATTCAAATTAACCTCTCAGAATTGATAACTGATCTCGCGCTTAGCTATCAACCTGTTTTTGAAGACAGCGGACGAGTACTCGAGTTATCAGCAGTCGATAATGTGTATTGCTTTGGTGATAGTGATTTATTGAGTCAATTGATTTGCAACTTGTTTGAAAACGCTTTGGAATACAGTCATTCGACTGCAAATGTTTGGATTAGATTGCAAAGTCATACAGGTAGCGCATTGTTGCAAGTTGGCGATGATGGCCCCGGTATAAGTTTGCAAGACCAGCCGCATATTTTTGAGCGCTTTTATCGAGCGGACGTAAGTAGGTCAAAACCCGGCAATGGCCTAGGCTTGAGTATTGTCAAAGCAATTTGTGATGTGCATGACGCCCAGTTATGTTTATTGCCAGATCAAACAGGTGCCGTGTTCAATATTGAAGTGCCAATTTCAAACTAAATATTGCGATTCATACAATTTTGTATGATGAATGTATGTAAGGTGTAAAACACAAAAACCTAATTTAGCTGTAAACTAATAGTGTCTGATCTATGTTTAAGGCTAAATTATGCACATAAAAAAATATATACAAAGTATTGTATTAGCTTTATTTGTTGGCTTGATGTCCGGGTGTGGAAGCGGTGGCAGTGAGCAAAATAACGCATCTCAAAGCCAAGAGAATACAACCAATCAACCCAGCAGCAATACGCAAGATAATAACAATTCTATCAATAATGGGGGTGAAACGAACAACAGCGGTGATAGCAATACGGACAGCGGCAACAATAGCGATGAAGATGAAAACTCGGTAAATGAGGACGAAAACGAGCAAGAACCAGCAGGCAACGACACAACGTTTTCTTCTAAAATTGAAGTGTCACGCTTTATTCAGCAAGCTACGTTTGGTGTTCAGCCGAGTCAGTTGAATGAGTTAGAGAACACGAGCGCATCAGAGTGGTTTGTTAATCAATTGGATTTGCCTGCGAGCTTGATTTTACCGGGGGTCGAAGCGGCAGCTCCGGCGGACCCTGAGGACGAGTTTAGCTTATTCTACATTGAACAAACTAGCTTTTCGTTTTGGAGAAACGCGATTGCTGGAGAGGATCAGCTCAGGCAACGAATTGCGTTCGCGCTTTCAGAGATCTTAGTGGTTTCAAATGGAGGGGGAGAAGTACTGACTGATGTTCCAGAAGCTGTGGCTTTTTATCAAGATATTCTCATCACAAATGCATTTGGTAATTACAGAACGATTCTAGAACAAGTCACCTACTCTCCTGCTATGGGGCATTATTTAACATACATGGGCAGTGAAAAAGGTGATGCGAAGACCGGTAGGATGCCGGACGAAAATTATGCGCGAGAGTTATTGCAGTTGTTTACATTAGGCGTTGTGGCATTAAACAATGATGGCACAGAGAAGTTAAACGAAAGCGGGGAAAAAGTTGAGCTGTATAACAACACTGATATTACTGGATTGGCAAGAGTATTCACCGGCCTTAATTTGGACGAAGAAGATCCAGAAGCCCCGCTTGGTAAAAGGTTTAGCATGCCCATGGCGGTATTTTCGGAGTCTCATTCAGAGAAAGAAAAATCGTTTTTAGAGCTAACTATTCCAGAAGGCACAGACGCAAAAACGTCAATTACCCAAGCTCTAGATCATATTTTTGCGCATCCAAACTTAGCACCATTTGTGACAAAGCAGCTCATACAGAGATTGGTAACGTCTAATCCAAGCTCTGATTATGTTGGGCGAGTTGTAACCGCCTTTGAGTCTGGGCTGTTTACGCTACCTGACGGTCAGCAGGTAGGTGCCCAGCAGCGAGGTGACCTGACAGCAACCGTGGCAGCTATTCTATTTGATCAAGAAGCGCGAACGCTATCGACACAAACAGGAGGGAAAATACGTGAGCCAATTTTGCGATTTACACAGTGGGCCCGCGCATTTGATGCAAAAAATGTAAACCCTCAATTTGTGAGCATCCTGTGGGAAACCGGTGCCAGTTCAGCGCTTGGCCAACACCCCTATCGCGCTCCTAGCGTATTCAATTATTTTCGTCCAGGTTACAAATCTCCCGGTAGTGTAAGTGCAGCACAAGGGCTCGTGGCTCCAGAATTACAAATTACCAACGCAAGTTCAATTCCTGGGTATGTAAATTTTATGACCTTCTTTATCACTGGGCAGCAACAGGACGCGGATCTTGAGGAGCTTAAAAATGAGTTAGAGGAGTTGGGAATTGAAGCTGATATTGCGCAAGCGCTGGAAAGCTTTGAACCAGACTACGCACCCTTACTCGCCATTGCTGATGAACCGAGCACGTTAGTTGATTATTTGGACTTGATATTGAGTGCACAACAGCTCAGTGAGCAGAGCCGAAAAAATATCTCAGATGTTTTAGCTACCGTTGAAGCTGATGAGGATGATGGCCTTTTACCTCGTGTACAACTTGGCATTTTAATGGTGATGTCATCACCTGATTACTTGGTACAAAAATAGGAGAATGGGCAATGAATAGACGTAATTTTATAAAATCAGCCAGTGCTGGAGTTGTTGCTTCTTCTATTTTAAATATGGGAAAAGTCTTAGCGAATACACAAGTTAATGATAGTGGAGAGTATAAAGCGCTTGTATGTGTCTTTTTGTACGGCGGAATGGATAATCACGACACAATCATTCCTTTTGATGGCGACAGTTACAACAAATGGGCACAAATAAGAGCGCCATTACTTAACCTATATACGACGAAGCGCGATTTGGGGAGCGTATTGCCAATTAATACTCCTTCTCGATTTGCCGGTCGCCAATTTGCGCTACCGCCAGAAATGCCAAATATCGCTAGCTTGTTTCAGCAAGGCAAGCTGTCAGTTGTAGGTAACGTCGGGCCTTTATTGGAAAATGTAACGGCAACGAGTATTCGCCAAGAAACAGCAAAACTGCCATCAAGATTGTTTTCCCATAATGATCAGCAAAGTACTTGGATGTCAGGCAAAGCTGAAGGTGCGCAGTTTGGTTGGGCCGGTCGATTAAATGATGCCTTAATTAACCAAGGAACCGTGCAAACGAACACATTTTCAGCAATCACAACATCCAGTGCAGAGCTACTTGTTACTGGCACAAATACAACTCCTTACCACGTTAATGATGGTCGTGCTGCAACCATAGATGCACTTGATTTTTTTGAAGGTAATGAGCAAGTGCAAGCGCATTTTAGTGCAATGGGAGAGCAGACTACTAACTATTTACAGCAAGATCTTGCTGCAAAAATTAATCAGTCTTTCGAAGCAAACCAGATGTTCAACCAAGCGATTTCTGGGCAGTCTGTTAACGTAGGTGAGTTTCCAAAATCGAGGTTAGGCAGGCAGTTGGAGTCTGTTGCTCGTACGCTGGCGGTAAGAGATCAGTTAAGTGCAAAGAGGCAAATCTTTGTGGTGACAATGGGTGGCTTTGATACGCACTCCGGCCAAGCTCAAAGTTTACCAAAGTTACAAAGTGCTTTGGATACGGCTTTGGCTGCTTTTAACGCGTCGATGGAAAGTATGGGGTTGAGCAATAATGTGACCTTATTCACTGCGTCAGACTTTGGAAGAACTTTGGCGATTAATGGTGACGGCACTGATCACGGTTGGGGGGCTCATCACTTTATAATGGGCGGCGCGATTAATGGAGGCACGATATTTGGCGACATTCCACAAGCGGAATTTGGTCATGAGCTAGATGCGGGCAGTGGTAGGTTGATCCCGACGATGGCCGTTGATCAATATGCCGCTTCGTTGGGCGCTTGGTTAGGGCTATCTGAAACCGAACTGGGACAAGTATTTCCGAATCTGTCGAAATTCTCTGACCGTCCTGCCCTATTCGTCTAAGGCTGATATTCTTGGTATTAAGCAGGTAAGTTGTTAGGAAGAGCTAAGCCCTCTTCCTAGACTTACTATACTTAAAACTGTGTGTTGAAATGGTCCAAGGCAATGGTTTTGACTTATAGTGGAAGTGTATTCCTGATTCTTATTATACTGTTAATTTGTTTGTGTTTTTTATACGGAAATCGTTATAAAGAGAAACTCAAAAAACGTAAAAGCAAGACTGACGAAGATAGAACTAATTAAGCCTCTCTCAGAATCTTACTTTCGTTACTTGAATGGGCTCTGTGCTCTACTAAGATACCCCATAGGAAATCAGGTAATCCCATTCTTGGTTAAATATTTGAGCATTAACTGCATTGGATCAGCAGGACTAAGCTAGGTTTAGATTTGCTATTCGGTGTGGTTATTATCGGGGCAGTGTTTTAGTTTTTGGTTATATAAAGTTATCTGGTTTCAGTCAATAACGCTTTTCCCTAGAAAAAGTTGAGAAAAGCGTTAGTTAGAAACAGAAATTGCAATAATGAAGCTGTTTACCATTCACCTGGATCGCCACCATCACTATCACTGACTTCTTCTACTGTCCCGCCTGTTTGTGCTGCCAACTGTTTGAGAAAATCAAAAGTGGGTACATTTGTAGTATAAGTATTAGGCGACATAGCATAAGCAGGTAGGTCGTTTGCAATGGCTGCATTTAGTTTGTCTGACATTGCTATGCTCTGTACTGTGCCTGTGTATATGGTCGCGTTAAATTGCACTTGTGGCAGTTCCATTAAGTACTTAGCAGTCACATTGGCTTGCCAATTGGCACCTCCGCAATGTGTGACAGGACTTGCGTTTTCGTCGCCATCACTTGAACCATAGACGCGAAGTAATGCACCTCTACTGGCTTCTACTGAAAAGTTGGTGCGTAATTCATCGGCACCATCACACATGGCTTCTGCAAGTGCAGTAGCGCCGCGACATCCCTCTCCATCAAGCTGTTGTAGAGCCATAAACGCACCTGTGAAGTCTACAAACCCATTGGTAATGGATTGGATTTGGCCGCCACTACTAAAGGTTTTAACATTCAACTTTTGGCCATTTATCGAGCTATCTAAAAAGAACTTAGTTGCTTTACTAATGGCTTGTTGTTTTGAGTAGGCACATCGAGATTGTTTGTCTGGTCGCAATGTCATCATAGAACCGCTTCTATCCAAAAACAAAATGCCATAAGACTCTGGTGCGCTTAGTGTAGAAAATGACACTGTAGTCAATGCGCCTAGTAGAATGCTTGCTAAAGTTTTCATATTTAAACTCCATATCCGTATAAGGTGTCGCCACAGTACTTTGTGGCTATCAGTGATCAGCTCTAAATAGACTTCTCTAATTCCAAACTGAGATTCAGCTTGGTCTGTGCTGATGAATGAAGCCTAGTGCGCTTGAGAATGGTTACTATTACACCCTGTTACAGCAACTTAGATAATCGGTACTTACGGTACAATGAGACAAACCTATTCTGTCGATATTTCGCTACAAGTGATTATTTACGTGAAGAAACTTATGACGAACTAGTTATTTTGACTATCTTTTATCTTAAGGAAAGATTTGTAGCCATCCGCTTGAGATTGGCAATTAGGTATACGCCTCGGAGAAATTGAATGAATTTGCTAAAACGCTTATCCATTTTACAACTGACGATTATTAGTTCTCTCGCACTTGTTATTTTCATCTTTATCCTACTATTCAAAATTGCATCGCAATACTGGCAAGACTACAACTCGACATTGCAGGACATAGAATATATTAAGCTTCTAGATGCTATTGAGAAAGTCGCACATCACCATGCTGTGGAACGCGGGCTGTCCGCGGGCTATTTAGGAAGTCCGACAGCAGACAAAAGACAACTCGTATCAGCGCAGAGGATAAAGGCTGATAATGCTGTGAAAGTAGTCAGAGATTTATATTCGGGACAATTCAAAGAAGATGAAAAAGTACAAAAATGGCTGCCATTCTTATTTAGAGAACTCCAAGGGAAATCCGCTGTCAGGCGCGAAGTGGACAACTTGAATAGTAAAAGTGCTTTTAAATATTATAGCCATCTGAATCAAGTAGCTATTGATACAGCTATCCGAATGCAAGCCTACATCAGCAATCGAGATTTAGCATCAAAGCTATCAATTGCATTTTTATTGGCAAAAAGTAAAGAGCGCAAAGGTCAGATCAGAGGGAAGATAAATGGGGTTTTGGCCAAAAAACAAGTTAGCTCAAAGCTCAGAGGTGAGCTCACATACTATCAAACACAACTTGGCGTGTTAAAAGAGCAGCTCGAAGCGATATTAGAAGGAGAGCAACTTGCGAAATACAATCAAGCGATGTCTGATACAACGGCGAAGGAGCTAGATAAAGTAATAAATTACCTATTAACAGAAGACAACCCAGATTTTAATACGCTTTTATCAAGCAATGAATGGTTCCCCAAAGCGACCAATCAGATTGTTGCAGTTAAAAAAATCTTAGATGGTCAGTGGGTTAAAACATTAAATCACAGCTCTTTGGTGAAAAGCGATTTGCTTAACCAAAGTATGTTTATTGGAATAGCTTTTATTTTAGCCATGAGCATAATTGCTGTGATCAACATGCACTTAGTGTCATCTTTAAAACATGAGTTAAATCACTTAACGGGTATTTTGGAAAAAGTTGCTAAAGAAGGTGATTTGACTTTGGATGTACGACTGAAAACCAGTGATGAATTGGGTCAAATATCTGAGTCTATTCACAATACCGTTTATGCTTTTAAAGACTTACTTGTTGGTTTATCCAAGTCTATAAAAGTTGGTACAGAGTTAGGTGTCGAAATGGACAAGGCGGCAAGTCATGTCAACGAAGAAGCGCAGCGCACTCAAAGTATGGCATCTAGCATAGCAACGGCAATAGAAGAAATGGCGGCAACCAGTGAAGAAATAGCTCGCTCAGCTTCAGACACTTTGGCTGCCAGCGATCAGCTTAACAACGAATCTCAAAAACTGTTAGAAGACAACCAAAGAAATTTAGATGCAATGAACAGCCTGTCTGATCACATGGATACGGTCAACGAAATGGCAGCAAATATGGAAAAGCAAGTGTCAGAAATAAACACGATATTGGACTCTATTCGCAGTGTTGCAGATCAAACAAATTTACTCGCTTTAAATGCCGCCATTGAAGCCGCTAGGGCCGGTGAACATGGCCGCGGATTCGCAGTTGTAGCAGACGAAGTACGTGGACTTGCAAACAACAGTAAAGAATCATCAGAACAGATTTCATCACTGTTGAGTAACTTAAATGAAATTAGCCAGAGCGTTGTCAATGCAATAAAAGAAAACACTCAACTAGCCAGCGAAATTATGAGTGAAATAGAAGAAACTCGACTCGTCTCCATGCAAGTGAGCGAACACAGTAATCACGTTGAACAGTTGACAACATCTGTTGCGACGGCGGCTCAACAGCAATCTACCGTGGCACAGGATATATCGACTAACACATCAGCTGTGCTTGATGCTGCAACTGACGAATTAGAGACGTCGATAGCCTTGAAAAAACTTTTTGAAGATATGAAGTTGAACAGTGATACCTTACAAAGAACCATGGATAACTTTAAGATTGACTGATGGTTCTTGGTGTTGGTTTAGCCTATTGAATTTGTCGTGGGGTCCTGACTGCGGCCCCCCTTTGAAGTATGATTGTTGATTGATATCAATTCGTATTCGCAATAAATTGCTGCAATCACTTCAATTCAGTCGTCGAAAGTGGTAATGTTGATACATTATCACATAACAATAGAGATTTATGAGCGTTAATTCTGAAGTTTGTGCTCAAACACAAAGCACAAAATATCTTATTGATGAGTCTGCTAGCGTCCTTTCAGAGATTTATGATCCAAACACCGCCTTAGCTTGTTATTGCACACCCTCTACTTGGGCTAAAAGCCGTGCAGCGGTTCATTATGTTAAAAAATCGCCAGATCACCCTTTTCAGTATCAAGGTGAAATTAGTGAAGAACTGTCAGAGCAAGTTAAAAACCTGTTTGTTGATACAGCGCACGGTGATTTATTGATTGAACATATTGAATTAATGCTCCGCATGTTTGATGCCTTACTTGAGCCAAAAGAAATTGGTTTGAGGATCCTCCCTTGCACTTATGCAATGAGTCCGGCTTTTCATTCTCAAAACGGCATCGTGAGAATGCTCTCCACGTTAGGAGGGAGTGGAGAAAGATGGTTGGAGCATGGCTTCGTCGAATACTACCCTCTTGAAAAAGGTCAATTCACGCCAGCAGTTAAAGAGCCAAAAGAGTGCAATGTAAATACATTATGTGATGGCGATATTGCGTTGGTAAAAGGTAAAAATTGGCTAGATCAAGAACACAATGCGGTTGTTTGCTCTTCTCCTCTATTTGACAATGACACTGCGAAACTTTGTGTCTATATAGATTACATAAGTTAAAGTTATGGCGCCTGATTTATAATAAGAAAGAGAAGTTAGCCTTCTCTTTCTAGGCAGGCATAACTATTTTGCCTGACCTGTCCAGCTCCATCCTGGGTAGAACTTGCCGTTCACATTCGCATTGTTACCAATGATAATTGAATAGGGTTTGTCTACAGCCTTCCAGTTATATGCTGTTGAGTGTTCAAGTTCAAATACAACATTTCCCCATATTCCGTAAGGCCCAGCAATGGTCGACTCTTTGTAAGCTGCAAAGTGGGTTTGCCCTCCCATCATGATTTCGCCTACTCTACTTTTGTTGTTGATTTCCGCAGCACCTTTGCTCCAAACCATAAGTAAATTTATATTACTTTGATTGTCAGCTAAGAAATATCCATTTCCTGCGACCTGAACTGAACTAAAGTGATTTTTATCGTTCGATTTTGCTGAAGACGTGTCGAAAACTTTAAGCTCGATTTGGTCTGTCGCTTTTGTAAACTCGGCGTATGAGCTGCCGTAAACACCAACGGAATTTCCTGAGAAACTTTCAAAATACGCTGTACTATTGTCAGTGACCAAAAATTGTTGGAATGAGTCTTCGCTTGCTGATTTGGCATTAGTGGTAACGTGTTTCAGTTGCCCAACACTGTTGGCTTTAAGTTCAACCGCAGGCATATCATTTGGTACATCGATATTGATGTTCGAAAGTACAACCGAACCAGACTGAACCAACACCGCACTCTGTTGTACGTGCTCCTGATCTTGCTTAACTCGTATTGAGCCTGTTCTTCCAGCGTCATTGATAATTTCGAATCGACTATTCTTAATTTCAATTGGACCTGCGCATTCTCCTGAAACCACGAATTTCACTGTTTGCGCGAGGTAATTGAATGAAACAGCTCTTTGCAGTGCTTCTGGGTGGGCTTGGCAATCAAGATTGAGAGTGATGTTGGCCACTAATTCTTGTTGAGTATTTGTGTCAATAATGCCCTGTTCCTTGTGCGCATTTGCCGGCGCCGCGATCATCATTGGTAGTGATAGTAAGGCGAGTTTCATCAGATTTTTCGTTTCCATTAAATCTTCCTTTTTAGAAATTTCTTTACATGTTGTGATCTAATTAGCTGAGAGTAACTAATTGTTACTGAAAGAGCCTTTGTCATTACTGCCTTCTAAGCGTTGAAATTAAATACGCTGAGCCTCTCAAGACAATCTCGCTATTTCAGAGTTAGTCAATTTAATTGACTTTTAGACAGTAACTTAGTTTTGCGCTGGTGGTCAAAAAAACACCACGTAAAATGGAGTTCATATTGTTATAAGATATCAATAATTATTTTGTTCATTTGAAACGCGCTTGAATATTGTTTCTGTACCCACGGTCATAAGAATGAGATACTTCATTTGATGGACCTATAATGGGGTCTTGCGGTTGATTTAAATTTATTAGACTAAAACTAAATAGTTAGAGCTGTGAAAATCCAACACTTTTCGATGTTCAAAAATAAATTAAAATTCAATAAAAAAGACACAAAAATATTACAATTGAAATATTTTTCATATAGAGTTACATCCCTTATTACTAAATAATTCATTAAAAACCAAAGTAAATGGAAATAACTATGTTCAAAAAATCTCTACTAGCTTCGGCAGTCGCGTGTTTAATGGCACCCGCTTATGCTGAGATCATGATTTCTGAATATGTCGAAGGAAGCAGTTATAACAAAGCAATCGAACTCTACAACAGCGGTGATTCAGAAGTTGATTTGAGTAGCTATCGCCTTGAGTTTTATTTTAACGGTAAGTCTACAGCGGGAACCAGCATTGCGCTTGAAGGCACATTGTTACCAAAAGCTACACACGTCGTAGTGCATGCTAGAGCGACAGAAGAGCTTAGACTCAAGGCGCAACAGCAAAAAGACGGCAGTTGGTATAACGGTGATGATGCCGTTGTATTGTCAAATAGTAATGGCGCAGTAGATAGTATCGGACAAGTAGGCTTCGACCCCGGATCTGCTTGGACTGAGCAAGGCGTTTCCACAAAAGATAAGTCACTGGTACGCATTAGCACTGTTGTAACTGGGGATTCGGTTGTAGATGATGTTTTTTTACCATCTACAGAGTGGGAAGCGCTAGCAAAAGACGACTTTTCAAATATTGGCCTTCACAACGCCACAGATCCAACTGAGCCACCAGCACTCGTTTGTAATGAAAACAATGTTTTAATTCACGCAGTTCAAGGCGAATCTTTTGAAAGCCCTTTAGTTGGTCAACAAGTTGAAATTCAAGGGGTAGTAACAGCGTCTTTTGTCGAAGATGGGCAATTAAAAGGGTTTTTCATCCAAGAAGAAGCTTTTGAGCAGGATAACAACCCCCTGACTTCTGAAGGGATATTTGTTTCATATCAAGATGCGTCAATTGTAGAAGGGCAAGTCATTAAATTATTCGGTAGTGTCAGAGAGTCATACGGACAAACTCAAATTTCAAATGTGAGTAGCGCGATATCTTGTGGTACAGATTCGGTGGTGAGTGTAGACATTAGCTTGCCAGTAGAGTCAGGTTTGGAAGCGTATGAAGGTATGCTCGTGAACATAACCAACGATCTGTTTGTAAATGACACCTACGGCTTAAAGCGCTACGGAGAATTAAAGCTTGGCTCTGAGCGTTTGTATCAAGGTACTCAAGTGGCACTGCCTGGGGAAGCGGCCAATGCTATCGAGCGCCTGAATGTGAGCAAAGAAATTACTTTGGATGATGGCTCGACAGCGCAAAACCCGGAAGTTATACCTTACCCGACCCCTGAGCTGGATGCATACAATACGATTAGACTGGGTGATAAGGTTAGCGGCGTTGAAGGTGTAATTGGATATGGTTTTTCTCAATATCGAATTCATCCAATCACAGCGCCAAACTTCATCCAAGAAAATCCTCGTACCGATTCTCCTCAAGTAACACAAAAAGGTAACTTAAGAATTGCGAGTATGAATGTGCTGAACTTTTTCAATGGTGATGGCCTAGGCGGCGGCTTCCCAACATCACGTGGTGCAGACTCCTTCGAAGAGTTGCAACGCCAAAAAGCCAAGCTTATGACTGCATTGGTGACATTAGATGCAGATGTCATCGGGCTGTTAGAAGTTGAAAACGATGGTTTTAGTGAAAACAGCGCGATCGCTGAGTTGGCGAGCTCATTAAGCGAAGCAGACCCACAAAATACCTATGGCTACGTTAACTTTGGTGCTGATTCTGTAGGTACTGATGCAATAATGTCAGGGATAATCTATCGCAGTAATAAAGTAAAAGAAGTCGGTGTGCCCGCTTTCACAGATGCTGTTCCTTTTGATTACGGTAATCGTCCACCAGTGATGCAGAGCTTCGAGGACTTATCTACCACCGATGTATTTAACGTGGTAGTTGCTCACCTGCGCTCTAAAGGCAGTTGTAGTCGAGCAGAAGGTCTAGATCAGGATCAGAACGATGGACAAGGCTGTTGGAACCAAGCACGTGTAAATGCTGTCAACGAGTTACATGCTTGGTTAGCTGGTACACCAACTACCATTCAAGACGATGACACTGTGATATTGGGGGACTTTAATGCTTACAATATGGAAGACCCAATCAGACAGATGAGTGCAAATGGTTACTCAAATCTAAGGGATATTTTAAACGGGGACGTGAAGAGCTACTCTTACGTATTTAAAGGGCGCTTAGGCAGCCTAGATCATGCGTTTGCAAGTGATTCTATGACTGCAAAAGTTGTGGCTATCTCAGATTGGCACATTAATGCAGACGAGCCTGTTGCATTAGACTACAACGTAGAATACAAGTCAGACAAACATCAACAATCGCTATACGCCGACCATGCTTATCGTTCATCTGATCACGACCCGATTGTAATCGAGGTAAATACACAAGATCCTTATCCGGTAATAGAAGGCAAAATCGACAATATTTACGGCTGGTTTTGGTGGCAGCGAACTGTTGTTGAAGTGCCTGAAGGATATAGTAATTTAGAAGTCAGCATTGAGGGTAATGGAGAGGCAGACCTATATTTAAGACATGGCCAAAAACCGAAATTTTATAAGTTTGATTGCCGTCCATATTTATGGGGAAGTAACGAATCCTGTCAAATACAAAATGCGCAAGTGGGAACTTGGCATATTGGCCTCAGAGGCTTCTTGCCCTATCACAATGTAACTTTGAAATATAAAATTACCAAGTAATAAAAAAGGTGGCGTTGCCACCTTTTTTATGTACGTCCTAATAGTATGTTTTGGACCTTGAGCCTTAGATTATCTGGATCAGGTGTTCTTGGGCTTGGCTCAAACTTTCTGATACAACGCGGGTCTTTAGCGCACTTATCGGTGAGTGCTTTTAAAAATGCAACGAGATCAGCTTGTTGTCCCGTGTTCAATGGTGGAGCTACAAATGGCGACAATTGCAATAGATTTAATGCGGTTTGGCTATTTTCCAGCGCATTTTCATTGAGTGACTGGCAATGTTGGTCCTGAGTGAATTGTCGCAGGCTACAAGCACCACCTTTTTCAAAAAAGTCATTAATTGCATTTTGTGGATCTACATAATGTGCAACAACTTCTTCGAGAGTTTCGTAAGCGCCTGAATGTCCATACGGGGCTGTTAACTCGACATTTAGCAAGCCTGGTACTCTAAACGCAAACATATTCCTCTGCTCAGAATCAATTAAGAACCGCCCTTGATCTGAATTGTGCTCGTTTAAACCAATACCATACTGCGGAAATGCGAGGTTAAAAAAGCCATCATTGGTAAATCGAGTGCCACCATGGCAATTTACGCACCCTGCACCTCCATCACTGATTTGCGTAAAAAATAGTGATGCGCCGCGTTTTTGCGCTTGGGTCATCGCATTTTGGTTGCCGCGCAAATAGTCATGCCATGGGGAATTAACTAGGTTTATAGATGCTTGATATTGTCCAAGTGCCAACGCAATGCTGTCGAATGTAATTAAAGACTGCGAAGTGTCATTACTATTAAATGCCTTTTTGAACTCTCTGATCCATTCATTCTTGTCGAGATCGTTTGCCTGTTCGCCATAGTTACCTATACGTTGGGCGAGGTGTTCTCTAACTGATTGATTATCTAGTGCATTTGGAAATGCCTGACCGCGCATCTCCTCTCTGGATGTCACAGGAAAGCGTGATAGAGCTCCGACAAGGTCATTACCTACTCGCTCGTCAATATTACCAAAACCGGAGTCTGGTGTTGTTATTCCTGAAACCTCGTTTCCAGAGGTATCCGTCGTGGTTATACGTTGCACTCGCCCATCCCAAAATAAACTCGAATTAGCGAGTCCAACATTGAAAATAGTCGGCGAGTTTCTCGGAATATTGATCGTATCTGAGGTTAATCTAAGTGGGCCGATGATATCTGGATTGATGGCGTTGGTACCAATCGGTAACGACAGTCCATCAGCTCCACCGAGTCTCGGGTGGTGACAACTGGCGCATGCCACAGTCTTCTCAGCACCGAGCGCCTTGCTGAAGAAAAGCTTCATACCGAGTTGCGGCAATGGCTCTGATATATGCGGCAGCGCAGATAGATCAGGAATTGTCGAGCTTAGGTTTTGGTCAGCTACTATCTCCTGTAGTTGAATATCAACCGCCGTCTGAATTTGAACAAACGGCTTCCCATGTCCTTTTTTCGGTCTATGAGGTTCGTTGCTGGGTTTTGCTTGCAAATGAACACTGGATACGCTTAAAAATATTAACGCACCCAGGCTTATTCGGTTTTTATGTTTCATATTTTAGCCCCTTGATGATGTAATAACTAGCTTGTTCATCAAATGTGCAAAAAGTATGTTACCGAAACAGATTTATGTTGTTACGTATCTTTTTTGGTTGTGCGACTGTGCCATCGTACAATTTCTTTGTGGTCACGAGTTACTGAACCACCGAGAGATTCGCAATGTTGTACCTCTTTAGCGAGCACTGCTTCGGCATTAATCTCCAACTTCTGTAGCAGTTGTCTTAGCGTACTTTGCTCATCAGACGTTAACGTTTCGAGCAATTTTTCTTCTCGGTTTTGTAGATGATCTGTGACCTTTGCGTATATGGACTGCCCTTCTTCTGAAAGCTCGACAGGTTTACTGCGGGTTTGCTCTTGCCCTTGTACATATTGAGCCAGCCCCTTTTTAATCAGCGCTGCGATAGCCCGTGTTGTTGAATAAGGATCCAACCTCGTTTGGTATGCGATGTCTGATGCGGTTATTGGACTATATGAGCCGATATTAACCAGTATGCGCAGTTCCCTCGTATCCAAATCTGTCAGACTACGAATTATCGGATCTCTGGATATAGAAAGTAGGTTACTGACGACAGCAACTTGAAACGGGATATGGTTTTCTAGAGACAGTATTTGTCTATTGTCGCCTTGCGCGAAGCTTTCCAATCTGTTTTTTAATGCATTTTTATATGAAATATCACTAGACAACTAGTTTCTCCAGGAGTATGTTATGTTGCATATGCAACAAAAAATAAATTTAACAGGAGCTGATTATGCCTTTAGTTACCCCTTTATCTCAAGACCACGATCAGGAAGTAACTGAACTTGCGAAATTCTTTAATGAAACACTAGGCTTTTGCCCTAATAGTGTACTCACGATGCAAATTCGACCTGCAATTGCACGCGCATTCATTAACTTAAATAAAGCAGTCATGGAAAACCATGGGCGCGTGACATCTGAGCTTAAAAGGCTAGTTGGTTATATTACAAGTGCAAATACGGGTTGCCGCTATTGTGAAGCGCATACAATTTTGGCTGCACAGCGATATGGCGGAACAGACTCTAGATTGGCTCAAATTTGGCAATTTAGAGAGTCAGACGTATTTACAGATGGTGAAAAGGCAGCATTTGAGTTTGCACTGGCGGCCTCAAGTGTACCTAACGCTGTTGATGAACCTATTCAAACAGAACTGAGAAAATACTGGGACGATGGCGAAATTGTCGAGCTACTTGGTGTGATATCTCTATTTGGCTACCTTAATCGTTGGAACGACTCTATGGGTACTACATTAGAGTCAGGAGCAATTGATGCTGGCGAGACTTTATTAAAACAAAACAACTGGGAAGTTGGAAAACATCAGTCTTAAACCTACCTTTACATCTCAACTACCAAAGGCTTTTTCATATGATCAAGCCTTTTTATTTTCAAACTGCATAGTGCATTCATCGCCGTCGTAGAGCAATGTCAAAGGGTAACCATTTGGAGGCTATAACAAATTGGCTACTAAATGCGCAAATCAAGTGCCGAAGTTTCATTATTTATCGAAACTTTTAAAAGATTTTCATCAGGCAATATACAAATACGTGAAAAGCGACTAGATTACAGTCTGGCTTTAGGTACTAACTCGATTATCCAAGTTTATTGCATAAACTATTTGTGAAGTTTCAGAAAAAAATGAAACTTCAGTTGATCTGAGTCAATTACCTCTGTATATTTAACTTTCAATAATTACTGAACGTTTAGAATTATGAATTTATCACCAAAAATCGAAAACTTCGTGCTCCATTGCGGTGAAATGGGCAGTCGTTGGGGATTTAACAGAACCATTGGGCAAATGGTGGGGTTACTCGTTATCAATGAGCACCCGCTAACTGCGAATCAAATCGCAGAAGCCTTAAAGATTTCCCGAGGCAATGTCAGTATGGGGATCAAAGAGTTGCAATCATGGCAGCTAGTAAAAGTTCAACATATCCCCGGCGATAGAAAAGAATATTATGCGCCGAACGGTACAATATGGGACCTTGCTAACAAAGTGTTCGAAGAACGACGTAAGCGAGAAATAGACCCTACTCTGACGTTATTACGCGACCAAATACTTGATACAGCTAATACGCCAGAGGAAAAGTACGCTCAGGAGCAAATGCAATCCATCCATGACCTGTTAGAAACAGTAACAAAATGGTCGGCGGAATTGCAGAGGTTGACACCTGAACAATTGCAATCATTGATGAAACTTGGTTCATCGGTAAGTAAGGTGATCGACCTCAAGGACAAGTTATTGAAAAAGTCGTAAATAACAGAGGTGTGTCATGCTTGATACCTTATTGCTGTCGCGAATTCAGTTCGCGACAAATATAAGCTTCCATATACTTTTCCCGACCATATCCATAGCGCTTGCTTGGTTTTTGGTTTTTTTTAAAGTCAGATATGTTCAAACAAACCAGCCCGTTTGGCTCCGGGCTTATCGGTTTTGGGTGAAAATATTCGCGCTAACCTTTGCACTTGGTGTGGTAAGTGGTATCACCATGTCGTTCCAATTTGGCACTAACTGGCCTGGTTTTATGGAACGAATAGGCAATATTGCTGGCCCCTTGTTGGGATATGAAGTTCTGACTGCTTTCTTTATGGAAGCGACATTTCTGGGAGTTATGCTATTTGGTATGAAGCGTGTCAGCCCTGCTGTTCATACGTTTTCAACTATTGTAGTTGCTATTGGCACTTCAATATCTGCATTTTGGATTCTCTCTTTAAACAGCTGGATGCAAACACCAGTTGGTTATGAAATTATTGATGGTGTATTTTACCCAAAAGATTGGTTTGCCATCATTTTTAATCCGTCTTTTGGTTACCGTTTATCCCATATGTTACTTGCGTCCGGGATCACAGCGTCGTTTTTGGTTGCTGGAATAAGCGCTTATCGTCTACTGAAAGATGACCATAAACATGCACCAAAGTTAACCTTAAAAGTTGCTCTAACGGTCGCTGTTATTTTAACTCCGTTACAGGCGTTTGTAGGAGATCTTCACGGATTAAACACATTTGAACACCAGCCTCAAAAAGTCGCCGCAATGGAAGGTGTTTGGGAGACCGAAAAAGGCGCTCCACTTCTATTGTTCGCAATTCCCGATGAAGAGGCTCGAGCAAATCACTTCGAACTTGCTATTCCAAACCTCGCAAGTTTAATACTGACTCATGAATTGGATGGCGAAATTAAAGGCTTGAATGAGTTCAAAGGCGAGCACCCGCCCGTTAAGCCCGTTTTTTATGGTTTTAGAGTCATGGTTGGGCTAGGTCTGCTAATGATCTTGATTTCAGTTGTAGCCAGATTTACCTTGTTTAAAACCGGAGAACTGCCTCGTTGGCAACTAAAAGCATTAGTTGTAATGACGTTTTCTGGTTGGATTGCAACACTCGCAGGTTGGTATGTTACCGAAATAGGCCGACAGCCATATATGGTCCAAGGTTTAGTAAAAATAGAAGAGTTGGTGACACAAGTTCCGTCAGAGCATGTGTTATATACCCTTATTGGTTATATTTGTATTTATGCACTATTACTCGCAGCCTACATCAAGACCTTATTTTATACTGCCGATAAGTCCGTTGAGGTCGAGGAATACGAGCTTAATCCACCAATGCGAGGAGAGCAACATGCTTAGTACAGAGTTTTTGGCGCAGTTTTATGGTGCCTTAATGGCATTGGCGATTTTGGTGTATGCAATACTCGACGGTTACGACCTCGGAGTTGGTATTTTGCTACCGCCAGATAACAAAGAACAAGCAGACACCATGATTGCATCAATTGGCCCTTTTTGGGATGCAAATGAAACATGGTTAGTTTTAGCTGTAGGCTTGGCATTAATTGCCTTCCCGTTGGCTCACTCAGTTATTTTGCAAGCACTGTATCTACCGGTTGCACTTATGCTGCTAGGTTTGATCTTAAGAGGCGTTGCTTTTGACTTTAGGGCAAAAGCAAAAACAAAGTATCAGGATGCATGGGACATTAGTTTTAAGCTAGGGAGCGTCATAACGGCATTTTCGCAAGGGTTTATGCTTGGGTTATACGTGATGTCTTTTGATTCAAGCCTCGAAAGCTATGCGTTTGCAATACTTAGTGGTATTGGTGTTGTCTCGGCATATGGTTTAATTGGCTCTGCGTGGCTAGTAATGAAAACCACAGATAGTTTGCAAGCAAAAGCGGTTGCATGGTGTAGAAAATTCAATTTGGTTGCGTTACTAGGGGTGGTAGCTGTTTCAATTATAAATCCCCTTATCAATGACTTTGTTGCAGATAAATGGTTTGGCGATGAGCTATCGACGTTACTATTGCCAGTACCTTTTGCTTGTATTGCGCTATTTATCTATCAAGATAGGTTGTTGGCAAACTACAAAATGCAACAATCGATTGGCAGCAGTTGGAAACCATTCGCGATCACAACTTTAATATTTCTGCTGTGCTTTTTTGGCCTGTTATATAGTTTTTACCCCTACGTGGTTCCAAATCAATTGACAATTTATGAATCGTTAGCGGACGCTTCTGCTTTGACATTCATGATGTATGGTGTGGTGCTTGTGGTTCCAGCAATCATCGGCTACACAATTTTTTCTTACAGGGTGTTTTGGGGAAAAACAGAGGCACTTTCTTATTATTAATGTCGCTATATCAGCCCAACTAAAAAGCAGCTTTTAAAGCTGCTTTTTTTCGAATAAATTTAAATCTTTGGATAGCCAATTCTATCGGAGAGGTATCCAACGCTTGTTACGAAGTAGTAGCTTCTGTTCCAATTCATTAATGCTTTGTAATTGTCATAGGCTAAATACATTCTGCCATTTATATCATCGGGCATAACAAGAGCTGCACTAATATTCACGTTGGGTAAGTCTGTACCATCTGTGCGTCTGATCCCAAGTGATTGCCAATCGGATAAAGAGCGTTCAGAGTTCTTGAAAAACTCTAGCCATTGGCTGTGATTTCGGGTGCCACGTTGTAGCACATAGTTTTCAGAAAACCCTTCAGGTAACTTGACTTGACGGCCCCAAGTCAAATTATTATTCCATCCAACACTCTTTAGGTAATTTGCAATAGAGGCAAAGGCATCTTCTTTAGTTGTCCAAATGTCCTTGCGGCCATCTTTGTTGTAGTCAACAGCGTAGGAGTTGAATGAGGTTGGCATAAATTGGGTTTGACCCATTGCCCCTGCCCATGAACCTTTAAACTTATCTAAGCCAATGTGACCATCGCGTAAAATGTCTAGCGCGGCCCAAAGTTGGCGTTTATATAGAGCTTCACGCCTACCGTCAAATGCGAGGGTGACAAGTGAACTTATAACTGGATATCCGCCTTGAACTCGCCCAAAACTACTTTCAAGGCCCCAAAGAGCGATAATAAAGCGCCCTTGCACACCAAAATCTCTTTCAATTTGATCTAGGAGTTGTTTGTTTTCTTTGTACAGCTTTCTTGCACGTTTGATTTTCCAATCAGGAACGCGTTTTGGCAAATATGTTTCAAGTGTCTCGACAATTTCTGGTTGGGTTTTGTCAGCTTTAATTACTTTCTTTTTGAATTTAGCTGTTGCAAACGCTGATTCTACTAAAGATTGTTCATAACCTTTTGCAATGGCTTCTGATTTTAGTTTTTGTACGTATTTATCAAAATCAGCTTCTGTGGTTGCACTCACAGAAGCCGAAAAACACAGAGATGTAAGTATTACTTTGAAAGTCTTAGTCACTCTTTGCTCCATTTCGTTTTTTAAATTCGTCTAGAAGGTTTTCTTCAGGTGGTGGAATTTGTAAGTAAAACCCTTGTTCAGTTAATTGTTCCTTAACAAGGCTCAAATCTGCAACACCAAGTTTTTCTCTTTTAGCAAGATCAACTAACATTACAAATAATGGGGTGCCAAAAGTGGTCATTAAAGGCTCTGGAACTTTGCTGAAATCGTCTCTTTTTTCAATAAAAAGGTAGGTGTCGGCTTTTTTACTACTTTTGTATACTGCACTTAGCATTATAACCCTATAAATTCTTGCTTATCTTAGAGCAGCACTATACCATGACATATACAATAATTGGAAAGTTTTGCTGCTCTCAAACGTACACAGTACGGGGTCAAAATAAGATTTAATAAAGAGTACGCAGTTATATTTGAGCGCTTATGTCTACACAATCTTTTGAACTTAAGGGGAACCTTTTCACTTTGTCGGTGTTACAACTTTTGAACGCTGACCTGAGTGTTGTAAAAGCACAGTTAAGTGAAAAAATTTCTCAAGCGCCTAAGTTTTTCAAAGGTGCACCTATTGTCATTAATCTAGCAGAAGTTCAAAGTGAACCTTTGGTACTCTCAGATTTAAAGTCTATCTTAAGTGAGTTGTCACTTAACCCAGTTGGAATTTGCAACGGCAGCGAGGAACAGAACGAAACGGCTAAGTCTATTGGTATGTCAGTTCTAAACTACACTAAAGATGTTGCGCCAACCGTTGCATCTAGCGCAAAAACAGAAGTCGTCGAAAAACATGTCTATGTGCCGGCACAAGTTGTCAACGGTACGGTTAGGTCTGGTCAACAAATATATGCAAAAGATCGAGACTTAATCATCATCGGTGCAGTGAGTCACGGCGCTGAAGTCATTGCAGATGGGAATATTCATATCTATGGAACATTGCGCGGACGCGCTATTGCTGGAGCGCAAGGCAATGATTCGGCGAGTATTTACTGTCAAAAATTGGAAGCTGAACTAGTATCTGTAAATGGCAGTTACTGGATAAGCGATTCTCTGCAAGGAGAATTTTGGGGTAATCCATGTCAGATAACCCAAACAAACGAATCTTTAGAATTAACAGCATTGGTCAAAGGATAAATCTAATGGCAAAAATTATTGTCGTAACTTCCGGTAAAGGTGGCGTAGGTAAAACTACATCGAGTGCAGCAATTGGTACGGGGCTAGCACTGAAAGGCTATAAAACAGCCATCATCGATTTTGATATTGGCCTACGTAACCTCGATTTAATAATGGGTTGTGAGCGACGCGTTGTTTATGATTTTGTAAATGTAATCAACGGCGAAGCAAACTTAAACCAAGCGCTTATCAAAGATAAGCGCGTAGAAAAACTTTTCATTCTTCCTGCATCTCAAACTCGTGACAAGGACGCTTTGACTCGTGAAGGAGTTGAAAAAGTCCTAGAAGAACTAAAAGAAGAATTTGACTTTATCATTTGTGACTCCCCTGCTGGTATTGAAGCGGGTGCGATGATGGCGTTATATTTTGCAGATGAAGCAATCGTCACGACAAACCCTGAAGTCTCATCAGTAAGAGATTCAGACAGGATACTTGGTATATTACAAAGTAAGTCCAAGCGCGCAGAACAAGGTGAACAGCCAGTAAAAGAACACCTTTTATTGACTCGTTATAATCCGGAGCGAGTATCTACTGGTGAAATGTTGTCAGTGGAAGATGTTCAAGAAATATTGGCGATTGACTTACTTGGTGTAATTCCTGAGTCTAAATCAGTGTTAAATGCGTCTAACTCAGGACAACCAGTCATTTTAGACAGTGAATCTGATGCGGGCCAAGCATACAGCGATGCAATTGAAAGGCTGCTAGGTGAAATTATCGACTTTAGATTCCTTAATGTCGAAAAGAAAGGTTTACTGAAAAGAATATTCGGAGGTTAATTTGTCTCTATTAGATTATTTCCGTTCAGAGAAAAAGAACAGCGCTTCGCTAGCCAAAGAGCGGTTGCAGATAATTGTTGCACACGAGCGTTCTAAGCGCGGCACCCCTGATTACCTGCCACAGTTAAAACAGGATATTCTAGAGGTGATCAGTAAGTACGTTAAAGTGGACTCAGATGCAGTGAACGTTCAGTTTGAACAAAATGAAGACGATCTAGCTGTATTGGAATTAAACGTTACATTGCCAGAAGATGAGAGCAAGTAACTTAAGCCTTTTAACTAAGGTAGCTGGTTAAAGCAATCTTGCTTCTATAAGCGAATTTTAAGACCTGAATTATGTTGAACTGTATTCAGGTCTTTTTATATTTACTATTTTTTGACACTGTCCGTGAAAATCCTAGGTTTTCATATTAGAACAAGCAGTGTATTAACCCCATTGTAATAAGCGACTATCTCATCTTTAGAAGCCCAGTATCGGCTTATCCTATGCTTCAAAAGTTTAATTTTTTAGCACTTTTTTTAAGAACTTAACCCCATTGCGTTTGATATGAATGCACTTCCTATTGTTGTTCATCGTGTATTATTTGTCGTCAGTTTTCTATAAAAACTCACCTATAGCTGAATTGAAAATAGCGTGTCTGATAACAGACTTAAAATTTAAGGTGATTTTTCTTTCTTAATTATAATCGCAAGGTCGTTCTTTAATGCTTCACTAAGTTTTTGAACGTGTAATCGCCCCCTTTTTTGAATAATAATTATAGATTTTAATCGACTGGCATTTTACGTTCGTTTCAAAAAACGTAATGTTGTTGATTCTCCATCCTGAATGACATCATCAGCTAACATGCTCTAGAGCCTAATGTGCGCCCTTTACATTAGGCCATTATGGGTTTTGTTGTAAAAGTTGAAGCTGCACATGAGTACTATTGAAGACGGTTGTAATTGATTTAAATTAAGGTTTTTCTAAAATAAAAATTTTAGTTAAAAATATATATTCCTACCTATTGGAATAAATGTGACTTAATTTTTATCTTTGTATTTAATTTAAATCATTAAATCATAGGTTTGCTCTACCTCTTTGTATTTAGCTTTACTTGTTTGTTCACCAAATTAAAATTGTTTTGATTTTTTATCAGTTTTCACTGGTTGCTTTGCTTGTCATATTTCTTTAATGTATTTTTAATCACTTTTAGGTGGTTGGTTTTTATTTTAAATAATAAGGAAATTTAAAATGGTAAAACACATTGTTACATCAATTATACTTGCTGGATTATTTTCAACTACTAGTTCTTTTGCAAATGAGCAGGAAGAGCTTTTCCAGGGCACTAAAATCTCAGATAGCATATCTTCATTTGAAGAAAGTATGTTAAGAAACGGAGTTATAGACGAAGAGGCTTACATCCAAGAATACGTATTGAAATTCGGTAATGGTGACGACGGGAAAGCATACGAAAGAGCGTCTTTCTGTCAGGGAAGAGAAGCTGAATATATCGTAAATGTTTATACTTCAGATATTTATAGAGCTGGTACAGACTCAAGAATACACATGCAAATAAACTGGGGCGCAGGCGCAAGCTCTAATTGGGCTCGTTTAGATGTTTCTGGAAGAGATGATTTTGAACAAGGCGCGGTAAATGATTTTTATGTCTTTCTCAGAAACAATGGCTCATTGGCTAATACTGCGCTGACAATAAAAAGCGATGGTTCTGGAGACAAGCATGGTTGGCACCTTGATAGAGTTACCATAGAAGATACGTGTACCGGTGAAGTAGCAACTGCTCGGTTTAATAGATGGATCTCTAAGTCTGTAGGATTAATCTCTACACGAAGAATGCGTTAAAAAAAGAAAGTACTAAAAACATGAATAACAGTTTGGTTATATACCAAGCTGTTATTCATTATTATAAAGTTTATTAGAATGAAACTTTCTTATCCCTTTTAGCTGTTATCTATTGGTATAAAATTTGTGATGTATTAAAATTATTTTTTAAACAAAAAATAAGATGTAAAATAATGGTAATAAACCAAACTGAATTTAAATTGCGCTTCATCAATATCCCGCTTTTTTTACTTTTTGTATTTTCTGTAGTATTTGGCTTTCGAGCTGTGGCGTCTAGCTTTGCTGCAATACCAGATCTAGCAACTACTCCACTTGGAAACAAGGTCGCCGTGTCTTGTCATAACTGTTATAACGGGCCGTGGAACCAGATTTATAATTTGGGGCAGGCAAATTCAAAAATTAATAAAGCATTAAGTAATGGTGCCAATTTAATTGAGCTTGATCTTGCATACAATACAAATAACTCTCCAAACATATGCGTTAGCCACGAAGGTGTTGAAGCCAATTTATGCAAGAGCCCACAGCCAAGTTTGGAAGGAATTTTAAGCAATTCGACACTAAAACGGTCTAAGGCGTCTTTATTTATTGAGATCACTAGGATCACAGCCGAAGACGAGCAAAACTTTACGACCGAATTTTTAGATACTCTGCTTAAATACCCTGAATATGCAGCTTCTCATCGCCCTATTTACTTTAGAGCATTTCAAAACAAGCTAGGTTATTTGACAAAAATTCAAAATGAACTAAACAACAACCACCGCTACGCGTCTATTCGAAACCATGTGCGTTTTTCAGTTCTATACATTGATAGAAACTGGGGAGGTGCAGGTTCAATTAAAGCACTGCAACAACAGATTAAAAAACAAATCGCTGACAATAATTTTCATATTGCAGAGTTTAATTTTCAAATGAAAGACCTATTGAGTGCAACTCGTTACTCAAAATCACTAGGATTGGATGTCGGTATTTTTACGATTCCGCAGCGCTTTGGTGATGCTATGACGGCTGCGCTTAGAAACGAAGTTGACCAAATTACCACTGAATATCGAGTTGATCTTACTCGAGACGTGATAGAAGAGAAAAACCAAATCGCATACTTGAATGCCGCAGACTGCCAATCTCAATCGGATAGTCAGGTGTCTTATTCTTACAATTATCTTGGCGGAAAGAATACAGTAAATGAATTAGTCAATATACCCGCTACGTCAAGCAGTTATGGTACGCCTGCGCTATGGTTTGACTCATCAGGTGAAGATAGATTTTCATGTTCACTCGACTTCAGAAGTAACCAGAACTTATCATCTCGTGCTTTGTCACTTGGAAATAGGAGTAATGCGTTAGGTGAAGGGTTTTTAGTCACAGCGAATGTTAACTTTGATAAATTGAACACTCTGCCTGAGGGCACTATGGCGATTGTAAATAAAGCTCAATCTGGTGGGTTTGCTTTAGAGTTGGCCAAACAAGGAAGCCAAGTAAAAGTAAGATTTGGTGTTCACATTAATGGCGCTTATCGCTATAAAAGCTACGATGTAAACAATACAGGTATCCGAGGTGCCAATTCTGAGCTTAACTTAACCGATGCGTACTTTTTAGTAGGCGCTTACGATGGAAATGGTGGTGTTTATTTATGGATAGATAATCAGCAATCTGGACACATTACTAGCTATAACGGCACCGTAACGAGACATAATGAAGATATTCTGATTGGTGCAGATCCAGAGCCTTCTGCGGCAAAAGATGCGCGCTTTTTCTTTGATGGGTTGATTCAACAAGTGTCTGTCTTAGCTTGGGACGATCACAATACAGGCACTAATTAGTGTTAAAAAAGAGTCCAAAATATCATAGCAGCATTTAGGTTCTAGCTTGAGTCAATGCAAAATACTAGGCCCTACCATTTTGGTAGGGCCTAAGAATTGAAAAGAGCACGTGTACTTTCACGCTCCCTAACTTTTCATGTTATTAACACTTCAAGTTAGCATCAGGAAAGTACTGCTCTTTAAATTCGATAAGTTCTGCTTCAGTAATATCAATTAGATTGTATGCTACAAGCTCTTTTACCTTTGGCATTTGGTGCTGTGATAGCGTGTTAAGGCAATCTCTAGTCATATCAGAAATTTTAAATTCATCAATTGACCATTCACTTAACTGTTTGCAAATTTGCCCTAAATCTTCCGGAGGAACATTGAAAAGCTCAATACTAAGCGGTCCAGTCCCCATGTATTGCTCTAAACTAGGAAGATCTGCAAGACTAAACAGTTCATCATTATCATACCCACATGCATCAAAAAGCTGGTAACCGTTCTTATAGATATTTAATGTGCTAATTGTATTATTAGGACCCGCAAAATACACATTAATCGCACCGCTGTCGTCGATGCTGGATAGCTGTTCAACAGCGGATATGCGGTATGAACTTAACTTATCTGGGGAGTTCCAAGAATAAGTGTGTTGTATATTACCTTTGCTAATAACTAAATCAGAATATGCGTTTGAGTCGCTAAAGTGTTGACAACACCCCTCCTCGGCTTTGCCATCAACATAACACTCAATATCACTGATTAGACTATTAGGTCCAGGTACAAAAACATAACCTGTATAGGGTTTACCCTGAAACTCTAAAACTCGATAGCTCTCCCAATATTCATCCAATAAATCATCAAGTATTCCCATGGACGGCGACTGTTGATATGGAAACTGGTGCTCTTCACTCGTTTCCCCTTCGGTATATGATTGAAAGCGAGTAACAACTCCCTTTTCGGAAAATAGTGCAATGCCCGAAAAGGGCACTCCACTATAATAAACGCGGTTGTCTTTAAGCAATAGAGCCTCAGACAACACGACCATAGGCGCATAATATGGCACTAGGGTGCCCCTTCTGTACTAGTTCTTCCTGTAAGTATTCTAAACCTATCAAGAATTCCAGTACAGTTTTGGCAAGCGTGAAACGATGTACCTGCGCCATCACCTTTTAATCGAACCGTGGCAATCCTAAATTGACTGGGGCTGACATGTGGATATTTGTGCAGTATAGCGTTTGCAGCTCTAACCTCAGCGTGCAGTGCAGGCGCAGCTGCGTGCGTTGATGAGATTAATGTTCCATGCTCTTGTGCATTTTTTAAATATCGCTTTATTTCAGCTTCCATAATAGGATGCAAGGGTTCGACGTCCGATTTATAGAACTGGTTTTTAATGTGATTTAAGTATTTCTCATGATCTGTAATAACCAAGGTTTGAGGTTTCGAACCATATTCAATACCGTTTTCTGGTTTCACTATTTTATTTAGCTTTGAAGGTTTTCCTGTGAAATTAAAGAAGGTCTTAGTCGTAGTATCTATTGACAAGCCGGGTACAAAAGCTTGGGCTATCGCTGTTCTATTTTTAACCTCAGGTGTATTGCCGTCACCATGCTTAAGTAAATATTCAGCTTCGTCAATTAGTTGTCGAACAAAGTTCTTCTCATCATTTTGCATGATCTTCCGAGCAAGATCTTCCCTAGTTGTGCGCTTTAGTGCGTTTTTAAGAGCAGCAGATCCAAGTTTAGCCAATAGTGGAGCAGAGGCGAAATTCTCCAAAGCTTCAAATAGAGGTAAGTGTTCAACATATCTATTCCAGCGATTCTGGAATATCTCTCTAATAGCTTCAATACCTTTAACACCATGCAAATTTGCGGCGTCAATCGTTAACTTCATTTCGACGAACGCATTCACAGCACCAGAAGTAGCCGCCATCTGACCGAACTCTTTCCAGTTAAAATGTATTATCTGACTATCGAGGTTATTTAAAGAGTTTGTAACGGACATACCATACTCTTCTACAAGTTCGGCCTGTTGTACAGGGGTACCTTTAGAAAGGAGTTCCATAACAGCAATATCATGCAGAAGTGCAGCCTCAGCCCCTGAAATTTCAGTATTAGCCAGCGTGCTATTATTAAATGCAGAAGGAAGTTTAACGCCATCCTTAAGCAAGTCACC
This sequence comes from Pseudoalteromonas luteoviolacea NCIMB 1944, assembly GCF_001625565.1. GTDB lineage: Bacteria > Pseudomonadota > Gammaproteobacteria > Enterobacterales > Alteromonadaceae > Pseudoalteromonas > Pseudoalteromonas luteoviolacea_F. The sequence goes on from NZ_AUXS01000002.1 coordinate 91,664, forward strand.
AACCGTATAAGTTTCTAAAAATGCAGCTTGCAGTAGTTCGTATTCTTCTAGAGCGCCAAGGAGTACAACCGCCCTTCTATGCTCGAGGCTCATTGTTCTAAAAGTAGAACCTTGAGAAATAGCTTGTCCGTTGCTAGCAGCAGAGTTAATCGCACTAGCTGTGCCTTTTGCAACAAATGCAGAAAGTCCGGCGATTAGCCTAGTTATATCTGCACTCTGGGCTTGTAGTGTATTAAGTTCAGATATTGCCTCACGAAGTCGCGTCCAATTATAGAGCTCTGTTGGGCTGATTTTATTGTTTTCATAGTAGTACTTGATTTCTTCTGCGGACATACCGGTCGCATCGACGCCGACATGCTTTTGCAACCAAGCAGCTACATCTTCACCTTCTTTAGTGAGCTTATCTACTTGTGGATCATATTGACTCGCGACAAATTTAGCCGCGACTGAACCAGAAGCGCCAGCAGCACAATCTTGCGATTTATTACCTGAAGTCGACTGAACTGAGGCTAAAAGACAACCCGTAGCAGCATGTGCAATATACTTCATTGCTTCATTGAAACTACTTTTCTCAATATTTTGCGTAATCCCCTTACCAACTTCATTTATAGCTTGAAGTTTGAGTGAATTAACGAACGCATTGCCTAAAGTATCAAGAGATTTTCCACTTATGAGCGTCTCAACCCCTGCTCTAACGGCTGAAGACACAACAACTTGAGCGGCTTGATTACCTATAGAAATCAATTCATCGGCGTTGGCTATAGCAGCGTCTGGCAAAATTTTATCAAAGAATTTAATGCCCTCTAGTTCTTGCAGAAGACCCGCAGTTACCATAGAGATAGCCAAAGATCGAAGGTTATCACTTTCGGTGATGGATTTGATAGCGCCATCTATCCCTTCACCGTTGGCGATACTCGTCGCAGCTTGAGTCGCAAGTGTTGCTGCGCCCGCTGAAAGTGCTGCGGCAGAAAAAGTGCCTTGGCCAACAGCCTGTGCAATCGCTCCTTCCGCTCCAATCCAGTTTGCGCCAGCAGGACCCATTGCAACCGATACCGCGATAGCAATAATCGCCATTGCAGCCGGACTTAAGTTGCTTGTTTTTTCGTGTTTGTGGACTTTCTCAAGTTTCGTATAAACCACATCAAGCAAGCTGTTGCACTGTTTAAAGTCGGGATCTGCTTCTATTGCCGCATAGGCATATTCAGAGAAACCGTCTGGTGTGATCGCCGAAGCCTGGGGAGGACAAGCGTATTTCGGATCATTGTATATATCAGCCATCCAAGAGAGGCTCTTGGTAGAGCTTAACCCATTTACGACATCGGTAATCGACTCGCCCTGGTATTGACCTAATTCTAAGGTAAGTCCAGCAGTGGCATTAACACGTACTCCGCCGATGATGTCATTGTATATGGCTGTATCAACAGTATCTTGCTTAGTTTCTGTCTTTATTTTCCAGAAACCTTTTTTCACTTTGTTGTAGAAGTAATGATCTTGCTGTTTCGCTAGAAGTAAATGCACTTTTCCGTTGTGAGCATCTATTTCAGCGCCTTGAGTTGACGTGATTTTGGTAGCTTTTAATGTGATGTCGCCATATTCAGAACTGATTACGATACCCTTGCCAGCGTCTAACACAGAGCGGATTGCAATTGTCTCGAATTCTTGTTCAGTCTCAGTGGTTTTACCCCACTTCCTGTCCATGGTGCCAGAGTATTCGTCAAATTCATTGAGAATGTATATACCGTTGTCAGACAGAATTTCGATTACACCTTTATCTGCATGCAACTCAGAAGCAATTATTTCGATAATACCGGATGCATATAGACTAATATTATCTTTTGCAGTCAAAATAGACTGAATATAGTTAGTGCCGTCTTTTGTCTTGTGGCCACCTCTAATCTTAAAGCTCGCTGCGTTTTGTAGTTTGACTGCACCGATCAAGATATTACCGTCAGCTGAAAGTGTAATACTCCCACCATTGGCATTCGCAGTTGCGCCAGCAAACTCCATGTCGCCGTACGTTTTAATTGAAATGCTGCCACCAGCATTTATAGAGGCGATAGAGCCTAAATAGTCTGAGTAACCATGCACCGTTTTAAACCTATGTACAAAGGTCTTTTGGACATAATTGCCCGCGACTATGTCGACGTTCCGTTCAGAGTTTATCTGTCCATAGTTGTATAAAGTTCCTGTCGCTACACCTTGAACTTTACCTGAAGCATCAGGCAAAAAGCTCACACCCGCATAAATACGCGACGCGGAATTGTCGATGCTGATGCTTGATTTAGAGCCGATGACCAAGTCGTTGATAGTGGTAAATACAGTATCGCGCTGTAATTTAATATCGGCATTGGTGATCTGAGCTGATTTGAAAGTTGCATTAGATTTTCTAAACTCTACAGTATGTTGGCCGTCAGTATCACGGTCTTCTACGGTAGCTTTTTGTAGGTGAACAACTGGCACTAATACGTATTCACCTCCTATTGAGCGACGTTCTGGCCAGATAAAGTCGGCCTTCATCGTATCGGCGATACCCTCGGGCAACGTATCGCCAAACTGGTATTTGAAAGTACTCTTACTGGCAACAGTTTTTGCGTTAGCATATAACTGGCTGATTTGAGCCTGTTCGCTGGTAAACGTAGTTTTGTAATAAGTACGTCCTATCAGACGCTTGATTTGCGAACCGATAAGTTTGCGCTGAACAAAGCTATCGCCAACGAGTTTTTTTAGTGGATAGATGGTCCTTTCTTGAGGAACAAAAATAGTGATATCGCCAGCTATCGGGATCCAATCAATAGCGATTTCACTAGGTACACGATGCAAGTAGCTTGACTGTAATACAGAGTGAAATTCTTCTATTGTCTGGTTTGCGTAATTCCCTGGTGGTTTTGGAATATACTTCGAGCGTTCATACAAATATGTTTGTATCGCAGAGCGAGCAAACAATTGCTCAGCAGATAATTCCTGCTGAAAGAGTCCATTTGATGCACTTGTCATCGCCGCAGCAACACTAGGAATAGTAAGCTGCAACATCATAAATAAAGTTAAAACGTAGCTAGTGGCTCTGTGCCATAAAGAACGCTTCATTGTATCCATAGGCGCATTCATTTTAAATTGCCTCCTTGTTCATTACTACCTAACGAAGCAGATGACTGGATTGGTAGTGTGTGAATAGAGCAGCCTTCACACGGTGGTGGCTCAATTGGGCCTCCGCCGCCTCCGCCACCGTTGCCGCCACCGACGTAATCAACAGTTTTGGTCTTGTTCGCACTGTAACTTCCGCAGAGCTTATTGCCATTGTATTGCGTACAAGCACGTACTCTATATCGGATTTTACCGTCACTGCGTTTTGAGAAAGTTCGGTTTAGGCCTGTGGAGGTTGCACTGCCAAGTGACGAATCAATTTCATAAGTAGTATTTGGAACCAATACTGGCGACCAGCTGAATGTAACTGCACCCGTGTTTTGGTTGTAGCCAATGTCTCTTATAACTGGTGTTTTTGGCTTAGCGTTTTTAAATGTAGAGTAAAGCACTGTTTTAGAGTGGAGGTGACTTGGGTTATAGCTAACAACGTCTGTCACAAATTGAGTGCGCGCTAAATCGTGAAAGAAACGGTTATAGTAACGGAAAGTGATTTCAATATTACCGCTGCTATTTTGAGCTATATCGTATCGGCTATTTGGAAATGAATTGCCCCAGTACCCATTAACTGTTCTTAAATCTGGTTCACTTGGATTGTGATAAAATCTCTGTTGTACAGAACCCGCGCCATTGAAATTACCTTGATATATGGCGATCATTTCTTTAATTTGTGCGTCGGTCTGTTCTGTTCCCGGTACGATCCCATCTTTCGCAGCCTCTGCTGCTATATTTGTGACCCCCGCTGAGTGGTCAGATGGAAAACAGCGCTTATCATAGAAATCTTCTCCATCTAATAACAAGCGGCATTTATAGATAGTGATGACCAAAATGTCGCCGTGATCATATTTGTCTACACGACTGTTGTAGAAGAACATTTTGCCGAATTTAGTGGTTAATAAGTTTCCAGCGTTAACAAAAGCGTCCTGCTCTTTCTTTGTGTATGCTTCAATATAGTCGTCGATACTTTTTTGTAAGAAATCTTCCACTTTAACTTGGGTTTCAACTAATATTTCTGAGCTCAACCCGTCAACATCATCTAAGAAAGAGGTGAATGTAGTTTGTGTGTAGTTGTCTTGGTAATTATCATTGCCACAACCTGTGACAATACATTTTACAGAAGTACCTGCATTGGTTTCTGAAGAAGCCACAATTGCTATTGACGCAAAATTAGTGTTATAGAAATTTGAGCGGCCATGAATTTGCATAAAGCTCATTAAGTTATTAAATACAGTTGATGACGTGCTAGTTAAAGGTGAATAATCAAATCTGCCAAAGCTATATAGAATAGCCATAGGAGATAACGCGTCTACGTGAGTTTCTAACTCGGTCCCATGTGTAATGTGTTTTTCTTCAGTACTATTTTGTTCTTTGCGAGCAAAAATATAACCCTTAGTGTCTACTCTATATCGCTCGTTCTGCATTACAGGGGTATTTATTGTGAAGGTTCCTGGGTTGTCCAAACCTAATATAGAGCTACTGTTTAGCAAATACTTACTCGCGTAAATATTAATAGAGTTTTGCGCCGTGATGCTCACACGTCGTGATTTGGCATAGTTCAGTTCTACTTTATCATCCCATATCTCGACTGAGCGACGAACTCTATAGTACGGGTTGATGTTCTCAACTTGAGCCGCATTTATTGACAATTCAGAAGCAGAGATATGTGCTGAAAGTTCACTGACTGCAGACGATGGTGTGTTGTATCCGTTGCTGTTGTAAATACCGTAATCTGCGGCGTCTGATAGGTCACTTTGAATTGTTAGGTCGGATTTTTTAGCAATACTAGGCGCGACTTCTTGACGTGAACCATTGATGAAATAGCTGGTATCAAGCGTGACAACATTACCTAATATACGACCACCTAAGTGATTGAAAATAGCATCTTCAGCATATACCTTTAATGAGGTTGCATTGAGTGCCCGGCGGTTATCAAGTATTTTTGAGCCTACCTCTAGGTTCCCTGCGACTTCAATATAGCCGGTATTTTTTAACGTGCCTTTAATTGATATTTCTGAATTATGACTGGCAATCATTCCAGTGTTCTCAAAATGCTCACCACTGAGAATATTTGCACCAGTATCAGATAATAATGTGCCCGCATTAGTGACTTTGCCATGGTTACTTTTTTTACTTGTGGTAACAATATCTATGTTGCCCGTAGGTACGAAGAAATCATCACCGACATGTCCCGATGCCATTAAGTCAGATTGTGTTGATAATTTTGTGCCTTTTGTAATTGTGATAGGTCGTGCACTGACAATTGCAATACCTGCACCGTGAATATTGCCACTGAAAGAGTTTACTGAGCTGACAGTTTCATCGGCATCTACAACTTCATGATTATTGTAATTGACTGTGAGTGGTCCTGTAAAAAAGCTAAACCCTCCATTAACGCCAATTAACCCTGAATCGCTGACAACGTGATTGCTACCCTGTTTCTGTGCTCTAAAAACAGATTGAATATTGCCTGCTGTGCTAATTGTTCTTGCATGTGTTTCAATGGATACGGCATCAGGGGCACTCAAGTTATTTAACGAAACTTTTCCGCCTGATGTATTTGTTAAGTTGCCTACACTACTCATACTTGAAGATAGTCCAGTGGAGTTAGTGGACGCAGCTAGTGTGATCCGTGGGTATCCGGTAAATGAGCAACTAGTACATGAAATGGACCCATTTGTTGAGCTAACGATGAATATGATATTTGCAGAAATATCGCCAGATACAAAAGAAAGCGAACTGTTCAAGCTAATTGTGTCTGCATGTATAACAATTGTTTTTAGCTGATTTTTTGGCGTTATTCCTGGTAATGAGTTGTGATCAAGCATTAACAAGGGACGCGTGATGTTGAAATTTTTAAGGCGATTGTATGATATGCCGTGACTGTTTGCTTCTGTCACGATAAATTTATCGACATCCCCACTTAAATAGTTGGGAGAAGTTTTTGTATTTGTCAGTGTTATCGTGGAAGCGGATGAAATCCACGACTGACTGAGAATCAAAAACAATAAAACGGATTTTAGTAGTTTCATTTGACCTCGTACTATATTAGTTATTATTAATTCGTTTCAACTGAGTAGTTAAAACAGTGTCTCAGTAAAAAGAAGTTGTTAATGGATCAAGGCTTATAAATAAGCTCAAAGTTGGCATGTGGGTTTTAATACATGAATACAATTTTAAGCCATTGTTAAAATGGATATAACGTTAGGTAACACTGCTAATTTCAAAAATCCATACGCTTAAAATCTTACAAGTCAAATTGTTTTTAACTTGCTTATATGCACTGTAGAAAGCTTTATTCCTAATTACTTATAGCCAGGTTGATCAATTAACTTTGAAATGGTATTACATCAAAGTATCCCAAAACAACGCCAAATGTTAATTTGCCCGCTTTTAATGTGAAAAAATTAATCATTTAATAAAGTGTGTGTTAATTTAAAGAAAATTAATAATTTTATATCCTATCCTTGCGAATCTAATTAATAGATATTTTTTCTTTAGATTTACTTTGCTAAAAGCGACTACTTTCGGGTAGGGGTGAAGCTGTTAATACTGGAGGAGCTAAAACTCAATGTTGTCTATTTACTGTTGAAAACTTTTAGCACTTTGTCTTGTAAAGAACTTTAACATAATGATTTTAATGAGGTTTAATCTGGGAAAGAGATGTTTTTAACTTGAGCTTGTCTGTTATAAGTAAGACACTTAATAGTGTCGGATGTTGACTTGTGTGAGCATTTTTTTTAATCCGATATTGTAGTGGTCATAATATTAGGCAATATTGCATTATCATGAATTTATTGAGATTTCGCATAACGCCTATTGGGTGTGTTTAAAAAATAATCAGTCAATGTGATGTGGGGTTATGAAGTTTTCAGCAAGATACTTTTAATATTCACTGTAACCAAAAGTAAAATCGTAAATGCTAAATTTTTATTTCTATTTTATAAAACCTATGTTTGAAATATCTTCATTTTTTGGTATGTTTTTGTTGAATTGTTAAGAGAAAATAGGCGGTTAAACAGAGGATATAATATTGAAAAAATTGATTTGGTACTTGGAAAAAATGAAGTCGAGGTTGATTGAAGAGCGTGTTTTTCACTGAACACAGCGAGGTTGCGTGCTCAGTGAGCTAGATAAACAAACTAGCGACTAACCAATAAAAAAGTTATACGGTTTAATCACAATCGTGCTCAGGCCATTCTACGATATGCTCTTCGAACACTTCTTCTAAATCTATTTCTGTTTCTTTTACAACTTTATTTTGAATGCTGACGCCGAGATCATGCATTAGCTGTTTGGAGCCGTTATTCCTGAGTGGGTGCCATGATGCAAGGCCTCTGCCCTCATAAAGTCTTCTATAGCTACATGATTGGGGCATGAAGAAAATATCTTTTAGGTTGTCTTTTGTTAATTGAACACAAGTAGGCACCAATGTCTGTCGCTCGCTATAACGTGTGCATCCACCTGTTTTGACATCGCTATACTGACAAATGACGTTGGTGTATAACAGTTCCTCACCGTCTCTGAGTACGTCAGTGCTTTCAAAATGCTCTTCTTCTTCATCACTGTTAATAAATGAGTGAAGACAACACTTTCCACACCCATCGCAAATTGACTCCCACTCTTGGGGGGACATATCAGCTAAAGACTTAGCTTCCCAAAACTGTATACTGCTCATATTTAACGCCCAAAAAATTGAACGACGGATTCTACTGTATAGTTAGTTATAGCGCAAAGAGTAAAATGCGCTAAGACTCTCCTACTGAGATACTGCGATCGTAGCTTTTGAATCCATTGGTAATGAGATTTCAATACACAGGCCACCAAGTAGACTGTTATGAGATTCAATTTTTCCATTATGGGATTCAACTATTTTTTTACACACTGCCAATCCCATGCCTTTACCACCCATAAGCGTGCTTCTCGACACCTCTTCTCTAAATAAGGGTTGAAACAACTGCTGATGTGCTTCATAGGATAGCGGCATACCTGAATCTTCGATTCGAATTATTAAGTCGTCATTGTGTACATGAGTATTAAGAGATATTTCTACCCCTTCTCCGCCAAATCGCAATGCATTTTTAACAACTTCGCATACGGCATTTTGTATCGTTTGCTTGTCTAGCGTAATTGAAACCGTATCACTTAATTTGTTGGAAATTGAAAATTTGGACGTTTTGGGGTCTCCCTCACTGAGACAGGTTTGAAATACTTCATTGACATAGACTTTGGCATTGGTTGGTTCTTTGTTTAGCAAAGACGCAATATCTTTGTCGTCTGTCACCAGCATCAATTGATCAATGAAAGTGTTTAGCTCATCGATTTTAGTCATTAACTTATTGTAAGAATCTTGAACGTTTTCGACGATGTTGTATTGTAGCGACTCTACCTGAATCTTCATGACTGTTAATGGCGTTCTTAGCTCGTGGGAAAGATCCGTGAACAGTTTTTCTTCTTTTTCTTTAAGCTTGACCTCTTTGTCGTTGACTTCTTTATGCTTTGTATTGACGGTTTGGTTTAGAGCGTGAACCTGATGCTGCAACTGACTAAGTAGTCGAGATTGCAAAGACTTATGTTGAAGTGCAAGGGCAACTGTAAATAGCAACACTTCGATTAAGTAACCAATTTTTATAAAGGATGTAATATCGAAAACATCGATCAAGTTGCCGTAGCTGGCACCAACTATTGTGAAAATGTTTAGAAACAATAAGTGATTAATCAAACTAAAGGTGAAGGTTCTCATACCTGGGCCTTTCTGTTTCGCACTCCAAGTAACGGTATAAACGAAAACAGGTATGACAACGGTGCTTAGAATGAGATTGAAATAGACACTGTTAATGATCAGTGCTGTTGGTACTAACATCGCGTATAAGCATATGAAAGCGCAATAGACTTTATTCAGCGTTGGATGGTAGTGTTTAAGTTGTAAGAAGCCTCTCACAAATAATAGATGAAAGAGTGGCACGGTGGCCATTAAGAAAATTGAAAACTGCCCAGAAAACGCATTATGGTCAGGCCAAAAGTATTGAAAGCTAAAGCCCGCTGTATCCACCACGATTAAAAAGAATAAAAATGTCCAAGCTGCGTAGTACACGTTTGTACTATTTCGATTGAAAAACAAATTAACCAATACAATGAGTAATATTGCTGCTATTACACCGGTAAGACTGGCATTGGTAATTAAGCTTTTGTGGGACTCCTTAAGAAAGTTTTCAGGTGTGTGGACTCTTATATTGGCAGGCGCATTGGCAAAAGTCTGATATTCAATGAGGTATATATTTTCGCCAAAATCCAGATCTAGGGGGATATACATCTGAGGGTCTTGGATCGGCCTTTTGCTGAATGGGTCTGATTCATCAAGGTTTAATAAATCTTGCCAACCGTAAAGGGTTTTTTTATAGACTGATAGTTTTGCCAGGCGCGGAAAGCCAAACGACATCATCCATTTTTTTTGGTCACTCGAATTGTCTAGTTTTATGTATGCCCATTTAGAATATATTCCCATTTTGGGCTTTTTGTTTATCTCGTTGAGTGGTCTAAAGTTGTTTGTGTGATGTTCAAAGTCAAAAGCGCTGCGAAATTTACCGTCATAATCGAAAAAAAACATAGCTTCTTGATTTAATGGTAAGACTTGAGTGCCTTTGGTAACACTGCTCGATTTCATATCTGAAAGTGGGCTAGCTTGTATGGCTGTACAAAAAAAACACAGCATTATCAGCAAAAAACAGCGCATTACTTATTCTCTTTACCTTTTTCAACAATGCTAACCCTCAATCATGTAGCAAATATGGAGGCTGAGAATGATTGTTGTTTAGCTAAACTTCTAATGTAAATGATTGTAACACAACAAAATCTCATAAAAATACGTTAAAACAGTTATATAGCAAATTCAGTTGCTTCATTTATCGCGAATTGTTTGATGATGGACATTAATTGGTAATCGTTTCTAGGTACAATTATCGTGACTGAAATATTTCTGTCATATTTCTTTGTTTAAATGCGTCCTGAAACAAAAACGTCATCAAAATGCCATAAAAAATGGCATTGACAAAATGAGATAAATCAATGAGTGAATATAGCCAAAAGTCATTACCATCAAAGTTACTAACCTGGGGTGCAATAGCATTTCTTGTTTATTTAGTGCTAGTCGCAGTAGGTACAGTCAGTGGTGGTTTTAAACTTGCTTCCGGCGGTTCTGAAGGTGCGAAAGAAATTTTCGCTTTTGCTACTAACCCATTTGTTGCGCTTTTATTAGGTGCACTTGCTACAGCCCTTGTCCAATCTTCTTCTACTGTTACGTCTGTAATAGTTGGTCTAGTTGCGGGTGGTTTACCACTACAAATTGCCATTCCGATGATAATGGGTGCGAACATTGGTACTACGATCACAAATACACTTGTATCAATCGGTCATATTCGCTCAAAAGAAGAGTTTCAGCGTGCATTTGCAGCTTCAACAGTACACGACTTCTTTAACTTATTCGCGGTTGCCATTTTCTTACCACTAGAAATCATGTTTGGTTTGTTAGAAAAGTTTTCTGCAAGTTTGGCGCACCTTTTTGTTGGCGATGCGGACTTATCAATCAAGAGTTATAACTTTATTAAGCCTCTAGTTAAACCTGCTGTTGGTATTGTTAAAGATGGTGTAAGTTTCCTTGACGGCAAAGCCGCAGGTATCGCAATGGTTGTTATCGGTATAGCGTTAATCTTATTCGCTGTAACAACACTTGGAAAGCTTCTTAAGCAAGCATTGGTAGGTAAAGCAAAAGACTTGTTACATGGTGCAATTGGCCGTGGTCCGGTTGCTGGGATCAGCTCAGGTGCAGTAGTTACTGTTATGGTTCAGTCTTCATCAACAACAACAAGCTTGATGATCCCTCTTGCAGGTAGCGGTGTTTTCACTACACGCCAAATTTACCCTTTCACTTTAGGTGCTAATATCGGCACGACGATTACTGCATTGCTCGCAGCAACGTCTATTACTGGCCCTGCAGGTGAAGTAGCTCTAACAGTTGCGCTTGTACACGTCATGTTTAATGTGTTTGCTGTAGGTCTTATCTACGGCCTACCACTACTACGTGAGATTCCAATTAAGTGTGCTGAGAAGCTAGCTGAAGTTGGCGCTAAGAACAAAACTGCTGCATTTGGATACGTACTTGGTTCTTTCTTTGTAGTACCAGGACTAATTATGCTAGCAGTTCGTTAAGCTTCACGAGCTCACTTAAGCCTCGGCTGGACTTTTGCAAAGTCGCCGAGGCTTTGTTCATACTATTGCAATAAAACATTGTCACAATATCACTGTTTTAATTTTTCAGTACTCACAAATGCCAAATACTAGAACCATTCAATTTGAACTTTATACACATACAGACCCGCTGTTTCCTATCGGTAAGGCGTCTGCGCTAGATGAAATCGTATTTGATACGCAAGGTGATGAACTTGTTCTTGATTGTTTGTTACCTAGTGACGCTGTCAGCGGCAACAAGTTAATTATTACAGCGACGCATTTAGATGCTAGGTATGTAAACTTTAGTGGCACTTTACAATTGGATGATATGGATATTATGCGAGGTTCCGTTGAGTTGATCTTGCAAGGGAGTGGGCAAGCTGGAAGTTACATGACACAGCTCAGTTTACTAGGTGAAACTGATGGCGTTAAAAATATAGTAGACGCTCAAGTAGAGCTATCGCATCCACTGTATGGAAAAGACACTTCAGAGCAGTCGACAAAAAGTAATCAGCCGTTTTTCAAAACTTTATCTGCAAAGCTATCTGAATTGAAAAACGACGTTTTGAATGGCTTGGCATTACAAAGGTAAAGATATTTTGCCCATAGTTAAGTTGGAATTGTCTGGTTTCTTCCGAGCTCCACCCATAACTGCTTCATTTGCTAACACCGCAAATAATACGGCCTCCTTAGATTCTGCGCAAATGCCGTTTTGATCCATAATAGTGAGATTAATGTCCGATACCAACATGTTTTTGATACTTGCTATCAAAAAGGTATTGTAGGCCCCACCGCCACTTATCAGTATTTCTAACTCCGCATCTATGTCGAGTAGTTCAATGTGTTTTACAATACATAACGCAGTAAATTTGTTTAATGTGGCCAGAACATCCTGATGGTCAAGTTGACTTAGGCTCAAAGAATCCAACATACTTTCGAGCAATGTTAAGTTAAATAGCTCGGGACCTGTTGTTTTTGGCATTGGTTGGTTTACGAACTCTAACTCTAAAAGTTCTTGAAGTAATTGTTCACTTACCTGACCAGAGGCTGCAAAGTATCCATTTTCATCATAATCTAGGTTAAGGTGTTTGCGAACATATTGATCCATAATGGTGTTACCTGGACCAATATCTGAACAGATCAGATCGTTACCTAAGCTGTCTTTTTTAATCAAAGTGAAGTTAGCGATGCCACCGATATTTAATAATAAAGTGTGCCGTTTATCATTAGCAAATAGACAGTAGTCTCCATACTGGGCCAAAGGTGCACCTTCATAGCCTGCGGCAATATGTTTTTGCCTGAAATCCGATAACGTAATTATTCCTGTATTTACTGCTATATGATCGCCGTCACCTATTTGCAAAGTTGCATTGTTAAAGTCACTGTATTGATGGAAGCTACTGGGGCAATGATAGATTGTCTGTCCGTGACTTGCTATTAAATCAATGCTCTGTTGGTCGATGTGCCAACGTTGTAGTTGTTCGTTGATGTATCTCGCATGCAGTTCCCCTATCCAAGGGTTAAGTAACGTAAGGTACTTTAGGTCGACTTGCTCCTTTGCAAACACATTCAAGATTTTTGATTTAGTTGCTTCGTCGTATGCAATAGTCGCGAAATGAGAAACCTTACAAAAAGTATCCCTACCTTGACCTGAAATTTTACATACTGCGATATCCAAACCGTCTAATGATGTTCCGCTCATTAGCCCAATGATAGTACGTTCTGATTTTTTAGATAAGTTGTATAGTTTATCAATGTAGGGGTTCATAGTTACTGCTTCAGATTATTAGAAGTTAATACCGATATAATGGGGTAAATATTGTAGCCTAGCTCTATGGTGATGTTTATGCTTGCACCGCCATTAACCGTAAGTTTTTTGGGCAATGAGCTAAGTCTTGTGACATCACCATTAGCATACATGACAACTATTTGTTCGGGCTCGAGTATTCTTCGCCCTGAGGAAAGGTTTTCAATGCTAACAAGTACCGCTCGGTTACCCTCTTCGTTTGACATTGCGATAGTACTTTTAATCTTAAAATCGCTCTTTTGCGGTCTTGTTTTATCTTCTCGATAAAACTCGTATACATTTATGGGTGGCAAATAGCTGTCAATTCTATATGGCTTCTCTTCTGCTGAAGATGATAAAGAAATTATTAGAAGACTCAATGCGGTTAAATATTTCAAATATACCTCCTAGCGAAATCCCTCGGGTTGCGCTGCTTTTAGAATTTTGTTTATTTTCGGCTCTAATGTACGAATTGCATTATTTACCGCTTGTATTTCTTTTTTAGAGAAGTTTGTACGGCTAAGCATAAAGTGTATAGCATTATCATTGACGATATATGAGTGTAGCCTTAACCCATCGTATCCTAGCCTGTTGATATAGTAGTAACCGCTATATTCATCTTCAATTAGAAAGTCAATTCGCTTTTTATTCACAAGTTCCATTCTTCTCGAAGCACTAGACACTTCAACTAAACGCTGCCGATACCAAGAAATTTGTAAGATTTGCTTCAGCTCTTCACCGTAATATGCTCCTGGGTTTGTGACAAAAGTAAATTCATCGGCAAACAGCTCGGTCAAACTTTTAATTGGTGGTAAGTCTAATCTTGTAAACAGGCGCATTCGTTCTCTTCTATAAGGTACAGTAAAATGCGCATTTTGCGCTCTTTCAATGTTAAAACTGGCTGAGGGAAGAACGTCGACAAATCCTTTATATAGCTCCACCAGCCCTCTGGCTGAACTCGGTAAACGTAAAAACTGTATGCATATTTTTGCTTCTGCAAATACTAATTTCGTGATTGCGATATCTACACCGCTCGGTACATCATCTTTATATGTGATGTAGGGAGGCCAATTTCCGCCAATTCCGATTTTTTTTTCTGACTTACAGTTTGGGGCTGAATGTGCGAAATTTGTAATAAAAATTAGTGTAAGTATTAGTCGTTTCACATTCTTTTTCTGGGTGGAATTATAAATTTATTATGATTTATTTGTAGAAAAAAACAAAGGTGCGAGCACCTTTGTTTTTCATGGATTGGCCTATCCCTAGGTCAATTGACAGCATCGCCACCAATGTCAATCCGATAATGAAGACTCGTTAAAGTGCTTTCCAAACTTGCGCTTTTCCTGGCTCTTCACCTCTAGTCCACCATTTGGCTTGATATAATGCACCATTGTGTGAAACTTTATCTCCGCCAACATAGACTGTGTTTGCATCCCATGGTGCTGCGCCTACATCTACATTTTTGATAGTGACATCGAATGAAGATGAAGTCGTATAAGTACCATCTGATACATCAACAGTCACAGTTACCGTAGTATCTTGTGCTACTTCGCCAGCGGTTAGGGATACAGCAGAACCTTGACCTACAACAGTTAAGCTAGTAGGAACATTCCAAGTATAAGTAAGTGGGTCATTGTTTGGATCTGTTGCTACAGCAGCTACATTCACCGATTTTGTTTCTTCAACTGTTACATTGCTGATTGGCTGAACAACTGGTGCGCCAGCTGGAACGTCAGCTTTTACAAGCACTGACACTGTTTTTTCAGTTGCTGCATTTTGGTCGTCAGTCACAACAATCTTCAATTGATATGTAGTATCAGTCGTTACTGTTGGAGCTGTAATACCTACAGTCGCAGTGCTTGCACCTGTTAATGTTAGTCCTTGAGCAGACCAAGCATAAGTTAACGCTTGTCCTTCAGGGTCAGTTGCATTAACAGTTAGGTTTGCCATTTGACCTGAGTTCAATGTTAGGTTTGCATCAACATTTACTACCGGCGCTCTGTTTACAGGCACACCACCAGTTAACCCGTCGTACATAGCGTTTAGAATGTCACCGTTATCCGCATCGATTTCCCATGCGAACAAGCCGCCTAAGTTATGAAGGTTTACGTATTGGCCTTTTGCACGAACTGAGCGAGGGCTATCGTAAGTAAGTAGTTTTCCTTTAGACTTGTTCCAAACCCAAGCTGCTTCTGCTTGTTCATCGTAACCAACTGTGAACCCATTAGCTCCATTTCCACCGCCGACTAGGTTTTTAGCAATGGCTTTATAGTCCATGATACCAGCTTCCCATACACCTTCACTGGTTGAGCCTGAGTATTTTCCATTACCAGGTGCAGTCATTGGGTTACCTGGGATTGTAGTATTTGAATCTAAAACGCCATCCCAGCCACGTCCGTACATAGCCGCGCCAACAACGATCTTCTTAGAGTTTACACCTTGTGCCAATAATGCCTTAACTGCGTTATCAAGTGTGTAAGCAGGACCTTTTCTAGGTTCGCCATTGTCATCTAAGCCAGTACCTTCACATTCGCCTTGACTAAGGTGTGAACCACAGTAAATAGCTGTTTGGTGTCCGGTTACGTTATTCCAGCCACCGAAAAAGTCATATGTCATGGCGAAGATATAGTCCATGTATTGTTGAGCTACTTGGTAGTCTACATCTTCTATTTTGTCATAACCTGAACCAATTGCAGAAGTCAGCTCGTATTTACGGCCCGTTTCAGCTTCTAACTCATCTAACATGACTCTTAGTTCTTGCATTAACGCGATATATGCAGGACCGTCATTGACTGGATCACCTAGACCAGGGTTAGGACCGTCACCACCTGGGAATTCCCAGTCAATATCTACACCGTCATAGAACTTCCAAGTTTTAAGGAACTGCTTCATAGAAGCTACAAATGTGTCCCTATTCGCTTTGGTCGTAAAGCCATGGAATGGGTCTGAAAGTGTCCAGCCACCCACTGAAGGTAGAATTTTAAGGTCAGGATAACGCTGCTTAAGTGCCATCAATTGTGCATACGTACCACGGATAGGGTCGTTGTTGTCTGTGCCTGGAAGTGTCTTTTGAACCGCTGCCCAAGGGTCATGAATTACCACTTCGTAATCTTGTGAATCAGCACATGCTTTTTGCAATGCGCGCCAGCTATTTCCATTCTCAATTTCTTTTAGCGATTCATTGGCGCCACAAATCGGAATGAAGCCATATAGTAAGTGAGACAGATTGTGAGCAGGGATATTCGATACATCGAAATCGCGACCATATATACCCCACTCTACAAAGTAAGCGCCTGTAACCATACCCGGGATAGTACCGTTATTAGCATTATTCGGATCTACGTCCATTGTTAATGGCTGTAAGTGCCCGCCATCAGTGTCTGCAATTACAATTGGTTTTCCGGCACTTTTTGCACAACCAGTCGCATCACAGAGTTCTAAATACAGTGTATGACGACCTGATTTAGTATAAGGGAAGGTAACTGTTCCACCCTTGGTACCAGCTGCCAGTGAGCCCTGGTTTACAACTTGGTTATCAAAATAAACTTTGTAACTATCGCCGCCAGTACCACTCCATGAGTTCCACTTAATGTTTACTGTGACTACGTCCTTAGCTTGAACAATCTGTTTGTAAGAACCATTTCCCTCTAGATTTACATCTACAAAAGAGTAAGTCTGTGGTTCCCAACTGATCTGTGGTGCTGAAGGCGCTGCCATGAGTCCAGTAGACATTAGAGCCAGTCCTATAGCTGCAGTTAAATTATTAATTTTCATTACTATCTCAACCTTATTTTACATGTTATATCCAAACCCCAATAAATTGGAGTGACCTTTACATCTGTTTAAATCTTTTTCCAAACTTGTGTGGTGCCGGGCTCTTCGCCTCTGTTCCACCATTTAGCTTCGTAATCAACGCCTTTGTGACTCACTTTGTCCCCAGCAACATAAGTTTTGGATTTACTCCAAGGCTTTAGCGCACTGACGACATCTTTAACCGTAATGTCTGCTGAGGTTGTTGACGAAAGTTCTCCATCCGACACAGTGATATTTATCGTATAGTTAGTATCTGCTGCGACATCCGACGCTTTGAGTGTTATAGTTGCGCCAGTTCCTGTATATGTCAGGCCATTTGGGACATCCCAGGTGTATGTCAAATCCATGGTGTGTTCGTCAAACGCATGAACATGAAGCTGTGTTTCAGTGAGTTCATTCATAACGATAGGGTCTGGTTTGTGCACAGTCGGTGGCGTATTTGGCTGCTTAACTTGGATTGTTAAGTTATATGTATGTGCTGCATCAGCTACATATACTTCATTACTCAGTAAGTTGTTTTGGTCGAAGTTTATATTGCCAGCTGTATCTTTAACGCCAACTTGTACATCAGTTGCGTAATTTGTATTGAGTGTAGTTGCTAATTCTGTTTGCCAATTTAGAGCATTTGTCGTTGTTATTTTTAGAGATTGTTTAACTATTTCTTGCCCATTTGCATCAAAAACACGTGCCCATACCGTGTCCCCAGCATTGGCATCTTGTCCTTGTTTGATGAAATAGCCTGCGGAATACCAATTTACTGGTTGCGTGTCCGACACGATATTTATATCAGAGCAATTGTAGAACCCTTCTCCCGCTACGTCGTTACGTTGCCAACGAGTGTACAGTACTGCTCTTCCACTTCTATCTTGTGGAATGTTTACAGTCATTTCGTAGAATTTTTTACCGTCAGGGTCAGTTACAAAATTGATATTGCCAACTTCGGTAATTAGATCTAAATCAGCCCAGTTTAAAAGGTCTGTAGTTGGGTTGTAGGTAGGTTTAGTTAGGTAAAACTTCCAAAAACTTGGATTGTGAGGAGTTGTTGCACGAAATCGTACGGCGACATCTCCATTTGCATTTGGTTTTATGTCAGTTGTTTGCCAATCTGCGTGCGGTAGGTTCATTCCTCGTTTTTCATTTGAACCAGCAGCACAAAGTGTTCCGTTTGGCACAGCAGCTTCTACGGCTGCTTGATTATTGTAGTCAGCGATAAGAGACGCGAATTCATGTTCTTGAACAAACTGTACATAACCTGATTCTAAAAAGGCCGCTCTACAAGCAAGATTCGGAATATTCGAGCCGTCATCTGGCCACCAATAACCGCCTTGGGCTTCACATATGGATTGTCTAGCTTTTGGATGATCCATAAAGCCGTGCGCAGCAACATTGACAGAATGTAATGACAAATACGCTGTGCATGCGACAGAAACAGAGGTTAATACCTTTCCTTTGATTGTTTTCATTTCGCTCACCTTATTGACTACATGTTGTTTTTGTTAAGTACTCAAATGGAAGGTGGAGGTCGCCCTCCACCGGCTCTTAGTTAAAGCGAGCAGACTTTTTGGTAGTCTGAACTCGTAGATGGTTGTTTATTACTCCACCATTTCGCTTTGTAAACACCTTTGCCATCGATGATTAAATCACCAGCACCAGCGTGGGTTTGACGCGGGAATGTTGGGTAAACTACGATGTCCGCAATAGGTGTACCTTCACAGTGAGTAATTGGACCACCATTACCATCACCTGGCTTTGCTGCAGGTAGCGTAGGATGTTCAAATTTAAAGGCATAACGCTTACCGTCTTTTTCTGCTGTAAAGTTAACAGGACCTGTAACTGGCATGTAATACATCACCTGCGCATTGACGGTTTCTCCAGGTGCAAAAGACTTAGGAGTATTGCCCCACTCGTCTACAAAAGTAATGGAGAATCTGTGGAAGTCATTGTCAAAACCACCGATATTGTTACCTGCTGCGTTGGAGTTGTTTACGTCTACTGCCATTTTAAGTTTTTCTTGGGCGTTCCAATTAGACTTAAGTATTGCAGATGTCGACACTGGCACATCAAACGATATTTTCGCGCCAGAGAGGTCAATATTCGAATTGTTGGTAAATGCAAATGTTGGTGCTATTGGGTAATTGTCGTCGCCTACTGGGAAGTTTTTAGCTTCAAAAGAAACGTCAACCTGTTCAGTTGGTACTTGGAATGCAATATCACCGCGGTGAATATCATATTGCAAGCCTGACTGCTTAAACTTGTCATACGCAAGTGTTGTCATGCTTGAACCCATGAAGTATTCACCTTTAGCCGCGTCATAGTCGAAGTCGCCTGCCAGCTCCCAGAACATGATGCCGCCTAAACCTTGATTAATGACGTAATCAACTTTTGTACCCATTGATTCTTCGTCTTCAATTGAAATAAAGACATTTTTCTGAGCATTCCATAGCCATGGCGCAACTGCGACTGAGTCATAGTGGCGAGCATATGTACCAGTTAATTGGTCCGAAGGATCTGTGTCCGGCGTTAAGCCGTATGCAGCAAGATAGCTAGGAACGACTCCATTTTGTAAATTCTTAGCGTGCCATAGCGGATTCGAACCCGCTGGAACTTCTAAGCCTACGTCGTTCTTGTCATGCCAAAGGTTGTCAATTCCGATAGCACCGTTACCACATTTGTTCTTTTCACCAGAACCTGTGCCTGGAGGACAGTCGGCTTGATTTGGTAGCGGAGCCTGCCCCCATAGACCGTTAGTCCCGCCTTGAACATTTTGGAATCCACGTGTGTAGTAAGGAATACCAATGTTAATACGTCCAGCTGACAAACCACCTTGGAAGTATTTAACAGCCCAATCAGTGTTTAAGTAACCAATGCCTTCGAACTCTTTAGTGCCGTATACATCCCACGCTTTAAGCTCAGAGTCTTCGCCCGTATCGTATAAAGCTGCATTGTGACCAACGTGCGAGTTCCACGCACCGTGTAAGTCATAAGACATAATGTTTACGTAATCTAAGTACTTAGTGGTCTGGAAAGTCTCCATGCCGCGCAACAAATAACCTGATGATGGTGACGCAATTGTTAACATGTAATGCACGCCATCTTGCTGACCTGCTTTGTCTAGCTCTTCACGAAGACGCTTCATTAGCACTTGGTAAGATGCATTTAACCCAGCTCTTCTTGCATTCGAAATTGGGAAATCATCTGGGTGGCCAGAGTCTTTCATAGAAGAAGGGTATTCATAGTCTATATCAACACCGTCAAAGCCATACTTACGAATAAACTCCACAGAACTGGCTACGAAAGTCTCGATGCCTGCGTTGTTTACTGTACCGTCTGCATTGGTCGTCATTGTGTAGAAACCGCCGCTGTTGACGCGCTTACCGTCAGGGCCAAAGAAGCCACCAGTTTCAGCCCAACCGCCAACACTAATTAGTGTTTTGACATCAGGGTATTGTTTTTTGTATTTATTGAGTAGGTTGAAATGACCTTTGTACGGCAGCGTCGGGTCCAATTCAGCTCCAGCGACTCCAGGCCATTCCATATTGGTGGCAGGGTTTCCTGCTGCATTAGGATCGCCGATTGACACTTTGTTTCCTGCATCGACATGAGCGAAGGCGTAGTTTATGTGTGTGATTTTATCCCAAGGAATGTCGTTAACTAAGTAAGATGGTTGACCATTAGCGCCATTTCTCCAGCTCGTGAAGTAACCGATCACGCGACGTGGATGATCAGGACCCATTAGCTCACGGCCATTCGCGTCGTAAATCGTACAGTAAGGCGTATTGACACCTGGAGTTTGATACAGTCCGTCTGGTTTACATGCATCTCTATCACCAGGTACCTGAGCACCAACTTGAAGTTGCGTAGAGACACTAGTAACAGCGCTGTCATTATCAGTCACAGATAAAGTAAAATTATAAGTACCGTCTGCTTCTGCTACCCAGGTATGTTCTGTAGCCGTACCGTTTGTAGTTAACACCTCTGTACCGTTAACTGCAAAGCTTAGTTTTGTTAACGTACCGTCGGTATCGCTGCCTGAAAGTGAGAAAACAACTTGACTGCCAACAACTAGCTCTACCGGTTTAGACTTTATATCCAGTGTAGCAACAGGCGCTTCATTGACTGGCGTCGCTGTTTTAACTGTCAGTAAGTTTGTTAAAACGTTTGAAGCTTCGTTTTTGTCGTCAAATGCTTTAGCGCTTATTTGGTATTGACCAGGCTGTCCAGCTGTCCAATTTGCATCAAACACATCAGCTGTACCTGTTGAATCAGTCGCGACTAACGTGTTGTCTACATAGAATTCAACGCGGTTAACGTTTCCGTCAACGTCAACTGCATTTACACTTATGGCAACGCTGTCATTTTGATTAAATTCAGATCCGGAAACTGGCTTTAACTGACTGATTACCGGTGGTTTATTTACTCCTGAGCCACTACAGTCACCAAGTTTTTTCCATTCCTGATTTGGCCCTGAATGTGAAGCAGGTTCTGAACGTGTCCACCATTTAGCTTCATAGGCAGTGTTATTTTGTACCACTTGATTACCGCCGACGTAAGTAGAGCCACTTTGCCAGTCAGCTAAACCAGTACAATCATAAGCGTGGGCATATGTTGTGCTAATTGCAATTGCTATTGAGCTCAACTTGAGCGCATTTATAATATGATTTCTCATTTTCATTTTATCACCAACCTTTACATTAATTGTGATTAACATTTGTTAAATAAAGCTAACATAGAAATTAAACACGTCAATGTTGCAGTGGTTAAATAATGAGCATCTTTTTCCAGTTGTTAATACTTATGTACTGCTTTTAAAGTGGCTATATGAAATAAACTAATTTTTGTACTGAAAACCAACGTATGAATCCAATTCATCTCTTTTTTAGGTAAAATTTTATACTATTGCATATATAACAGTTGGTTAATTAATATCTGTGTCTGAAGTGGGTCTAAATGTAAACTTTCGCATTAAAAAAAGTTATGCGAAAGTTTACGTGCACGTAAATTTAAAATGGTTATAATATATGATTATTGGTTATATAAATTAATGATTAAATCTTCGTGAAATTGATTTTGCGCAGGGACTTTTAAATTATTTGATGGAAGCTTAAGTGAAACAGATTAGACTTATGTCTAATGTTTTACAATAAATAGGCTTTTGTAGACAGAGGCTTAGGTTAAAAAGCCAGAGGTAATTCGAGGCTTAGTGTGACACCAGAATCAGGATTGTTGCTGATTGATACTGTACCAAGGTGATTTGAAATGATGCCATATACAACAGCCAAGCCCATTCCCGTGCCCTCTCCCAATGGTTTAGTTGTATAAAAAGGATCGAATACACGATTTGCATCAGCTTCTTCTAAGCCTGTTCCGTTATCCTTTATTTTAATAACGACCATTTTATCAGACTTAAAGGCGGATATTTGAATATGGCCACGAAACGACGAGTCAGCGTTTCTTGCTTCAGCGCATGACTGTGCCGCATTAACTAGAGTGTTGATCAACACCTGAGTTAAATTGGGTTTACTTCCTTTTAGTAATAGGTTCTTTTCGCAATCTATATCAAGTTGTAGGAGCTTTAGTTTGTTCTCTAACAATTGCGTAGCGTGTGTAATAATCTCAGAAGCCTCAAATTCAATTGAGCTGTCGGCTTTTGGTTTGGCAAAGTCGAGTAAGTTTTTTACTATAAGGCTGATCCGATCACAGCCTTCTTTGCAATCTTCAGAAATATCGCTAAGGTCCTCTATTAATTCAGCAATGTCGGTTGCTTGTTGTAGCTTATGAAAACGCTCAAAAAATTCATCGCGGGAAACTTTTTCATCTATATAGTTGCTTGTAAGAGACAAAAATTCGTTTATATCTTTCGAGTAGACTGCTAGGGTGTCTATGTTACAAGTAAGATACGCAAGAGGGTTATTTATTTCATGTGCGACGCCAGCTGAAAGAGTACCTAAGGTCGCCATTTTTTCTGATTGTACTACCGCGACTTGTTGACGTTCTAACAGCTCTATTTTTTTCTCGAGCTCTACATTTAGTGCATATAATTTACTTGTTTTTTCTTCTAGCAACTCTTCTAATTCATCTCGAGCTTGCTTCTCTCGCATATATGCTTTGTAATAATTTTGCATAACTACCCGTGTTTGATAATGAAAGTACACATTGAGTCACCATGATGACTACAAGTTGTTTGTTGTATATCGACACTTTCATTAAAATGCTGAGCACAACCATAAATCAAACCTTCAGCGCAAAAACACAGCTGCCGAGGTGAATTATAAATTAGCTTGATAGTTTCTGAGTCCACTACAGTCGCATCGATCATTGGCAGATTTGGTTCATCATACAGCTTTTGAACTTCACTGTGGATCACTTTATCAATGGAAAGTATAAGCTGCTCAAAGCTATGAAACTCTTTAACAATAGAGGTGTGTTTTTTTGCTAAAAATGAAAACAGGTAAGTGCCAAATGCTTTTAATGTCTCTGGCATGTTCAAATTTAGAGCTTTTGAGACACTGGTTGCTAATGCCACCAACTCTTCGTCAGGATAAGACTGTGCACTAATATAGACTCTATCAGTGGGGCAATGTTGCTCTAAAAGCTGCTCCCATAAATCCATTCCTTTTGTCTCGATTACAAGTTCTTCCAAACAACGAAAAATCACACCTTTCATAATATACCCTCTTTGATTATATCTTCGCGCTTCGAACCGTCCAAATACATAGTCAAAGAGTGGATATCGGATGTATCAGATTCGAAAATGTCTAAAATGTTTTGAGATTTACTATTGTCGAGACAATTTAGAGCGGCTCTAGTGATAAAGTCGTTCTCCGACAAGTTAGACGAATTTAGTATATTACGTCTCCTTTCAACGATGAACGGTTCGACCCCCCATATAACAGCAAAACGATCCAATAATTGCATTTCGTATGTTTTCATCGAGAGCTCGCGAAGATACTCGCGGAACACATGATTTAAAACATAGCTTAAAATTATTTGAAAGATGATCTCGGCTTCCTGTTGCTTGACGGTGTTACGAATTGCAAACTTATAAGAGCGCGCAGCCCATTCATAGTAGTGTTGAAATGCTTCCTTAATTTTGTTAATTCCAACTGTGTCGATCAATTGATCTGTTATGGCTTCAAGAATTTGGATTAGATTATGAGTAACCTCGAGACATTTGCTGCTAAGCATAGAGCTTTCGGCACTGGCGCAAACAGCCTGATTTAGCCTATCTAGTTGGTGGTTTTCAGTAGGTGTGCCAACTCTAATGTCTGAATGCGTTTTCTCATCTGGTATAGGAACGTAAGGCATAAGACCTAACTGAATTAGCTCTTCTTCTTGAAAGTGAACAGTGGCAATTTCGTCTAACAAACTACCCAAATGTTTAATATCATCGATTGAAAACGGCTTTGGGAGAAATATATTAGCAGGTATCTGTTTAGAGTTAGTTTGTAAATTCTCTAAATCACCTGACATCAACACTCGAGTCGTTTTTGGGCTATGCTGTTGCACAATTTGTAGAACTTCCAAGCCATTTAAAACAGGCATTTGAAAGTCAGTGATAAACAAATTGAATTCAATCTCAGAGCTAGTTAAATAATGGTCGACCAATGTGGCATCGTTTAGCGTTACAACGTTGTCTACTCCAAGTGCGCGAGATAGAGATTTCGATAGTGCCCGGAGGATCAATTTGTCATCATCTAATATCAACACATTCGTCGATTTTATTTTCATCAAAGTGTGCCTATTTTGTTGTTTCTTATTAAAGTTTAGTCTAATTTTAAAACTTATAACAAATCGATAATGGTGAGTAGGAGCGCATTTTATAAATGAATGATGATCCGATAGTCGTACTTTGTCTTGATGACGAAGAAAGTGTGTTGAAATCACTGGGTAGGTTATTAAGACAAAATGGAATAAAAGCTGAGCTTTTTCAATCTGGAAATGAAGCGCTCGATCGTGTTCGTGAAATTGATTTTGATGTCATAATTTCCGATATGAGAATGCCAAATATGGATGGGGCTGAGTTTTTAACTCATGCTAAAGCTATCTCCCCGGATGCTAGGAGAATACTACTTACGGGTTACTCCGATATACAAGATACCATTAATGCGATCAATAGTGGCGGGATACATGGTTACCTGCAAAAACCTTGGAACAATGAGCAACTGGTTCGGGAGATAAATAAGGCTGCTGAACTTACAAAACTAAAAAAACAAAATGATGCGCTTCAAAAACAAATTCAATCTCAAAATGAAGAGCTGAAAGAGCTAAATACAAACTTAGAAAGCCTAGTTGAAAAAAGGACTTCTCAAATTAGGCAAGTACTTAAACAGCTAGAAGCAGCGAATGAAAACGAGAAAAAAGAACATAGAAGCACCGTTGAGCTACTTTATAATTTTATAAACGCGAATCCCCATTTAGACGCTGACAAAGCGAAGAATATAGCTAAATTGTGCTATCAAGTAGCAAAAGGCTTATCTCTAAGCGCTGAAATCGCCGATATGGTGCGTATGTCTGGTTACCTTTCACAAGTCGGTTTATTGGCAATGGACCCTAGTTTGTACGCGAAACCATTTCACGAACTAGACAGTGAAAAAAAGAAGTTATTTTTAACTCACCCATCTACAGCACAACTAATGCTTATGCCAGCCCAGCATTTAAGCGATGTTGCCGAAGCTATTTATAGTCAATTCGAAAAGTACAATGGGCAAGGCGTACCTAAAGGCTTAAAAGGTAAAGAGATCCCCATCGGTGCCCAGGTACTAGCAGTTGCAAGAGATTACATGGAACACATGTATCAAAGTCAAAGGCCTATGGCTGAGCGCAAAGAAAATGCTTTAGAGATAATCAAAATGTACAGTGGCAGTTTTTATCACCCTAAAGTAGTTGATTCTCTACTTAGCGTGTTGTCTAAAGATCAGGAAGAAACTGATAAAGTTGGCAGTATGAGTATATTGACAGCGCAGCAACTTAAACCAGGTATGGAGCTCGGCCTAGCTATGCACAATGCTCAAGGTATTATGCTATTACCTAAAGGCCATGTTTTTTCAGAAAATTCTATATCTAAACTACAACAATTAGAGTTACAAAAACCTAACCCTTTTCGCATCATGGTTGTTGATAATTAGTGTTTTTAGTTATGTTAAATTAGTTGTTATGACTATTTAGTAGCAATAAGCATGTAGTAAGACGTTCTGAATGTGAAGAACACATCATACAAAATGTTTGATTTATACAAGCATGCATTTAAGTAACATTACAGAGTTAAGCTAACAAACGAGCTGAGTGTTGAAGTGTTGAAGTGTTGAAGTGTTGAAGTGTTGAAGTGTTGAAGTGTTGAAGTGTTGAAGTGTGCGAGAACTGCGCCTAGAGACATCCAGGCGCAGTGGTTGAAAACTTATTTGTTGAATTTTTCAGCTAAATACAACCAAGTTTCTAATACTGTGTCAGGGTTAAGAGATACCGTGTCAATACCCTGCTCTACCAACCAAGCGGCAAAGTCCTCATGATCCGATGGGCCCTGTCCACAAATCCCGACATACTTACCTTTTTCTTTGGCTGTTTTTATAGCCATAGAAAGTAACTTTTTGATTGCCGGGTTTCTTTCGTCAAACAAGTGCGCGATAAGGCCCGAGTCTCTATCCAAACCTAGCGTCAGCTGAGTAAGGTCGTTTGAACCGATTGAGAATCCATCAAAATATTCTAAAAACTCATCTGCTAATAATGCATTTGATGGCAGCTCACACATCATTATAACGCGTAAACCATTCTCGCCACGTTTTAACCCATGCTCTTCTAGAAGCTCAATAACTCTAGCGGCTTCCTCTAACGTTCTAACAAATGGAATCATGATTTCAACATTTGTCAGACCCATTTCGTTACGAACACGCTTGATAGCTTCGCATTCAAGTGCAAAACATTCTCTGAAATCTTCAGAGATGTAACGAGATGCACCACGGAAACCGATCATTGGGTTTTCTTCTTCCGGCTCATACTGTTGGCCACCGATCAAGTTTGCGTATTCGTTTGACTTAAAGTCTGACATACGAACGATAACTTTTTCTGGTGCGAATGCTGCGCCTAAAGTAGAAATACCTTCTACTAGTTTTGCAATATAGAATTCTACTGGCGATTCATAACCAGCAATAATATCTGTGATCTCAGACTTAAGTTCTTCAGACTGAGTATCAAAGTTAATAAGTGCTTTTGGATGAACACCGATCATTCTATTAATGATAAATTCTAGACGCGCTAAGCCGATACCTGCGTGAGGTAACTTTGCAAAATCAAATGCGCGATCTGGATTACCAACATTCATCATTATTTTCAATGGTAAGTCAGGCATTGAATCAATACGAGAAGAAATTACTTCGTATTTTAACTGACCTTTATAGATGTATCCCGTATCACCTTCAGCACAAGATACTGTTACTGCGTCGCCGTGCTTAATAGTAGCAGTCGCATTTCCGCAACCTACAACAGCAGGAATACCTAGTTCACGAGCAATAATTGCTGCGTGACATGTTCTTCCACCGCGGTTTGTAACAATAGCAGAAGCGCGTTTCATGATTGGTTCCCAGTCAGGGTCAGTCATGTCTGTAACTAGTACATCGCCTTGCTGTACTTTATCCATTTCATCAATAGATGATAATACGCGTACTACACCGGTGCCGATTTTGTGGCCGATAGCTCTGCCTTCACATACAACCTCAGATTTCTCTTGCAGCTGGAAGCGTTCCATTACATTTGAATCTTCGTTTGAACGTACTGTCTCTGGTCTTGCTTGAACAATGTACAGTTTGCCGTCATTACCATCTTTAGCCCACTCGATATCCATCGGTCTGCCGTAGTGTTTTTCGATGATTACAGCTTGTTTTGCTAGCTCTTGTACTTCTTCGTCGGTAATAGAAAATTTATTTGAAAGTGCAGGATCCATATCTACAATTTCAACTTGTTTACCATGAGATTCGTCAGAAGAGTAGATCATTTGGATCGCTTTAGAGCCAATATTTCTGCGAACAACAGCAGGCTTATTGTTGGCTAAAGTTGGTTTATGAACATAAAACTCGTCTGGATTTACAGCACCTTGAACTACCATTTCACCAAGACCGTAGCTTGATGTAACGAAAACTACATCTTCAAACCCTGATTCAGTGTCAATTGAGAACATAACACCTGAAGATGCTTTGTCTGAACGGACCATTCTCTGGATACCAGCAGATAGTGCAACACCTCTGTGGTCATAGCCTTGGTGCACGCGATACGAAATTGCACGGTCATTGAAAAGAGATGCGAAAACGTGTTTGATAGCTACCATTACCGCATCAATACCACGTACGTTTAAGAAAGTCTCTTGTTGTCCAGCAAATGAAGCGTCTGGCATATCTTCAGCTGTCGCAGAAGATCTTACAGCAAATGATACATCATTGCTTTGGTCGCCATGAAGGGATAAATATGCTTCGCGAATTGCTTTGTCTAATTCTGGTTGGAAAGGAGTGTCGATTACCCATTGTCTGATTTGGCTACCTACTTTTGCCAGCTCATTGACGTCTTCAACGTCTAGGGTGTCTAAAATGGTGTGAATTTTTTCGTTTAATCCTGATTGCTCAAGGAATTCATTAAAAGCTTCTGCCGTGGTTGCGAAACCACCAGGCACTTGTACACCAGCGTTAGCAAGGTTAGATATCATTTCACCTAGAGAAGCGTTTTTACCACCAACTCGAGGTACGTCTTGCATACCCAATTCTTGATACCAGAGAACGTAGTCTTGCACGGAACTGTCTCCAAAAACAAATTGTAATAAATGTGAGAGATTAATTGACCTTCCTTTAGGTCGAAGGCATTCTACAACGGTAAGTATAGCTACGTAAACCAAGACTTGAAAAAATACTAAAAAAGTAATGAAAAGGTTAAGATGAGAACAGCTTTTTATATATCTGATGGCACGGCCATTACAGCAGAAGTTTTTGGACATGCAACTTTATCGATGTTTCCTGTCGAATTTGAACATAAGACACTGCCGTTTATTGAGTCTGTGGAAAAAGCACAAGCAGTTAAAGCGACAATAGATAAGTTGGCAGAATCAAGTGGGCAACCACCGTTAGTGTTTTTTACATTCGTAAACCCAGAATTGTCCGATATTATTTTATCTTCTAAAGGGGTTTGCTATGACTTTTTGTCTTACGCGAGTGAAATAGTTAAACGAGAGTTAAAAGTCAAACCTGTACCAAAAGTACATAGAACGCACAGTATTCATGAAAAGACCTATGATTTCCGTATTTCGGCGGTAAATTATGCGCTTGCAAATGATGACGGTGCAAATATTAAAGATTATGACGAAGCCGATATTATTTTGGTGGGTGTCAGTCGAAGCGGTAAAACTCCAGCGAGCCTATATTTAGCGTTACAGTACGGGATAAAAGCAGCAAACTACCCTATCACAGAAGATGACCTTGAGAAGGGTAATTTTCCTCGATTTCTCATAGATCATAAGAATAAACTCTTTGGTTTAACAATCGATCCAGAAAGGCTGGCCTCTATAAGGCAAGAGAGAATGGCCAATTCTAAATATGCGTCAATAAGGCAATGCAGAATAGAAGTAAGGGAAGTTGAGATGTTGTTTAAAAAGCATAAAACGCCATTTCTGAATTCAACAAAGTTTTCAGTTGAAGAAATATCGGCGAAAATAATAGCTGAAGCAGGGTTATCACGAAACAAATATTAAAAAAGCCGCTTAAAGCGGCTTTCTTTTAAACTCTGTCTCTTGCGTCTTTGAGTAAGTCTGCAACTAAGAAACCTAACTCTAATACTTGGTCAGCATTTAATCTCGGGTCACATTGTGTTCTGTACCTTTGAGCAAGGTCTTCATCAGAAAGGCCATATGCACCACCGATACATTCTGTAACGTGTTGTCCAGTCATTTCTAAATGAACGCCTCCTGGGTACGTTCCTTCTGATTTGTGTACTGCGAAAAATTGGCTAATTTCACGTAATATATTATTGAAACTTCGAGTTTTGTAACCTGTACTCGCTTTTTCAGTATTGCCGTGCATCGGGTCGGAAGACCAAACAACATTGCGACCTTCACTCTTAACTTTGCGAACCAAGTTAGGTAGCTTTTCTGGCAACACATCTGCACCCATACGTGTGATAAGAGTCAATCTACCAGGAATATTGTCCGGGTTTAATGCATCAATAAGTCTGATCAACTCGTCCGGATCCATACCCGGACCAACTTTAACACCAATCGGGTTCTTTATTCCTCTAAAGAACTCAATATGCGCGTGATCTAGCTGTCTGGTTCTTTCTCCGATCCAAACAAAATGAGCTGAACAGTCGTACCAATCTCCTGACAAGTGATCTCGTCTGGTAAGTGCTTGTTCATAACCAAGAAGCAATGCTTCATGCGAAGTATATAGATGAGTCTCTTTAAGGCTTGGTGCTACATTTGCATCAATGCCACAGACTTCCATAAATTCCAGTGCATCTTGAATTCGGTTTGCCATTTGTTGGAACTTATCTCTAAGAGGATTAGCTGCAACAAAACTCATATTCCAGCGACTTACTTGGTGTAAATCAGCTAAACCACCTTGAGCAAAAGCCCTTAATAAGTTTAATGTCGACGCACTATGATGGTAAGCCTTCATTAGCCTATTTGGATCTGGGATCCGAGCTTCTTCAGTAAATTCAAAATTATTTATAATGTCGCCACGATAAGATGGTAAAGAGACTCCGTTTATCGTTTCATAATCTGAAGAACGTGGTTTAGCATATTGACCGGCCATTCGCGCAATTTTTACGACTGGGCATTTACCACCGTAAGTTAAAACAACTGCCATTTGAAGCAGAGTTTTAAATGTATCTCTTATATTTGTTGCACTAAAGTCTGAAAACGACTCTGCGCAGTCTCCGCCCTGTAACAAAAACGCCTTTCCATTACATACATCGGCTAAATTTTTATACAAGCTCCTTGTTTCTTCAGCAAAAACAAGTGGTGGCGCAGCATTAAGCTCTGACTCAACATTAGTCAGTAATTTTTTGTCTGGATATTCTGGTTGTTGGACGATTGGGAAATCTCTCCAACTGTCTGGACTCCAAGGTTTC
Source organism: Pseudoalteromonas luteoviolacea NCIMB 1944 (assembly GCF_001625565.1). Taxonomy (GTDB): domain Bacteria; phylum Pseudomonadota; class Gammaproteobacteria; order Enterobacterales; family Alteromonadaceae; genus Pseudoalteromonas; species Pseudoalteromonas luteoviolacea_F. The sequence continues at coordinate 122,724 of NZ_AUXS01000002.1, forward strand.
ATTTCTCATTCCTCATTAGTTACCTCACCATGCACGTTAACGTATAGGACGGCTGGCTTCAAGCACAAATTAGTGAAATATCAAATAATTTACTAATTCAAAAACAAGCGGTTCATTTTTGATCCATAGTCATGATTTTTGACTCTAAAGATAATCAAGAACACATCATACATTAATGCTTTTTGGCCAACATAAATATCTAAAATAATTTGTAGAAATAATTAATCAAGACAAAAGTCACGCAGGCAATATTTTGTGTCGATATTCACCAATCTAATATTGGAAGTGTTTGAAAAAATCTCTATTTACACATCTATTAGATGTCTACATTTTGTACAACTTATTTGCCGTTATAATGTACATTTCTGCCAGCTTATATTTATGCACTTAAGAAGCCAAGTTGCTGCCATATTTTGCAAAGCTCACAATAGGCTGAGTTATATGGAATAATTGAGTTTCTATTTTGTTTGTGCTGTGTTTCAAGTTTGATATTTAAATCTTCATTTAACATAATTCATTTGGCGATTTAGCAGTGTATAGAACAAAATGGCCAGCTCAGAAACGTGAGTAATTTTACTTACCAATAATGTGGAGAAAAATTTATCAGCCTACAGACGAACTACGCCATAAAACCCCTACTTTGTTGCGCATTTTCATTTAGTATGTAAAAACTAGTCTACTGAGACAGTTTTAACTATGGAATACACTTGGAAACCAATATCAGAAAAAGTTTTAACTGCTAAATTAACCGGGTTAATAATTAATTTTGTTTTATCAAAAATCTCGATTATATGAATAAATATAGCCCAAAGCTGGCTAATGCAATTTATTCTGTTTCCGCTCTTGCGATCAAATAATTACATTTGGGATGTCTTTCTTTAAGGCTTTTATGCTTCACGTGGTTTTGTGAATAATTAAAGCACTATCCTTATGCCTGTAAGTAAGTGGGTATTTACTTATCTTTAATTAACCTATTACTTTAGGAAAATATCAACTGCATGCTTGGGTTGAAAATATGGGCTTTACTGAAGTCCAATTTTTCAACCACTTAAACGACGAAATAGAACTTACAAAAACCATGCTTTCAATAGTTACCAGGATTAGATTTAAAAGTATAGATTCGATATTTCAGGTTAAACTACATAGGATAGGTTGCTTTTAGAAATGTAATGAAAATTTGTGTATTCATTCCAAAACAGAACCAATGTAGTATTTATGATTTTCAGTAGGCTCTTTACTTTCATTGATATTTATCTTCCTATTTTTTGTTATTCCCCTTCTATCTACCTTTTGAAACTTTACTATGGAAAAACATAAACCAGAGAAACTTGGCAAAGCAATGATCACTTGATTTGAGCGCGTTTAGATGACAAAATTAAAGGAACACATCATACTTAGTTGACTTAAGTAATTTCTCAGCAATCATATACCCTATTTGAAAATAGCCATCAACAAGACTAATTTTAATGAATTGGGTTAATTCTCAGAAGACATAAACTAAGGATTTCTCACAACTACGTTATGTTAAATTCTAACCTAAACTTCTAACCTAAACTT
>NZ_AUXS01000003.1 GCF_001625565.1 Pseudoalteromonas luteoviolacea NCIMB 1944
GACAATATGGGACAGACACATTTTTGTCTCTATTCAGTTTAATAAATTCTGTTGATGTTGCCATCAATTTTAAGCTACAACGATAAAAGGGCTATGCAGTTTTTCTTACATGCACTACAACTATGTGCCTGTCCCAGACAATTCCTGTATCTCACTTTTAAATTAGCTGGGAATAGATGCAAGTAAGACGCTTGATATATCCTCAATTGACTTTGTTAATAAAACGTTTAAA
>NZ_AUXS01000004.1 GCF_001625565.1 Pseudoalteromonas luteoviolacea NCIMB 1944
TGTGGTCAACTAATTCCGAACAATTAACGTAGTTCCTAGCTAGTAAATGGATTGCGGGGCAAGCCTACAATGACAGCCTTGGCAGCTGTGACACTCCTTAAGCTGTGCCATTCCCATACGACAGGCCATCACCTACACCAAAAACCGTTGCCATGAACCAGAGACCCCCCTCCTGAACCAAAGGCCATCCTCCTGAACCAAAGTTCGTCATCCTGAACTTGTTTCAGGATCCATGTGC
>NZ_AUXS01000005.1 GCF_001625565.1 Pseudoalteromonas luteoviolacea NCIMB 1944
CTAAACTTCTAACCTAAACTTAGTAACTGAACTTTTATCCTAAACATAGTAACTAAACTTTCTTAATTTGCTTCATGATTGAAAGGTATGTCTCCGATAACTTTGAAAACTTATACTTGGAAGGGAAGGCGTACCTTAATTCAATCAAAAGGATATCTCAGGAAATAGAGCTAAAAGGATAGACTATTTAAAATTATTTTACTGCTATGCGAAATTTTGATTTAACCCTAATTCTTAGTACTGTCTAAACTGCAAACTTAATTTCTAATCTGTTATTTTCTAATGCACTTCAAGCCCTTCTATCGATTAGAGCAGAAAAGAAAATTTGATAAAGAGGGAAAAATAAATTATATTAATAGGAACACATCATACATTTTATGACTAAAAATTATTTATTTTTAATTTAGATGTTGAACAAGTCATCAGGATAATAAGCTGAATGATTTTGATACTTTTCGATTACGAAACTCTATTATCAAAGAACGCCTTGTTCTGTAAGTTCAATTTAAATATTCACTTCATTAACTGCACTAACACCAACCACAATAAAGCACGATGTGTTCTCCGGTAATCCGGTTTCTGGTAAT
>NZ_AUXS01000006.1 GCF_001625565.1 Pseudoalteromonas luteoviolacea NCIMB 1944
TGGTTAAATATAGAGGCACTGTTTCAAGTGCTAAAACATGATATTCCGGACGCGTAGCTCAGCTGGATAGAGTACCTGGCTACGAACCAGGCGGTCGGAGGTTCGAATCCTCCCGCGTCCGCCATCTCTTTTGAGATGATTGCTTCACTCAAATTGCCTCACTAAAGTGGTAAAATATGAGATAAACACCGACGAGAGTCGGTTTTTTTATGCCTGAAATTTAGCTTTTTAATAATAGTTACTGAAAAACTTCACAAGAGCCATGGCCGAGATAGTAAACGAACAGACTAAGCTGTCGAAGGTTCATTCTTCACAAAGTTCGTCCGCCATCTCTTTTGAGATGATGCTTTACTCAAATAACCTCACTAAAGTGGTAAAATATGAGATAAACACCGACGAGAGTCGGTTTTTTTATGCCTGAAATTTAGCTTGTTAATAATAGCTACTGAAAAACTTCACAAGAGCCATGACCGAGATAGTAAACGAACAGACTAAGCTGTCTAAGGTTCATTCTTCACAAAGTACGTCCGCCATCTCTTTTGAGA
>NZ_AUXS01000007.1 GCF_001625565.1 Pseudoalteromonas luteoviolacea NCIMB 1944
ATGGCAAAAGAAAAGTTTGAACGTTCGAAACCGCACGTAAACGTAGGTACAATCGGCCACGTTGACCACGGTAAAACAACTCTAACTGCAGCAATCACTAACGTACTTGCAAAAGTATACGGTGGTGAAGCACGTGACTTCGCTCAAATCGATAACGCTCCAGAAGAGCGTGAGCGTGGTATCACAATCGCAACTTCACACGTAGAGTACGATACTCCAACTCGTCACTACGCACACGTTGACTGTCCTGGACACGCTGACTACGTTAAAAACATGATCACTGGTGCTGCTCAAATGGACGGCGCGATCCTAGTAGTTGCTGCAACTGACGGTCCTATGCCTCAGACTCGTGAGCACATCCTACTTTCTCGTCAGGTTGGTGTACCTTACATCATCGTATTCATGAACAAATGTGACATGGTTGACGACGAAGAGCTAATCGAGCTAGTAGAAATGGAAGTTCGTGAACTTCTTTCTGAGTACGATTTCCCAGGTGATGACCTACCACTAATCCAAGGTTCAGCTCTTAAAGCACTAGAAGGTGAGAAAGAGTGGGAAGACAAGATCGTTGAGCTTGCAGAAGCACTAGATTCTTACATCCCAGAGCCAGAGCGTGACATCGATAAGCCATTCATCATGCCTATCGAAGACGTATTCTCAATCCAGGGTCGTGGTACTGTTGTAACTGGCCGTGTTGAAGCTGGTATCATCAACGTGAACGACGAAGTTGAAATCGTAGGTATCAAAGAAACTACGAAGACAACTTGTACGGGTGTTGAAATGTTCCGTAAGCTTCTAGACGAAGGTCGTGCAGGTGAGAACATCGGTGCACTTCTACGTGGTACTAAGCGTGACGAAGTTGAGCGTGGTCAAGTACTTTCAGCTCCTGGTTCAATCCAGCCGCACACTAAGTTCACTTCAGAAGTATACGTACTTTCTAAAGATGAAGGTGGTCGTCA
>NZ_AUXS01000008.1 GCF_001625565.1 Pseudoalteromonas luteoviolacea NCIMB 1944
TCAGGATGACGAGGTGCAAAATGTAACGACAATGAGCGAAGCGAATACGTTCAATTTGCGCAAGGTGAATATCGTGCAAAGTATTAACGACTATGAGCGCAGCGAATACGTTTACTTTGCACAAGGTGAAGTGAGCAGTTTTGACAGTTGCTAAGGCTGCCACTTTTAAAACCTATCTAACATCAAAAACATGGGTCCTGAAACAAGTTCAGGATG
>NZ_AUXS01000009.1 GCF_001625565.1 Pseudoalteromonas luteoviolacea NCIMB 1944
TAGGTATTGCCGCCATAATTTGTTGGTATATCGCGCAAAGTATTAACGACAATGAGCGAAGCGAGTACGTTCATTTTGCGCAAGGTGAAGTGAGCTGTTTTGACTGTTGCTACGGCAATCACTCTTAAAGCCTAGCCAACATCAATAAACATAGATCCTAAAGCGAGTTCAGGATGACGGTATTAAACAAGGCGGCTGTACTCACCCTCTTCGTCACCCTGA
>NZ_AUXS01000010.1 GCF_001625565.1 Pseudoalteromonas luteoviolacea NCIMB 1944
TGGTGGGTTGTACTGGACTTGAACCAGTGACCCTCGCCTTGTAAGGGCGATGCTCTCCCAACTGAGCTAACAACCCGGGATATGTGTAATTTGGTGGGTGATACTGGACTTGAACCAGTGACCCTCGCCTTGTAAGGGCGATGCTCTCCCAACTGAGCTAATCACCCAAATTACAGTCTATATTGGTGGGTTGTACTGGACTTGAACCAGTGACCCTCGCCTTGTAAGGGCGATGCTCTCCCAACTGAGCTAACAACCCAATATAGA
>NZ_AUXS01000011.1 GCF_001625565.1 Pseudoalteromonas luteoviolacea NCIMB 1944
TATGGACACTGCATTGGCGGGCAAAGCAAACCAATCTTCGGTCGACTCAGCGCTTGCTTTAAAAGCAAACAAGACAGATCTTGATACTGCGGTTACAAATGTAGTGAGATTTGATCCCGCGAAATTGGTTTGGGATGTGGCAAACTCCTACAAAGCCGGAGAAGTTGCAAGAGTAAACTTCACTGGCAATATGTATATTGCATTGAAAGATGTGCCAAATAGCTTAGATATTAAACCAACTACCCATCCGGAATACTGGGCCCTTTTTGTTGAAGGGAATGCGCCGAAGAGTGTAAAAGTCGTCTTTGCGACCAGTCAAGTTTTTGATGGTAATTTAGGAGATCGTTCTGGTGCGGATGCTAAATGCCAGGCAGCAGCGGACGCTAGTAGTGTAGCTCCTGCTGGGACGTATAAAGCACTATTAAATGTAAGTGCATCTCTAGCATCATCTTATATTAGCCCTAGCCATACGTATTACCGAGTTGATGGACAAATTGTGGCACAAGGGTCGTCCTTCTTTGATCCTTCGGCCACCTTGAGTCTTCCAATCGATCTTGATGAAAATGGCAATCAAGTAGGTGGAAATGCATGGACAAATATGACGCCTGCTGGAGGTGACGATAAGTGGAATGCTTGTGAGTATTTCTCATCAACAAGTACGCCTATTTGGGATAAATACTCAGTCAATGTCGGTGCAAGAGTTGGCCATATAGGGGCGACGGATGTTGCATGGAGATCGAGTAGTACTTACCTAACTTGTAATTCAACTGCGAGACTCTACTGTGCCCAGCAATAATTAGATAGAGTGGAAAAGCCTATTCAATGAATAGGCTTTTTATTGCTTTGGCTTATCTGCTAAAAAATAAAAACGCTCAAAAATACTCAAAAACCTTCAATCATCCTGTCTTTATTGAAAGCGTGTATATTTGCGTTTTCGAAAAATAGAATCCTCTCAATGTCTTTCATGTTTACCCGTGGTTGACCAATAAAACCAAGTTAACAAGCGTGACTATTTGCTATCAAAAGAATGCCAAGCAACCTGCAATGGTCTGTTTTGAGTAGCGGTGCGATTAAAATAGCAAGCTGATCAACCTAATGTTGCTTCTAGAGCTATTTTATACAATGGGACAGGAACTAAACCTCACCGCAACTCATTGCATCGGTCATAGCTTTAATTTGAACGAGAGTTTTTCATGGGATTTCAGTTGCATAATTGTATTTGGTGAGGTGCCATGTGACATGCAGGTATTGAAATCATCATGTAGTGTGTTAGAGCCCGATGAAAATACTTGTGGGAATACATTACACTCGGGCTTAGGAACTTTATTTACGACTAATTTATGCGAACTTCAAACTTTTTAGAATAACGTTGTTGTATCGCACGTGCTCGACTGCTGTCAGCGAATCGGCTGTCTAACGTACCGTGGTTAAAGCGTTCCATGAATACTTCACCCTCGCACGACTTTTTATTATTGAGTACAGAGTCATTGAGACCTTCAAGTGATGCTAAGTCTATGCTCAAACTACCGTCATCGTTGGTATCGATATAATTTTCAACAACACTGGCCTCATTGCCATCATCCTTTTTGCATCTTATCGTAAGTTTTGCATCAAGTTGGGTGTTATTTTGTTTACTATCCGTCCAGCTAACTTCGAGTGTATCTGTTTTGTGAAAAGACTGATTTTCTTGAGGGGTAATAATCGTAAATGGCTTTGGCATAATTAGCGTGGTCGTCAGCGCGTCACCCACTGCATCCCTAGTTAGAGTCACAGTATATTTGGTGCCTTCTTCGGAAATATTGAACACAGCACGGTAATCAATATCAAAAAAGTCGTCATCTCTTTCTAGAGCTTTAGTAACACCTGCCGCGCTGGCCTCAAGTCGGTCTTTGTCTGATAGCTTTATATTGTTGCCATTTCTGCCACTGACATTGAGCTCTGCGATAACACGGCTATCTTTACCTTGCGATGTAACATAAATATCGGCCCAGATGGCTTCTGTTTTGACATCCTTGGACTCTGTGGTTTCAGTGGAGCATCCTGCTAAAAGAAGAAGGGGTAAAGCTGCGAACGATTTTAGTTTCATATTGGTACCCGTGATTAAAAAGTGTACCTAATATTAGTATTCTTTTAATCAAACTAAAATACAACATAACAATTTTATACAATTTAAATTTGCTGCGTATTTAATCGCATGTTGGGTGTGATGCAGAGAAGTTAAGTTGAACTTCCATGTTCAGGTAAAAATCTAGTTCACTTTATTGGAACAATATGAATATAAAATGGATTTTTAAATTAAGCAATAATAAAAACATAAAATATGATAATTTACATTAGGTTATAAATTCACATTGGCACTTTAATTTTATCTGTGAGTTAATTTTGACGCGGGCTCCAAGCAAAGCGCAAGCCTGTTGGATTTTTGTCCGAGAAAGCACCAATTCACACGTTGCGACAATCTATGAGGGAAATTGACCAAAATATGAATAAATAAAAAGATCTACCTGACAAATATAATACTATCAGTGCACGTCACTATTTTCGGCCGCCTTTACTTTGTATATCTGGTTGATTTTAATTCCTTGTTTTGGTCAATAATACCGTGTTTGAACCTAACTCAGCATCCTCATTGGCGCTGTTTTTTCTCGAAATGTATTCTCGTGGTATTCCCATATCTACACCATTGTAATCACATACCCCTTGAGGAAAAATTCTTTTTAAATCATCCATATATTTGGACATATCAATGGCACCGTATACACCGCTTTCAATGGCTTTTTTCACTGGCATAAGCGGGCATTTGAACATAGCTCCATCCCAATGACCCCCAGCTTCAATTCTACTTGTACTAAACATAGGGAAACGGGCTTGGCATGCACCCTCTACACTATTGTTCCATTTGCCATTGAAAACGCCCTGACCAGACGCCAATACAGAGCCATCTCGGTCAAAGCAGCTGTCTTGTAAATCGTCCGGTTTTGCGCCAAGTACATCGTGAGTATTCGAAGACTGCAACTCAGTTAACCAAACGTCCATCATATCGAATGCTTGTTTAGTGGGGTTATAATCTTTGTGCGCAACCCAGATAATGTGATTTTTGCTGTGGCCACGCGCTTGTTCAATGCGTAAACGACTATAGAAAGAGGCAGACATATGGTGCATATCTAATTCGTTTTCCAGATAGTGTCTCGCATCAATTACAGGTATGTCGATTTCGCCAATAAACACTTGTCCGGAATGATAGGCCTGTTGCATGGCTTCAATTGAGCCGCTGTGTCTCGGCGCGATGTCGTCAATAGGGGTGGTAATATTGTGGTTACCCCATAAAGTGAGCCAGATTGGCAATTTGTGACCGAGCGGTAAGACTATTTCCTCTTGTCTCATTTGGTGTTGGGGTTTCCAAGCACCAATATTAGCATTGAGGTGTAAAAATTCATCAATCGTAATTTTTTTGTCCTTGAGTGCATTTAATCCATATTGAACACCAATATTGTCCCAAGTACTGAGGCCAAGCCCATGTTCATCTACCCCAAATACATGCGACATGTCTTGCCAATAACTCCAGTTAGTCTGATCTACAACGTATTGTGTAAAGTGCTCTCTAATAAAACCTTGCCTTGGGTTGTTGATAAAGGCCGATAGGCCAAAGTAACCATTGATACATTCACTACTGCCTTTGGGGAAGCTTGGGACAAATCCAGACATGAGCTGATTAATCGGCTGCAAAAACCCGCCTTTTTGTGGGAATCCGTTAATGGCATTCATTCCTTCAATAAGTCGGCGCCTCTCCCAGTTGCGCCAAGCCTTTTTGTCTTGTGCTCTGAAGGTAAAGTAATTATTGAGTAGATCGCAGTCCAGCGCGTAAACGGTTTGGGTGATCATGTCTGGATAGCTGTACAGTGGGATCAAACCATCCAGAATGCCAGTGCTATTTTGTGCGATTAAGTATTGTGCTAACCCTCCGCCAGAACCGCCCACACCAACAGTGTAAAGGGGGTTGCCATATAGGCTTGTAAATTGCTTTTTCACTCTTCGCGCAGTGTCTTCTGCCAATAGCATGTTATAGGTATAACTGGTTTTGTTTCCACTTGAGCTAATAACGGCATAACCATCCAGCAACTGTTGCGCTTGTCGTGTCATGACCCGCGCTGCTTTTTGTCTGCCTTGCCTGAATCCAATCCCCGAGCCGCCATTGAATTGATAAACAAGGCGTTTGTTCCATTTACTTTTGGCAAGCCGATCACCGACTTCAGCGGCTTCAATGGGCATGACGATCGTATAGATAAAGCGGTTAATGGTTCCTTGTTCGACTCTAAATAAAGGCGTTTTAGTTTGTTTTGCAGTATTTAAATCGTTTATTTTTACAGCTTTAAAACCCTTATTGTTATTGAGCAATGTATAGTAATTAATTCTTGTTTTGACGCCACAATCTTTACTGTATCCGATGACTTTATCGTCTTTATATACAGGTATACCGAGCGCCTGATGATTGTCTATTTCAGGCTGACCAAGCAAGGAATCTCTAGACATACAGTAAAATGGGTATTGATTGGGACCGGAGTACAAGCTGGTATTTGGTCCGATACCGTCTATAGCAATAGGAAATTGATAATACTCTTGGGGTCTTTTTATTTGAGATATGTGGCTTTTAAAGTCCAGTAAGTGGTTAGCTTGCGCTTGCGCGCTATTTTGCACCGCAAATTTACGGTCCTCATTGGTTAAGTCTTGATACAGCCAAAAAGCAAAACTAGCAAAGACGAGAATAGTGACGGCCAACACAAACTTTTTAATCATACGCACCTCTATGATCATACCACTACTTATAAGTTTAGAATTGCTCCGTCATATGTGTTGTTATATGTTTGTTATTTAAGGTAAACCGGAAAACATTAATATATAAAACAGCGCATTATTCAACATGGATGAATATAAAAGTGGTAATAAAATGGAGGCTAATAATTGGATGCACAATAAAAATTAACAACAGAGCAGCGGATCAGAGGGTTGTCCAATTGCCACTTTACAGCTGTAATGTGGCAATTGTTGACGAGATGACTATTTACTAAAGTCGATAGAATCAAAACGTTTTTGTAGCGCTTTTCTGTGCTCCTGTTCTTCCTCAATATAGGTGCCAGAGAGCATCTCTTCACGTTGCATTTCAAGCATACTGCGTTTTTCATCAATCACTGCAATGAGCTTTTCTTTATCTGAAGCAAGTAGCTCAGTGGAGTTATTTATGTCTTGCTCCATCAGATCGAGCATTTCAATACGCACACCTAACTCTTTGTATTTTAGAAAGTCGATGCCCAAACTACCAAATAGAAGCGCTTCGTTAATCTCATGTTGTTCAATTTCAACTTCAATGGGCATATCCATGAGCCCGATTGTGGTTTCTTGATAAAGCTGAATTGCTTGCGAGCGCTCGTCTAAATCGGGGTTAACGTATTCCTTGGCGTTTTCTAGTGCACGTTCATAATAGGCTTTGGCTTGTTCCGATATTTCCTCATAATTGGTATTGAGTGATACGGGCATCACGAGGTCCGGGTCGGTGGTAGTTGGTTTGGGGTTGAGTGCATCTTGCATCAAAGAGGCGAACTGAGCATGTTTTTCAATGCTATGTTGCGCTGTATTTTGTTGAGCTTGAAAAATTCGATTTTGATTTAACGTTGAGATGCTATTCATACCCGAGCCTTAGAAAGCGAAATAGAAACTTTGCCTAAAGGTGGCAAAACTGGAATTAACACTCTGTTAGTTAAGCAATTTATAGACCAAGACAGCGGATGAGTATTTATGTATGAGTCACTAGGCGTATTTAAGTGTTGTGTTAGAAAGAGGAAGCAAAAACGGTGCTGTTTGGTAAGGCTTGTGGCTTGCGAATTTAACTTGTTGTCATTGGAAAAGTTAAAAGGCGGCAATTTACCGCCTTTTATTGTCGCTAATTAGAACTGATAGTTAACAGTCAATTTAGCGTTGCGCTCGTTACCAGGTAAACCACCTAAGAACAGCGCTTTGCTGTAGTAAGTTTCATCAGCTAAGTTTTCAATGTTAAGCTGTACGTGGACGCTGTCTAAATAATATGCAGCAGACATGTCCCAACGTGTGAAGCTGTCGATTTTTGCTGTCGGCAAACCAAAAGAAGGGTGGTTTACCGTGCGTTCTCCTACGTATTGCATGCCTAAGCTTAGTTCTAGCTCTCCGCCCATCACTTGAGGAAGTGTATGCGTTAACCATGTGCCAGCCATTTTTTCAGGGATCCCTTTTTTGGGGGCTTCCCTTTTATCCGGATCTATCTCTTGATGACGAATTGACACTGCATCTTGGTACGTTGCATTGACATTCAATTTCCATGCTTCAGCCAGCGCTAGGTTTAAGTCAAACTCAACACCTTTGGTTGTTTCATTGTTGTCATATTTGTAGCGAGGGATCCCGGCATTGAATTCAGGACCTTTTTGCTCGTCATATTCAGGATTTGCATAACGTAAGTTTGTACGTTTGGTATCAAATACGACAATTGAACCTAGTAAGTCTTCATCAAATGCGGTAAAGCGAATACCGATATCGAGTGTTTCTGACTCTGAATCAGGTGGATTTGGTACAGATACATTGTTACTGATAGATGAAAGCACACCAAATGCAGTACGGCCTTTACCGACATTAATAAACGCTGATAGCTCAGGGATTACTTGGTAGTTAACGCCAAATGTATAAGTCATACCTGAGTCATCTGTATCGTTTTCTGGCTCTACTCCTTGTGCGCGAGCTGTACCTAAATGCTGGTATTCTTGCTCAATTTTGGTGTATGCGACCCCGGCGCGCATAGTTAATGCGTCCGTTAAATATAGAACTTCCTGTGCACCAATACCGTAAGCAGTCAGTGACTTATCATAATTACTTCTTACGATAGGATCGTAATCCATAAATTCGCCAGTACCCCAGTTAGGGTTGCGGATATCTAGGATATAAGGGATCGCGTTGTCTGACTTAGTGCCATCTGCGTCATATGCAGACCACTGTTTGAATGACATATCGCGGTTTTCGTAGTTTACACTGAACAAGTGCTCACCACTTATGTCGCCATAGCTCCAACCAAGTTGTAAGTCCGCGAAGTACTGCCACGTCTTTTCATCCGAGATTGCACGGCGGTACTCTTGACGACGTGCAGCATATGGGTGCAACTGACCATCTTCTGTGACTAACGGCGCTCGTGGTGTTGCATTGATGTTACCTGAGCGTTCCCAGTAAACATAGTTGTATGAACCTGTTTGACGCACTAAGTCAGAATCATATTGACGCCATAAAACTTGTTGGGTCAGTGTAGACTCTTCACCTAAGTGCCAATCATGACGAAGCTTAAAGCGCAACTCTTTACCTTCATTAGGCGTTGAAAGTGGAGATACTAGGCTTGTGTCACCTAAATCAATCGGTCTTAGGCCGTCACTTGTAGAGATAGAAGCAGCAAGTTGTTCACGCTGTGCGTCGGTAAGTTGGATCCCTAAATATTCAACAATACCATTTTCGTCAGTAAACTTACTTTCATTTGGTAAGTCAGCACCTGTTAGCTTTCTTGGATCGCCACTGATGCTATCCCAGTTTACGATACGAACAGGGTCGCCAACAGAGTCTACCTGAACAGCATCATCGATATAGGCTGCTGAAAATAGTAGTGAGTGGTCTTTCGACGCTTCAAACTTAAGGCTTGCATAGACTTCATCGCGGTCCTGTTGTAGATCACGGTAGCCATCACTGCGCTCGTGGTTAAGCACCACACGGTATGCTAAGTCGTCAGTAATGGCATTGGTTGCATCAAGCATCAAGCCATATGTGTTCCAGCTGCCTACTTTTGTGCTGATTTCGTAAGCTTCTTCAAACTGTGGCTTTTTCTCAATCAAGTTGACAACACCACCTGCCGCACCAATACCGTAAAGACCTGTTGCAGGACCTTTAAGTACTTCCATGCTTTCAATGTTTGTCATAGAGCGAGTTGGGTTGTAATTGTTACCAAGGCTTGCACCGCCGTACATGCCGTCATAAGTGTAGTTTACGCCTAGACCACGGATCGCAAGGTTGTCACCGATACCATAGTTATTACCAGCTTGAGTAAAACCACTGACGTTTCTGATTGCATCTTGCAGCGTATTTGCTGTTTGAGAGTCAAGTAAATCCTTATCAACAATAACCACAGCAGCAGGTGTTTGCATTAATGCCATGTTTGATTTGGTCGCAGTACCTGATTCTAAGATCAGTGCGTTATGTTTGTTATAAACGCTGATGCGCTCAATATCGTCTTGGGCTTTGTCAGCAGCATGCGCTGATGCAACAACACCACCTAGTAAAGCAACTTTAACAGCTGTTGCCAGAACACTTTTTGAATTCAGTGAACGAGAGAATTGCATATTACACTCCAAACTTCGCAATATGATTGTTTATTCGCAGAGAGCGCGCATACTAACAGTGATGGCAAATGATAACAACTCTCATTTGCGTTTAATAAAAGTTGCTAAAGTTAATTTATGTTATCGATTTATTTATTTGTTTTTATTGTGTGCTTGGTGGGTTTTTTTATTGTTTTAAATTGTGTTTTTATGGTTTTGTTTTTGCTGCTTAATGTGAATTTTGTTGCATTGTTTAATGCAGCAGCTACAGGTCTTATAAGAAGAAAAACTGAGCAACTTAAGTTTTGCATTGCTCTGAACGGACGATTTCGATGTAATGGGCCATACTTTTAGTTTGCTCAAACTCAAATTGCACGTCGATTTGTTCAAGACTATCTATTCTGTCCAATCTGAATTCTCGATACGCTTGTCGCAATAAACAAAAAGCAATGATTGTCCATTTTCCGCCCCAGTAAACAAGGCCCAATGGTTCGATGGTTCTGTTACTCGGCTGGCCTTTCGCATCTTGGTAGCTCAAACAAAGCTGGTGCTTAGATTCTATGGCAGAGCGTATCATTTGGCTGTGATTTTGATCTTTTTCTGCATGGGTAAAACCGACTGCAAGAAACGGCAGATTGTCACTTAGTTGCTTTAAGTGAGGTGGCAACACCGCCTCAATTTTTGCGATAGCAGAGTGGGCCTGCTGCGCTAATTGCGGATCCGTCCATGCTTGCAGCATTCGGCTACCAATGAGCAGAGCTTGCAGCTCTTGAGGGGAGAACATCATCGGTGGCAGATCGCAATCTTTGATAAGATAGCCAATCCCGGCTTCGCCCTCGACTGGCACACCTGATGTTTGTAGATTTTGAATATCGCGGTAAATTGTGCGCTCAGACACTGCCAACCTGTCAGCCAGTTGCTTGGCTGTGACAGCCACTTTACGTCCTTTTAAATGGTTAACCAGCTGAAATAGTCGCTCTGATTTATGCACAATTTACCTCTTCGTTTAATTAAGCAGTACACTCGCTTTGCTGTAGTATCCCATGATGGCTAATGCCAACAGACTCTTTATCGACCAGCGCACAAAATGCTTTGCACACTTCAACTTCTTCAAAAGCACGTTGCATGTGCTGGTTGTCTTCCATACATTCCCAATAGCTAATATCGATGAATGTATCAGTATTTGCTTGCTGGGCCAACGAACGATAAATAAACCCTTTTTGCTTTTCGGCAAACTCCTCAAATGCCGCGCTCTTTTCTAATAGCTGCTCGATAGTGACGCCTGAGTTTAACTTAAATGTGACAATTTCAATGATATTTTGAGTCATGGTAGTTGCTCCTTGTTGTTGATGCAGTAATTAAAGCAAAGAGGAGTGTCAGGGAGTGTCAGTATTAACACCTGTAAATTCCTTTTTAAGTTGAAAGATGGGGAGACATTTTGACTATGTTGATTGTAAAAAAGCACAGTTCCTCAGCGATATCCCTATTCGCAATCTACCTTTATAGATTTGGTAGTCGATGACGAACTATAAAGGTATATTTAGTATTTGACGCGCGGAACTTGTCCCGGAGGATGTAATTCTTATTTAGTTATCTATTGATTAGATGATTCCCAAACTTATGCAAAAAGTATTGATAATAAGGCATAAACTATCATTACTTTGAGGCAGAAAAAAAGAACTCTGCAAGGTCGCTGGCAGAGTTCAAGTTGGTATTTATATCAATGGAAGCTGCATATTGACTATAAATGTAGGTTTTAAGCTCGCTTATTGGTTATAAAGGATTGATACTTCCAAAGCGTTTGATAGTTATGCCTGCTGAAGAGGAACTAGAATACCCGTCATTATCAGTCACCGTAATTGTTAGATAGAAAGTTTCACCAACAGCGCCATATACTTGGATGCTATCTGAGTGACTGCTAACTGAGGCCCCGTTAATGCGAACGTCTCTGGATTGAATGTGCCCATCTTTGTCATTGGCACTAATTTCAAAAACAGCTTCGCCTTCACTATACTGACGAGCAGATACATTCACATAAGGTGTATAGTCACATACTTCTTTTGTTATGGGCTGTACATGTGAGAAAGGTACTTTTGCAGTACAATTTAGAAATTCATTCCCAACCAGTCTGTTTATCGTAACCGAGCTATGCACCGTTGGGAAAATATAATCTTCCAACTTCACAAGCCTGCCATTACGCATTGATGCTAAACAACTTACTTGTCCTTCATAAACATTCTGATAACCAGTATTTTCCATACGGCAGTTAACGGCCTGCCCACCACCAGCAAGAACGATATTTGAACTGAGAACGAGAGAAAATCCTAAAGCAATTTTTTTTATATTCATTTTATTAATCCTTATATTGATATTTTAACTTCTATGGACCTTTATTGGGGTCAAAAACACAATAGCATGATGTTGATTAATATTTGAACACCTAAATTGGGTGAAAAACATCCAAATTTTTTTATGGTTTATGCGGTTTTTTAGATTGATTAAGTGTTATTAATATTGATTTTTAAGGTTATGCTGGGCTAACCAATAAATCGCATGCTGGATTTTTTCTTTATGCTTGTTTTTTAATCAGAATTAAGTGGGTTTAAATAGGGACGTTGTTTACTGGTTGATGGAATGACTGCTCGAGCATTTGCCATGCAATATCTATTTAAAATGATGCCTTTCAATCGAATAATCTTGATGAGTGATAAGTTGAATCTATTATCCTGAGCATAGAACGATGCAAACAAGCTACTTGTAGACGAGCACCTCAAATACTCTGCTGATCATTAGTTTCAACCATTTGGGGTTGTGGTTTATTTCGGCCAGCAGTGTTTATGTCACAGCAAATAAACGCTTTTTCTCATGGATTTCGAAGCTAGAACTACAAGTGTGATATGTAACAAGCCTTATGTTTTAGGCTACATATAAAGCCATTTAAAAGATTGTTTTTATTGACTGATATGGTGAATAAATATCGCAGCCAAATAGCAAGTAAGCTGCGCCTTTGTTTTTAGTGTGACAGGTAAATGAGCTGCTTTTTCATTAGTTGTCGTTAAGATCTAACGCTTCTAGTTCTTGACCAAGAAACTTGAGTCCGGCTTTGGTTAAGACGATTTGTGCAATTTGTACCGTACTTTGACGAGCAAGCTTTTCGTTGACAAAGAAGTGTACGACTTCTTTAAGTGCGTTTTCTTGTTGCTCAGTGGGTGCACTTGCGTCGGGGTGTACGGTGCTAAATGTTGGGGTTGCTCCGTTAGGAAAGCTATGGAGTAATAATTTACCTAGTGGTACTGCGTGACTTTTAAAGGTTTCTAAATTGTCAGACATGTGTTTTCCTCCGTGTTATGGAGGTTTTATCGTACACAGCTTTCAAAAAAATAAAGAGCTAAAAAATGTACCAAAATGTATATGGGCTTGGTCATTCACAATTAGTAATTTGGTTGCAAAAGTGGACCTAACTCAGCCTTGCATGCAACCCAATTCCGAGCTCTGATAAGCAGGGTAGTTAGATTTATCTGAAAAACAGCGGTGTTTGGCAATTTTTTATTAACACCTAGCCGCTAATTTAGGTAAACTCGCCGCCTGCATTTATTGGAGGTAAGTATGGAATTATCAGCATGGCTCAGTTTGGCTCTGATCTGCACATTAGGCGCTATGTCACCTGGACCAAGTTTGGCTGTTGTACTAAAACACAGCATAAATAGTGGTCCAAGCGCAGGTATATCTGCGAGTGTGGCACATGCGTTGGGTGTTGGTAGCTATGCGGCATTGTCAGTGCTGGGGCTGGCGAGTTTGATTGCGCAGTTTCCTGCGGTTTACACTGCGTTGTTATACGTGGGTGCTGCTTATTTGGCGTATCTGGGTTATAAGATTTTGACCAGCAAACCTTCCGCTAGCGACGACGCAAGTACCAACTCTGCGGCAAAAACAGATTGGTTTATTGCGGCAAAAGAAGGGTTTACGGTTGCATTTGTTAACCCAAAAACGGCTATCTTTTTTGTTGCTTTGTTTTCTCAGTTTATAGATCCAGAGGCGATGACTTTTGCGGTGGCATTTTTAATGTGCTTTACCGTATTTATCATAGACGCTATCTGGTTTATTTTTGTTTCGATTGCTGCATCATCTGCCAATGACCGCTTTAATTTAAACTCAAAACAAGGTGTTATATCTAAGGTCCTCGGCGCTGCATTCATTTTGTTGGCTGCCAGAGTACTGTATCAGACGCTTTAAGATATCAACCCAGTTTGTTGATTGCGGCATAAACATGCCGCAATCATATTTATATTTGAGACTGCAAAAAATGGCTGATCACCAGTAGCTTCAACATAGGGTTGTCGCGAGTGTGTTGGTTAAACTGTAGTGCAATATAATGCTCATCTCTCGCGATCGCGCGTTCCAAAAACACATGAATATGTAAATTGTCCGCAAGTTCTAAGTATGCGTGCTTGTTGGTAAAGTGCTGCAAATGCTCTCTGCCGCTTAATGGAAAAGAGGCTATGCAGGCCCCAGACAGCGATAAGCTTTGGATTGGGCAGGTAATTTTTGGATACGTGAGTGCCAACGTAATGGTAGGCGATGGGAAAAACCGCCAGTTTCTTGGGCATTTACCGGTATCAATAATTTCGGGTAACTTGTTGATAAGCGCTAATAGTGTGGTCACTTTTTGATTTTTGGCAGCGTTTTCATCCTCCAAATCACCCTGTAAAACACTTTGAATATTGAGCGCTTTTATGGCTGCGTATTGGTTATGGGCGAGGTATAAAGCAAGCGGCTCAACCAACCACAATTGATAAAGACGCCTTTTGACTTCAGATGCAGGCAAAGACTCATCACTACCTATTAGTTCACCTTCACTGCTTTTGTGACTTTCGACAACTTCATGAAGTAGTTTTAACTCATCCTGTGTCAATTTCATAGTAAACAACCCGACTGCGCAACTATGAAAAATTAAGCAATAAATATACCTTTGTGTATTGATTTTAGTTAGCGCAGCACCAGTGCTGCGCTAACTATGTTTTGTGCCTTTATCTGCGCATACTACCACTAAATCTTGAATGATGTTCAGGGCTCGTTGAGTCAGTAAAGTCAGTTGGGTGTTCAAGTTTTATCACGTCAACATTCCAACCATCATCGAGCATGCTTGTCGGTGTGATCACATACGCTTCCACATCCAACCCGGCACTTGGCGTGACGGCTTGTAAATGCAATTGCCCAAGGACAATTTTCCACGTAAATGCCCTGTTTTTACCTTGGCTTACAAAGTCCAGCGTTCCGTCGTTTTTAAAGTCGAGATAGCTGGTGGTATCGCCATTAATTAAGGCAAAGCGCTCATAACTAATTTTCATGCTGTCAAAGTAAGGCTGGTCGCTACTCGATTTGGTGCGAACTACGGCACCTAACTCTTCGTTGTCTTTCCAGTGGATGACATCAGGGCCTGCCTGATGCATAAAGAATGACACGTCATCAGTATTGAGTTGATTCACTTCAAAAGTTAGCTCGGCCAAGCCAGTATCGGTATTGTATGTATAAGAGCCATAATTGATACCTGGGCCGTCAGAGTTTGCTGGGTCATACTCTGCTTCAAAAAACTTGTTGTCAGGCATAAATACCGACACCCAAATTTTACTGGTGGTAAGTGGATACTCTACGAAACCGCCAACTCTGGGTTCATTTTCGTCAAGCAACCGCTCAAACACAACGGGTGATTCACCAGAGATCTCCAAGGTCATCGTATTGCCTTCGACGCTGGCTTTGTGCGATAAACTGGGATCATAGCCAAACTCGCCGTTTTGGTCGATGACTAAATCAACAGAGAGATCCTTACTGGTTTCATCCCAGCTGAGTGATCCTATTTCCATGCCAGTAGAGCCGCTTGGATCATTGGTTGTATCTATTTCCATATGTACCCATACTCCGTCTCTGATGATAATGACAAAGTTGGGTGAACTAGGCTGATACCAAGCACCATTTATGGCGTATTGCATGGCCGCTGGCGGTGGGGTTTGATTGTTTCGTGACGCGGTCGAGAAATCAAAATAGAGGTTTCTCACTTCACCTTGCTCGCAAGTGGTGCCTTCAAAGTAACCACACACTTTTAAGTAATCTCTATCAAATGCTTGGATTTCAGTAACACCTACTGAGCCCATTTGGTCGATGTGCAATTTGCCATCAGCAATGGCGTAATCAGCAACATCACCGTTACCAAGGTGTACTTTTCGACTAGTGCTACCATTTTCATTCGTTTCAGTGTGAAACAAGTTAGCAAGAACCTGCTGATTTTCAATGAAAAATAAGTTGCTGCCGTTCAGCCAGTAATACTCAAACTTATCGAGCGTTGAGGCTGATTTCCTTAATTTCGTAATGTATGATTGTTCCACCTCAGTGCCACTAATAACGGAGTCTTGGCTACGTACATACCAGATATCGCCGTGTGTGCTGATAACCTCATATTGCATGTGATTATACAATTTACACATATCACTAGTGGCATTTTCAGGGCATTGGCGCACAACGTTGTAACTCGAGTTATATTGGTAATTCATGAAATTTAGAGACCTACCAGATATACTCCAAGTGTAATATCGATCTATTAAGTTTGAATATGACGTGCCATTAATGTAATTATCGCTAAAACCATTCGACGCATAATCTACACCTAAGTATGATCTAAGACGGCCCAAAATATCACTTTCAGTTAATGTAACCTCTTGTTCAGGCATCATTAAACCAAAGCGTCTTCTGTATTTTTCTGTTTCTGTTTTATCTGTGGTCGCCCAAAACTGGAATCCAGACTCAATGTTTTTGATTAGCCAATAATTGAAGGTTTTTGCTGTAAGTTCATCTGTTGCAGCCAGTGTAATGGCCAATATATTACCAGTGATTGACCAAGTGAATGCTCGACTGGTGTTTGCTCGCATTTGTGCCGTTCCAGTACCATCTTGATTAAAGGTCACTTTGCTGGCGAAGCCTCCTGATGTTGAGTCGAACAGATCATCGATGTACCAAGTACCACTGAAGTTAGTCGCAACAGGTGTGATAGTCTGGTTTTTCCCTATCATGGAAAGATCTACTGCGCGACTGACATCACTGTTTTGCAAGGTTTCGTTACCTTCGCTGTCAATGGAGTATTCATCGCCAATAAAGGTGATGCTGATGGCTTTTGCAACTGGGCTTTCATCATATACAGTGAACGAGGCGCTTTTGTATTTGTATTGGCAATCGAAAAAGTCGCCATTATTGTTTTTGCATGGGTAGATTATACTCATGGCACCGGGAGAAAAAGTAAGTGAAACAAGGCCCTTGTCATCCTGACTCCAGGTCATATCAGCGCTGGTGTAGTCGGTAAATGTACCGGTATTGTCTTGATTAAATGTGGCTTCAAAAAACCGCAATGTAAAAAAAGTTGATTCCACTAGCCTAGGCGTAAAGGTTTTTGTAGAGCCAATTAAGTAGGCGCCATTAAAGTCTGACTGGCTATTATCAACTAAATCACCATCTTCTTTAATGTCGTTTTTAGTGCTTTCAATTAGTGTCGGGTTTTTATCATTTATGGTGTCTGTTAATTCAGTGACGGCAGTGGGCGAAGACACGAGCTCAAAAGTAGAGTTTACGCCTGAAGGGAGGCTAAATTGGTTATCACCTTCTCCGTCGACCACAATTTTTATCAGTGCGGCGAGTGTGAGCTTTTCATCCGCGTCAATCCCAACTAGTACGTTGTTGAGCGCTGATTCGGTTTCAGGGATGCCGATTTCTCGGGTTATTAATGCATATTCAGAGGTTGTGACGTTAGTGATGTTTACACCGAAGTTTTCATCTTTATTTAAGATTCCATCCTCACCGGCTTGGCTTTCAATCGCCGAAAAACTTGGTAATTGAGTGTAAAACTCGACGTCTGATTGTGTGCTACCGCCCTTGGCCCGGATCCTCACCAAATCATTTACCATAGATTCGTCAACATCGAGCTGATAGGTATAAGTACCAGTGGCATCAGCTGCAAGTTCAAAACTTTGATCTCCTACGTATACCGTTAGTGCCGCGTTGGGGATCGGTTCGTCTGTAACAAGCCCTGTGATGGTTACGGACTTCACAATTCTTGCGACGCTGAGATTGAAGTCAGCGCTCGCCGATGCGTTGTCATCATCGGTAACTGTGACGCGTAAGGTCATTGTGGTGTCTTCGGAAATATCTGGGGTTGTAAAAGTGACAGTATTTGTGTTGGCATTAGATAGCGTTGTTGTTGGTCCTGCAACAATTTGCCATGCAAATGTGCTTACTGTGCCATCGCTGTCAGAGGCTTGTGCTGTGAGCGTAACTTCTTTTTTTTCTTGTGCTGAACTTTCACCACTGATAGTGACTGTAGGTGCGTTATTTTGCGGCGTACTTGGCGTAGAAGGTGTGGAAGGGGAGCTGTCAGAACCACCCCCTCCGCAGCCAGTGATCGATATACCTAACACCCAAGTGAGTATAAGGTGCATCCGTTTACGTGAATAAAACATGTTCTTGTTCCTCCGAAACACACGATACAAACTGTGCAGGTTTTCTGAATCAGTATTGGGTTCAATAAGCATAGTAAATGGATGAAATTCGTACAGTTGAATTGCTCAAATGAGGAGAAAAAATTGTCGGTGTTTTGCTCATTTACAAAATTCAGGTGAGAAGTTACAGACTCGGCTTGGTTGTCAGGGAGCTGTTTAAATAGCGTTGAAATAGATGCAACGACTGACCCGCCGTAATATCCAATATCAAGTTGCGTATATTCTTAAAACTCAGTATGTTGGCTTTATTAATTAATTTGAGCTAGGTGTTCATTTTTAATAACAAGCAATAGGAATTCAAATGTTGTATCCATCTCCGTTATCTTCAGGCAGCAAAATTGCTGTCACTGCATTTTCATCGGGTGTTGCTGCACCTTGCCACCCGAGGTTAAATATCGTCTTACAAGACCTGAAAAATCGTGGGTTTGAAGTGCTGGAAGGGCAATGCTTGCGAGAAGATGATTTGCATGTCAGTGCTCCACTTGAAGCGCGGGTAGCGGAGCTTATGGCATTTTTATGCGACGATAGTATCGACGCAGTTATGGCGCCTTGGGGTGGTGAAATTGCGATGGATATATTACCCAAGTTAGATTGGCAACGATTGGAAACAGCTAAACCAAAATGGCTTATGGGATTTTCAGATATCAGTACAGTTCTAACCTCAATTAGTTGCAAACTAGGCTGGGCAACTTGCCACTGCACCAACTTAATGCAGTTGGGGCTAAATCAAACAGACGAATTAACAGCTAGAGTGTTCGAGCACTTGGCCACCCCCACTGGAGGTGAATTCAAGCAAACGGCTGCGCAATTTTTTGAACGCCGCCACGCAGACTATAGTAAAGAGCCGACAGCTGCTTTTAATCTGTCAGAACCAAGCCAGTGGAAAATATTAAATAATGCGTACCATGATGAAGTTGAATTTACAGGCCGTTTAATCGGTGGGTGCATAGATACGCATATGGTGTTGTATGGCTCTGAATATTTTTTACCCCATAAAAAACTAATAAATAGAGAGGATCCTGTCATATATTATTTTGAGAATGGGGAGCTAACACCGACACAGTATTTTAGGGCATTTCAAAGTTTGAAACTCAAAGGAGCATTTGACAATGCTTCGGGCATTTTAATCGGCCGAAATGCAGCTCAAGTGGCACGTGGAGATGGCTACGATGATTTAATCGCTTTACAGCAATCTCTGGGGGAGCTCGAAATTCCTGTCTTGTATGATGTTGATGTCAGTCATCAAGCGCCAAACTTAACCATGGTTAACGGCGCTTTGGCAAATGTTAAATTGAAAAATGGGCTGGGAGAAATTAGCCAAAAGTTGATTTAACCCCATATCAGGTAGGCTTAGTCATCGCCTAACTTCTCTACGCGTTTTTAAATGCAAGTTAGCTATTTTTCAGGTGAAAATAGCTAACCATCTTACGATATTTTGCACCTCTAGAACTCATTTGTTTTCTTTTAGAAACGGAAATTGACACATCGAGCAGCTATATTAGTGGGCGCACTAATATTCCGATGATTGGATAAATTGGAGATTATCATCTGTTAGATTAGTGGGTTTGTCGCAATTTAAGCGTTTGTAAAACGCTTTCATAGTATCTTCTTTAAAAACAATTATCATTTGAGGTGCAAAAATGCGTTGTATTCCTGCGTTTATATCCGCTGTTGCTTTATCCGTTATTGCGGGTTGGTCAACATCAACATGGAGCACGCCAGTAGAAGTTGCGGTTTTTCAAGCCAAGGATCTTCAGTATAAAAATAAACTGACTTTGAGCGGAACCGTTGAAGCGAAACAAAATGCCACACTTGCAAGCTTAGAAGCCGGCGTTGTCAACGAATTGTTGGTGGAAGTAGGCGATGTAGTTAAGCGCGGTCAAGCCCTTTTAAAACTAGATCCGACATTGGCAAAATTGAGATTGGAGCAAAGTGAAGCCTCGGTTGAGTCCGCTGATGTTGCGCTTTTGGAGTCTAAACGCCAACTTGATGAAGTAGAGTCACTGTCTAAAAAGCAATTTGTGGCACCGACTTTACTTGCAGAGCGCCGTGCTGATGTCGCTGCGTCAAAAGCAGCATTAGCAAAAGCAAAAGCTGCTTTAGCAATGGATAAAGAAACGCTAAGAAGACAAACTCTATTTGCGCCTTTTGACGGCGTTGTGATGAAGCGTGATGTCGATTTAGGTGAATGGGTTACAACGCAGACGCATACTTTAACACTGGTTTCTGTAGGCGATTTACGACTCAAAGTCGCGGTACCTCAAGAATATATAAATGCTTTTTCAAACAACAAGATAAATGAATTAGTTATTCAGCCAGATCACGATCAAAGTAAATTAATCGCAGCTAAACTGCAAGCAGTTGTACCGGTCATTAATGAGCAAACTCGCAGCTTTGTTGTTCACGTTGAAGTACCTAAGCAAGAAGCGTTTATTGCGGGTATGTCGGCTCAAGCGCAATTTGAATTGTCCAGTACAGGCACTCAAGCGGTTTGGGTACCAAAGTCGGCACTTAAATATCATCCAGATGGCGCATTGAGTGTCTTTGTTGCCAATGGAAACTCTGCTACTCGGCATACGGTAAGAGTACTAGAGCAGCGCGGTGAGCAAGTACTTATTTCAGTTGTTTCAGGAGATAGCACAGTACTGAGCGCACCAATTATTATGACTGCTGTTCAACTGTTAAAAAATGGCAGTGAGATCACGGTGAATAAGGACTAGCTGATATGATTGAAAGCGCCGTAAAGCGCGGTACCCTAGTTGCCGTTATCTCTTTGATTATCTGTATTTTGGGGCTGGTGACAGCGTTAAAAATTCCAGTACAGATGATCCCCGACCTTGAAGTCAGAACCATAACGGTTCAAACAGGCTGGCCAGGTGCAACCCCGCAAGATGTTGAAAAAGAGATCCTAGTTGAGCAAGAGCGATTTCTACGCAGTTTGCCAAACCTCAAACGTATGGTGTCTTATTCTCAAATGGGATCGGCACGGATCCAACTGGAGTTTCCTTTTGGTGTTGATGTCAATGACGCCTTGATCCGTGTCAACAACGCCCTTAGCCAAGTACCAAGCTACCCAGAAAACGTCGATCAGCCAAGGTTGTATTCGAGCTCTTTTTCCTCCAACGCATTTATGCATTTTGTACTAAAACCACAAACCGGGAACCCGCTTGATTTAGACGTCGATATGCTCAGAGATTTTGCCGAAGATTTCGTAAGACCGCGAATGGAGAGTATCCCAGGTGTGTCAGAGGTCGGTGTTGGCGGCGGTGCCGCTAGACAAGTACAAATTAATGTTGATCCGAGTCGCTTGGCTCAACGTGGGTTAAGTGTAACTGATTTAAGAAATGCCATCCGCTCGCGTAATCGCGACGCATCGGCAGGCGACATTGAAAGCGGCCCAAGTCGTTATTTATTGCGTATGGTTGGACGTTTTGAACAGCTGAATGAGCTTGATGATTTGATTATTGCTGAGCGTGATGGGGTGATCACTAAGCTTCGAGATGTTGCCGTTGTATCGCTAGACCATTTTGAATTACGCGGTATTTCATACTCAGATGGTGAGCGCACCTTAAGGCTGTCAGTACGTCGCGAAAGTGGCTCAAATGTTATTGATATTAAGCAGCAAATGCTGCCAGTGATTGAGCAAATTAATCAAGAGTTGCTAGCACAAAATGGCTTAGAGCTGATCTTAATGAGTGACGATGTTCAATATGTTGAAAGCTCACTTAAAAATGTATGGACTAATTTGGCTTTAGGTGCGTTACTCGCAACCTTGGTGATGTTTTTATTTTTACGCTCCGGGCGTGCCACATTGGTTGGTGTGATCGGCATACCAATTTGTACTGTTGCAGCTTTTCTTGGTTTAACGCTTTTTGACCGCACCATTAATGTTATTTCCCTCGCTGGTGTGGCCTTTGCTATTGGTATGACCGTCGACAATACCATCGTAGTGCTTGAAGCCATAGTGCAAGCTAATAGACGTGGCACGAGTAAACTACACGCTGCAATTAAAGGTGTGAAAGAGGTTTGGCCTGCGGTTTTGGCTTCGACAGCGACAACAGTGTTAGTATTTGCGCCTATCTTATTTGTGCAACAAGAAGCAGGTCAGCTCTACTCCGATATTGCGATAGCCGTATCGTCCGCAATTATTGCCTCTATGCTGGTGGCCATTTTTATTGTACCGACAACATTGGCGAATTTGCCTAATCGTAAAGACGAGATGAAAACAGTCACGCTTTCAAAGCGTTGGCTCGCATTGGTGTCTTTTTGTGTGGCATCAAAAGCCAGAGCAACCGCCATCACTGCAAGTTTTGTGGTAGTAACACTCGGTGCTGCATACGCCCTAATGCCCGCGGCTGAATATTTACCAGAAGGCGAAGAACCTAAAGCGTTTTCAATGATGATTGCGCCGCCAAGTTATAACCTGTCAGAAATGAAAGAAATAGGTGATGAACTGCGCGTTTACTTTAATGGCCATATTAATGCATCCAGTGAGGCATTTGATAAGGGCGAGACAGATATGCCGCCACTGGCTTACTACTCGATGTCAGTATCAATAGGCCGTATTTGGTTCTTAAGTGCACCGACTGATCCAGACAATATTCAGGCTATGATGGATGCAATTACAGCTAAGTTTAGAAGTTATGAAAACATGCGTGCTTTCTCTGCTAGGGGCTCAATTATTTCAAGTAATGATGGTGGCACCCGCGCAGTCGCGGTAGATATTGCAGGGAGCAACTTAACGGATTTGTATCGCGCAGCTGAAGCAGTATACGAGCAAGCTCAAGTAACATTTGAAAATCCGCAAATTAACTCAGATCCTCGGGCACTTAGCCTAGATCAACCGCTTATAGAAATTAAACCCAAATGGCAAAGGCTCGCAGAGCTTGGGATCAGTCCAAATGAATTTGGTTATACAATTTCGTCACTGAGTGACGGCGCGTATGTTGATGAGTTTATTTTGAACGATGACAAAATAGATATGTTTATTTTCAGTCATCAAAAAGAAAAACAAACCATTGAGCAATTGGCTACTTCACCCATTGTCACGCCATCTGGAGATGTATTGCCACTGAGTGCATTAGCTGACTTAGTGGAAAGTAAAAACAGTGATAGCTTACGCCGTGTTGATGGCAAACGAACGGTGACTGTATATATCATCCCACCTCGAGATGTGGCGTTGGAAACCGCCGAAGAGATTGTGCGTACCGAGTTACTACCGACACTTTGGCAACAGGGAAAAATTGCGCAAGGGACTAAGGTTTCTATCAGTGGCGCAGCCGATCAATTGGAAGCGACACAAGCCTCGTTGTCGAGCAACTTTATTGTGGCCTTAGTGCTGAGTTACTTATTGTTAGTGGCGATATTTACGCATTGGAGTTACCCATTGTTTATTCTTGCCACTGTACCATTGGGTATGGCTGGAGGCTTACTGGGACTAATTTCCGTAAATGGCGTTAATGTATTGCTGGCAAACTTTGGAATGACACCATTCCACCAACCCTTTGATATGATCACCATGTTGGGCTTCCTGATTTTATTGGGGACTGTGGTTAATAACCCTATTTTGATAGTAGACCAAACACGAAAGTTGATTGTAGATCAGGGCATGGAAGTTGTTGCAGCAGTCAAACAGGCGGTTGCAACGCGACTTAAGCCGATATTAATGTCGACGGCGACCACATTATTTGGTCTTGCACCTTTGGTGTTTATACCAGGAGACGGCACAGAGCTATACCGAGGTGTTGGTATTATCGTATTGTGCGGCATAGTGTTCTCGATGTTGCTCAGCCTGACATTTTTACCGGCGCTGTTGGTCAGTGTGCTGAGTAACAAACGGGCGCGATAAACAATGAAAAAGGAGCTACGGCTCCTTTTTTATGAACAATTGAAAATTAAGATAGTTCAGTTATCTGAGTATGACTCTTAAGCGCGGCCGTGTGCTATGAATATGCACTTTACAGCGCAGCGCGAAGCTGTCTCCTTACATAGGAGCTTCGGCTTTAGCAGGCCGGTTATTGAATCTTGATATGGTATCTCAACACTGCGCTTTATTGTTTCTTGTTAAATTAGCCCAAGTTATCTGAAGTAGTTACTAACTAAACATCTTTTCCCGAAAATCTAAGCACCTCTTGTAGCACGGCAAACAAGGTGTTTGGAAAATAATGCATACTTATTGGCGAGACTTGATTGGCTCCGTTTCCATTAGTCAATTTCGTGCCTTGCCCTAATTACAAAACGTCACTTGTGATTCCAATCTTGTTGTACTTTTTAAGGCTTTTGGTGATTAATTTTGGCGGTTAAAAAGTTTTAATTGAGTATAGTCATCGTATAACTCTCTATTTTTAGATTTTTATCTATTTGTTTTTAAAGCTTATAATTTTATAAGTTTGTTGTTTTTCTACAAAAACGTATCAATCGGCCCATTCGGGCGCACTCGTACCTTAACCACTGCAAAATAGCCCTCAATTCCAACGTTATGAGGGCAAACACAATGGAAAACACATCATTAAATATGTCGCACGGTGCGTCGCAATCGCCGATAGCGCAAGGTAATAAAGCAAGCTCAAAATGGGCTAGTAAATGGTTAAAATACTCAACGACCTTTTGGTTTCTGGCTGTGTTGGCGGGCCAATGGTTTTTCTTTTACTACATTATCGCGTTCTATGGGTTTTCAGTCATCAACAACAATATGGAGATTTGGAACGTCTGGGAAGTGTTTGGTAAAACGCCTTACAAAGCAGGAGATTTTGCCGGTAACGCAGCTTTTGCAGCACACGCAATTGGGGCTGGGGTTGTGGCGTTTGGTGGGGCATTGCAATTGATGCCGCAAATGCGTCGCTACTTTCCTAAATTTCACAAAATAAATGGGTATCTATATTTGTTAACCGTGTTTGCTTTGTCGATATCTGGGTTCTATTTGGTATGGATCCGAGATCAACACCCGATCACGCTTGACGGAATTGGCACCAGTATCAATGGTTTATTGATCCTCACTTTTACTTATTTTTGCGCTAAAACGGCGATTAAAAAAGATATTCGAAATCATAAAAAGTGGGCAATTCGTTTATTTTTGGTATCGAATGCGCAGTGGATCTTAAGAATAGGTGTCTTTAGCTATTTAATAACTGGCACAACCATGGGTCTTGCCCCTGCGTTTGGCGACCCGTTTTTCCCAATGTGGACTTTTGGTTGCTTTATTGTTCCATTAGCGATGGCTGAATTATATTTCTTTGCCAGTGAGACGCAAAGTCAAAAGGTAAAATGGTTGGCTGCTGGTTGTTTATGTGTGCTGACACTATTGATGTTGGTTGGGATCATGGGCTTCACACCTTTCTTATTAAAAGTAATGTCAGGTGATGCGATCTCTATATAGAGGTAATCATCAATCGTACTTGATGTTACCATAACTAAGTTTAGGCAAGTGCAGGCTTGCCTATTATTTATTTTTTGGGTTCAACACTATGCTTAGTTGTTCATATTGTCGGCCTTCTTAACCGCTTCTAGATAACGACTTTCAATAAATTTATTTTCTTTAGTTAGGTGTTTAATTTTTTGTTTGGCTTGCTGAAGTTCAGCTTCGATGGCCTTGGCGTCAACCCCGTCGCTTTGCTCTGGTAAATCGACGGAAAGTTGGTCAATAAGTTGGTTCTGTTCGGCAATTTGGCGCTCATACTGTTGCACTAGCGCTTGGATCTCAAGTTCATTTGGCGATTCTCCACTGACTTGAACCGATTTCATATCTGTTTTCAATTGAGCGATTTCTTTGTGTAAATTGCTGTTCTCTTGCTTCAAGCTGCCCACTGATTGGGATTGATCTTCCAATTTTGTTTTAGCGTATTTTAGTTTTTTACCACTGATGGTTAAGTCACCTTTAAGGCGCTTGATCAGTTTGTGGGAACGTGAGAGCTTTTTATTGAGCTCATTGATAGAAGCTTGCTCTTCTTTGGTTATATGATCTGCGGTGGAGGCGCGAATTTGTGCAAGCTGCTGCTCTAGATTTGCTTGTACGTGTAAAAGCTCAGAAATGGTTTGTTCATGTTGTTGATTGAACTGCGTGGCGCGCTCCACTGAATCTTTGCATAGTGCGACCACCTCATCAGATCCGGAGTTATTTGAGTTGGCGTTCATAAATACTGCTGCAAATTGTCTAAACTCCCTTAAAATCAATAACAAAACATAAAACCATGCCGCTAAAATTAGCAGACCAAAATTTAAGGCAATGTATTGGTAAACTTCTATCGGCAACATAGCAGCTATTCATCGCTTCATTGATTATCAATAAGATAAGTTTAGTTTTACTGTGAAATTCTGCCTATACTGAATATGAAAATTTAAATTTGAGGTGAATGTGAAAGTTCTGATAGTTGATGATAGCCATGCGACATGCGAAATTATCAGGCGCGCACTTCAGCAGTTTACGTATCGGAAATTATTTATTTCTTGCGAAAATAGTGTTGATGATGCACTTGAACGCATAGAGTTGTGGCAACCTCATATTATTTTAACCGATTGGCATATGCCAGATAAGTCGGGTATTGAGTTACTTAAGGAAGTTAGGGCAACGTACCCTGAATTGCCTGTGGGCATGGTATCGACCGTTGATGAGGAAGAGCAAATTAACCATGCCAAGTCGATGGGCTGTACATTTTTCCTATCTAAACCTTTTGCTGACAGTGAACTGCGCGAAATTTTGCTGCCAATAGTGCAGGAACTTGAAGTCCGAGAGCTAATGGTAGAACAAGAAGTTCCGCTTCGAGAAGGGCTTGCTTTACCTAAAACGGATTTTTTAGAGCGATTGATGCAAAAAAATATCAATGCGTCATTAACACTAAAACCCATTCGTTCTCAGTCTTTGGATGAAAGTAAATTACCTTGCGTTATGGTCGTATATGCTGAGCGAGGCAGCCAGAAAGTGCGCGTGATCTGTGTGCTTGATGTATATGCCACGTGTGTTCTGGCCAGTAGTGTTGAAGTGATCCCTGAGGGGGAAGCGCAAAAAGCGATTCATTTGAATCAAATAAACGAGCCGATTATGAATGCGTGTAAAGAGGCGTTAGCAAAAACAGCCTACGCATTTTTAGATAATCAAAGCAAAATGAGTTTGTTTGTGAGGAGTTGTAAATGTGTCAATAGCCTTCATCCTAAACTTGAAATGCTCTACAACTATCCGCTAGATAGCCGTATTGATCTTTGTTGTGAACGAGAGGGGATGGCACAAGGTAAAATGCTCATTGTCGGTGTCTGATTTTAATCATGATTTTATACAGCCTAAGTCATATTTACTTGGTAGGACTTGATTGTTTGGCTTTCTTTCGATATTTAGCCGGAGTGGTATCAGAAAACTTTTTAAATGCTATATAAAATGTTGACTGGTTATTATAGCCACATAATTCAGATACTTGTTTTAAACTTATATTTGTATCTTTACATAAAAGCTGTTTTGCCAGTGTTACTCGATACTGATTAATATAGGATGTGAAAGACACGCCCAAGTTATCATTTAAAACTTGCGAGAGATGTGGAACAGAAATATTTAATCGATTTGCAACCTGAGACAAACTAAGGTTCGGGCATTTATACAATTCGTCTTCGTTCATCAATTTTTCTAGCCGCGATAATATAGGGGCCGCCAAATCTTGCGGTATTTTTTTACTGGCATATTTTTCCTTTTTTGCATTGAATCTCTTTGATATTAAGGCTTCAAAACTGAGATAAGTAGATAGTAAAAAACATACTATGCCAACAAAAAGGGATGTGTAGGTGCTAAAAATATAAGCTAACCAAAGTGTTGTAGTGCTGCATATGACTACGATGGCAACTCGAGCATTTTGATCTACCACGATATCCAAAGATTTGTTTATTACTGCCGGTGCAATGGTTAGTAAAGATGCAAATAAATAGCCAAACCAGATATATCCAACAGCGGTGGAAATATGTGCACTCCATAACAAGGTATAATAATCATATGGCCAAGTTATTCCAATAATAAGAGCAAGGCTAGTTGGGGGGAGTAGATGAATTCTCCAGTTAATGTTTTTTGACGTTTTCAGTTTGAAAGTTTGTTTTACGTAGGCGAACAGTAAGGGGGCGGCCAAAAAATAGCTTGTTAAGCCCAGTTGAAAGAAGGCTTTACTATGGTCTAGGTAAAAGAAGATAGGTTGGCTCATCCGAATACAAATCATTAAGGCCACACCAGCTAATAACTTATTCACGAGATTGAGGGGTTTTAATCTGAATAAGTAAATGCTCAAAACCAACGAATTGACTGCGCCGATGGCACTTAGAAATAACAAAAAAATGGTGGCATCTAAAACCATGAAACTCTCTACTGCATATTTGTTTTTATTTTATGACTGGGAGTAGTTGGTTTGCAATTGCAAAACTTGCATAAGAAAAGGGGTTGATTTTAATAATTTATTTGTTCAATTTCCTATTTAATATCAGTTTATACTCGTGTTTTATCATTGATAGATAAACGAGTTTGAGTCGTAAAGACTTATAAATAATAGGGATACGACGCGATCCGGATAATACCACCGCGGCGTATCACTTTAAATACTGAGGGTTATTGAGTCACTTTTCTTGCCCTAAATTGACGACCTTTCATTTTTCCTTCTGAAATAATCTTCAAGGCTTTATTGGCGAGCTTACGCTCAATGGCGACATACGAGGTGATCGCTGTAACTTTAATTTTACCGATTTGAGTGCCTTGTATTGATTTGTCTGCAGTCAAAGCACCTAAGATATCGCCTGGTCTTAATTTGGCTTTTTTCCCACCGTCAATCTGCAACGTAACCATAGGAGCTCGTGCAATTTGATTGCTAAACACATCGTCACTCGGTAGGTTAATCGGATCAATGGTTTGCTCCAAGTAATCTTCCAAAGCGTTAACTTTGTGGGACTCTTTGTAACTCATTAAAGAGCATGCCACTCCTGTATTTCCTGCACGCCCAGTGCGACCGACTCGGTGGACATGCACTTCTGGATCGTGTGCTATATGATAGTTAAGCACCATGTCAACATGATCGACGTCAATACCACGGGCGGCGACATCTGTGGCAACCAAGATAGTCAGGCTTTTGTTTGCAAATCGCACTAGGGTGCGATCTCGGTCTTTTTGTTCTAGATCACCGTGAAGGGCGGCACTGTCAAATCCGATTTGTTTGAGGTTGTCACAAACAGATTGGCATTCAGCCTTAGTATTACAAAAAATGACCGCGGAGCTTGGTTGAAATTGCAGTAATAACTTTTGCGCAGCAGCCAGTCTCGCATCGTTATCTTGCACTTCGTAAAAGTATTGCTCAATTGAGCTGTGATCATGGGTTGCTTCAACGGTGACCTTTTCAGCGTTTTGCATAATATGCTTTGCTAGCTGCTCTATTCGTGGCGGGTAGGTCGCACTAAATAGCAGGTTTTGTCGTTTAGCTGGGCAGTGATCTAGGATGCATTTAATGGCATCTTCGAAACCCATTTCGAGCATTCTATCAGCTTCATCCAATACGAAAGTGTTTACTTCGTCCAGAGATAGTCTGCCTTTACGTAAATGTTCTTCAATTCTACCTGGAGTGCCAACAATGATATGGGCACCATGTTCCAATGAACCTATTTGAGGGCCCATCGGAGCACCACCGCATAAAGCGAGAACTTTAATGTTATGGATAGCTCTGGCGAGTTTACGAATTTCGACAGCAACTTGATCTGCCAGCTCTCGAGTAGGACATACAACGAGCGCTTGTACACGAAAACGTTTTACGTTGAGGTTATGCAGTAAACCAAGTGAAAACGCAGCAGTTTTACCTGAGCCTGTTTTTCCTTGTCCGATAAGATCTTTACCCGCCAAGATTTTAGGCAGTGTTTGAGCTTGAATTTCCGTCATGGCCGTATAGCCAAGAGAGGTTAGGTTATCTAATAGGGCGTTTGAAAGTGACAAACTAGAAAAAAGAGGCTGAGACAAAACAAGTATCATCTATTTTGAAATAAAGGCGGATTATACCACGCACTATGTGCCGATAGAATCTTTACATGGTGGCGTTTGTTTTTCAGTCAAGGTGAAACAATGGGGTTTGCGATAAGAGAAACCCCACTTGCCTTAGCCTGTTTGTGTTTAGTAAAAAATTTCCAGTTGTATGAGTGATGTTTACCCAATAACTTTTTTGAACTTCAATAGCCAAACGCCAAACAATATCTCAAAAATGACCGCAAAAGTGATGCCTGTGCCAGCGAAGATATATTTTTCTTTGAATGGCAACACTTGGTTGGTGATTAAATAGTCTCCGCTGACAAAAGTGATGGCTGCGAAAGCAATAAGTAGACAAATGAGAATAGGGTAATCAATATACGGATTGATATTGAATTTTGCATAACTTCCACATTTACCACATGTAATCATTGTGGGTAAACCAGCCTTAAATACATCGATGAAACCAATGGCACTGCCACATTTTTTGCAACTGTTCGTGGAATGCTCATCTGAGCGAGTTGTTCTGGGCACTGCTGGCGAATCTATATTCTTTAAAAAATGTGCTCTCAAATTACCATAGTTTGATTGACACTCTCCAGATATTGGAACAACTATTTCTGTTGCCTCAATAAGATATAAACCGTTGTCGATACAATAATTCAGTGCTCTCAACAATGAGTCTAAACCGTCTTCATCGATAAGCTCCGCAATATTGTTTTGATTTTCCAGAACCCATCCTTTAAAAGTACCGACATTTTGTAATACTCCACTTGCACTGTAATTACCGGACATTAGTATGGATGTATCGGCATCAAACTTAGCGAGAGGAGAGTTTTCAAGAGCAGAAAAGCTTTGGAAAAGCGTGTGTATAGAAGGAATTTTTTCGGCCAAGAAGCAGATAGCTGAATTTCGAGCATACCAATATGGATGCAGAAAACCTGCGACACTGGCAATAGCAAATGAGAAATAAGCCGCAAAATTTTCGGCCGTTATCGGGTCACCGGACGGGGTCGATTCATTCATATACCAAGGAATAATAAACTCATTAAATAATTCAAGAAACTGCTCTTGAACTTCGCTATCTGAACTCACTTCTGCTGCTCTAGATTGCAACAGTCCCGGGTGTTCTAAAATATCAAAAACATATCTCTGAATTTCTTTTTTTGAAATACAATGAAAAGTTACATCATAGGACACAAGTATTACTCCAAACCTCAGGTGACACTCTTTACGCAGCGGTACTGCGCAAGTTTTTATGAGCAACATAATAACAAGAAAGCACTGAAAATCCTTGTTTTTACAATATTTTATTTTTTATGAGGGCAAAAAAAGATTATATGGAGTTTAATGCAATTTTAATGGCAGGAGTTGGGAAACGCTGCTTTATAATGGGTTAAAATTATTTACGGTGCGATTTTGGCTGCGCCAATTGCATATTAATAGCAAACGGCGCGGCATAACTTTAGGCTAAGGCTTGGTCAACACCTTTTGGGTTGGGGCCGTAATCGTTGCTATCTTGATCGCCTTCTTGTACTGCAAAAATAAGTAACACAATTGCACCTATCAGTGGCAATAGGCTTATTAGAACCCACCAGCCCGAGCGACCAGTGTCATGTAATCTGCGGATGGAGACTGCTACGCTAGGAACAAGTACTGCTAAAGCATAAATAAGACTTAGAAATGATGTGCCAAGCACGCCATCTAAAACGGCGATTACAACAGAAAAAATTAAATTGAATAAAACAAACATCCAATACTCTTTTCTTCTCGCTCTTCCATTAAATACCACGTAATTCTTTAAGACGGATATGTACCATTCCATTTTTGGTTCCTTAATTTTATTTTAATTGTGTTTAAGAGAGTTAAATGTGGTATGTCCATTCACATTTAATTTATTGCAGCTATTTTTTTATGAGCTTACAACTCAATATCTTGACTCTCCAAGTAGAGAAAATAAATCAAATAATGATTTGTAACAAGAGGTAACGATAAATAATTATTACTATATGAAATTATTTATTTGTATTTGGTTTTTATAGAAGCTTTTTGTTAGGTAATTTTATTTTTCGTATGTCAGTTCAATGTCTTGACAGTTAATTGCTAAGTTGTGGAATTGATCCTTTTTGCAAAAAAAGCCGCGGTTATTTCACAGCCATTTCACATGTCTTTACGCAAACTCCACTTATCAAAATCAAAACGAATGTATTTAAGGAGTGGACATGGGTGTTAAGTTAGACGTACGTCAATTAGATCACACCATTAAGTTGGTAAATGGTGAGCCATTACACTTGCTAAAAGCGGTTTCAATGTCTGTAGAGGCGGGAGAGCAGATTGCTATCGTTGGGGCATCAGGCTCAGGGAAGTCAACATTGCTCTCCTTACTGGCAGGACTTGAGACGCTGCAAACTGGGGAGATCAGCTATCAAGAAAGGAATGAAGATGTTGCTGAAATTAACAGTGTTTCGGGCTTTGTGTTTCAGCACTTTCACTTACTGCCAGAGCTAAATGCGCTGCAAAACGTAGCGTTGCCTTTATTATTACGAGGTGAGAAAAGTGCGCAGCAACAGGCTCTTGAGAAACTAAAACTCGTGCAAATGGAAGCACAAGCGCATCAGCCGGTTACCAAGCTTAGTGGCGGAGAGCAGCAGCGCGTAGCGATAGCACGAGCACTTTGCAGCGAGCCTCAAATCATTTTTGCGGATGAGCCTACTGGCAACTTAGATAAAAATACTGCTGAGCAGGTTTTTTCACATATGCAAAATGGGGCAAGGTCGACAGGCACCACCATGGTCGTGGTTACTCATGATCTGAATTTGGCAGCAAAGTTAGACAAAATCTACCATCTAGAAAGTGGAGAGTTAAAGTTATGATTGACGCGCAAACCATAGATGCCGAGCGCGAGTCCAAACTTAGCTTGAGCCGCGCTAGTATAATGCTTATCAAAATATTTCTTTTGCAAGTTCGCCAAGGCAAGCACCTTGTTACTTTATTCAGCTTGGCTTTACTCTTTTTGTATCTCAGTCTGACAAGTTTGCTTGGACAAGGTGTAGATAAATATCTTAATCACAATTTGCAAACTATGTTGGGGGCAGATACTCAGCTTTCAGTCACTCGAGATTGGCACGATTCTGAAACGCAATGGGTGACAACTCATGCTAGCTCAAAGACATTTATACAAAGTTACCAAGTGACCTTAAGCCAAGGCAGTGCTTATAGCCATGCGAAATTAAAAGCGGTTGATAACGCTTATCCATTGACTGGACAGGTGACTATCTCAACCAATGAACAACTAACTACATCGCAGGTTTCTAAAGGGCCTAAAGTCGGAGAGATCTGGTTAGAGCCGCACCTAGCACGAGCCCTTGATGTTCGCATTGGTGATGAGATCCGTTTGGGAAGTGAAACCTTGGTTGTGAGCGCGCTTTTACTAAATGAACCAGACAGGATCATTCAAGGATATAGTAGCGATAGGCGCGCATTGGTGTCCCAGCTGAGCTTGGTCGCACTTAACATGCAGCCAGAAGATCGTCAGATCTTAGTCAATCACCATGGTGATTTTAAATTAAGTCATCTCAAGCAACTGCAAACCGCTAGCGCAGACTTAAAGGTTACCAGCAAACTGCTAAACAACTATCCAATGGCACATGCATGGCAGAGGGTACAAAACTTCATGGGTCTGATCAGCTTTATTATTGTGTTGTTGACTTGTTTGTGTCTGTGGTTGAGCCAAAGAAGTCATATAGAGCCAGTACAAGGGGTGTTGGCGGTCATGTTGGCCAATGGCGTGAAACGCCAGCAAGTACCTCTGCTAGTGGTGGTATTAATGGTCAGCATTTTGTTGCTAAGTTTTATACCAGCCCTGTTAATCGCAATGGTTGGTGCGACTTTCATTGAGCAGTTAATCCAGCAAAATGTATTCGAGACTTTTGAGCTAATGTGGGGAGTGACTGGAATAGGTCATGCATTGCTAATGAGTGTATTACTCTACTGTCTTCTGACAATTCCTAACTGGATTAAATTACTTAAAAGCACTGTGCGAGACCTATTGGAAAAACGAGAAGATGGCGCTGTTACATTTATTGTTAGCGGCTTGTGTCCTTTACTGTCACTGTTGGCTGTAGTCTTGCTTAATACTGACAATTGGGTTTTGACTGGGCTGTTATTGTCAGGGCTTGGAGTCTGTCTAGTTTTATTACTTGCATTAACTTGGGGAATATTGAGCCTTGCGAATCGCAGCTTGGTTGATCGAGGTGGCGTGTTTGCATTTGTATTGCTTTTAATGAAGCAGCGGATGAGTGTGAAAATTATCCAAATTTTGGCTCTGGGGCTCAGCGCAACGCTTTTATTATTGTGTCTGAGAGTTGGTCAAGATGTAAATCGAGTGCTAGATCGTGCCCTGTTTGAAGATCAAGGTAATGTCTTTGTCACGCAAGCTACTTCCACTCAAAAACAAGCAATTTCTCAATTTGCCAAACAACATGGCGGTGAAGTTAAGCAATTTAAAGCATTTCAAAGTGCGAGAGTCACCCATGTGAATGATGTATTGCTGGCACAAATCGACGCGCCATCCAGTGACTCTAAAACGCGTCTTGAACGGGATATCAATTTACATTGGCAAATAAGTCAGCCTGACAATATCAGCGTTGTCAGTGGGCAGTGGCAGCCATTGGGTGAACAAGGCTTACCTTCAATTTCAATGGAGCAGGAGGTATTCGACGAGTTGAGCCTTGCACTAGGAGATGTGCTGACCTTGCAGGTAGGCTCACAAAGTCAACAGTTTAATATTGCTTCAGTACATCACTATCGCTCTGGCTCGGACATGATCACGTTTTGGTTTGTGGTTCATCAGGATAGTGTGCCCGTAGCGAGTGAGCCAACTTTATATATGGGCAGCGTTGATTTACCCCAATCTGGGTTGGACAACTTAGGAGAGATCTGGCAAGCGCACCCTAGTATTCGTATGTTACGGGTCGAAGAATTGATCTCAAGAGTACGCAATACCGTGCAGACATTTATGTACTTAACGTTAGCCTATGGGGTATTCATTGCAATAATGAGCAATTTGCTTGTGGTGGCTTCTATACAAACACACTTGCAGCGAGACAAACTGAAAAACGGCTTGCTGTTAAGTTTTGGCCTAACAGAAAAGCAAGGGCGAAATATGCTGATCACAGAGTGGGCAATATTAACTGTGATACCTGTGGCATGTGCATTGGCTTCAGTTTATCTGTTCATTGGTCAAATTTATCAGCAGGGGTTTGGCCTTGCATATCGACCTAACGACTTGATGTTATTCCTCGAAGCAGTTGCGATTGTGATGACAATTGCTCTAGGCGGAATATGCCTTAGTCGAAAACAACTCAAGCAAAGTGTTGTTACTTTGTTAGAGCAGCGCGGTTAAATACACAGTTGGCAATGTAGCAAATATGCGACATTGCCAAATTTTTTCCCTTCAAGCTTTTTCTCTCCCCAAATAAGCCAACTTCTCGCCAATCTAGCTTGTTCTGATAAACCTGTTTGTTTACTCATCAAGCATTCATCAGGAAACCACCTCGTGATCCGCTCAATTGAATTGAAATCTTACAGTTATTATTTTGTTGCAAAAATTTTATCATTTTAATGTGTTGGCATATTGAGGTGTTCATTCCTTAATCGGCAATGGACAGAAATTAACAAGGAAAATAACGTAGTGGTTAATTATGAAAGCTAAAAATGTGTTAAAGCAACTCTATGCATCAGGCATTGAATTGATTCTTGAAAACGAGCGACTTGTCACTAAGTCAAACACTCCTCTCACCGACAAACAATCGACACTGATAAATCAATATGAACAGCGGCTAATTGATTACATTAAGTTGCAAGATACTCATTGGCGAGCGCGATTGTGTGGGTATGAGCCTATGGTTCTACATAGCATGTGTTTACCGGATGAGCAGCGAGGAATGTTTACTCAATACTGGCAATTTAGTGATTTAAAACAGCCAGAAGCCAGCACAACACAAGCACAGAGTCAGTTACAAAGCCGGGTTATTTATGCGTTGAATCAGGCACTTTCAACTTATTCTGGTCAAGCTGATGGCCTAATAAAAGTGTCTTTACCCGAGGACTCAGCCCTTGGTTTTCAAGTATATCCTGTCCGAAGTACCGCACAGGGAAAGTCATTAACGCTTGAGCAATTTACCGAATTATATCGTCAAGACATTGAGCTGGGATACTTAGATACAGTCGCACTGAACACCCACAATCTAGACTCAGAATGTGAAGTAGTGTGGTTGGGTTTACAGGATATGGAACATTACTCACCGAGCCTCAATGAAAAACAAAAGATAGGTATTGATGTTCGGCTTTTAGATCAAAAAATCGTTTTCACATGGCGTTGGAATAGCCAGCTTATAAGTGAACGGTCTGTTAAAGTTATCTCAGAAATCTTTGCGTCTTATCTTATGGGAGAGCCTACCTGTATCCCGGAATTTTCAGCAATAAAAAACGGCTATCAAGATGGCAAAAGTGCTTTGGAGCTGTTTACTCAGGTTGCCTCGCTTTATTCTGATAAAATAGCAGTGCGCTGCCAAGAGCAGCAGCTTACATACCGAGAGTTAAAGCAGCAGGCAGAAAACATTGCAGCTTCATTGCAATCAGCTGGTGTGCAAGCAGGGGACCGTATTGTGGTGATCCTTCCTCGTAATTTAGAGCTTTTGCTGGCAATAACGGGGGTATTGTTTACCGGGGCTGTGTATATCCCTATCTCTGCGAAGGAGTCCAAAGAAAGAGTAAACGCTGTTGTTGAACAAAGTAGCGCTAAGGCGGTGATCTGCCCTGATGTCAAAACCACATTGGCTTGCAGGCAGTTTAGCTTAGAGCAATTGCGCTGTCGTCCAGATAAAGCCTATCGAGGGGTAGAATTAGCGGCTGATAGCCCTTTTTACATCAACTTTTCTTCGGGGTCGACCGGAGAGCCAAAAGGGATCGTGTGTTCACATCAAGGGATCACGAGGTTAGTCATTAATCCCAACTTTACAGTGCTTGATGACAATACCCACATGTTGTGTATTGCCAATCAGAGTTTTGATGCTTTTGCGTTTGAGATTTGGGGGGCGCTGCTAAACGGTGGCTGTCTTTATATGCTTGAAGAAGCATATGTAACACCAGAAAATCTAGGCGCATTGTTTAGCACGCAGGTTAATACCTGTTTTTTAACAGCTGCATTATTTCACACTTTAGTAGATATTGATCCTTGTCTGT
Organism: Pseudoalteromonas luteoviolacea NCIMB 1944; assembly: GCF_001625565.1. Taxonomy (GTDB): domain Bacteria; phylum Pseudomonadota; class Gammaproteobacteria; order Enterobacterales; family Alteromonadaceae; genus Pseudoalteromonas; species Pseudoalteromonas luteoviolacea_F. The sequence goes on from NZ_AUXS01000011.1 coordinate 36,114, forward strand.
TTTCTGGTTTGGATCAGTTACTGGTCGGGGGGGACGTAGTATTACCTTCAAAGGTAAAGCTGGTGTATCAAAACAATTCAGATATACAAATTGTAAATGCCTACGGACCGACAGAAAATACCGTATTCACGAGCACCTTTTTGATTCCAAAAACTTGGCCGAGTGACCAGTCGTTGCCCATTGGTCTGCCGATTAATGGTACTGCCGTAGCCATTGTGTCTGACAAAGGGGCGCGCTTACCACATGGTTGTGCGGGTGAGATTATTACTGCGGGCGCAGGACTGGCATTAGGCTATTTGAACAAAGCACAAGAGCAGGGACGGTTTGTCTCGATGGACAGTGAAGGTAAACCTCTGCGGGTGTATAAAACTGGCGATTTGGGCTTTATTGATAGCCAAGGGTATATACGGTTTATTGGTCGACGAGATGCGCAAGTGAAAATCAACGGGTATCGAGTAGAGCTACAGGCAATAGACCAAACGCTTGTGACACTGCCACAAATAAAGCAAGCACATACATTTGCCATCAAGGCTACAAATGGACATAAGCTGGTAAGTTTTATTCAGCTTGATGAGTCACATAATAAAAACGATGCAAACTGTGAGCGTGCGTTGCTGCATTTCCTTAGCACAGAGCTCCCTGCGCATATGATACCGAGCAACCTTTGCTTTATAACTCAAATACCACTGACCCTAAATGGCAAAGTGGATAAGCAGTCTCTCATCGAGTTGTTTATCCAGCAAAGCCAAGCACAATACGTGGCACCAATCACGCCTTTGCAAAGTGAGCTATGTAAGTTATTTGCGCAAGTATTACATGTCGAACGCCTCGGTATCGCGGACGATCTGATTCAATTGGGAGGAAACTCGTTGATGTTTCTTCGTATTTTGGCAATTTGCAGAGAAACGTTGCAACTGGAGATCTCCCTCAATGAGTTATTACTCAATCCAAATATTGCTGCGATTTCTCGTTTGGCGCGGCCTAAAAATGCGCTCACTATTACAAAAGCAAGTGAGCAACAACTGTCATATGCCGAGGAGCGCCTACTTTTTATTCAAGGAATAAAGGAAGCCGAATGTGCTTACAACGCACCTTTTTTGTTTGAGCTAAGCCCCGAATTTGATTGCGATAAATTCTTGTCTGCGTTTGAGCAAGTCGCTGCGCGACATACTATCTTAAAAACCCAATATCGCTGGAAGGATGGGCGGCAAGTATACCCTCAAATATCTAAATCTAAGTATACGTTGCACCATGAAAAAGTAGATTCAGAACAAGCGTTACAAATGCGACTCAAGTATTTCGCCAATGAAGTGTTTGACTTGAGTGAGGGGCTACCTGTTAAGTTCGTGCTATTGGAAAAAACGCACAGCCGACAATTACTGCTCAATATTCACCATGTTGTGATTGACGGCTGGTCGTTGAACATTCTATTCAATGAGCTGACATATTTTTATGAGGGTAAAGGAGAGATATTACCACTTAAGATCAGCTATAGAGATTATGCCAGTTGGCAACGTGAAGAGCTTAAAGGAGCGACAAAAGCGGATTTAACCGCTTTTTGGCAAAGGTATTTGGCTGGAAATGATGCCTTGTTATTGCCCTATGATGCGCCGAGGGAGACAAGCTTTGATTACAAAGGTAAGAGTCAGTACATCAAATTAGACAAGTCACTTTCGCAAGCCCTTAGGCAAAGTGCGAAAGCCCATAGCACAACACTATATCATGTGATGTTAAGCACCTTTTTTGCTCTGAGCCATAAACTTTCTCAGCAACATGATTTGATCATTGGTACGCCATTTGAAAATAGATATGTATCTGAAACACAGTCTTTAATCGGTTTTTTTGTTAACTCCTTACCGATCCGAGTTGTGTTGCAAAATGACGATGTCTCACTGCAAGAGTTGCTTCAACTGACAATTAACAGTGTCTCTGAAGTGCGTGAGCATCAGGCGTTGCCACTCAATGATATTGTACAGGCGACGGACACTGAGTTTGATGCATCTCGCGCTCCTCTGTTTCAAGTGTTGTTTAGCGTACAAGCGTTTTTAGCTCAAAAAGATCTGCCCTCTGGAATGACGTTTGAACATCTGCGTGCTTATACGGCAGCGAAGTACGACATGACCATACTTATCGATGACAGTAAAGAAGAGATCGAAATAGATTGGAACTATGCAGCGTCTTTGTTTAAGTGTGAGTCGGTGACGCGTTTTGCACAAATGTATAAGCGCGTTTTGACGCAGTTTACAAAACAGCCAAGTACAAGGCTCAGTACGGTCAATGTCATAGATGAAAAAGAACACAGGTTGCTCTTAGATGTATGGAGTAGGCCAGAGCACTCAACGCCGCTGCGCCATTTAACGCTGCCTGCTTTGTTTGAAGAGCAAGCCAATATTCGTCCAGAGAAAACTGCACTTAGGTTTAAAGGTGAATCACTGAGCTATCATCAATTGAATAGCCAGGCAAACCAGCTAGCTCACGAATTATTGGCTTGTTTTGAGCGCGGCCATTGGCCGCAGCAGGCACATATTGCGGTATTAAAAACTCGCGGTATCGACATGGTTGTCAGTGCACTGGCAGTCCTGAAATTAGGTGCAGCGGTGGTTATGGTGTCTCCGGACTATCCACAACACAGAATTGACACTATGTTGCAGGACTGTCAGCCTCTTTGTGTGATCACCTGCGATGAACATGTAGATAAGATCCGCGGTTTGGATTGCGATTTCGTTATTTACCAGCAAGTAATGAGTAAGCACAGCTTAACCCATAATCTAGCGCCAGTTACAAACCTTGATGCATTGGCTTATGTGATTTACACGTCTGGCACAACGGGGACTCCAAAAGGGGTGAAAACATCTCATCGTGGTGTGGTGTCTCTGATCCAAAATAACGGATATGTTGAATTCTCCACCCAAGATCGGCTGGTCCAGCTGGCCAATCCTAATTTTGATATGGCTTTGTTTGAAACTTGGGGCGCGCTATGTCATGGCGCAACCTTGGTTATTCCCGAGCAACAGCAACCCAGTTTCGAGGATATTCGCGCATTGTTGCGGCGTGAATCAATAACGATATTGTGGCTAACTACGTCGTTATTTGATGGGCTACATAGTTTTGACCCCAGTTGTTTTGCGAACCTAAAGTACCTTATTTTTGGTGGGGAAGCTGCCAATAGTGATACTGTTGCTAAACTGCAGGCATCTGAGTGTTGCCCTGAATACTTAATAAATGGATATGGTCCATCTGAAAGTACCATAGTGACGACGCACTCTTGTCATGGGTTTACGGGTACGAATGTACCTATTGGTAAACCTGCTAATTCGCGCAAAGTCTATGTGCTGGATAACAATAAAAAGCCAGTGCCAATAGGGGTGGTCGGAGAGCTCTATGTAGCTGGAGAGGGGCTTTCGGACGGGTATTTAAATCGCCTAGAACTCACAAATGAACGCTTTTTACCTGATCCGTATAGTGACAGTAAAGATGGCAAAATGTATAAAACGGGGGATTTGGTACGCTGGCGATATGATGGAAATCTTGAATACTTTGGGCGCAATGACAATCAAGTTAAAATCAACGGATATAGAATAGAACTTGGTGAAATAGAAAACGTTTTATTGCAAAACGCAGACATTAAAAGTGTTGCGGTTGTTGATGTTGAGCACCACGGTCACACACATTTGGTTGCTTATATCTGTAGCACTAATACACAGCTCTCACTCACTGGTGTTCGCAGCAATACAGAGCAGCAGCTTCCTAGATTTATGCACCCCAGTGAATACATTCAAATTGATAACCTTCCATATACATTAAATGGAAAGTTGGACAAAAGTCGCTTGCCCAAAGTACATTTTGAGTCGCAGCACAGTTACGTTGCACCAAGAGATCAATTTGAATTACGGCTTTGCGCTTTATTTAGGGAACTATTGGGAGCGCCTAAAGTAGGTATAGATGATGACTTTTTTGAACTGGGTGGACACTCTATGTTGGCGATGCAATTGGCACACAAGATTGAACACTTAACCGGGCAAGCCTTTTCATTACGGTCATTATATAGCCACAGAACCGTGCGGCAGTTGTCAGAGTTCAAACCCAAAACGAAGCGCTTTGTTGAGCCTTCGCAATTTACATTGCCTGTACATTTATCTCCGCTCAAGTCTGATGTAGAGCGAGCGCAAACGATATTCTTAACGGGTGCCACTGGATTTGTTGGACGCTATTTATTGGCACAGTTATTCACTGCTCCCGATGCAATAATTTATTGTCTAGTTAGAGCATCAGATGGCATACATGGCAAAGCGAGAATAGAGCAGAGCTTAAAGCAGGCTCATTTGTGGCGTGACGAATTTAGAAGCCGGATCAATGTTGTTGTGGGTGATTTATCACAAGAAAAGTTGGGTATGAGTGAGCCAAGCTATACTCGTGTTGCCGAGCAGGTTGATTTAATTATCCATGCGGCGACGTACATGGATCACCTAGCACAATTTGAGCAAATGAAACCTGCCAACGTTGATAGTACGATAGAACTGATCACCTTACAGCAGCACCTAAAGGCTAAGCGCTTACTGCACATTTCAACGACCGCGGTACTTAAACAGCGAGAAATTGCAGATGAACTAGCATCTTTGGAGCTACAAAATCACACCGCGTGTGAGGGATATGTATCCACCAAATGGGCTTCGGAGTTGCTTATTAAGCAAGCACAACAACGTGGTTTTGACATCAGTGTGATTCGATTGGGGTTAATATCTGGATGTGTAAATACGGGCTTAAGCGACCACGAACAGTGGCTAACCATGCTGATGAAACTGACCTCACACCTTGGGTTGTGTTTTGATGATAAGCGTTTTCAAACGAGTATTATACCTGTGAACTATGTTGCACAAGCCATTGGCACCTTGGTATACCAATCAAAGCTATTACCGGTCTATCACCTATCAAACTCTCGAGAGCTCTATTTTGTCGATTTGGTACGCGCCCGCAACAAAGTACTTGAAGCGCCTATATCATTAACCAGCTACGAGGACTTTATCGCGGCATTGGTTGCACTCAAAGAAACAGGAAAAGCAATCACAGGAGAGTACTTGTTTACTGATGATATGCGGCAAGTATCAGCTGAGCGTCATAGAGACGAGTCGAGTGTTTTCGCGCCAATTGATGCTAGTAAAACTTGGCAGTCGTTGGAAAAGCTCAATTTGCCAATGCCTGCGCTGACAGACGTGATGATAGCGCAATATTTCGATGCCATTGAAAACATAGAGTAAAAAAAGGACCTTCGGGTCCTTTTTTATAGAGGGTGGCTTTGTTTATTTAGCATTAATTGGCGCGGGTACTTTTTTAAACTGATAGCCAAGTCCGTTTAACTTTCCTGGTTGGCTAAAGTCAAACACTGTACCGATGCCTCTTCCATACCCTTGTACTTGAAGTAAGTTGTCGCCCACTACCTTTACTGTTCGAGTAAAGCCATACTTAACCGAGACAAGCACCAAGGCTTGCAACTCTGGCGCGTACTCTAAGATAAGATCGCCGAGTATCGGGTTGTCGGATTGGATTTGATAATACCCAAGTAACTGCTCAAGCTCCGGGGTTAACTGCGTAGTAACTAGCTTGCTAAATACGTGCGCGTAATCCTTTCCGTCATAAAGAAAGCGGACTCCCTCTATGGCCTCGGTCGGTTTTATTTTTATATCGTAGTCTATTCCCTGAACTTGATATGTTTGCGCTGCTACTTTTTTGAGCGGCTTATAGCCGAACCCTTCAGAGAAAACACTAAACTCGCCACTTGGATTTTGCTCTATAAATACACTGCTTGTGCCCACATAAGCACCCGCTTCCAGCGTTTTACTGGACTCATCTAATTGGGGAGTTGATGTTTGCTCGAACGGTCCTGGTGACTGTTGAGCCACCATGCTCGTCACTGCTTTGGCGATGTCTTCAACCGCGCTTGCACCTACTCTGTTATTAGTTGTGACAAACACGCCAAAGTTTAATTCAGGTACTATGTACATTGAACTTTCATAGCCCTGATAACTACCATCGTGTTTGATAGCGATATGGCCGTTATATGATTCAATGAAGAAGCCCAGTCCCATTTGGTGGTCGCCATCAAGTTTCACATGATCATTTTGGACATTGCGAACTGTCTTAATCAAAGATGCGGGCAAAATTGCATGGCTATTATAATTCCAGCTATCCAATATTGCCTGCATATAGCGCGCCATATCATTACCAGTAGAGATCATGCCACCAGCTGGGGTGGTTAGTGCTGCATATTTTGGCTCAATTTGTGTGCCGCTGTAACTTTCAGCCATCTTTGTTGGTAACGGCCCGTTTGGCAGATGGCTCAAAGTAGAGTCCATGCCGAGAGGATCAAAAAACTCTGATTGTAAGTATGCTTGCCAACTTTGCCCGCTAACTCTTGAGACTAACAAACCTGCGAGGGCAAACGCATTATTGTTGTACGCTGAGATTGTGCCGCGATCCCAAACCAAGTATTCATCGCTTAGCAACGCAGCCAGTGAATTTAGATCTTGATCTGGCGTGGTCGTTGGCTCATCACCTCGATACCATCCTGAAGGGATCCCACTTTGATGGGTAAGCAAGTCACGTACAGTTATTTTATCACTGTTGTTTGGCAATACTTTGGGTATAAAATCCGATAGGTGTTTGTACACACTGTCATCAAGAGATAATTTGCCTTCATCAACGAGCTTTAAAACCGCGAGGGTAACAAAGGTTTTTGTGATTGAAGCGATCCTAAATTGGGTATCTGACGTAACGGGCTGTTGTGTTTGGATGTTGGCAAAGCCAAACCCGTCCAACATTAATGGCGTATTGTCTTTGACTACAGCAATTGAAATTCCAGTGATTTTTTCTTCTGATAGTCTGTTTTCAATTTGCTGAGTGATCTGGTTCAATTTGCTGAGTGATCTGGTTCAATTCTGGCTGAGTCAGTGCTAGAGCAGTGTGACTGACCGTAAAACCTGCGAGAAAGGTCGAGAGCAATGCTATTTTTTTCATGGTTGTCCTTAATTAATATTGGGTTGAGTTAGGTAGCTTAGATTGAGTAGCTAAGCAACTCTGTTTGTAGACGATATAGGGACGATTAAAATTAACTCAGGGGCCAATTAAAGTCAGCGCAATTGGGCAAGCTAATTTGTTTTGAGATTAAAGGTTGGCTCATTTTGCATTTTGAGAAAAATTTCTATTTTGCGAATCGCAAATTGCAAAACAGAAAATTGCTTACTGAATTTTCGCATTTTAGAAATACTGACTTCATTGCTCCAATATTACGGTCAACTATTTATTGGAGCTTTTCTATTCAACCAATTCAACAACTTAAAATTAAAAAGTCGCCATATATCGAATTCACGAACTAAGGACGTGAAATTGACACATAAATGCTTGTACTGGCTAATTCATGACTAGATGGCAACGAATACATAGAAAACAAATTTAACATTACTAATTTCAGTGGTTTGTGGAATCAAATATTTTAACGGTTCGATTTTTGCATAATACTAAGGCAGTAGAAACGATTGATGGTGTGTTTATGAAAAAAACAGACAAATATTTTAGTAAGTTTGGGGTAGTGCTTCTATCTCTGGCGACAAGCTTTTCTGTGTTTGCGAATGAAAACACCTGTTTAGACGGACTTTTTGCGATTGACAGGTTTTCGGGTGATGGTCACAGTGCAATATATCACATAGATACTGATGCTCAGGTTAGTAGAGAAGTGCCAGGTGCTACATTTGCATCGAGCAATATTGCTGGACTAGGTGAGAAGTTATATACCATGCAGCGGATCGATAGCGACACAAACGCGTCTAAGTTGTATGAGTTTGATATGCAATCAATGCAGCAACGTGAAATTGCTGATACAACTAGTTTTCCGATCAAACGTTCGGCGGTTTCTCCATCGGGAGACTATTTATTAGCGACCAGCCAGACTTACATGTACCAATTTGACTTAATAACTGGAGAAAAAACAGTTTTGGGGAAAATGAAGTCTGACAGCGCAACATATGACGATTTTGATCATGGTGATATAGCGTATTCAGCGGATGGTAACTTCGTATATGTACTAAATGCAAAGGCACTATACGTTCTTGATGAAGCAACTATGACATTAAATGAAATTGGTGAGCACAACCTACACTGGGCGTCAGGCTTAGCGGTTGACGAAAATGGCACCATCTATGTTTCTGCTAGAAATAGTGGTGAAAACGCAAAAATATATACTCTGGACGGACAAACTGCCCAAGCAACCTACGTCATGGACGGTCCAGCGCACATTGCCGATTTAACCTATGTCCAAGGCTGTGGTGATACTTTACCTGTGATAGCAAACGCGCTCCAAAAAGAGATCGACAAGGCCAATTTATTCTGGCTAGCTAACGGAAACAGCAACAAGGTGGCGAATTTAGCGGGCTTTAAAGACGGTACTTTTAACTTTAATGATCAAGGGTTTCCTGTTGAGTCGAAAGACAAGTTAAACAAACACAATCGTTTTACTAAAAACCCCAATGCCAACCGCTGCGCGCGGATGTGGAACAACTTTTTAGAGCATCAATACACACTTAATCGCAATGGCAAAGGCAGAAAAAAAGCAGATGGCAGTACCAAGTGGTACTTTTCTACCGAGGCTGGTGAATATAAGGTGATAAAAGCAAGCAAAGGTAGCTGCCACTATGGTTATGCTTCTGGGGCACCGGGTAAAATCATTTACAATTCAAAAACAGGCATTGTGTCTGTTCAGTAACACACTTTGAAGCTTCATCAGGGTAACGCAGCGCTTTCGCTGCGTTACTTCTTTGGATTGGATGTTTGAGCAAAAAAATTACAACCTCAAATGCAACCTTTTCCCTCTGTGGCACGTCTTAATTTTAATCTGGGAAGTACCTATCTTTACTATTTTGAGGATTAAAATGCAGCTAATTTTATCAGCTATTTTTATTATTTTTACATTTGGCTCACTGAAAGCGTTTGGCGCGATGAGTACTGAAATACAGCATTTACTCGCATTTATTGAAGCTGCTAATTGTCAGTATGAGCGCAATGGCACAATACATAGTGCTCAAGATGCAAAAGCTCATATATACAAAAAATATAATTATTATCAAGATGATATCAACTCAGCGGAAGACTTTATACGGTTGGCAGCAACAAAAAGTAGTCTCTCTGGCAAGCACTACCAAATACACTGTCAAAATAAACCCATAATAAAAAGCAGTGAATGGTTGTTAGCGGAGCTTGCGAGGTATAGAGAGGAGTAGACAATTAAAAGAGAACGTTCTTTGTTCAGAAGTCTTATGCTTTACTCGCGATATCCGAAAGTTGAATATGCAAATTTAAAGTAATATTTATTAGGTTGTGCTATTCATTTAATTTTTAAATGTGACAAAAGAGATTTTAGGGAATAGAAAATTCTTTATTTAAATTTAATGTTTTTGACCTTTTTATGATCAGATAACTGTCATATATAATAATTTAATAACATAAAAAACCAATTGTTAATGATTAAATTATTCCAAGGGTTTGTTGTTTCCATTATAATACGCCTTCAATTTAGAGCTTTGTATTTTAGGGGCTTTTAAATATATAAGGCACTTTCAAGCAGCTAGCGACGTGACACGTGGCCTATCAAAGTTGCAAGCCTTACCAAACGCAGTTACCACTAGTCTTTGTGACTAAAAAACACATTTAATCGAATTAAATAGAACCGGTTCAAGGATCACGAGCGTGATCTTTTACTGGTTTTAGCATATTTCAGTCATTGTTAACTTAGGGATGTAATAAACACAATATGGCATTAAAAGACTTGTCAATTTCTAAACAGATCGGCTTAAGCTTTACGTCGGTATTTTTGGTCTTCTTGGGTGTAAGCCTTGTGACTTACAACGGACTAAAGGGGATCAGCGAAGACCTTGGATTCATAGTACAAACGAGTATACCGTCAGTTGAAATCGTTAAAGATCTGCAAATTGAATTGACCACCATTAGAAAAGATGAATTTGGTGTTGCCACAAACCCAAACCATCCAGAACTGGATGAATGGTTAGTCACTTTAGATAAGTTAAAGTCAGGTATTAATAGTAAAATATCGGCTTACAGTAAATTGAACGTCTCGGATCAAGAGCGTTTTCAGTTTGATGCGTTTGAGCGCGCGTGGCGAAAGTATGCGTCAGCGACGGCGAGTTTTAATCGATTAGTGCGCAGTGGAGATGTTGCTAAGGCAAACGACATTGTGCTCAATAGCTATACTTTTTTTTCAGATGCTATGGAAGAGCTCACTAAACTTGGCAAAATAAACAGCGACAATGTTGGTCAAGCAGAAACATCAGCGGTCCGTGCTGTTGGAACCGTGATCACTGTGATTGTTATTTGTGCTTTGATATCAGCGGTGATGATCGCTTTAATTTGTTTTGTGCTCAGTGGTGCAATCAGAAAGCCATTGGAAAAGGCGAAGAATTTGGCTGGTAATATCGCCAATGGTGATTTGAGTTCAAGAATTGATACACACGATTTAAGTGAAAACGAGCTAGGGTCATTGCTTCTTTCTTTAGAGAGAATGCGCGAGCAGCTCAATAGTCTTGTGGTTAAGATTAATGACAGCGCTATCCAGTTAACGACGGCAGTGGAAGAGGTCAATATGATCTCTGCGCAAAATGCCACAGGTATGCAAAATCAACAAAATGAGTTGCAATCGGTCGCGTCTGCTATGACTGAAATGCAAGCAGCAGTATCTGAAGTTGCTAAAAGCACGGAAATGGGGGCCGAGTCGGCCAATCAAGCCAACATGAAATCACGTGAAGGGAGCGCTGCGCTTAAAAGTAATATTGTACAGATCTCGAGTGTCGCAGACACCGTAACCCGAGCGGGTGACCTCGCAGAAAACCTCGAGAAAAACTCGCAAAATATCAATGTCGTCGTTGACGTTATCAGAGAAATTGCTGAACAGACGAATTTACTGGCATTAAATGCAGCAATTGAAGCAGCACGCGCTGGTACACAGGGACGAGGTTTTGCAGTTGTTGCTGATGAAGTACGTTCATTAGCGCAAAGAACGCAAGATTCAACAACTCAGATTGTCGAAATTGTGAGCGATTTGCAATTGAAATCAAAAGAGACAGGTGAAGCTACCAGAACGTGCCAAAAGGGCATCGATGTGTGTGTTCAGCAGACTGAGACTGTTAGCAACACAATCACCAAAATAGAGCAAGAAATTGACAGCATTGCGGCGATGAGCACACAAATCGCTGCGGCCTGCAATGAACAGTCAGTGGTTTCCGAAGAACTTAATCGCAATATCGAAAACATTAATGTAGCAGCTGTTGAAATGACTGAAGGTGCAAATCAAACGTCACAAGCTTGTCATGAAATCAGTGAGCTTGCACATGGCCTAAAATCAAGTGTCGAGCAGTTTAAGTTGTAAATGATGGGCTTTATTCAAAAGCAGTATCGTAAAAGTCACACCTTGGTTGAAAAAACTAAATGTTGTATATTAAAATTGTCTCGGTAGACTAATATTTATAAAGCGAACCTATATGGTTCGCTTTTTTATTATGTCTAAGAACTCTTTAAGTTGAAAAATATTAAAGTTTTTTGGGAAGGTTTTTAGCTGTCATATTTGTGCGCTCTGTATTTGTATTTATTATTCTGTACAATTTGTAAATTATAATTATTTTATAACTGATATTATTTAGTTTTTTTAATTAGTGGTGTTGATTAAAATCAAGGAAAGACAGTGGTTAAGTGGGTCATATTTTTAATTTTTGTATCCTATTCTTTCGTTAATGAAGCAAAAAACTCGCAAAAAATTGTGCTGAATGTCCCCATCGTCGAGCAAGGTAAGAAGCTGTGTGGTCCTGCGACCATAGAAATGATTTTTAAGTATTGGGGCATTAAACACTATACTCAATATGATATAGCAGAGTCTATTTTACATCATTATGAAGATGCGCCGGTATTTGTTCGCTCAGGTATTTTGAACAACTACCCAAGAGATTGGGCCGACTATCCAGGCACCAAAGTGACTTATTTACAGGGGTTTTTAGAGCAATATGGCAAGACGCGTAGCATTAAGTTAGGCAAAAAAATGGATGGGGCTGAGAGCGTCGATGAAAAACGCGCTCAGTTGTTTAATCACGTTAAGACATACATTGCCAGTGGGATCCCGGTAATTGTATTTCAATATTGGGAGTTACCTAAATCGCAAAGCCATTATCGTGTGGTGGTTGGGTACGATGAGGCTAAGCGTTTGGTGTACTTAAATGATGCAAAACGGGCGCGGCGTGTTGTACAAACTTATGAAGAGTTTTTAAACTTATGGAATGTGGAGCATCCAAGATTGCGTTATTACGCCGTTGCTTTTAATACTGAGCGTAAAAAAATTCAAATTCAGCTATAAATATAGCTGGGCGGTTTCTTAGGGGGCTGGCGATTAAATTTGAATGGGTTAGTGAGGAATATCATGATCAGAAAAGGTCGTTCATCAGATATTGAGTCAGTCTTGCTGGTGTGGCTTGCAGCTTCCCAGCAAGCCCATCACTTTGTACCAGAAAGTTTTTGGCGTGACCATCAAGATACCATGAGACATGTCTATTTACCCAGTTCAGATAATTATGTGTATTTGGATAACCATGAAATTATCGGTTTTTATGCATTGGTTGAAAATACCTTAGCTGCGATTTTTGTATTGCCTGAAAAGCAGGGGCGAGGTGTGGGTAAGCGGCTGATCGCAGATGCAAAATCACGTTGTAATAATTTGGAACTGTCAGTTTATAAACGCAACATTGCCAGCGTGGCGTTTTATCAACGACAAGGTTTTGAAATTATCGGTGAACAGGAAGACGCGATGACGGGTCAAAATCAATATATTATGTGTTGGCAGTGTGAGCAGTGCATTGACGCGGAGCAATAGCTTTGTGGACAAAAAGATTTTAACTAAAAGAAGCCAAAGGGCTTGGTGTCTCAGAGCCACTTGGTTGTTGCACTGTTCAGTTTTATTGGTAGTAGTGTGTATGACCGGTTTGATGACTATTATGTTTGACTTTCCGTTTGACTTTCCGTTTGACTTGATAGTGCCATTGAGTTTGCTTTTTATTCCTGTGCTGCCAAACCTCAGCGAAATGATAACTCGCAGCGCTGAGCTTCGAGCTTGTCAGCCGAATTGCTTCTTTAGTCTATGTTCGAAAAAGGAACGAGATAAATATGGGCCTTTTCGAGCAAAGCGACGTTGGCAACAACATACACGTATGTAAAACTTGATGTTGAGTTCTAGTATTCTGATATACAAAAAGAATTACTGTTACATCGAATCGCAGGCGCTTTGCGGCCTAAAAATAGCGATAGTCTAAACTACAACAAAAGTTCTGAATAAAAATTGAACTATTTTGGTAAAAATGCTCGACAAAAAAGATTTTCAGTGTATTATACGCCGCGTATGAAGATATTTGATTTATTTGTTGTTTGCGTTAGTTTCTGTTTTTGTCATAAAACCTAATTTTAGCCACTCATTTACTTCCGATACTGTACACATTTTTTTTAATTTTAATATAAATAGGTAATTTATGTCTCAAGTAACAGGCACTGTAAAATGGTTTAACGAGTCAAAAGGTTTTGGCTTCATCGCACAAGAAAATGGTAACGACGACGTTTTTGTTCACTTCAGAGCGATCCAGTCTGAAGGTTTCCGTACTTTGACTGAAGGTCAAAAAGTTAGCTTTACAGTAACTCAGGGCGCTAAAGGTCCTCAGGCTGAAAACGTAACTGTACTTTAATCAGTTATGTCGAGGTGCGGCGAACCGCTGCACCTTGTTGTTTATTCGACGAACTTTTCCTGCCCCGCAAATCCAGAACGTTTGCAAATCTCCCTGCAATTACAAAATCGCTTTAGATACTCCTGAAAATATAGTTTTTGAAACTGCCTCGTAAAACTTTGCTACGAATTTTCGATATGTCTGCTTATTACTCTATTGTACTTATTTCTTAAGTAACAACAGATCAAAGCTGCGACTCAAAAAGTAGCTCCTTGTTTTATAAGCAGAAATTTACCATGTTGCTCAGCCAATACTTATTGCAAGACGCTTGTGATTAAATTCGCTTTAAACCCAATCAAACAAACAATTTTAGTTGAAATGTGCGACCTATGGCTTTGCTGCTATTTCGCATCTTGTTGCAATTGATTGTACCGCTGTGGATTGATCATGTGCAGCTGTGAGATGCGTTGTTCTTCTCTTTTGTAACGACTTATTTCTTATCTCGATTTATGTATTTTTGCTTAGTGTAATCGGGTACAGTGATAGCCTGTTAAACACAAAGGAATCAAGAAAGTGGCTAAGCTACCTATTTATGTGGTTGATGCATTTACCAGTACTCAATTCAAAGGCAATTCGGCTGCGGTTGTGCCTTTAGATGCTTGGATAAGCGAAGAGTTAATGCAAAATATTGCAGCTGAAAACAACCTATCTGAAACCGCATTTATCGTGCGCGGTAGTTCAAACAGTTATCAGATCCGATGGTTTTCACCGTTAACCGAAATTGCCTTTTGCGGCCATGCAACACTCGCCACAGCGTTTGTATTATTTAATCATTTAGGCTTGAACAGTTCTGTCGAGTTTACAACACAAACAGTTGGCAGCTTAACAGTAACACAGCTCAGTAATGGGAAGTTGGAAATGAACTTTCCGATGCAAATGCCAGAACCGCTATCTGATGTGCCAAGCGCATTAATAAAAGGCTTATCGGTCGAGCCTAAAGAAATACTGAAAAATCGCCAAGCGTATTTTGCAATTTACGATACGGATACGGATGTAAAACAAGTTAAATATGATGCCGAGCTACTTAAGCAGTTGGCCCCATTGGATGTGGTGGTGAGTGCACCAGGAGTTAATGATGATTTTGTGTCACGCTATTTTTGGCCAGCCAATGGCGGAGAGGAAGACCCTGTAACTGGATCAATTCATACCGGCCTTGCGCCTTTTTGGGCAAAGAAGCTCGACAAGCATGTATTACATGCCTTTCAAGCTTCAGCGCGAGGGGGACACCTTGTGTGTGAAGTCGACTTTTCAGCCCAGCGCGTCACAGTGATCGGTGAAGCTGTGCTTTATCTGCAAGGTCATATAACGGTATAAAACGGCTGTTGATGAGGTCATCTAATGAGGAAATTACCATGATGCACAAACAAAAAATAGCGGTACTTGGATTGATCTTTGTGGCTTTGATGGCCGCAGTGACAGTGGTTGCACATATGTCATGTATTTGGTTGGGAGAAGCATGCTACCGTGCGCAGTTGGCCCCAAATATACTGGTGGAGTCTGCTAAACATGGCACGTGGCTGGCACCTGTTGCTACTGTGGGTGTCTCTTTGTTGTTTGCAATATGTGGCGCGTATGCGCTAGCCGGAGCAGGTTTAATCCGGCGTTTACCGCTCACTTATTTGGCCCTAATGGTGATTGGAATATTGTGCGTGATTCGAGGTCTTGCTGGCTTGGTACTAAGCATGGTGTTTATTGATCTGGTTACGCTATTCTCAGTTATTGCCAGTGTTATTTGGTTTATGTGCGGTATTTTGACTTGCTTGGCTCTAAAATGGGTGCCAAATATAAAAATGGCACCCGCAAGCTCTACAAGTACTTAAGTAAGGGGCTGTGGTGGGTTCGTTTCAGCGCCAAGTAGTATTTGCAAGGAATATACAATGCTAATGTAATGACTACCCATGCTATATAGGCAACCCAGAGATTAGGCTCATAGCTACTGGGCCAATCAAGTGGCGTGCTAAAAAAGTCTATGGTTTGGCCATAGGTTAAGTGGCTGTATATTTGTGCACTGAGGTTAATAACCGGAATATGGAGCAAATAGTAAAACAGTGGCACGCCGCCGAGTATTTTCAAACTATTAAGCCAGTTGAGAGAAAAGCTGCGTATTTGTGCGTATTCAAGGGAAGCCAAAACAAGTAGGCCTGGACCGATTGTCATCAGCAGGTATACCAAAGAGGGCGGGTATTTACTGTTGTTAAGTAACGACATGATAGACGTGATCAATGAGGGATCGGGCACAAATAAATTAGGCTCACCATATATATTACCCAGCTTTAAAAGTGCAAATACAACAATTGTGATCCCACCGATCGTGGCAAACACCTTGTATCTCAAGCCCGCATTGAGTTTGAACAAAATGCCGCAGCAATAACCTAAAGACATGACTGCAAACCACGGAACTAAAGGGTACAGAGCGAAAATTTGGAGCTGATCTGTGAGGTTAAATGTGGTTGGGCTGTGAAGTAAATGCCAAAGCCAAGCCCTATCTTGCCCAAGCCAATTTAGAATAGCATGATCATTCAGAGCGTTATGTGTGATGATCACTGAGAACGATAAAATACAGAGCAAATTTAACGGTATATATATCATCCCGGCCAAGATAATCATAGAACAACCAATTACCCAAATCACCTGCAAAAAAACCACATCATAGCCAAACTGCCAGCTAAAATTGACGACTGTGAGCTCTAGTAAAATCAGCCAGCCCCCACGACTGAGTAGGTAGTTCCGTAAAACCGCTTTAGACTGAACTTGTTGGCCGTACAAATATGCGCTGATCCCCGTTAAGAAGATAAATAAGGGGGCACAAAAGTGTGTGACCCAACGAGTTAAAAACCATGCTAGCGTTGTTTGGTCTAAATCGGTAGGTGAAAAGGGGGTTTCGGCCCAATAGCGCCGGGTGTGGTCAAGCGCCATGAGGACAATAATTAAGCCTCTGAGAATATCTAGAGAGTACAGTCTGTCTATCTTTGCCACGTAGATTGTCTTATTGTGAACTTAATGTTAATTAACCTTAGTTCAATTTCTCAATATGCGCGGCTTAATGAAGTGAAAGAGTGTCACTTTTCTTACACTTAGTCGAATTGCTCTCGAAAAGCAGAGACAGATTTACCAAAATGACGCTTAAATTGTTTTGATAGCGCCTGTGGGTCTTGATAGCCAACGGAAGTTGCAATATCGGCGAAGTGTTTATTGGAGTAAATCAGCTGCTCCTTGGTTTTTTCAAGACGCAGCAAGCGAATATAGTCAAATGGCGTCATACCGATAGCAGATTTAAAGCGTCGGATCAGCGTGCGGCCAGATACACAGGCTATTTTGGCCAACTCATTGAGCGTAAAGTTCGTTTTTAATTGTGCCTTGATATGGATTTGAACAGCCTGAACAGCGGTGTCTTTATGTGAATCGAGCGCACTACTGATCATAAATGCGGTTTGGCGCAATTGAGGCTCAGGTATCGCCAACCAGCTCACGACTTGCTGTGCAATATCCTCTCCTATTTGTTGTTTAATGAGCGCGAGCATGACATACATATAGCTATGGGCAGCACCTGCGGTATAGAGTTTTTGGTCGCACAGATAAATAGGTGATGTATCTAAGTTAAGTTCAGGAAAGTAGCGATTAAAAAACGCCTCTAGCCACCAACTGGCAGTAATACGCTGTTTGTCCAATAAGCCAAGCGCTGCCGCATACGCAACACCACAGCACCCAGCAACTAAGGTTGGCGCAGAAATGCCTTTTAGTTTTTTACTCAATAGCGGTGCATAGGAGCTTATCGTGCGGCATTCCTGCCAGAGGCGTTTATCTCCTTGGTATTGGCTGCCGATAATAATTAAAACGTCAAAGTGATTAAGTTCGTTCAGTGTGCAGTCCACGTTAAACGACAGACCTTGGCTGCTGACAATACACTCGTCACCCAGTGACACAATCTGCCATTGGTAGAAGGTTGTTTTCATAACGAGATTAGCCACATTCAATACATCGATAATGCCGGTAAGTGCACTGGCCATCACACCTTGCTGACATAGAATCGCTACCTTCATGTCGTTTTCGCCTTTAATGTTGTCATTAGTGACACTTTAGGGGGCGGGAAGCCTGCTGTAAAGTGACACTACTCTGATCTTTTAAAGGAAATATCTATGTGGATCCATTACCCCATTTTTGCGTTAGTTCTGTTATTTCTATGGCTTTGGCTAGCGACAGCAAGGTTAAGAATAACAGCCGTCAAAAGAGGTGAACTTTCGCTAAAAGCCGTTAATTATGTGCTAAAGGATGAAATGAACGACAGAACTCGACTGTATGGGAATAGCTATGACAACCAATATCAGCAGCCGATTTTGTTTATTTGTCTTTTGGCACTGCTGCATATCGAGTCTATCGCCAGCATTGGTTGGTACATGTTGGCGTTTATTTTCGTCGTGTCTCGATACTGGCATTGTTATGAGCATATTCGCTCAACCAACATTCGAAAGCGTACCGTTGCATTTGCACTTTCAAGCTTGAGCTTATTTGGCGGGTGGATAGCTTGGTTTACGCTGATGATTTTAGGTTGAAGTGCGATGATGTATAAAAAAGCAAGGCGTTTGCCTTGCTTTGGTTGGTATCATTGTTTGCCACAAATTAACTGTTGTGGCGCAGTGAGATTGAAACTTTGTAGGGCTTGGTTATTTCAACCATTCAATCATGTTATCCAATAATGCCTGTGTTGCGATAAGCCCATCTTGGCCACCAACATCACACAAACCTAAGCCACATCCATCAAAGTGGTGTTCAGCTTTTTCTAGTAAATGCAATTCGCTGCCAGTACGGCATTGAACCTGAGCATACTGCTTGGTGAAAGCGAGACCATTAGCTTGTGCAGGGCCTGATGAAATATTACCAGCCAATGCATTACAGAGTCTTAGAGACTGAGTTGGAGAAACTATGGTGTCCGCCATTCCGTGACTGATAAACATATCAGGTGCGAGGTGTGGCGCTTGCTCAATAGCTTCCAATAAGCTGTTGTTTACTATTACAGGCTCGTTGCCAGTTAAGTCTTGCCAGTGTGCTTTACCAGATAATGTTGCTATCATTCTTTCAATATAGCCATGAACATAACTACCATCTTGCACTTCCTTAAGTTGGTGAGCAAAGTCAGGCACTGGAAACATGGGGGCGATTTTATCAACTTTGGCTGGGAATTGCTGAGACAGCCATACTGCCATGTGACCGCCAGCTGATTGCCCTGTAATGCGCACCGATTTATCGCTGGTTGTATAGTTTGCATTGTTTGCTTGTACCCACAAAAATGCATCGCGAATATCTTGCTTACTGTCTTCAATGTTTACTTGATTGCATGCAGGCCCAGCTTCTCTATCCTCGACTAAGCGGTAAAATGGCATGTACACCACAAAACCTGCGTCTGTAAAGTGCGCGATTTGCGCTTCTGCTGTGCGTGCTGTGCCGAGTCTCTCTAGCCATCCGCCACCGTGGATCATCATAATTGGTGTCGCGCTGTGATTGTTAGCATTTTTGTACACCCGCATTTCCAAGTGGCAGCTACCGCGCTCATTATAGGTTGTTTTATAAGTTGTCCGTTGTACTAATGGTGTCTCGGCAAAGCTTTGTGGTTTTGTTGTAACTGGCAATGTGGCGCTATAGCCAGGCATCCATGCATCTTGCACATAATTGAGGTCTTCACTGTTGCCGTAGCGCTCTGCACGAAAATCAAACTCTCTTAGGCAAAACTCGGTATCAGACTCATTTTTGTACTCAATTGCAGTTGTACACTGAGCATCTGTGTAATACCAGCTTCTGCGCGCACTGTCTGCTGACAGTGCTTTACACTGACCATCTTGGCTATAAAGCGTTGGCAATAAATTTGTAGCGGGCTTGCTGGCAACGGCAGCAAAGCAATAGCTTGCGCCTTGTAAAATGCCGGCAATTTCTGGAGAGCCGCTGTTTAGCATATCCCGCAATGCAGCATCATGGTGTTGAAAATAGCCCATTGATGCTTCAAGTGGTGCGCTTCCGTGTGTGGGCTTACCTTCTAAATAGTGTGTGAGCAGTGCTTGTGGATCTGGAAATATTGATGCACTTGCAATAGCTGAGGCGGACAAAGCGAGACAGCCAAGTAAGTTTGATACGTGTTTCATAAAGGTTCCTTGTTGACATACTAAAAGTAAAGACGTGTATTTATTTCATATATTTAGATGTTTTTGGGTGTTTCACATGAATGTAACAAGGTGTAACTGGTTTTGCTTGGTCAAGCGAGATCATAAAGTTGTAATTATATGAATAATAAAGGGAGTTTTATAATTGAATTTTTTATTCAAAAAGAATGTCTGGTGAATTTTTTGTGTCTCAAGTGTTATTTTTATTCCTTTTTTGTGTTTATACTGAGAACAAAGTTTTTGGGTACAATTGTTAAAACAAACAGTAAGTAGCGATTTATGAATATAAAAATAACAAAACTAGCATTCGTTGTAGCCGCTTCTTTAAGCGCAAATGCACATGCAAATATCGAGTATCCTTTGATGCCCGGTGATCCTCTTGTTGACCAGCAATGGCACTTGAAAAATACCGGCCAGGCCGCTTTCTCAGATAGAGGTGGAAAACCTGGTGAAGATATGAATGTATCGCTTACTCATGCTATGGGTATTATGGGCGCAGGAGTAACGGCGGCAGTCATCGATGGTGGGGTGGAAATAATGCATCCAGACTTGAGAGACAATGCACGTCCAGGTTCTTGGAACTTTACAAACAATAGTCCAGACTTGGCACCGGGCAGCCCAACAGACAGACATGGCACAGCCGTTTCTGGGATCATTGCTGCAAGTGCCTTTAATGGCATTGGTGGACGTGGTGTTGCGCCAAGAGCTGGCTTAGTTGGTTTCAACTATTTAGTATCTGGCAACCAAACAATGGCTAACTGGCTGCAGTCTCATGGTATGTATTCCGATGGCTTCGCTAAACAGTCTTTTGACTTTCCTCGTGTTTTTAACCAAAGCTACGGTAGAACGCTCTCTTCACCGAGAAGCTTCGATTACGAAGAGTCTCCATGGCTCAAGACATACGAAGATGCACAAGAAGAAATCACACGCACAACACATGGTGGTCGCGGCGCAATTTTTGTGAAATCGGCAGGTAATGGCTATGAAAGACAAAGTTTCACTGATAGCAAATTTGGGCGCGGCTACCTGCGCTTCGACAATTATAACCATGGATTGCCACTGCAAAATGTAAACCTTGAGCGTATGGATTCAAGCTTCTGGAACCTAGTTGTTTCAGCGTACAACGCTGACGGTGAGCGCTCGTCATACTCTACAGTGGGTTCAAGTGTATTTGTATCTGCGCCTGGCGGTCAGTATGGTACAAGTTCACCTGCGATCATAACGACAGATGTATCAGGCTGTGATGCTGGCTATAACCCGCTTTGGTTGCGTAATGATTTACATGGTGGGCACCCGCTGGATCCAAACTGTGATTACAGTGCAAGATCAAATGGTACTTCGGCAGCAGCGCCGAATGTTGCTGGCGCGATAGCCGTTATTATGTCGGCAAACCCTGCGTTATCTTGGTTAGATGTGAGACACATCTTGGCAGCGACATCTCGTCGTATAGATGCAGATCATCCAGGCGTAGCACTTTCATTTAAAGAAGCAGGCGGCGAGCAAGTGAGCTATCAAGCTATCGACGCATGGCAAACTAATGCCGCAGGTTATCAATTCCATAACTTCTATGGATTTGGTGCTGTCGATGTAGATGCAGCGGTAAACCTCGCGCGTTTTTACGATAAAAACTTAGGTGAGTTTGTAAAAACTGACAGAGAGCTTGTCACGGCAGGAGTTGAAATTCCAGATGGCCGTTTGAGTGGTGTGCAAAGCAATTATCATTACGCGCAAGACCTAACAGTGGATGCTGTGCAGGTTCGCGTAAATATCGACCATACCAGTACTCGAGATTTAGCGATTGAGTTAATTTCTCCGTCCGGAACACGAAGTGTGATCATGACGCCAAGAACGGGTACGATATTGGGCAATGAAGGTATGCAAAATACTCAGATGTTAACGCATCACTTCTATGGTGAACAAGCCAAGGGCGAGTGGACATTACGAGTGATCGATACTGCATCTGAAGATGAAGCTTACATCTTTGATCCACGTGCCTCTGGTGAGCCAAATATCAATATGGTTCATCGCAATAATACTGAAAATGGCGTACTAAAGTCTTGGGATATTCGCTTTTTTGGACGTAAATAAGGAGAAGTATCATGAAATTTAAATTAATCCCTTTACTCGCTGTTGTTGGTAGTTTATACGCAGCACAAGCGAGCGCCCAACCTGCATATGAAGCGACGGCTGTAAGCAATTCGTCCGGTGTTAGCGTTAACGTGAATGGCAAAGATTATGTCCTAGCAGCATCAAAAAGTGACCAAGATATGGTGACTGGTGCTGCACTAATTGATGTTTCGACCGATGAGACAGTCACACTTACAGGTGAGCTGGTTGTTGAGCTTGAGTCTTTGATCAATGCCAAAGAGTTTGCCTCTGCAAACCGACTGAACCTGATTTACGTTCGAGGTAATCGCGCAATTTTCCAAGCTGCGCCCAATGCTGCGCTGTTGACGTTTAAAAGCGATGTTGAAAAATTAAGTGGCGTTGTAAACGTGCAATTAGGATTTCAAGTTGAAGGATTAGAAGCAGAGTAGGAAATTAAATAAAGCCACGTTTGTGGCTTTATTTTGATGCTGAATCCAAAGCCCCACATGGGGCTTTTATTTTTGCATAAGTTGATTAATGTACTTAACTGGTGCGCTACCGTAGCTTAAGAATTCTTCATGGAATGCTTTTAAATTAAAGTCCTTACCAAGTTTTTCTTTTTGCTGCTCACGCAAGTCATAAATCTCACGGTAACCACTGTAATAACTGGTTAACTGTACTTGACTTAATGTCGCTCTGCGCCATTTTCCTTCAGCCTCTGCACGTTCTTGGAATGCACCATTCATCAATAAATCTAGGCCTTCATCACGGCTGATCCCTTTGACCTGAATTGCATAGTCCAAAATGGTGTTACAGATAACACGCAAGTTCCATTTATAGTACATCAACCACATTTCAGGCTCGTGGTTGCCATAGCCTTCTTCTAACATCATGCGCTCAGTGTAAACCGCCCAACCTTCTATCATGGCGCCGTTTCTTAAGATAGTCTTAATCATTGATGGCGATTTGTTGGCGTAAACAAGCTGCGTGTAATGACCTGGTACAGCTTCATGGATGTTTAGAATTTGTAAGATCCAGTGGTTGTACTCTCGTAAAATTGAGCTCGCTTGCTCTTCTGTTCTCAGCTCTAGTGGCTCGACATTATAATAGGTATTTTCTTTAGCGTCGTATGGACCCGGCGCTGAAATTGACGCCATGGCAAAACCACGCATAAACTCCGGCGTTTCACGCACGACCAGTGGCTTTTCGGGATCTAAAGAGATGAGATCCTTTTCCATAACAAACTTTTCAAGTAATGGGATCTGGCGCTTAATCTCATCAACAAACTTCTCTTTTGGCACATGATTTACAGATAAGTGCTTAATGAGTTTTGCGATGGCTTGTGCATCATCTGTAGGACGCGCTGTGTTAGGGAAGTATTTTGGCCACAACTGGTTTGTTAATTTAACCATTTCTTTGGTAACACGTGCTTTATCTGCGAGTGCTTTTTCATACATGGTTTTTGCGGTGTAACCTGACTGAATATCAAAAGCAAACTTTTCTTCATATAACTCTTCACCAATTCGGAAGCTACGCGCATTGCCATTGGCAGTTAAGTCTTTTTCTAATTCGGTTAGAAAGCTAATGTAGCCGTTAATGGCTGTTTTTGCATTGACAAAGCGAGTCTTAAATAGTGCTTTTTCATCTGCTGTAAGGGCATCTGATGCATCTATTTTGTCAAGCAGGTCGTCCGTCAATACTGAGAATGCCCCTTGGTTTTGGGCAATCGCCAATTGAGTATATTCAAGGGTTGGAGTGTCGATGCTTTTTTGTGCAGCTTGATAAAATTCTGGTACATATTTTAAACGCTCTAAAACCGTTTTGTATTTTACTTCGTCTGACTTAAAGCGGCTGTTTAAGATGGTGGCAAAACCGTATGAAATATTGTAATTGGATGGGTTCCACTGCCAAGCTTTAAACTTTTCAATTTCCCAGATGTTTTTTTCAAGGCCGTTTTCAAGCAAATAATAATCTGTTTTTTGATTGTCACTCAAACTGTTTAAATCAAAGCTACGCAATTGATTTAGTTTCGTTCTTGAGAAGGCTAAATTGCTTGCGCGCGACTCGTCATTAGGTATGGTAATAATATCATCATATTTGCCGTAGCCCACATGTAAAGAAAACTCTGGGTATTGACGCCACATATCTTCAATGAATTGCTCTGAGAATGCAGTAAACTCTTGATTTTGAGTAGCTTCAGCGACAACTGGAGCGGTCGATTGAGAAGTTGAATTTGTTGTTGTACAGCCAGCTAGAGCCAAGGCAGCTGCAACAGCTATTGTGAGCGCTGTTTTTTTCATTCGCTTGTTCCTATTTTTAATTTTCCTTATCATAACAATTTTTTGCGGCTCTTGCTTGCTCTGGCTGTTCAAGCCATACAGCACCGTTACTTTCTTTTGCCACAATGTCATCAGGGTTGTACATAGGGCATGATTTCATAGATAAACAGCCACAACCTATACAGCCATCAACCATCTCTCTGACGCGCATCATATATGCGATTTTTTCATCTAGCTGTGCCTGCCAAAAGCGTGACATATTTGCCCAATCTTCTTTGGTTGGTGTCCTGCTCTGCGGCAATTGGCCTAAGGTTTCCTGAATCTCAGAAAGCGAAATGCCCATTTTTTGCCCTGCTTTAATAACGGCAATTCGGCGCAGTACATCTTTTTTATACCTGCGTTGGTTACCTGTGTTGCGCCAACTTCGGATTAACCCTTTTGTTTCATAAAAGTGCAAAGTAGATACTGCAACGTCCGCGCGTTTAGCCACCTGTCCAACACTTAATCGTGGCTCATCTCTGGGTGTAGAGTCCGACATCTTAGCCCCTTTTTAAAAGTTCAAATTAATGCTTTACCTAAACATAGGTTGAGGTTTTAGCCTAGCAGCAAATCAAATAAAGGAGAACAACATTGAACACAATTATCGTATATTCGAGCGCAAAAAAAATGGGCAACACGGGCGTAGCTGTGGAGGCAATGGCTAAAGAATACAACGCACAAACGCTATTTCTGGATGATTATGTTATCAATGATTATAGCTATGAGCACAAAAATAAAGATGATGATTTTAGAGCCTTATTTAGACATGTTCTCCAATTTGAACATGTGGTTTTTGCCTCGCCAGTATATTGGTATGCAGTCACACCCAGAATGAAGGCATTTATTGATAGGATCACTGAGTTTATGGATGACGAAGTACTTAAGCCAGAATTACGTGAGTTGAGAAGTAAACAGTTTTCAATACTGTCTACATCAATACACGAAACTGCACCGCTCGCATTTACGGATATGTTGAGAAAAACCTTTGAGTATTTGGGTATGCAGCTGCGAGGAATGCATCATCAGCAGTTCCCCTACGAAGACTAATTCGATTGTTGCTGTAAAAACAGCATTTGATACTGCTTAGGCGTTTTATTGAATGCTTTTTTAAAGCTTCGGCTCAATTGACTGGGGTGGCTAAATCCTAAGGCGAAGGCGACGGATGTTACGCTTTCACCCCGTTCCAATAAGGTGCGTGCGGACATCAGCTTTTGACCATGGAGCCAGTTTTGGGGAGTAGTACCAATGCGTTTTTTAAATTGATCAAAAAACTTACTGCGGCTCATGCAAGCGATTTTGCACAGTTTATCGATGTCGAGTTGTTCGGATAAGTTGTGTTTCATGTAGTCTATGGCTGCATGGATACCGGTTTTGAAATTGCACTGCGCCACTTGCTGAAAAAGGAGGTCTCGGCTCTGTTGCTGCAATAGGCGAGCGACCAGTTCATTCAAAGCCAAATCAATGTAGAAGTCACGTTGTGGGGCATTTTCACAAAATAGATGGGTTAAGCGGTTCAGTAGTTGCTGTGTTTGTGCATTATGCTCATTGTGCACCAGTTCTGGATGATAATTGTATAGTAGTTCTGGGCTATCGTTATGTTGATTCAATTGTTCTGCAACCGCAGCGATTTTATCCCTGCTGATGTCTATTGCTAAACAGGTTGTTGGACGGTCAATACAGGCTGTCGGGAAATCAATATAGACTGCTTGTTCTGGTGCCAGTACAAAGCTTTCATTGGGTAAAAATGCTTGGTGATAATCACAACTGTTGACGTGCATGACCTTTTTGCCGGTCAACATGCCACAAAAAAGTACATTGTTGGAGTAAAGCCGGATATGCTGTGCGTTCTCATATGTATCATAAATGCTAAGTTCAACATCATTGCTTGCAAAGTGTACGCGATTCTCAACCAGTGACGTGATTTTTTGCCTTTTTTTATTCAGTTGATCAAGCATTCTTTATTCCCTGTTTGGACTCCTACGCAAACATTTTATACGCAGAGTTAAGTTTTTAATCCGCCTTTTGATTAATGTCAACCAAATAACAATAAGTTTACCGCCAACAGTGCGCGTGAAATAAAACGACAATTTCAAGTTTGAAGAGGCATTTATGATTTATGCAAACCCAAATACATCAGATGCAATAGTGAATTTTAAGCCAGTGTATGACAACTTTATTGGTGGCAATTGGAGTAAACCAGTTGATGGGGTGTATTTTGACAATATTAGCCCTGTTAATGGCAAGGTCTTTTGCCAAGTCGCTAGATCTGGCGCGAAAGATATTGCGCTGGCACTCGATGCTGCGCACAGCGCCAAGGAAGCTTGGGGCTCAACATCAGTGACAAACCGCAGCAACATTTTGCTGAAAATAGCAGACAGAATTGAAGAAAACTTAGAATATTTAGCAGTGGCAGAAACGTGGGACAACGGTAAAGCGATTCGCGAAACCCTTGCCGCAGATGTGCCTTTAGCTGCTGATCACTTTCGCTATTTTGCTGGATGTATTCGGGCGCAAGAGGGGAGTATTGGCGAAATAGATGAACACACGGTCGCATATCATTTTCATGAGCCACTGGGTGTCGTTGGACAGATCATTCCGTGGAATTTCCCTCTGCTGATGGCTGCGTGGAAGCTTGCACCTGCACTTGCGGCGGGCAACTGTGTTGTACTTAAGCCGGCAGAGCAAACACCGGTTTCTATATTATTATTGATGGAGCTAATCGAAGATTTAATTCCGGCGGGTGTAGTTAATATAGTCAACGGGTTTGGTAAAGAAGCCGGTGAAGCACTGGCAACCAGTGATCGCATCGCAAAAATTGCGTTTACTGGCTCAACACCTGTGGGTTCACACATTTTGAAATGTGCAGCGGATAATATTATTCCATCCACTGTGGAGCTTGGCGGAAAGTCACCAAACATTTACTTTAGTGACGTCATGGAAAAAGACGATGAATTTTTAAGCAAGTGTGTTGAAGGTGCGGTGCTGGCCTATTTTAACCAAGGTGAAGTATGCACCTGTCCATCACGATTATTCGTTCAAGAAGATATCTATGATGAGTTTATAGCCAAAGTGATTGAGCGAACAAAGCAAATTAAACGCGGAAATCCTTTGGATACCGAGACCATGGTGGGCGCGCAGGCCTCACAGGCTCAATTTGATAAGATTTTAAGCTACATTGATATTGGTAAAAAGGAAGGTGCGGAAGTCCTACTCGGCGGAGAAGTTGAGCAGCTGAATTCGGAATATGAACAAGGTTATTATATTCAGCCAACCTTATTGAAAGGGCACAATCAAATGCGTGTTTTCCAAGAGGAGATATTTGGTCCAGTGATCTCATTGTGCACGTTTAAAGACGAAGCCGAAGCATTAGCGATGGCAAATAGCAGTGAGTTTGGTTTAGGTGCTGGGGTTTGGACACGCAACATGAATCGTGCGTATCAATTTGGCCGAAAAATAGAAGCGGGCCGCGTATGGACAAACTGTTATCACATGTATCCTGCCCATGCCGCTTTTGGTGGTTATAAGCGCTCAGGTATAGGGCGAGAAACACATAAAAAGGCGTTGGATCATTACCAACAAACTAAAAACCTACTAGTCAGCTATAGCGAAAGTCCACTTGGGTTCTTTTAAGTTATAGCCTTTGCAAGATGCGCGACCAGAGCCATGGTCGCGCTCTTTTTTGCAACATTGTTTGGCCAAATAGCATATACCGGTATCGGGGATACATGCCAATCGGGCAGCAACTCACTTAATTCTCCTTGCGCCAAGGCTGACTCGACCAGATAATCTGGGGGAGTTGCAATACCTAACCCATCTTTACACAGTTGCGTCATCCCCTCGACCGTATTAACGGATACTTGGAATTTAAATAGAACATCTTGGTGGCCCAATTGGTGATGGGTGAGTGTTCGTTTATTTGGCAGGCTGGCCAATTTTATCCAAGGCAGCCGTTCAAGGTCTTTTGGTTCATTGATTTGCATATCTGGCTTTATAAACCTAGGGGCGCAAGTCAATTTTCGATTAATGTGTCCAAGGCGCTTACTTTTGAGTTCGCTGCTGGGCAAGCTCCCCACCCGTATTGCGATATCAATGCCTTTCTCGATCAAGTTTTCGTATATATCACTGTAGTTAATGTGCACTTCAAGTGCGCTGTGTCGCTGACAAAAATCAGCCAGGGCACGGGTATACTGCGAGCGCACCAGTGCGGTTGGCAGGCTCACTGTTAAACGTCCACAGAGCGCGTTTGTTTGTGCGCTGATAGCTGATAAACCCTGTTCAACACTTTGCATCATATTGGTACTTACCGCCAATAATTGCTCTCCTTGCTCGGTTAAAGAAAGTTTTCGAGTTGAGCGATACAGTAAGGGCGTATCCAGCTTTTTTTCAAGCATGGTGACGTGGTAACTGACGACCGAAGGAGACAGGTTGAGTGCTCGCGCTGCGCCTCTAAATGAGCCCTGTTCCACAACAGTAGAGAAGATAGCGATGCTTTTTAAATCATCAATCATATTGAGTAAGTTTTTAGAACACTGATTTCTATTTATACCATCTAATAAAAGTTATAACAGGTATGTACACTCAAATTTTACATAAGAATGGAGTGTATTGTGTTGATGATCATGGCGATGGGCTTGTATGCGTTTTCTATGTCAATAACGCCTGGACCGGTTAATTTAATCATTTTTTCTGGGGGGCTAAATCGTGGCGTCAATGCCACATTGCCCTTTATTTTTGGCGCGACAATGGGATTTAGCGTTTTATTAGTTGCAACTGGCCTCGGGCTTGGCTGGGTGGTACAGCAACATACTTGGTTAGTCACTCTTTGTACGCTGATAGGCTGTGCTTTTATGTTGTATATTGCGTATGGGCTTTTTCAGGCTGATGGGCAAATAGGCGCGGCTAAAGGATCACAAGCAGGGCTCGGCGCTGGTTTTGCATTAATGTGGTTGAACCCCAAGGCATGGCTTGGTGCAATAGCTGGCAACAGTCTATTTATAGAACCTAATCAAACTGCCAAGTTATTTGTGTTTGTGACGGTATACGCTTTGGTGTGTTTTATCTGTTTAACGCTTTGGGCAGTGTTTGGCAAACAGGTTTCTAAGCACTTAGCTAACGCGCAAAGTTTACCTTGGCTCAATAAAATTGCCGCAGGGGTATTGGTTGGTATGTGCGTTTTAGTGTTGCTTGAATTGGTGAATTGAGATTGGCGCGTTTATTTTTATCTCAACTGGATGGTTATTGATGTTTATGCAGCTACATTGCGTAGTGAATAATCGAGATTGCAAAGGGTTACTAACATACCTTCAAGCAACTGATGTCCATAGGCCCAGTTGAACAGAAGTTTTTTCACAGTGAAGCACGCTACACAGCAGGATATCTAGTTGCGCCTAGAGTTTAACGCTCTAAGGCCCTTGTTAAGGCTATGGCTTGAACTTTTGCAAAGTACAAATACCAAATAAGATGAGGTTGATTGCATGATTAAGGGCCCCTGAAGTACTGAGATTCGAAGATTGATTTTGTGTTGTTGTGGCTCAGATTGGTCATCCTGCTTTTTGCCAATTTTATCGTTTACTTCATTTGTTCACTGCCAGATACTTCTTTTAATTAGCACATTTGGAAAAGTAGCTGCTGAGCCTAGGAGTTGTATGCAACAATATAGCTATGTCAGATATTGTTGTTGCTTATGTATAATCCTAATTTACCGCTAGTTTACCATCCAAACTATTCGTTTAGCTTTGATCCGAAACACCGCTTTGTTGTCAGTAAGTTTGCAAGATTAAAACAGTACTTGGAACAGCAAGGGGTCATTCAGACCAACCTACAACAAGGGCCGGTAGGGCATTACTCCGATTTAGAGCTCGTTCATTGCGAGCAATAT
The DNA here is from genome assembly GCF_001625565.1 of Pseudoalteromonas luteoviolacea NCIMB 1944. Classification (GTDB taxonomy): domain Bacteria; phylum Pseudomonadota; class Gammaproteobacteria; order Enterobacterales; family Alteromonadaceae; genus Pseudoalteromonas; species Pseudoalteromonas luteoviolacea_F. The sequence goes on from NZ_AUXS01000011.1 coordinate 66,358, forward strand.
GTACGTGATCTATATCACAACCAATTGTGCCCAAAAGCGATGAGAAGGATAGGGATCCCGTGGTCAAAAGAGCTGATGGCGCGAACTTTTACTGCCCCATTAGGAACTTATTTAACTGCAACGCTGGCACTAAAAAATGGTATTGCATGCCATTTGGCAGGTGGCACACACCATGCCCATTACGATTTTGGTTCAGGTTATTGCATGGTAAATGATCTTGCCTACACAGCACAGCGCCTAATAGACGAGCAGCAAGTGCACAACGTGTTAATTTTTGACTGTGATGTGCATCAAGGAGACGGAACAGCGGCGATGTTGGCACACAACCCATATGTGTTTACCTGTTCAATTCACTGCGACAAGAACTTTCCCTTTAGAAAGCAACAAAGTGATTTGGATATAGGGCTAGATCCAAATGTCAGCGACCGTGAATACTTGTCTATCGTTCAAGCAACAATAACTGACTTAATTGAACAGTTAAACCCCGACTTGGTGCTCTATGATGCGGGTGTGGATGTTTGGCAAGAGGATACATTAGGCAAGCTCGATATTAGTTGGCAAGGGCTTGAACAACGAGACCATATCGTTTTGACCACGTGTCAGCGCAAAGGTGTACCTGTTGCGACTGTGATCGGTGGTGGTTACGACAAAGATCACGAACGTTTGGCAAAGCGGCATGCCATCGTTATTGAGCAAGCAGCCAAAATTTAACCCAATTTGTTAAGCAAACCTGCATCTTACAAAGCACCACTTTGACTAATAAAATCAATATCTTGAAGCAAGATTTTACTATGTGAAATTTTGTTTTACCGAGTATTTACGATGTTTTTGTGGTCTCTTGGCCATGTTTTTTCCAGTATCAAGATGAGTCCGAGGTTGGGACAGTGTTTTTACCGAGACAATAAAGGAATAGATTATGGAAAAGCATTTATTGATGATGGGGTTCATGAGCGCGATTGTACTTGTTTCTGTGCAGGTTCATAGTCGTGAATTTGTGCAATGCGGTGGCAGTGGTCACCATGATAGTGGTCGCCACGAAGGTGGTCGCCACGAAGGTGGTCGCCAAGTAGAAAAGCAAGAGTGCAGTTGGACCGACTCACAGAGCAACAGACAAATCCCCCAATTTTCCGTTAAATTTGAGCATGATGGTACGTCTAGTACCGAAACTGTCTTTATCTGTCGAGACTTAGGACATGTTTTGGGGCGTTTAGTAAACGGTATATGTTATACGTCATGGTATGGTCGAGAGTTTGCAAATAAACGCTTTCAGGTTCTGACAATGGCGTCTCAAAACTACCGCTGGGAAGTGGCAACAGAGCGTATCGATCTCTACGGCGCGACCGAACAAACTGATAAATACTTAGTAAAAGGGTCGTATGAAAGTGGTTTCAATACTTATGTATGTGGTGTGACTGATGGTCATGGCGTACTCAGGGCGGGGAAATTACTGAATGGATATTGCTGGTATGGGGCTGGTGGTCGTGAGCGGAGTTACCCGCTTGCTAGCGGCCGTGTCCATGTGCTTTTTTATACCGAGAGTTGAGCAGGCCGATAAAAATTTTGAGCCGCAATGTACAGCCTTGGCTCTGCTAGATTGAATCACCCCCTTCAGTGCCAGCTTGTAGACTGGACTGGAATTTACAATGCCATATATAGATTAGGTAGTAAGTATCAGTTCCACCATCACTGCATGCAATTGTGTAGTCGTTACCAGCCTATGATTGGTAAACTTTCAATTCAGGCATACTTGGTTCGGAATTTGCCTAGATATTAAGGGGAGCACCGCTTTTGTACTGGTTGCCGGCATCACGATATAGACAAGTAGCAAAAGATTGCCATACACGGCAAATAGATTGATATATCTGCTAGGTATGTATGGACACAAGAGGGAATTTTTATGTATGTAAACAGCTATGTAGAAACGAGCTATGTAAACAGTGCGACTAACGGGGCAGAGGTTGCAGCAGAGCAAGCATCAAAACCGCAAATGCGAAGTCGTCAATCTACCCCAAGTATTGATAATCGAGAGCAATACGTTAAATATATAAATTCTGCCAGTGAGGAAAAGCTGGCTGGGTCAATTGATGCAATTAAACAATATGGGCCGCCAATTGCAATGTTTAGAATGAGTGATATTGAACAAGCGGCTAATTCAGGAGAAATGCATGATCGTATCGGCAGAGCGATAGCGCATTTTGATAAGGAAGCACAGAAATACCACAAACAGGAACTCGCAATCATCAATGATGGAGCCAAAACAGGGAAGTCTTCTAAGGAGATCTTAATGGAGATTGTCGAATTACGGGATCAACAATCAGAGCTTTTCAAGATGGGAACAAATTGGGGAAGTAAAGGGCTTGCCCATCCTGAAAACTATGACAAGCTGGTTGCTGCAACGCCTAGCTACGTTAATTACTATGCATAATAGCTTCAATGTTGTTCAGTTTAACGTCCAAATGAACAGCGCAACAATCAAGGTTTACTGGCAAGTAACTGTAACAGTTTACCCAAACACAGTTGGTTGTGCTTGTACTGCGAACTAAAAATAAGTACTGCAAAGATGTTGTTGATGACACATTGGTATCTGTTAAGTTTGCGCCTACTGACGTAAATGCTTCAATGCCGCCTTTCGACTTTAGAAGGTAATGGCTGGCTAAGCTTAAAAAATATTACGTCATCAATATTAAAAGTTTCTTCATTTGTTAATGCTGTAGTAGACGCCAAACCAATGGTCAGAGAAAGCAAACAAAGTTCCGCGTTAATATTTTAATAGTGGATAGCACCTTTATCTAAACAATTGCAGTGCCGAGGCGTCAAAGTTAGTTAAATTCGGAAATATGTCAGAAACTTCGATATCACTGAGTCCGAACCATTTGGCAATCGGTGCAAAGTACTGCTCATTAGAGAATTGTGGGATTAGCCGTCCTCCGCCTACATCAATTGCGCTTTCTAATTGCTGAGACAGCATTGTACCGTGCAGCTCCTTACCATTAACTGCCGCTCCCATTAACAGTTGGTTGCCAGCCCATCCATGATCTGTGCCGTCGCCATTGGATGTAAGCGTACGACCGAAATCTGACATGGTGAACGTTGTTACGCTCTCTTGCAGTGACAACTCTGCCAACGCGCTATGAAACTCGGACAACGCGGTTGCCAAAGTTGCAAAAAGGGCAGGTTGACGAATTAATTGGTCATCGTGGGTATCAAATCCGCCTAGAGAAACAAAAAATATTTGCCTCTTATTGCCCGTGTGGTTGCTGATACTCAGCGATTTAGCTACCGCTGCAAGCTGCTCTGATAAGGGGTTATCGCTAAATTGTGTGTTCAGAGTTGGCGCTTGTTCAAGGAGTGCATTCATGTTTTGGACATTGGAAATTGAACTAGAGAGCCTGCTTGCATACGCATCTTGGATTGGGTTAGTAGTAGTACTGAGCAATCTGTCGACAATACTTTTAACGTGGTCCACTTGGGGCTGATAGCCCTTTAAAGCATTAATTTTTGTAATGCCATTTTTGTTTAATGCATAGGGAGTTGTATTGGCACCAACTTGCCACGGATTGGCACCTGCAAGAGAAATATTGCTGGTAAAGCTCGCGTGCTGGTTTAAGCGCTCTAGAATTCGAGCGCCCCAACCTGTATTCAAAGAAACCTTTTCTTGACCATGCATCCAAGTGGCTTGTTGGTCATTGTGTGAGAATAAATGGCCGGGTAAGGGCACTGCTTTGTTTTTGTAATCAGCGAGTGAGGTCGGAGTGATAAGCGTGCCTACTCCGCCAACAAATCCCAATTGACCGGCATTAAATATTGGTTCTAATGCGCTCATACTCGGGTGTAGACCAACACCCCCCGAAAATTGCGTGGTGGTGTTTAATGTGATCGGCTCGGTGACCACTAAATTTTGTCGACTTAGTTCATAATCTACACGTTCAGAACCCGAGGTGGGAACGAGCATATTTAGTGAGTCACTACCGCCGTGCAAGAATATGCATACTAAAGCCTTATAGTCATTGATAGTACTTGAGGAGGCAGAACTGGCGAGTGCTTGCAATTGTAAACTGGTGAGTGCTGCAATGGAGGCTCCGCCTTTTAAACACAGTGACAAAAAAGCTCTTCTCGATTGCTCATTACTATATGGCATAGCGGCAACTCCTAGTTTTGATAATTGAAGTCAGGTGACAGTGATACCATGTAGAGTAGCTGAGCTACTCGATGAACAGCGTCTTTACGGGCAAAGTAGCTATCTAAATCAACCAGAGCAGAGCGTGTACTGTCTGACATGCTGCCTGCAAAATAAACAAGGTTGTAGTAGTCCAGTAATGCTTGTAGACCGTTGTTTGACAACATGGTGATGTCCGATTGCCCATACATATAAATGGTTTTGGGATTTAATGTGTTCTTTCGTTCTGCCATTCGCCATACAAGGTCGCCATAGTGGCCATTGGTCGTCGCAATCATGTTGGAATCAGTGGCTATCTGTAGCTCTGGTGCCACCAAGCCAAGCCCTTGTAACTCATTGGGTACATGATCTGGCCTGAAGAAATTAAATACGGAAGGCGAAAGTAGCGGGCCCTGGCCGTAGGTCGTTGATAAATTCCACGTGTAGTATCGATTTAATTCTGAGCGGGCGTTGAGGACGCGCCATAAATGCACTTTTGTGAGTATCGGCTCTTTTATTTTCCCGCTATGTACAAGCACTGAAGAGTATTTGCGTGCTTCGTCATCAAGTAAAATAGCCTTAATTACAGCAGCTAGGTCGCCTCTAATACCTTGTCCGTTATCATTGAATACCGATGCGACGCGCTCAACATAAGCAGGGGTAGGGTTGGACTTTACCAGCCTTTGTATCAATTGCTTGCTAATAAATGGCGCAACGTTTTGGTGTGAGAATAAGTTGTCTAATGCTTGCTGCATCGACTCTTCAGGCCCGGTGCCTGCCGGTATGATGTCGCCATTGAGCAATGCTTTTTCTTCCATTGAGTGGTAATCAGAAAAAGCGTGCATTGGTAAAGTATAATTTCGACTAGGTCTATCCCAGCGTGCTGAATATGCAAATGTCCAGCCCGTAAACACCTTTGCAAATCCTGCAATCTCTTGTTGTGAGTATGTTGGTATGGTGTTGTTATCATTCAGCTTCGCTGTTCCATCTAAATTCAGCTCATTTAGTCCGATTGTGAATAGTTGCATAACCTCGCGAGCGTAGTTCTCATCAGGTCTTATATTTCGCTCTGCATCCGCTTTTTCATTTCCGAGGTGGCTGAGGTATACGCCCATGACAGGAGATAAGGTTACCGACTCAAGCAGAGCTCTAAAATTGCCAAAAGCATGTTTTAAGAGGGTGTCATAATAGGCAACCATACCCTCAGGTTCACCTTTGAGTGACGTATTGGCATCTGAGACAACGAAAATCTCACTCAGCGCAAATGCTACCCGCTGCCTAAGCTGATCAGGCGCGCTTAAACTTGCCTTCCACCAGGCGTCAATGCGATTTATATGACTTGGATTTTCGCGGTCAGGATAATTTTCCAAAAAAGGCGTGTGGTAGGTGGGCTCAAGGAGTATTTGTTGGTCAAGCCACTCTTCTTCGCTTAACCCCGTCGCTGCTTGTATTTCTGTCAGTGTGGCACCAAGGGTCGCCTGCTGTAGTAAAGCTGAAGCTTGAAGCTCTGTCATTGCATTGACGGATTCAATGTCGGTTTCTACATATGTGCTCAAGCCAGCGTTATTGGTAACAGTTAATGAAAAAGTAAACAGATCTTTTTCGACTGAATGCGTGGTTGGTAAAATAACAGTCAAATTTTGAGAGTCGGTACCTATTAATGTGGCTTCGGGTCCGGCTACTTGCATCCAAGCGTAGGTTAAATTCTCTGTTGGGCTAGTCACAACACTATTAATAATGATTTCATTGCCTTTGCGCAGCACAGCACCGGGGGGCTTCAGGTCAACAATTGGTGCAGTACCAATGTTATCGGCAGCGCCTTCATTTTCTTCGTTGTTACCTTCAGATGAAGATTCATTACCGTCCGCATTACTTTGATGATCACTTTGCTCATTTGTATTGTCGGCTTGTGAACCCGAAGAGACATTGTCTTGCGTATTTGTATCACTGCTGCTTTCGGTACGGTCGCCGCTTGGAGAGGCTGCATTGGCATTTGAAGAGTTAGAGCTATCGGGCGCTGCGTTACTATTAGAGTTGGATTCGCCGCCTCCACCGCAGGCGGATAATAGCACGATGGCAGCAACAGAAAGGAAGCGCATCTTCATATCAAATTCCTCACAAAAGTCTCATCCTTTTATAGCATGGAGGAATATTTTTACAATGTTTTTTTATTAAATTAAAGTTTCTTTTTTAATGAAAAAGGATTGCATTTGCATTTATCTCAATGATTCAAAAAGAAAACCCAAAAGTGACTCAGGCAGGTTAATTATTGAGTCGTACAAGGTTATCTACATGGCACTGCTATTGCTGATTAACGTTTTATCCAATTTGAGTAGAAAGGGCTCACTTGAGGTTTTCATACCGTATTAAACTTTTTCAGACTCATTTGTTTTCAGTGTGAGCGAATATATCCAGCCAACAAAGAGCCCCAGTAGTGTTGAATTCAAGTTTAAAAAGCTCACGTCAGACAAGGTGACTAAAAAGGTGAGTAATGCAGGTTCCCGATACTGCTTAGATTGAAAGGCTGTTTGTAAACACATAAGTAAGGTGCCAAGTAAGGCAAATCCGGCAAGCATATGCGTAATTTCAGTGGGGAATGATAAAAAGATTGATACAACGGAAGTAGCTAGTACGCCAGCGCATAGATAAAAAACACCAGCCCACAGCACTGCTTTGTATCGTACATTTTTGTCTTTATCTATTTCCTCGTTCATACAAATAGCAGCAGAGATAGCCGCTAGATTTAAGCTAAATCCGCCAATGGGCGCAAAAAGCATATTGACTGCACCTGTACCAAATAAAATAGGTTTAACTGGAGATTGATAATCATAAGCTTTCATCATTGCGATCCCCGGCAGGTTTTGGGAGAGCATGGTAACTATATATAAGGGGATTGATATGTTTAATATAATCGAGAGATCTATATTTGGCGTGACCCAACTGGGGTGAGCAAAGGAGAAGGTAGTTGCAGAAAGTACGTTGTTATCAGAATGAAATACAATAACTAAGCCAATGATTAGTAAAACCAACATTGTGTATCTTGGGAGCAATCGCTGGCTGGCAATATAGGCCGAAAACATAAGTAAAAATAGCGCTGGAGTTGTTGTTACAGGTTCAAAAGCGCGAATGCAAAAGGGCAATAAAATAGCGCCTAACATCGCCGTTGCTAGTGGGGCTGGGATCCGCTGTAGTGCTTTTGACAATGGCGAGATAAGCCCAGTTAAAAATATGCATAAGCCAGTGAAGACAAAAGCGCCAATAAGGTATTGCAGCTCATAATTCGGCGCCGCGCTGACCAAAATGGCTGCACCGGGTGTAGACCAAGCGGTGAGAATGGGAGTTTTGTAGTACCATGAGTAGCCGATCGAGGTGGCTCCCATAGCGATCCCTAATGCCAGCAACCAACTTTCAATTTGGCTGGGTGATGCACCGGAAGCTGAGGCTGCCTGTAAAATGATCACAATTGAACTGGTATAACCGACCAATACGGCAGTGAAGCCAGCAACGATATGGTTTAGCGTAGAAGATTTTTGGTACATTCTCGCTCCATGAAGTAGAGTAAAATTAACGTGCGCTATAGCGCACGTTAGGTAATGTAGCACTGTGCGCTATAACGCACAATAGGGGTTTAGTTAATGAAAGAGTCGATGTTTAAGTCCGAGATCGCTAACCATTTGAAAGCAGAAAGAAAAAGAAAAAAGTTGAGCTTGGATGCCACCGCAAAATTAACTGGCGTCTCTAAAGCTATGTTAGGGCAAATAGAACGTGAAGAATCCAGTCCTACAATTGCGACGCTGTGGAAAATCGCCAGTGGACTAAATACTTCTTTTTCGGCATTTTTTGCAAATGAACCAGCTTTACAGTCAGGAGAGCGAGTATTTCCCGAAGACGCGCGAATGAAGGTAAACACGATATTTCCGTTTCAACAAGATACCAGTATAGAGGTGTTCGAAATTACTTTGCTCGATCATCACCAGCAAATGTCCAGTCCTCATGACATCGGGATTGTTGAGCATGTTCATGTAATTCGTGGCAAAATGAAAGTCTATTTTGATCAGCAGTGGCATGTGTTAGAAGCGGGCGAGCGTATACGCTTTTATAGCGATCAACCTCATGGCTATGAAGCGATATCAGAAACAGTCGTGTTTCATAACATCGTAAGTTATCCAAAATGAAGGTCTCATTTATATACTCTGAGACTCTACTCAATTTCAGATCTGACTGTCTTACGATAAGCGAGCTTGGCATCTTTTCAAAAATGTTGGCTTGCAAGCTCACTAAGATATTGAAGTGACGGAGTGGCGTTAGTTAGTTTTTCTTAGCAAGCTGAAGCAAATGCTAAATATCAACAAGACACACCCTGCTAAACCTGTAAAATTAGGTATTTCTTGAAATAAAAAGTAGCCAAACAGCAGCGAGTATAAAATATTGCTGTATTGGACATTGGCAATGACATTTGCATCGCCATATTTAAAAGCCGTTACTCCAATCCACTGTGCGAGTGAAGAAATTACACCAACGGTGACCAGCAAAGTAGCTTGCTCAAAAGTGGGTGTTACCCAATTTTTAACCGCAGGAATTATCGTAATAATCGCGATAAATACAGCTTGGTATACCAGTAAGTTGGTGCTGGACTCAACTTTGATAATCTTTTTGATACAAATTGAAGTGGTCGCAGCTCCTAACGCCCCAAATAACCCAAGTGCAAAATAGATACCTTTCGAACCATTGAAACTAGGTTGGATTATTAACATCACACCGATAAAACCGATAATGACAGTCGCCCAGCGATTTACCGTGATCTTCTCAGATAAGAATATGGGTGACAGCAAAGCGACAAACAACACACTTGTGAAACTAATCGCGATTGCACTTGCTAAAGGTAGTTCTCTAAGCGTGATAAAACTCAGATAGAGTGCGAAAAATGCCCCGATTATTCTTATTACGTGTAATTGGACATGCTTGGGTTTTCGCAGGGTATTCACATTGCGAAATATAGTGGGCAGGAGCAACATGATAAAAACGAGCTGCCGAAAAAGTAAAATTTCAAATTCACTTATCGATGTGCTCAAAGTACGCACTATGGTACTCACATATACAAATAGCCCACAAGATATGAGCGCTAACATCACGCCCTTAAAGTAGCCGGGCATTGTTTTCGTAAACAATTTTAACTGTTCGATGTTTTTATACGCTGCTTGTTTATACGCGTTCGACATAATCAACTCCTCTTAAAACATGACTAGCCTTGGCTATAAACCTTTAGTCAGGTCAAATTTGATGTTTTGAAAAAAGCGCTTGAAGGCAGTTGACCTGACCATAGCTTCATACCCTAGCTTGCAACTGGCGTCATTATTCAAATAAATAAAGAGGAACCAAACGTGAAAAAACATCTGTTTTCAACCGCAATGTGTTTAACAAGTTTATTGCTGGTTAATAGTGCACTGGCTAAGGATTACAGTGAAAAGCATAATGCGGATCAAGAATTTGAGTTTGTAAAAAAAGATGCTGTCACTATCGACAGGAGCAGTTCTTTTCGCTTAAACATGCCACCGAGTAAAGCATTGCCTTTATTTACAGCGCCCGGTGAAATTCTTTGGGCGCCGGGTTGGAAACCCAACATACTTAGCGGGGATGGCTTCGAAAAAGGCACTGTTTGGTTAACCAAACATGCAAACAATACGACTTATTGGCATGTTTCCGAATATGATACATCTAGCAATGTGGCGCTGTACACTATGGTTACACCGGGAGTTAGTATGGGGACTGTGGGTGTGGTGGTGTCCAATAGTGGTGACAATGGCTCTTTAGTTTCAGTGACGTATAATTTAACAGGTCTATCTGAGGCGGGTAATAAAAAACTACTCAAGCTGTACAGTAAAAAACATTATCCAAAAATGATTGCTCAATGGAAAGACTGGATTGAGGCCAATATCGATAAAATTCACCGCCATTATTAAGCGGATGGCAGGGACAAGGCACGAGACTCGTGCAGTCACGGCCTTGTCCCCAAATACAGCTTATTCAATCGGCATGATGTGATTGAGATGAGAAGTTTTTTACTTGGATTCGAGACTGCATGGGGTACATATGTATACGGTTAATCAACTGGGAAAAATGTATGACTTGTCACGGAGCACTTTGTTGTACTACGACAAGATAGGGCTGTTGAAGCCATCTGCAAGGTCGGAGGCCAATTATCGGCTGTATTCGAACAATGATCTTAAGAAAATGGAAAAAATTGCCACCTATAGAGAGGCGGGCCTGTCCCTAGAATCTATTGCTGACATTTTGAATTCTGATGATACCAATTCGACCACGATCCTTGAGCAACGATTGCACAATTTAAACAGTGAAATAAGTGAGTTGAGAAAGCAGCAACAGCTCGTTGTTGAGCTGCTGGGTAAAGACTCATTGGTCAGAACCACAAAAATTATGAACAAAGAACAGTGGGTAAATATACTGAGGTCGTCAGGGATGGATGAAGATGATATGCACCGCTGGCACAGAGAGTTTGAGCGCGATTTACCAGAAGTTCATCAGGATTTTCTAGAGTCATTGGGTTGCAGTCCTGAAGAAGTAAGTAGTATACGAAAATGGTCTCAGTAGCACGGCTACGAGAATGCAAAAGGTAATCACGGGCAACCAGAATGTGCAGTTAAACTTCTTAGTAAATACACAGTAGTCTGTACTTCCAAAACGCATAGCCTTTGCAATATCAAATGAGTCGCTAGCAATAAAATGCTTGAAATGGGATGGTGTACAAATTGTGTGGACACTGCTTGGTAAGAGAATATTTTTTGTAATTATTATTTTCTTACCAAGCAGCTCACACTTTAAAACCAAGTAACGGGCAAGTACTTGGTTTTATCATTACTGCCCGAGTAGGCGGACAGAATTGATGGGAGAAACTACTTCAACAGTGGGTTTTTACCATTTAAACAGTTTACATTTCTGAATTCGTTTACCGCCATAGTTAGCAACTAGATATGGGCCAACTTGTGCTTCACGAATGGTGTCAAATGTATAACTGATGATTTCAACGTCCAATGAGCCATCACTGTGCAATTCGTATTCAGCATTCAGTTTGGTAGACCCTATTTCAAATAAACTGACAAACTTATTTTCAAACAGGTATTGGTCGATAACAATGCCGTTGTTTTCATCAACAGCAAAATGCCCCTTGGCTTCATCCAATGTAACCAATGTATAATTGCGTGGGCGTGCATTGGCACCTTCACCGTAGGTTACTATCCAGTCTGCGCGATTGTCGACTGGGCTACCAACTTCAAGTGACATAGGAAACTCATACAAAGATCCTTTTCCTGGAGCAATTAATTCACATTGACCCTTAAAAAAGCCTTGCCATTGAGTTGGTGCAGCTTGGGCTGTGAGCGAAAGAGCCGAAAGGCTCATGCATAAAGCAAATACTTTTTTCATTTTTCCTTCCTTTTTGATGCCATTTTTGTGTGTGCTAATTTAAAAAACGTGGATTTTTTCAATAAATAACACAAGTACGAATTTTTTTATTAAATGGAAGAAAATTGACAGAATTGTCTACCGCTCATCAGAAAGAGGGTGTCGCAATTAAAGTGTTGTGGTTATGAAAAAGCCATACTCAGATCTGTTAAGTATGGCAAAGTCTTGATTAGTCTTGTTGTTTGAGCGCTTGCTCCTTCACAACTTTAAGCGATTGCTCTTCTGTTATGCTGTAGCTAAGCTCTTCTAGCCCATAGCCAGATTGTTCAGGCGAGTTATCCAAATTCGCGTTGCGTTGGTAATAGTAAATAGCCTCTTGGTCTGATTGCACAGCAGGATCAGTTACATTCAGCGTAAACGCACCAAAGTTATTGTTCTCATTGGTTTCATTTACTTTTCGCTCGACATCAGCCATTAACACGATGCGGTATGATCCCTTAGCTAAGTTGAGATTTCGCATTGGTAATAACACTTCATGCTGTGAACCAACATCATTAAGCACTTGAACGGCGCCAAAGTAAGCCAGTGCATTGTTATTCGCATCCGCTAAGAAAACGCCTACTTTTGGCAATACTGGCGAGTTCGGGCATCCGTCATTCTTGACTACAAATGTGACTTTAAGATTACCTGCATAACCGGTAGATATGTTTGCAGGAGTCATGGAGCCTGAATGGAATAGCCAGTCCGGTTTACCAACAGTACCAAATGACGCCGTGTTGTGGCTCACAGATACTGAGTTATTGAACCTTGCGACAACTTGAAAATCGGTCGGCAAGCACAAGCTGCTCAGATAGGCTTTGGTGGTAGGGTCGATATTAAATGGACTGACTTTAAAGGTATTTTGCGTGTTTATGGGCCTACAGCCATTGCTAGCACAGTTTAAATTAGGGGCTTCTCTACCAACGTAATAGCCTGTTGCACCACCGTCTTTAGTTAAGAAAAATTCTACTTGGCCACCGGGGTTAAATATCTGAGAACCAAATAAATAGTAGTTAATATTAAAGTTTGCCGAACCGGGGTTTGGGATCACCGTATTGCTGTCAAAACCGACATTGCCAATTGTGATATTTGCCAAGACAGATGCACTGAAAAGTGACGAGGTAAGTACTGCTAGACGTAATTTATTAGACATAATTTCCCTCCATTGTTGAAATGTCTAAAATTTGCACAGATAAATTGGCGATAAAGGTTATGTTAAAAGTATGTTTATTTAAAGTTTTATTTGTGTATTTTTGACTTGGCGCAAATAATTTAGTTTTTTCATATCAAATATTAAATCCATACAAATTAAGTGTTTTGTAGTTAGTATCTAATTACTAACAAAGATTGGTTTGATACTTGCGTGAAAGCCGGATTTACCGAAAGATAAATTTTTTAATATTTATGTCATAGTTGGAATTAAAGCTCTAATTAAAACAGGGGCTAGCCTTCAAAGTTTGGCTGTCTCGCTGCCTAGCAAACACTTCATGTTGCTGCAGTCGCAGCAGCTCCTTTTGGCTTGCAGGGCTGTTCGCTGGCAAATACGTTTTATCTATTGAAGGCATTACGAAATCGAAAATAAGTTTGACACGGGGTATGTGAAAATCGGAGCTAATTATTATGATTTTTGTGGCCTTGTGCATTGATAGCAGTGGATAAGTCAACGTTGCATCTTCAATAGTAAAACGACTGTGTGCATCCTCTAGGAATTGATTTTGCGCTACTCCATGGCGGATTAAATACTGGCGATTATATTTCGCATGTGAGGCTTTGGTTTGGTTGAAATTTTTACCAAAGCCTCCCGTACATATGATTTTACTAGTCTGATCAGAGTCCAATACATCGAGCGCGAGTTGACAACGTGCAATTGAAAGTGGGGATAATTGCCCATATTGGTCATTTTTATGCCCTAATACAATAATCACGCTGCTCATCAAATACCTCTTTTGTTATAAAAAACCTACGAATGCGCGCTTGGCAACCGATTAGTTAGATTTAAGGTGTTAGTTGCTGTGTAAACCAATGGCTCAGTGTGTATGCTAGGTTTTTATCCTGTTCTAACAGTGGATAACCGTGCCCTTTTCCTTTATATACTAAAAATCGACTATTGGCGTTTTTGGACTCAGTGAATAAAGTTTGTGCACTGGTGTAAGTCGTACCATCTTCTTCCGCTGCGATGATCACTGTTGGTTTATTTGATAAATCATCTACATATTTTTGAATATTACTATAGCTTTGTGCCGAAGAGAAAAAGCCGATCGCAGACACTGGGTTGTTCTGTGCCAGTGTAATGGCTTGAGAACCTCCGCAACTTGCTCCTATGACGCCTATTTTTCCATTTTCTCCGACTTTATTTCTAAGAAACTCGTAGGCTATTTCTACATCTTGAGGCCAGTGTCGAGTCATGTTTTTCCACGCTGAGGCTCTTTCTTGTTTCTTCATTTTGGCAATTTCGCTGACGTCAAATGCTGAGCTTTTACTCTCGCCATAGCCTCTAAAATCGATACTCAATGCGTGGCTACCTTGCTCTGAAAGTAGTTTTCCAATCTGGTTGTACATAGAGCGATTGAAATTACACTGGTGCAACATCAGTACTGCTGTGTTATTCGACTTTTCGGCACTAAAGTAGCTTGCCTTAAGCATAAAGCCATCGTTAGCTGGTAGATCGATATGAGAGTCGGCAACGCTGTTGAATGCCAAAAATAAGGCTGCAAGCTGTATTGTTGTTTTCATCACGGTTCCTTTGCTTTTTTGTTTAAAATGGCATCAATTTTTCCAACTACCAACTATCTTGCGGTGAACAAACAAGATGGTTAGACACATGTCTTGTAGAGCCGTAAAAAGTATGAGGTCAACGTCGTAAATCGCACTGCACTCAACTTGGCATCGTCAGGTTGAATATAGTTGCTTAAATAAAGAAGCCAGACCTACAAAATTAAAACCTGTTTGCAAAAAAATGACACTAATCACGCTGCTACCAAGCATCATGTTTCAATGATAAAAAATCGATTAAATTTATCTATCTATAATTATCAATGGTATAGCTCTATCAAAAGTCTATTTTAGCAATTAATAGATAAGCTTTAAGACCTATTAGCCCCACCTAGCACATATTCAAGTGGCAAATTAATTAGGAGCTATTATGAGATTACACCCTGTATTTATGAGCGCATTTTCTGTGCTGTCAGTTGCCACAATGTTTCCTGCTCAAAGCGGTCAAACTAAGTATATTGAGCCGCCAATGGCGAGCATTCCAAAAGGCACATTTGTGATGGGAAGTGAGCAGGGACGGGAGGATGAAAAACCGACTCGCAAAGTATCAGTGCCTGCTTTTCAAATGGCAAAATATGAAGTCACAGTTGCAGAGTATAGGAAGTTCATCGAAGCAACAGGATATGAATATACCCAAGGGTGTGCACACCGAATTGGTCGTCGTTGGTTCGGCAGCGGAGAGCGCGATGGTACTTGGGATGACAATATATACGTGTTAAGTGAATTTCACCCTGTGGTGTGTGTTTCGCGCAAGGATGCTGTGAATTATGCCAAATGGTTGTCAAAAGTGTCAGGTAAACACTATCGCTTGCCTACCGAAGCCGAGTGGGAATACGCCGCACGTGCAGGCACAACAACAAAATACTACTTTGGTGATGAGGGCAAAAGCCAAAACGCTTGCCGGTATTCTAATGTAGCAGATTTACATGCGTATTCGCTGACAGAGAAATTGTATAATGCTTCATATGGTGGCGGTTATACCGTTAATGATTGCAATGACAATGAGGTTCTCATTTCAACCGTTGGTTTATATGAACCAAACCGCTTTGGTGTATATGATATGATAGGCAATGTGGTTGAGCGCGTTGCTGATTGTTACAAAGACTCCTATCAAGGTGCACCTACCGATGGCAGTGCAGTAAAAGAAAATGGCTGTGAAGTGTATGTCGGACGTGGTGGAAGTTGGCATTGGGCTGCACATACCTCGAGTCAACGCATGTCCATGAATGAAGACTTCTTTGCGGCACTTGAAGGGTTTAGGCTAGTTAGAGACACAAAAGGAAAAGATATCCCAGCCAGTCAAGGGACGCCATGGTTTGTTAAAAAATTGAGTGCAGCTCAGCAAAAAGTAAAAGCCAAACATGTTCGTGAAAACCCTAAATACCCCACTAAACCAAAAAATTTAAAGGTTTCGAGTCATGACAATGGCAATAATAAAGTGACCTGGCAATCAGCTGGTAAAGGCCAAGTTACTGGCTATCAAGTATATCGACAAGATCCTTTGAAAAACGTCAGTACGCTACTGGCTAAAAACCACAAAACAGCGCACTTTATCGATAAAAAACCGTTGCAACACAATGCCAGATACCATGTCATTGCACTCAATGGTGATGCTAAAAGTTTGCCAAGTGCCAGTGCTGACAGTGGTTCAAAAACAGCCCATGTGATCCCATCACGTATTCAAGGTGAAGCATTTAACTTTGCGCCCGGTGTGGATGTGATCAACTCCGGTTTTGAACCAGAGTCTGACAAGATCATTAGCTCTATCGGCAAGAGTAAAGCGAGTTATTTCCTTGCAGCAAAAGAAGCTGGAAAGTACAAAATGGATATTCGTTTGTTCCACTCAGGTGCTGACCAACGTTACTGGATTAAAGTGAATGGCAATGTGATTACAACCCCTGCATTGTCTGGAGAGCGCGGTTGGAAAACAATACAAGGTATTGAGGTAAACTTAAGTAAAGGACGTCACACATTAACAGTGCAAGGAGAAGCCTCTTTATTCGCAGTAAACTGGTTTGATATTCAAAAAATGTAATACTGACCGGATGCAACATATTGACTGGGTAGGACTCGATATGGCTCTCAAACTATTGGGGTTGGGAGCCGAGCTGCAAGACGAAACCGATGTTATGACCTGCCGTCACTACATGCAAAACAGAGCTCGCACCCGATACCAGTGTGTTAACCGAGAAAAGTTCTCAAAATTGAGGTGGATTAACCCTTGTGAGCAGAACAAGAAAAAATCTAGCAGATAGCTATGAACGAAAAACGGACTTTAACATTTGATTATCAATGCCGTTTTTAATTACAAAGCAAGCGAATGTCCCCATCCTCAGAAAAAGAGCAAATCGCTCATTTTTGATTATGGGGAAATTCTAACGTGAAATGAAAGCCAGAAGTATTTATATTTCGATGGTTTAGGTGATAACCTTCTAAAAATCAAAGTGCTCAATTGACGTACTATCTAGGAAAAATCTTACTTAGCTTGTTTTTTCTTAAATCTTCTCGTTTTGTTTATGTAACTTAAATGAGCTATTTACTCTTGTTTAAGCACGACTTTTTTGTTGGGGTTTTCTGCAAAGACGTTAACACCTTCTGGAAATTGAAACCAAGGCAATGCTTTACTTCCCCATGCATGTAAAGGAGGCGTGATCCAGTTCGGGTCATCAAAACTACCGCCGGCAACCGCGATGCCGTTAGGCATAGCTTGGGCCGTCCACATTATTGTTGTCCCGCATTTTGTACAGAAGCGGTGAGTCACACTTCTTTCGCTATCTGCTATTCGCGTATATTCTTTGTATTCACCTTGTAATTTAAGGTTTTCTTTTGGAAAAAAGCAGCCCATACCAAAGGCAGAACCTGTACGTTTTTTGCAGGCAGTACAGTGGCAAATAGCTAAACCCATTGGGTCCCCTGAGACTTCATAATTAAATTCACCACAAGCGCACGATCCAGTTTTTACGGTAGTCATATATATCTCGTTTTTAGTTATTTACTTTAGATTAATGATGAAGTTATGGTTTATACAGGCTGCATAACGCCCGCTGATTCACAATGGGCTTTAAATGCCTTGTTCAAGTCTTTAAAGCTCTTGGTTAAACCAAGCTTAAGTAACGGATAAAGTAAGTAACCATGAGCTTTAAGTGTCGGCTTAGCTTGGAAAGAAAGTAACGTGCGATCAGTTGATACAGCGGTGAGGGTAAAGGTTACATCGTTACTGCGTACCGGAAATAGTTTTGGCGCATTTTTCACTTCCACTTTCATTGAGAGCGTGCCGTTGGCGCTGTCATAGTTTGTAATTATTTCCTCTGCTTTTAGGCCATTAGGTTTATCGCTTAATTCACAAACTCGACCAGCACAACTTGCACCTTCCAATTGGGTATGTGCTTTCAGTGCGTAAGATTTTTTAACAGCTGGAAACCATAATTGAATGCTCGTGAAATCCTCTGCCAGCAGCTTCCATACGGAGTCTTTATCTAAGTTTATTTCGATAGCGGTAGCTATATTCATGTTTTTGTCCCAAGTTCAAAGTTTCAATTTATTGACATGAAATGATTTTAAATGGACACTCAGCATTCCGATATAGCAAAAAAGAGACCTTTGTGGTGCATAAAAGTTCCATAGACTGGCAGGATGTTCAGTTTTTTGTTCATGTTGCAAGAGCAGGCAGTGCAAGAGCAACGGCTGAAGCACTGGGTGTTAGTCATACCACAGTTAAGCGTCGTATAGATAATTTGGAAAAACAGCTTGGTACGCGTTTATTTGAACGAAAGGTGACAGGCTTTAAGCTTACCAATGAAGGGAAAACAATGATGAGCCATGCCACCCAAGCTGAAGATGCCATTTTAAGTGCTGAGCGCCAGCTACAGGGCAAAGATCACGAATTAAGTGGTGAGATCCACTTAACTTTGCCAGATGTGTTAGCTCATGAGCTGCTTATGCCACATTTGCATCAGTTTACTGAGCAATATCCAGCGATAGATATTGAAGTACTTATTTCCAGCCAAGTACTTAACATCTCTTCAAGAGAATCAGATATTGCGGTGCGGATATTGGGATTTGGTAAACAACCACCAGAACCTTTGATTGGCAGGAAGTTAGCGACGATTAGTAGCTGCTTTTATGTCAGTGAAAACTACCTTGAAAATAGAGACTTAGAAGCAAAAGACACGGATGCCTGCTTTTTAGGGTGGGGTGAAACAGATACTAACCCAGAGTGGATAAAAATATCTCCATATCCCAATATAAAAAGGCGTTATAACTTTAATACCGCGGCGTTACAAGCCCAAGCACTAAAAGCAGGGTTAGGGATCGCTATGTTACCTTGTTTCTTTGCGGATAAACTTGAAGGAGTGATGCGCTTACCCGATTGTGAACCTATGTTAAATCATGAGGTCTGGTTACTGTCTCACCCGGATCATAGGGATGTAACACGGTTAAGGCGTTTTAGAGAGTTTTTAGTGGACTTGTTTGAGAGCAAAAAAAAGGCATTGTTAGGACAGCAACAAAGCTAGACGAAGCAGTAAGTCCAAATTTTCATATGTTGTTGCTCTCAAGTAATTTAACTTTGTCCATACAAAAGGTGAGCAATGTTGTGCAAAAACTCACAACGTGTGAGGAGCAGCGCCATAGGCTTGGTATTTTCTATTCCTTCGTTTACGGGTATAGCTCAGAGGTAACGTTGCTCGCACCTTTTTGCGCTGTGATTATAATCAACAGCTTAAAAAAAGCAGACTATCAGAATTAGTTGAACCTAACATGTCAGTTCGGGAACATACTTATCCAACCAAAAAAATTTATAAGTAATTGACTTTAAGTTGAAAGTTTAAATTTCGACAGTGTCGGTGCCAATAGTCAACTTCATTTATCGTTAAGAGTTGGCGTAGGGACTTCTATAATGGACGACATAAAAATACAGTGTGTTGCTCATGTATCAAGTTCGACTAATAGGGCTTAGTCAACCCCGATTTTCTGATACAGACCAGTAACAGACACCGATGATAGTCAGCATAGCTTCCATTTCAATGAGAAATCATGTTGTGGTAACTCCCGAGTAATTAAGCTACCTAAAACAGTACGGAAACAGCCAATCAAGTCCGGCTAGTGACAGTATTAAAGAAACCTGTAAAAATTATTGTGACCATTGTGAACGATAACGCCATGCCAGTAAACAATAAAAGTTGGTTAAAATACGAGGCAAAGGAGCATTGGCATCAATCATTTATCTGTCCTTTTGGAATATTAAAAGTTTCTCTTAATATGCATTGATTATACTGAAGAGATAATCACTCTAGGACAAGCTGATAAAACTAACTTCCACATCCATGTTTAATTTTAATATTAGTTAATTTCTAGCTTGTCCAAATGTCAAACTTCCGCAATGAAACCGAAATATAAAGCGAGAAAGGAGTAGTTAAACCGTTACTTAAGTAACAGTAGATTCAAGGTCAACTTTTAATACGTTGCTTCATAATTATTTCCTCTAACTCATAAATTGTATTTTCAGGCTCAGCTGAGTTTACAGGTAAAACTATATCAGGCTCTATCGGTTCATGACATTTCACTGCACCAGCTGAGCGAGTAAATATAGCTGTTGGTATGGTCACTTCCAGATTAGAGCCAGCTAATTTGAATGGTTGAATTCTACCCGTAGTACATGACCGTACTCCAGTTCGCTGACCTACAATTACTGCTTGTTCAGCATCTTGAAATGCGGTTAGAAACAAGATTGTCGATGAGTAACTCAATGGTCCCATTAATAAATAAGCTTTACCGGGAATTTTTTGATTTTCTTTCCCTGATACGGGTATAAGCGGTTTATACGGGCGTTCAACTATTGCGCCTAAGTCACCTTTTGCCGGCCCTAATTTCAAGTTACGCTCAGTGAGGCGAACTTTATATTTAGATATAAATGGAAATGGCTTTGAGGCGACATAAGGCGAAATACCTCTTTGCCAGTAATGATCCGTTCCACCAGGGTTAGTACGTACATCTATAATAACGTCTTGCACTTTTGCTTGCTTAAATAGCAGCCAAGTCTCTTCCATAAACTTAAAAAATGATTCTTCAAGGTAAGGAGGGTAATAGAATCTATCGATACGTAAATAGCCAATATTGTTATTTAAAACCTTTCGATTAAGAAAGTCATCGATGGTGAAGGTAGATTTATCACTCTCGCCAAAGACGCCATCAATCACAACCTCTCGCCGCTTAGAGTCACTGTATATTTCAAAGTGATAAGCTCCTGAATCTCCATACATTAGCCAGAACATCTTAGCAAACCTATCTGAAGCCAGAGCTTGACGGTGGATTAAAGAATCACCATGCATCCGGCTTAAAATTGTGTCAATCACATCACTTGCATCACTACCGTTTATCTTGGTTATTTCATCACCAAACATTATATCAAGTGACTCGTATTTGTTGGTATTGACGTAAAGCTTATTCGATTTACTGATCCGTATATCAATTGGAAAAAGTTGTCCCCCGTTTGCAATATGCTGGTTATAGTTTTTATTTAGTTTGGGATAAAAAATTGCCATATGACCATCAGAGAAAAATGGATTGAGTTGAGCCATATATTTCCATGCTTCCAATTGGCTAAGCGGTGTATTTAGCTCCTCTGACAATTTATTTATATGTAGCTTTGCTGCTTCTACATCCATCGTAAAGCTCGGATCAGGGTGTGTAGAATCCAGTAGCTCCTTGAGCTGTACAAAATCACTTTTGAGTGCCTCGACCGAAATTAATGTCGTTTTCGATTGATTAAGTTGTTGAGGTGATGAACAGGCCATTAATAGAGCTACACCTAATAAAACTAATGTTATTTTCATGTAATACCTTAATTATAATAAGTTTTATAGATAGACAGTTTCAATTTACAATCTTTATCCCATGAAATAAAATGATAAGAACTAACGTGCTCATGAATAAAAATAATAAGGAATGTTGTGAGTAAGCTACCACCATTAAAATCTATGCAAGCATTTGAAGCCACAGCACGGCATTTGAGCTTTAGCCTAGCTGCACAAGAACTATGTGTAAGCCAAAGTGCAATTAGTCATCAAATTAAATCATTAGAAGCATTTTTAAACAAAAAGCTATTTATAAGGAGCAACAATAAAATTTCTTTAACAGGAGATGGTGATATTTTTTTCTCAGTGATAAAAGATTGCTTTAAGCGAATGCAAACGGTAACTGATCACCTTATCCTCGAAAAGAATGTTAAGCTCAAAGTGATAGCACAAACCGCCGTCGCGGTAGAATGGTTAGCACCGAGAATACCAGAGTTTTATGAATTAAACCCCGACATTAGCATAGACCTTTCAATGACAGGAGAAGCAGAATTAGCAGAGCCGTCTGAGTACGATGTTTTAGTCGGTTCCTGGCCTGCCCCACCAAATTTTATTACTCAACAGATAAGAGAGGAAAACTGGTTTCCAGTTTGCGCGCCAGAAATATATAAGCAATTAGACTTAGATAGGCCTCAATCCTTGTTAGACTTCCCTCTCATAAGCTCTGAGAACGGACAGGATTGGCTAATTTGGATACAACAACAAAAACTAGAGACACCTAAAAACTTAACAATACAACACGTAAGCCATGGGTTGTTAGCTGCTAAAATAGCACAAGGGAACGGCGGTATAGCTATGAGTTGCGACTTTATTATTAATGATCTCATCAAACAAGGCCAGCTTATTGCGCTGGATACATTAAGCTTCCATTTGCCTTGGGGGGATTTTTTCATTCACTTTAGCGCAGGAAGTCATTACCGCGATAAAATTGAAATCTTTGTTGGTTGGCTAGTCGACCTATGTAACGAGGTAAAATAACATCCTCTTAGTAGTCTTACTAAAAACGCGCCTGTTTAGTTGACCAAGTATGTCTATCAACATATTTCAACTTTGGCCTTAGTGAGTGTTTTAATTGGCTGATATGCAATTCTTTCTATTGCCGGAATGTACAGGGAGACAATTGAAAAAAGAATAACGCAAATGGTTTAAGCGGACTAAGCGCCAAAAAATGTAAAACCAACTAATTAAACAGGGTAAGCCTTGTACTTATACTTAGTTGACCTGTGCATGGCATTGAAATAAACGATAAGTACGTGTGTTTTTTATCACAGTATATGAGTGTATTTTTAGGGGAGATTAGTTTGCTTGTTAGAAATGTTAAGGATGCTGAAGCCGTTCAATGGTGACTCATAACCTTGATAATGGCCAGCTTAATTGGAGTAATTATTACAAGCTACGCTGGATTAAATACGATTTTTGTTGGATATGGCTGGAGCGAGCCTACTTTCTTCACGGGATTAAGCCTCACGCTTACGAGTCGTTCAAATAACAGAATAAACGCATGTCCGTTATTCACTCATTAGTGCCGAATAAATAAATGAATTTAGAAGTGTCTCTTTAAATTTCTAGGATTTCAGGCTTCAGTATAGCGTACAGGAGATTCCCTAAAAAATGTTTGTACATCGCCTCTATCTCTTCTTTGCATATCGTCCCACCGCGTATCAGCATCTCTTGTCTTTCAGCAGGTTCTTTCACAATATATCCTGTAGAAGTGAATCCATTTTTTTCATAAAAAGCTTTACGTTTAATTCTCTGTTGAAAATTATCCGCTGAATTATCAAGCTCCTCAATATTCAAGATAACTCTTTGCCCGGAATATTCATCTTTCATCGAATCCATAACCTTGCTGCCGTAGCCATCAGAACGACGCTGCTCTGATATTGCAAAAAACTTTACAAATATAATGTTTTTATACGCTTTAACATAGATAAATCCCACCCAAATATCTTGGTCATATAGAGAATAAAACCCTGCTTTACCGTTTCTCAATCTATATTTAACAACCCATGAAGGCAGCCGTTGCACCTTTGGAAAAGCTTCAAAAAAAAGATCTATAACTTTTGCGTAGTTAGTATCATGTTTGGTAAGAGGTTTGAATTTGATGGTCATATTTAGTATCCGCAAATAGAGTGATATAGTTCGAAAATTAAGCGGTGGTCACTAATACGTAACGAAATATATCGCTACTCGCTTTTATTAACACTTTAACTGTTAAACTTGTGAGGATCTCACTAGCTCTGAAAACCAATCGAATGTTAAAGTTGTGGTGAAGGCTTTAATCCTATCAAGCACGGAAATAATAATATAAATGCAGCCCTAGTTTTTTTACTTTTCACATTTTTCCAATATAAGAACTTTGCTTTAAATTCATTCCTTATATCCTCAGCACTGTCTTTCATCATGAAGTCCTTATTCTTTTTCACGGGTTTGACTAGAACAAAATACTAGGCGAGTTGCAAACAGTATGTTGTAACAAAATTTGAGTTGGATAGCTCCGAATTGTTGGGTGAAAAATGATATCTGACAGTCTCTTGCTCTCTCAAAACGACCAGATGACACTCAAATCTACTCTTCTAATCACTAAGCTCATGTATAAACTTTTAATATATCAAGTTAGATCTTCTTCTTGTTCTGCTCATAAGGGTTAATCACCCCTAATTTTGAGAGCTTTTCTCGGTTAACGCGCTGCCATCTGGGGCGAGCTGTATTTTGGATGTAGTGACGGTAGATCATGGCATCGGTTTCATCTTGTAGCTCGGCTCCCAACTCCAATAGTTTGAGCGCCATATCTAGTCCTACCCAGTCAATATGTTGCATTCGGGCGGTATTAAAGCTTGTGCGTGCGTGTTGCTTAGCTAACTCGGGCTGCTCTAGTCGATGATAAATTTTGGCAAGTAAAAAGTGTTTCCTGGCGGGCTCAGTAATATTACTTGTTAAAGCCAAAGCTTGCTCAGACTGATCTTGACCTAGATATAAATTCGCGAGCTGTTCACTGACAGAGAAAAACACCCAGTAGTTTTCAGGTGTAACTGGTTGTTCTAGCACTTTTAAATAAAATCGTTGCTTTTCCTCAACGGTTTGCTCAAACAGCGCAAAGTGGTAAAAAATAAGCATATAGTGAGAACCGTCGAGTTGATGATCGGCAAGGAGTGTTTTGGCTTGAAACAAATAGTCGTACTTCTCTTTCTCACGCTTTAGTTTAAATGCATTTATCGATAGCAGAGTATAAGCCCTTATCTCTTGGACTGGTCGGTTAGCCAAGCGAGCTTGGCTGGCAGATTTATATAAATGCTTTTGAATTGTTGGGAAATCTTTGTGGTGTGCGGCAACATCTGCAAGTGACTTACTGATTTCGCTGTTGAGTGCATTAAAGTCGGCTTGGTCCATCAAGTTGCTGGCTTGCTCTAAGTGCTGTTGTGCGAGTTGAAACTGGTTTAATGCGATGAATAAACGCGCTTTTAACCATTGTGCATAGGCCATGTATATCGGGTGGTTTTGTTGCTCACTCAGGCTTATCATTTGCTCAATTCGAGCGCTGGCCACATTGTGGTTATATTCAGACAGCAAACGTTCTATCAGATGTTTTAAAACGTCTAAATCATTAGGGTCTTGGTTATTGAGCATTGCCAGCTCTGAGGTTGTAAAGGAGTCTATTTGCAGATAGAAATAGTCTGACTGTACAAGGCTATCTATTTTTCTTTTTAACTGCGCTTTAAGGTCATTGACTGTGGAGCCATACAGATACCCTTGCCAATGCCTTAAGTGGCCTTGAAGGCGGTATTCCAGTAAAAATACGTGTTCATCTTCAATACGTTGTTGATATACAAAACCACTCAAAATTAGCTTGTCCGAAGAGGGCACGAGTTTTTTGTATTCTATGTAAGGTGAATTGAATATCGCTTGTGCGGAGCTAGTATTACTAGGAGCAAGGGAATTGGTAGACAAGGTATTGTTTAGGGCTTGTGTTTCAGAGCTGAGGTGCCCCTCAAACCGCGGGGAAATAGGCACTAACAAAACTGATTGAGCTTTTTGGGGGACACTATGGTTTGTTGTGATGTTACTGCTAGGCCAATACCAAAACAAAGCACAAAGACTGATCGTTGCAAATGAAATTAGCGCTAGGATCAGAGGCAGGCTTGCTCTACCTGTATTCTTAAGTGGGTGTTCGTCCGATGGAGTGTCGCCAACTGGTGGTGTGCTTAGTACAAGCTGCCATTGATAGCCGCGTTTGGGAAAGGTTTTTATCGCTTCGTCTGAAATTAGCGCCCTTAGTTGGCTGATATTTTGGAATACGACTTGTTCAGATACCACGCGATCTTGCCAAACATGATCAAGTATGTCCTCTTTGCTAAGAACTTTATCTTTTGATTCGATTAATAGTGTTAACAGCTTACATTGTGTAGGGGTTAAAGGCACATTACTCTGATTTTTAAAGAGTAATCCTTGTTGAATATCGAATTTAAAGTCTAAAAAATACAGCATGGTTTGGGCAATCACTCCATTGTAGTGGCTGCAATAGTAGCGCAGAGGCTGTCATTTGTGAATGCTCTGAATTCCACTTAGTTTTTATCGCTTAATGTATTTGAAAGTGACCAAGCTACACTAAAGGAGTTAGGTGTAGCTGCGTATGATTTTTGTAGCGGTAAATAAAAGAGACTAAATGGTGGCAAGATATTTATGAAATGGTTAAAGGATATAGATGAGTCTTTTGATGTGTTACTCACAGACTGTTATCAGCAAAGAGAGATGGAAATGGAATTCCACATCAACCAAATTCGATTTGTGGGGCTGATGTCACTATTTATTCTAGAGCTTTTGATAGGCTTGCTAAATAGAGGGATAGATTGGACGCTTATCATTGTAGACGTTGGCACTATGGCGTTGACTGCAATTTGGTGTTTGTGCGTGGCACGCTTTGCTAAAAGTGAGGGGTATAAGCCTTGGTTAAAGTATGTATCAATTCTATTCGACTATCTCATTATCTTGGCAATCACACTGGAAATGGAGTTTTTGTCTGAGATTGGGCACTTTTTACATGATATGCACAATACTGAATTTGAATTAATGCTCATTAGCGCATTGATTTTGTTTAATGTGATGAGTGCGTTTAGGCAGGGCAAACTCATTATTTACTATTCAACGTTATGTTGTTTGGCAACAGGAACCATTATTTTAGAACACAGTGGCACTGCCCGGGCGATTGAAATGCATGAACAGATTATCATATTGTTCTCGGGTCTACTGGCGTGGTCAATTTCAAGTTACATCACAAACACCTATACCCGTCTACGCCACAGAGAAAGGTTACTTAGGTATTTACCAAAAAAGCTAGTGAGTGCGGTTGAAACGGGCAAAGTCGATATCGAGCCCGGTGGCGAACGGCGCAATGTCACCGTACTTATGGCTGATATAAGACGTTTTACAAGCTTGTGTGAGTCGCATGAGCCCGAAGTCATAACCGGTTTATTAAATCGCTATTTTTCAGCCATGAGTGTTATCGTTTTTAAATATGATGGCATGGTTGATAAATTTATTGGTGACGCAATTATGGCAATTTTTGGCACTCCCCAAGATGAAGGTAACAGTGCCAGAAATGCGATAGATGCGGCAAAAGAGATGTTGCAGGCGCTAGAAGCACTAAACAAAGAGTTTGTCGACGAAGGATTGCCGAGTTTAGAAATTGGCATTGGTGTTCACAGTGGCGAAGCTATTGCCGGCAATGTTGGCAGTGTCAGTTGTATGGATTACACCGTCATTGGAGACACAGTTAATGTTGCTGCTAGAATTGAGAGCAAAACCAAAGATTTAAAAAAACCGTTGCTTATCAGTAAAGTGAGTGTTGTTCAATCAGAACACATTGACTTACAAAAAGCCGCTGAAGTTACCTTGAAAGGGCGTATTGAGCCGATAGAGGTGTTTTTTGATCCGTCAATTTAAATGTTTATTTTTCGTTTATACATTGAAAATATTTTGGTTTTATTTTGAGCGCTTTTGATTTATTATGGGGACAGCTCAAAAATAAGCTTGCCAAAATTATTGTTCTTTTTGGGAAGGTATTAAACTTTCTCATGCTTTGAAGCGCATGGAAGGGGTCATTGAGAATTCAAAGGAGTAATGAATTTTTGGTAAGCATATTTTTGAGTGGCAAAAAGAAAAGAGCAAAACGACTTTACATCGCTTTACTCTTTTGACATGGAATTACTTATTTATTCGCTTCTTTCGTCGCTTTAAGTTTAGCTGCATGATCTATTTTATAGTCAGGCATAGCTTTGTTTCCGTGGATAAGGTAGTTATCCATCCAACGCATTAGACGAATGCTGTAATCATATTGTGCTGCCACTTTGCGATTGCCGTGACCTTCTCCCGGGTAATAAATCAGGCGAACATCTTTACCTTGTACTTTCATATATCTGTACAATTCCATTGATTGTGCAGGGTGTACACGTGGATCATCTTTACCATGCATAATCAACAGTGGTGTTTTTGACTGACCGGCCCAGTATATAGGGCTTCGTTCCAGATACCATTGCCACTTCTGCCAAGGATAAGAGCGCGCGTGTACCAAAAACATTTCATTTGAAATATCAGTTGTGCCAAATTTTGATAATTGGTTTGTGACACCAACAAACATAACACTTGCCGCGAAATGTTCAGTAAGTTTTGTCGCGCCCCAAGCAGACGCATAACCACCGTAAGAGCCGCCAGTTATACCTACGCGTTTTGTATCAACTAAACCAATGTCGACAAGGTATTTTTTCATATCGACTAGGTCGTCAAACTCTTTGCCTGCGTAGTCACCTTGGCCTAACTTTGAGTAGTCAACGCCTTTGCCCGTAGAGCCACGGTAATTTGGATAAAATATAGCATAGCCGCGTGCTGCGCCCATTTGGCCAGGGTCTGAATAGCTCGTTAACCAGCCATTTTTATCGTGAGACTCTGGACCGCCGTGCACAGACATTATAAGTGGGTAGCGTTGGCCTTCTTGATAATCCAGTGGGTAGATAAGTACACCGCCAATTTCAACACCATCTCGCGCTTTGAAAGTCAGTGCTTCTTGTTTTGCAAAACGTTTGTTATCTAACCATGCGTTTGAATTAGACAAACGAGTAGGGCGTTTTTTGCGCAGCATAAACACTTCGCTCGGGTGTTTTGCAGTGTGGGCTGTTAGTGCAATTGTTTTGTCTGAGTCAGAAACAGACAATCGACCGGCAATAAATCGGCCTTCTTTGACTAATTTTTTATATTTTTGCGAACCAACTTTAATTTGACCAACAAAGCTTTCGGCACCTACATGCCCTACGAAGTTCAGTGTATTTTTGCGATTAGACCACTCAAAGTCGCCAATATGGCCCATGAAATTAGGGATCCACTCTTCAACTTTGCCTGTTTCTGCATTTGCTAAGAATAAGCGACCTTTTGCAGGATCGTGTTTGTCTTCAGCGCCTAAAATAGCAATATACTTACCATCGTGTGAAAACTCGGCTTCACCTAACTTACCTTCAGTTTTAAACGATGTGGTTATTTGCCTTGTTTTGGCATCCATAACATGCCATTGAGACTTCATGTATTGGTCATCTATGAGTGCTGTAGGCTGCGTTTTTACAAGCAGTTTGCTCGCATCATCGGACCAATTAACATCGCTTACATACCCTTCTACGGCGACCACATCAGGCGTGATAGGCTTTTGGCTTGGTTCTAGGTTAATGATGTGAAGCTGTTTGTTCTTTAGGCCCAGTTCATATACTTCGGCCATAAAACCAAGTTTTTTCAGCTCTTTTTCAGAGCTATCTTTTGCTGGCATGGCAAGGACTGCAACTTGTTTCCCGTTAGGGCTAAGCTGATATTTTGATATGGACGTGTCTTTTAAAGCAAATACCTTTTGTGCCTCACCGCCGTTAAAGGCAATGCGATACAAAGTTTTAAACTTATCTGTTTTTTTCTTCGTTAAGAAATAAATAAATTGACCATCAGCTGACCAAGAGATGCTGCTGATATTCACTTTGCCGGTAATAAACGGACGCTCGACGCCATTGTCATCAACAAGGTGAAGCTCAGCAAAGTTTTTTCCATTTTTGTCAACGTACAGTTCACGCGGCACTGAGCGGGTGAATGCTACTGACTCACCATCAGGGCTTACCGCTGAACTGATGACTTTTTGAATTTTTGGAATATCTTCTAGGGTGATTGTATCTGACTGAGCTATTGCCAAAGCACTTGTGCTGACGAGGCCAACAGCAAGAGCAATAGTCGATTTTATCAATTTCATTATACTAGCCTTGAAAAAGAGTGTGAGAAAGACGTGAAACGTCGAGCTATAAAAAATTTACGCCATTTTACGTTCGGCCTTACAGAAAACCACTGTTTGCGACTAATCGTCCTAGGTATGCGACTAACAGCTTAATTGCATAAATAAGCATAATTGATGAGTGATTAAAAATGAACATTTTTACCGCGACATCATTGCTATTTTAACTCACGGTTTTGTGTGCTCTCCTGAGAAACGAATTATTTATTACCGCTAAATTTGTAGAGTTGTTTTTACTTTCAATGCATTAGCCGTTTAAACGCTTTTTGATAGCAGTAAATAACGTAAAAACTAGGCTGAACTTAGCACGCTGAGAAAGAGGCTGATTGCTAGCTGTTTTGATAGAAGAGCGGCCTACACTAGGATTAATGTTAAACCCTAGTGCAGAATATGACGTACGGAGTATGCGGTTGGATTTTGCTAGGTTTTTGCTAAATCTAGTGTGTATTGAAACGATACCTTGCACCAAAATAAAAGCGGCGACCGTTTTGATAAATGGCTGTTGGTGCATATTCATTTCTGTCGTATGTGTAAATAAGCTCATTATTGATATTCAGAAACTCAAAGATAAGATCCAAATCATCATTCAGTGACAGCGTCACATTACCATCTAGTTGACCATAGTCATCCATTTTCGTTTCACCAATGCCTGTTGCAAACTTGGTACGGTAGTTATACGCAAGCCTCATACTGATAAAGCTATTTTCGTAATAGGCAGTTAAGTTTGCACTGTGTCTTGAAGTACCTGGGATCCAATCCGATTGTCCTGAAAGTTGTGATGTACGATCGCCGTCAACAAAGGTGTAGTTGGCAATGACGCCAAACCCGTATGCTATGGCCTGTTGATAGCTGAGCTCAAGGCCTCGGATCACACCTCCCGCACCATTGATAGGCCTGTCTATCGACATTAAAATGCCTTCATGAGATTCGAGTTGGCGATTGAACTCGATGAACGACTCAACATCTTTGCTGAATAGGGCGATAGACGCGAGCGCTGAATCAGCAAAATACCACTCAAATCCAAAATCAAACTGGGTGGCTCTGTATGGATCAAGGTCTGGATTTCCACCTTGCCCTTGGGCTTGTGTCACGTTGTAGTTGGTTGAAGGCATCAAATGATGGAATTGAGCACGTGACATAACTCTCGCGACTGCGAATCGAGAAATGAGTTGATCGGTCAAATCAAATTGAATATTGAGGCTAGGTAAAATATCGGTGTAATTTTTTGATTTAGTCTGCCAAGTATAATTAGCTTGATCACTGGGTAAGGTTGCAATGCGTTCATATGCGCTGGATTTTTGCCAAGTTGATACAACTCGCACGCCTAAGTTCGCTTGGTATGTATCGCCTGCAAGTTCAAGCATAGCGTAGCCTGCGAGCGTTTCTTCTTCAATTGAAAAGCGGCTGGTCTTTTCTTCTGATTGAACAAAGTTTAGTTTCGAAAAGTCGTCTGCTAATGTTTTGATATCGGCAAAACTGTACTCTTTTAATGTGTGTTGATCTCCGACGCCATCTAAATAACCACTAACAAATTGTGCAGGATAGTCCGCAAGAGTCGTATTTAATTGTCCAGCCAACCCATCCAGACCTCCATGCTGTGAGCGCATGCGAATAAAATCTCGTTTATGGCGTTTATATTTTCCTCCAAAACGGAAAGTTTGAAGGTGTTGATAAGAGAGATCGCGAGAGAAGTCTTTTTGCAGAAAGTAACCAACATCGTTACCGTCTTGACTGTCATTGCGTGCTTCACTGATAAACCATTGGTTAGGGTTGAGTGGTGAAGTGTTATAACTGGTTTTAATATTTTTTACTTGTCTCGTGTCAAAGCTATAGTGGGTATTGGTTGCAAATTGTGCGGTATTATCTTCGCTTGTACCACCGTCACCGTGCGTATACCCAGCTTGGTACTGTGCATGCCACCAAGGACCAACGTATGAAAGGTCAAAATGAACACTTTGTGTTTGGATCTGTGCTTCTCTCCAAATGGCTTCCATACTGGTATTAAATGGCTGTGCCGTGGCTGGTGTTAAACTTCCATAGGCTAGAGTCTGGTCGATTATCTGATAGTCACTAAGTTGACTACCTGCATCTAAAGCTTTGCCCGGTTGCCAAAGGAAATTCTGGTTTGAATTATCGGCACTGAGCTGCGAATGTAGAAGGTGGGTTCTTAAAGTCCAGTGCTCATCGATATGGTAGGTTGCACTGGAGGTAAAGCTTGTAAGTGCCCTATCTTGTTGAAATACCGCAGAGCCACCGCCGCCGGGAGACCATATTTTTTGAAGGTCGCCAGTTTGAGCTTTTGCTGGGGTTAACTGCCCCGCATCATTAATTTTATAATCGCGCTCATGCCATCCCCAGGATTCTAGACCATCTCTGCGTAAGCTACGTTGCTGGTGGTTAACGGAAAACAACAAAGCGAAATTTTGTGATGGATTTATCCAGCTATAAACAGCTGATAGTTGGGGGTCATATTGCTGCGACAAGTCGTTATATTGCAATTGAGAGGTGAGGGACAGAGTACCTGGTTCAGAATAAAATGGATCGAGAGTTTTGATGTTAATAGCACCACCTAATGAGCCTTCATCTTGGTTGGCTTTAGGTGTTTTATACACTTCTAAACTCGATACGATGTCCGCTGGTAGTAAGGTAAAGTTGAATCCTCTACTTGGTAAAGAAGAAATCCACCAATCAGCAGATGCTAAGTATTGACCATTGAGGTAGGTGCGGTTTTGCTCAGGTGTGGTGCCTCTAACGCCGACTCGCTCGCCTTCGCCTTGAACCCGCGATAGTGAAATCCCGGTGATCCGTTGAAGTGCTTCTGCAACATTTTTATCAGGGAATTTACCGATTTCTTGCGTGCTTATACTGTCTGATGTTTGTTGACTAAAACGCTTTACATTGAGAGACTTGACAACGCTGTCATGGAAGGCCCTGATTTCAATATGTATTAGGTCGTCACTCGCACTCGACTTTTTCGTTGGGTCCTGGCTGGACTTGTCTTGATGATTTTGTGTTTGCTGGCTGAAACAAACAGAACATATAAATAGCATTAGGAGGTGAAACAGGTAAATAAAGCGTTTCATAATCATTGTTTCCAACTCCTATTTTTATTTAACGTACGGGAAACTTTGCTTTTATATTTCTATTTAAGTGCAACAGAAAGTGCTGTAAAGTTGCTTTTAGGTAAAATAAATTTGTCCCCCATCATAACATAGTGTGATCATAATGGAATAGTCCGCGATGTGTTGAACTGTATGGTTAAGGCCTGTTTTAGATTGGATCAATAAATGCGGTTTGAACGCTTTTTGTTAAATGATGTTTTAATTGATACTCAAAAAATGAGTGCCAGAGTCGAAGGGAATTGGTTTCCCTTAGAGCATAAGCAATTGGCACTAATAAAGTTATTGATTGACAGAGCGCCGAACCCAGTTAGCAGAGATGACATTATTAACCAGCTTTGGCCAAATTTAATTGTTAGTGATAACTCAGTAAGCCAGCTTGTAGCCCAAATTCGCAAGACCCTAAACGATACGTCTAAAGAACCTAAATTCATTAAAACTGTGCCAAGAGTTGGCTATCAGTGCATTGCTGATGTTGCAAATGCGCCAACAATGATTCAGCACGCGAAAACACCACAAAAAAATGTGCCTTTAAACTGGCTAACTGCTGGGCTATTAATTGGGGGGCTTTGCTCATTTTTAGTTTTATTCGATTTCAGTGTATTTAAACCTATTACACAAGTTAAATATGTATCACGTTTAACGTCATCTCCTGGTGCTGAGGTTTATTTGAACTTTTCACCCAATGGCCGCTTTCTTGCCTATAGCCAGATTGTAACAGGGGAAAGTCAGTATGACTTAGTGGTCTATGACCTTCAGACCAACACCTCACACACAATCAAATCTTCGGGGTATAGTGAGCAAGCACCAAGTTGGTCGATGGACGGGAACTGGCTACTTTATTATCGATATAGTCCATTTAGCTGTGAAATAAGAGCTATTTCAGTGCACAACACCATAGAACTTTGGCGCTTAAATAAAGATGTATTTATCTTGGATTGTGACAGTGCGCAAATACCTGGCAACGTGACTTGGAACTCATCAGGACAGCTTTTTGTTAGAGAGATGAATGCGGGTAACAAGGAGCTAGTTAAATATCAAATAGAAGCGACAGAAGATAGGCAGATCAACTTGTCTGGGCGAGCAGTGGTAACGCGTGCTGAAGACTACCATATGCGCGGTAACCGAGTTATTTATCAGCAGGCGCAACAATGGTACCAAGGTCTATTGAATGATGATGGAAAGGTTGCGAAGACGACGAAAATAGACATACAAGGGAAGCCGTATTTTGGCCTGAGTGACAGTGATATTTTGAGTGTGGGCAAAGAGCTAAAGTTACACTCAGCGAGCAATGAAGAGGTCTCTTTGTATAAACCATTTGGTGAGGTGTCAGAAATATCGCTGGATCGAAATAAGGGGCTTATTGCACATACTGAAGGCATTGCCGAAGTGAACTTATATGCGTATAACCTGCAAGGTGATAGCTTTGAACCTATTTCTTCTAATTCACGGATAGACACCCATGCCAGTATTTCTGCAGATGGTATGCAATTGGCTTATGTTTCAGCTGCTTCACACGCCGATCCTCATATTGAAAATGTAGAAATATGGTCAAAGCACCAGTTTAAATCTAGTCCAAGCCTTTTGACTAAATTACCAATACAAGATACACCGAAACTGCTGGTTTTTGCGCCCAATGGTGAATACTTGGCTGTTTTAAGCCAGTCTAATACACTATTTATAATCAGTACCTTTTCTAAAACTCCGCGCTCTGTCGTAAAGGAAAACCAGTCTTTAAAAAATATTTATTGGTCCGATGACAGTAAAGCACTCTTTTTCGAGACATCAGAATCAAACCAACCCCAGTTATGGCGTCATGATATCGCCAATGCCAGTAATGCATTGCTGCCTGAAAATGCACAGCAGTATGTACCACTTGTAAAGAAAAACATTAGCTTTCAATCATATATTGAGGATGTTAAAGGGTATTTATTTGAAGCGTTGGAAGGGGAAATTCCGCTACAGCAGCTCTCTCATTCGTTGCAGCTATACCGCCCTGCGGTTCATGAAAATGGAATTTATTATGTTATTAGGCAAGGTCATCAGTTGTCATTGTTTAATTTTAACAGCCAATTGCAAAAAAATGAGTTTATCGCTGATATAGGCTTACACCTGTATGATGTAAATGCTGACTTAGGCCTTAGTACGACGGCAAGTGGTACGCAGATCATTCTAAACCGTGTCGAAAACCTTGAAATGGATATTGTCCTGCACGAGTTTATCTTAGAGTAAAGTTTGCTTTAATGTTTTATTTGTTGCAATTAGGTAGATAAAAGTGCAGTGTGTAGTTGTGGTTTCAACTAAAGGCGGTATTTTTATGAAGGGATTGAAGCGCATTTGCAGTATATTGACGACCATTTTTATTAGTGGTTGTGCCTCTCAAAATATTGATGATGTTTATGTAGAAAATGTAAAACCGAGCAAAGGCGTTGTTTGGGGTACTATGTCCTACAGTGGCGCATATGCGGATTATCAACTTCATTTTCAAAATATGGATACTGAAGAGTCGACCTTTATTTCCTTGAGCTCTAATGTCAATGAACATGGTGTGTTTGCAATAAGCCTCCCTGAAGGCGCATACAGAATCGTCGGGTGGCAGGTGAGTGCACCATATAGTTCAACTTATAAAAAAGGTAAAACGCAACAAAGGTTTGTGAGCTCTAAGCAAAAACTAACCTATATTGGAAGAGTTCACTTTGAACAAAAAGCGCAAAAAACTGGTGAAAACCCAGTGATCTTTGCAACACTGGCTGAGCATTTTAAACTTGATGCTGCATTATTTTCGAACTCTTATACCCTCTTTGATCAACAAGATCGCGTATTTAAGGCGCGTATGCAATACGGAGAGATTTGTGCTGGTTGCACAGAAAGAACAATCGTCACAGCCGCTCAGTCTCGTTAATAAATGACTAAATATAAATGGCTTTACATATTTAAATGTTATGACGTGAAAGTTGAGTAGTTGGTCATAGTTGGACGAAGTCACGGGGGCTTTCCGTAGTAGCCATGAACTGGGTTTTAGAGAAGTGATATTCTACTTTTCAATTTAACGTAGTGTTTCGAGAAACTCTTCAATTAATGCGGTGTTCCATTGACGCTTCAGGGCTTGTTTTTGCGCATTTTTTGCTAATTTTAAAGCTTCATTTTTGTCATTAGAGCTAGTTAGTTTGGCTTTTAATAAAAGTAACTCTGGGTCACTTTTATCTAGCTCGAGGCCTTTATTCAGCCAAAAAGTAACGTCGTCACTACCCATGGTGTGATTATATAAATGCAAGCTAAGTGCTTTAGCAGCGCGCTTGTCTCCCTCAACAGATTTAGTGAACCACTTAGTGGCCTCACTCGGCGCGTAAATTTGGCTGTTTTTGTCACTATACAGCGTTGCGAGTTTGTATTGAGCTGGCGCGAACTTGTTTGCACTTCTTTTCAGCCAATTTAAAGCCACACTAAATTGATTTTTATTAGTGCTGGTCAACAGCTCCATTGCAAGTTTGTATTGGGCTATCGGTAGGTCGTTTTTGGCCGCAGCAAGTAACATAGTCAGATAGGCGCTGTCATCTCGCCAATGATACTTAAGTAGCTGGCTAGCGTTATATTTGTCAGAGCTCAACCAGTTTGCAATGTAGTATTGAACTTGTGCATTACCTTGTTCAGCAGCGTCAATATGACGCTTTATTTCAACCTGATAATCTTGCTGCTGAAATGCGAGTGTCCGCTTATACTCTTTTCCTTTAAAGGTGGTGAAATGATAGATCAACGAATGATTTTTTTTTGCCTGACCGGGCTTGTAACGCCAAACGCTTACCGCATTGATTAAGGCCGAAGCAAAGATATTCTTAGGGTAGTCATCAATTACGACGAGGTTTTTGACCACACCAGATGTGTCTATATCAAACTCTAACCAAACCCAGCCTTCAAGGCCTTGCCTTGCTGCTTGCTCCGGATACTCTGGTAGCTTTTCATAAACTCGCGACAATGTACCGCTGGGCGCTATTGTATGGTCTAAGTTTGGGTAATAACTTTGGCTCACATACTGATAGCCAAAGCGTTCTTTTTTATCGTTTAGTACTTGTGCTAAAACTTGTTGGTTAGCATATTGAGAAGAAATTAGCTGGGCTGTTTTAAGAGATTCTGAAATACCGTACTCAGCAGCGAGTGAAAACCACGCGTGGGCTGATGAAAGGTTTTTTTCAGTTCCTTGGCCATGTAATGACATTACGGCCAAATTATAAATGGCATCGCCGTTACCTAGTTGGGCCAGTTGATAAAACTCGTTATAGGCTTTGACGTATTTTTGCTGCTGGTAATACTGCGTGGCAGTATATAAATCAGCCTGGCTTGTTGGTGACAACAAGACCAAAATCAATACCAAGAGTTTAATAGGCCTAAAATGGTTCATGCTGACTAAAATGGCACCCTTTGCTAACTACCTAACTTGCGTTAAGTGTAATTTTACTTATTCACTATGCTAATTTATGTACCTAAATGACCGATTCTACAGCTTTTAAAAACAATTACCATATTCTCAAAGTATAAGGTGTTTAAAAAGAAAAGCTGAAGGTCTACAAGCGTAGACTTCAGCTCAAAATCTCCTGGGCAGGGAGGGGCCTTCCATCGCCTAATGCCGCTGTGTTAGCAGCGAACTTATAAATAACCTCCCGGTGTTTAAAGCTTTTTCACAGGGAGGTTTTTCTAGTGTTAGAAGTTAAAGCGAACACCGGCAACAAAGCGTCGGCCATCGGCATAGACACCGGTAAGGGCTTGCTCAACACCTTCTTCTTGATAGCTAAATGTATGCTCGTCTGTGAGGTTTATTGCCTCGAGTACAACTGCTAAGTTTTCATTAATGTTGTAAGTAATATTGGCGTCTACTTGTCCATAGGCATCAATATAGCCAGGCCAGTCATTACCTGAGTCATAACCAGAGCGGTGATTGTAAGAAATGCGACCGCTTAGGCTTTCGTTTTCGTAGTATGCGCTTAAGTTGATGGTGTGCTCAGAGTTACCTGGGATAGTAACGTCGTTACCATCTTTGTCTTTCGCTTCGCCATCTACGTAGGTGTAATTGGCTGAAACACCAAAACCTTCTAGTAATTCTTGTTGGTAGCCAAACTCAAGACCTTGGATCCGACCCGCGCGACCATTTGACGGACGACTAATTCGGATCAAAGTGTTTTCATGAGTCTCAAAAGCGGGTGTACTATCAAGGAATGATTGGATATCTTTGTAAAAGAAGACGGCTGAGAATATACCCGCTTCATTGAAATACCACTCAATACCTGTATCAAACTGGGTTGCACGGAATGGGTCGATATCTGGATTACCACCAGTACCCGTTTGGGTCTCCACGTTGTATGAAGTTGAAGCAGTCATACTTGCGTAGTCAGGTCTAGACATTACTCTTGCTGCACTGAATCGCATTAGTAGATCGTCATTTAAATCGATTGCTAAGTTGATGCTAGGCAAAACGTCAAAGTAATCTTTATCTTGGGTTGTCCACAGCTCAGCACCAGATGCACCAGCAAATGCTGACGACTCTTGTTTAGTATGTACAAGCCTTACACCTAAGTTACCACGCATGCCATCAGCATCTATCGTTGTTTTAACATAACCTGCCAAAATCTTTTCTTTGATGTCGAACGTACTGGCCTTTAAAACTTCATAAGGCCAGTTCAGTGCGTCACCATCTTGGCGTACCTTATCTGAATCTGTAATAGCATATGCTCGTAAAGTGCCTGATGAGCCTAATCCAGAAAGATAATCACTTGGCATACTCAGCGAATAGTCTGCTAGACTCCAATTCAAATCAGTACGGTTTTGAGTTGTGTGTTTGGTATTAAAGCGACTGTGGTCACGATATTTTACGCCCATTTTGATTTCGCTAAAAACAGCAACGTCGATAGGGCGTTTAAAATCTGCTTGGAAGTAGGTTTCATCGTCTTTTGCGTCGTTACTGTCGTATCGCAAAAAGCCAAGGTTCCATTTCGAGCCATCTTTTGGGTCTGCGCCGTAAGATGTTTTAACGTCTTCAACTTGTGAAGTGTCATAAGAATGTACATAGTTTCCAACCCAACCGACCGAACGGTCCGCCTGCGAACCACCAGTGCCTTCAGTGTAACCAAGCTGGTATGTAGAGTGCCAAAGCTCGCCTTCATGTTCGACTTTTAAGTCATAGGCTTTTGTTTTAAGTTGCGAGTTTCTGACTTTGGTTTCATTTAGAATGTTGGTGCCATCAGGAGAGAGCCCCATAGTGCCACCAACAACCATTCTACCTACTTTATCATGATCGATTATGGTGATATCAGTATATTGAGAGCCGCCACGTTCTGGTAACCACAGGAAGTTTTGGTTTTCATTATCAGCATCAAGCGTAGAATCTAGTAAATTAAATGAGATATCGGTCGCATCGCTAGGGCGATATTGAAGTGCTAATGTGACGCCTGTTCTGACTCGCTCTTGTGAGAACATTGCTGAACCACCACCGCCAGGACTGTACACATCTTCGTGAACTGTTCCGTCAGCCATCGTAATGGTTCTATCAGCCCAACTCCACGCCTCAATACCATCTCGACGAAGGTTTCTTTCTTGTCGAATTACAGAAACAAGTGCGCCAAAAGTTTCATCATCATTTTTAAAGTTGTACATGATTGACGCTTGAGGATCAGTTTCACCGGACACTTCACTATATTGTGCGAGTAATGATCCTGCGATTTTGTTTGCATCTAAATCCAGCGGTTTTCTTGTTTTAACAACGATAGTTCCACCGATTGAACCTTCGTCTATATCAGCTTCCGGTGATTTATAGACTTCAAGGCCTGCGACGATTTCAGAGGGAAGCATGGTGTAGTTGAAACCGCGGCTGGCTGCTGAGTTTGTCCACCAGTCAGCTGAACCGACTGCTTGGCCGTTGAGTAATGTACGGTTTTGGCTTTCGCTGGTACCTCGAATGCTAACGCGTTCACCCTCACCGAAGTTACGAGTTAAAGACACACCTGTGATACGTTGCAATGACTCGGCAACATTTTGGTCTGGAAATTTACCTATGTCTTCAGCTGTGACAGCGTCAACGATTGCATCTGCATAACGCTTTGTATTAAGCGACTTTACAACGCTACCACGTATGCCACGAACTTGAATCACTTCCACTTCTTTCTGATTTGAAACAGCGCTGTCATTTTCAGCAAATGCAAACGGCGAAATATATAAAGTTGACCCCATCAATGCTGAGCTTATTGCCAGCGACAACTTATTCTTATTGTTAAACATGATACCAATCCCCTTGGATGAAATTTGAACGTAATCACTCGAATGTAATCTTGTGCAATTAAGATTTAACAACAAGAGCAGTTGTTAAATCTTGAATGAATATTAATAGTTGTGAAATGTGATTTTTTATAAATTTTGGTGGCTTAACCTCATGATTTTTATCAAGATAAAAAATTATTGGTTTTATTTTGAGCTTTATAAATAAATTTACTTGTCTATGTGGTAATGAAATTATATTTACATTCACAACTAATGATATTTAAGATTTGATAAATGTAGTGGTTAAAGAACAAAAACCCAACGGCGAATACCCAGATACTGCGTCTTGGTTATGGTAACTTTGAAATAGATAATTTAAATAGGGCAATGTTAGCCATAATGTGAAGTTGGTGTAGAACGAGGAGTCAATGTAAAGTCGTTTTAGAGAAAGCCTGAAGTCAGCGCCACAGAGGCCGGGTAGATTACCTAAGCTGGTGATGGATTGCCTTCAAGGGGAGTCATACAAGCGTATGGCTCACTCAATTACGTTGTTATTTACAAGCCTTATTAGGTGGAAGGGTTTACGTTGGCCAATATCAGGTTGTAACAAGAGACATAAATATTAAGGTTACCTAGGCTGGTGGCGGTTTGCCATTCAGGGGAGCCATACGACCGTATGGCTCAATTAATTACGTTATTATTTACAAGCTCTTTTTAGGTGGAAGCGTTACGTTAGCGAATATCAGACCTGCAACAAGGGACATAAATATTAAGAAGGTTTGTTGTCCGATATGATCAGCCATTACAAAACTCTGTCCTTCGATCAGTGAATTAAGCCCGATATATGTTTTTGAACCCGGAACGAGCACAATTAGCCCTTTCATAGTCACAATTGATGCAGGTGCGTTTTCTACTCTGTTGAAGATGTTACTGAATATACCTACGGCAAAAGCCCCCGCAAATGTCCCAAGCGCATAATCAAAATAAATGGCTGCGCTAACTGAGACTGCATAGGCTATAAAGCCAGATGTAATGCACCAAGGAATATGCTTTAACTTAGTTTTGAAAATGACAACTAAGCTCATACACAGTAAAAATACTGCTAGCCATGCGGTCCATTTAGGCAATGCTTCAGGTTGCACAAAGTCGACTTGACCAAAGACATAGAATCCGATGCTGATACCTAAAAATGCACCAAAATATAACTTGAAGAGCAGCATAAAGGCATCCATAACGCGCGCAGTGCCAGAAACTAAATGTCTTGCAGAGAGTTCAGCAAACCCCAGAGCGAGAGCCAGACCTGGAATAAACACTATGATGGCCGACAGCACGACTAAGCGGATGTTCAACTGAGGATCAAAGTAAGCAGAAACTGCACAAGCCACAAATGCTGCCGCGATAGCAACCATGGGTTCTAACATGTGGGTAACGCGCTTTGAGTGTTCAGACCAAAGAATAAAGAGATAAACCAAGATTGAAATAATGCCTGACCAAATCACATCACTCCAACTTGTTCCCATTAGCATGGCAAATGCGCCACCAGAAATCGCAAAGGCCACAGCCATTTGCCAGCGCGAATAGGGTGAGTCGGCATTTTGGATTTGATCTAAGCTTTCATCAGCTTGGGTTACACTTAGCTCACCAGCAAGCATTTTGTTCACGACGTCATCAGTGTTGGCCAAAGAACCCAAATCGTGATCGCCAGGCTCAACACGCGCTACATGGGTGTATTCTTCTTCATGTCCATCGGTCCATATAACAAAAGTGACTGATGTAGGCGACATAACAAAAGATGATTTTAATCCAAGGTGTGTGGCCACTTCCATTAAATGTGCTTCTAATCGAAAGGCAGGGGTTCCATATTGATGAAGCATTTTGCCAAGTTTAACGATAAACTTGCGCTTTTGGGTAAACGTAGCTGAATTCAACTGTGCAATACCTAATAGTTGCGTGATTAAGGGCGAGCCCAGATATTTAAGTACGGCGTACTTAAATCCCAAATAACAAAAACATAGTACCTTATGGTATCGCAAAATTATGTTGCAAATTTGGAGCGCCTTTGGCGTACTTTTTCGTTCGAAAAAAGGCATAAAAGCATGTTGCAACATGGTTCGCGGCGCAATTAGTTCAAGATAAAAACAGAGGTTTTGACTCGTTGTTTATTTCTACAAAACTAATAATAAGTTACGCCGCGCATTCTAACCAGTTTTGTCTGATTTTCAACGCATTTTGTTTGCATTTTTTTCTTCAATCCATTGGGACATATATTGGGTACTACGGAGTGTATGGTGTTTGAGCATCTGTCCATAAAAGTTTTGCGTACGATGCTGAGTCAAATTACTCTGAATAGTAGATATTTTGCATTCAAGTCGTCTATACAAAGCGCTTTTATCATACCTATCAGACAAAATATTCAAGCCGTTTGATTGTGCCTGTTTAAAGTAAGACTCATTGCTATAGAGCTCGACCGCTTCGTCGATAAACTCTTTTTCATTTGCCGCAATAGCACCATGCCACGGCAAAGCGCCGTGCATACCTTCAGCGCCGACAGGGGTTGTTACACATGGCGTCTGAGTTAACATCGCTTCCAAAAACTTACCCTTTATACCTGCTCCAAACCTAAGAGGTGATAAACAAACACGGCTATGTTTCATCACGTCAATTGCGTCGTCTGCCCAGCCTTTAATAAGAAAGCCAGTTTTCGGGTTGTGAAGGGCAGTTGCTTTTTTGGGCGGGTATGAACCATAAATGTGCAGTTCAGCATCCGGAAGCCGCTTTTTGATTGTTGGCCACAACTTCTGTAAATAAAGGACAGAATCCCAGTTTGGCGCGTGACGAAAGTTACCTATGGTCATAAAGTGCTTTCGCTCATCAAAGCTTGGAAGCTGTGACGGAATTTGTGTTAAGTCGACTAAAAAAGGTAAGTGCAACAACAGCCGAGGACTGACGTTAAATGTATTTGTCAGTAACTCCAGTTCATAATCAGAAATGATCAAAGATAAATCACACCGTAATATTGCCGCTATCTCTCGTTTGGCAAGTTCGCTATCTAACAATTGGTCGCGATGAAAATCAACGCCGGCTTTGACTGCACTGTGACGAGCCCCTCTCAAACATTGTAAGTCTTCCGTATCTAAAATCTTGAGTGCATTGGGCGCAAATTTATCTACCCGCCAGCCAAACTGCTCTTCCATCATAAAACGATCAAACAGGACGATATCAGGCGACATCGCTTCGATATACTGATCAAACGAGCTACAGTTGAGTGCTATTGGCTTGCTTGTAATGCCATAACTTGATAAGTCGACCATATGGTCTGTTTGTTGCGCCGGACTTGCAAATTCTACCTGCCAGCCATGTGCTTTAAAAAATTGCAATAAAGACAGCATGTGCACGCCAGCTGCCGATGAATTAGGCTCTGGCCATACATAGCCGATAACTAAAACTTTGGTCATTTAAGAAGATGATTCTCGTATTTGTAAAGATATATCTACCAGTGTTCTCACCGGTGGTTGAGATTTGTTAAGGATTTCACTAAGTGCCTGACAAGTCCGCTTACCAATGTCGTTTGCATCAATACGAACCGATGACAGTGCGGGGCGCATTAAGCGCGAATCAGCAAGGTCATCAAATCCAATCACTTTGATATCTTTGCCAGGTACTAGATTGTGTTCGCGCATTGCTTCCATTGCGCCATAGGCAATGACATCACTGAAGCACACAATTGCTTGGATATCTGGAGCGATACTGAAAAGTTGATGGAATGCATCTCTGCCGCCTTGGCGGTTCGTTGGTGCCATTATTTCATGGGATTGAATTTGATCAACGTGGGCAGATATTGCTGAGCGAAACCCACTCAATCGTTCATGGTAGTCGGATATTTCATCAGTACCGCCTAAAAAAGCAATTGATGACAGCCCTTTTTGCAATAAATGCTCTGTTGCTAAGTGTGTGCCTTTTTGGTTGTCAGGCAAAATGCAGGGGGCTTCAGCAAACTGGATTTCTCGCATGATGTTGATGACAGGAAACCCGGTTGAAACCAGTTGGTTCACCCATTCTTTGGTTGTGCCTGGTGCAGGAACCATGACAAACGCAGAGACATTGTACTCTTTGAGGGTATTAACAACTTGTTGTTGACGGGTAAAATCCTCCCCGGTATTTACTAGCATCGGCACCATACCTAGCGCATAAATGTGCTTTTCTAAGCCCACCGCCAATTGCGCTGAATAGGGGTTGGTTAAATCATTGATAACGACCGCGACGAGGTTGGATTTTTTACTGCGCAGTGCAGCCGCATCTCTATTATATACATAGCCAAGCTTTTCAATGGCTTTGAGAACTTTTTCTTTACTTTTGTCACTTACTTT
Organism: Pseudoalteromonas luteoviolacea NCIMB 1944; assembly: GCF_001625565.1. Taxonomy (GTDB): domain Bacteria; phylum Pseudomonadota; class Gammaproteobacteria; order Enterobacterales; family Alteromonadaceae; genus Pseudoalteromonas; species Pseudoalteromonas luteoviolacea_F. The sequence goes on from NZ_AUXS01000011.1 coordinate 110,631, forward strand.
GTCGGAGTGAGTTAATACAAGGGAAACTGTAGATTTGGAAACTTGCGCTTCTTTGGCAACATCAAAAATTGTTATTTTTTCTGGTTTTTTGTCGTTGTTCATAAGTGCCTGATCGCATAGGTTGTGCTGATGACGGTTGCATAGTTTAAACCTATCAACTTCGACTCTGCAACTTACAATTCAATTGATGCTGTTCTGTATAAAACAATAGTCTAAAAAACAGCTTTTTAAATGCAATATGTCTCTAAATTACTGCACTTGGTGAAAAATAAGGATATCATGTCCCGTTGTGGCTAATAGACTAGGACTATAGAAGTGATAATTATCAGGGCTTTAATACTATTTGTATGCGCATGTGTGTTGAGCAATGGAGTTTATGCTAATCCATCAAGCTATAAACAACCTTCGGCTGAAATTGCGGAGCTTATACAACATCACAGTGTCCCAAAAGCTCTTGTAAACGCCAAAGGCAGCTGGATGGCATTACTTACGCCCCTAGAAGCCGATAATACTGGTAAATCACTAGGTCAACAGCGTCCACCGCTGAGCATACTTGGTGTTCAGATAAACCCTGAAACCAGCTTGCGTCCAGAAGCCGAGCGTTATGCTGGTGTTTCATTTAAGCATATTGACACCGGCGCTCTAATCAAGGTGAACAATATCCCCGAAGGTCACATTATTCAGCCTACTTGGAGTGCAAATGGACGCTATCTTGCGTTTATTTTAGAGACTCAAACAGGGGGATACTTATGGGTGTATGATATTAAACAACGCCAACCTAAGAGCTTGTCCAATTTTCCACTCAATGGCTTTACAATGGCAAAACCTTTCGAGTGGCTGGCCGATAGTTCAGGCCTCATTGCCAATATTAGAGTGAATCATAGCCGTCAAAGCGTTACTCGTAGCGCAGAGCAATCAAATGCGAATGGTCCATTGGTTGTTAATTCAACTGCACAAATAAAACCGTCTGATGCTTTTGATGCGCCAAAACATGCACAGTTTACACAGTTAGCATTAGGGCAACTATATAAAGTACCGCTAAAAGGGAGAGAAGTTCCAATCGGACAACCTGCTTATTTTAGCAGCTTTAAAGCGTCGCCTGACTCGACCAACTTGTTGGTTGCTATGATGGATATACAAAACTTGTCGCAGATGACGGAAGAAGACTTTGATAAACAGCACTATAGTGTTTGGCAGATCTGGGGAATGAGAGGTGCGCCGCTTTACGAAGTTTACCGACCGCAGGTTACTGTTTCCGAACAAGATAGTCTTACTCAACCATTTACAGATGCAACCGTTAAACGAGTATTCCAGTGGCGTGCTGATAAAGGCGCAACCTTGATATGGGCCCAGTCGGATTTAGACAGCGACAGCGAAAGTTTGTACAGTATTTCAGCGCCGTTTAGACGTAATCCTCGCCACTACGCTGACATTGAGGGGCGGCTATCGGAGATAATGTGGGGTGACAATCAGCTTGGGTTAATGGTCATTGATGCCGGAAATAATGAAAAAGACTACTATGCATTTTCGCCATTAACGCCAGACCGTGCTCAAGTTAAGTTGAACTTATTTGAGGGCCTTTCTAAAGGTGAAAGCCGCGAATTGGTAACGACCAAAAATGATATTGGCGCTTCGGTAATTAAGGTTGCTGGAGGTCGCTACATATTTATCACTGGTACAAAAAAACAAGGTGAGGCAGATATACCTTATCTTGCAAGATTCGATGCGCGAGGTAACCTAATGACGCCTATTTGGGAGTCAAAATCTCCATATTTCGAGCGAGTTGTGGCTGTGCTTTCAGATGATGGTATGCAATTCGTCACGCGTAAAGAGTCCAAAGACAATCCAACAAACTACTTCTCTCGTAATTTGACGTTTGATGTTGTCGAGCAACTTACTAAGTACCCACACCCATATCCAAGTATGCAAGGGATCCGCAAAGAGGAAATGCGTTTCAGTGTTGGTGCCGGTGGTGTAATTAAAGGAGACTTTTATTTACCTAAAAGCTTTGATCCTAGCATGGGTCGAGTACCAGTTGTGGTATGGCTTAATGACACAAATGAGCAAAATAATAAGCAAGTCATCTCGTCGCCTTACCTATTCCCTGATCTAGATGCCAAGAGTGGCGTGCCATTTGTTCATGAGGGGTATGCTGTGCTCAATATCAAAAATATGCCTATGCTGAGTGCGCAAAATCAAGGAGAGCAGTTTGACCAACAGCTGAGGGCCAGTGCAAAGGCAATAGTTGATACTTTGGTCTCTCAAGGTATTGCGGACAAAGAAAAAATAGCCATAGGCGGCCATGGTTTTGCAGCCACAAGCGTACTTAAACTGTTAACTCAAACAGACTACTTTGTCACCGGGATCGCGCGAAGTGGTACTTATAACTTGACGCTATCTCCGTTTGTTTTTGGTGCTGGCGAGCAAAGTTTGTGGGTTGAATCTAGCAAGTATTTAGCTAATTCTCCCTTATTCTCTGCGCAAAATATTCGCAGTTCGGTGTTGTTGATCCATGGCTATCAAGATAGGAAGGAAGGCAGCTACCCGGTCCAATCGGAAAGAATGTTTAGTGCGCTAAACGATTTAGGCAAGACCGCCAAGCTTGTTTTGTTACCAAATAGTGGTCATGAATATCAGGATGAAAAAGATTTACTGCATATGCTATATGAGCAACAGCAGTGGCTGAAACTTCATTTTGCCACGCTACCTGAGATCGAACCCTCGAGCTCAGCACCTGAAAATTTGCACTTTGAGCTGGAAGTTGAGGTAGAGGAGTCTGATTTACCGTCACCGTGGGGTTAGAAGGACCCGCTCCTGAAGCAGGCCCTTAGTTGGTTTTTTAGGATTCTTTGGTGGCTATTGAGCTGCCTAGCGATGCGGTGATCACTAAAATAATGGCGATCCATTGTGAAAATGTAAGCAGCTCACCTAAAATCAGCAATCCAGCTAGAGCTGCGACCGCAGGTTCTAAGCTCATCATAATACTAAAGCCCTGCGCAGGCATATTGCGCAGTGCCACCATTTCCAGACTGTATGGTAGTGCACTCGATAATAACCCAATAGCAATGCCGAGTGGGATAAGGGACCAGTCAAGTAGTGCACTGCCCTGTGAAATGACGCCGTAGGGGACTATCGCGAAAGCTGCGACACTCATGCCCAAAGTGACTGCTATGCCTCCTGAGCTTTGTCCACCGGTTTTTTTACCAAATATAATGTATCCGGCCCAGAAAGCACCCGCTACCAGAGCCAGTATCACACCAATAGGATCCAGTCCATCCACTTCACTCATATTTGGAAGCAGCATTATGATCCCGGCAATGGCGAGTAGCACCCAGAGGTAATCACGCTTGCGTTTGGACGAAAATAATGCGACTGCCAGTGGCCCGGTAAATTCCAATGCGACACCAATGCCCAACGGAATACGTTCAATGGCATAGTAAAATGTCAAATTCATGATCCCCAATGAGAGGCCATAAAGAATAACCGGTCGCCAATTGGCGGGGAGTTTTCTCCAAGGTCTAAAAATGAGGCACAATATCAAGGCAGAAAACCCCAAGCGGTAGGCTGTCGTTCCTTCGGGGCCAACATATGGAAATAATTGCTTTGCGATTGATGCGCCAGACTGAATAGTCACCATAGCTAAAAGAAGACATGCAATTGCGTATAAAAATCGTTTGTCTAGAATTTGCATAACGAAGCCCGCTAATTCAAAGAGGGCGCAAGTCTAAGGTTTTCTTTAAGGATACACAATCACTTTGTATACATTATTCCATTATTGTTTATTTCGCAGTTTTTGTTGTTTCAAAAGTGTTTTATTTGTAACTAAAACACTTTAAAAATGGAGGTTGTATTTTTTCTATTTGTTATATATTTGCAGGGTCAATCGGCTGCTTGACTTAAGTATGCTTGCCAAGCCTGTTCATGTTTAGACATCTGTTTATGCTTTTTTGAATTTAAATGCGCTTGTTTGTCTTGCTCTGTTAGAAATGGACCAACACGGCACATGGCACAGTGAGACTCAGATAAATAGCTGGGTTTGGTAAGTGGTAGTGATGGTGCGGGCTTGGGTGACCAAAAGTAACTGATCCCTCGGGTATCTTTTACGTGTTTGTCTCTGTCGACATTGCGTATTTTATACTCAGGAAACCGCGTTATATCAAAATCACTTTGTCCTAGGTAGTTTAGATTAAGTGATTGATGTAAGGTTTGTTCGAGGTTCCATTCGCAATATGGCTTAACATCTTTTGACGTTATGATACTGAGCATTGGCCCTTGTTTATCTAAAGCAATTGACTGTGAATAAGTCAAAAAATACCTCAGTAGGCGTCTATTTAATGTATTTATGCTCAGTGAGTTCTGTTTAAACTCGTCATGTGAAGCAAAAGCAGGAATAAGCGGAAACTGAAAAATCACAGCGTCGAATGTCTGCCCATTCAAGCGAGACCAAGATGCTTTGTCAGTGGCATCAAACTCAGTCAACACAGGTGTATTGGACGCTATCAACTTGTCTAAAGCATGATTTTGATACTTCTCTCGCAAAATAGCTTCGCTGTCGTAAATACTGGCGATAATTTGCTGAGGTTGAAGGTGCTTTTTGATGGAGTAGGAGAAGCTTAAATCGCCATCTCCCACTGTTAGTATTCGCCACTTTGGGTCTAATTGCATGATAAACACTGACTAATTAAAAGTGGCGAATTATATCAAGATTTAACTATAAAAGTCGTCAATCGAAGGAAAAATATATCGTCTAACTGCATTAAGTGTTTCTAAGATCATCCAACAAATGCATAACCTCTACGCTGGCTTGCTCCATTCTATTGAGCTGTTGTACTGCCCCCTGTTTGTCACCATCTTGGAACTTTTTAATAGCCTCTACACCGGATCTGTGTACTTCTTTGTGTGGCTGCTCTAGGCGCTTATAAGCAGAGTTGTTTGAATATTGTTTAGAGCCATCTCCTAGGAACCATTTACCAAGGCGACACGATGTATGATCGGCAAAATTGCCGACAGTTTTATTACTGCTTCCCATGATCACGGCGTAGACTTCGCTTTTCCAAACGACGTGATCAAGTTTCACTGTTTGAATAAAAGTCTGCTGGGTAGCATTGGTGATAGTTTGCTTCATTGAACCGCACGTATTAACAATGTCTCCATATTCATCATTTAGGTGCTCAATACTGTGAGATAAATTTTTATTTGACTCTTGGATCACTGACACATCTTTCACTGTAAGTTGGGTTGTATCAATGATCTTGGTGACTAACTCTGATACTTCGTTAGCAGATGCGCTGGTGTTATTTGCCAAAGCTCTAACTTCATCTGCTACAACACTGAATCCTCTGCCAGCTTCACCCGCTCGTGCAGCTTCAATTGCAGCATTAAGTGCTAACAAATTAGTTTGATCTGAAATTTTGGAGATCGTTGCGACAAAAGTGTGAATATTGTCAGCCATATGAGATAGGCCTGAAATATTGTCGGTCATACTCGACATATTTTCAGAAAGCTGGCTCATACCAGCCAGAATGTTTGCTAGTGACTTTTCTGACGTTTCGAACGACTGATTAACTTCTGCTATGGCTGCGCTGTCTTGCTCTATATTTTGAAAGCTGTGAAGTACCGTCTCTCTGATCCCTTCTACTTGGCTCATACCGGATAGAGCACACTGCAAGAGCTGATTGTCGGTATTATCATTTAGCTGCTGTTGTGCTTCTATCAACTGTGATTGTAGTTGGTTGTTTTCAGTTGTAAGGCGCTCATTTTCTTGTACTTGTTGTGCCAACTCACGTTTTAATTGCGAAAGTTCTGCTTTTATTTCTGAGCTGGAGAATAAGTTGGTTAGCACGAGTCAATCTCCTTTGTAATATGAGTGCATAGTGTATTAGGTATGTGTCTGAATGATTTGATAATGACACATCAACAAGCGACGGTTTGCTATGAATTTTTCGCAATACGCCAGCTTTAACATCTTAATGATGCCATTTAACCATAAATGTTTTAATAGTACTCTATTTTTTAAGCCTTAAATCAAAGGGTTTTATGTTGGGACTGCTTTTATTGTACTAATGAAAGGCATGGTAAGATGTTAACTGACCCGAGGTTTAGAGCGAACAGACTTAAGGCGTTTGTTACTGTACATGGCCGCATCAGCGAGATGTAGTAATTTATCAGGGGCAATTTCTGTGTCTGTAGCAGTGAAACCAATGCTAATACCGACACCGTATTCAAAGACTTCTTCTAAAAGCTTTTTGCGAAGTTGCTCGTCATTGTCTGTATCAAAACTACCAAATGCGACAAACTCATCACCCCCGATCCTAAAACAACGTTCTTCGCCAAACTGTGTGCTCAAAGAGTGTGCTACTTTTTTCAAGATTAAATCGCCACAGCTGTGCCCAAATTTGTCGTTGGCGCATTTAAAATCATCTAAGTCAAAATAAAATAAAGTTGTATGTTGCTCGCAAAGTGTCTTGAATTGGGTAAAGCAGGCTCTGCGATTTCCTATCTGAGTGAGTTCATCATGGGTTGCATCAAATTTAAGCTTTTCTTCCAGTCGTCGTCTTTGCACAATTTCATTGTTGAGTTGAGATATGGTGTCTCTTTGTCTGACTATCATGGTGTACAGTGCATAGCATATGAGTAAAAAGCCAATCTGTTTAAGTGACGTGTCTAGCGCGATAACTGGAAATATGTCCACGGCGATAAAATCGTCCAGCAGATCCAGCAGTAAACCCAAACAGTATATAGACCATGCCCATATTAAAATGTTGTTCTTTAAATGCGGTGCTGAATAAACGATCATCGTTGAGGCGATAGTAAACCAAAACAACTCCTCTAGTGAGTCCAGCAGATCACCAGGTTGCTCTCTCATCCAAAGATAAAAGGTGAACACAAATAGCCCTATCACCCCGTAAAGCAGCTTTTGAATCATGTATGCACTCCTAACGCTACTCTTTAACTTATAGCAGTATTATTATTGATCTGCTTAGTTGCGAACTAATTTACCGCACTGATTCAAATCTTTGAATTAAATAGTTGTCAAATGCTCAATAAGAACCTTGCAGTACTTCGGCAGGTACCGGATTTTAAAAGAGGATTGTTGGGCCGGCACCTGAACACTGTTCGATAATGTTAATTGATTACACTCGAAACGTGTAGCTTTTTTACATTGCATTAAAGGAATAGTTATGGTGCCGCCATGATTGTGAGGTTAAACGTTTATTCTATCTCGTCAATTCAATTGCTTGTGAAATCATAAATAGGTGCGATACAAAAACAACAGAGGTAATGACAAAGCGCATTTGTTTGTAGTCTTTATGTGTTTCTTGCCACTTAGGCATACTTTTTTCAAACCAAAGTACCAGCCAATAGCTAGCGGCAAGGTAGCTAAGTTGTGCGGTAAAAGAAACCAAATAAAGTAAAGGAAATGGAAGTACAACCACCACCGCCAAAATTGCGTGGGCCTTTGGTTGTTCCCCTGCGCGCCACATGGTCCCTGCCATAAACGCCAGAATGCCCATACTGTAAAAACTGAAAACACCGACCAGGGATTCCGAGCTTCCCAACATTAGTGTTGCTGCAATGCAAAGTAAAAAAGGCACAAAGCCCAAATAGCCTAATTGAATATGGTTAAAGTACGGGTGCATAAAAACTCTTAATTAGTTTGATTTAGTCAAATATGTGGGTCCATTGAGGTCACCACTATTACTACGAGTAGATTATACCTAAGGTTTACAATGGGGTTGAGTTTATTTAATCAAATTTATCGATAGCAATGATAGTTTTAATCAATTTTATTTAAAAGTGCTAAGTCTATATCTTTGTATTCAAGCAAGGCGAGGGTACTCGCAAAGACAAAATACAAACTTAATATAGAGGATAGCCATGAGCACTTCATTGATTAATACAAAGCTTTTACCTTTCAGCGCAACTGCATACCACAAGGGTGATTTTGTTGAAGTTTCAGAGCAAAATTTACTTGGTAAGTGGAGCATTGTTTTTTTCTACCCTGCGGACTTTACTTTTGTGTGTCCGACAGAGCTTGGCGATTTGGCTGACCACTATGCACAGCTTCAGGAAATGGGTGTTGAAGTATACTCTGTATCAACAGACACTCACTTCACACACAAAGCATGGCATGATGCTTCTGACACCATCAAAAAAATTGACTTCCCGATGATTGGCGACCCGACAGGTAAAATCACCCGCAATTTCGGTGTGATGATTGAAGAGGAAGGCCTCGCACTTCGCGGCACGTTTGTTATCAACCCAGAAGGTGAAATCAAAGTTGTTGAAACACATGATTTAGGGATTGGTCGCAGCGCAAAAGAGCTATTGCGTAAAGTTCAAGCTGCTCAGTACATTGCAACACATGACGGCGAAGTTTGCCCAGCATCATGGCAGCCAGGTGAAGAGACATTAGCGCCTTCTTTAGACCTTGTGGGTAAAATCTAATTTGACTCACACCATACCTGCCAGCATTTGCTGGTAGGTATCACTTGAATTTGCATCCCTTAAATCAAGCAACCATGTGCGTAGCGTTTCAATGAGGAATTATAAATATGTTAGATGCGCAAATTAAAAGCCAACTAAAAGAGCACTTTAAGAATATTAACTCGCCTGTGGAGCTGAGAGTCGCGCTGGACAGCAGTGATAAGTCCAATGAATTGAACTCACTCGCACATGATCTTGCTGCTTTGAGTGAACACCTAACAGTGGTTGAAAACTATGATATTAACGCGAGAAGACCTTCTATGGTGGTCAGCTCCGTTGAATCAAAAACACAACTCAGTTTTGCGGGTGTACCTATGGGTCATGAGTTTACCAGCTTGGTTCTTGCGTTACTGCATAGTGGCGGTCATGCAAGCAAATTGGACCATGATGAAGTTGAGGTAATTAAGGCAATTGATAAAAACCTGAATTTCGAAGTGTACATATCGTTGAGCTGCCAGACTTGCCCACAAGTTGTGCAAGCTCTCAACACTCTGGCGGTAAACAACCCCAAAATTACAACAACTATGATCGATGGCGCACTATTCCAGCAAGAAGTTGAAGAGCGCAACATTATGGCCGTTCCGAGCGTCTATCTCAATGGTCAGCTATTTAGCCAAGGTGCAATTGGTTTGTCAGACATATTGAAAAAGCTAGATCAAAACTCAGCTCAAAAAGAAGCCGAAAAACTGAGTAGCAAAGCTCCTTTTGATGTTTTGGTGATTGGTGGCGGCCCAGCAGGAGCATCAGCCGCGGTATATGCCGCGAGGAAAGGCTTAAATACTGGCGTAGTTGCAGAGCGGTTTGGTGGACAAGTTGCCGACACAATGAGTATCGAAAACTTTATCTCTGTTAAAGAAACAGAGGGCCCCAAATTAGTCGCCCAATTGGAGCAACACGTTAAACAGTACGATGTGGATGTTATGACTGGTAACAGAGTTACGCACATTGAAAGAAGTAATTATTTGGATATTGAGCTAGAGAATGGGGCTAAATTAAAAGCGAAGTCTGTAGTGATATCAACGGGTGCACGTTGGCGTAATGTTAATATACCAGGAGAGCAGGAATACAAAGGTAGAGGTGTTGCATATTGTCCGCATTGTGATGGACCTTTATTTAAAGGCAAACCTGTTGCGGTTATTGGTGGGGGTAATTCTGGTATCGAAGCGGCAATAGATCTCGCAAATATTGTTGAACATGTCACCGTGCTTGAGTTTGCCAGTGAACTTAAAGCAGATCAGGTATTGATCAATAAAGCTAAGAGTATTCCAAACATTGATATACGCACGAATGTGCAAACGACGGAAATACTCGGCGATACGAATAAAGTGACCGGTTTACAATATTTAGATCGGGATTCAGGCGAAGCGCACTCAATTGTGATTGCAGGTGTATTTGTACAAATAGGATTAGTGCCAAACTCAGAATGGTTGCAAAACAGCGATGTTGAAATAAACCGGTTTGGTGAAATAGAAATTGATAATAAAGGGTCTACAAGTATGCAAGGTGTTTTTGCGGCAGGCGATGTGACCACAACCCCTTTCAAACAGATAGTCATTGCTATGGGAAGTGGCGCGACTGCTAGTTTAGGTGCGTTTGAGTATCTAATTCGAGAATTGGACCCAGCTGTCGCTGCATAGATTTCCCTTTATAGCTGATTGTTCAGCTAGGCTTTATTCATTGCAATATACCCATGCAATGTTTCTCCAGCCACGCAATTGCGTGGCTTTTTTTATTAATAAAATAAAAATTATTATTTTATTAATAATTTCAGTCTTCAAATCCCTCGTTTTGTGTAGCAATTAAGTCAGTGTAAGTTAATGAATTTTAAAAATTAAAATTAAGTTATTAATTCTAAATTACTAACTGATATGTTTGGTGGCCTTCCTCTATTTTTTATTGACGAAAAAGCAGATTGGTGGAAAAATTATTAGGCTATAACTATTTGGAATTTATAAACTATATGGAACTATTTGAGCAAAACTTGGCGTACCTTAAAAGGTATTTTCCAAATCCTTTCTATAATCGCATTTGTTCTAAAAAACTTTCCCAGATATCTGAATTCCAAAGTAGCTTTTATGGTGAACACGCTGAAGGTAAATGTTACAAACAAGTTGATTTATTCCTTCAACACCCGGCCCATTTAAGCCTTAGTTTTTCAACCAATACTTACGAATATACACATCAACTTTGTATTAATAATTTAAATAGTATTGCGGATAATTTGGGAAGAAAAAGTAACTCAAAACCGCAACGTGGTACATTGATTGTTTTAGGACTCGGTGCGGGCTATCACATTCCAAAGCTTCTTTCAAAAATACGATACACGGATGTGATAGTCGTAGAATCGAGTGCCGAGCATTACGCGATGGCATGTCAACATATTAACTTTGCAGCTTTACATGCAGAGTGTGAAAGTAGAGCGGGTTCAATCAACTTTTTCAATATAGAGAGTTACGACCAGTTTCTTAGCGAAATGAAAGGCCTCATAGACCAAAATGGCGTTCATTTACTATCCGATATCAGCCTGTATCGTCATTACAGTACGCCATTGACGGACCAAATATTTAGCGAGTTTAAGCAGTGGCGCAATAGCTTTGCAAGCATGTGGGGCTTTTTGGAAGACGAGTTACTTGGTTTGAAACATACAAGCGAAAACCGTTTAAACTCGACAGTTTCTTGCCACGAAAATGTTTTTTCTGAGTTTGAAAGTTTTCCAGTCGTGATTGTTGGTAATGGGCCGTCATTGGACAAAAGTATAGATGAATTAAAAAAACAGTCAGATCATGCATTTATTGTCTCTTGCGGAACATCTCTAGCACCTCTAATGAAAGCTGGGATCAAACCTGATTTTCATATAGAAATGGAGAGAACTTCAGTTAATTTTGAAATCAAAGAGGCTGAACTGGTAGATCCAAGTAACAAAGATGTGGTGCTTATTGCACTTAGTACCGTTTACCCCAAATTGCTCACTCAATTTGATAATAGAATTGTCTTTGCAAAAGGCAATGATCTCGGAGCTGAGCTTGCCAACCTTTCTGGAGATGGGTGCAAAGCGCTTTATCATTGTAACCCAACGGTAACAAACATGGCCGTTGCGTCATTTATTAGAATGGGTTTTAAAAACATTATATTACTCGGCTGTGATTACGGATATGTCGATCACCAAAAACATCACAGTCAGCTGTCGAGCTACTATGAGCCAACCAATTTACTTTCTAATGTTAATTTTGACAATGAAATGAAAGTTAAAGGCAATTTTAGGCCATTTGTATACACTTCACGGATTTTTAATGAGGCTCGGGCTGCTCAAGAGAGACTGCTTGGATACAATCCCTCTGCCACAGTAACCAATACAAGTGATGGTGCGCATATTAAAGGGACGCAGGTTGCAAACTTTGAAGATTTGAAATTTGATAAAAAATCTAAATATAAATTAATGCCTACGGTTGTCGCGTACGCTAGTACTCATTCTGGATCTCAGCTGAACGTTGGCGAGTACTTTAATGATGCGTGTGACAAACTGAGAATATTAAAGGCGCAGGTTGGTGGCGCTGATTCAATTACCGAAGTAAAAGGACAATTGAATCGATTTATCTATGAATTGCGTAAAGAACGCCAGTCGTTTGTTTATCAGCTGCTGCTGTGTGGTTCAATAAAGTACATTGTCGCGACAATCGCAAGCCACATAAACCATCTGCCATTGAATGTATGGTCTGATTACGATGTTAAAGTTCGCATCGAGCTGAGCGCCATGCTAGATAAATTAATATATGAATTAACACTCCAATAGCAACGTAAATTAAGGGAATTAAATGAAATTCGACTTAAAAACAGTCCTTCCAATTGCACTTGTTGCAGTTCACTCTGGTAATGCAGTTTCACAAACTATTGATTTTTATACTGCCGACCAAAAGCCTGTTGAGGCGAGTGCAGGTTTTGAAAGCAATCAATTTGATAGTCAATTTTCGGCAGGTGATTCATTCGGTGCAGGCGATTCATTCGGTGCAGGCGATTCATTCGGTGCAGGCGATTCATTCGGTGCAGGCGATTCATTCGGTGCAGGTGATTCATTCGGCGCAGGTGATTCATTCGGCGCAGGTGATTCGTTCGGTAGTCGTCCCATAGACTTTGAAGCTTTCCCAACGGGCGAATTAAACTCTGATACTCACGGTTATATCCATCATGGTGTTCTTTACCTAGAGGTTGATAACAACAATGATGGTAATTATTACGACTATATGAAAGTGTGTATTAAATCAAATGACCGCGTTATATCAGGTGCACATTCTCAATTTGATCTAATGGCGCTCCAAAACCGCTATATTCTTCAAGGGGCTTATCAGCCGATGAGTCTTTACGGCTCAGATTATGGCTATTTAGAGCTTGATTTAACTTTTGACTTTGGCCATGTCAAGGAGTCCATGGTTCTGTATAAGTACAGCGGCGGCAAATATGAGTTTAATGGCTATACGTTGATTAATGGTAATCATGCTGGCACATTGCGCGCTTATTATAAAGGCTCAGATATGTATATCGCTGAAGGTTGTGAATATACGACAGGTTCCAGATTTTAAGCCTAATGTAATCTAGATGCTATTAAGTACTCCCAAAGTTAAACTTTTGGAGTACTTTTACTCGTTATTTTAGAACGAGTATTTTGCTTATTTCTTGCTTATTAGATAACAAAGCAGGTTGTTGCATGATTATGGTGTCAACTAGTTTCCCCCCAGATTGAGTTGCATCGATTTTAAAGCCCCTTGGGAACTCAGTGACACACAATAAGGACTTAGTATTCCAATAAACCATCTAACCGTAACAACAATTAAGGGATTTAAATGAAATTTAACATAAAATCAGTTTTACCTATTGTGCTTGTGGCCGTTCATTCAGGTAAGGCCGTTTCACAAACCATCGATTACTTTAATGCTGAGGAACAACCAGCTCATCTGAGTTCGGGCTATGAAGGATCTGAGTTAAACAGCCAGTTTGCAGCAGGTGACTCATTCGGCGCAGGCGATTCATTCGGCGCAGGTGACTCATTCGGCGCAGGCGATTCATTCGGCGCAGGTGACTCATTCGGTGCTGGCGATTCATTTGATGCTGGCGATACCAATGCTGCGAGACCAGATGACTTCGTTCCTTTCCCAACTAATGAGCGAGACCCGTTGGATGGTAATAGAATGCACCGTGGTGTTCTGTATATCGAAGGTAATGAGATTGGCAGTGGTGGTGATTATGAAGATTACTACAAAGTTTGTGTTAAGGCTGGTAAACGTTTGGTTGTAGTATCTAACTCCAAATATGACAGCATGTATAAACACATTAACTTTATGGGTAAGGGGACCTATAAAACGAGTTATTTGGGGCAAAATGACTTTGGTCGATTGCGTATAACTCTGCAGCATTACTATGAAAATAAAAAAGAGAAAATCTTGTTAGATAGAATCGATACTTCTTCTTATGAGTTTTATGGTTACACCAAGAGAGGTAATGAATACACTAATTATATTAGAGCTTACTATAAGGGGCTGGATGCTTATATCGCAGAAGGATGTGAGGATCACCTAGGGCGCTATTAAAATAGTGAGGGCCACTTAGGCCCTTTTCATTAGACTTAGAAAGTGTATTATTGATAAGTTCCTGCGGTTATAAATTCTCCGAATGTCTCACACCATACAACAACCGTTTTAAATTTACTTACGTCTACATCCTTCGGTACATCGACAATAAAGCCATTAAATGACGTGACAGCAGATACAAATTGCATTGTATTTTTATGCTGTTCAAACTCAGCTTCATTTTCGACAAACGTTGGTGATAAATAAAGACGGTAGTCAGGGCCTGGCGCTAACCTACCTTCAAAGCCTATTGTATGTTCACCAATAAAGACATCTCCTTCACCAAAGTGCAAAAAGTCAGAGCCTTTTAGGTCTTTACTAAAAACTGCGGTGAATTTTGCTTGATTCGCAACTTCGGATAAGGCCGTTTGTGTAGGGGAGGGTGGGGCCATCATAATTGGAAGAGAGTACACACCTAGTGCAAAGCCCGCACAAAAAACCAACATGGTAAACAAAATTTTAAACAAAAATCGCATGTCAAAAATGCTCTATCAAATAAAAGTAATTTAACCTTAGCGTGATGGTTCTAAGAGTCAAATGTACAAATGTTTTATTTGTGTTAACTGTCGTGTTAATAAGCATTTATTTCTCTAATAAAACTACTTTCTAGTTAAAATGTCTGATTGACAACTCTCTATATTATTTGAAGCGTTCAGCTTTATTCTCAAAGTTTCAATAAAACCATGAAATTACTAATTTATTCTTTGTTTAAACAAAAATGTAATTTTAGTTATTTTTAATAGTTCCCTATTTGGGTCCTTTTTCAATTGTGAAATAAGTATAAAAAAGTGCTGTTATTAATTTTAAACCATAGAAAAAGGTATTGAGTTCTGGTTTGTCCACTTTGTAATGTAAATAAAGGTAAACGGATTTAATGTAAATTATGTAAACTTTACAATGCGCCTATTTGTTGTGATTTTATCAACAAGTTAATCAATTTCAATATGTTATGTATCCTGCCTTTTTACTAAAAAACGTGTTTTTTCTAGTTATTTGGTTTGTGTTTTTTAATTTTAGCTAATCCCTTGTGATGGTGTTTTGGATCGGTACAATCGCCGCTGCTCAGTATCGCATTAGGTAATTATGTTACTGAATGTAATTTTATAAACAAAAAACATACAAATTAGGAATAATCAAATGAGCGTGTCTAAATCCTCGAATAAGGTACTCAAGCTCAGTGCCATTACAATGGGTTTGATCAGTGCATCGGCTTTTGCTGAAGTGAACTGTGACAGCCTTGCGACTTGGGAAGCGGGTAAAATTTATGTTGGCGGCAACCAGGTGCAACAAGATAACGTTGCATATCGTGCCAATTGGTGGAACCGCTCTTCACCAAAGCTAAAGTCCGGTCAGTGGCAAGAGTGGACAAAGCTTGGAGAGTGCAGTGGCTCAGAGCCAATAAACTTAGCGCCTTCTATCAAGCTACTTAAACCAATTGCAGATGTTACAGTGGCTGAGAATGAAGAAGTGATCATCGACTTTTCAGCCAGTGATAGCGATGGTGAAGTAAAGCATGTTGCGATTTATCATAATGATGCGTTGGTGAAAGTGCTAAGCCAAGCGCCATATCGTTTTACGTGGCAAGCAAAACAAGGCAAACACGAATTTCATGGTGTGGCATTGGATGATGATGGCGCAACTGCGAAATCGGTGAGCCGCAAAGTCAGCGTTGAGGCACTTCCACCTAAAGATCAAAATACCGCCCCGATTGCTCGTTTAGCAGCACAATTGCCAAGTGAGTTGGAAGTGGGTAGTCAGATTGTATTTACTTTGATTGCAAATGATAAAGAGTCAGATACTTTGACTCAATCACTCTCTGTGAATGGCATCGAAGTAGTGAGCACATCGCAAAATGAGTTCGAATATACATGGACAGCCACTGCAAAAGGCCCACAGACATTCGTCTTAGTCGCTAAAGATGAACACGGCTTAGAATCAGAAAAAATAAGCAGAACCTTTACGGTGAAAGCAAAAGATGATGGTCAAGGTTCACATGACGACTGTCGTCCAGCTGGCTTATACCAAACTCCCGGTATAACGCCGTCTTACTGTGATATTTATGATAGTGAAGGCCGAGAAAAAATGGGCGCAGATCACCCAAGACGTGTGATTGGTTACTTTACGAGCTGGCGCCACGGTAAAAATGATCAACCTAGCTATCTGGTTAAAGACATACCATGGGATAAAATCACTCACATCAACTATGCGTTTGCTCACGTTAATGACAAAAATGAGATCAGCATAGGTAATCCAAATGCACAAGGTAACGCGGCAACTAACATGACTTGGCCAGGCGTTGCAGGTGCAGAGATGGACCCTAGCTTGCCATACAAAGGCCACTTCAACTTACTGAATAAATACAAAAAGCAATATCCACACGTGAAAACCATGATCTCGGTTGGTGGCTGGGCTGAAACGGGCGGTTATTTTGACGAAACTGGTAAACGCGTGAATAACGGTGGTTTCTATACGATGACCACAAATGCTGATGGCAGCGTAAACCATGCTGGTATTGCTCAGTTTGTGAAAAGCTCAGTTGAATTTTTAAGAACCTATGGCTTTGATGGCTTGGACGTAGACTATGAATATCCATCTTCGATGAAAGACTCAGGTCACCCTGAAGATTTCCCGGTCAGCAATGCCAGACGTGCAGGGCTAAACAAGTCTTATCAAGTGCTGATGAAAGAGTTACGTGAAGCCCTTGATAAAGCGGGTGAGCAAGATGACAAACATTATATGTTAACGATTGCTTCTCCGTCATCTGGTTACTTACTACGTGGAATGGAAACGTTCCAAACAGCGCAATACCTAGACTTTGTCAATATCATGTCTTATGACCTGCACGGAGCGTGGAATGATCACGTTGGTCACAATGCACCGTTGTATGACACGGGTAAAGACACAGAGCTGAAGGTGTGGAATGTCTACGGCACTAAAGAGTTCGGTGGTATTGGTTACTTGAATACAGATTGGGCGGTGAACTATTTCCGTGGTGCGCTGCCTGCTGGTCGTATCAACATTGGTATTCCGTACTATACCCGTGGATTCAAAGATGTGCGTGGTGGTGACAATGGCCTTTGGGGTCGCGCACCACTGCCAAATCAAAGCAACTGCCCGAAAGGCACGGGAATTGGTGAAAAGAACAAGTGTGGTAACGGCGCAATTGGTATCGACAACCTATGGCATGACATTGAAAATGGTCAAGAAGTTGCCGCAGGATCGAACCCACTTTGGCACGCTAAAAACCTTGAACACGGTATCAACCCAAGCTACCTAAAAGTATATGGCTTAACGCCTGATACAGATGCCGATGATGTTCTGCGCGGTGACTATGTGCGTCATTACGACGACGTAGCTGTAGCGCCTTGGTTATATAACGCAGAGAAAAAAGTATTCCTTTCAATGGAAGACTCTGAGTCTATGAAAACCAAACTAGACTACGTTGTTGATAAGGGATTGGGCGGCGTGATGTTCTGGGAGCTGGCAGGTGACTTTGACTACCATGCTGACAAAGGCGAGTACTTCATGGGCTCAACAATGACAGCGCTAGCATACAACACCTTTAACCAAAGTGGTGTTGCTTATGATACGCATGTTGGTGATGGCACATTTACTACGCCAAGCGAAGCGGTTGATATTGCATTTGAAGCGAAAGACTTCCCTATTGGCGACCAAAACTATCCAATTCGTCCAACATTTGCTTTTACCAACAACTCAGAAATCGACCTGACTGGCGCAACGATCACATTCAATGTACCAACGTCAACTTCAGCAATTTTCAAATCAAATTGGAATGCGCGCAAAAAACTGGGTATGCGTGTTGAACATGATGCTTCGAATTCTGCTGGTAATAACATCGGTGGTTTTGAAAATGAATTCCATCGTTTTTCAATTACCTTCAAAAATGAGTGGGGCGGTCAGCTTGAGTCGT
This sequence comes from Pseudoalteromonas luteoviolacea NCIMB 1944, assembly GCF_001625565.1. GTDB lineage: Bacteria > Pseudomonadota > Gammaproteobacteria > Enterobacterales > Alteromonadaceae > Pseudoalteromonas > Pseudoalteromonas luteoviolacea_F. Next base: position 128,667 of record NZ_AUXS01000011.1, read on the forward strand.
TTGCGCCGGGCGAAACCATCAATGCACAAGTGATGTACTACATGCCTATCACGGGCCCTGTGAACTTTACCATCGAAAAAGACGGCAAACAGTACGCATTTGCCTCTGAATACCCTGAATTACCAGTCGCTAAAAAGCATGTTCCAAATCCAGGTGATGGTGACAAAAACCCGCCAAATGGTCAGCAGTGTGAAGGTGTGAAAATTGAAAACATCAACACTTACCCTAATTGGCCTCGCACTAACTGGGCTGGCGATCCGAGCCATGCTGTCGGCGGTGACATGATGATCCATAACGGCGCGGTTTATAAAGCCAAGTGGTGGACAAATGGCACACCAAGTAACGGCGGTGCTTGGCAGAAAGTGTGTAGCCTGTAACGGCCACGTTTATTCCCAACCAGAGTGATCTGCGGATCACTCTTACAATCAATAAATGAGAAAACTATGAGACAACAAGTAACCTTATGCGCGCTGGGCGTAGCCTTAGGTGTGGGCGTTATCGGTAAAGTGAATGCACACGGCTATATGGATTTTCCCAAAGCTAGGCAAGCAATCTGTCAGGAGCAAGGTGGATTTTGGTGGCCAAAAGATGGCTCAAAAATCCCGAATGCAGCATGTCGTGCCGCATATTTGAAATCTGAGCATGTGCAGTTTATTCAAAAGCATGAGTTCGCAACCAATACAGCAGACTTTCGTAACCAAACGGCAGTAGAGGCTAACATTCCTGATGGCACCTTGTGTGGTGCGGGTGATAGCCAAAAAGCGGGAATGAATATTCCATCTACTGAATGGCAAACAACGGAGATCACGCCAAATGCTCAGGGTAAAGTGAAAATCCGTTATCGCGCAACGACGCCCCATAACCCTAGTTTTTGGCAGTTCTACTTAACTAAGCCGGGCACTGAATTTAAGCAAAAGCCGCTTGCTTGGAGTGACTTAGAGCTAGTCCAAGAGCACGGAAACATTGCGTTTTTTATGGCGCCAGATGGTAAGCGTTATTACGAAATGGAAGTGGCAATCCCAGAAAAGTTTGCAGGTGATGCGATTCTGTATAGCCGCTGGCAGCGTGACGATGTAGTAGGAGAGGGGTTTTACAACTGTAGTGACGTGACCATAGTACGCAGTACAGATCCAACACCAACGCCAGACACATGGTATCCAGTAGAGTACTTTGTAAAACAGGGCCAAGAGGCAACTGCCGGCGATACAGTGTGGGTTCGAGTGTTTAACGGTGATGGAAATGAACTCATTCAAGAGCGCTTCGACGTCACAAAGACCAATGCAAATCAGTGGCAAGCACAGTTTGCGTCTAACCTGACGACACAGTTTGCCGATATTATTCGCATTGGTGTGAAAGATAATACCGGCAACATTGTATTTAATCCAAACGCAATCTCCAGCAATCAGGTATTCGTATCTGATAAATCATATAGCTACAACCTATCGGTGATCTCAAAGCCGAAAAATACAGCACCTACGGTACATACACCTGCGCCAATCACGATAGATGAGGGGCAGAGCAAGCATTTGCATGTCCATGCATTTGATGACGAGCAGCCAACGCTCGACTTTGACTGGCAGCTACCAAGTGCATTGAGCTTCACAGGTTCTGGTTCAACCATCACGATCACTGCGCCAAAGGTGGACGCAGATACTCGCTTTGACGGCAAAGTGACCGTGTCAGATGGCAGTTTAAGCAAAACAGTACCACTGGTTGTGAATGTTAAAAACATCGATACCGATCCGGGGACGCCAGACAAACCGACAGACGATACTTGGCAGCCAAGCAAAATCTACACAGCTGGCGACACCGTGGTTTATCAAGGCAAAACTTACCGTGCTAAATGGTGGGTACGTGGCCAACTTCCAACCTCAAGCCACGCATGGGAATTAGTGCCGAGCGGCGATGATTCGGATGCAGGTAATACGTCATGGCAGTCAAGCAAAGCCTATCGCGGTGGCGAAATTGTAACTTTTAACGGTGAGCGCTATCAAGCTCGCTGGTGGACTCGTAATCAACAACCAGACCAACATTCTGTTTGGAAAAAACTATAAATACATCAAAGAGGTAATTCGAAATGTTTAAATTTTTAACCACAGCAGCAGCCGTTGGCGCTGCCCTTGCAAGTGCCACAGCTGTCGCTGCGCCTTCAACACCAAGCATCAACTGGAAGCCACAAAACTACTCATTTGTTGATGTAAATATCTACGGCCGCGGATCATACAAGCAACTTATACAAGCTAAGGATGTGGTCGATATCCAAATTGAATGGAACGCGTGGTCAGGCAAAGGCGGTAATAGCTATAAAGTGTATTTTGACAACAAAGTTGTCAACGAAGGCACATTAGCTGAGGGCACGACGGGCGGCACTATTCGCTTCCCTTATCACAAGTCGGGTCGTCATGAACTGAGAATCGCGCTTTGTGATGCATCTGGTTGTTCAATGTCTGCTTCTAAGCCCATTGTGATTGCCGATACTGATGGTGGTCACTTAGAGCCACTAAAACTGAATGTGAATCCAAACAATAAAAAGTTCGATACAGACTCAAATACCGTTGTCGGGGCTTATTTTGTTGAGTGGGGTATTTATGGCCGTAAGTTTGATGTCACGCAAATTCCCGCAGATAACTTAACTCACTTACTCTATGGCTTTATTCCTGTATGTGGTCCAAATGACTCACTGGCTGAAATCGAAAATGGTAACAGTTTGAGAGCGCTAAAGCTGGCATGTGGCAGCTCAAAGGACTATGAAGTGGTGATCCACGATCCGTGGGCTGCGGTGCAAAAAGCACTGCCAGGGATCAGCTCAAAGGACCCAATTCGCGGTACTTATGCACAATTAATGGCACTCAAACAGCGCAATCCAGACCTGAAAATTTTGCCTTCAGTGGGTGGTTGGACATTGTCTGATCCGTTCTTTGATTTTGACGTAAAAGCAAACCGCGACACTTTTGTGAACTCGATGCGTGAATTCTTAAAAACATGGAAATTCTACGACGGTATCGACATTGACTGGGAGTTTCCGGGCGGTGATGGCGCGAATCCAGACTTAGGTTCAGATAAAGACGGTGAAGTTTATATCATCTTGATGAAAGAGCTTCGCGAGATGCTTGATGAACTTGAAGTAGAGATGGGACGTGAGTTTGAACTGACTTCCGCGATTGGTACGGGCTACGACAAAATCGAAGATGTAGATTATCAGCAAGCCGCGCAGTACATGGATTATATCTTCGCCATGACTTATGACTTTGCCGGTGGCTGGAACAATGTGACCGGCCATCAGACTGCGATTTACTGTGGTTCACACATGTCTGCAGATGAGTGCAACGGTACGGGCGTTGATGATAAAGGTGAAGCGAGAAAGGGCCCAGCGTATACGCTAGATAACGCCATTAAACTGCTCTTAGCGCAAGGTGTGCCAAGCGAAAAACTAGTAGTTGGTACAGCTATGTATGGCCGTGGCTGGGAAGGTGTTTACCCGCAAAATGCGCAAATTGCAGACAACCCAATGACAGCACCTGCCAATGGCAAATTACGTGGTTCAACGTCTCAAGGTGTGTGGGAAGCAGGCGTAATCGATTACAAGGGACTCAAAGCGCACATGATTGGTCATGATGAGCAAGGTATTAACGGTTTTGAAGTTGGGTACGATGAACAAGCTGAAGCAGCATATGTTTGGAATCGCCAAAAGGGTACCTTGGTTACCTATGACAGCCCTCGCTCTGTGCGCGCAAAAGGTCGCTATGTACGTGAGCATAACTTAGCAGGTCTATTCGCGTGGGAAATTGATGCAGATAATGGTGACATCTTAAATGCAATGCACGAGGGGCTTGCAGGCAAGGTGACTAACCCAACGCCTGTTAATAAAGCGCCTGTTGTTTCATTAACCAGCCAGATTACGTTAAATGCAGGTGATATTCACGTTTTGACGGCACAGGCGACAGATCCAGAAGGAAAAGCACTTACTTTTTCTTGGCAAGGTGACGCCGCTCTGAACCTGCAAAGTGAGAATGACAGCGTTATCGTCACAGCGCCTAGCGTGACAAATGACTCTGTATTTACAGTAAACCTAGCTGTAAGTGATGGTGCAAACACTGTTAACCGTACGGTTAAAGTGATTGTCAAAGCACCCGTTGTAGAAAACAAAGCGCCAGTTGTTGGCACTATTTCAGCGATTACATTGGATGAAAATACCACTAAATCAGTAAGCGTAACGGCAACCGATCCGGAAGGAAAAGCACTGAGCTTTGCATGGCAATTACCGGGCCACACTATAGTGGGGACTGGCAATGCAGTGACTGTAAAAGCAGGAGAAGTATCAAAAACTGAAACACTCACAGGCACAGTGGTTGTGTCTGACGGCGAGCACAGTGTCACGCGTCAGTTCAATGTGACCGTTAAAAATGTCGAGACAGATCCTGAGCCAACGCCGGGCGACGGCAAAACAACTTGGGATGCCAACAAGGTATACACCGGCGGAAATACAGTTTGGTACAAAGGTGTTCAATACAAAGCGCGTTGGTGGACCCGAGGTGCTGTGCCTAGTAATGGCGGTGTATGGGCGGAGATCATTCCAGATGATGGCAAAGTGCGCGATTGGCGCAGTGACCTAGTGTATACCGGTGGAGACAAAGTGGTTCACAACGGTGAAACCTATCAAGCTCGCTGGTGGACACGTGGCCAAACCCCTGGCAGCAACTCAGTATGGCGCAAGCTGTAACGGGTTAATCAAGTGAGTTAATTCTAACCGAGTTAATTCTAACCGAGTTAATTCTAACCGAGTTCATTCAGGTGCATGGATGCACCTTCTTACTATAACAACAAGTACAGAGTAAAAATCCATGTTTAAAGCTAAAAAAGTCGCGCTACTGGTCGCGGCAAGTGTTGGTGTATTTTCAACCGCTGCTGCATTTGCCAGTGAGCCTGTGAGCCTGCACAACAATGAACAACTAAAAGCGAGCATCAAGTCTCAGTTGTCACAGCATCAAAGCTTCTTTAGAGCAAGCTCTACAGATCAGCAAGGCGAGCTTGAGTTTGTAACCCATCAAAAAACGCACGATGGGCGTCATATGCGACGCAGTCAGTATTACAAAGGTGTGCGTGTATATGGGGGAGAAATTGTCACTCACCATGATGAACAAAACTTCTTAAGTGTGTGGTTTCAACCTGAAGGGGAGATCACCTCTATCAGCGGCTCAGTCGTGCCAAATTTGTCATTGGCTACCGTCAAAGCGAGTATTACTGACAAACAAGCCATTGAGTTTGCAAAAGAGCAAATCGCTGAGTTACTTGCGACGTCAGATGAACAGGCAGAGCTGGTGATTTACCCTCATCAAGGGAAAGCAAAACTCGCTTATTTAGTCACTGTGTTTGCAGAGACAGAGCATGCGCCGAGCCGACCTGAGTTTGCAATCGATGCTCACACCGGTGAAGTGTTATCTAGAATTGAAACCCTTAATCACTCTAAAATAGGCATGGGCCCGGGCGGCAACGAAAAAATCGGTAAGCACTATTACGGTGAAGACATGCCCAAGTTTCACGCCACCGACTTAGGTAATGGCACGTGTGAAATGTCCGATACAGATATTCGTGTGATCGATATGGAGCACGGTACAACCAATACCGAGACGTATCAATTCCCCTGTTATGAGAACACTCATAAGCATGTAAATGGTGCGTACTCACCGCTAAATGACGCGATGTTCTATGGGCAAGCGACTATAGATATGTTTAACGATTGGTTTGATAGCCGCGCATTATCGGGCGATCTTGTAATGCGTATTCACTATCGTAAAGACTATTTAAATGCATTTTGGAATGGTAAAGAAGTCACATTTGGTGATGGCGACTTGGACAACTATGGAGTATACCCATTTACGTCTTTGGGTGTGGTTGCCCATGAAATCGGTCATGGCGTGACACACCAAAACTCAAAACTGGTCTATAGCAATATGTCTGGTGGTGTGAATGAATCATTCTCTGATATGACTTCTGAAGCACTTGAATGTTTTATGAACCAAAAACCAGATGGGATGTGTGAAGTTGACTGGTTGATCGGCGCCAGCATCTTTAAAAATAGAACGGCGCTACGTTACATGGAAAACCCAGAGCGCGATGGCAAGTCTATCGGCCATGCCAGCAAATTTGAACTCGGCATGGGTGTTCACCACAGCTCAGGGGTATTCAACCGCGCTTTTTACTTGCTTGCAAACAGTGAAGGCTGGGGTGTCAAAAAAGCCTATGAAGTGATGCTACACGCAAATAAAAACTTTTGGGTTTACAATGGCAACTTTGAATCTCTAGCGTGCGGTGTTACAGGTGCAGCTGCGGACTTGGGATACGATACCAAAGCGGTTGGTGACGCATTTAAAGCCGTTGGTGTATTCGCTTGTACAGAAAACAAAGCGCCCACCATTTCAATCACCAGCCCAGATAGCAATGGCCGATATAAAATAGGCAGTAATATTACGCTCAAAGCCAATGCTGATGATGAGTATGGAGCGGTAGAAAAAGTAGAGTTCTTCGTTAACGGCACGCTGCACAATACTGATCTAGAAGCGCCATATGAGAGTGACTTTAGTAGTGATAAAACAGGGCTGTATACGGTAACTGCCCGTGTAACAGACAACGAAGGTTTGTCTGCGGATGCCGCGCCGCTGTCATTTAACCTGATTGACCCGAGCCAATGCCAAACTGCACCATGGCAAGGTGGCAAAGTGTATACCCAAGGTAATAAAGTCGCTTTTGATGGTTTTGAATACGAGGCCAAGTGGTGGAACCGAGATCAAAACCCAGCGAGCAATTCAGGCTCTTGGGGTGTTTGGAAAAAAGGGCTTGAGTGTGGTGGAGCGACCGATAAGCCAAATAAAGCACCAAGCTTGAGCATGTCAGCACCTTCTAGCAATACAACTATCGAATTAGGTGAGTCCGTATCTGTGAGATTTAGTGCCAGCGATACTGATGGGGAAGTCGCCAAGGTTGCAGTAAGTGTTAATGGTCAAGCGTTAACTGAACTAACGCGCGCGCCTTATGCCTTTAACTACCAACCATTGGAAGTAGGTGCATATAAACTTAGCGCGGTAGCATATGACAATGATGACGCTCAATCTGCTGAAGTTAGCCGCGCCATTACAGTGACACAAACACAGCCTGAGCCAACACCAGAGGCGCCGAGTGTTAGCTTAATCACCCCGGTAAACGGCAGTACATACAATGTAGGTGAGCAAATTGCGCTATCAGTGGTGGCAAGTGATAAAGATAATGACTTGAAACAAGTTGCTTATTTTATCAATGGCAAACAAGTGGCGGTATCAAGCGTCGCACCATACAGTGCAAACTTTAAAGCAACGTCAGCTGGCAGCTACAGTGTATTTGCCATTGCAACAGATGCACAGGGCCTGAGCACGCAGTCAACAACTCATCGCTTTAAAGTGAACGCCAGTAAGCCAAGTTGTGATGTACCAGCGTGGCAGGCAAGCAGTGTATATACCTCTGGTAAACAAGCCAGTTTAGATGGGCAGTTATACCAAGCTAAGTGGTGGACGCGTAATCAAAACCCAGCGCAATACTCTAGTCGTTGGGCGGTTTGGAAACACCTAGGCGAGTGTAAATAATCTCCTCTTGAAATCGACCAAAGGGCCGGACTACCGGCCCTTTTTTATCAATTTACAACGCTTTTCGCCACATCATCTCTATTGGACCTTGTTGAAATTGATTAAGCCACCACAGCCCAAAAGATATTTGCGCAGCTAAAATGACAGCACCAAATACACCAATCAAATAAAACGGTAAAGTATTCATCAGTGCTAAGCCATACCCATAAAACAGCATGACGCAGAAAGTGGTTTGCATTAAGTACATGGTGAGTGACATGCGCCCTAGTGTGCTAAGCCCAAGTGCAACCTTACAGTGACATTTATCGATTAATTTGACGATGCAAGCAAGGTAAGTGAGTGCCAAAAATAAGCAGCCTAGGTGATAACACACACCTTGCATAAAACCAATTAAGTTAAGAGAAAACGGGCTGCCTGTCATGGCTTTGACTACGGCGTACACTAAATTCAGTAAAAGCCCTACAAACGCTAAAAAAGAAGTTGTTTGCCACGAAATGACGATGTTGATACGACCATGTTTCATAAACGTTCTGACAAAATAAATCCCAAGCAAAAATTGCCCTAGAACTTGAAAAGGCCTTCCCGTAATGAGATAAGACATTGGTCTTGGGATAGCGCTATAAATGTTTGCAATAAACACGTCCATGAATTCGGTTGAGGTGCGCATGTTTAGTAGGCTGGTATGTTCATAACCGAGATTTGATTTTAAGCTTAGTGCAATCAATTTTAGAGTTGACCAAAAGCTGGCATCTTTGCTTATCATGGCCATAAGGTGAATGAGCAAAGGTATAAATAGGAGCGTGAGGGCGATAAAAAGTAAGCGCGGTGCAGATAAGCGCATAAACCAAGGCAGTGTCATACCTAAAAGACTATACAAAACAAGAATATCACCATGCCAGATAAAAAACATGTGGATGAGGCCAATAAACAATAATACACCCATTCTCTTGCGCCAATACGAAGCAAAATTAGCACCTTGCTTTTGCGCATGAATTAGAGCAAATCCTGCGCCAAATAATATGGCGAACACGGTATAAAACTTACCTTCCACCAGCCAATCAATGACAAAAAACGAGGCTCTATCAGCAAAAGGGAGTTGACTGATCTGCACATAATTTAATGAATAAAATCCAAAAAAGCTCATTAAATTAGCAAATATGATGCCGCATAAGGCAAACCCGCGAATAGTGTCTAGGAGCGGTATCCGACCATAATTTGGCATAGGTATGTGTGGCATGACCATGATAGCGTCCTTTATCAATTAGTAATTGTTATGTTATCTCAATAAAAGAAGATTATGACTATATGACGTTTTTGTGAACTTGTTTGTTTATTAGACGATTGTCTAGTGCCTGTTTGTGCTAATTAGCGACACACTGGTTCTGCCAATCTTGGCTCAACAAAGTAAAGGAAATAACAATGAAATTAAAAATGAACAAAAAGAGCGTAAAAAACCTTTCTCAGACAATGGCTTCATTAAATCAAGAAAAAACTCGTCAAATCGCTGGTGGTATTTCCGCAATGGGCTGCGGTCCAATCTCAGATCCAAACTACTCGTGCCCAGTTTCTGTTAATGGTTATAAGTGTAATTAAGCGCTTGAATGACAGTAAATAGGACCTGACGGAACAGGTCCTCATGGGTTACAAACTAATTATTTAAGGGGTCGAGTTTACTTTTTTGTCAGTGTTTCTATTTTACCCGTTAACCATTCCTTTCTTCTGGTATTTGCCGGCTCAGATAGTGTCAACGCTTTACGATATAGTGTCAGTGCCTCTTTTGCTTCACCTTGCAATTCTTTACTGACGGCAAGTCCTGCGACAGCTGACGCAGAGCTTGGCGAGTGTGATATCCAATAATTAAATAACTCATCAGCTTCGCCATAGCGACCTTGACCTCGTAAGCGCTGAGCAATAGCGCGAATACAGGCTGCATTATTGTTTAGGTTTAAGTTGGGGTAGACCTCAAAGCCCACTTGTTTACTGAGCATTTGATAATGCGCGAGGATATCTGTCAGTGTTTGATACCCGTTATTTGTGAACTCGATGAATTTAATACCTATATCCCAATCTTTACGCGGAAATACAAAGCCAATGGCGTTTAATAAGCCGGGCACTATCATGGGGTAGTGACCATAGTCATCAATGTGTTCGACTTTTAACTTAAATGTTTTTGAATAAGGGGCGAGCGCTTCTCGAAGTTGTTTGGCAAGTGTATACCTGACTGGGTTTCTCTCTGCTTCTCGTTTTGCTGACGCGACATAGAGAAAGCCAGCTCTGTCGGGGGTCTTCTCGAAGCTTTTAGCGATTGCATCAATCATGGTGGTGTCAGGTGTATAGCCTAACCCCAGTACATCGGTTGCAGCAAATAGAAAATGCGCGTTGAATAGTTTAGGCGCTGCGTTTAAGGTATGTAAACCAAATGCCGCTGTGGGCGATGCTCCGATGAAAATACGGAAATCATTGATGCGGTACTGACTTTTTAAAAATGGAAACAGCTCTTTTTGCAAGTAGTTAATCATATCCTGCGAGCGTCCTTGTGAAAAGCCTTCTACGTCGCCCGTCCATCCACTATAACTTGCATGCAATTTAGGTCCCCATGCAAACCTATCATGAGAGTGAATGGATACGATAATAGCTTGTGGCATGGAAGCGGTGTCGCCGAGGTGGCTTAAAACACCATTTGTTGCCTCAGAGACCAGCCAACCATCGAGCGTAACAACCAGTGGGTAGGTACGTTTTTCAGATGTGGTGTGATAGTCCGAGGGTAAATACACATCAAAATTTGGTGTTTCCTTTATATATTTGGAGGAAATACTGAGCGTTTTGCCAACGATAAGTGGTGTTTCTGTGATTGGTTTTACGCTAGCTTGCGTACAAAAAGCCGCGATGAAAAATAATATGTACCATACAAATTGCATGTTACGCTCCTGAATTATTATTGTGATATTTGAGGCTACAGTGTGACAAACTGAGCAAGGGAAACATGAAATTGGCCTGAAATTATCTTGATATCTTTATGAAATTATTGCTTATTTGTGTTTTACTAGGGGTATAAGCGAGCACTGATAAGAAAAGCTAGGCTAAAATACGTGCGACAAATAATAATAAACGAGCGGATCATTGATACCGCGAGAAATCAAATCTCCTATAAAAACCAACAGCTGATCTTGCCGCCTAAAGTGATTGCGGTTTTATATTGCTTGGCCAAAAGGCAGGGGCAAGTGGTCAGCCATGATGACATGATTGACGAGGTTTGGAAAAGCGTCGTTGTATCACCAAACTCATTGCAGCGTGCTATTGCAGAGTTGAGAAAGGCACTTGGCGATGACGGTAAATCGCAGTCAGTAATTAAAACGCACTCAAAACAAGGGTATAGCCTTGAAGTGCCAGTTTTGTGGTGCGATCGACAAACCCAATCCACAGACGTGGTGCACAGAGACACAAAGAAAGCCGCAAAGCCTGCGCTTTTTTTGGTAATTGCATTACTTATGATCAGTTTGATTGGTGTGTTTTATTTTGCAAAGCCGCAGAGTGAGGCGATCGAGTTTACCCAGCTTACTTCTTTGACTGCCAGTGATGTACAAGAAGGCGCGGGGCTCTTTTCACCGGATGGTAAATACTTGGTATTTTATCGTCATTTGGCGCATTGCGAGAGTGAGCTGTGGGCTAAAGATCTTGTTAGTGAGCAAGCTGTTAAGCTCACACTGAGCGGCGCTAAGTTCTCGGGGTTCACGTTTTCTCCAGATGGAAAAAAGCTGGGCTTTTTGCAAAACCGAGCATGTGAGCAGGAGTCCAATGAGTATGATCACGCTGTAAAAAACTGCTGGGATTTGGTGGCAATCGACTTTGCTGAGGCCCTGAATAATCCACAAACGCCTCATGTCCTAAAAACATGTAAGTCGACCAAGATGTATCACCCTCAGTGGTTAACTTCAGATTCAATTGCCACACTAGAGACACAAAGCAACCAGTTGCGTGTTGCGATACATAATACAAGCGATCACCAAGTTGACACCCTTTTTGAAGATAAAAACTTACATTTATATGTCTTAAGGTATTCACCCACTCATCAATTGTTGGCTGTGATAGGGTTTAACAAAGAAGGTGGGCAAGTATTGAGTTTGCTGACGCCTTCTGGTGAGCTCGCAGCGCAAAATATCATAGATTTTCCCGCGTCATTTGATAGCAGTATACGTATCTATCCCAATTTTGATCCTGATTCACAAAGGCTGCTATACGGTAGTGGCAAAGCTCTGTTTGAACTGAACTTTGATGGCAAAGTAAAACCTATTACTCTACCCCTTTATCAAGATATTTATAGCATTAATTTCCACCCACACACCAATGCTATTGTGGGAACATATGGTATTTACGATTCGGATTTAGTCTCTGCGTCTATTGAGCTTGATAAAGTGTCAAATGTGTTCGTCTCTCAAAGTCGCTCTACTAGACGAGAGTGGGGTGGCCAATTTAGCCCAGATGAAAAATATTTGGCGTTTATTTCATCGAGAAATGGCAGTGATCAAGTCTGGTTCTCTGGTGGTACACAATCAAAACGTATTACGCAAATTAAAGGCCCTGAACGAGTACTCGCGCTTCAGTGGTTACAAACCAGTAAAGGTATAATTGTTGCGACTAACCAAGCGCTTTATCAGTATGATTTACGTGGCCAGCGCAGGGTTTTAGTGTCTGACAAAGACATTGAGGGTTTGTACCGCTCTAGACTCCCAACTCACAGTTTGATTGCGTATAGAGAACGGGATGAAACACACCTCGCTACCTTATCTCTTGAAGGAAAGTTAGAGATTTTACTTAAAACAGCGGTTCAAGATGCAGTGTTGCTAAAGCCCCAATCGTTGATTTATCAGGATCTGAAAGGCCATTTTTGGCGTGTAGAACAGGGGCAAGTAGTGGCCTTATCAGTACTAAACCAACATGCTCACAAAGCTCAGTTTATTGAACGCGACGGCTTTTTGTATGGGCTTTCTAGCGCTAATTGGCTATGGCGTTATGATATTAAGCACGCACACTACCAGCTGATTAAAAAGCTTGATGCGAATATATTATCTATTGCTGATGTAGGTGACTCACAATTGCTGTTTGAAAAGCTAATATCACAACAAAAAGAGATAGTGATGATTGAATAATTTATAGCGCAGTAAGCTATGTAAGCGTGGGGTGCTCTGCCAAAGATCAGCCCTGCTTAATTCCTGCTATTAAAAATCTAAGAGGCTTATCAATATCGTCAATTTTCAGTGTGTTTCCTTTGTCGCAGCTCATAGCGAGTGAAAACCCGTGTAGATAGTCTACTAACAGATGCAAAAAGACTTCAAACTGGCTGCTATCTAGTGCTAAGACGCTGATAATTTTCTCAAACCGACCAATAAATACCTCTGCTGGACTGTCAGATTTCATGCTTAATAAAGTGTGTAATAGTCCATCATACTGGCTCAGTATCGCAAGGTAACTTTTGCATAGGGCACTGAGCTCCTGTTGCCAATCTTCTGTGTTGTGTGGTGTATAAATATCTTCAATTAGCGAGGTGGTAATGGCTTCTAACAGGGCATCTTTGTTTTTAAAGTAATGGTAAATCGCCATCGCATCGACCCCAAGTTGTGCTGATAATTTGCGGATACTGGGAATATTGCCTGTTGTTGCCATCATATTTTTAGCGGCACGAATGATAGCTGTTTTACTTAGTGCACTTTGTGATTTTTGGGGACGGCCGCGCTTTTTCGCATCATTGCTCATATCTAACTCAATATTTGACGGTTTAATTCTACAGCGTAGAATAACTGCGTTTATTACTTAAATCAACTAAGAGGAATTCATGGCTAATATCGTATTTATTGCAACGAGCTTGGACGGTTATATCGCAGACAAGAATAATGGCATTGATTGGCTGCATTCAATCCCCGGTACTGAAGGGCTTGATTTGGGATATGAAAAACATATCGCTTCGATAGATGCGTTAGTGATGGGACGAAACACCTTTGAGCTCGTATGCGGTCTTGACTGTGATTGGCCGTATACCAAACCCGTATTTGTGCTGAGCAATACGTTGCAGGCCATACCTAATGGCTATGAAGATAAAATAAGATTGGTCAATGGGGAGCTGCCGCAGCTTGTAAAACAGCTAAACGACGAGGGGTTTGAGAATCTTTATATTGATGGCGGCGTGACAATACAGAGCTTTTTAAAAGCAGATATGATTGACGAAATGATCATCACCACCATCCCTATTGTATTGGGCAGTGGCATACGCTTATTTGGCGAGCAATCACAGGCACTTAACTTTGCATGCACATTTTCTGAGCGGTTTGAAAATGGCATCTGCCAAAACGCTTTTACAAGAAAGCGCTAGGCCGGTCCGATGCAAAGGGTGAGGTGATATGTCCTCAACCTTTGTGGGTTTTACTTGGGTTGGTATATCTCGTTTATTCTAGGAATATTATGCTCCCAGCGTGGGATGGGTTCACCAATATAATGTCTTGCTGCGTCTAAGAATAGGCGTGTTCTCACAGGGAGATCTCGGTGAGGATACACCGCATACATGGCACTGTAATCAGGCAAATTGACGTCGGTTAGCATAGGGACCAGCTGTTCGTGGTCAACGTGATCGGCAAAGAAAAATGCAGGTGCCGTACAAAAGGCATTGTGAGATAGCACTTTTTCTAACAGCGCCTCACCATCATTTGATTTGAATACGGGATTGATGGGTTGCTCTCGTTGCTTTCCTTTTTCATCAATGTAACTAATCGACTCAAAACGAATATGATTACTTGTATAGGCTGCAGCGGGCAGCTCGGCTAAATCTGCCATCTTTTTTGGCTCACCATAGGTTTCGATAAACTGCGGCGTAGCTAGAATGAGCATACGATTGCGAGCTATTTTTCTGGCAATTAAGGAGGAGTCTCTAGGTTCACCAACACGAAAAGCCAAATCGAACCCTTCGGAGACCATGTCAATCACTCTGTCATCTAGTCGCAGCTCTATTGTGACTTGCGGAAAACGCTTTTGAAAGTCATTGATGACGGGCATTAGGTAGTATTTACCTAAATAACTCGATGAAGTTATTCGCAATAACCCTCTGGCTTCTTGGTGGTAGTTTTCAGCCATTTGCACTGTGTCTTGCAGCAGTAACCTAAGCTCTGCTGCCTTTTTTACCATTTCTGCACCAGCGGCGGTTAAGGAAAATGAACGGGTTGTACGATTTAATAATCGAACACCAAGCTCTTCTTCCAATTTACTGATTTGTTTAGATATAACAGAGCGGTCAATGTTTCTTAGTTCAGCTGCTTTTGAAAAAGAGCCTTGCTCAACAACTTCTAAAAGCATGATTAAACGACTAGTTGTATCCATTATTGGCATCACTAAAATGACTATTGGTGCCATTCTGGCATTAATGTTTTTAAAAAACCACTATTTTTAGTCATTAATAACAGGCGTACGATGTCCACATATTAATTTCCAGCGGAGCAACAAATGAAAAAGTTAGGTTTATCACTCAGTGCAGTGGCCCTTGCCCTCGTTTTAAGTGGTTGTGGCCAGTCTAATGCACAGCAAGGACAACAGCCGCCACCATTAACTATTGACGTTGCAAGCGTGCAGCTTGAGCAAGTTCAGTCTTGGCATACATTTACTACACGCCTCGAAGCCCCAGAACGTGTTTTGCTTAAACCTCGTGTATCCGGTCAGATTGAACGTATGGCATTTACCGAAGGTGAACGTGTCAACAAAGGGCAATTATTATTTAGCCTTGACCCGAGACCTTTTCAAGCACAAATTGACACTTTACAGGCACAGCTTGTAAGCGCTGAAGCAAGTTTAGAGCAAGCTCGCGGTGAAGCTGAGCGTGCAAATCGTTTGGTGGCACAAAATGCCATTTCTACAGAAGAAGCAGAGCAGCGTAGTGCGACACTTCGTAGCGCAATAGCCAACAAAAATGCCATCGAGGCACGTCTGCAAAATGCGCAGTTAGATTTGGAGTTTAGTCAAGTTTCTGCGCCAATCAGTGGCACTATTTCTCGCGCGGTAGCGACCAAGGGTAATTACGTTAAAGCGGGTGAGACGGAACTGACAACCATTGTTTCTGATGATGAAATTTACGCCTACTTTGATGTTGATGAGCGTACTTGGAGTCGCCAATTTGCTGATGTGTCTGTTGAAGATGAAATTTCAGTGCAATTGCAGCGCCTAGGTCAAGCAACGCAGGTATCAGGTAAGCTTGATTTTATCGACAACGAAATTAACCCAAATACCGGAACACTGCGCGTGCGTGCAGTATTTGATGCACAACAACATAATCTTAAGCCAGGTTCATTTGCGCGTGTATCAATCGGTGCACAAAATGCACAGCAAATGGCTATCGTCCCAGAACGCGCAATTGGCACAGATTTAAAAAACCGATTTGTATTAACCATTGATGAAAACAATGTATTGCAATATCGCTTGGTTGAGCTAGGTGAGCGTTATGGCGCATTCCGCGCAATTAAATCGGGCCTAGAAGCGGGCGATCGCATTGCGGTAAATGGTCCAGCGCGAGTGGGGCCGGGTATGCCAATTACACCAAATTCAGTCAGCTTAGCATTTGAAAATACTCAGTTTGTCTTAAAGCAGTCTGAATCAGCACCTGTTTTACTCAGTGCGGCAAACTAAGAGAGCGTTATGAAATTTTCCCACTTTTTTATAAACCGGCCTATTTTTGCGGCCATGCTGTCGATGATTTTTATCATCACAGGAGCTATTTCTCTGTTCCAGCTGCCGGTCAGTGAATATCCAGAAGTTGTACCACCAACTGTGGTTGTCAACGCAACATACCCTGGCGCAAACCCTAAGGTTATTGCGGAGACGGTGGCTACGCCCCTTGAACAGGAGCTAAATGGCCTTGAAAATATGTTGTATCACGGCTCGCAAGCAACCAGTGACGGTCGCTTAACGCTGACTGTAACCTTTGCACTGGGCACAGATCTTGACCAAGCGCAAGTACAGGTACAAAACCGTGTAAACAATGCGTTACCGCGATTGCCGCAAGAAGTACAGCGTTTGGGTGTAACTGCTCAAAAGTCGTCGCCTAACCTCGCATTGGTTGTACATTTAGTTTCGCCAAATGGCGAACAAGACACTGCTTACATGGCTAACTACGCCGATTTATATATCAAAGATGAATTAAAGCGCTTACCCGGTGTTGGTGACTTACAGCTATTTGGTGGTGCTAAGTATTCGATGCGTGTGTGGTTAAACCCAGATGCCCTTGCTGCACGTAACCTCACTGCTTCAGATGTGGTTAATGCGCTACGTACTCAAAACCAGCAGGTCGCTGCAGGCTCATTGGGTGCACAACCGACGCCTGAAGAAAACCAATTCCAGATCTTATTAAATGTAAAAGGTCGTTTAGGCAGCATTGAAGAATTTGAAAGTGTTGTAATTAAAGTGGGCGAGAATGGCGCACTAACTCGCTTAAAAGACATAGCGCGTGTTGAGCTTGGCCAAGAAAACTATGCACTGCGTGCCATGTTAGATAATCAGCCAGCATTGGCGATGCCGATTTTCCAACGCCCGGGTACCAATGCAATTGAATTGTCGGACGATGTGCGCGAGACCATGTCACGTCTTGAGAAAACGTTCCCAGCGGGTATGACATACGAAATTGCCTATGATCCAACTGTGTTTGTGCGTGGCTCAATTGATGCCGTTATCATGACGTTAATGGAAGCGATCCTACTGGTTGTTGTCGTGGTGGTGGTGTTTTTACAAACTTGGCGTGCGTCTATCATCCCTCTGATCGCCGTGCCAGTATCATTGATTGGTACGTTTGCTGTGATGCAAATGTTAGGTGTCTCTATCAATACCTTATCTTTATTCGGTTTGGTATTGGCAATCGGTATTGTTGTGGATGACGCCATTGTTGTGGTTGAAAACGTCGAACGTAATATTGCCGACGGTCACAGTCCATATGAGGCAACTAAAATTGCCATGACCGAAGTTACAGGCCCAATTATCGCCATCGCATTTGTATTGTGTGCGGTATTTATCCCAACAGCATTTATCACAGGCTTGTCTGGTCAGTTTTATAAGCAGTTTGCATTAACTATTACTATTTCAACGCTGATTTCAGCATTTAACTCACTGACGTTGTCGCCAGCGCTGTCAGCTATTTTGTTAAAGTCGCATGATGCACCAAAAGACCGACTAACCCGTATTTTGGACAAGCTATTTGGCGCGTGGTTATTCAAGCCGTTCAACCGTTTATTTGATAAAGGTGCAAAAGGTTATGAAGCCGTCGTTAAAAAGCTGATTCGTATGAGTGTGGTTGTGGGCGTGGTATATCTTGCATTGGTTGGCTCTACTATTGGTTTGTTCCAGTCGGTACCAGGTGGGTTTATTCCACAACAAGACAAGCAGTACCTCGTTGCCGTTGCGCAATTACCTGATGCTGCGAGCTTAGAGCGTACAGAAGAAGTCATTAAACAGATGCAAGAAATTGCACTTGAAGTACCGGGTGTTGCCCATACGGTTGCTTTCCCTGGTCTATCTGTGAATGGCTTTACCAATAGCACCAACAGCGGCATTGTGTTTACTCCTTTGGATGATTTTGCCGATAGAAATGACCCGAGTTTGTCAGCGCAGGCAATTGCGATGCAGCTTAATATGCGTTTTGCAGCCATTGATGAAGCCTTTGTGGCAGTATTTCCGCCGCCGCCAATTTTAGGCTTAGGCACAACGGGTGGTTTTAAACTGCAAATTCAAGACCGAGCAAACCAAGGGTTTGAAGCACTCTTTGCTGCGCTGCAAGCGACCATTGGTGCTGCTCAGCAAGACCCAGCACTAACCGGCCTTTACTCAAGCTTTAGAGTACAGGTACCGCAAATGGACATTAATATCGACCGTGAACAGGCGCTTATTCAAGGTATTCCATTACAGGAAGTATTTGATGCGCTGCAAGTTTACCTCGGTTCTGTATACGTTAACGATTTCAACTTGTTTGGCCGTACTTACCAAGTGAAAGCACAAGCTGACGCTGAGTTTAGAGCCAAGAAGGAGCAAATAAATAACCTTAAAGTACGTAACGCTGCTGGCAACATGGTACCTCTGGGTTCTGTTGTGACTGTAGAAGCGACGACCGGTCCAGATCGTGTGATGCACTACAATGGGTACGTGACAGCAGAGCTTAACGGTAGCCCAGCGCCGGGTTACAGCTCGGATCAGGCGCAACAAGCAATTGAAAAAGTGCTTGAAAAAACGCTGCCTGAGGGCATGGCTTTTGAGTGGACAGAAGTGACGTATCAGCAGATCTTGGCTGGTAATACTATGGTGTACGTATTCCCCTTGGTTGTGGTACTGGTATTTATGGTACTAGCGGCGCAGTACGAGAGTTTACGTTTGCCACTGGCAATCATCTTAATCGTACCTATGACAATATTCTCAGCGCTAGCAGGTGTATATATGCTAGGCGGTGACAACAACATATTCACGCAAATTGCATTGATTGTATTAGTTGCGCTGGCATCGAAAAACGCCATATTGATGGTGGAATTTGCCAGAGACAAACATGTTCAGGGCGCGACACACATAGAGGCAATTATTGAAGCATGTCGTTTAAGATTGCGTCCAATTTTGATGACATCTATCGCCTTTACCGCCGGTGTTATACCGTTAGTATTGGCATCTGGAGCGGGTGCAGAGATGCGTCAAGCCATGGGTAACGCGGTATTCTTCGGCATGATAGGTGTCACGGTGTTCGGCTTGCTATTTACCCCAGTGTTTTATCGTCTAGTAACGCCTAAGGAGCAATAAACATGCGAGCAATTAAACTGTCTATTATAAGTCTTGCTGTGGCCTCTGTGGTTGGGTGCACTAGCACATCGTATGAGCAAGATGTAGCGGCAAGTCAGCAGACGTTTAACACTAAAGTTGAAAACACGCAGGCACTGGCAGCAGTGACTATGTCTGATGAAGCCAACTGGTGGCAGCAATTAGATGACAATAATTTAAACCAATTGGTGGCTGACGTGATGTCAGCTAACCAAAACCTTAAGGCCTCTGCAGCGCGCTTGCGCGCTGCAATGGCGGGGCTAAATGAAGCACAGCGTGCACGTTTACCGCAAGGTAATGTGAATATTACCGCGCAAAGGGGCACGACTTTACTTCCAAACGGTACGCAAAGTAGCGTTACTGAGTCACTAAACGGTGGTGGCGCGCTGACATGGGATGTTGATTTATCTGGACGCATTGCGAAGCTTGCCAACGCGGCGTCAGCGGCAGCCGAATCACAGCAAGGGCAATACCAAGCCTTAGCGGGCGAGTTAGTGACAACCAGTATTCAAAGTTATTTACAATGGCAAGCGCTGCAACAGACTCAGCAGTTAACTGAAGCACAGCTAAAAGCGCTGGAAGAGTCCATAGCGATCATTGAGATCCGTGTTAAAGAAGGCGTAGCCACTGAGCTTGAGCTTAATCGTACCAAGTCACAATATTTTGAACATAAGCAGCGGCTACCACAAATAGCGACTGAGCTTGCACAAGTTGAGCAAACGCTGGCTGTATTGACCAACAAATCGACAGATAATCTAGGCCTACTTGCGCTTAATAAGTCGCGCTACGAACAGCTTGCGATTACCGTGAATTTGAGCTCGGCCTCAGATGCCTTATTACAACGCGGTGACGTGCAAAGTGCCATTGCAACGTTAAAGCAACAAAGTTACTTGTCGCAAAGTGCTGAGCGTGCCTTATACCCAGATATTAGTTTTTCGGCGTTTGCGGGAGTATTGAACCCAACGGCTATAAACTTTAGTGATACCCAGTCAAACTGGCAGGTATCACCTACCCTGAGTTGGTCGCTGTTTAGCTATCCACAACTGCTGGCTCAGCTGGATAGACAAGAGGCGATCACACAGGCCAGCTATTATGACTATCGCCAAAAGCTTACCAATGTACTTGCGCAAGCTGAGTATTCACTCCGGGCTTTATCTCAAGCAAAAGTGCAGCTAAATTATGCACATGAGCAAGTTATAGCGGCAGAAAATGCGTATTTGCAAGCAACAGCGGGATATAAAGAGGGACAATTGGGTTATCTTGAGTTGTTGGATGCGCGGCAAGATGTTTTAATAGCGCAACAATCGCAAATGGCCATGAGAAATATGCTACTAAGTTCGTCGGTAAGTGTATATGGTGAATTAAACGGGCAATGGTCTAAGGCTTTAGTTGCGAGCATTTAATGCTCGCAAACGCGCCACTTTTGGAGAAACAAGTAACTATGTCTACCGAACAAACTAAGATGAAGGCCTTGGAGCTACGCTCGCATGGGCTTGACTTTGATTTAGTCATGAGCGAGCAGGCGATGCCAGAACCAAGTAGCAATGAGCTGCTGGTAGCCATTGAATATGTGGCACTCAATCACTTAGATGCGAGAATGGCAAGGGATGGGTTTAGCCAATGGGAATACCCGCATATTTTGGGCCTTGACGCTGTTGGCACTGTGGTCAAAGCAGGTAAGGGGGTGTTTCCTAAAGCAGGGGCGCGGGTTTTATTTAATGCAAATTTAGCCCAAAAAGGAATGTTAAAAGAGTTTGCCGTAGTGCCAAACCATGCAGTGTCTGAATTACCTACGGATATCAGCCCTGAGGTGGCGGTTATCTTACCTAATGCAGGTATGGCTGCGTTGCTTGCGATTGAAAAGTTAAAGCTTACAGAGGGCGACTCTTTGGCAATTAACAGTGCACAAGGGGCGGTGGCGCACTTTGCAATTCAGTACGCAAAGCAAAAAGGCGCACAAGTATTTGCTTTTGCACAAAAGGAACATCACAAAAGGCTGCGTAAGCTCGGTGCAGATTTTGCCTTCGACTGTGAATCAGACAGCGTTTGTGATCAAATCAAACGTGAAATAGGTCCTGAAGGATTCGATTGTATTTTAAATACATCAGGTGGAGATTCTTTTATCGAAGACCTGAGACATTTGCGTTTTTGTGGTCGTATTGCCTGTTTAAATGGTTTTGGTCATATCCCGGAAGAGTTGCTGTTTGAAAAAGCGCCAAATATTGGAGTGGTGTCAATTGGCGGTGCTTGGTTGGCAAACAACTTATGTGCACAACAGCACTTATGCTTTATGGGCCAAAAGTTACTAGCGGATGTGAAGTCAGGGCAGCTTAAAGTGCCTGATATCGAGCTCATAGAGTTTAGTGCTCAAGCCGTAAAAGATACTTTGTCGTGTTTGCTTACTTCTTCGTGTCAAAAGCGGCCAGTGATAAAAATAGAACACGCATAAAAAAAGCCACAACCTAGGTTGTGGCTTTTTCGTTTAGAACTTTGCTGAGTACGATAAAGATAAAAAGTCCAGCCCTGGGTTGGGGCTTTTAAACCCCGCGTTAGAATAATGAATATATCGCATCGCGATATTGGCATCTCCTAAGTCATAAACAAATCCAAGCCTGTCTTCAAATTGATAGTGAGTGCTGACGTTCTTACCTGCAAACTGCGTATCTTCTAATAACGCTACGCCAATGCCAAATTCAATGGATAAAGGCTTGTTGTAGACGGTAGTGATAGGGTATTGGATCACAGGGGAGACGGCCAATACAAAATTTTGATCATACTTGCCGCTGTCGCCAAACCGCCAAAAGTTAACGCTTGATTCAAAATACATATTAACTAGGTGCCAGTTTTCTGGTAGCCAGTCATTGGTATGATATTGATATGCAAGCTTAACACCTCGAACATCACCCTCACCATGAATGTAATGTATGCCATAACCGTGGGATGTACCGGCCATTGCCGAAGTCGACAAGGCTAAAGAAAAAAGAAGGCTAGGTATGTGTTTCATAGAGTACTTCTCGATAACCATTTTGATGTATTTTGCGCGTTCTTTTTGTGTCTAAATAGAAGTGTTAAAGCACCTTATTGGTGCTTTATTGGCATCATTTTGATAGTCGTTTGTTTTTATTTGATATTTTCAATTTGTGCCGTTATGGCATCAATCATTTGAGGTTTTGTTGACATATTTATCGGTAAAGGAGGTGTACAATTAGCTTAATCGCACCTTAACGACGAAAGAGAACATCATGACTAACAACTTGTTAAAAGCACTTACTTTCTTAGTTGGACTGGCAATGAGTTTGAGCTTTTCAGCGCATAGCCAGCAAAGTGTCACGTCGTACACGCAGCTTGATACTTTGGCCCATGACTTGAGTTTGCAATTTAAGGATGCGACACAACAATTGGCTGCACTACCCGACGTAGAGCGAGATCAAAGGGCGAAACAACTGGTTAATGCACAGCTTGTTCCTCATCTCGACTTAGAGTTTTCGTCCTTAAAGCTACTTGGCAAACATGTTCGGGGGCTAGATAGACAGCAAACCGCAGAATTCACCAAGTTGATAGAGTCTCAGTTAGTAAACATGTATGCGCAGGTGCTTATTGACTATAAAGGGGCTGATGTAGCGTTAAAGACTTTGCAAACCAATCAGGGTCGCAAGTTTGCCGAAGCAGCGATTGAAATAGAGAAAGCCAATAGCGAACGTTCGCAATTGATTTTTAAATTTAAGCAAGATACACAAGGTCAATGGCGAGTTTATGATGTGGTTTCTCGACATGTATCGCAGTTGAGTGTAAAACGTCAAAGTTTAGTATTAAAAATCAGCAAAATTGGCTTTGAACAACTAAATCATGAACTTAGACAGTCACAAAGAAATGAAATTTAGTTGGTTGTTTTTAAAAGGATACTAAAAAACTTACACCAATTTAGTATTCAGTGTACGCGATAAATATTATGAAAACGTCCTTACAATCGCTTGATTTAAACACTGTCATATTAAGCTTAGGTCAAATAGCTCTAAACGGAATAAGTATAGAAAAGTAGTGTTAAAGCCATTTTTTATACGAATGCAATGCTTTTTGCTTAGAGCTGGCTAAAGATATACTCAAGTTTTTGCACCTTGAAATATAACCCTCTAACTGGTTTCAAAATCAACCTACTGAGTACCACTTAATTGCGATTAGGTGGTGCTTTTCATCTCTACCTTTCACTCATTTTTCATTCCGTTACCAGTTTAGAATCAAACAAGTATGGGGAGTTCGTATTTCGACATGTGAAAATGTGTGGGATAGACCACGCAATACAACTTCAAGCCCGAACTGAAGTCGCAATTGAAACAGCATGATTGAATTTACTAAGTGGGGGTTTTAGACCTTTGGTTGGTGAATTTAAAAAGAAAAAACGCTGAACACGCATAAAACAGTCATAAAATTAAAGGAAATACTGATTATTTTTCCTATGCAAAATTGTTATTTTATCAATTTAATCGATAGGCTATATACATGACGCATAAGAGTATTAAATTTTAGACGTACTTACTTCTCATAGCGCCCTCTAGATTAATTGGTTTGATAATTAAAAGTACTTCAGTTGGTTGGGTAAGAACACTAAAAGTGGTTTCGAGTTAGCGCCTTGATTATAAGAAACACTCGGTCATGTTTGAGGGTTTATGCTGCTAACCATAACTAATTAAGAATAGGTCACGAAGAGGCTAAGTCTATGGGGGTAATTCACATATAAATTAAAGTCGGTATCTTTTATATTTAATTTAATTTATTATCATGGCGTTTAATGCTAACTTTACTAATTTTAAAGTCATTAATTTGTAATTTTTGTAGGGAAATTAAGTTGTTTTATTGGAGAAATTTATGAAAAAAATGCTTTGTTTGAGTTTGTTTATTTTACCCCTCTATAGTGGTGCAGGAGAACTGGTTCGGAATGCCGTAATTACTGAGGTTGCTAGTTCTAGTGGCAATAAAGATGTTTTTTATGTGAAGCTAAGTGGAGGCACAGGCCCATGCGCCAATGGATCTGTTGAGTTTCCCGCAAATAAGTCGCAGTCAGAGCAATCCTATAATCAAGCTTTTTCAATTGCACTCGCAGCGTCAATGAGTGGCAAAAAAGTTAGAATACACAATTACTCGAACAATGAATGTGGCCAAGCAAACTTTATTGGTATTTTTACAGACTAATAAGTTGATTTAAAAGTAAAAGAGAAGGTGGCGACCGGATAAGTTTTTACTTGATAGTGAAAATTACTTCAAACTGAAGATACGCCAACCTATTCAGTTTAAATCTGAAAAGTTCATTTTGTAACCAAATTACCTTGTGGGAATTGAACATGATTTATATTCAATCCCCTTTACCCCACTATGACAACTTGATGTCAGGCCGTATTGGGTAAATGTGTTCGGATTAGACTATTTTCATACTTTTCTTATTTTTTCATACACGGCACACATACTTACTAGCTAAGATTTTCAATAGTTCCTAGTTGGTGCGCATGCTTTATTTATGTTGGTACATAATCATAGTTAATTAATCTAAATGCTCGATATGGCTAGTTACTATTCTATTATCTGTGTCTGCTGAACTAATTTAGGTCGACAAAATCTTTCACCTATCATGCATTTATTCCACTACCGTTAATTTTAATGTCGTTTTAATAAACTTTATTGTGCACCAAATAATCTTGAACGCTTTTCCCAGACTGAGCAACCAGCTTGCCCAACAAGTGTCATGACTGCAACTCTTGTCGCAAATAACAAGGTTCTATCTTTTAGTTTTATAGTAGTGCTTACAGATACAGGGCTGGTTACGAGATGAATTTAATTGCTAATATCGAAATAAAAAAGTAAAGTTGGCATGGTTTTAGGCACGCTAAAATATGTCGATTAGTAAGGTTTTTGGCCGCTGTCGCGCATATTCAGCCGCTTGTGAGGAGTAATACATATGGCTCGAAAAATAGACTTTTCTACCTATTCTCTTAATGATTTGTATCTGTCTGCTCGGGCAATTGATCGCGATAAGTACCCTGAAAGGGCAAAGGAAATCGATAGGTTGATTGCTGAAAAAGAAGAGTCGAATCCAGATGCACACATGAAAAAAATCTCATTTAGTACCTATCATAACAATGCGATATACAACATGATTATGTTTGTGTTTTTTGTCTTAATTCCAGCTATTTTTACATCAGTATTCTTATTTAATGGGTCAATGAGCCTCATATTTGCGCCAATTTTCACAATAGTTTATGGGTTTACCTTCTTTAAATTTTGTCGTTTGGACGTGCCTGATGCGGTGTATGATGATGGAGATGCTTTATTGTTCATAAACAATAATAAACAGCGACGGGTAGAACTAAAAGAGATAGTCAAAGTGAGGCATGAAATGTGGTTTAGGCACTTGATACGACTTGAAGTACGTGCTGAAGGAGCATCCGAATCAGAGTGCCTGTTTATGCCAGATACGAATTCCAAGCTTTTTTCTGTCAACCCTATAGTCTGTGAACTAAATAAAAGAGCAAATGCAGCTAGACGCGCTAAACAATCAGAATGTAAGAGGCAACGCTGATTTTTATCGTTCTTCAGCATGCTCCCTATACAGTTGGCTTATTGATTTAACCTGACGTACAAACATCAAGTTTTTAGACACTCTGAGGTTCTTACTTCACGTTCAGTTTTCCAATTGGAGCATGTGATAATTTCGATTCCTCCCAATGTTTGTAGAAAAACGCAGTATATGATCTCTATCCTTTGATAGCTGATAAGTCCAACTGTTGGGTGAGGGAACGCGCATGCACCATAAATAGCTGAACGGGAGATGTCCCTCGGTTTTGAACCAACGTAAATCATGTTATTGGCGGGGAGTTTGGACATTGAACATTCAAAATTAAACTATTAAGTTACTAAAATTATTAAATAAAGTTGACTTTGTTAGCGGCGGATGTCTCATCTGAATAAAGGAGACATCCAAAAATTCACGCTAGTGTACAGCTATGAACTAAGAACTATAGGAGTAAAAATTTGAAAACAAGACAATGCTCAAGGCTAATGATAGTGAATGAACAAGATGAATTGTTGTTGTTTCAATATAAGGACGAACATAAGAGCGAACCATTTTGGGCCACAGCAGGTGGAGAACTAAAAGAAAGTGAATCTTATTTAGGCGCAGCCAAAAGAGAACTGTATGAAGAAACCGGATTAACAAATGACATCGGTGAATTACTTTTGGAGCGGGAAGATATTTTTGCTGTAGCGAGATCTACCCCTGCAATATGGCAAGAAAAGTACTATTTAGTTAGGTGTGCTACTAACAGTAAGGTGTTTGCCGCCCAGTGGACTGAAGAAGAAAAGTCCACAATCCAAAAATGGAAATGGTGGTCACGAGAAGAGATGGAACAAGAAGGTATTGACGCTTTCAAGCCTGACTGTCTACCGGCATTATTTGATACTATTTTAAACAGCAAATTGAGTGAGTAATAGACTGTTTAATAAGATAAAATTCAGATGAGCTTATATAATCTCGAGGAATTTAAGTGAAATTAAAGGTAATATTTCTGTTCATGCTACAAATTACCTCGAATTCGCTGAGTGCAGAGTCTGTTTCTGAAAAGTTCTCTATTGAGTCAGAAGAAATGAGAGTTATAGAGTTTGAGCTTGGTTATTCAGAGCTAACTGCAAAAAATCAATTGAAACTGGATGAGCATGTAAAGTTCTTAAAGAAATTTCCTTCAGTAGTTTTGCATATTAAAGGGGGGGGCAAGTGAGGCTGAGCCCAGTGGAGGGAGTTCAATTTCTTTAGCCGCTGATAGGGCTACTGCCGTATCAAATTACCTAATTGAAAACGGTGTTTTACACTCACAGTTAGTTTTCTGCGCTTCAGTAAATGAGTTTAATTTCATACATGCTGTTTCTTTCCAAGCAGAATCTAAACGTCTATTAGCAAGGCTTAATGTGAATAAATACAAGGGGGAGTATAGCCGGTGTCTAACAATAAAAAAATGACAGATGAAGAGTTTTCTAAAATGATTAGCTTGTTGGCTAAGTTCGCAAATACCGAAATGGATCAGTTTGCGGTTTGGAAGTTTAAAAGCGAATTTGGAGACGTGTTTATCAATATTTCTCTCCATGCTCACTTCGATAATTCGATGTATAATGATGTGACAAATGCAATTAAAAAGTATTATTGGTAAACTTGGCATAACAGGCTTTTCAGGTAGCTCCCCAAAGTATGTCGCTCCTATTCTATTCCGAAAATATAACTCAAATAAAAATGGCAAACCTAACATTTACTACTCATAGGGTGACCTTTTTTAAGGGAGCTATATAGCTAGTGGTTATGGTAGTTGTAACAATGACTCTTTGCCAAATTAGTACCGATATAGTTAATATAGAAAAAGAATGGAAAGAAGTGACGGTGCTATCAAGGAATTTAACTTAAACTATTTACAGTTTGGTTTATTCATTTGTCATTTTATATTTTTTTGTTATAAAAGAGTCTTTGATGTGGAGTTAAATATACGGTTTCCCGCACATTCTTTTGACTAAATCTTTTTGTTGAGTAAAAAATATATCAATCGGACCAAAAGTGGACGCAAAACAGACGGATTGTGCTCTTTTAGCCAGCTAATCTTCGCCGTTGAATAAAGGTATTAACTCCTTGAGGGATATTGAACATTGAAATACGTTAGAATGGTTTTTGAAATTTGGGGTTATGTTTCTGCAATAATCGTATTTGGCTTTGCTATATCTGTTTTTTGGCACTTTGAAAAACCAGAGAAGATTGACAAAGCGACCTTTGCCGAAGTAAGAGTATCCCTCAACTGGTCAAATTTGGGAGAAGACAGCTTCGAAAGAGTTTTACATAGTTACGAAAGCCCTACGCTCAGTATAGATGGTGATTTCGCAAAAGCATATGCCATTAAACTGTCTAAAATACCAACGGGAATAATTGACGGAGCCTTTACTAGTTGGAAAGAGCTCCCCTTGAATAGTGAAATACTTAATAATGCTCTGGAATTGGCTATGGCAGCAGGCAACCCAAATGTCAAAAACTGGCTACCCAAAAAAGGTGAACTCATTTCACCTCGGTATTTGGTTAATTTTAATCGATTGACTTATTATGGCCATTACACTGAATACGTAAGTGCCTTTATAATCGATAGGCAAGATAAAATTCTATATCACCTTGAACACAA
This sequence comes from Pseudoalteromonas luteoviolacea NCIMB 1944, assembly GCF_001625565.1. Lineage (GTDB taxonomy): Bacteria > Pseudomonadota > Gammaproteobacteria > Enterobacterales > Alteromonadaceae > Pseudoalteromonas > Pseudoalteromonas luteoviolacea_F. The sequence goes on from NZ_AUXS01000011.1 coordinate 157,288, forward strand.
GATATAGGGCCTGGAACCTGCTCACGCTAGCGCTCTTCATGGATATGGAACGCTTTTAACTGCTTATATCGACTTTGTTGAACATTACAGACGTATAATTAGTCTATTATAGATGGCTATATAGTTTGCCTTGCTTTCACTTTTGAATTTTTAGTCGGGTTTATTACGCTCTATATTGAAGTTCTAGTACTTTGATAGGATGGTGAAATACCTATTCTTGTATTATTTCTTGATTATATTTTATTACCATATCCAAATGAATTTTATTACACCGACGTACGAAAAAGCTTAAATGTATTGATTCTGAGCTATTTCGAGTTTCCAACATCCCGGAAGAATTCGAAAAGCTAACGTACGCATACATATAATTAAATCGAACAAAAAGGCACAAATCGGCTGTCTCGATATTAGTATAGAACAACAAAAGCACAGGCCAATACTGGTTGCACCAACACAAGCCGCGTTAAGACGTTTTTGTAGCAAAGAAGACAAACAGTAGCATATTGCTAGGCAACCAGTTACGACTACTCACAGTTTCTCACATAAAAAGCATTTATAGTTTCATTGACTTTACTTGCAAAGGAAACAGCTCGTCATGGAAAAGTATAATTATTGGGTATTATCAGCCGCCTTTATTTTTGCCACTTTATTATCTGCTTGTAACAATAATCGCGGGCAAAACGACCTTCAATATACAACGCATACCTTTGATTCACTCAATCACCATCTGGTTGGTCGCCTTTATAAACCAAAACATCATACCGCATCTGATCCTATCGTCATTTTTGTTCACGGTGATGGTGCAATGGACAGTACTGCGAAAAGTTTCTATATCCCCATTATTGAGTCATTGGCTGCAAAAAATATTGCTACGTTTTCGTGGGACAAACCAGGGATTGGCAAATCACAAGGCAATTGGTTGTCACAATCCATGAAAGATAGGGCTACCGAAGTACGAGATGCGATTCAATATCTCCGAGTTGCAGGTTACCAACAAAATCAGATTGGGTTACTTGGTTTTAGCCAAGCAAGTTGGGTATTCGCAAATTTGCACAGTGAATCGCAAATCAACTTTATGGTGCTTGTTGGCGGTGCTGCTAACTGGTTGTCTCAGAGCCAATACAGTATGTGGATCCGTTTGGTGGACGAAGGAAAAATTAGTGTAGATGACGCAGCTGCGTTGGAGCGTATTAATCTGCTAAGCGCGGCAGAGTATCAGCTTATAAAAGCAGGGTATGACCACTACTTGTCAGCCGCTTTACATCAGGACCCTTATATGCCAGAGCCGATAAAAGACGAAGCGAGATTTAACTTTGTTAGAAAAAACATTGATGCAGATGTCTTTGAAGGCTTTAGTAAACTTAATTTTCCCATGTTAGCCATATATGGCGATAGTGATGTGCATGTCGACATTGAACATAGCCAAGTTGAATTTGCACACGCTTTTGCAAGCTCAACGCAACCCTATGCCAGCCTAGAGCAGGTCACAATTCATAATGCCACGCACGGCTTGATGAAACCAGATTTACCACTAGATGCGCTGTTTTCTATAAAAAAGGAACACTTCTCGCCTAGTGCAATAGAAACAATGGTCGATTGGATTGATTTACAAAGAGATACCAGCGAGAAATAACAGTTGCTGACATAATACAGTTGAAAGCTTGATAATTGCCAAGGATAAGAGCTCTTCATATTCGGCCTGAGGCTTTGTTAGCTGTCTTGTGTCTGGCGCTGTTTCACTCCTAGATATAAGTAAGCACCCTAATATAGTGAAAAGGTGAAGCACTTCAGCTTTATCCTCTAAACTTAATATAATAAAGAGAAGTGCCAAGTTTACATGAACATATGGCTTAATTTGAAGATTGTTGTTATAACAAGTCAATGCAGTACAGGGGCCATCAACCGCTTGCTCTGTCGCACTTCGCTTTACAATTTTAACAACAAGCAATTATCAGCTCTGAATGGAACTGATAAGCATATTCAGAGGATCAGTTGACGTTTATATCTGTTATTTTTACATTGGTAATTGCTTAGCTACTATACAAATTAATGTTTAGGAATAAACAAGACTTGATAGAGTGGCCTTTTCATTTATCAGGCCAACGAGAGTGAGTGTCTACAGAAATGCGTTTCGGCAAAACATGTGTTCACAAAATAAATTAATTATTTTAGTGCTGCTGTCAGCAGGTGCAGGGTATTTTTTTATAACTGGCTAATTTAATCTCGTATGCTGAGCAGCTTGGTTAGGTTGTGGGCGAAAAGTAGCAAGCCTACGTATCTTCTATGCTAGTTTAATTATGGTACCTTCTAAATTTATCAAATGGTTAGTTTTTTGAGGAGTTCAAATGGGTAATTACGATAAAAATAATCAAACTCAAAAGAATCCAGTAGTATTTGGCCTTGGTATAGGGGTTGCTATTGGTTCAGGGATAGGTGTAGCTCTTGGAAATTTAGCGCTAGGTGTTGGAGTTGGTATTGCGATTGGTGCCGCTTTGGCCATAGAACAAAAGAAAAAACAGGGAAAAGGTAACGATGAATAGGCGAGCAATCAGTAGATAACAAGACCAATACATAAAAGGACGCAACATCGCCGAAAGTGCTGCTTCGTCGCTACGTTTAGCCAAGCCTTTTTCACCTATAAAGCGGGTGTTCTATTTCAAATTAACCATTTGAAACTACTTCAAGGAGATTTTATGTGGGATGAACGTTACGACACAGATGAATATGCATATGGTATTGAGCCGAATAACTTCTTAAGGGAGCAATTCAAGATGCTTCCAAAAGGAAGAATTTTGAGTCTGGCAGAGGGAGAAGGACGAAATGCGATATTTCTAGCAAAACAAGGCTACTGTGTTACAGCTGTAGATAGCTCCACCGTTGGTTTGGAGAAAGCCAAAAAACTCGCGAAAGCAAATAATGTATCAATTGAATGTATCCATGCAGACCTTAGTGAATTTAATTTCGGAGAAGACTGTTGGGATGGCATTATTTCGATATTCTGCCCACTACCTTCAAAGCTTCGTGAATTAGTGCACTTTAAAGTTGAGTCAGGCTTGCGGCTCGGCGGCGTTTTTCTTACTGAATCGTATACACCTAATCAGCTCCAATATGGCACTGGTGGCGGTGATTGTATAGATACTATGCAGACGAAAGAATCGCTGACCAAAGAATTTAAGCGGCTAAAGTTCAGTCACCTTATCGAAACTGAAAGAGATGTCATTGAAGGTACTTTCCACACTGGTCTTGCCTCAGTAGTTCAAGCAATAGGAAATAAATGTATATAACATGCCCACGCTTGGTTACTTTCAGGTGGCCCTCCGCTTCTGGTGGACGGTTGAAGACAATTTGTTAGGCTTGCAATGAGATATGACTGACTCCGACGTGATAGAGAATTTCAAAGAAGTTTGTAGACAAGAATTTAAAGGGGTTGCCAATCGAATTAGCTTGAAGGAAGTTGTATCACCCAAACGTAAAAATGACAACCTTAGCTTTTTACACAGCTCAGTGACAAAAAAAGATGGCTTCCCTTTAAAATATACAAAAGGAAAATCGCGAACAGTAAAGTGCGCAAACTTAACAAGCACATTAGTAAATGTTTATCTGAAGCATAGTCGCATTCATTATCGCTAAATTTTGTAAACTTAAGCTACCCATTATGCGGGTGTTATATACCCAAGAGTAATCATTGAATTTAGTGCCTAAGAGTTTGAAGTAAGCTTTTAAAGCTCAACGTCAAGAATGCGCGCAGGGCGGGGTTATTGGCTTTCAACTAAGGGGGAGTTATCGGCCCTAAAAATGATTTGCACGAAAGTTATGATTTAATGCAAGTAACCACCAGATTGAATTACGGTCAAAACTATTTTGAGCCCGCAGGTAGGTTAGTGTATAACAACTTAATTAAAAAATGGACGAACAAAGCTTGGCTTAGTTTGTGTGCTACCTATTTTAGCCAAGTTTGATTAGCGATACATGCGGGCATTAGGGTTACTATTCAAATGAGAGTTTTGCTTTTAATTCTTTCCATAATTGTCTCATTCAAGATAAACGCAAGTAATAATGAGCGCCTTACCTTTAGTGAATGTAGGTTTTCCATCGTAATAAGCGATGATTGGCATCTAGTGTCGAATCCTTCTAAGAAAAATAAATGCCAGCTAGAAATTCAAAACCCTAAAATAAATGGGAGTTTAACAGTGGCACTTGGATACGATGAATTTCTGAAAGTTGCTAGCGAAAATGGGTTCGATTACTTCAATAATTCATGGGTTTCATTGGGAAGACAAAGTACCTTTGATAAAGCTACGTTCATAAGGTTTACCCATTGGGAAGGTCTGAAAGGAACAATGGCGATTGGGTGTCATAACGAAACCGGCGGTTATGTAGGAATGTGTCCTTACGAGACGGCAGTTCTTCGAGAGTCAGATACGCCTGATGGCGCGGTCTTGATAATTAAAGGCAGGGCTGAAGAGTCGAGATACCTTGAAGAAATTTATAAAACATTAGCTCCAGAGTATTAGTAGATAAAATAGATTCAGCTAAATTTTGCTTCTTATCGCGGCGTTAAATTTGGAAGGATACACTTGAAGGTTTTTTATGTCAGATAAGTAAAAGTCATCTTTAATGATACTTTTAATTTGGTGTTGTACAAGTATTTCGAACATCGCACTTTACTTGACTATATTAATTTACTGTTTAACGCAATACAATAAATCGAACAAGTAATGGGCGTTATATTTAAAAGATTATAGGTATATGAAATACTTTAAGAAAATGATCGAGAATTATATCCCAGTCAATGATAATGAGTGGGCTGATGCGTGCGCAATATTTGACGTAAAACATGTCAAAAAGGGAACGCGGGTACATCATGCTGGCGAAGTATTTAGTGAGATATGGTTTATTAAACGTGGCTTAGCGAGATCATTTTTAAATGATATGAATGGTAAAGAACATACTTGGCAGCTCTATTTTCGCGGAAAAAGCAAACATGGTTTAAACCACTTTATGGACGATAGTGTCAGCTTTTACGAAAAAACAGGGTCAATGCTCAATTTTGAGACTCTAGAAGATTCGGTTTTTTATGTAACGTCTTTGGAAGCACTTGATAAGTTTATATCACAAGATAAAAAATGGGGGCGTTTAGCAAGAATATGGATGCATAACACTTATTATTCGGCTACATACAAGCGTGTCCTGTCTCTCATGTCAGAGACTGCTGCCCAAAGATATGACCGTTTACTTGATGAATACCCATTTATATTTAACCAAGTTAAGTCATATCACATCGCTTCGTATCTTGGTGTCGCTCCCCAAACATTGAGTAAATTAAAAAATGAATCTAGGTGAATGAATTTTAGTATTCCGCTGTTTACCATGTGTTTTTTCTATGGAGGAGATGAACAGTGAATACCTTTCAAAAATTTAAAAACCAGCAGGGACAAAGTTCCCAGCTTTACATCCGAAACGCCAGAAACGTAACTATCGCCAAAGTGCCGAGTGTCATGTGTAGCTATGGAGCATCATGATGGAACTGACACAAATAGGTGCACAACTGATCTTTATTGGGACTGTCTTTTTTCTTTTCGGTTTAATACAAGGAGCCCTGATACCGTCTGTGAAAAATTCCCGAATGGCTCTTTCTGGTCACTTGACAGCTGTCCAGTGCGCAATGGCACTGGTTATCTTTGGTGTTATCTGGTCGCTGGTAGAACTGCCTTTATCCTTAGATATTTTTGTGGCTTATGGCAGTGCATTGGGGTTCATACTTATTTGGCTTGGGATAACTATTGCGTCTGTGACTGGTGCGAGTAAAGCACTTCCAATCGCTGGTGCTGGATTTTCAGCTACTGTTACTACCGAGCTTATGGTTAAGATTATGGTACGCACGGGGTCACTGCTATCACTTATTACCTGCAGTTTGTTGGTTCTTGGGTTATTTCCAATACTTTGGCAGTCGCAATAAATGCATAACGAAGTCATCCAACCGGCCTATTTACATCTCGATTTTTGGGTTTGGCACAAGCGCCAGTCTAACCTCAAGAACACTCTGAACGTCGTCGGTGGATGGCGGCGTAATACATTCAAGGAATCGTATGATATTTAAAAAAATAGAAGAAATACATTGGAATAGAATTATAGAAATTCAGGATGAATCTTATCGAGAGATTGGCACTGAAGAATTAGATGTACTCAAAAGTAAAAATGCGGCATCTCCTGACACCTGCTTTGTATGTGTGTCAAAAAGTGGAGTGGTGCTCGGGTATTTGTTAGCCCACCCATGGCGTGGAACTTCCCCTCCCAAGTTGTTTGAACCTTTACCAAATATTACAGACTGTGAGTATTTATATCTTCATGATATGGCTATAAGCCCTCAATCGAAGGGGCAAGGAATTGGTCGAGCGGCGGCCTTAAAATTGATTGAAGTAGCAAGAAATAAAGGAATGAACAAAGTAATGTTAGTAGCGGTACAAGGCTCTGAAAGCTTTTGGGCGACAATTGGTTTTCAAGAGGTTAAAGGCGTCAGTGTATGTTCTAGTTATGGCGAAAAAGCGCAATTAATGGAGAAAGTGTTAGCTGTATCAATGTATCAATGGGGTCAGAGTCGTTGATTTCGCGCCGCTTACATTATAGCTAAGCAAATTTAGCATTTTAACAGAGGTGCTATGCTCAATTAGGGAGTTGATATTGAAAACAGAATTGATTGTTGAAGGATTAGAGAATTTTTATGATCTTTGGTCTTGCGGTGTTTCAGGTAATGCGCTCGAAGTGGCGAGAAAGATATCGGAAATCGAAATATGTGACCTTCAATTAGCAAAGAAAATAATTAAAGAGCCGGTTCACCTTAGAGTTGAACTTGGACTGGATATGGCTCTGGATGAAAAACACTACTTTGAACGTACGGGACTAAAATGCAAGCTTGTTCATGTGGGCCCAGATTTACTTAATCAATATAGCGTTAGTGAAACTGAAAAATTTATTATTGATGCTGTTGGCTGCATCCAGAATGCCAATATTCGAGAAACTAAGAAGGGGACATTTAGCTTATTTTCAAATGATGAATTAGTTGAGGTGGAGTATGAAGAAGATAACTTTTATCTCTATTTAGCATCTCTACGTTATTTGGCGCTTAAAAATAAAGTGGAGCATTACAAAGCGGTAAACTTTCCCTATCAATGGGGTCAGAGTCTTTGATTTGACTGCGGAAATACCAATATTCGGTCAGTGCCGATTATATTGTAAATAATAATCTATCAATGGGGTCAGAGTCGTTGATTTGAATTCGGAAATACCAATATTCGGTCAGTGCCGATTATGTTGTAAATAATAATCAACAGCCACCTTTTTTCTATCCATACATGAGTACTGGCTACTTTTTTTGCGTTTAAGCATGTTATTTGGTTTTGCATAGCATTACTTACCATCAGCTAGGAGTGTAACTGCTCCATTTTTTGTTCGATGGAACGATAATATTGGACTCAATAAATGACTGTTTACATGCGTTAGAGCCCATGTGATTATTGGGGCTTGTAATTTAAAGCGCTCTGTCGGAATTTATTAAGATTATATAGACGAGAATATACAACTAGGTATTTTATCAGTTAAAGGAGATTATTTCATGGGAGAAGATAACGATTTTTTTATTATTTACTCTGCTTTTCATGGAGCTGCGAGTGTAATAGGTGTAGCAAGTATTGTAATTGCCTTCGTAGCAGCATACAAATTTAGTAAGGTTAAGCAATTACCTTGGGGAAATGTCTTACTTTACTCCTTAGTAGTATCCCTTGGGCTTTCAGTTGCGGAGTGGGTAACGATCGACTTATTTTTGGAACCTTCTGCTGAAAGGGTTGTATTAGCGGAGAGTATATTTCTCTTTATATTGACCATCCCTTATTTGGTGGGTTGTATTGCCATTTATAAAATTGCTAACCATATTAGTCAGAATGAATAATAAAGCACCAAGTTGCTTCCTTTAGAGTGTGTTGTTACCACGTGCAATTGCCCTTTATATTTACATTCAAGTTACCAAAATGGTTGAACGATAGTGAAGTTTTTTATTTTATCTCTAGCTCTGATTTCGATAGTGTCAAATGCCCAAGAAAAGAAAAACACAGGCTTTAAAAATGTTGGTAGCGCTTGTTTTAAATAACCGGCATGGCCTTACGAAAGTATCACCGATATTTGTGTGTCTTTGAGCTAAATTCCGTGAGCCCTTTCTTTCCAGAAAACCGGCGCATGGAGGTTATAAAGAACTTTGTTAAGTCTCTGACGGCATTGAATTAACGGATCTAAAGGATGACATGGATCATGCTATGTTTTTGATTGTCTACCGTATCAGTTGTGTTTAAAACAGGCCTTACCAGGTAAGACAAACAGCGATGTTAGTTTTAAACTAGGTTTAACCAAAACAAAAGTATAAGCCCCCAAATAAAGGGGCTTATACGGTAATTATCTCCTAAACAATAATCCCTGGGATCTCCTTTCCAAAGCCAAGGTCAACGCCGCAGGCCTTTGCTGCGGTATGAAGTACATCATGTTGGTTGTAACCTGAGCCCATATTACTGACTACGCCCCGGTTTATACGTGCACCGCCACCTGCCATCAAGTAAGAACAGGGGTTTGCAGAGTGTTTATCTGCATGTCCCATATCCGAAGTTTCTAAAACGACTGTGCTATCGAGTATGCCTGCTGCTTTTAGCTTTTGGATCAAGTACGCACTTAAGCTACCTAGGTGGCTGCGCATTTCGGTATAGTAGGGGTAGTTAGGTTGGCCGTTGCTCCCGCCATGTATTGCATTATGATAGTGGCCTTGGAAATTCAGCTCGGGAATACGAAATTCCGCTTGGTGGTTACCAAACGCCAGAGATACAGAGCTGGTCAAATTGCATTGTAAGGCTGCCACGGCAATATCAGCCTGTAAGCGTGCCTGTTGACTGAATGTATCAAAGGTCAAAGGGAATTCAGTACTATCTGGAGCAATACCGCAAGACACGCCGCCATATAAGTCATCTAAGCGGCGCTGGGTATCTGAGATCGCATCGAGGTGGTCATTCATCCTTTGCACCTCATAACCTGCGAGCCTGTTTTTAATCGCATTGGCAGCCGACATGTGTGCATTCATGATAGGCGTTTTACTGTTGCTGCCTTGTGCACTGCCAAACACCATTTTAAATACGGTGAAAGGGTTCTCCTGGAATGGCAAATGATTACGGTTGTCTTTGGTTAACTGCCCTTGGCCATTGCTGTGAACGCCCAAATTTAGATAACGAAATGGTAGGTTTGGACCTAACGCATTCCCCATTGTGACGTCATAACTGTCACTGCCCCAATTTTGAGCAAGCAGGATTGGCATTCGACCATGTCCCGCGTTGGAATGTGACATGTTGACCATAAAGTTACATTCGGTTTTGACTGGTTCATAGCCTGCAGACATCACGCCTAACTGCATGCTTTCACCACTTCCCGTTGGGTTCCAAAGTGATGATATTGATCCTCCAGGTATATAAATTGATACGGTTTTATTCGGTAGCCCAGCGTTCTGCGCGTCCGCATCTCTTGCGTATAGCAAACCAGATACTAATGGCGAAGTACGGATCAGGGCGGTAGAAATCCCCGATGCCATAAACACTTTTAATAGTCTACGGCGCGACATCATCATGTTATTTAAATGTTCATCTTTCATTTTATTAACCTTATGTATTGTGACCCGCACTATTCATTTCTGGACCAAGCCTTGCGATAGCGCACAGACTTTAATGAACCAAACTTTTCTAACATGGCTCTTGGGCTATTTTGCATCATGGCGTTAGTGAGTGTGTTTATTTCGCACATGTAACCGATTTGTTCTGTTTCGGATAAGCGCTTATCTTCTTCGCTGGTTGGGTCGACTGAATCGTGACCAACCCCCATAACGTAGCGGAACATTTGTTGTGGTAGGCAGCTTTGAGCGGAAGATAGATCAGCGATCACAGCACCTAATTGTTTAGCGCCATTAAATGGAATTGATTCACTGACTTCTGCATATTTCTCAGGCGCGAAGAGGGTACCCGATGCATCTATCGTATTACCATTATTATCGGCACTTCTCACTTTGCCCACCGCGTCAAAGTCTTCCATTCCGAATCCCATCGGGTTGATATACTTTTCGTGACAAGCAGAGCAAGGTTGGCCTTCTGTTAAGCTGTGATATTTAAGTTTGTTTGTGGTTGCTGGGTCTTGCAGCATATCAGACAGCTCAGCCAGTCTTTGCTCTCGGGCTTCAAAAGTCCCCGCTGGTGGATCAGGCTGATCTTGACATAGCATACGACGGCGCACCCGCACTGAGCGTAGGATAGGGTGAGACTCGGCAACTTCAGCCCAGCGAGACATAAATGCACCATTGGCTAATATGCCACCACGCTCTGTGGTATCTACCTTTTGCAACTCGTCACCAGTTACACCTGCTATATTGTAGTGCTCTGCCAATAATTGATTTACAAACGTGTAGTTAGCGGTATAAAGGGAGCTGAAACTTTCATCAGGCTGGGTCATTATGTATGAAAAGGTTTCACTCATCTCGGCCTTCATTGCCGGCACCAATGCAGCAAAACCTGGGTAGAAGTTTTGATCTTTGGTTGCAACTTCTAAACTTCCTGTGCCTAACCAGCTACCTACAAAGTCTCCAAGCACAGATTTAGCACTTCCAGCAAGACGATTTGCATGGGCTATAATATTGGCTTCATCACGCAGCTCGTCACGCTCCGCGGCCTGCCAAAGTTGCTGATCAGGGGTTGAGCCAGTAAATGTGTAAGATAAGAATGTGGCCATCTCCCAAGATGTCAGTTCGAATGCGTCAGCATCTAGCTCTGAGTTATCTGGGTTGGGTTCTCCTAATTCATGACGATAGATAAATTGGGGTGAAGAGAGTAGCCCTTCTAAGGCGAGCTTCATACCCGCTTCAACATCTCCACCGTGGAAAAACCCAGTGGCTATCATTTTGTAATTTTGAGACTCCTCTTGCGTTAATGGACGGCGGAATATTTGCGGTGCCAGCTCGTCAACCAGACTGTTAGCACAGTCTTCATCAATTGTTGAACAACTTAAAGCGGGAGAAAAGTTATTCTCAGCTACCCACTCTGATAGCTCTTCAGCCACTAACAAGTAATTGCTGTAGTTAGATGGTTGCACACTGGCATGGGTATTGTTGATGAAAAAGCCGACTTGAGAGTCAGGGGATAAACCATCAGACACAGTAAAGTCTACACCTAGTAAGTCCTCGACCGTATTTTGGTACTCGGTTTGCGTTAATATCTTCAACTGTCTTGCCCCATATGCCACGGGGGCAATTCCTACATCACAGGTCAAAGGTGCTGGCCAAAGTGTTTGTAGATACGCAGCGATATCTGTTGCACATTGCTCATCACACGCACTTGGTGTGCCGTAAGGCATGGTGGTGACAATGGTGTCAATCAGGGTTTGTATATCTCGCTCAGTATCAAGGGCTGGAAATGAGCCCAAGCCGCCAGCTTCTGAGCCGTGACACCCTGCACACCCTGATTGATAAAGTTGCATACCTCGGGCAACGGGATCAGTTTGCGTGACAACCACACGCTCAATATTACTTGGCTCTGAAGGTACTGAGTTGTTGAGTGCAATCACTTTGTAATCAAACTCGCCCGACTCGGGCAAACCAGACTCAAAAAAGTTCGAGTTTGATGCCAGCTCGGCAGCGGTTTGCCAGCGGCCATCAAGGCTTTTAAAACGAACCAGATAATCGGTCTCGTTATTGCTGTTGTCACGCCAATTCAATTGCGCTTTACCATCGATTGACAGCACGCTTGCGCTGAGCTCTGTCGGCGCAACAGGTTTATCTGCCATCACAACTGGCTCAAAGCTGTCTTGCTCGGCAGACAAATAAGTGAGGTTAAAGTAGACAGGTACAGATTCACCAATGCCGGAGAGATTAGCGACAACACGTAAAGCTTCTATACCGTAATCCATATCAAAGCTTTTACTGTCGATGATAATAGGGGAAAGCGTGCTGACATTGACCTTGCCAGTAGCAAGTTTGACAACCAACACATCAAGGCTTAGCTGATGATTAACCCCATGTAAGCTCAAGTCACCAGTAATATTTTGAATGACAGGATGACCAATTTCCATGTTAGTTAAAAGCGCCGTGTCAATTTGAGCACTAAAATATGCAACGGGCAATAAATCCGTTTCAAACAATAGATCTAAAATTCGACTATTTCTGATATCTACACCAGTCGAGATGCTATTTAGATCAACTGCCAGTTTAACGTTTCCATCTGCGTCGATACTGCCAGACAGGGCCGGAGAGTCATCATTTTGCGTAATAAACTGATTGAGCTCCGCAACGTGATCTTTTTTTACGGACACATAACTCAGTGAAGAGGCTGTGCTATCGAGTTGCCACAAACCTGTTTCTGTCACATCATCGGGTGGCGTTGTGGGCGCTGAGCTTGTGCAAATATCACCGCTTAAAGTCATGGAGATGTTATCGGTTAAGCCATTTTTGTTGGCGACAAAACCCAAGCCAAATGACTGATTGGCATGGATAGTATGATTTTGTGACGTAATGGTACAACCCATGTCATTGCAGTCGAAATTGCCATTCCAGCTATTTTGCAGCGAAATGCCTTGATTCCACGTGAGCTCGATGGACCAATCATTAAAGCTTTGACCTGACTGATTTTCAATGACTATCTCAGCTTTAAAACCACTGTTCCAATTGTCTGGTATAGTGAAAGAGCACTGTGCAGCGTGAACCAAAGAGGCACAGGTCAGCAGGCTCACACTAGCAGCGAACTTGGCGATTTTGGGCGCGCTTGGCCAAATATCAGTCAAGGTAAAAAAGCGTGTTAAATTATTGCGTTTCATCTTCTTTCCCTCCTATTGCTGCGCTTCAAAAACGAGATTAAAGCTCACCGGCACGGCGTAACTGATCACAGATAAATTCGCCAGAGTTTTAAGCGTTTCAATGCCTGACTCCAAGCCAAAGTCTGTTACGTCTAGTACGATGGGGGTTAGGCTTTGCACCAAAATTTTATTATTCGCAAGGCGTCGAATTACGACATTCGCGTTAACTTCTTTTATGACGCCTGAAAGATTTAGCGTGGCTGAGATAGATTGTTTTTCAGTGCTGCCAACAGGGAGTGCAACTAACGCAGCATAGTCAATAGAGAGTAGGGCTTCGGCGGTTGGGAATGACTCTGTATCGAATAAAAATTCTTTCATTCTGCCATCACGGGTATCGTTACCGGTATCAACACTGTTCAGATCAATGGCTAATCTTGCTACCCCTTCAGGTGTAATACTGCCGCTGATATTATTAAACGTGTGCGCTTCAACTAGGTGCTGTTTTTTAATCGAGACAAAGTAAAGGCGAGAGCCTTGAGGGTTTAACACAAATGGTTCGCTTATGGGTGGTGTCTCTGGCGCTGATACTTGAATACTGATTGGATCACTTACCGTACTAATTACCCCGTCACTGACTGTTAAAGTGACATTAAATACACCTTCTTCTTCATAAACATAGACAGGGCTTGGCTCGCTTGAAGTCTGTCCGTTGCCAAAGTTCCAGCTAAAAGTCAGGGGATCGCCGTCTAAATCTGAGGATTCACCGCTGTCAAAGCTTACCGATAAAGGGTAGTCACCTGCTACCACAGAGGCCGATGCAATCGCTGATGGCGCGTGATTAATATCGCCGTCTAGCGAGCATAAACCGCCGAGGGATGGTGTGGTTGGGGTGTCATTTTCTTGCGCCTTTTGCGCATTAAAACCAAAATTTAAACTTTGACCAGGGTTGATTGTGCCATTGTAATTTTCATTGATTACTTCATAAGGGTTATTTCCACTGTGGCGACCATGCCAAACCCCAGTCAACTTGGTGTTATCTGAAAAAGCCATGAGCACTTTCCAGTTTGAAATGGCAACAGCTTCAGTATTGGTGATGGTAACTTTGCCACGAAAGCCTGAGATCCACTCTTGTTCAACTTCAAAAGTACATTGCGCTGACTCTGGCTGAGCGTCACTAATCGTGACTTGAATCGGAGCAGCGGGATAGTCTTTTGTACCATCACTGATAGTCAATAAAACAGAGTAAGCCCCAGCTTGCTCAAAGATATGCTGGGGGTTTATGTCATTTGAACTGTGTCCATCACCAAAATCCCAGCGATAACTTACATTGTCTGACGGTAAATTTGTCGCTTCGCTGGTAAAGTTGATTGTTGCGGGGGCTGTGCCTTGATTTTCAGACGCTGACGCCACAACCTTCACGTTATCATTTGGTGAGCTTCCCTCACAAATACCAAATAACCTTGGTGTAGTAGCGTCCTGTCCGTCACTTTTTTTGACGTTAAAGCCAAACGATTTGGACGAACTCGGATTGATAGTGTTGTTCCAGCTCAGGTTTTTAAATTGATATGGACTGTTACCGCTCAGTTGGGCTCGCCAAGCATTATTGATTGACTCACCGTGAATAAATTCTAACCCCACTTCCCAGCCATTGATGGCGGACTCAGTGTTGTTATACACGGTAACTTCTGCGGTATAGCCACTTTGCCACTCATTTTTAACCTTGAACTCGCATTGCGCAGCCAAGCCGTGTATGGGATGTCCCAAAGCCATTAGGCAGAGACCGATTTTTAAAAATCGGTGCTGCTTGCTATTGTATCTATGTTGTCTCATGAAAATTCCCCGAAACATTGCCATTTGACATGTTATTTCCTTGCTGCTCATCGCTGAATAAGCGAACGACCAGATCTCACAGGCGGCAATAGCTAGCGCAATACTCAGGTATAATGAAAAACCAAGGGTTGGGGATATGACATGATATGCCATAGGCGTGAATACCGATCGGCTACGCAACGCGCATACAAACCAGAAGTATGCACATTGTCAGCAATATAAGCGTTGGCATTCAGCAACCCCGCTATCTTAGTTTTCACCTTAGACCGGAAGCTTTGCGTCCCTTTCTTTCAAAAGGTTTGCTATTTTAAGCCTGTTAAAGCAAGTTAGCTTAAAAGCGCAATAACCGCAAAGCCCCAACTGCAACTTTCACAGTATTTGCACATTTCATCTTGATATACCCAAACAAAAGGGATTCTG
This sequence comes from Pseudoalteromonas luteoviolacea NCIMB 1944, assembly GCF_001625565.1. GTDB lineage: Bacteria > Pseudomonadota > Gammaproteobacteria > Enterobacterales > Alteromonadaceae > Pseudoalteromonas > Pseudoalteromonas luteoviolacea_F. Next base: position 172,393 of record NZ_AUXS01000011.1, read on the forward strand.
TGAGACTTCTCTGTCTACAACCATATGATTTACTTAAAAGTGGCAAAACTGCATTGTGGATTCTACGCTTAGGTGTTGTCTCTATTTAATTCCTGATAATTCAAGGTCGGTTAGTTTATTAACAAGGGTTGTTTATGACGGTTGAGCAAAAATTGGAAAGTGCACGTCTGGAGTTACTTGATATGGGGCTGAGGGCAAACCCACAGCTAAACTATCGTAGCAATAGCAAAGCGATAGACATCATAGACGAGAAATCTGAGCAAATTTTTGAGTTGCTCGTTGAAAAAGAAAAAACGATGAGCTTTTTACCTTTGCCAAAAGCTTATCAAAAAAACATTTCAGACGATGATAAAAGTACTTTTTTTCAATCTGATGATGATACAGAGTTACCACCTCTAGATTTATACTTGGAACAGCAAAAAGGCGAATCCCGGTTCAATGATAAATACCTTCAAACTGGGTTTATGCCTGCCAAGCTTGATAAAGCACTTTTAAAGCTCGAGGCGGATGCGCACACAATGTTGCAAGAACAGGGTATTGAAGTGATGTATTTGGCTCTCGGTTTTTTGCAATGGAACGAACCGTCAAATACACGAGTATCACGATACGCGCCTCTAATTCTGGTACCTGTCAAGTTAACCAGATCCTCTGCAAGAGATAGTTTCAAACTTAAATACACAGGAGAAGAGCTTGGTTCCAATCTAACTCTTGCTGCGAAACTAAGAACTGAATTCAATTTGAAACTCCCTTCATATGCCAACGAAGACACGCTAGAAGCCTATTATCAAGCCGTTGCGGATGCTGTTGCTAAGCAGTTATCTTGGCGAGTGCACCCAGATAAAATCGGCTTAGGGCTTTTTTCATTCGGAAAGTTCCAAATGTATATGGATTTAGACCAAATTAGCTGGCCTGAAGGAAAAAAGCCTACTCAGCAGTCGCTAATTAACCGTCTATTGAGCAGTGGTTTTGACTCTGAAATCGTGTTCAACGAAAGTGAGTTGAAGCACCCAGAAAGACTTCATTTGGTAAAAGATGCTGACTCCAGCCAAATTTCTGCGATTCTCGCAATGAAGTCGAGCTCTGATTTTATTATTCAAGGCCCTCCTGGCACCGGAAAGTCTCAAACTATTACCAATATCATTGCAGAAGCGGTTGCTCTTGGAAAAAAAGTACTATTTGTAGCCCAAAAAATGGCGGCATTAGAGGTAGTCAAGACTAGGCTAGATGAAGCCCATCTAGGGTTTGCGGTTCTTGAACTGCATAGTCACAAAAGCACAAAAAAAGCAGTACTAACTTCAATTTCTAAATCTCTTCAGCAAGGTAAACCCCAGATTGTTGATAGAGACCGAGAGTTAACAGAGCTTACGACCACCAAGTCTTTACTGGATTCTTATGCAAAAGAAGTACGAATACCCATTCTTAAAAGCAAAATTAACTACATAGGCGCTCTCGGTAAACTAATGCAACTAGAGGAAAAGCAAACAGGTACACCAATTCCATTAATACCGTTTAGCGTGTTTTCTAATTGGACTGATGAAACTTACAGCAACGTTTTAAAGATAGTCGATGAATTGACTCTGCAGTTGAAACAACTTGGTGAGCCAGCTAACCATCCGTTTTCTATGTCAACACGGAAAGATTTTTCTCCGGCACTACATCAAGAGCTATCTGAAGTGATATTGGCATTGCAAGGAGAGGTGAGCAGGCTGGCTTCTCAAGGCCAAAAAGTCGCTGACAGCCTTCAGGTCGATATTCCAATATGCTTGAAGACCATATCTAATTTAATTTATACAGCTAATTGGTTATCTGATGTACCTGATTTACAAGGAGTAAAGGTTGACAATACCGTATGGGTTTCAGACGAGCAGAAGATAACACGCGGATTGGAAATTATGGACAGAACAATTTCGCTTAAAAAGAAAGTTGAAGCGGAGTTTATTTTGGCTGTGTTTGATGCTGATTTACTGAGTATTCGAGAAGGGTTGGTAGGAAAAACAGATAAATGGTGGCGTATTTTTTCTCCAAGCTATCGCAAATCGAAAAATAAGCTGTTTGGTTTGTGGAAAGGGGCTCTGCCCTCTGATCCTGCAAAGTGGTTAATTGCATTGGACACTGCGTTGGAATACCGGAGCGTAAAATGTGAATTTGATAATTACGCTACTATTTTTTCAAAAGCATTTGGTGCATTGTGGCAGAGTGAGCATTCTGAGAAAGCCGAACTTCATGGTGTATTTGAGTGGATCAAGAGCTTCTACCAAAAAGTAAAAAGTGGCCAGCTACAGTTGAGACTAGCAAAAGTAATTGATGCTGGTGTAGATAAACAGTTGTTACTTAGTGATTTAGAAGTTTTGAACAAGCTGCATGGTGAATCCTTACGTCTGAGTGAGCGAATTGTAGAAATAGTCGGGATAGATGTGCAAATTGGAGGTTATCAACTTTCGGCTATGAAATTTAGTGATCTACATAATTTGTTGTCGAGTTGGGGAAAGCCTGAGAAGTTATATGAGTTTGCACGATATAACCAAATTATCGAGGAACTCGAGCAAAAAGAAGCTCAACCTTTAATAAAACTTGCCTACAACTGGAAAGAGTCCCCTGAGTCTTTGCGATATATTTTTGAGAAAAGCTACTATCAAGGCTTGGTTGATTATGCATATACCAATTCAATATCCATTCGACAATTTGATAGGGTAAAACATGAGAGGACCATCGAGAACTTTAAGCAGGTGGATGAAGGCTGCTTATTCTACGCTCAGGAAAAGCTGGCGAATCAATTGTTTGAACAACTACCCAATAAGAATTCAAAAGGAGAAATGGAGCTGGTCTTGAGAGAGCTTAGCAAAAAGACTCGCCATATTCCTTTGAGGAGATTACTAAGTGAAGCTGGTAATATTATTCAAAAAATTAAGCCAATTTTCATGATGAGTCCTATGTCAATAGCGACATATCTCAAGCAAGGTGCGCTTGAATTTGACTTGGTGATTTTTGATGAGGCTAGCCAGATACCTGCACCTGATGCATTAGGAGCTATGATGCGTGGTAACCAAGTGATTGTTGTTGGTGATAGTAAGCAGATGCCTCCTAACAATTTATTTGGGAAGTCGGTGGAGCTTGATGATGAAGAACTAGAAAAAAGTGATACAGCTGAAATAGAGAGTATTCTTGCATTGATGGAATCAAAAGGTGCGCCAAGTCATATGCTTAAGTGGCACTACCGCTCACGCCATGATTCATTGATAGCCGTTTCAAATGAACAATTTTATAAGAACGAGCTGATTGCTTTTCCAAGTCCTGGGGGTCATCGCGATGCAACCGGACTGAAGTTCCACTACTTGCCAGATACTTGGTACGACAAAGGAGGGTCAAGAACCAACACTGGAGAAGTTAATGCCATAGTTGTTGCTGTTCTAAAACACGCAATGACAAAGCCCCATTTATCACTCGGAATAGTTGCATTTAGTTTGTCTCAGCGTGACGCAATCATTCTCGAGCTTGAAAAAGCGCGTCGGTTGCACCCAGAAACTGATAGTTTTTTTGATCGTCATAAAACTGGTGATGAGTTTTTTGTTAAGAACTTGGAAAATGTGCAAGGTGATGAGCGAGACGTTATCTTCATTAGTATTTGTTATGGAAAGACAAATTCAGGACAGATTAGTCAGAACTTTGGCTTGTTAAATAAGCCAGGGGGAGAGCGGAGACTAAATGTCTTAATATCAAGAGCTCGACTGTCTATGGAGGTTTTTGCAAACTTTCATGGAAATGAGCTTAAAGTGGATGATAAAAGCCCATTTGGGTTGCGTTCATTGCAAGCATTTTTAGAATTTGCAGAGTGCAATGTGGTACAGACTAATGTTGGAGGTGAGCAAGGTTTGAATTTTGCTTTTGGCCAAGTAGTACAAGAAGCAATTCAAAGCATAGGCTATCAAGTTGCAACACGAATTGGAAATCAAGGTTATTTCATTGATTTAGCAATACGTCACCCAAGCCACCCTGAGCAGTTTGTTTTAGCACTTCAGTATGATGGTGCTGGTTATTTTGAAGCCGTTTCAGCAAGAGATAGGGAACGATTGAGGCAAAGTGTACTTGAGGGGTTAGGGTGGAAATTCGAACGCATTTGGTCAACTGACTGGTATAGGGATCCAAAGTCAGAGTTGCAAAGGTTAAAAGTTGTGATTGATGAAGCCATACTTAGTCATGATGCTAATATGGCCATAATAGAAAGCGATACTACTCAAAAGTTCGAACTGGAGAGTGCATCATCGACTTCTATTGATCCGGAGTATCAAGGAGCGCCTTCTGTCTTACAACGAGCTGAAGTTGAGCAAGAGCCTAAATTTGATGCGTGTAATACTCCATATAAAAAAGTTGATTCGTCTGAACTCAATATGCCTAAAGTAGATGATTTTAGTGCTGTTCCATTGAGTGTGTTGGAGCATGCGATAGAACGAGTTGTTGCAAGTGAGTACCCCATTTTTTCATCCATAGTTGCGAGCCGATTGGCTAATGCCGCTGGTTTGTCTCGTGTAGGTAGTAAGATAAAGCGAATAGTTGAACAGACAATTAATGGCTTGAATAACAAGAACATTATTCAAAAGGGCGATAAAGGAGTTTTATGGCCCAACGGAGTATCGACTGTTAAGTTGAGGAATTGGGACGCAACTGATGCCTCAATGAAAAAGTTGGAAAATGTCTCAGATGAAGAGTTAACAAATGCATTACTACTGACAGTTAGGGATGCACATGCAATAAACATTTCAGACTCGGCATCTGCTGCACTTGGCCTGCTAGGTTTTCAACGTGCAACAGCTCAGGCTGTTGAAAGGGTAAATAGATTGGCAATTGAACAATGCAAAAAAGGCGTCCTCATAAGTGAAAATGATCGGTTAAAAATAGCTGTAAGAAGCTGATTTTGATTTTTTATTTATCAATGGTTTAAATTAAAATAAGTGCATGCTGGTTTTCTATTACGGTTTAAAAATTAATATGTTGTCAGTGATTTGTTGTCGTTTTTAATGTTATGATTTTTATATCGTTCCAATTATGTGGGAAGTTGAGTGAAAAAATAATATTTGATACAGATCCTGGGATTGACGATGCGATGGCGCTACTTCTAGCGCATGCTTGTCAGGATATTGAAATGATTGGAATTACGACCACTTTTGGCAATGCAAGTATAGAAAACACAACGCGTAATGCGCTTTATTTAAAACAAGAGTTTGGTATGCATGCTGAGGTCGCTAAAGGGGTAAACGTACCGCTAGATCAAGTGAAAACAGAGCCTGCAACCCTTGTACATGGTGATAATGGCTTAGGTAATATTGAATTACCTGATCAAATAAATACACCTCTATCACCACTCATTGCACATGATTTCATTGTTGAAACAATAAAAAAGCAACCGGGAGAAATCACCTTAGTTGCGGTAGGTAGACTTACAAATTTAGCCCTAGCAATTGAAAAAGCTCCTGAAATCGGCAAGTTAGTGAAAGAAGTCATCATTATGGGTGGGGCTTTTGGACATAACGGTCATACGGGTAATCTGACACCGTTTGCCGAAGCGAATGTGTACGGAGATCCTCTTGCCGCAGATATTGTTATCAATGCAGACTGGCCAGTCACCATTGTTGGGTTAGATGTGACGCAGCAAACCCAGATGTCAAATGCGTATTTAGAGAAAGTAAGGACGAGCAGCGAAAAGTACGGTCAGTTTATTTATGACATTACACGTTTTTATGCAAAGTTTTACAATGATGACCTTGGTTTAGATGGATTTTATGTACATGACTCTTCAGCAATCATGTATTTGGTCGCACCTGAAATTTTTACAACAAAGCAAGGGCACATACGAGTCATAACCGAAGGGCCAGCAAAAGGACATACTTTATTTAAAGGTTCAGATAGGGTTTTTCCAATTGATGAATGGGCTACAGCACCAAAACAAACCATAGCAATCAACGTGGAGCCCCAAACATTTAATCAGCGTTACTTCGATATCATTTGTGGCAATTAAATTTGTTTTTCGGACTTTGGATTGGTCCGTTTTGGTTGCCAATCTAAGTTCGAAATACTTATTAAAATATAAAAGAGGTAAAATTGGAAAGTCACAAATTTATTGCTTGGATAATTTCGTTTTGCTTCACATTTTAATCTACAAAAAATCTCCACATATAGCCGCGATATGCGAGAATTCATGCTAATATGCTTTTATTTTCCTTGGTCAGTTTTAAAAGTCCCAGTGAAACACTGAGGATTTTTATCTATGACTACAACGTTCTGTGCGATTCTTTTAATTCAAATATGTGAACGCTATTTACTGATTGAATATGAATTTGGCGGCTCCGCACCAAAGGGTAAATTATAAAGGTAAGTTATGCGTATCTTGTTGTTTTTATTTGTGGTTTCTTCTCTACCTATTAGTGCAAAAACATTCGAGATTAGAGGTTTCAAAAACGCCAGCCAGTTGATTTGGGATGATAATTTCAAATTGCATATAAATGAATTTTTTGGCAGCAAAAGTAAGCAGTATTTCTGGGCAAATGAAAAAATCTCTGATCAGGTTAAAGCTGGTTTTAGTGGTGCCCCAGATCAAGTAAAAGCTCTTGGTAGTAATGCATATATTGTCAGTGCTTGTCGGCATCAATCTTGTGATGAAAAATCAGCTTATATCACAAACGGTGACTTAGAGCTTTTTGCAATCATTGCATACCATTGTGAAAATAATTCGGGTGAAATTGAATTTTGCTCAGATGGACAATTGGTTATTTTTTATAAGAATGTCTCTGCCAAGGATTTGTTGAGCAATCACCTTATCAACTGGAAAGACGATCATGCGCCTAAGGCTGCGGTCGTATTCGAAAATATAAATTAACAGGTTGTTCAGAGTAATTAGGCACGCGTGGTATTTCTAATATGCGAGAGTCTAATGGTTAAGGTGGCATGAAGAAGCTTTGGTATTTCGTGCCTCACACCTTAGCAAGTTGCTATATTCATTGAGGTTTAATGTAGCTGGAAACATTTGTCGTCATTTTGATTTTTTACCGTATAGCAGCCGTTGTAACAAATATAGGTAATTCAAATAATGATAAAGAGCTTCACAATCTTAAAGCCTAAATTCTTGAAAGAAAACCCTGAAATCGTAATATGTGACATAGGTGATTTTGGTGACTATTTCTATAGCTATTTCAAGGGTGGTAAAAGGCATTATAATTTATTGACAGTATGAAAAGGCGAAACTTGCAGTGCCCTAAAATTGTCCAAATGTACGGAGGGGATGAGCTAGAAAGAGGTAGATGGTTGTCTTATCCTCCTCATTAAGTACAAACTTTATATTAGAGCTCTCCAGTTTAGTTCACGGAGTTACTGGCAGATACTACGAAAGGTAGCGTTGCCTAATAAGTAAGATACAGAACACTTCTTAATTTAGAAGGCTTTAACACCTTCTAACTAACTTAAAAGCCCCGGTGAAACACTGAGGCTTTTATATTTGGCTAAAATGCTCTGTGTGATTCGTTTAATTAAACTCTGTAAAAGCTATTTACTGATCACATAGGATTTGGGCGGCTCTACTCCTAATAAATGACGCACAAAATAATCCCAACGCTGCCTTACAAAGTATGGGTTTTTATCAAGTACGTGCCCCATATTAGGATAAATCATCAGGTCAAAGTCCTTGTTGGCTTTCATGAGTGCGTCAGCCAGTTGCAAAGTGGCTGCAGGGTGCACATTGGTGTCTAACTCGCCATGGGCAATAAGTAATTTGCCTTGTAAATGTTTTGCCCAATTTAAGTTTGATTGTGCTTCCCATTCAGGTGTTTCTGGGTAGCCCATCCACATTTCATTCCAACCAGCCTTGTCTACTCTAAAGTCATGATTACCTGATGCTGATACGCCGACTTTAAAAAAGTCAGGATACTTAAACATCGCATGCGCCGTATCGTAACCACCGGCACTAAAACCAAAAATGCCTACTCGGTTAAGATCCAGAAAGTCAAAGCGTTTGCCAAGCTGTTTAATCGCAGTAACGTGATCATCACTGCCACCACTTAAGTTTTTAAATGAGTATTCGTGGAACGCTCGGCCACGCTTGTTAGTACCGCGGCCATCCATTTTTATGACTACAAACCCGAGTTCAGCAAGTGCATTCGCTTGGCTGCGATAGGTTACAAAAGATTTAGGTGTAAAAAAGTTGTGTGGTCCAGTATATATGTCATCAATTACCGGATACTTTTTATTGGGGTCAAAGTTAGAAGGTAAATACATCAAACCATATAGAGGCGTTTTACCATCACCTGCAATGACTGAAAATGGTCTAGGTGGTTGCCATCCCAACGCGATTAGCGCGCTAGTATCGGCTTTTTGTAATGTTCGAATAATTGTACCATCTTGGGTGCTACGCAATATTGAAATAGGGGCTTGTGTGGCGGTCGAGTAGGTATCTATAAAGTACTTAAAGTCAGGCGATAGTCGAGTATCGTGCTCGGCAACTTCAGGGGTCAGCAATGTTAAGTTGCGACCATCTAGATCCACCCTATAAAGATGACGAAGGTAAGGGTCTCTATCTGTTTCTCTGCCAGACGCCTCAAAGTATACTTGCTGCTTTTTAGTATCTACACCACGTATTACGCGAACCGTCATATTCCCCTGAGTAATCGCATTTTTTAGTTTGCCATCTACTGAGTTGTAAAGATATAGATGCTGAAAGCCATCTCTTTGTGAGCTCCAAATAAAAGCATTTAGCTCTGGCAGTGCCCAATATTGCTGTACCCAAGGGTCGATGTATTTATCATCGCGCTCTTCAACCAGTACGCGCACTTTGGCTGTTTCAGGGTTAACTTCTCGCATAAAGTATTGACGGTTTCCCCTAAATCGATTGTGGTAGACAAACTTTCCGTCCTCTTGCCACCACCCCCATAGGGCAGCACCATAGTAAGTTTGCATGACAGGGGGCGCCTTTAAGCGCGTAACAGTTTTGTTCTCAGCATTGATCAGCATCAAATGTGCGGAGGGTAGCTGCTGTTCGGCAGCTGATGGGTAATAGAACTCAGTGGTTTCTGGACGCTTCCCACGTTGATGCGATGCGCGAACGAGCGCATATTTACCTGTGTTACGGCGGTCAAGTTGATAGGTCATTACATATTGGCTATCTTCGGACCAATTGGCATAAACTTGTTTAGGCTGATATGGCTTATTATCACGAAGGTCATGTGCAGGGTTTGGGTGCATAAGCCCATAGGGAAAGCCTTCGGTACCATCAGTCGTCAGCTGTGTTTTTGATCCAGTTTTCAGACTTGTCAACACTAGGTTGTATTGTTCTACGGTCAGTTTCCATTGGCCATCGGGAGATGTTCCCGGTCCTTTCGCTAAGCTGGTTTTTTTATTTGGTGAGCAGATATATAGTTTGATATCACACTGAAATTGTTTGTCGTGGATAGTAAAGCTAATTAATGGCAGTTCTACATTCAAAAACTCCAAAGAAAGTTGGTCTTTCTCGGCATTTTCAACCCCGGAGTGAAGCAAAGCACTTGCTAGTTTTTTATGATCGAATAACGGTTTTTGTAGGTTATTTAGCGGGTCGACATATATATATTTGTATCCTTGATGATCTTGCTGTTTAAACCAAAAAGCATTTCCCTCTCCAATCCAATTGGGGACTAGCTTAGTATTTTTTACCAAAGGTAATAAGTTTTGCGGCAAAAATTGTTCTGCTCTTTGATAATCAGAGTCTTGTATACTTAACTTTTCTTTCGATTCTATGTTGGTAGAGTTCAAGTTGCTTTGACATGCAGCTAACAGGCTGACAGCTGTCATTAAAGCAACACATTTACTTTGTGACATTGACCATACTCCTTACTTTTTATATCAATTTATCTGCACTTCAAGTGTTCAGTATTTCTTATATTTAAAAGACTCAACGCAGCCATTGGCAGCAAGAACATTGACGTTTGTGGTACAAGCTAACTATATCGCAATGGATTATTGTATACAATATTCAATTTTAATGTAAAGAGATAAAAGAACTTGCATGCAGGATATTGAGTAGGGCGCATAAAGCAGCACCTATTCAAATCTCGGTTTATCTGCGACGACGTTATCCTATTTCTCTAAACAAAATGTAGGAATTAATCCAAATTAGATAGGAACGGTCGGTTCTGATACTATGGCGTCTTTTCTCAGTTCTAGCCTTACAGACTTTAACAATGTTGATTGAGATATTTAGAAATCATTTCTCGTTGTTTACAGGTGGTTAGGTTGTTGAGAACGTAAAGTTTAGCTAGTAAGTTGCTAAAATTAATAAATAAACTTAGCTTGATTATCGATATTTTCGGTGTGTAAATCAGTGGGATATTTCGATAATTCACGCTATGTGCTGTCATGAGGACCAACTTTGAAGCATAGTATTCGCCATTATAAAGTTCTTGTATTTCCGTCATTTTGGGTAAATGCATTTGCAGTAGCAGTTAAAGAGTACTGGTTGTATTTGGCTGTGTTTTTTTTGATCTATAACGGTAGTTCATTGATGAGGGGGGAGCTCCTTAATTTTATTACCTCATGTGCTGTCAGTGCCACTGTTGTTAGCATACTATATATTTTTTATATTTTATTTCTCTTCCCGATTAAAAGCATTAAGGATGCTAACTTTCGTAAAACGGTGAATACTGAATCAAGCAAGGCGGTAACGCGTTATTTACTAGGGGTTAAAATAGAAGAGCCAAAAACAGAAGAGCCTCAAGCAGAGAGCCGTGTTTCTTTAGGTGATGAGTTTCCAGGAAAAACATCTAAAATAATGTTTGGCTTGCTTATGGTGGTTAAGGTTTGCACTGCTGTTGGTGCTTTTTATATTTGGTATCTGATAGCAAATAAATCAGCTTAATGTTTCGCTAAATAGCATTTAAGTCGGACAATAAATAGCAGGTTTTGTGCGTGTTTTTGTAGGTATTAGCCTACTATTTTGAGCTGTTCAATGTGGTATTATGTGAGTTTTTATGAATAAATTGTTTATTATATTTTCAATGTTATTCTCAATTTCAAGTAGTGCAAATGAAATTGTAGAGGAAATCCTTCAATTAGAGGGAGGGAAAGCTGAGTATAAGAAAGTCATTGAGCAAAATTCATTTATGATGAGAAGCTTCGATTTTGGAACATTTGATGCAGATGGACATTATCAGCTTCAAGATCTAGAAACTGAGTTTAAAAATAAACAAGAAAAATTAAAAGAGAAGTACCTGTCTTGGGATGTTTATAAGGCTAACATTATTAACGCATATGAAAATACATACACAGAACAAGAGTTATTGGGGTTAAGGGACTTTCTAAGAAGCCCAATCGGAAAGAGTATTTTAGAAAAAAGACATCAATTATTTCTACTGTCAGGTCAATCGAATCAACGGAATGTTGAAAAGTATATAAATGAAAACAAAAAGCTTTGGGACGAGTTTGGTAAAAGGCTAGACCAGTTGATTGAATAAACCGCACAACAAAGCCGTAAACTCGTCCAAATTCCAGCTTAATATGCCTGTTAGCCTGTAGTTTCTTTTTATATTTAGGAGAAAGAGTATCTAGCGAAGTTAAACAAAACTGATGCAAAATACTGCACGTTTTTGACAATGAGGTTTTACAGTAATACTTTAAGGGATTGCATCATTAGCATCTCGGTCCAGGCCGTTACATAACACGCTGTTGAAGGTCGAAAAGCTTCGTTGGCTGAGATTATAGGCAACTATTTTCACCCGCTTACGGCGATCTGATATTTCACAAAGAGGTTGATCCAATTGACGATTGAAAAAAAAGAAATGCCTGCGGAACTTAAGGGCTGGAACTGGGGAGCGTTTCTCTTGAATGTAATTTGGGGAGTTCGCTTTAAAACATACCGTGCTTTATGGGTTTTAGTCCCATTCGTAAACTTGATTATGCCCTTTGTATTGGGCCTAAAAGGCAATGAGTGGGCTTGGCAAAACAATCATTGGAGCAGCGTCGAGGAATTTAAAAAGTCGCAAAGAAGATGGTCTGTTGCATCCATATTGATAGTCGGAGTCAGCTTTGTGTTTCTAATCCTTGTGCAAATTAATGTGTTCTCTTCTTTTAAAGAATCAGAAGCAACCAAATTAGCACTGAATACGGCGGAACAAGCCCAAAGCTTTCAGAAAAACATAGGTATGCCATACGAAATAAGTTTTATAAAAGGTACTAAACATGAAGTCCAGACCGTAGATTCGGTGCCTGAGCATGAGCTACCTCCAAATACTGTACATATGCTTTACGACATAGAAGGGCAGAGAGGTTCTGGTGTGATTGAGTTTAAAGCGTCTCAAAAGGCAGGTAATTCGTGGCGCCTGACTTGTATAAAGCTAACATATGCATCGGATCAAACTGTGGATATTTTGGTTCCGTGCAAAAATGACTAAAAATAAGTCGCTATGGCAGTTTTGGTGAGAAGTTTAGAATGTTTGATAAGGTAGAAGCTGCCAAGCAGCTTAACGCATCGTTGTTATATGTAGAAGGTTACTTTTGAAAATACTTTATGTCGAAAATCACAAGGCTTTTATATCAGCGGTAAAAAGAGAATTTTTATCTGACTATGATGTTGAAGTAGCACCTGATATCAAATCAGCAAAAGCTATGTTTAATGATACCTATCACTTGGTATTGTGTGACTATGATTTAGATGATGGGAAAGGCACTGAGGTGGTTTCATATATCCGAGAGATAAGTGCAACGATCCCTATCATCGCGGCCTCGTCACATGAAAAGGGAAATAGCCTCTTGGTGCAAGCCGGAGCCAATATTATTTGCGGTAAAATGGACTTTCGGTCCTTGCCTAACTGCATAGATAGAATTATCAATGAAATATAACAAATGAATTTAGCAATGGAAGCTAGGCAGTAGGCCCGTGCTCCTACATTGCTAAGTTCAATCTATTTTTTGTGCCTCTTATTTGAGGCGTTATACATAGAAGGTGAACATGCCCAAATATAGATGGCTTTGCTTATATTGCGAACATGATAATCCTGAAAACATAGAGTTTTGTGCGCACTGCGGCACAAGTGCGACAGCAACAGCATATGAAATTGAAGCGAGAGAATTTTTAGCTAAAAAAATTCTAAGTGACGAGCATGGCTGCTCGAAATGTAGCAATACAGCTCATTCGATAGAATTTAGTGAAGACCCGTGGGAGTATTTCGATTCAAGACAAAGTCCCCTTCTCAGAGCCATGTATATCACGGTAAAGTGTAAAAAATGTCAGTATGTACAAAAAATAGAATATGCTGTACCTGCACTGCGAAAGCTATATCGTAAGCTGTTTAATCAAGATATTAAAAACCAGTGGTGGCTAAAACGTTAGAGTGTATAACTAATCAATTATAGGCAGGTGTATAATATTTGGTTTGGATTCTCTCCGATTCGCATTGTAGCCAACTTATTATTTTTTAAACAGCACGCTAAAATATAAGGATAAAAATGGAAACGAAGGAAGAAATTGTTTTTCCAGATATGCAGCTAAGTCATATTGAGTTATACGTTCAAGACCTAGCCAAGATGGAAACCTTCTATACGAGTAAATTAGGTTTTGTTGTCACTGATAGAGGTGAAGGTCAAAATGGTATGGTTTTTTTAAGCCGTAGCCAGCTAGAACATCATCAAATTGTTTTAAGTCCAATACAATCACGCAGAACTCAGGAAAGTCCAATTGATCATATCTCTTTTAGGGTGAAGAATATTGATGAGTTGAAGCTTTTTAATTCATCATTAAAGTCGGTTTCTGGAATTCGTTTACAAGCGGTATCTCATGGTACAACTTGGTCTATCTATTTTTATGATCCCGAAAACAATAGATTTGAAATTTTCACAGATACACCGTGGTATGTTAATCAGCCATGTAAGTTTGCTGTAAATTTAGAATTATCCAATGAAGAGCTAATTAAATTTACGGAGAATGAGATTAAAAATATGCGAGGGTTTTCGCCAAAAAAAGATTGGGAAACAGTTCATAAAAAAAATTTAGGAGCGCTTGATTAGCAAAATTATAAAACCCGTTTAGCTCGCGTTATAATTTCGGTTGACTCTGGTGTAATCATATTTTTATCTTAATGATTAAACAGGATTTAATCTAATGTCTTAGACTATTTTTCTCACGCTATAGTATTCGATACTTCTGTGCAAAAAGTAATTGTAAGCTTTGTACGTAAAGTCAGTAAAATTTGTAAACAAACGTGCAGGAATAATATTGAAACGGATCGCCGGGTTAACAAGTTATCTGGTGATAGCTATCAAGTTTATAGTTGTTTATTTAAATCAAAGTCTGTTCTTAATTTGCCTTATTTTAAATAGGTTAATTGAGTTATAATAAGGCTTTACAGCCGGATTTTTAACGGTTTTTTCGTTTATATTCTAGTCAATAATTAATCACTGCGTAAGGCCGCGTTATGTACCTAGGAGATGTATGGGGATTTTAACGGGAAATTTTACTGGAAAAACTAGATTGTGGATCGTTTTTTGGATTCACAATATGTTCATAGGGACTATTGTGAACCGATTGACCGAAGAATTTGCTTCACAAACACCGGCAGTTTTCTATGCTTGGTTATCTTTCGTAATATTGTGGTGTATTTGGGTTTGTGTTGGCTTATGGCAATGTGCTTTTAACGCAAAATACAGGTTTTGGGGTTACATACTACGCCCATTTGTAGTTTTGTGCTCCATATATCTGCTTTACTCATTTTACACTGCTTTTTCTATGTAAAGGTACATCACAAGCAGTGTCCTCGAAGGTCCTTAACTAAATAGAAGAGATTAAAGTCATAGGAACAGGGAAGTTGAGCTTCAAATACCGTCAAAATGGCGAAGTGCTATTGCTAAAATTGTGGACGCTTTAGTAGCTGGAGATTACATTTTGCATACACCCATTCCAAATGCAGAGTTGAAAAGTCAAGGTTTAGTTTATCCTGTCAAATATTACATTGAGAATTATGGCGAAAAACTCAAACAGTTTTCTGAAGAATGTTGGATATCACCAGTTTATGTTAGGTGTGCCTCAATAGGGGATGGTGAGGCACTATAGTAAAATATACTTGCTATGGCTTGCTCGAGTTAATTCTTGGCAATCTTAGCAACCAATAAGCAGGGCGTATGGTACGGCGATATGTGTACAAAGGCTTTTCATAGCTAGATAAATAATTACTGACAGGTAGCGAAGTGTTAATAACCCTAAGGAAAGGAATTCTATTTATCACCTTGCTTGGTAATTCCCTAATAGAAAAGGTGTACTTACGTTTTAGCGTACTTTGAATATGTCTTTTTGTTATCAAATTATTACTGTGTGGCGTGGGGAAACGGATTTAATTTAACTGTTTAGATTATTTCTACAGTTACCTTTGAGCTGATGCGCCTTACACCTAGCACCGTCAAATGCACTAGGTGTAAAAAGCCATCGTTACGCTGCGTAATTCTCTTTAGCTGACGGTTGTAACTCCATTAATACAGCTTGCCATAGCCCACTCAATCCTAATAAGTAATGTGGCTGCTGGTAAACAGGCTGTGTTTCCCCTTGAACAGTGGCGGCGAGTGTTGCAATAGCTGCGAGGTTGCATTGGTCTCTGTGGTTCATTAACTGTTGCTGATCCATAGGTGCAAGCTCAATGGGCATGTAAGTTTTCCATGATTCAGCAGGCAAACTATGGCTTGAAGGAAACCAACTTAAAGGGCCGGTAGTTTCACTGAGAGTCAAAGTGCCATGAGGAAATAGCGCAGAGAACTGGTGGTTCAAAAAAGTAGCGCTGCCGTCATCTTCAACTGATGAAAAGTTTTGGCATAAAACAGATACGGTGAGGTTATTATTTTTAAGCACTACAGGCTGAAACGCCATAGGTTCGCCGCTGTATTTGATTACCTCCAACCCTTTAAATCCACCTAGTGCGCGACCCAATAGATCTAGCGCTGAATATAAAGTTCTTAGATTAGCCCCCATGGCATAATGCATACAAGTGAACCCCTGTTGATACGCGGCAAGTACTGACTGCAAAAATGCTTGCGGCGCATAGAGATCGGCGAAATGCCCATTGACATGAAAATATGCTTGGTGCTGCTTGGCAAGTGCGAGCGCTTCTTGGACAAAGGCTTGATCAACGGGATGCTCACATAATACTGACACTCCCATTTTTAACAAAGACAATACAATTACTTTTCCAGCCTCCCCTGATATTGCAACGCAAGCAATATCAATATTGCCAGCCGGTATCGTGGCGACATCCGTATAGTATGGTACGCCAATTTGCTTGGCAATTTGCTGAGAGTGTTCACTGCCTTTTGATAAGACGCCTACACATGACAAGCTATGTTGCGAAAACTGAGTTAATGCGCGAATGTAAGTGGAACCATAGTGGGTACCGCACACAAGTACTTTCATAATGTTTTCCTTTTTAAGCAATAGGGTGTGGCTCTTTGTTAACCGGGCGCCCTTGTAATAATTTGCGTAACCTTGGGTTGTCTACTCTTTTAAACTGCTCACCAAAGTGAATGGGTTGCATATGGACTCCAATGGCCCGTGCGACTCTAAATGGACTTAGCGCCATATCTGGAGAGGTGACATCCACAATAGCAACGTCTACATCTGCTGAATCTAGGCGCTGTTTGAGCTGGGTTATTTGGGTGATCACTTCATAAGGCCAATCTTCCAGTGCTTTTGCATCAGTCAAAGGGCGGCGCATAAAATCAAATGCGTCGAGTTTATCCTTACTAAAATAATAGGCGGCGTGGTCTTCTAGGCTTGTAACTTCACTGACGTGATGTGGAATTTTATGCCCAGAACGCATAAGTTGGCAGAGGTAGGGCATCACATGGCCTTGCTCCAATAGCGCTTTACGCATCGCAACCTTAATATCGCCATGGGTGGCCAGTGCTACTGATGCTGCGGGGGTGCGGTAGCCATCTCCTATTGCTAGGCATACCACCGTAGGTACATGTAGCCCCACATCAAGCAAGTAGCACTCAAGTTCTACACCTAGATTAGTTAAGTCATCTATCATAACCCGCATTTTGCCTTGGTTAAGTGACTCGTAGCAGAGCCGTTCACAAGGTAATTGTGCATACCAAGTAAGCATCATGGCATCGCGTTCAATTAATTCATAACAAGCTCTGAGCGCTGCATCGTCATTATCTTGACCAGCTGCTAACCCGTTTGACGATACCTGACTGAATTGCTCTTTATAAGGACAAGCAAAATTAAAGTAGCTTACCAATGCCGGAACCCAAACTGGTTTATCGGTTGCTAACCAGCTACCTTGACACCAATGTATCTTTTGCTTTTTATGCCATTTGTGAAATGGGAAGTTGGGCGTGCTGTATTGCTTATTCGAATATAAAACTAATGTGTCTGGATTAACATAATCACCGTGTAGCTGGCTAATTGATGCATATTTAAAATCGCTCAGTTGGTATCGCGCCGCTGAGTATCGCTCTAGGGCCTCACCAACCGCGCTGATATGTGCAGAAATAGGGTCCAACCCTTTACCCGAGCCCACTTGACCTGAAGCTCTGGGGTCAAACTCACCTTCAGTAAACGAGGATACTCCAGCCGACGCCGTGATAGGAAAATCAGGTAGATGCGGTGCATGACCGGTGAGCTGGCGAACGATCCCAGTTTTCGGATCTACCCAACCCTCAAATAGAGATTTAAATTGATCAATATCTTGCAGCTGATTGAGGGGGTTTTCAGCTGGTTTTGGATCGCGATGCATAGATAGCGCGTGAGTCTTCGCATGACTGTGATCATAACCGCACACTTCACACCAAGGAATAGGAATAATTGCATGTTTTTTTGATTGGTATGTGATTAGGTTTTGAACAAAAACATGGGATGACAGCTCACTTTCGGTAAAGCCCCAAAGGATTTTTAATGCTTCCATAGCAAGTTGTTGACCTGTGATAGCTGACATGGGGGTCAACATACTGCGGGCACGTCCGTCACGATTTTTGTTATGGCTTTTTTCTAATTCGTGCGCTAGCTCGCCGTGTTGTTCAGTGCCTAGTTTTCTAAGTCTTAAGCAATTCCAACATGAGCTGGAGGCGGTTTCATTTATATTGATGGCAGGGCCTATCCAGCTTTCCAGACCATCCAAGTGACCATAAATGGCTTTGATCGTATGTTGATGTAGGTATTCTGAGGTTTTATGTGACCAAAAGTTTGCATCTTTCCCCAGAGTGATTATAGCTAAATCCCAGTCATTTGAAGGGCAGCCTAAGTTGTGGTTATCGCAAGTGAGTTCGGAGTCGCTTATCTGCATCCAAGGGTTGCGGTGCTGTAGCATGGATTTAAACACCTGTGCTCTTGGTTTACCAACATCTTCAGCAGAGAGAAAACGGTGACACGCCAAGTCATCACAGGAGATATTTTCTTTATCTAATAAATGAACGTGGCCTACGCCGGCTGTGCCCAACTCTTCTAGCAATGTAACTGCCCATGGCTCAAGGCCGACGACTAATACTCTACAGGGAGCGAGAGAATATACTTGATCTTGGCTATGCGGCATTTGGTTTGTCTGATGCCACGGGCGTAAAAAACGTGTTTGCACTAACCCAGGAGGCCGAAACTCGAGTTGTTCAGAGACTTCTTCCAATAAACCATATTGGCTAAGCATTTGCAGGACGGCTTGAATGCTCGCATCACTATATTCGGGCAAACGCGCGCAGATTTCAGCTTGAGAGAGCTCTCCCTTCAGTAGCGGTAATATTTTTTCAACAAAGTCTGATGTATCTCGACCGTGAACTTGAAAGTCTCCCAAATCTGAACTTAATAACACACCGCTGCTGTTGGGAACAATGCTTGCAGCTGGGGTTAACCTTAGCTTTTTCATAAATTAAACATCCATTTTTTAAGGACATTCCCTGAGTTGAGCCCAGAGAATGTCAATAACTGCGCGCTAACCGCCAGTACTACACGGTATGCAAGTTATACACTGAAAACATTGCACACACTGCGGGGCACATTGATAACACTGCAGACATTGGTGTGAACACTGCAGACATTGGTGTGAACACTG
>NZ_AUXS01000012.1 GCF_001625565.1 Pseudoalteromonas luteoviolacea NCIMB 1944
AGCCACTCGGCCACCTCTCCGTCTTTGTGGGGCGTATAATATAGAACAGAAAAAATAAGTCAAACACTTTTCTTGTAAAAAATGACTATATGGTGACAGATTGAACACACTGCCTTTTTTTCTTACAAATTGCTCTATTCCTAGTCATTTCTGTAAGTTGTAGGGGTGGAGAACTTGCTCATGAGACGTTGTTTACGGTCAAAAACCTCTTCAAGGTAGGAGTCCAAATAACCCAACTTTTGAAATTCGACAATACACTGTCTGCAGTATTCCCTTCTGGCAGCTTCATGCTTAATTTGTTCTTCATCTAATTCCGGCATAATTGTATGTTTTCTGATGATTTATTTAACAGATGTGTCGTAAATGCCTCGTCAGTATAGGAATGAGCCAAAAAATTGCCAACAAGCCTGACTGGAATATTTTGTATTTATTACGGATACATAAATGATAAGAGCCTGTTTTTGCGTAAAAACAGAGATATTATTGAGAAATACCAAATTATTTTTGAGATATATCTCACATGGATAAAAGAAAAGCGCCTAAAGGCGCTTTTCTTTCTATATATTGTTAGTCCGCTTGCGGGCGCATATGCGGGAACAAGATAACATCTTTGATTGTCGGTGAATCTGTGAATAGCATCACTAAACGGTCAATACCGATACCTTCACCTGCCGTTGGTGGTAAACCATACTCTAGCGCTTGAATGTAGTCAGCATCATAGTGCATCGCTTCGTCATCACCAGCATCTTTTTCTTCTACCTGACGAGCAAAACGCTCAGCCTGATCTTGAGCATCGTTTAACTCTGAGAAGCCATTTGCAAGCTCACGTCCACCTACGAAAAACTCGAAGCGATCTGTAATGAATGGATTTTCATCGTTGCGGCGTGCTAATGGAGATACTTCCCAAGGGTATTCAGTGATGAAAGTTGGCTGAATTAGCTTGTGTTCTGCAGTCTCTTCAAAGATCTCACACAAGAATTTACCAGCACCCCATACACACTTTTCAGGGATCTTCACATGCACTTTCTTCGCGTAAGCAACTAGCTCATCAAAGTGGTTTTCAGGATCTTTAAAGATGTGGGCACTTTCTTCTGCATCTGGGCCATGCTTAATGATTGCATCCGCCATTGATAAACGTTCGAATTGCTTACCAAAGTCGTATTCGATTGTTTCAACAACTTCACCTTCTGCATTCTTAACAGTGTTGATAACCGTTGTCGTGCCAAGTACATCTTGAGCAACTGTACGCAACATGTCTTCTGTTAAGTTCATAAGATCTTTGTAATCAGCATAAGCTTGGTAGAACTCAATCATAGTGAATTCTGGGTTATGGCGTGTTGAAAGACCTTCATTACGGAAGTTACGGTTGATCTCAAATACACGGTCAAACCCACCAACGACCAAACGCTTAAGGTAAAGCTCAGGAGCGATACGCAGATACATATCAATGTCTAATGCATTGTGATGCGTCACAAATGGACGTGCCGTTGCACCACCAGGAATAACCTGAAGCATTGGTGTTTCAACTTCCATGAAGTCACGCTCAGCAAGGAAACGGCGAATACCTTCAATCACTTTTGAGCGAATACGGAAAGTTTCACGCGTATCCATGTTGGTGATTAAATCTACATAACGCTGACGATACTTGGCTTCTTGATCAGTCAGACCATGAAACTTTTCAGGTAATGGACGAAGTGATTTGGTCAACAGTTCATACTGAACCATATCTACATATAGATCACCTTTGCCTGACTTGTGAAGTGGACCAGATACACCGATGATGTCGCCAATATCTAGTTGACCATACTTCTCTTTAAGTGCTTTCTGTACGTCTTTTGATGCATATGCTTGGATGCGACCTTTCATGTCTTGTAAAACAAGGAAAGGGCCACGCTTAGCAAGGATACGACCAGCTACCGATACCTGATGGTCTAATTCAACAAGCTCTTCTTTCGATTTATCACCAAACTTAGCCTGTAGATCAGCCGTATAGTCTTCACGGCGGAAGGTGTTCGGATGGCCATTGGCATCACAATTCTCACGAATTGAGTCCAATTTTGCGCGACGCTCAGCAATGAGTTTGTTTTCGTCTTGGATTTGATCTGTCATTTTTTAGCTCTTAGTTTAGCTTGTTGATTAAAGGCCTGATTTCAGGCTAGCTTCGATAAATTTGTCTAGGTCGCCGTCTAATACAGCTTGTGTATTACGGTTTTCCACGCCAGTTCTTAAATCTTTGATTCTAGAATCATCTAGTACATAAGATCGGATCTGACTACCCCACCCGATGTCTGATTTTGCATCTTCCTGAGACTGTTTTTCAGCATTTTGTTTTTTCATTTCAAGTTCAAACAATTTAGCTTTCAACTGCTTCATTGCTTGCGCTTTGTTTTTATGCTGAGAACGGTCGTTTTGGCACTGCACAACGGTATTCGTTGGTAAGTGAGTAATACGTACCGCAGATTCTGTACGGTTTACGTGCTGACCACCAGCCCCGGACGCGCGATACACGTCAATACGTAAGTCTGCTGGGTTAATCTCAATCTCAATATTGTCATCAATTTCAGGGTAAATAAATGCAGAGGCAAAAGAGGTGTGACGGCGGCCTGTTGAGTCAAACGGGCTCTTGCGTACAAGGCGGTGAACACCTGTTTCAGTGCGTAACCAGCCATAAGCATATTCTCCAGAAACTCGTACTGTCGCGCCTTTGATACCTGCTACATCTCCATCAGTTGCCTCAACGATTTCGACTTTGAAGCCTTTCGCTTCCGCCCAGCGCAAATACATGCGCAGTAGCATGTTACACCAATCTTGTGCTTCGGTACCGCCAGAGCCAGACTGTAAATCTATATAGGCATCGTTGGCATCTTGCTCACCTGAGAACATACGGCGGAATTCTAGTTTTTCTAGCTGCGCGACTAAACCTTCAACTTCCCCTTGCGCTTCAACAAAAGTGTCTTCATCTTCTGCTTCTACCGCGAGTTCTACCAGGCCTTCCGCGTCATCCGCACCAGCAACTAGGTTATCTATGGTTTCGACAATCACCTCAAGAGATGACTTTTCACGACCTAAAGCTTGTGCTTTTTCTGGCTCATTCCATACTGCTGGGTCTTCAAGTTCGGCATTGACTTCCTCTAAACGCTCTTGTTTTAGAGCATAGTCAAAGATACCCCCGAAGAAGCTCAGTACGTTCGCGAATTTCCTTGATTTGATTAATCACAGGATTCACTTCAAACATCTACATTACTCCAATTTATGCCTTTACCACCTAGCCTGCACTCGCTATTTTCTAGTCAATTTACGATGAGTGTTCAGGTAGGCTATCTAAACGGCCAATACTAACAAAATTTGCCGTCAGATATCAGCCCCAAAACGCGATAATTTTGGGGTTTATCCGGGATATCTCTCACTGTGGGTGCAAATGTACTGTCTTACTCTTTGACAGCTTGAATTTCACGCACAATAAGTTGCAACGAAAACTTGCCTCTGAACTCATTGATATCCAATTGATATGCTACCTCAGCAAACTGAGCTGACATATTCGGCCAAGCCCTGAGATCAACATTAAATGCAATGGCATCAACCAGTTTTCCCGTCGGGTGTTTTAAAACAAGTTTCAAGTGTTTTTCCGCGACGAGCCGCTGCTGCACTAGCTCAAAACGTTCACTAAATATCGGTTCAGGAAATTGTTGCCCCCACGGCCCAGCCGCTTGAAGCTGGTTGGCAAACTCCATGTTAAAGCACTCGCTAGGCAATGCGCCATCTGTAAGCAAAACACTTTGTTTTAACTCTTCTGTGAGTTGTTTTTCAACTTCAGTTTCAAATGCGACTTTGAACTGTGTAAATTGAGCTTCATTGATACTAAGGCCAGCAGCCATAGCATGACCACCAAACTTTAAAATTAACCCCGGGGATTGAGTATTTATGCGCTCCAACAGATCCCGCATATGAATGCCCTCTATGGAACGACAAGAACCTTTTATTTGCCCCTCATCCCCTTGCGCAAATATCACCGCTGGCCTGTGGTACTTTTCTTTTAGTCGGCCCGCTAAGATCCCTATCACACCTTGGTGCCAGTCATCTTGAAACAAACATACGGCTGTTGGAATTGTTTGGGTCTTATAACTCAATCGCTCTAGTACGGCTTGCGCTTCTTGTTGCATGCCCTGCTCTATCTCGCGCCTTTCGTGGTTTAAACTATCTAATTCGTTGGCAATTCGACGGGCTTGGTACTCATCCTTGGCCAATAAGCACGCAATGCCCAAGCTCATATCATCTAGCCGCCCAGCCGCGTTCAATCGCGGCGCAAGGGAAAAGCCAAAATCACTGGCTGTTAAACGATTCATATTGCGATTGGACACTTCTATCAGCGCTTTAATGCCTGGGCGCGTTTGGCCGTTTTTAATGCGCGCTAAACCTTGGAATACCAAGGTACGATTGTTTGCATCTAAAGCAACAACATCTGCAACCGTACCCAAGGCGACTATATCAAGTAGAGAAGCTAAATTAGGTTCTTGTCGCTGCGCATTTTGGAAGTACGATGTACCCCTAAGGTGATGGCGCAATGCGATCAATAGATAAAACGCGACACCCACTCCAGCTATCGATTTCGACGGAAACTCACAGTCATGGCGATTAGGGTTGATGATAGCGTCCGCATTTGGCAACTGCTCACCTTGCAAGTGGTGATCTGTCACTATCACAGCGATCCCCGCTGCTTTTACTATCTCAATCCCGGCAATGCATGAAATACCATTGTCCACTGTAATGACGAGATCTGGCCCCAATTGTACAATTTGTTCCGCCAGTGCAGGACTCAAGCCATAGCCTAAACTAAACCTATCTGGCACCAAATAATCTACGTTGGCAAAACCAAACTCAGGCAACCCCTGCATCAGTACGGCGGTACTGGTCGCCCCATCAGCATCAAAGTCACCGACGATGAGAATACGCTGCTGTGCATTGAGGGCTGAAGCCAGTATCTCACAGGCAACTGACATGTCTTTAAATAACTTAAAATCTAACAGAGTTGCTGCACTGTTATTCAACTCATTTGCAGATTGCACACCTCGTGCAGCATAGAGCTGTTTGATTACTGGATGGAGGCTATCAGGTAAGTAGCTGTCTTCAACGCGCGCCCGAGGCTGGATCTTGGTTTGCATAGAACTCTTCATTTAACTTTCTAATATATCAATGTGCCGCTGCGAAGCGTATTTGTAGCGTAAAGCTTGCAGGCACAAAAAAAGGCCGACCGGCCTTTTTTTCGCAATGTATCTATTATACGTAAAGCTTAAGACTTTGCATTTCTTTCTAAAGACGCAGCTAGCTCGGCCGCAGGCTGATAACCAGGAATGATCGTACCGTCTTCAAGAATAATCGCTGGAGTGCCAGAAACACCGAACTTTTGACCTAACTGATAATGTTCAGCAACAGGTGCGCTACAGCCTTTTACATCCGCAACAGGGTTACCTGCTTTCGCTTCTGTCATTGCCGTTGCTGCATCTTTTGCACACCAAACATTCATTAAATCTTCATAACCTTGGCTTTGGATACCGCCGCGTGGGAAAGCAAGGTATTTAACGGTGATACCTGCTTCTAGGTAGTCTTCTAGCTCACGGTGAAGTTTACGACAGTAACCACAAGTGATATCTGTAAAAATCGTAACCTGATGCTTTTCATTTTCAGCTTTATAGACAATCATTGAGTCTTCATATTGCTTTAAGCCTTCTTTTCGAACGCCGCTCAATGCATCTTCAGTTAGGTTTTTTCTGTTTGGAATGTCAATTAATGCGCCTTGCATTAAGTAACGACCGTCTGGGCTTGAGTAAAAAACACCTCGGTCTGTGATCACCGTTTTTAAACCTGGGATCGGGCTATCCGAAATGTCATTAACTGACAACCCTAACCCAGCTAACGACTGCTGAATTGGGTTGATTGCAAAAACTCCCTCTTTTTCAGGTGCCTCATTTGCATACGCAGAAGCACCAACCGCAAGCGCGGCTGCTAACAATAACTTTTTCATCTTTGTTCTCGTAAATTCGTTCTTCATTCACCAATAAGACCGTAAAACTGCAAATAAATTCCATCAAGCCCTAGGGTGGTGTTGCTCGTGTAATGATTTTAATCGCTCACTAGCAACATGGGTATATATTTGTGTCGTTGACAAGTCACTATGACCCAACATCATTTGCACAACGCGTAAGTCCGCTCCATGATTCAGCAAATGTGTTGCAAATGCATGACGTAACGTATGTGGCGATAACGGAGACTTAACATCAGCCAACATAGCATAGTGTTTGATTCTATGCCAAAAAGTTTGCCGTGTCATACCTATGCCACGCTTGGAAGGAAACACAAAATCATTGGCATGTTTGACCATTTGTGGCCGACCCACTTTTAAAAATTGTTCAACCCAACGCAATGACTCTTGACCCATCGGGACCATACGCTCTTTGCCGCCTTTGCCTTTCACTAACACCACAGCTTGGCGTAAATTGATTTGCTCAATTCTCAGACCAACCAGCTCGGTTACACGTAATCCCGTAGCATACAGCAATTCCAACATTGCTTTATCTCTTAGCCCCATGGCATCTTCCACATTCGGTGCAGCGAGTAATGCTTCGACTTCTTGCTCCGTTAGCGTTTTTGGCAAAGACTGTACTGTTTTAGGTTGTGCAATATTCGCCAAAGGACTTTGAGCGATTTTTTTGTGATTCACCCAATACAAGTAAAATCTTTTTAATGCGCTTATTGAACGTGCGGTGCTCCTAGGTTTGAGGCCTAAATCAACACGGTGAGCCAAATAGGCTTCGATATCTGCCACACTGACCGCCAAGATCTCTTGTCCATTGAGCTGTGCTTGTACAAAATCAGAAAACTTCTCTAAGTCATTCCTGTACGCAGCGATTGTATTATCACTCAGCCCTTGCTCTAAAAATAGCGCATCTAAAAACAATTCTATGGGATCAAAATGGTCATCATCTAATTCGAGTATGGTTTCTTGTTCGTTCACGGGCTGCCTGTATCAATTGATTAAGCCTTAATGTAGACTGCCCCCATATAATAACAGCCATTCGAGTGAAGAATACAATGCAAATCGGGTTATTTTACGGTTCAACAACCTGTTATACAGAAATGGCCGCCGAAAAAATGCAAGACATCATAGGTAAAGACATGGTGTCACTACACAATATCAAAGATGAACCATTGAAAAATGCGGAGCAATTCGACTTTTTGATTTTTGGTATCTCAACCTGGGACTTTGGTGAACTGCAAGAAGACTGGGAGTCTCAGTGGGATGATATCGAGAATGTCGAGCTAGGTGGCAAAACCATCGCGTTATTTGGCATGGGTGATCAACAAGGTTATGGCCAATGGTTTCAAGATGCACTGGGCATGCTACATGATAAAATTGCTCCTCAAGGCGTTAATTTTATTGGATATTGGCCAAATTCTGATGACTATGAATTTGAAGCATCAAAAGCACTCAGTGAGGATGGCAAACACTTTGTCGGACTCGCGCTAGACGAAGACAGTCAATATGAAAAAAGCGATGAGCGCATTGCCACTTGGATTGAACAAGTAATGACTGAATACGCCAATACCCTTTAGATTGTTATTGAGCGGCAAAGCCCGCTCATTATACCTGTGGCAACCTAGCAGTTGTTACAACTAGCCGACAAAACATTGTACCTACCAATACGCCCAGTAAATTTGCCAAAAAATCCAATGGGTCAAATGAACGACTGGGAATAAATAACTGACTAGACTCCTCAATCACAACAAATAACAAAACAAATAAACTCCCTTGATAAACTCTCCAACCCAAAAATCGCCGAGTTTTAAACTTCCAAGCAGCATTCACCAATGAACTTAGCACCATAAATAAAACAAAATGCCCTATTTTGTCTCCATAAGGCAACCTTTGCACCAGTTCAAAAAAGATACTGTGACCGCCTGTATTGGCCAAATAGACCATATAGCAAATAAATGCTAAGAAACTTGTCGCAACTATGACAACACAACGATATAGCACTCAATACTCCTTATCAGTTCCAAGACATGGTTCTTATCCACATTTTCATAGTCGGAAACCCTTTCTCAGGGCAACTCATTTGGTATGCGCTTAACAGTGGGTGTCCAATCCCTCCACCCTGTTCAAAAGCGCTGATGAGACTTTCACTGGCTCCTCGGTACCCGGCTTCATGGAACACAATGTCCAACGAAAAGCCTAAATACTTCGCCGCCGCTACAGACCAAGCAGTGGCAGCCATTTCTTCGCCCATCATTTGTTGTTTGGGACGACTATTCTTTAGTCCCGTCTTATAGATATCACCATCTAGCAGATGACGTTCAGTAGGCTCACATACAGCGTAATGTCCTGCCTCATGTAAAATATCCCCAGGGTAAGTCAGTTTATTAAGATCAATTTCTAGTCGACCCTGACGATGCCGCAATCCTGGCAGAAAAGTATCTTCGCCTAAACTTGACAGCTTATATGGCAGGCCTATTTCGGTTAAAAAGCTCAGAATTAACTTTAGCTGTTGTGCGCGCTCCATCTCACTCCTTATTTTTAAACAACTTGTTCGTATGTTTACTCCCTGTACAGCTTTACATTTTCAAATAAAAATCTCGACACAACCTTGTGTATAACTCACTGTAGTGATTATTCATATCATAAATACACAGAGACTCTGTTTTTAGCGGCTCTGCATATTTTGACAGTTCGAACATCAAACGTGAGACCGGCTTTGTTGGCGTGGTATTTACTTCGCATTGACGGACTAAATATAGACCTTTACATCGCGCTTGTTCAATAAAAACCTGTGCACCATCATAGGGTAATATAATCGCCAGCCTCCCAGCTTCTGACGAGAGGCGAAGAAAAGCCTCTATCAACTCGAAAAAACTCAAACTGTCGGTATGTCGCGCTGTATTTCTTTGTGTATTATTGCCTTTCAGGCTGCCTTGAAAATAGGGCGGATTGCTGATGATTAGGTCGAACTTCTCCCCATTATCAAATCCCTGAACCGCCTGATGGTGTAAGTTTATATCGGGCCATGGCGACTGATCAAAGTTGTGACGTGCATCTTTGACTGCGAGCTCATCAATTTCAATCGCACTGATAGCTAAGCTTGGACTTCGTTGTTTGACCATCAAACTCAACAGCCCAGTGCCCGTTCCGATATCTAATACCCTCTTTGCGCCGCGCAGCGACACCCATGCGCCAAACATTATCCCATCGGTTGAAACCTTCATTGCGGCATGGTTTTGGTCAATTTTAAATTGTTTAAATGCAAAGCTTGTCATATTGCACCTTTTAGAAAACGCCAAGCACAAGTATAATTCCGCTATTGTCCTTTATTTGTGATGCATTATGCAATTTTCTGAATTCGATCTTGATGGCAAGGTACTCTCTGCCATAAAAAAAATTGGTTATACAACCGCCACGAGCATTCAACAGTTGGCTATTCCTGAAGCGCTACTAGGGCGTGATATTCTTGCATCTGCTCCGACAGGAACGGGAAAAACCGCCGCTTTTCTTATCCCAGCGATTCAGTATTTACTGGACTTTCCAAGAAAAGACCCAGGATTTGCACGCGTCCTAATCATGACGCCCACTCGAGAATTAGCCTATCAGGTTCATGATCAGTGTCAGTCTCTTGCCGAAAACACCCATTTGAGAATTGGTGTGGTTACTGGGGGTATTAACTACGGCAGTCATAAAGAAATCTTCGAGAAGAATAATGATATTCTAATCGCCACACCTGGTCGATTAATGGAATACTTAGAGACAGAAAACTTCCATGCCGACAATGTTGAGCTATTGGTGCTTGATGAAGCTGATCGAATGCTTGATATGGGCTTCAAAAAAGAAATGCTGCGGATCTGTGACGAAGCAAAGAACCGCCGCCAAAGCTTTTTATTCTCTGCAACTCTCGAGGGCGATAGCGTCGAACTTTTTGCCGAACGTATGCTTAACGACCCGGCACTGCTAGAAGCTGAGCCGTCGAGAAAGGAAAAAGGTAAGATCCATCAATGGGCACACCTTGCCGATGACTACAAACATAAACTTGCCTTACTAACTCATTTACTAAAAAGTGAAGAAGTAGAAAAAGCCATCGTATTTGTCAAAACCCGTGAGCGTTTGGAGCAACTGATTGGTGAGCTTTATGCAAATGAAATCAAAACAACCTGGCTGCGCGGAGAAATGCCTCAAGACAAGCGTATGACAGCCATGGCTAGCTTTCACAGTGGCAGAACCAATATTTTAGTTGCGACAGATGTTGCTGCCCGTGGTATTGACGTAGCCGATATTACTCACGTAATTAACTTTGATATGCCGCGCACTGCCGACATATACGTGCACCGTATTGGCCGAACAGGCCGTGCTGGAAAAAAAGGGACTGCAATCTCACTTGTTGAAGCCCATGACGTCGAAATGCTAGGTAAAGTTGAGCGTTATACGGATCAGAAGCTAAAACGTAGAACAATTGAAGGGTTGGAGCCAAAACACAAAGAAGCCAAGCCACCGAAAAAGAAAAAAGATGCAGCAAAAATAAAAGCAAAGAAAAAAGCCGCTAAAGCAAAAAGTAAAAAGAAAAAGTAAAAAGTAAAAGTAAAAGTAAAAGTAAAAGTAAAAAATAAGCCCCGTATCAACGGGGCTTTTTAGTTGTGACTATCATTACGCAAGCAATGCGCTACACAACTTAGCCTCGGATATGGGCAAAAGACAAGGTTGGGAAGCCTGAAACACACGAAGAGCTGTCATCAGGGATCCAGATAGATACTTTCTTTTGTGTCGTCTGAGCGGATAACAATATAGCGAGAATAGCGTCTGCATTTTTTATCTTTGATGTATCCCAGCGAATTGAGTCCAAATGCCTATTAGGGCAATTGTTTGAACTAGGAATTGCGGATCCATTATTTACTTTTGGAATATAGATATAGCAAATATTATTATTTACGTGACACCCAACATGAGTAACTTGAGTATCAATTTGTTTTGCAAACGTGATTTTAGAAAATAGCGCAATAAGTATAAAAAGACTAACTCTAAACATTTTTCATCCTTAGTTAATTTAAAGTGCGCATTATATTAAAGAATAAAGAAGCAGCAAGTAGCCTACCCTCTTTAATGGCGTGATTTGTACAATATCCACATCATAACTACAATTTAATGAGTTTATTTATATAACTAAGCAGCAATATGGAAGAAGAACAGAAAATTACCCTAGAGCAATATTTAGCTGAATTACGTTTAATTGTAGATCTTCGCCTTACAACACAATATCCGTACTTTTCAGAAAAGCCCTACCCGCTTGGCCGCTGTAAAGAGATCCGCAATGCAATGTTAGAACTACTTCAAACGCGTCTCGCTATGCCAACCTTACCGGCACCACTGCAAATATTGAAAAATGAACTAAACCTTGGGCAGACTTTAAAACCGGCTTGGGGTTCCCTCAGAGATGAGTATTTTCAAAACGCTATTTTGCTTGGTGATTGGTATATTGATACCGCCAATGATACCGTGAACCCAAACAAGCCCCGTGTTGAAATCGTCAAACTTGAGCAAAGTGGATTCAGCGCCATTACAAGCTTTGAGCAATTTTGCCTAATTGCAAGAAAATACTGGCAAGTCACGATTTATAAAAACGACATCTATCCAGCTTTGGCTCCATACTTACCACTAGTATGCGTCAATAATTTAGGGGCGAGCTGGCTCGCAGCCGCCAATGACGACATGATTGCATTGGCGCGAAAATCTTGTTTTGTACTGAGTGAGCGCATACTAAACGAATTACCAAGCACACCAACACCCATAAAGCAGCATTGGTATCGTCGATACTCTGACCACACAGATTATCTATTAAAAGACACCGCGTACAGTGCCGCTGAATTTTGCCAGCGCTACAGAGAGCAACACAAAGAGCATGACTTGCTCTTTCGAGATGAAGTCGTCAAAGCCTATTTGCTTGTGGCGCAAGGGGCGAGTGTCGCTTAAACCACATTGACGCCATCAGTGCCAATATCAAAATAGGAGCGGAACCTATGTTAAGCGCTTGCCATCCAATGGTACTTTCGAGCAACCCGGCAAACAATGATGACAACGCAACCATACTAAATACGAAAAATTCGTTTGCGGCTTGTGATTTAGCCCGCTCATGTGGAAAATAGGCTTGGCTAACTAACGCTGTTGCACTAATAAACATGAAATTCCAGCCGACACCTAGGACCAACAGCGCAAGTAAAAAGTGCCACTGACTCACCCCAGTCAAATTAATTAAGGTACACACAAACATCAAAATACAGCCACTGATGATCATTGTGATAGAACCGTAGCGCTCAATGAGTTTGCCTGTAAAAAAAGACGGTAAAAACATACCTAAAACATGCCATTCAATTACCATAGCTAACTCAGCCAGATCGAAGCCATGGCGGTGCATTGCCAGCGGTGTCGCAGTCATCAACAAATTCATGACAGAGTAGCTCACCATGCCGATAAACGCAGCTACAGCGAACTGCGGCTGAGTAATGATGATCTTAATTGATCTTTGCTTCTGTTGAGCGGACTGTGTTGACACTTCCTCAAAGCTTACGAGTTGTAACAAAAATAGCGCAATGACATAAATGCCACTCAAAGCCAGAAATGAATTTGCATAGTTAATTTCTGGTAGGTAATTATTTACCCAGACAGCCAAATTTGGCCCTAATATAGCTGCAATCGCGCCACTTGCCATAATCATCGAAATCGCTCGCGCAGGTTTATCGCTAGCTTCAATCGCGGCAAAACGATACAAAGTCGCAAATCCAATACCGATGCCAATTAAGAAAGTTGCCAAACAAAAAAGGTAAAAATGACTATTCAAGAGGGACCAAAACCCCATCATAGCCCCTGATATGCCGATTAGATTTCCAAGGCTGAAACCCAATTTTCGGCCAGTTTTGGCCATTATCAAAGATGCTGGCACTGTAGTGAGCAACAACCCAAACATTTGAGTTGCTACTGGCAGGGTTGTCAATGATGCTGACGAACTCAACATTTGCCCCACTAAAGCGCAGATAGTGACTAACAATATATTGCCAGTCGTCATCAACCCTTGGCAGCAAGCCAGTAAGAATACATTTTTATTCAAAGCATACTGCCTGTGAGCTTTATTAGTCGGGCCAAATTATTAATATACTTCCGGGTGTGGAATAACTTCACAGATTGATTCTGCTTGGCAATGCCTTGCACAGGGTTGTGTAAGTTCATTTTCTTTGCATATGCTAAGACACTCTTGCTGCTTATGCTGACATGAAATTTCACCACTGGAGTTCAAAATTGACACTCGCGCACCACACACTTGTAATAATATAAAAAGCCCTATATAAATTATTTTATTCAGGCTTGCTCTTCTCTTAAAAATACTGGCTCATTAGCTTTAACTGTTGCCTCTTCGCTAAAATAATAACCAGAAATATTAAATTCTTTTAATGACTCGATATCATTTACTTTATTTTCCATAATATATCTTGCCATCATTCCACGTGCTTTTTTAGCATAAAAGCTGATCACTTTATACTGACCATTTTTGCAGTCCTTAAATACAGGAGTGATAATTTCAGCTTTCAGTGCCTTTTTATCAACCGCTTTAAAATATTCATTAGAAGCAAGGTTAATAAGCTGACTAGAATCTGATTCTGCCAAAGCTTCATTGAGCTTATCTGCAATAATGCTGCCCCAAAACTCATAGAGGTTTTTTCCTCGTGAATTGGCAAGCTTAGTACCCATTTCTAAACGATATGCTTGCATAAGATCCAGGGGTCTCAACACTCCATACAATCCAGATAAAATCCGCAAGTGCTGTTGCGTATGCTCCAATACATTTTGAGGTAAGCTGGTGGCATCTAAATCTGCATACACATCGCCATTAAAAGCAAAAATAGCTTGTTTTGCATTGTCAGCAGTAAAAGGCTGTGACCACTCGGCAAATCTCGCCGCATTTAAACCAGCCAGTTTATCGCTGATTTTCATTAAACTACCTATTTCTTGAGGGCTTAAATCACGACATACTGAAATTAATGCTTCGGAATGCGTCAATAATTCAGGTAGGGTGTGATGCGTTGTTGGCACACTAGAGTCGTAATCGAGATTTTTTGCTGGTGAAATTACCGTGATCATTGATAGCCTATTGACTTAAATATTGATTAATGTCAATTTCAACACTATCCACAGTTGATCGCAAGCGTAAAATCTTCCGCCTTCAGTTGCTCAGTCACATAACCACGAGGTAATAGACAGCACCTTACTGTGGGTAAACATAACTCGCCTTATTATAAAAATGACCAAAACCGGCTAGGACAAAACCATATGATATAAGTCATGCGGACATTTGACCTATAAAAGCCGATCATGGTGTTGCAACATAAGGTGTGTAATTTATTTATAGCTGCAAATATAGGAATGAGGACAGCATGACTTCAGCATTAGATAGGCTAAAACAGCATTCATCGATTGTTGCCGATACTGGCGACATCGAAGCGATCCGTAAACATCAACCGGAAGACGCAACAACTAATCCATCACTTTTACTCAAAGCAGCACAAACGCCTGCCTATCAGCCGTTTCTAAAACAAGCATTAGATTACGCAAAATCTCAAGAGCAGGACGCGCAAAAGCAAATTGAGTTGGCATGTGATTATTTCGCAGTTTTAATTGGCAAAGAAATCGCAAGTATCGTACCGGGCTACATTTCAACAGAGGTTGATGCTCGTTTGTCATTTGATACACAGGCAACCATTGCAAAGGCACAACAACTGCTAGCTCTGTACGAAGAGCAAGGCGTGAGTAAAGATAAAATCCTCATCAAGATAGCTTCAACTTGGGAAGGTATCAAAGCTGCTGAAGAGTTAGAAAAGCAAGGTGTTAAATGTAATCTAACACTGCTATTTAGCCAAGCTCAAGCACGCGCGTGTGCAGACGCAAATGTATTTCTTATCTCTCCATTTGTTGGCCGTATTCTTGATTGGCACGTTGCCCATGGTGTTGATAAGCCAACCGATCCGCTAGACGACCCAGGTGTACAATCTGTTCGTACCATTTACGACTTCTACAAACGTCACGGTTATAAAACAGTCGTAATGGGAGCAAGTTTCCGCAACACTGGAGAAATCGTTGCACTGACTGGGTGTGATAAACTGACAATTAGTCCAGCTCTATTAGAAGAGCTTGGCGAATTACCTGCAACCGAAGAATACTTGCTGGAAAATGCGCAAGCTAGTGCTGAGAAGCCAGCTCCATTGACTGAAAGTGAGTTCCGCTGGTTACATAACCAAGACGCAATGGCAACTGAAAAACTCGCAGAAGGCATAAGAGCATTTGCACATGCTCAGGAAATTCTGGAATCTGAAGTGACCAAATTATAATTTGGTTAAAATGTAAAAAAGCGCCTTGGGCGCTTTTTTATTGCTCTACAGCATGCCGCAGATTATCGACGCATACTCAAGTTTGTAATCTTAGTCACATCGTTACCACACCACCTGATTGTACCACCAGAAGTGAATACATTCCCCGCAGCTTTGCCTGTCGTTACCATGGTCATTGCCATGCTATACAAACGGTTGTACTGGGCTTCAGAAAAGGCTGTGCTGTCTAGTAGGTATAGCTTACCACCAGCTGAAATCGCAAAATTTTCGCCACAATTAAAAACAAGATCTATTGACTTGCCAGACGGGTTAGCCATAGCGTTAAGAGAAGCGAACAAAAGAGAAGAGGCTAGTATTGTTTTTTTCATAAACATTTCCATTACTTATTTTATTATTGGAACGCAATAGTACCCTAACCAGAGCCGCCTTTCATTCAAAAACTGCAGTATTCTCCGAACCGACCTTTGTAATTAAAGTGTCACTTTGTTTTCACTTTAAATACATATTAGTGTTTTATTTTTCTACTGTCTGTGGTATACCAGCATTACTCAAGTGTGTTTTTCGTGCAAATGGGGTAATGCTAAAACACATGTTTTGAGGTTAGTACATCAATAGGAGATATTCATGGATAGCCTAGACGATATGATTGAAGTAATAGAAAGTCCGGAACCAAAAAAGAAAACCTCATCGAAGGGGAAAAAAAGAAAGTGGCGTGAAATAGAAGCGCTTAAAGACCGACAACGCCTTCGTAAGGAATTAGAAGAACTAGACATATTCGCAGACAGCGTCGATTTAGACGAACTCGACTTTATTTGACATAAAGGCTCTATAAATTAGAGCCTTTTGTTTGTCTGAGCGTTTGCACTGGCATGTAAAAGCATGCCAGTAACTAGCCTACACTTGCCAATTAATGGGGCTTTTACCCATTGATTCGAGTAGTTTGTTAGTTTTCGAGAAGTGTTGACAGCCAAAGAACCCTCTGTGTGCTGATAGAGGGGACGGATGTGGCGCATGCAAAACATGGTGGCGCGACTTATCAATTGCTTTTCCTTTTTTCTGGGCATGTGCCCCCCATAAAAGGAAAACAACGCCTTCGCAATGTTCGTTGAGCTGTGCTATCACCACATCGGTAAAACGCTCCCACCCTAAATGTTTATGAGAATGCGCTTGACCCTGCTCTACGGTCAATACCGTATTCAGTAATAATACCCCCTGCTGTGCCCAAGGTAGTAAATAGCCATGATCGGGTATCGTAAACTCAGCGATATCTGTCGCCAGCTCTTTGTACATATTCGCTAAAGAAGGTGGTGCTTTAACACCGGGCAATACAGAAAAACATAATCCGTGAGCTTGATTGGGACCATGGTAAGGGTCTTGACCCAGAATTACGACTTTAACCTCATTGAGTTCTGTAACTTTAAAAGCTTCAAACACCTGTGCTTGTGGCGGGAAGACAGTAACGCCTTCGTTACGCCTTTGTGCAACATAGTTCATCGTATCTTGAAAATAAGGCTGCTGTTTTTCTGCTCCTAACAATTCTTGCCATGTTGTCATGTTCGTTTTCCGTAGTAAGTTCGTGATGCATGCAGTTTATCACACATATCTTTCACGCCGGTCAGCATCCGAGTACTAAAGCGGTGCAGCAAATCTGCATCGACTTCAATATACTGATTGTGCTTTACCGCTGGAATTTCGGTCCATCGTCCCCAATCGACTTTTGGAGGCTGTTTTTTTGCCTTTTCATTTGGAATGATAATAACTTGTGGATGCTTAGCTATGACATTTTCAAGACTTATTTGGGGATACTCTGTTGTCGCATTAGCAAAGACATTGCGCACCTGGCACGTTGATAACGTTTGATGTATCCAGGTTTTTCCACTGACCGTCATCATAGGTGACGGCCATAATTGATAAAAGACATCGAGTGACGGCATGTTTTTATATTTTTCAACCAGTGCATGATAATCAGAAAGAAACTTATCAGCTTTCAACTTAGCTTGCGCTTCACGTCCAGTCAGTCTTCCCAACTTTATTAGCTCTCTCGGAACGTGATGAATGTCTTTTGCCACACTGTAAACCACAGGAATACCAAGCGATTTAAGCTTTTCAATATCTCCTTCTTTGTTACCACTTTGCCATACGATCACCAGATCTGGCTTAAGCGCCAAGACTTTTTCTAACTGAATACCGTGAAACCCACCAATACGAGGAATTTTTTTTGCAGCCTCTGGATAGTCTGCATATTCAACTGTACCGACTATTTTATTTCCAGCACCGATTGCATAGAGGTTTTCTACAATATGCGGTGCCAGTGCGACTATGCGGTTAAATGCTTTATCCGATTGTGCCTGCGCGCTCTTTGCCCAAACCAGCACAACTATAAATAGCATGAAAGCCTGTTTGACCATCAGTAGTCGAACCCTATTTGTGCTTGAATGCCCGCTTCAAAAGCATGCTTAACATTCCTGACTTCACTCACCGTATCGGCCAACTCGGTCAACCGACGGTGTGCTCCTCGACCTGTGATGATCACAGATTGCATTTTAGGCCTGTTATTCAATGCCTCAATCACTTCATCTAAGTCTAAGTAGTCGTAGCTCACCATATAGGTTAGTTCGTCCAATAACACTAAGTTAATATCATCATCTTGAAGCCAAGCCTTCGCTTGTTGCCACGTCGCTTGAGCTGCTTGCGTATCTGTATCTCTATTTTGAGTTTCCCAAGTAAAGCCTGTTTTCATAACAGCAAACGGCACACCTGCACCTTCCAATAAGTTACGCTCGCCACATTCCCAAGTCCCCTTAATGAATTGCACAACAGCCGCTTTCATACCGTGACCGACACAACGCGCCACTGTGCCAAAGCCTGATGTCGACTTACCTTTGCCGTTACCGGTGATCACTTGCAGAATGCCTTGTTCAATGGTGGCTTGTGCAACTTTTTGATCAACTTGCTCTTTGACTTTTTGTTGTCTCTCTTTATGCTTATCTTGGTTTTTATCTGTCATACTTGACTCCTATACGTCGAGTGCAAAAATCTTGTCTATATTTAGGTGCTGCTCACAAATATCAGCTAATTTTTCTAATTGTGCTTCGCGGTGTTTTGCTAAATCAAACCCACCACAATCAAATTTACCATTGCTGGCCCACTGCAAAATCGCGGTACTGGTATCGGGATTATCGAACAAACCATGTAAGTAAGTACCCGCTATTAGATTATCGTTGGAAATAAAACCATCCTTAACCGCGCCTAACGGGTGATCGACGAAAGTTAAAAATGGCCGCTCAAGTGCCTCACCCACGCTCTGACCACAATGAATTTCATACCCTGATATATCAACTTTCCCATTGTTCAATAAACAGTGCCCTGACACATTGGTTAGTTGCTTTGT
Organism: Pseudoalteromonas luteoviolacea NCIMB 1944; assembly: GCF_001625565.1. GTDB lineage: Bacteria > Pseudomonadota > Gammaproteobacteria > Enterobacterales > Alteromonadaceae > Pseudoalteromonas > Pseudoalteromonas luteoviolacea_F. The sequence continues at coordinate 18,797 of NZ_AUXS01000012.1, forward strand.
TTCTCTCAACTCGGTAGTTAAGGCGGCTAAACCAAGCGCCATGGTAAGCCTTTGTGACGATTCTATATGAAGCGGATCTACTATTTTTTGCCCAAGCATTTGCAGGCCACCACAAATCCCTAAAACTTTTCCTTGATACCTCAAATGACGCTCGATTTCCTGATCCCATCCTTCATTACGCAAAAAGGCCAAATCACTAATGACATTTTTACTACCTGGAATAATAATGAGATCAACGCTTCCAATCTTTTCTCCATGGCGAACATATCTCAAATCCACCTTGGGGTTTAGCCTAAGACTATCAAAGTCAGTATGGTTGCTAATATGAGGCAATAGTAAAACAGCAATATTTAAACTTGCATTATCTGTTCGGTTTTCTATTGTTACCGCATCTTCTGCATCTAAGGCTAAGTCATGTAGATAGGGCAAAACACCCAATACAGGTTTACCAGTATACTCCTCTAGCCAATCTAATCCGGATTGTAGTAACCCGATATCCCCCCGAAATCGATTAATCACAAACCCTTGCACCAACGCCTGTTCTTGTTCACTTAACAGTGCCAAGGTACCAACTAGATGTGCAAATACGCCTCCTTTGTCGATGTCTGCAATGATAATAACGGGACAGTTTACTGCACAAGCAAACCCCATATTGGCAATATCATTTTCTCTAAGGTTGATTTCTGCTGGGCTTCCCGCTCCCTCTACCAAACAAAGCTGATAAGACTGTGACAAACGTTGATGAGACTCCAGTACAGCCTGCATAGCAACCGCTTTATAATCGTGATAGCTACCCGCTTCCATATTGGTCAGTGCCTGACCATGCACAATCACCTGTGCACCGGTGTCCGAGTTAGGCTTTAGCAAAATTGGATTAAAGTCGACACTTAATGGGGCTTGTGCCGCCATAGCTTGGAGCGCCTGTGCGCGCCCGATCTCTCCTCCGCAAGGAGTAACCGCGCTATTAAGCGCCATATTTTGCGGTTTAAACGGGGCGACTTGCACGCCCTTTCTTGCAGCCAAACGGCATAAACCTGCCACCAAAGTGCTTTTACCCGCATCAGAGGTAGTTCCTTGAACCATTATTGTTTTCATTTTAAACCACGTTTTAAATTTAATGCCAAACCCGCCACCACAAAGTCCACGTGATCGGCAATGCTCGCAACCTCTTGATTCAATCGACCCGATTCATCAACAAATTGGCGACTTAATTCACCTAGGGGCACAATGCCATGACCCACTTCATTGCTCACAAGTATCACGCTTCCAGAAGTCGCCAACAACGCGTCAATCAGGTGTTTTTTTTGTGTTTGATATTCTGACCACTCAACCTCACACAAGCCGAATGTCAGCCAGAGTGTTAAACAATCCACTAGTACACATTGTGAAGGTTTTAATTGAGCGATGATGGGTGCTATATGCCAAGGGCACTCAATGACTTGCCAGCAGGGGTCTCTATTGACTTTATGATGCGCAATTCTGCGCGCCATTTCTTCATCTTTACTCTGAGCCGTTGCCACATAAATCAGCTCTTGAACATTACCTGAAGCCAACCAGTTTTGTGCCCTGTGCTCCGCCATCGAACTTTTTCCAGATCGAGCACCGCCAAGGATAAATTCTACGCGTCTAGTCATAAAAAGCTCACCACGCAATAAGTATAGATGGCAATTTCTGAGAGCTGCTGCGCTGCCCCTAAACAATCGCCAGTGTATCCGCCAAGTTGATGTCTAAACCATAGCTGACATAACCATCGTGTTACCCACAAAATGACAATGAGTGTTAGAATTTGCCAGATAGACACAAGAGAAAGCAGATAAGTCAAAAATAAAATCATGCCCCCAGAGGCATACAAAATTGTGCGACATTGAGTATTTAAGCTTTTAGCAATAGGCTTTACTTTACTTTGTGCATCAAGTTGAACGTAAGGTAGTTTACCAATTAAACTCGTTGCACTAACCCGACTCAGGGTCTGTGCAAGCACCACACTGCACAGCAGTGCAGCTAAGTTTTCACTCAGTGCAAGCATGAGTTGAAACTTACCGAGTAGCAATAATAATAACGCCACACTACCATAGGTACCCAGACGACTATCTTTCATAATGTCGAGTTTTTGTTGCCGACTCCATCCCCCACCAAAACCATCCCAAACGTCTGCAAATCCATCTTCATGAAATGCGCCTGTAAGAAGTAAGCTCGCGCCAAGTGTAAATACAATTGCCACACCAAATGGCAAGAATAGTGACATAGCCCAAAGAACTAACGCCATAAACAAACCAATGCACAAGCCCACACAAGCAAAATACCGAGCAGCTTGATTGATGTGCTCATCACTCACAGGAGCTGTTAGTTTGATTGGCACACGGGTGAGAAAAATAACAGCAAGTTTAAATAGAGAGAGTTGTCTCATATCATTTTACAACTTGCGTTACTTGCGCGTCTGAAAAGCTCGCCATCTCATTGTAAATTGCGAGTGCACTTTGAATTATTGGCAGAGCAAGCGCTGCACCACTGCCCTCTCCCAATCGCATATTTAAATGCAATAATGGCTCTACTTCTAAATAATCCAACATTTTTTTGTGTCCTTGCTCGTTTGAACAGTGGGCAAATATCATATAGTGCTTACAATGTGGTTCCATCGCAATTGCCAGTATGGCGGCTGCCGTAGCGATATAACCATCGATGACAATTGGTTTTTGTGCCTCGGCGGCGGCCAGTATTGCACCAACTATATGAACAATTTCAAACCCACCAACAGACAGTAAAACCTCTTCGGGTTTGGTGCTATTTAGCTTGTGCTTTGCTAACGCCTGTTTCACTAAACGCTGTTTCTTATTGACAACTTCCTGACTAACACCTGTCCCCTGCCCAACGGTCTGTGACGGAGGCAGTCCAGACATAGCTGAAAATATCGCAGCAGCAGAGGTCGTATTGCCGATACCCATTTCACCAAATGCAAAAAGGTTGCAACCGCGTTGTATGTCAGCTTCAACCAGCCGTTTAGCGCTCACAAATCCAGCTTCTAATTGGGCTAAGTTCATAGCACGTTGTTGATGGAATGGTGCTGTTATTGCACCGAGTCGACTATCGACGACATTGGACATTGGAACAGGGGTTAAAATTCCGCAGTCAACAACATTTAAATGCCACCCTAACTGACGAGCTAAAACACAAATAGCGGCACCGCCGCTTGCAAAGTTAGCAACCATTTGGCCCGTGACTTCGCTAGGCGCTATCGATACACCTTCTTTCGCTATACCGTGATCGCCTGCAAACACACTGATACTTGGCTCTTTAATAGCAAATTGCATTGACGACAGAGATCGCTCTCCAATGCCTTGTGCATAAATCAAAACCAGTTGTTTTGCCAGTGCTTCCAATTTACCTAAAGAGCCTTTAGGCTTGATCTTCATATCTATTTTTTGCTGAATAAAATTGCTGTGCGTTAAATCCAAAGGAGAGATCATTTTAAGCCTCATTAAATACTTGCGGTGCGTTTTCTGAACATAAGCAAAGAAAGAAAAAATACACTACCTATTGCTGCTGTGATAACGCCAATGGGTAACTCTTGATTTTCAATGATGATACGCGCTATGACATCTACCCACAGCATCAGCAATCCACCGCTTAAGGCAGTAACTACCATACCGAGTACGCGAGCTTGGGAAATGAAAAAACGCACAATATGGGGGATCATTAACCCGACAAATCCGACACCACCACACGCTGCAACTAACACTGCCGTCAACAAAGAGCTTACCAGTAACATACCCAAGCGTAGTCGATGAACATTAACCCCCAGCGTAACAGCGCTTTCGTCCCCCAAAAGCAACGCATTTAAATGTCGCCTAAAGCAAATTACAATCACCAAGCCACTTATTACGACAACCGATGGTAACCACATCCAAGCCCAATCAGCTCGACTAAAACTGCCGAGACTCCAAAATATAATGGCACTGACCGCTTGAGGATCACTCCAATACAAAAGCAAGCTAGTGAAGGCATTGAACAAGAAAGATAGCGCAACACCAGCAAGTAGCATATTTTCTATTTGTGCAGTTCCTTTATGATAAGCAATCAAAAGCAGCAAGCTCATTGCGCATATACTGCCAAGAAGTGCTGCCCCAGACATCGCTAACCCACTTTGAACCCCAAACAAGGTGAGTAGTAAAACTACACCAAATGATGCACCAGAAGAAATGCCAAAAAGATATGGATCAGCAAGAGGATTGCGAGTAACTGTTTGTAAAATCAGCCCTGCTGTTGCCAGCCCTGCGCCAGCCAAAAATGCGAGAACGGCTCGTGGAAGCCTGAGCTCTATTACGATTTTTTGCGCCAATTGTGTGTTGTCATATGACCAAAGTGCTAACCATACATCGTAAAAGTCAACCTGTACTGCACCAATGCTCAGGCTACAAACGAAGCTAAATAAACACACCAACAACAAAACGTTACTTGCCGCAAACCTCATCGCTGACTCCTTGAGGTACCGCTATTAATCGCAGATTGCAGTGACTGGTATTGATAGCGAATATGGGGAATAGCGTGCTCACGCTCAGCACATTGCTGCAAAGTTACATCCGCATTTACACCGAAAACTTGTGCAAGCATAGACGATGAGACCACACTTTGTGGTGAACCGTGCGCAACCAACTTTCCATTATTTATAACCAAAATTGAATCACATAATGCAGCAGCTAGGTTCAAATCATGAAAGGAAGCAACGACCGTGATCCCCAGTGATTTTGCCAATGCCATAATTTCAATTTGATATTTCACATCCAGGTGACTGGTCGGCTCATCCATCAGCAGCAAACTTGGGCTTTGCACAATTGCTCTTGCAATCATAACCCTTTGTTTTTCCCCTCCTGACAACGATTCGTAGGGCTGCTTTTGTTTATGAGTCAATCCGACTTTTAATAGCGCTTCTTGAATGGCCTGTTTATCGCGCAGAGACACACTCGCAAATAGACTTTTATGGGGGGTCAAACCCATTGCGACTACATCAAACACCCCTAGGTTGAACTGACTTGGGATCTCCTGCAGTACAGCCGCAACTTTACGTGCATAATCTTGCCGGTTAAATTCCGCGATATTTTTACCATCTATCGTAATAGTACCAGATGTTTGATCTTGAAAGCGGTACAGGCATCGTAGCAATGAAGATTTCCCTGCTCCATTTGGACCTATCAAGCCAAGGAACTGCCCCTGTTCGATAGAAAAACTCATGTCAGTTAAAATGGATTTATTATTGATAACTAGATGTAGGTTACTAACTGATACTTGTGCTGCCGCCATAATTCCTCTTTTTCGGGCACACATCACTACAGCTTGCAAAACAAATGAAACATGTGGATGTAACTTAAGTGCGCCCGCTTAAGCTGTTATTTCAACCTTGGTATCTGGCTTTGTGCGGCTAGTCGATCTGACGCACTTACAGTTGCGGGGACAGCTGAGGGCTTGCACCTCATTCCCAAGTGATGTCGAAATAATTTTGTGTATTATGAAGTCTAGATGGCTAAAACACAACTTTGGGCCATGCCTTGCCATTTTCATCATAAAAAACGGTTACTTTAACCACGCAGCCATAACCAACTTCAAAACAATTTAAGTGACTTGAGACACCGTTAGGAAGCTCGAGCCAAAGTGCTAGCAACTGTTTTATTACGCCGCCGTGAGTCACTATCAAAACAGTGTCATCGGTGCGATCGGCAGTAAAATTGTGCCACCACAATGCGATTCTAGTGCTGAAGCTAATCATGGACTCTCCCTCTGGAACTGCGATATCCCAAGGGTTTTGCCAGAATTCACCAATACTTGGGTGAGCTGTATTTTGCCACAACCAATCATAGCTTTTGCCATCCCAAAGTCCAAAATCCATCTCTTGCAACTCATTTTCTATAGATAGGATGAGACCTGATTTTTCAGCATATGTTTGTGCTGGCTCCAAACAACGAAGTTTTGGGGAACTTATCACCCTATCAGGCTTGGAAAGAGAATCAAAAATAGTGAGTAATTGCTGATGACTAGCAGTGGTAAGGGGAGGGTCAGTTTTACCCAACAGCTTGCCCGACTGTGTTGTTTTGGTATGACGAACAAAATAAAGAGTTTGGATCATCTGATCAAACAGACAATAAAAACGCAGGATACCCTGCGTTTTTAAATCAATTTATAAAATTTGGTTTTCGCGCCAAGACTGTTCTTTCGCCAAACGCTTTTTACGCTTGTCACATGGATCATCACAATCACAAATTTTGTCGATACCCATAGAGCCTAAACCACCACAGCTGCTTGCCATTGATTTTTTCTGAACTATAACACCCACAGCCATAGCTGCAGCAATCAATACAAGTAATCCAAAGGTAAGAATAAATAGTGACATAGGCAAAGGCCCCTCAATAAACTAGCTTGGTCAACATCCAAGCAACTGACGGTATACTTTCGATATTATATATCTAAATCTGCCAAAGTTGAATGAATTTACCACACTAAAAGCAATGATATTTAACCTAATTCACTGGTTACTTTTTTACATCTAAATACGGCGCAAAAGCTGTACTTGAGAATGTCTCTAGCCCAGCATCGGTTTTACTAATCAAATATACTGGTAGGTTATGTTTTTCTGCATAAGCTCTCGCTCGTTGTGTCCCCATCACTGTGAGCGCTGTGGCCAGCCCATCGGCTGTCATTGCAGATGGATGCAATACCGTTACAGACACTAAGTCATGACGTACAGGCTTACCTGTACCTGGGTCAATTAAATGTGTAAATACTTCACCATCCATTTCGTAGAAAATTCGATAATCCCCAGATGTCGCGATGGCATTATTACCTGGCTCTACAACACGGTGAATTTGACGTTGCCCAGCAGGTGCATCCGGTTTTTCGATGGCGATACGCCAAGGTACACCTTCCGGCTTACTGCCCGAAATTCGAAGTTCACCGCCGATCTCTATCATATAATTTGAAAACCCTTTTTTCTCGATTAACTCAGCGACTTTGTCAATTCCGTAACCTTTAGCCGTAGCTGAAAATGACAGCTCTAAATGAGGCAAAGCTTTAGCAAGACCTTCTGAGGTGAGCTGAAGTTTATTCACCCCGATGTTTGCCTGCATAGCTTCAATTTCTGCCTGCAATGGCCTTTTAGTAGGCCTTTTATCCGGACCAAAACCCCACAAATCAATAAGAGGCCCCATTGTCACATCTAAGGTTTTAGTCGACTGACCTAAACGAATAGACTCAGCGACTACAATTCGAAAGTCACTACTGATTGGCATCACTGTGTTTGCATCAAGGCGGTTAAAACGGTTAATTTCTGAGTCCGGGATATATGTCGACATAGATTGGTTAACAGCAATCAAGGTGTCATCGACTTCTTTTTTAAAACGCTCCGCCTCCAGTGCTATTGGACCTGGGAAAACTTTAATATTGTAGGTCGTCCCCATAGTTTTGCCGTTTATTTCAACCGGCTTTTGTTGAGACTGCTGCTGTCCGCAGGCTGACAAGAAAACCACTAAAAAAACAACTGAGAATAAAGTGCCTAGTTTTTGCATCTATTTTTTAGTCCTTAAACAAAATAAAAAAACCCCTAGAGCGCGCCCTAGGGGTTTAATCTTATTAAATACGATTTATCATCATATCTAAATTCCTAATTAACCACCGAAGTCATCAAGTAGGATGTTTTCGTCTTCAACACCAAGATCTTTCAGCATGTTGATAACAGCCGCGTTCATCATCGGTGGACCACACATGTAGAACTCACAATCTTCAGGCGCTTCATGGTCCTTCAGATAGTTTTCTAGTAATACGTTGTGGATGAAGCCTGTGTAACCTTCCCAGTTGTCCTCTGGTTGAGGATCTGAAAGTGCTACGTGCCACTCAAAGTTTTCGTTGTCAGCAGCTAGGCCGTCAAAGTCTTCTACGTAGAACATCTCACGCTTAGAACGTGCACCGTACCAGAAAGACATCTTACGGTCTGAGTTAAGACGCTTAAGCTGGTCAAAGATGTGTGAACGCATCGGTGCCATACCTGCACCACCACCAACAAATACCATTTCTGCTTCAGTTTCTTTCGCGAAGAATTCACCGAATGGACCAGAAATAGTTACTTTATCACCTTCTTTTAGTGACCAGATGTACGATGACATCTTACCACAAGGTAGGCTTAGGTTATTTGGCGGCGGAGTCGCAATACGTACGTTCAGCATGATGATGCCAAACTCTTCTGGGTAGTTCGCCATTGAGTATGCACGGATTGTTTCGTCATCAACTTTAGATTCAAGGTTGAAGAAACCGAAACGCTCCCAGTCACCACGATATTCGTCAGGAATATCGAAGTCAGCATATTTAACGTGGTGAGCTGGCGCTTCAATCTGGATATAACCACCTGCGCGGAAAGGAACAACCTCACCTTCAGGGATACCAAGCTTAAGCTCTTTAATGAATGTCGCTTTGTTATCGTTAGAGATAACTGTACATTCCCACTTCTTAACACCGAAGATAGACTCTTCTACTTCGATTTCCATGTCAGTCTTAACAGCAACCTGACACGCTAGACGACAACCTTCACGCGCTTCACCTTTAGTAATGTGGTCAAGCTCAGTTGGAAGGATATCACCACCACCAGAGTGAACATGTACGCGACACTGGCCACAAGAGCCACCACCACCACATGCTGATGAAATGAAGATACCTGCATCAGCTAGTGAGCCTAGAAGCTTACCACCTGGTGCTGAAGTAATTGCTTTGTCAGCATCGCCGTTGATGCCAATCGTGATGTCACCGCTTGGTACAAGCTTCGATTTCGCTGCGATGATGACTAGCACCAAGATCACAACGATAGCGATGAACATACTTACGCCTAATACAATCGTTTCCATCGTATAGTTTCCTCGCTAATTAAAGTGAAATACCAGAGAATGACAAGAAGCCAAAGCCCATTAGACCTACAGTGATAAAGGTAATACCTAAACCACGAAGACCATCAGGAATATCAGCATACTTCATCTTCTCACGAAGACCAGCTAGCAATACAATTGCAAGCGCCCAACCCACACCAGAACCTACGCCGAAAACGACTGATTCTGCAAGGTTATAGTTACGCTCTACCATGAATGCTACCGCACCGAAAATCGCACAGTTTACAGTGATAAGTGGCAAGAAAATACCAAGCGCGTTATATAGCGCAGGGAAGAACTTGTCCAAAGTCATCTCTAGGATCTGTACGAGTGCTGCAATTACACCGATGAAAGTCAGGAATTTCAGGAAGCTCAAGTCCGCTTCAGGGAAACCAAGCCACTCTAACGCACCTGGTGCAAGTACTGCGTGGTAAACAATATTGTTTACCGGTACAGCAACACCTAGTACGAAGATTACAGCAACACCAAGACCAAATGAGGTAGTTACTTTCTTAGATACCGCAAGGAATGTACACATACCTAAGAAGAAAGATAGCGCTAAGTTTTCAATGAAAACAGCTTTTACAAATAAGCTAAGATAATGTTCCATCTTTCTCCCCTTATGCCTTCGCTTCTACTTGGTCTTTCTTATAAGTACGTAGTACCCAAATGAAGAAACCAACTAGGAAGAATGAACTGAATGGCATAATTAATAGACCCATTGGCTGGTACCAACCACCGTCAGCAACAAGTGGAAGAATTTCAACACCAAATAGTGCACCTGCACCGAATAGCTCACGAACAAAACCAATTGTAAGTAGAACTACAGAGTAACCAAGACCATTACCGATACCGTCTAAGAAAGACATAAGCGGTGGCGACTTCATTGCGTACGCTTCAGCACGACCCATTACGATACAGTTGGTAATAATTAGACCAACGAATACGGTAAGTTCTTTAGCTGTTGCATAAACAAATGCTTGAAGTGTTTGGTCAACAACGATTACCAACGATGCGATAATCGTCATTTGAACGATGATACGTACACTTGACGGAATGTGATTACGGATCAACGAGATAAATAAGCTTGAAAACGCAGTTACCACAGTCAAAGCTAGTGACATGATAAGCGCATTTTTAAGGCTTGAAGTAACCGCTAGCGCAGAACAAATACCCAATACTTGCAGAGCAATCGGGTTGTTTGCGAAGACTGGTCCTAACAAGACTTCCTTCATTTCTTTTGCATTAGCCATTAGTTCAATGCCCCTTCACGTACTTTCGCTAGGAATGGACCAAACGCTTTATCGCCTGTCCAGAACTTGAATGTATTTTCAACACCGTTCGACGTCAGTGTTGCACCAGAGATGCCATCTACTTTATTTACATCGCTGCCAGCAGTGCCTTTTACGATATCAACAGGTAGTTGCTTGCCTTCCCAAGTAGCTGTCCACTTAGGGTTCTGGATTTCACCACCAAGACCAGCGGTTTCGTTATGCTGATAGAAGTTGATAGCTTTAATGGTTTTTGTATCAAGTTCAAGAGCGATGAAACCATACATGATGCCCCAAAGACCGTAACCTTGAATCGGTAGGATCACTGACTCAACCTGACCATTGCTGCCTTTAGCAAGGTATACAGGAGACTCATGAGTCATACGAAGTACACCAGCTAAGTCTTCTTCTTTAGGAAGTGCAAAACTGCGCTCTGCATCAAACTTAGTCATTGTAAAATCGAATGAGTTAGGATCAGTTTCAACAAACTCACCTGATTTAAAGTCAACAACGCGCGCATCGATTACTTCGTTGTACTTTTGAGCAACGTTTTCAACGTCTTTAAAACCAGCCGCAGCTAGAATATTACGTTGAACATCTTCAATTTTGTTAGCTTGCTGTAGTGGGCGTAACTGTACTGCCGCAAAAGATACGACGATTGCACACACTAAACACAGACCAACAACAACGCCTAACGTTTTGCCGATAGTTTCATTGTTACTAGACACGTGCCAATCTCCTCTTCACATTAGACTGCACTACAAAGTGGTCGAATAGTGGTGCGAATAGGTTAGCGAATAGAATTGCTAACATCATACCTTCTGGGTATGCCGGGTTAACAACACGAATAAGAACAACCATTACACCAATTAATGCACCGTATGCCCATTTACCTTTATCAGTGAAAGACGCAGAAACTGGGTCTGTCGCCATAAAGAACATACCGAATGCGAAACCACCAAGCACTAAGTGCCAATGCCAAGGCATAGCAAATGTCGCGTTTGTGTCAGAACCGATCATGTTCAATAACGTAGACATCACAACCATACCTAGGAAAGTACCTAGTACGATACGCCATGACGCGATACGAACATACATTAAGAACAAGCCACCAATTGCCAGTGCTAGCGTAGACGTTTCACCCACTGAACCTTGGATAAAGCCGTAGAACGCATTCCACCACAACTGCATGTTGCTGTAATCTAGTGAACCAATCGCTGCTTGACCTAGGTATGTTGCACCAGAGAACGAATCTACTGCTGTCCATACTGTGTCACCTGAGATATCACCTGGGTATGCGAAGAATAGGAACGCACGACCAGCTAGTGCAGGGTTAAGGAAGTTACGGCCAGTACCACCGAATACTTCTTTAGCGACTACAACACCAAATGTGATACCTAATGCAACTTGCCATAAAGGAATAGTTGCAGGCAGGATCAATGCAAATAATACAGAAGTTACAAAGAAACCTTCGTTTACTTCGTGCTTACGAACTGATGCGAATAATACCTCCCAGAAACCACCTACAATGAACACAGTTCCGTAAATAGGCAGGAAGAAACACGCACCATAAAACATTTTCGCTGCCCAGCCGGAAGTTGCTGTCAGCTCACCACCTAGCGCTTGGAAAATACCAGCTTGCCAAGTAGTTGCGATGTCAAAACCGTTACCAATCGCGATTGCGGCTTGGTGACCAATGTTGAACATACCGAAGAACATAGCCGGGAACGTCGCCATCCATACCAAAATCATGATACGTTTTAGGTCGATGTTATCACGCACATGCGTGCCGCCTTTGTTTACATAACCAGGAGTATAAAACACAGTTGCAATGGCTTCGTAAAGCGCATACCACTTCTCGTGTTTTCCACCTGGTTCAAAGTGAGGTTCAATGTCTTCTAAAAATTTCTTTAAGGCCATTTTTAACCTTCCTTCTCGATAGTAGTCAGGCAATCACGTAGGATTAAGCCGTAGTCGTACTTGCCTGGACATACGAAGGTACACAATGCTAAATCTTCTTCGTCAAGCTCAAGCGCACCTAAAGAGATAGCGCTATCTAGATCGCCAGCGATCAGATCACGAAGTAATAGCGTTGGTAGGATATCCAGAGGCATTACACGCTCGTAGTTGCCAATTGGCACCATCGCACGCTTAGAACCACCTGTAGACGTTGTAAACTTGAACAAACGGCTAGGTGCTAAGTGTGAAATGAATGTACGTGTAACAGAGAATTTGTTGCTACCTGGTGCAATCCAACCAAATAGCTCTTTCTCACGACCTTCAAGAAGAACTGAAACCTGTACGTGGTAACGACCTAGGAAAGCATGAGGGCCGGTTGCTGTTTTACCAGCTAACACAGAGCCAGAAATGACTCGGTTATCACCGTCTTCAAGTTCACCAGATACTAAATCTGTTAACGACGCACCAACTTGAGTTTTAACTAAACGAGGATTCTTTACGCGAGGACCTGCTAAAGAAACAACTCGGTCAGTGTAGATCTCGCCAGTAAGGAACAGCTTACCAAACGCAATAACGTCCTGGTAACCTAAGTGCCAAACTTGCTTATCTGCACCAACTGCATCTAAGTTATGGATATGAGTACCCACTAAGCCTGCTGGGTGTACACCCGCGAACTCATGTACTTCTACTTGTGATAGCGAAGAGCTTGGTACTTTACTACCAGACTGCTTACACACAAATACTTTACCATCAGTTAGACGAGAAACTACAGCTAGACCTGCTTCAAACGCTTCAACGTTTTCGGCAATGATCACAGCAGGATCCGCAGCTAATGGGTTAGTATCGATGGCTGTCACGAAGATTGAGCTCGGCGTTGCACTTGGTACTGCAACACGGCTAAATGGACGTGCTCGTAGCGCTGGCCATTGACCAGATTCAATAAGCACTTCTTTCACTTTTTCACGATCTAAGTTGCTTAATTCAGCAGCTGCGACCTTTTCAAAAGTGATTTGCTCATTGCCTTGTACTTCAATCACGACAGATTGAAGAACACGCTTAGCACCACGGTTGATTTCTTTAACTACACCAGAGGCTGGCGCAGTAAACTTGACGCCAGGATTCTTTTTGTCTTCAAAAAGAATTTGGCCTTTTTTGACTTGGTCATCCACGCGAACATGCATGGTTGGACGCATACCGATAAACTCTTCACCAAGCACAGCTACGCGTTTGATGGCAGCGCCATCATGAATAGCTTGCTGTGGTGCGCCCTCTATGGGTAAGTCCAGACCTTTTTTTATGTTGATCATACGCACTTGCATTACATTAACGGAAAGAAATTGAAAAATCTTTAGTTATCACGGCCGCTATCTCATCATGTTTTCAGTATCAAAAAGAACCCGCCTAGTCAAAAGAGACTTGACAAAAGCCAAATCAACCAAAAACAAGCGTCGTGATATATAGTCCTCACATATTTCCGCAATTTTAACATTAATCGCCCTGACTATGCGAGTAGAATTATCAAATTAATACGACTTAACAATGGTTTTAGCTCAGTTCAGCTAATTGCGATTAATTCAATATAGACCAAAGTGGTATTGAATGAGAAAAAGATGAAAGGGGTTTGTGGGGTAATCTCGATAGAGGTGAGGCTCGGGCGCCTCACCTTGCGGTTAAGTTTTATACTAAATTATTGATTTCAACTACAGTATTTACATCCGCATCATAGTCAACGCCATCAACGCCAAAACCAAATAATTTTAGGAATTCGTTATGGTAGCCTTCGTAATCTGTCATTGAGTCTATTGTGTCGGTATCGACTGTGTCCCAAATGTGTTGAATACGCGCCTGTACACCTTCTTCCAGCTCTTTATAGTTTTGGAATAGGTGACCACCTTCATCAAACCTTGGCGTGTCACTGTAAAGGCTTTCATTGAAAAGGCCATGGATTTGTTCGATTGTACCTTCGTAAGTACCGTCTTCTTTAGTAACCTTAAATAAAGCTGAGATATATAATGGCATGATCGGTATTGCCGAACTTGCCTGAGTTACTACCGCGTTAAGTGAAGAGACATAAGCTTCACCATGTAGATCCGCCGTCGATGCTTTGATTGCCGCAGCAGCTCTATCTAAGTCTTCTTTTGCCTTGCCAATAGTAGCATGACCATAAATTGGCCAAGTTAACTCTTTACCGATATAAGTGTATGCAGTTGTTTTAAAGTTATCTGCAAGTACATCGGCTTGCTTCAGCGCATCTAGCCAAAGCTCCCAGTCTTCACCACCCATTACTTTTACTGTGTTAGCAATTTCATCTTCGTTGGCAGCTTCTACACTCACTTCGTCAATAACACGCTTAGATGTATTTAAGTTCTTTGTTGTGATCGCTTCGCCAATTGGCTTGAGTACTGAGCTATGTGTTTCACCTGTTTTTGGGTCTGTACGACGAGGTGATGCAAGGCTGTAGATGATTAGATCAACTTTGCCCATTTCAGCTTTAATCGTCTCGATTGCTTGCTCTTTGAGCTCAGTAGAAAAAGCATCACCATTGATGTTTTTTGACCACAGTCCAGCTTTGTCAGCAGCATTTTGAAACGCGGCCGTGTTATACCAACCTGCTGAGGCAGTTCTTTTCTCCGTACCTTCTTTTTCGAAGAAAATACCAAGTGTTTTTGCACCAGAGCCAAATGCGGCAGTAATTCGAGACGCAAGACCGTAGCCAGTAGAAGCACCAATGACTAGTACATTTTTAGGGCCATCTTTTAGCTCGCCCTGTTGCTTAACAAAAGCGATTTGTTCTTCTACATGTGCAGCACAACCTGCTGGATGAGCATTTGTACAGATAAAACCACGGATCTTCGGCTTAATTACCATTATATTTCCTACTAAATTTTGAATTTGTTTCAAGTATTTAGGCCCACCTCTTACAGTATTTAATGAAGAATATAAAAAGATGGAGCCAGAAAAATTGCGTTATAGTGTAATCTCTGATGACCTAAATACAGGTCTGATCAGCTATTTATCAAGTTTTGAGCCACCTAAACAAGTCGGCGATGCCGGCACTTGTGCTGATTGCTCACTAAACTCCTCAGGCGTATAGGCATGAATCGCTAGCGCATGAATTTCATTCGCTAACTCTGACTTGAGCACTTCGTTTATACGTCTGTGACGTGGCAATAGACGCTGCCCAGCAAACTCATCGCTTACAACAATCACTTTAAAATGTGATTCAGTCCCGCGGCTGTGCATATGGCTTTCATTAATCACCTCAAGATGTGTGCAATCAAGGGCATCTTTGAGTTTTGTGTGTATATGTTCCTGCATAGACATGGGTATACTCTTTACTTTCATATTGTTAAACATCACATACTATACGCCGATAATACCGATTAACCAACCGTTCTAAATGTCAGATTTATTCGCCCTTGTGTAACTTTTGTTTGCTTGGGCAAGCTGTGTTCATAATCTCGCTGGCTTTCTCCTGTCATCAGCAAACAACTTCCTGTTTCGAGCATAATTGACATCACCTCTCTGGTTTGCTTGTGACGAATTTTAAACAATCTGGGTGCCCCCAAAGATACTGACACTATCAGAGGCGTTGCGCCTAACTCTTTTTCATCATCACTGTGCCAACCCATTGTATCCAACCCATCACGATACCAATTAAGTAAAAGCGCATTGAATTCCTTTGCGTACTGACGCTGTAATCTCTGCCGCATTGCCGACAATGCGGGAAGCCATGCCACGTTATCCAATGATTTTCCAGAATATCCATAACGAACCTCTCGGTCGGCAATAAAACATTGCAATCGTGGGATGTGATGATATTTGCCGTATACCTGAATTTGAGGTTGCTGCCATGGAATGCTGTCAACTAAATGATCATATAGCGCAAGGCTCTTATCAAAAGAAATAACACTCGGAAAATAAGCAAAGCCCTCAGGCAAACATTCTTTGTTCAGCTGTGACATGATATTATGTACTCACAATTTTAGTGAAAAATAAAGAACTATGACAACCGACGCGGTCTTGGCTAATCACCCATTTACTCTACATCGATTTCCCTTAGAACAAAAAAATCGCAGCCTACAAGCATGGGATTCCGCTGACGAATATCTAATCGACTATATCAGCGAAGAATACCCAAGTGTTCGAAATATATTGGTATTAAACGACAGCTTCGGTGCACTTAGCTGCGCCATTTCAGCGCTTTATAAACAGGAAGAACAATTACCTAGCATTCATTTTGTCAACGATTCATTTGTCAGTACAGCGGCATGTCGACACAACCTTAAAGAGAACCAGTTACCACTAACACATATCTCTTTTTTGCACAGCTTAGAGACGCTACCCCATGCTGTAGACTTGGTTGTGTTGAAAATACCTAAAAATGCCGGCTATTTACAGCATCAATTGGCACAATTAAGTCATTTACCGGCCGACATCCCTGTTATTGCCGCAGGCAAAGCGAAAGAAATACACACCTCAACGCTGAAGTCCTTCAATCACTTTCTATCTGAGCCCAAAACAAGCCTCGCAGTCAAAAAGTCTCGATTAATTTTTTCAAGCACAACGAACAAACCTGTAGATAGTAAGTTTCCTGTTTCTTGGCCGCTAGAAAGCACTGATATGACATTGATTAATCATGCAAATGTCTTTTCGCGTGACTCCCTAGACATCGGTGCTCGCTTTTTTATTAACTATTTGCCTGCCGGAAAAAAGCCTCTCAATATTATTGATTTAGGCTGTGGAAACGGGGTCATTGGACTGCAGACTTTAAAGCGAATGCCAAACGCAAAAGTTACTTTTGTCGATGAATCTGCGATGGCTGTTGCCAGCGCAAAACAAAATGTACATCACAACTTGCCAGAAAGGTTGAACCATTGCCAATTTACTCATAACGACTGCCTAACTGACTTTGCACCTAATAGTGCTGATTTGGTTTTGTGCAACCCGCCTTTTCACCAAGCTCAGGCCATCACTGATCACATTGCGTGGCAAATGTTTTTACAGGCCAAATATACTCTGAGAAATGGTGGTGAGCTCAGAATAATCGGAAATCGCCACCTAGATTACCAAGATAAGTTGCAGCGCCTTTTTGGTAATTGTAAGGTACTGGGCAATAATAAAAAGTTTACCGTATTAAGTGTAATAAAAAGGAGCTAATCATGGCCAAAACTCTCTACTCCGTCGCAACTGCGGGCTTGCTAACTATTTTATCAGGCTGCGCAGCTGCGCCAAAAGCGGTGATCATGAATCCTCAATACTCTGCCGGCCAAATTGTTCAGCTCAATACACCACTCACAGTTAATGTCGTAGATTTAAGAACTTCCAAGTTCACTGTAAAAGTCCTCGATACTGAGCCAGCAGTTTACCTGCCTGATGCCAACTTACCTGTGACTGTATCAGCTGTGTTAGAGAAAGCTCTAGCTGCCAACAACGCCAACGTAGTACCAGAAGCAAAGACAACCCTTACCCTAGAAATTCACCGCTTTTTAGCCTTGGTCTCAGAATCCTACAGCAAACATGAAAGTAACGCAGAAGCGGAGTTTAAAATTTCAGTATCCAAAGGGGGCAGCACATTTACTAAATCTTATAGTGGAAAGCGTACCCTATCTGGATCTTTAAAACACGACCAAGCTAAAATCGAAGGACAATTAAATACTCTCGCAGAACAACTGGTCACGCATATAATGGAAGATAAAGAACTAACGAACTTCATCTCACAATAAAAACAAATAGGCACTGACATGATCCGTACATTAGTATTTGCATTAATAATTGTTTCAGCTGGTTTTGCCCACGCAGCAAATAAAGAGGGACGATTTGTACAAAAAGATAACTTATTTCCTAGAGTTCAAGTCAACACCTCTCTCGGTAAGATAGTGATTGATCTCGACCGTTCTCGCGCACCTTTAACGGTAAATAACTTTTTGACGTACGTCGTCAATGGCGACTACAAAGGCTCTGTATTTCATCGTGTTGAACGCGATGAAGTAAATGAAAAGGATTTTGTTATTCAAGGTGGTGGGTACGACAAAGATTATGATGGTATGTTCGAACGCAAGCCCATTTTCAATGAAAGTGGCAATGGTTTAAAAAATGAAATGTACTCGGTCGCAATGGCGTATCAAGACAACAAACCTCATTCGGGCACACGTCAGTTTTTCTTCAATATGGATGACAATAATCATTTAAATCCAGGCCGCGGATGGGGCTTTGCTGTATTCGGTAATGTGACAGAAGGTTATGAAACCTTAGATAAAATCATGCAAGTAGAAACCGGTTATAACAAAAAGCTTGGTTACTCATTCATTCCTAAAACAGCGGTAATTATCCACAGCATTGAAATTCTGCCAGTTGAAGAGCTCTAGCTTAAACTATGATGACAACAGCAAGCATTGCACAATATTTAAACTACTATAAAGACAAACGACTATTAACTGTTTTTGCTTTTGGCATGAGTCAGGGGTTTCCTTGGGTTTTAATCGGTTCGGTAATGTCTGCTTGGCTTAAAGATGAAGGCCTTAGTCGCAGCTTAATTGGGTTATTTGGTATTGTATTTAGTGCCTATACGATCAATTTTTTGTGGTCGCCTTTAGTTGACCGCTTAACTCTCCCTCTCATAGGTAAAAAGCTCGGCCAAAGAAGGAGTTGGATTTTTTTAGGGCAGCTTGTCATCACGCTGAGTGCAGCTTGCTTGGCCTTTGTCGACCTAAAAAGCAGCTTATTTTACGCCGCGTTGCTGTGCTTTGTAATCGCGCTGTTTGCCGCAACACATGATATTGCAATTGATGGCTATCGAATTGACGTTCTACCACAATCTGAGAGTGAAAAGTCGACAGCCGCAGCAGCTATGGCAACGTCAGGATGGTGGACTGGCTATGCACTGCTTGGAGCCATACCATTTTTTGCTGCGGATCTTCCCAACGTGAGTTGGCCAGACATATATCTTCTGTTGGCTATGATAATGGCATTGCTATCTGTTGTCACAATATTGGCGAAAGAGCCCGACTCCCATCGCGATACAGCACAAGCACAAATACAAAAAGCGTACGAACAGAAATTATCTCAGCTTGGTCATTCCCGTGCGAATAAACTCCTTGCATGGCTAGGTGTCACACTCGTTGCCCCTTTTGTTAGCTTTTTCAACAAAAACGGAGTTAAAACTGCGCTTGCACTATTAACTTTTATCTTCTTATTCAAGATTGGTGAAGCTTTTTTAGCTCGCATGTCGATTGTTTTCTACAAAGAAGTGGGGTTTAGCAATACTCAAATTGCGCAGTATTCAAAACTTGGGACAGGCCTTATTACCATCATTTTTGCTTTTTTGGGAAGTATTTTTAACCATAAATATGGCATTGTTAAAGGGCTATTCATCAGTGGCATTGCAATGGCTGCATCCAACTTAATTTTCTCTTGGATAGCCATAGCTGGACCAAAAGAGTCGCTATATGCATTGGCAATTGTTGTCGATGGCTTTACACAAGCTTGGTCACTTGTTGCCATGGTCGCATTTATTTCGATGCTCTGTGACAGAACGTTCAGCGCAACACATTACGCTTTACTTGCCTCTTTGGGCAGCTTAGGTCGAACCGTGCTATCTAGTTATAGTGGCGTGGTCATTGATGATTGGTTAGGTGGAAACTGGGCTGTATTTTTTGTCATCACAGCACTTATGGTTATCCCTTCATTGCTGTTTCTCTATCTTATTAGGCATAAACTGTATGCCATTGAAGCTGCATATAAAAAACAAGACTAAGGTGCATTTCCTTGCACCTTGTTTTCTTAATCCCGTTGCAGGTTAAAGCTCTTCTTTGTTAATTAAAGACAAGCCTTCATACGGGTCAACTTCCAACGCTTCACAGTAACGTAAGAATTCAATCACATCTAAACGGCGCTCTTGGTTTTCAATCTTTCCAATGAAAGAGTGTGGCGTTCCTAAAACTTGAGCTAGGCTACGCATTGTATGACCTTTCTCATGACGCTTTGATTTCAACCATTTTGTTAACTTTCCGTTTTCTTCCGAAGAAACCGTTTTACCCATCATAAATAAACATCTCCTACTCGATGATTAATCTCAACTGGCCTCGTGAAATTTGCCCGTCTCACTCGGCTGTATTAATGTAGCTTAAATTATTTCGCTAGAGGCCTTACAGGCCTTGCACATTTCCTGTATCAACAACAGGGTTGTTCCTATGTACCCAATTAGGTATAGACTATCTTAACGCTAAATCCTAATAAAATTTCAAAAAACTATATTCGTTTTTTTCATGTAGGGTACAAGGTACACTTTAACAAAAATTTTATATCTTGTACCAGTATTTGAAATAATTTATTTTTCTTTAAAAAATAAGTGTTTACAGCTAATCTTAAAATTAACCTAAAAAAAAGGGCTTCAGAATGTTCCGAATTTTATTTTTATTGCCACTGGTTTTGTGCTTTGGATGGTATTACTTCTTGCGGGTTAATAATGTACCTATCAGACAAGGAAAACGTGGTTTTATCTATATTCTTCTCTTTTCAGCATTTATCTTGGGCTTTTTTGTTCTGATGATCCATGTCACCAACCCGACATAAAAAAGCCATGCAATTGCATGGCTTTTTTACTGTTTAAATTGAATCTATTAGACACTAAAGCTTGCACCACAACCGCAAGTAGTTGTCGCATTCGGGTTGTTTACGAAAAAGCGCGCACCTTCTAACCCCTCAGTGTAATCGACGATCCCATCAACCAAATATTGGATACTCATTGGATCAACCACCATAACCACACCGTTTTTTTCAATTTCCAAATCGCCTGGATTAACTTTCTCATCAAACGTGAAGCCATATTGAAACCCAGAGCATCCTCCGCCAGTTACGTATACGCGAAGCTTTAATTCAGGATTTTCCTCTTCAGCAATCAACTCTTTTACGCGCGCTGCCGCTGCATCGCTAAACTTTATCGGTAACTCTTCTGACATGTGCGTTCGACCCTTGTACAATAATTAGCGGAATTATCTAATACCCGACTATTTTAATCAAGTATCTCTGAGCGCTCCACAATGAGTAGTCGCTAAATTGCCCAATCCCTCAGCAGAACACTATAAAGCTAAATTTATGGCAGGGACTTAGCATTAATCTTTTGATAAAATAAAGAGATAATTTCAATCCCAAGCGATGAACTATGACACTTGACCAAGTTAGACGGCGCCTTGCACAACCTCGAACATCAGCACAACTATGCCTGCTTGGCGTTTGTGCAGGTTTAATTGCTGCCGTATTAATAATCTTATTCAGATTAATGATCGAGCTAGTTCAGTCAGCCTTCCTTGATAGTCATGACGATTTTACTTCTCTTGCCGAACATCAAAGGCTTTTACTGCCCGTCGGCGCGGCCCTTATCATTGCCCTTTTTGCCAACTTAACTGGATTTAAGCACTATCGACTTGGTATTCCTTTTGTCATTAACCGTATCAAACTCCATTACGGCCATATGCCTATTTGGAACTCGGTAAATCAATTCTTTGGAGGCGGTATTGCGCTCATTTGCGGTTTTTCAGTTGGTCGTGAAGGACCTTCTGTACATATGGGCGCAACTGGCGCAAGTGTCCTTACAGAACGTCTTCATTTACCTCATAACGCAGCGAGAACTCTAGCAGGCTGTGGCGTGGCAGCAGGCATCGCGGCGTCATTCAATACCCCACTAGCCGCAGTGATTTTTGTTATGGAAGTTGTATTGAGGGAATACAAAATCCATATTTTTGTACCTATCATGCTTGCAGCTGTCACTGGCGCACTGGCTACGCAGTTTGTATTTGGCAATGTTTCTGAGCTCTCTCTAATTCAAATTGAAATGTTAAGCTTCTGGCACTACCCATACCTTATCCTTTGTGGTTTTGCACTTGGCGCAGTTGCTTTTGCGTTTAATCAAAACCTCATGCTCATTATTAAAACCTTCAAACCAATCAGCATGTTTCCTCGCTTGCTACTTGCTGGACTCATCGCAGGCCTAATTGGATACCTAGTACCTGAAGCCATGGGCTCTGGCATGAGCGCTATTAAATTAGCGATAGAAACACCTGACGACTTGCAACTACTCACCACAATTTTTATCGCCAAATTACTCGCAACTTTATTTGCAATAGGACTCGGTATTCCGGGAGGGTTAATTGGCCCGGTAATCGGACTAGGCGTTGTGATGGGTACCTTGATGGCCTTTTTTGCTCAGTTTATTTCTCCTGAAGCAAACGTCGCCGGGACATATGGCGTACTTGGTATGGCGGGATTACTAGCGGCGACGTTACATGCCCCGTTGGCTGCACTGACAGCAGTGATGGAATTGACTTCAAACCCTCAGATCGTTGTTCCTGCTATGCTCGTTATTTCAACAGCTTATGTTACAGCACTACAAGTGTTTGGCAATCGTTCTATTTTTATTCAGCAACTTGATTTCCAGGGCCTGCCCTATCAAGTTTCCCCAGCGAAAGAAGCGTTACAAAAGGTGGGGATCGTAGAGGAAATGGAAGAAGACTTTAAGTTGCTTTACTCAAGCGATAAAAACCAAATTAAAGACACGCTTTCAGCCGTTGACAGCCAAACACCTCTCATTATCTATGATGAACAAAAAGGCTACCGCCTCGCAGAATACGACCTGACGCTGGTATCAGACGACAGCGCAACCGTTAAATATATCCCACTTCAAGGCTTGAGCACTCAGGCTACACTTGCGGAAGCATTTGAAATATTGAAAGATAAACGTTCTGGTGCGGTGTATGTCTATAACCAAAAAGACAGCCTCCAGATCATGGGTGTAGTGCGTTGGGACAAACTGCGCCACATTCTAACAATGAGAAACAGTTTACTTTAACTAAAAATAAGGGGCACTATGAGCGCTTTGCTGATTTACAAAGCTTTGCACATCTTTTTTATGGTCGCGTGGTTTGCAGGCATTTTCTACTTGCCTCGGCTATTTATCTATCACACCATGACTGAAGAAAAAGCATGCTCTGCCATGCTCAAAATTATGGAGCGACGGCTGCTATACTTCGTGACGCCTTTTGCAGTACTCACCGCCGTTTTTGGTGTGCTGACTATTGTTGAATACGGCAGGGAGTGGTTTAAATACAATTTATGGCTCCACTATAAGCTGGTCTTTGTGATCATTCTTTATATATATCATGCCTATTGTTTCAAACTGTTGGCAGACTTTAAGCACGACCGAAATATTCGCAGCACACGTTTTTATCGATTTTTTAACGAGTTTCCGGTGTTCTTGCTATTACCCATCATATTGCTCGCAGTCTTAAAACCATTTTTTTAATACAAATATGACGGTATCCTGCCGTCATACTCTCCTGTTGACGTTCAATTATGCTATCATATCGTTCCAGTAACCTGCTGTTGCCAAGGTTATCTCGGTTAGGAGCGCACCCTTGCCTCCTGTTGTCAATCTGTGATTAGGAATCGCCGCATGCTAAGTTTCCAAGGTGAAAACATCCTTTCTGTCAATCAACTCGATAGAGAAGCCATTGAATTAATTTTTGACGTCGCCAAGCGCATGGAGCCGTATGCCAAAAAGCATAAACGTACTCAAGTGCTTGAAGGTGCCGTACTCGCAAATTTATTCTTTGAACCTAGTACCCGTACACGTGTCAGTTTTGGTACTGCATTTAACTTATTAGGTGGTCTAGTAAGAGAAACCACCGGCATGCAAAGCTCCGCCTTGGCAAAAGGTGAGTCACTATATGATACTGCCCGTGTTATCTCAGCCTATGCTGACGCGGTTGCCATGCGCCACCCAGATGCTGGCAGTGTCGCAGAGTTTGCGACAGGCTCCGATGTACCAGTACTCAACGGCGGCGATGGCCCGAACGAACATCCAACTCAAGCGCTATTAGACCTACTGACCATCGATCGTGAACTTAGTCGTTTCGATCGCACAGTCGATGGTATGCATATCGCTTTGGTCGGCGATTTGAAATATGGCCGCACCGTACATTCTCTGTCCAAACTACTGTGCCATTATAAAAATATTAAATTCTCAATGGTTGCACCTGACGGTTTGCAAATGCCTGACTACGTCCTCGACGCGGTCACCAATGCAGGCCATCAAATAGAGCTTGTTTCTCAAATGGAAGGTAACCTCGCAGCGGATATCGTCTACCAAACACGTATCCAGGAAGAGCGCTTTCCATCGCAAGAAGAAGCCAATAAATATCGTGGTGGATTTAGAATTAGCCAAGCAATTTACGATGCGCACTGTAAACCTGAGTCTGTACTGATGCACCCACTTCCAAGGGATAGCCGCAGCGATGCCAATGAGCTGGATAACGATTTAAACAGCAACGATAACTTAGCCATCTTTAGACAAGTACAAAACGGTGTACTGATCCGGATGGCACTTTTCGCACTGACACTGGGTGTAGAAAATAAAGTACAACAGTATGAAACAAACGTACCTTGGTTCAGCAGAAAACGTCAAAGTTAATCAAGAAGGACACATTATGACAATTAGCCAAGATTTATTTGAGCGTGCACAAGCTTCCATCCCTGGTGGTGTAAACTCACCAGTAAGAGCGTTTAACGGCGTTGGGGGCACACCTTTGTTTATTACAAAAGCACAGGGCCCTTTCACCTTTGATGCTGACGATAACCGTTACATCGACTATGTTGGCTCGTGGGGGCCAATGATCCTTGGCCACAATCACCCAGCTATCAAACAAGCTGTGTTAGACGCTGTTGAAAACGGTTTAAGCTATGGTGCGCCAACCGAGACCGAAATCTTGATGGCTGAAAAAGTCAAAGAGTTGGTTCCATCAATTGAAACTGTGCGTATGGTCAGTTCAGGTACTGAAGCAACCATGAGTGCTATACGCCTTGCTCGTGGCTATACAGGCAGAGATAAGATTCTCAAATTTGAGGGTTGTTATCATGGTCATGCTGACTCTTTGCTAGTAAAAGCAGGCTCTGGAGCGCTCACTATGGGCGTCCCCAATTCCCCGGGAATTCCAGCAGACTTTGCCAAGCATACGCTAACGGTATCTTTTAATAACATGGATGAAGTCAAAGCGATTTTTGCCGAATATAAAGACGAAATCGCGTGCATCATCGTGGAGCCAGTTGCTGGCAACATGAACTGCATCCCACCTGTTGAGGGCTTTTTAGAAGGTCTGCGTGCAATATGTGATGAACACAAGTCAGTACTTATTTTCGATGAAGTAATGACTGGTTTCCGCGTTGCTCTTGGTGGTGCTCAAGCATATTACAACATCGTGCCTGATCTGACTTGCCTAGGTAAAGTCATCGGCGGCGGTATGCCAGTAGGCGCTTTTGGTGGTAAACGTGAAATCATGGATTACATCGCACCTGTTGGCCCTGTATATCAAGCTGGTACCTTATCTGGTAACCCAATTGCGATGGCTGCGGGCTTAAAAGCTCTGGAGCTTCTCTCTGAGCCTGGTCTACACGATGCATTGGAAGCAAAAAGCAAAGCTTTATGCGCCGGTTTCCAAGCTGCGGCTGATAAACACGGTATTGAACTAACAACCAACTATGCCGGTGGCATGTTTGGCTTTTTCTTTACTTCAGCACAGCGTGTCGATAGCTACCAGCAAGCAACAAAATGTGACTTAGATAAATTCAAACGCTTCTTCCACTTAATGTTAGACGAAGGCGTATACCTTGCGCCATCTGCGTTTGAAGCCGGCTTTGTCAGCACGATGCATAGCGATAAAGATATTGAAAACACAATATCTGCCGCAGATCGCGCATTCGCAAAGCTAATCGCAAAATAAGTAGCAAAAAATGCCAACCTTGTTTGGTTGTTAAGTACATAAGAAAAAGCCCATTAAGGGCTTTTTTTTCATATTGAAAAAAAATTTCTGTTTCTTTGAACTATTCTTTGTCTTAATAAGGTCTCTATTTCGTGACTCAATAACAAAGATTTAAATTATGACAGGACTCAGATCGCTATGTAGCCCCGCCATCTCATTTATGGCTCAGTTAAAATATAAAACAAAAATCAGTCTGGTATTCGGTATTTTACTATTGCCTTTGGCACTAAGTCTGTTTTTTTTAAATTCAACTTTGACTCACTCAATTGAAGTTAGCCAACAACAGCAACAGGGTCTGAACCTCTACCCTAAACTGCTAGAGAACATCATCAACAACCGTCAGAAAGATAATCAAAGACTGCTCTCTCAAAATGGCTTTTCAGTCAATGCAAAAGCGTCCAACACGCCGTTAGAGCAAGTATCCATTGCCTCCAAGTTAGCCATTGATAACGACTTAAGTCGCTCTTACTTAAACCGTTCACTGGTGGAGTCTCTACCCAAAGTTGTATATCAAATAAACAACATTGCAGAGCAGGCCAATGCCATCATTAGCAGAGGTCGTTTTACGCCAGACTCATTTATCGCGCTGTCTAATCTCAACAAAGCTCTGCCCATAGTAAAAGCTCAGTTGTTAGATAAACTTGAAGTTGCCACACAAGAAAGTCCATTTGTTAAGCAGCAGCTTTCTGGACAAATTGATGCACTCAACAAAGCATTGGACCAATACCAGCTAGCAATTAGAACAAAATTGCTCGAGCCAGATGATATTGAGCTGACCGCCAGCGCTTTTGCCAGCAGTCATAGAAATGTACAACGAAAAACGCAGGACTTGATTGAAGCCGCGCTACCCACACTAAAAACCTTGCTGCAGGAGAAGCTCAGTACAGAACAAACGATCCGAAACCTTGTAGCTTCGGCATCTCTGCTGAGTCTGTTTATCGCTCTGTATCTAATGCTAGGTTTTTATTTTGCCGTTGTTGACACCATTTCTGAGTTTTCGGTATCTGCACAAAAGGCAGCTCAGGGCGACTTGCGTGCTAGAGCTGTTTCTCGGGGAGATGATGAGTTAAATGATATCGTTGCCCAATATAACCGTGTGCTGGATGCCTTTACTGAATTATTAGCAGATGTGCACAATACCACCAGCGACCTGCATCATGCTACCGACAAACTAAGTCACATAAGCCAAGACACTCGCCATGATGTCGCCCAGCAACAAATTAAAATTTCCGGCATTCATAATGCCCTTTCCGATATGGCCAATGCCGCAGATTCAGTGGAAACCTCTGCACAACACGCGACTGAGCTGGCAAGCGCCGCCGCTCAACAAGTTAAACAAGGCAGTGTGAATACGACTGAGCTCGCCCAACATATGACTGTGTTACAACGCGAGTTTGAGGAGAGTAGACAAGCGTTAGACAAACTTGCTCAAGACAGCCAAAACATCAGTAAAGTAAGCCTAGGGATCAGTGAAATTGCCGAACAGACAAATTTATTGGCTCTCAATGCGGCCATAGAAGCTGCGAGGGCGGGAGAACAAGGAAGAGGATTTGCTGTTGTTGCAGATGAAGTACGCACACTCGCTAAGCGCACCCAACAACAAACTGAGGAAATCCATTCGATTATCAAGTCATTGCAAAGTGCGTCAAATAATACTCAGCAAAAAATGCTGAGTAGCGTTGAAAAAATGGAGCGAGGGGTAAGTGCAGCCAACGAGACCAATCAAATATTAAGTGCCGCCGAGCAAAGCATGACAGATATTGATCAACAAGGACATGTCATTCGAGAGCTCGTACAACAGCAAACTCAAGCCACACAACAAGCGCTTTCTGAATCCAGCGAAATTAGCGATCTTGCTGAACATACATTGGGCTCAGCGGAAGCTACGCAAGATGATGCCCATCAACTGAGCAACATGGCAGCCAATTTAAAGTCTGCCATGAGCCAGTTCAGAACATAAGCTCTACTCGCAACTTGGGCGTGGGTTAAATAACTCCGCCCGCAGAGGCAACTGAATAGTTGGTCCACAGTGTGGTGCAGCTTGTTTACCCGTTGCTTTATTGACAAACGCCCACTTAACTCCTGCAGGCCGCTCATCCACAATAGCCTGCGGATTAAGAGGTTTCAAATAGCGAATATAAAGCTCAAGTGCGCCTCTTCCGCCAGTCAACTTTGCAGGTTTATTATCGTCTCGGCCGATCCAAGTTACCGTAACGGTATTATGATCGAAACCGGTAAACCAGCTGTCTCTCAAATCATTACTCGTCCCGGTTTTGCCTGCCAGTTGAATCGAAGGAAAGTGTTTATTAAGACGCTTACCAGTACCACTTTTAGTTACTCTTTTTAGACCATATTTCGTCATGTACACAGATGCAGGCTCAAACCTTTGCTCCCGCTCAGGTTGGTGTTTATAGAGTGTTTTTCCGCTGGAATCGGTGATCGCAGAAATACTGGTCAATTCACTATAACGTCCATCGGCAGCCAACGTTGTATACATTTGAGCAACATCGAAACTAGAAAGCTCTACGGCCCCTAGCAACATTGAAGGGTACGTCGGAATATCACTTTTTATCCCCAGTTCAGTCATGGTATCTGCTACTTTATGTACCCCAACGTCTAACCCAAGGTTTACTGCTGGTATGTTTAAACTTTTACTGAACGCTTCGTAAAGCGGCACCTGACCTCGAAACTCATGATCAAAATTTTCAGGAGACCAAGTTTTACCCGATGCATCAGTTACTTGAAGTGGTGAGTCATCGACCAATGTGCCCAAGTTGTAGTCTTTTTGCAGTGCCGTTAAGTATATTGCAGGTTTGACCAAAGAGCCGACACTGCGCCTTGTATCCAACACTCGATTAAAGCCAGAAAAACGCATCTGCCTACCTGCCACCAATGCAGATACTCCAGACTTTTCTGCATTTACAGACAACATGGCCACTTCCAGTCCTGAAGTACCAAAGCGACGCTCTAAATAAGGTAAGCCAGATGTGATAGCTTCTTCCATCGCACTTTGTTTTTGCAATTCAAAGTAGGTAAATATCCTCACACCTGCGTGAATAATATCATCATTTGGCACCAGGCCTTTCAGCTCTCGATTTACCAACTCCAGATACCCCGGATAAGACTGAAGTAAACTTTCTTTTAGCGGCTGAATCTCAATTTTACGCTCTAGCGACTGACGATATTCAGTGGTTGTGATGATGCCATTTTCTGCCATCAGTCTAAGTACGAGATCTCGACGTTCCATAGTCCGCTCTTGGTATCGTCGCGGGTTGTAATAAGAAGGCCCTTTAACCATCGCAACTAACAGCGCAATTTGGTCAAACTCTAACTCATCTACAGGCTTAGCAAAGTAAAATTCCGAAGCTAGCCCCATACCATGTACACCTTGGTTGTATGCTTGACCCAAATAAACTTCATTGAGGTAAGCTTCCAAAATTTCATCTTTGCTATATCGGTAGTCCAAAATCAACGCGATAAAAGCTTCATTGATTTTGCGTACAATTGAACGTTCACGTGTCAGGTAGAAATTTTTAGCCAACTGCTGAGTGAGCGTACTACCCCCTTGCACTGTTCTTCCCGCTCGAATATTACTGTAAAGGGCACGCATTATTGACCATACGGATACTCCGTGGTGCTCATAAAAATTGCGATCTTCGACGGCCAATAGCGCTTGTTTGAGTACATTAGGAAATTTATCTAAAGGAACAAACTCTCGGTCTTGATTGGTTTCATTCCCGATCCGAGCAATTTGCACAGGTTCTAGACGTTCAGATGAAGTTCTTCTACCACTCTTATCAACGACACTTGCCAGTTTTTTTCCGGCAAAGTTAAGCGTAAATACTTTTGCCGACTCTTCGCCTTCATAAAACTCAAAAGCGCGACGATATATGGTGACCGTGCGACCTTGAACCAGATATTGACCCGTTCTTTTAATGCGATTTACTCGAGAATAATTTAGTCGTTCCAACTCCCAAATCACTTCATCTTCTGACAAATACTGATCTGGATAAAAGGTCATAGCTCGTGCATATACTTGCACTGGAAGTTGCCACTTATTGCCTTCAAATTGCTTACTCACTTTCGCATCTAGGTATACAACGTACATAGCAACCGCACAGCAAACTGCTAGGCCACCTTTCCAAAATAGCGACCAAAGCGTTTGTAAAACCCGGGATTTAAATACCCCTAAGCGCTGCTTTATAGGCATTTTTTTAGAATTTGATGACTTCTTAGTTGTGCGCTTCGACTTTGATTTTTTTGCAGGGGTACGTTTTTTATCTGACATTTACCGGAGTAATTTTTACGATATCTAGAATGATGCTAGAGTAACTTAGATTAACGGCCACTGAAACCAAAAAAGCAGGCTAAAGCCTGCTTTTTTAATCTTTTTAACTGCTAGTGGTTACGTATCGTGACAAACTCTGGATACGCGTCAACCCCGCAGTCATGCTGGTCCATACCACTGAGTTCCTCTTCTTCGCTAACTCGGATCCCCATGGTCTTTTTCAAAAGCGCCCAGACCAAATAAGAGGTAACAAACACAAAACCGAGAATGGACATAAGACCAATTAACTGAGATACAAAATTGGCTTCGCTATTTGAAAATGGCACCATCATTACCCCTAAGCATCCACATACACCATGAACAGAAATAGCACCGACCGGATCATCAATTTTAAATTTATCCAATGTAACGATACTGAACACCACCAAACTGCCACCCAGTGCACCTATGATACATGCTAAAAGCGGTGTTGGAGAGGCAGGCTCCGCGGTAATACTCACCAACCCAGCCAGTGCACCATTTAAAATCATCGTTAAATCCGCTTTTTTCCACATAATTTTGCATACTAGTAGTGCTGATATCGCGCCTGCAGCAGCGGCAGCATTGGTATTGAGCATGATCTGACTCACCGCAATGGCGTTTTCTTTGTCTGCTATAAACAACTGAGACCCTCCGTTAAAGCCAAACCACCCCATCCATAAAATAAAGGTACCGAGTGTTGCTAGTGGTAAATTAGAACCAGGGATCGGGTATATTTCACCGTGCTTACCATACTTTCCTTTTCTCGCTCCCAATAGCAAAACTCCTGCAAGTGCAGCCGCAGCCCCCGCGCCATGAACAATTGCCGAACCAGCAAAGTCAACAAAACCCAGTTCAGATAAAAATCCAGCTCCCCAACTCCAATAACCTTGAATTGGATAAATAACACCGGTCAATACCACGGTAAACAATAAAAACGCCCATAGCTTCATCCGTTCGGCAACTGCGCCTGAGACAATAGACATAGCCGTGGCTACAAAAACTACCTGAAAGAAAAAATCAGACTCTAGTGCATGATCCGCATCCGCTGAGGCTTCGCCAATCAATGCTCCAAAACTTGGGACAAATCCACCTTCTGAATTTCCTACATACATAATGTTATAACCAATCAACAAATACATGGTGCAAGCGATCGCATACAATGCGATATTCTTGGTTAAAATTTCGGTGGTATTTTTTGATCTGACCAATCCCGCCTCTAACATGGCAAACCCCGCAGCCATCCACATCACTAAAACGCCCGATATCAAGAAGTAAAACGTGTTGAGCGAGAATTGTAATTCTATAATTGTGTTGTCCATCAGTTGCCTCTCAAATTGCTTCTTCGTCTAATTCGCCAGTACGGATCCGCACTATTTGCTCTAGGTCATACACAAAAATTTTACCATCGCCGATTTTTCCGGTATTGGCTGCTTGTGTTAACGTATCTACAACTCGCTGACAATTTTCACTGTGTGTTGCTATTTCGAGTTTTATTTTTGGAATAAAGTCGACTTGATACTCAGCACCTCGATATAACTCAGTGTGGCCTCGTTGTCTGCCAAACCCTTTGACATCGACAACCGTCATGCCTTCAATACCTAATTCGGCGAGCGCCTCGCGAACTTCATCCAATTTAAATGGCTTGATAATCGCACTTATCATTTTCATCGTTGACCTCCAGAGGAGTGTGATTCCTGTTGTTGATGGAATACACAATCCAACCTTTGTGCCAATAAAATTAATTTTTATTAATCAATGAGATAAAACTTGAAATGAGATGGGGAATTGCAAAAAGTGCACTTAGGTGGTGCACTCTTCCAGTATTTGAATTGATTTGGTGCAGGCACCAACTGCACTATTGCGGCCTTGTGCTTTTGCTTGATACAAAGCTTTATCAGCGTGACGCATTACCTCACTCAACGTGGGAAATTCACATCTTGCGATACCTATACTTACAGTGCAATGTAACTTGTGTTCATCTATGGAGAAAATGTTCTCGGCAAACTTTCTTCGGAAGCCATCAAACGCAGCTTTTGCCTTCTGTATATCTTGCTCAGCTAACAACACAGCAAACTCCTCTCCACCGACTCGTGAAACGAGGCTATCTGAGAATGAATCCGTCAACAGCTGAGCAACTTGGGTAAGGATACTATCCCCACCTAAATGACCGTATTTATCATTGATTTCTTTAAACAGGTCCAAGTCTAGCAAGGCTAAACAGCTATGTTGTAAACCTGTTTTAAGCAATTTATCCATTTGTTGGCAGAAATAACGGCGGTTATATAAGCCTGTGAGATAATCTCGATGAGCATAATCTTTAATATCAGCAATTAAATTTAATTGCTCCATTGTTTGCATTACTCGGCAATGAAACTCTTCGTTCATAAAAGGTTTCATTAAAAAATCATTGGCACCATATTTAATAAACTTAGCAGAAAGGCCGTGAGTTCCAGCACCAGACAACCCTACAATCGCAAGGTCATCACGCCCCCGGAAATTACGCACCGCTTTGACCAATTCAAAACCATCCATCGTTGGCATAGCATAATCGGTAAGTAGGAGTTTAATTTCATGCTCAGCTTTTAGCATAGTAAGCGCTTGCTCACCATCTTGCGCTTCAAAAACTGTAAATAGCTGCTTTTCTAACATTTGCCTCATTACTGCTCGACTGATCATTGAGTCATCGGCAATGAGTGCTTTACAGCCCTGATTTCTTAACAATCGACTGACGAGTTTAATCGCATACAAGTAGGAATCACGATTATCCTTAATCACATAATCGACCACGCCCATTTCGAGCATCTGTTGGCGGCTATATTCATCAATTTTTGATGTCAGTACGACTGTGGGTACATTGTGGCTCAAAGTTAACTGCACCACCTCTGCGTCCATCGCATCAGGTAAAGTTAGATCGACCAAGGCCAAGGTGTAGCGGTTGCTTTTTAGTAATGCTTTACTTTCCTTGAGTGACCAAGCAAAGTCTATATCGACATTTAAATGTTGTGATGCCAAATGGCGTAAGATCTGTTGAACAACCTTACTATCTTCAACAATTAATACTTTTTGCATGGAAGCTTTCTCTAGTGACTGCAATGAGAGATGTAGTTACACAAGAATTTAACAGGGCTAAATACTTTAATACTACAGACATAAGGGTGAAATATACGCGATTTTTGTGACAAAAAAAACCTGCATCGCCCCTAATTGGTAAACAAATTGTAATAGCCTGCGAATATTGCTATTTAGTCTCATTCACTTTGAATTCAGCGTAAAAAAAGCATTAAATGGACACTATTAGTGAATTTTGAGGATTACCATGACCGCTGTACCTAAAATAATATCAGGTCTATTGTTGCTTTGCATTAGCGCAGCCAGTGCTGCCAATGTTAAACAAGCTGAAAAATTAAGTTTTGATATTGATCATCAAATTACCACAAAGCATAAAGCAACGATAAATGGCACACGCCTAAATTATACGGTCTCAACTGGTACGCAACCACTATGGGACAATGAAGGCAACCCAATCGCCTCACTACACTATACTTATTACAAAAAAGATAAGGTCAAAGATCTTTCTAAGCGCCCACTCCTTATCTCATTTAATGGTGGCCCAGGCTCAGCATCTGTATGGATGCACATCGCATATACCGGACCTAGAGTATTAAAAATCGATGATGAAGGCTTCCCTGTTCAACCCTACGGGCTTAGAGATAATCCATACTCGGTGTTAGACACAACCGACATCGTATTTGTAAACCCTGTCAATACTGGGTATTCAAGAATGCTACCTGACGGCAACGGAAAAATGCCAAGTAAAGAATTGCAAAAAAAGCAGTTTTTTGGAGTCAACGCTGATGTCAAATACCTTGCAACTTGGCTAAATACTTTTATCAACCGCCATGACAGAGCGCTATCGCCTAAGTTTTTGATCGGAGAAAGTTACGGTACGACACGTGTTGCTGGACTGGCTCATGAGCTGCAAAATAAGCAATGGATGTACTTAAATGGGGTTATTTTGGTCTCTCCTACCGATATTGGTATTAAGCGAGACGGACCTGTAAAAGCAGCAAATCGCTTGCCGTATTTCGCCGCCACTGCATGGTACCATAAAGCTCTCAGCGAGGAGCTGCAAAATAAAGACCTACTTGAACTGCTAGAAGAGGTCGAAGCTTATACACTGAACCACTATTTACCAGCCTTGGCCAAAGGTGCCATGATCAGCGCACAAGAGAAACAATCCGTGATCACTCAAGTTGCCAAGTATGCGGGTTTATCTGAGCTATTTGTCGCACAAAATAACTTGGACATTCCAAATTCCGCGTTTTGGAAAGAGCTTCTTCGCGAGAGAGAATTTACGGTCGGCCGACTAGATTCACGCTACCTGGGCATAGACAAACGTGCCGCTGGTGACATACCTGATTACTGGCCAGAGCTAACGTCTTGGTTGCATTCATTCACGCCAGCAATTAATCATTATTTCCGCCAAGAGCTAAATTATAAAACTGACATCAAATACAATATGTTTGGTCCAGTGCGTCCTTGGGATAGAACCAAAAATAACGTGGGTGAACGTTTGCGCTTAGCAATGGCACAAAACCCTTATCTACATGTTATGGTGCAGTCTGGATATTACGACGGTGCCACTAACTATTTTGATGGTAAATACAATTTATGGCATTTAGATCCAAGCGGCAAAATGCAAGAGCGTTTAAGCTTTAAAGGTTACCGCTCAGGTCATATGATGTATTTGCGTTATGAAGACCTTAAATTATCAAATCAAGACTTAAGAGATTTCATCTTAAAGGCAACACCTAAAGCTGGGCAGCCTGCGAAGTACTAATATCGTCAATGGTGTGAGGGCGTTGCTTTCACACCATATCAAGGTGCGAAGTACTCTGTTCTTTTAAACTTAGATGGCCCTTCGCGCTAAACCCCCCTCCTCTCTCTACAGAATAATTTGCCTTTACAAC
Organism: Pseudoalteromonas luteoviolacea NCIMB 1944; assembly: GCF_001625565.1. Taxonomy (GTDB): domain Bacteria; phylum Pseudomonadota; class Gammaproteobacteria; order Enterobacterales; family Alteromonadaceae; genus Pseudoalteromonas; species Pseudoalteromonas luteoviolacea_F. The sequence continues at coordinate 54,011 of NZ_AUXS01000012.1, forward strand.
AATTCCCTTGCTCACATTGATCGCCGCCTCCAACTTCAACGGATTAATTCAATGCTTCCGATAACTTTTTGGGTATACTCTTCATATTAGAACGAAAATAGGATCATATATGAGTGACCAATTTAGAGTTGTCTTTGTAGGGTTTAATGCTGATACCGATAGCCAAAATGCTATGGAGAGTCTCGCTGTAAAATTAGGCGTGTCGAAAGAAAAAATTGTCGCGTTTACACAGGGCAAACCACTCTTTGGCGCCGCTGATAAGAACAAATGTTTGAAACAAGCTAAGCTGCTAGCAATTTACGGATTTCAAAGCAAAGTACAGCCGCTACAAAATAGTGCAACTAGCACAGCACAAGTCGATACTGCAGCCAACGAACGCGTCTTTGAAGCTCTTGATTACATAACCAGTAGCCTGATCCGCATTGAAGAAAAATTAGAAGAGCTAGAACAACGGATAGATGTACAAGCGAAAAGTATTGACGAAAAAGATGACGAACACTGGCAAAGCGACGAGCTGTTCGATGAGCTTGACTTAGAAACTGAGCCCAAGCCCAAATCTAAAAAGCTACTTTATACACTGTTAGTTATTTTATTTATATTGCTCATCGTACTTGGTTTCAGCCTCGCTTTCCCAGAGATGGTGAAGTTCTAATGCAAAAAAATTCAAGTTCAAACGTAGAAAGTTCTGAGTTAAGAAAAAATATTCGAATTGAAGTACGAAAACGAAGAAAGTCTCTAGATGAAAATTTTCAAACTCAAGCTGAATCCTCCCTAAATATTAGTTTTTTTCAACATATAAACCCAGCAAAAAACACCGCAATTGGGGTGTACCTTGCAAATGATGGCGAGCTTAAAACAAACCTTTTAATTCAATCACTTTGGGATAAAAATATCGCTGTTTTTTTACCCGTTATACACCCTTTTAGCGGCAAGACTTTGCTATTCCAAAGGTATGAAAAAAACTCAACCATGACTCAAAACCGCTATGCTATCTTAGAACCTAAATTGAATTGCAGTGAAATTTGCCCAATTGATCAACTTGATTTCTTACTCATGCCATTGGTTGCATTTGACGAACAAGGAAACAGGTTAGGTATGGGGGGCGGTTATTACGACAGAACCTTGGCAACATATTATAACCAAGGTTGGACAAAGCCTCGTTTGATTGGACTTGCTCATGATTGCCAAAAAGTCAGTCAATTACCAATTGAAGCTTGGGACGTTCCTCTTCCTGCGATATTGACGCCGACTCAATATTACCAATGGGGCTAATTTACTGCCGTTGCTAAAAATAGTGCTATGTATGCAATTTATAGTCATACAACTCGAGTGTTTAAGCGTATAATCTCAGCTCAATTAAAGACAACAAAGTGATTACGTTATGACACAAGATGAAATGAAAAAAGCAGCCGCGTGGGCAGCCCTCGAACATGTAAAAGAAAATACAATTGTCGGTGTAGGTACAGGCTCCACGGTTAATCATTTTATAGACGCACTTGGAAGCATTAAAGATGAAATAAAAGGTGCAGTCTCTAGTTCAGAAGCCTCAACTGAAAAGCTCAAAGCACTCGGTATTGAAGTATTTGAATTAAATGATGTAGCCCAACTTGACGTCTATGTTGATGGTGCCGATGAAATTAACGAGCACGGTCATATGATTAAAGGCGGCGGTGCGGCATTAACTCGTGAAAAAATCGTTGCGGCAGTTGCCAACAAATTTGTTTGTATTGTCGACGAAAGCAAACATGTTGACACATTAGGCAATTTTCCACTGCCTGTTGAAGTTATCCCAATGGCGCGTAGCTATGTAGCCAGAGAACTTCTTAAACTTGGTGGAGATCCTGTCTATCGCCAAGGTGTGATCACAGATAATGGCAACGTCATTTTAGATGTTCACGGATTAAATATTACAGATCCAAAAGCACTTGAAGAACAAATTAACCAAATCGTCGGTGTTGTCACAAATGGACTATTTGCCCATAGAGGAGCAAACACCGTAATAACAGGGACACCAAAAGGTCCACAAACTAGGTAATAGGAATGAGTCATGAGTAAGGTATCTTTGTCAAAAGATAAGATTAAAATTTTATTGTTAGAAGGCGTGCATCAAAGTGCGGTTGAAACATTGAAGCGCAATGGGTATAGCAATATCGAATACCTTAAGACATCGTTACCTGAAAGTGAATTAATTGAGCGTATTAAGCATGTTCATTTTGTCGGTATACGCTCGCGAACGCACCTAAATGAAGCAGTCCTAAATGCCGCTGAAAAGCTTGTTGCCGTGGGTTGTTTTTGCATCGGCACCAATCAAGTGAACTTAGAGGCAGCTAAGCGGCTTGGCATTGCGGTCTTTAATGCACCGTTTTCAAATACTCGTTCAGTTGCTGAATTAGTGTTAGGTGAAATTCTGTTACTACTTCGCGGAATTCCAAAACGTAATGCCATGGCACACCGTGGCCAGTGGTTCAAATCTGCCATTGGATCATTTGAAGCGCGAGGTAAAACCTTAGGCATCATTGGGTACGGCCATATCGGCACCCAGTTGGGGATCATGGCCGAAAATATTGGCATGAAAGTAGAGTTTTATGACATCGAGGACAAGCTCACGCTAGGTAACGCACAACAGGTGCAGAACTTAACTCAGCTATTACAACGTGCAGACGTGATCAGTTTACATGTCCCAGAAACTCCGCAGACTAAAAACCTTATTGGCATGGCTGAAATTGAAGTGATGAAGCAAGGCGCTATTTTAATCAACGCGTCGCGCGGAACCGTCGTAGATATTGACGCGTTGGCAGAGGCACTACAACATGAAAAACTCGCTGGCGCCGCCATCGATGTGTTCCCTGTAGAGCCTAAATCAAACGATGAAGAGTTCACCTCTCCTCTCAGAGAGTTTGACAATGTTATCCTTACGCCGCATGTTGGAGGCTCAACACAAGAAGCCCAAGAGAATATTGGTATTGAAGTTGCTGGAAAGCTAGCCAAATATTCTGACAATGGTTCGACAGTAACCGCAGTGAACTTTCCTGAAGTATCTCTGCCTGAACTGTCAAATCGCAGCCGCTTATTACATGTTCATGAAAACAGACCAGGCGTACTGACTCAGATCAACCAAGCGTTTGCGCAACACGGAATAAATATCGCTGCACAGTACCTACAAACAGATGACTGTATAGGTTATGTTGTTATTGATGTGGATAGTGACCATTCTGAGGTCGCTTTAAAAGAACTTAGTGCTGTTGAGGGTACGATAAGAGCACGTATCCTGCACTAATTAAAAACCTATATTTACTTAAAGAAAAGCCAGCAAGTTGTCTGTTTTTTTATGGGTGACCAAAGAGGCACTTGATCGTGTCACACCGGCTCACCAAAAACAAAAAAGCTGCTTAAGAAGCAGCTTTTATAATCAGCATGATAACTTGGCATTAAGCCATGAAATCAACACCTTCTTTGATGTCTTTTTCAAGCGTAGCAAGCATATCATCTTTTGCTTTTTGCTCAAATGCACTTAGCTCACCGTAAGGTAGTAGCTCTTCTACACCATTTTTACCAAGGCGGATAGGCTGTGCGAAGAATTCTGCGTCGCCTGTGTTACCTTCAACATAAGCGTACTCAAATACGTTCTCTTCGCCTTGTAGACCTTTAACAAGAGAGAAACAAAAACGCGCTGCAGCTGCACCCATAGAAAGCGTTGCAGAACCACCACCCGCTTTAGCTTCAACAACTTCAGTACCTGCATTTTGGATACGTGTAGTAAGAGAAGCAACTTCTTCGTCAGTGAACTCAACACCTTCTACTTGAGAAAGTAGAGGTAGGATAGTAGTACCTGAGTGACCACCGATAACCGGCACTTTAACTTCAGAAACGTCTAGGCCTTTTAGCTCAGCGATGAAAGTTTCAGCACGGATAACATCAAGAGTTGTTACACCGAATACGCGTGCAGCATCATAAGTACCAGCTTTTTTGAATACTTCACGTACAATTGGCACAGTGCCATTTACAGGGTTTGTGATGATGCCAACGAACGCTTTAGGACAGTTCTTTACGATACCTTCAGCTAGAGTTCTAACGATACTCGCGTTTACATTGAACAGATCCGCACGGTCCATGCCAGGCTTACGTGGCATACCAGCAGGGATCAATACAATATCAGCACCAGCTAGTGCTGGGTCTAAATCGTCTTTTCCGTAGCCAGCTACATTAACAGCTGTTGGGATGTGAGAAAGATCAACGGCAACACCAGGAACAACCGGTGCAACATCATATAGTGCTAGCTCAGAGCCCGCAGGTAAACCGTTTTTAAGCAGAAGTGACAACGCTTGACCGATACCACCAGCGGCACCTAATACAGCAACTTTCATTATAATTCTCCATATATTGAAGGTAAGAATTTAGTGTGCAGTAAAGATAATGAAAAGCGCGGGTAAAGACAAATTAATCCGCATTATTTTCGAGATTTTTTCGACTATAGTTGTAAACAAGACACAACTTGTTGCAATTTGTCTTTACGATACTCCATGAAAATAACTCCAGCGTGAAAATTTGGGTAACTGAGATGATTTGTGTAAAATCGGGCAACCAAAATTGAAAGAAGAGATGTATATGCAAGCGCAAGACAAACAAGAAGCCTTAGTGAAAGCCTTTAAAGCACTTTTAAGAGAGGAAAACTTCGGTTCTCAAGGCGAAATCGTTGACGCGCTAAAAGATCAAGGCTTTGACAATATCAGTCAAAGTAAAGTGTCTAGAATGCTGAGTAAATTTGGTGCAGTCCGAACAAGAAATGCCAAACAAGAAATGGTTTATTGCCTTCCTGCTGAAATGGGCGTACCTACAGCGAAGAGCCCCCTGCGACAGCTAGTCATTGACATCATGCACAATGAAATGATGATCATAATCAGAACCAGTCCTGGAGCTGCTCAGCTAATCGCTCGCTTGCTAGACTCTTTGGGCAGTGCAGACGGTGTACTTGGCACAATAGCTGGCGATGACACAATTTTCATTGCACCAGCAAAAGTCTCTGAGATAGATGCAACATTAGAAAAAGTAAAAACCTTATTTGATAATGTGTAAGGCCTAGTCATCACTCATGATTTGCGCCATCTCAGATAAAAACTGCAAAGATGGTGCAAAAAAAGAGGCCCCCATATCCGCTTCAGAGTAATCCAATAGTGGATCGTAGCAATCGTGCCCCGACAATAAGCCAAATCGACTCATCAATACGGTTTCAAATGCGTTACCATGGGCTGCACAACTTAGGTTGATACTGCCCTGCTCAAACACATCACCAAATGGCATACTTTGATCAAGCAATAATACCAGGCCTTGTGCATCCTTAAGCTCAGCGCGACTTGCGTGACTAAATGCAACTCGGGGCTCAATTAAATTATTGTCTAAGCGCGTACGCCCCATCAATGCCTCTTGCTCAGCAATCGCGAGTTGCTGCCACCGCGCCAAATCGAACTTAACTCTTTGAATATGGATATAGCTGCCTTGATGATCCATGCCATTAGGGTTATCAACTAAAGCCACTTTGCGTTTAAAGCGACCATGAGGCGACTCACTGGCGTAAATAAAACCATTGAAGTTGCGGCCATCTAAAAAGCGAAATCCTCGGACATGAGCAACAAGCTCTACACTGCCTGAAAGCATGTGTAACACACTTTGAGCAAATAAATGATTTACATCTTCTCTATCAGAACGGATCACGTAAAGTAGATCAAATGGCTGGCTATGAATGAGATGATCTGCAGATTTAATATGCGGAAAACTCTTTAATTCAGGCGGAATAAACTCAGGGTATATATGCGGCCAGTACTGGGCGCCGATAGCAACAAAGCTACTCAGCATAGACTCTGAAAACCTGTCGCTCAACTCATCTTGGAGTCGCCCTGCCTGCGCAAGCGCCTCTCGCACAGCTTCGTCTTGCCCTTCAAGTACATTGAAGAATAAATGTAAGCCATGCAAGTTTGCCTCTGCACAGATCCCCGATTGCGGCTGGGCCATACCTTTTCCCTATCGTTATTCGTTCTAAGAAAAGAAATTTACCGCATGAGGCTTAATTTTTAAAGAGATAGGTTTAGACAAATCTAAAGGGTTGTCAGCTGGCTTAGCAATTTCCAATTGCTGTCCTTGAAGCTCGATGGCGTATAAATATTCTGTGCCTACAAACCTTTCTTGATTTACTTTTATCTCACCACTGTCGGTATTGTATAATTCAATATGGCTCGGTCTTACAAAGATTTTCCCTTTATTTTGAGCATTTTGTTGTTGTGTTAAAGAGTCAACCAGTCCAAATTGAGTTTGGAAAGAGCCATTTCCAGAATGTGTCGCGTCCAGGTATATTCCTCGCCCTAAAAACTCTGCCACAATCTGATTCTTCGGTTGTTGAAATAGCTCGGTTGGACAACCTAGCTGCGCAATTTTACCCTGATGCATAATCGCGAGACGGTCCGAAAAAGCAAAAGCCTCATCTTTAGAGTGACTGACAAAAATCGCCGATACTTTTTGATCTTTAATAATACTGCGTATATCACTGATCAACTGAAATCTTACTTGCGCATCTATGTTAGAAAAAGGCTCATCTAACAGTAAAAGGCTAGGCCTATAAGCCAACGCTCTGGCTATTGCGACACGTTGCTGTTGGCCACCAGAGAGTTCGTGAGGAAAGCGCTTTGCATACGCCCCCAAGTGCACAAGCTCAAGCATTTCATCTACACGAGATTGTTTTTCGACTCGGCTTAGTTTACGCAAACCAAACGCAACGTTTTGCGCAACCGTCAAGTGTGGAAACAGCGCATAATCCTGAAACATCATGCCCACATTACGATGCTGCGGTGCGACAAATTCCCTATCCCCATTCACCTGTTTTTGGCCAATACGTATCACACCATTTTGCGGCCTGATCAAACCAGCGATTGCCTTCAAAGTGGTGGTTTTACCGCAGCCACTGGCACCCAGTAAACAGACAATTTCATTCTCTTTTACTTGCAGATCAAGGTTGTCTATAACGGCGTGTCCGTCATAGCTATATTGCAATGATTCAATTGAAAGACTGTGCATTATGTTTGTTGCTCCATTGAGCGATTCACTAAATAAAGGGGAATTAATCCAACCAGCACTATAAACAACGCCGAAATAGAAGCGAGTTCCAATTGCTCATCGCTGACAAACTGAAACACATGTGTCGCTAAGGTTTCAAAATTAAATGGTCTGAGTAACAGTGCCGCTGGTAATTCTTTCATGCACTCAATAAAGACCAATAACCCAGCAGTGAGGATGCCTCGCTTAAGCAATGGTATATGAACGCGACCAAGTGTTTGTAAATTGTTTTTACCTAGCGATGCACTGGCCATATCGATGCTTGGACTAATCCGAACAAAACTAGCCTCTACAGCACCATGTGCAATCGCATAAAAACGCACCACATAAGCAAATACCATAGCAAAAATAGTACCGCTCAGTAGTAGACCCGGCTCAAAGCTTGTGCCACTAAACCATTGATTTAGATAGTCATCAAATAAAGTTAGCGGTAGTAATACGGCAATTGCCAAAACAGTGCCAGGTAAGGCATAGCCCATACTTGCTACTTTTCCAGGTACTCCTTTTGACTTTTGGTCGCCCACTCTTTGATAAAAAACCACTAGAATACTGAGTAAGATAGCGATAATACTGACGTAAAAACTAATTTTTAGACTTTGCCATGCATAATTAAAAAACGCGTCATTCCAAGCTTGATCGAAATAGTCTATGGCATAAGAAAACAGTACACCTACAGGAATAAAAAACGCCAATATTAAAACTAAGCTACAAAACGTGGTGGCTAGCCACCCACTTTTACCACTGAGTTCGTATAAACTCGTATCGTTAACGCTGCTTTGGCGTTCATGCACCACATTACTTTTGCGGCTCATTTTTTCTAAGGTCAAGGCAACGAACAAAAACAGCAACATAATGCCTGATATTTTCGCAGCGGCGGTAAGGGAATAATAGCCAAGCCAAGTATCATATACGGCTGTTGTTAACGTGCTTACAGCAAAATAGTGTACAGTTGCGAAGTCAGCCATGGTCTCCATACTGATCAACGCAAGTGCGGCAACGATGGCTCCTCGAGACAAAGGCAAACTGACTTTTAAAAAGCTCTGAAATGGGGATAACCCCATTAATTGACTCGCTTGCACAAGCTTAAAAGACTGCTCTCTCAAAGCTGTTTTAAAAATCAAATATAAATAAGGGTAAAGAACGAGAGCTATCATGACAATAGCACCTGGCAAGGTACGTATATCAAAAAACCAATAGTCGTCAGGACTTGACCATCCAAACCAATCTCTTAAAAAGATTTGCACTGGGCCTGCATAATCGAGCATATCGGTATAAACATAAGCGATAATATAGGTCGGCATCGCAAGTGGCAGCATCAATGCCCACTCAAAGATTCGTTTGCCGGGAAAATGGCAATAGGCGGTCAACCAACCAAGAGGTAGCGCGATCAGCGCACTGAGTAGAAGCACACCGGCAATAAGCCAAACTGTATTGCTGATATAGTCCCATAGAACTGTATTCCACAGGTGTGAGAATACTTCCGACTCTCCTTGTAATGATTCAAAAATGAGAAACGCCAGCGGGGTGGACAGGCAAATACCTATCACCCACGCTGTTATCTGCCAATTCGACAGTTTATTTTTTAGCTGCATTAAAGGTCAAATTTTACCTCATCGATTAGCTTAAGCGCTAATGGACGGTATTTACTAATTTCAGCAAGTGGCAAGCTGTCTTCCTTAAACGCTCCCCATGACGCTACCATTTTAGATAATTCGACGCCCGGTTTAACCGGATATTCCATATTCGTCGATGCATACATGTTTTGAGCCTTATTGTCCGTCATAAACTCTATGAGTTTCAAGGCATTTTCTTTATTTTTTGCATACTTGGTTAAGACCACGCCTGACACATTTAAATGAGAGCCGCGATTTTTTTGGTTAGGGAAGTTGATGTAAACAGAGTCAGCCCAAGACTTTTGTTTGTCATCTGTCATCATTTTACCAAAGTAGTAGCTGTTACCCAGTGCAACATCACACAGGCCTTCTTTCACTGCTTTAACTTGTGCACGGTCATTACCCTGGGGCTTACGGGCCAAGTTGTTTTTCACGCCAACTAACCACTCTTTTGTTTGGGCTTCACCGTGGTGAGCAATCATTGATGCAACAAGACCTAAGTTGTATGGATGCTTACCAGAGCGAGTGCAAATTTTTCCTTTAAATTTAGGATCCGCCAATTCTTCGTAGCTAAGAGATTCCAATTTTCCTAAACGCGACTTGGACGAGTAGACATTGCGCACTCGCTTAGTCAAAGCGACCCACTGCCCTTGAGGATCTCTAAATGAAGCTGGAATATTGCCCTCAACCGTTTTACTGGCAATTTTTTGCGTGAGACCTAAGTCTTCAAGTTGGATCATTGCGCTAAAGTTAGAAGTCAAAACCAAATCCGCACGAGAGTGCTTTCCTTCACGTTTCACACGCTCAATCAAGCCTTTTTTTGCAAAAACAACATTAGTTTTAATCCCTGTTTGCTTAGTAAAATCATCCAAGATAGGCTGTATTAAAAAAGGTTGGCGAAATGAATAGATGTTTACTTCATCCGCTGCGAAGGCTGGCATGCAGGTCATAGCGGTCAATATTGTGGCGATAGCTCGTTTCATGAAGGCTCCAAATCCAAACAATTATTATTATCAACTGATTCTAACGCGATTATACATAAATTACATCCCACTTAGGCGAGTGACTCAAATTATTATTGCCGTATAAAGACAATTTATATGTAAGATATGTCTCACTCTGTATGTAGAAATCGAGTAATCTACACTAGATTTAACTGCCCTCAAATTAGGAACCTATTGTTATTTAATAATTTTTAATTATTAAATAGAACATAGACCTTTTTTCATAATCTTCAAGCCAATGTTTAATAGCTCAAAGCAGCATATACTGTAACTGTCTTTAAGGGAGAGACGTCGCAAGGAAAAAGGATGTGGTAAGCACCACATGGAATGGATCCCTTTATGGAGTATGGAACTAGGATTATGATGTATTTGCAGGACGCAAATATTTAAGTAAGGATGTTCACAAAATCAGGATGTCAGGACTTAATGGAATTGGATAGGGTAATGGAGAAGCCCATAAGGAATGATTGCAGGGTAATATCAAACATTGGATGTTTTGATGCAACTTAGGATGGGGTTAGGAAAACCCAAGTGGATATGTGCAGGATGCGCAATAATTCGCAGAACCAAAACACCAAGCGAATTGTATGGAAATGAATTAGGGAGTTGAGTTATTCAACATAGCAGGATGCTGTTTAGAAGATTCCGTCAAGCGCGGCTCGAAAGAGTCGCGCTATCTTCGTGTTTGCTTTAAGCTTCAATGAACTTACTACGCTTCCCTCTTAAATACGCATCTCTAAAATCTATAAAGTGCTCGGTGAGATTCTCAGCGGCTTCAGATTCACCATTTTCGGCCAAAACGATACATGCTACCTCAGCTGTGCCCAACTGATGTTCATGGGGGGCAACTCTTAACTTATAGTTAGACATACTCTGTGGTGATATTGACAACACGGGAAACTTGTCAAGATAAGGGCTTTTTCTGAACATTTTTTTTGCTTCGCGCCAAGTACCGTCTAGAAAAATATATAGTGGTTTTTTTGTCGCTTCGCGGTGCACTTTTTTAATCAGGCGTTGAGGCTCGACATTGTCTTTGGGAAAAACAATGATAGGTTGATATTGTGGGTTTTCTAATAGAGCAATTAAAGCGCTATCTGGCTCGGTTCTGTCCCACCTAAAAGCATGATTATCAGGCACAATATCCGCGATCAAACGCCCTGTATTGGATGGTTTAAAGCTCTCGTTGTGATACATTAATAAACATACAGCACTGGAGCACTGAGCTTGCTTCACCCCGGCACAGATACACAAAGGTTCAGCTAATAAACATGTCTCGCAACGAGCAAGCTTAGAGCCACGAGCTTTAAACTCTCTTTTCGATTCAGAAATTTGCTGCGTGCGCAGTGCCAATACAGAATTGCCCAAAATAATCTCCCATATAAAACGACAGGCCATTGTACCAAGTCTGACAATAAAAGGATAAAGCATTTATTATGAAGGTTAATCAATCAAACAGACTTAAGTATCGGCTCCTCACCCCTGCCGATAGTCAATTACTCTTTAGACTGGACCAAGACCCAAAAGTGATGCAGTTCATCAACGGTGGCAAGGTCACTTCCCAAGAAGATATAGACACTATCTTCATACCCCGACTCAATCAGTTCACCAATGTAGACAAAGGCTGGGGGTTATGGGGCTGCTTCTTAACAGATAACAATGAATTTATCGGTTGGATTTTGGTACGCCCAATGGACTTTTTTACTGAGCACAGAGATGACTCTAACTTAGAGATAGGCTGGCGGTTTATGCAATCAAGTTGGGGAAGGGGTTACGCTACAGAAGCCGCAATGCAGATCGCTGGCGCGCTAGCCGAGCACCACTGTGCAAACAAGTTGACGGCGATTGCACTCGAAGACAATAGCGGATCGATAAAGATTATGAAAAAAATAGGCTTAGAATACGTTACGACTACCGTTCATAGCGACCCACTAGGGAGCGCGGAAGTTGTCGTCTATGAAAAACCACTCATTACTTGAGGAAAAAAGAGCGGGGACCCCCGCTCTATCTTTTACATTGATAAATAAATAACTAAGAAAGCGCCAAGCGCCAATCTATAGATAACGAACGGCAACATACCCATTTTCTCGATGACCTTTAAGAAAAAGTGAATACATGCATAAGCTGCGAAAAATGACAGAACCGCACCAGTCACAATGTCTGAGACATTAAACTCATCTCCCTCTGAGAGTAGCTTATAGGTCAAATAACTGCCAGCAGCGGCAATAACTGGGATTGACATTAAAAAAGAAAAACGTGCTGCACTTTGCTTGTTAAGGCCCATCATCAATCCTATCGTCATTGTGATCCCTGAACGTGACGTTCCGGGCAGCAACATCGCGATGACTTGAGACAAACCAATACACAGCGCCATAAACCAGTTTATTTGATAAATCGTTTTTATTTGTTTGGCCGTTTTATCGGCATACCAAAGTAACAAACCAAAACCGATAGTTGTGCCCGCTATGATCCATGCATTTCGCGAGTATTCTTCCACAAAATCTTTCGCAAAATAGCCAATGAGCAGTGAAGGTAAAGTCGCGAGCAAAATAAACCACCCCAGCTTACTATCATCTGTTGTCCCCTGACTGCCAAATGATTTAAACCAGGCGGTAAGGATCTCTGCGACTTCTTTTCGGAAGTAAATAATGACCGCGAATAACGTACCGACATGAACGGCCACATCAAAAGCAAGACCTTGATCCTGCCACCCAAATACTTGTGAAGGTAATATCAAGTGTGCTGAACTTGATATTGGCAAAAACTCAGTTAGACCCTGAATTAATGCTAAAACAATAATTTCAATAATACTCATAACAGTTACAGCTCCACTTTCCATAGTTTTTGGTTTGGATTATGATAATTCTCCCATAGAGAAGATATGCTTTCACCAGTTGTTGGTAGTGTGACATGACCACCGACTTCGGATAATGGCAACAATACAAATGCATTCTTAGAGATCTCATCCCGCGGCAACTGAGCGGGCTGATCGCAAATTAGGTCATCATACAACAGCAGATCCAAATCCAAAGTTCGTGGGCTGAATTTCTTATCTCCAGGCGTTCGACCATTATCACGCTCGATTTGCTTTAGTAATTTGCAAACTTCTTCTACACCCATTTTGGTGTTTGCTGCAAATACTGAGTTATAGAAATTCCGACCATTAAAACCTACAGGCTCACTCTCATATACATTGGAGTGTTTGTAATTGGGAAAATGATCTATCAGAGCCGCAAGCCCATTTTTAAAATGTCGTTCTCTATCAACATTGGAGCCAATGCTAATGTATATTTCTGCCATGCTACTTTTTCCGATAAATTTCAATGCCGACAGTCTTAGCCTGTGCGACCGCAGCAGGTTTACTGACTTTAATTCGAACATCACTCACTGAAAACTCAGCTAATATCATTGCAGCTAACTTTTCCAATAAAGTTTCTAAAAGCTCTACTTGTGTTGTTTCTGATAAAGTGATTACACGTTCACTTACCTTTGCGTAATCAACTGCAAGGTTGATGTCATCAGTCTGCGCTGCTGGGGTAATATCTGTAGACATTTCAATATCAAAATAAAGGCTCTGTTTACTTTCTTTCTCAAAGTCGTAAACTCCTATTATGGTCTCGACGTGCAGTTGCGAGATATAGACCTTGTCCATGTATACTCCTAGCATGACTAATATGGGTCGGCGCAATAATTTAGGCCGGGTAAAAAGAATCGCGATCATAGCCCAAAACAAAGCAATAAAAAATAAGGAAGCTTGTGTTAGTCATATTAATGTGTATTTGTGCTTATTTATTTGGATCGATTTCCTCTGCGATTTTGATTTCGAGGATGTTTAGGCTACCCGATCCTCGCTTTTCTGGGTCCAATAACCCTGGAGCCACTAACGTTTTGCGTATAGGCGGTAAACTCCCCGCAGCACTTGTACTTATTTTTGATGTATTAAAAGGGACTATTCCTGTTTGGGGCGCTTACTTTTTAAACATTGAGCCAGTTTGGCTTGGTGCGGTTGCTGTCAGTGCTTGCCTTGGCCACATTTACCCGATTTTTTTTCACTTCAATGGTGGTAAGGCGGTAGCCACTGCATTTGGTGCACTACTGCCGATCGGCGTGTCATTGGCAGGACTGCTTATTTTAACCTGGCTGCTTGTGCTTTGGGCGTTTCGCTACTCTTCTCTTGCTGCCATAGTCACAGTTATTACAGCACCTTTTTATACATGGTTCATTAAGCCCCAATATACATTACCAGTTGCTTTTTTAACCGTTTTGATTATCTTCAGACATAGAGCAAACATAACTAGGCTCCTGCAAGGAAAGGAGCCTAAAGTCGGTAAGAAAACGCCTAAAAAAGATTAAGAGATTGCCGGCAAACTATCCAACGGCCAGCGGGGCTGTGTTTTCATATCTAAAGGGGCTGTATGGCCAGCTTTCAGACGTTGCATACCTGCAAAGGCTATCATCGCACCATTATCTGTGCAAAACTCAGTACGAGGGTAATAGACCCGCCCTTTCATCCCTTGCATCATACGTTCAAGCTTGGTTCTCAACTCCACATTTGCGCTCACACCACCGGCAATAACCAGACGCTTTATACCCGTTTGTTTTAGGGCTCGTTTGCACTTAATTGCTAGCGTATCAATCACGGCACTTTGAAAAGCGTGAGCAATATCAGCCTTAGTCTGTAAATCGTCACCTTCATTTTTAATGGTGTTTGCCGCTGCCGTTTTAAGACCACTGAAACTAAAGTCTAAACCGGGCCTATCAGTCATTGGCCTTGGAAATACAAACCTATCAGCTGTGCCCTGTGTAGCTAGTTTTGCTAAAAGAGGACCTCCAGGATAATCCAGTCCCAGTAGCTTAGCCGTTTTATCAAATGCTTCCCCAGCCGCATCATCCACCGACTCGCCTAAGATTTCATACTCGCCTATTCCAGCAACTTTAACCATCATGGTATGACCACCTGAGACGAGCAGTGCCACAAATGGAAATTCAGGCTTTTCTTCTTCCAACATAGGCGCGAGTAAATGGCCTTCCATATGGTGTACTGCCACCGCGGGAATATTCCAGCCAAATGCCAAAGAACGCCCAATAGACGTACCAACAAGAAGTGCACCAACTAACCCTGGGCCCGCCGTATATGCAATTCCGTCTAATGAATCCGGGCCACACCCAGCTTGTTTAAACGCAGCTTCAATCAGCGGAATAGTTTTGCGAACATGATCCCGAGAAGCAAGCTCAGGCACGACACCACCATAATCCGCATGTACCTTTACCTGACTATATAATTGATGTGCGAGTAACCCCTGCTCATCATCATAAATTGCAATACCAGTTTCATCACAAGAAGATTCAATACCTAAAATACGCAACCTTGTTCTCCACTACATTTTTTACTATTCACGCTCAATCGCTAAACCAATATTGGTTTGGCCATCGATGATCGCTTGCGCTTTTAATTGCTTGATTGTTTCAGAGGAAATTCGTCCCATCCCTTCAACAAAATCGATTAACTCACCTAAAACCTCGATTTCATACTGCATCAATGGATGCTCTCTGACGAGCTTATTATCCGGCATGATATCTTCTTGCGCTAACAAAAACTCAATATACCTTGCGACCGTTGCCTGAGAGATTTTTGCAACATTAACAAACTCAATTTCATCTTTGGTCATAATACCTTGAATAAAACCAAGAAGCGCTGTTGCCATATCAATCGCGGGGTAAGTACCAAACATGTCAAAATCTGATAATTCAGGTACATTAGGTTCAATTTTTTCGATTTGCTTTTCTAGACTAATTTTACTTTTTGGCAGTAGTAATTTTTCCCAGCACAGATTCAGGGCATTTCTAAACACCTGCTCATCACCAAACCCCGTTGCTTCACTAAATAAGCCATAGTTTGGCGTCATTCTTTCCAAAATAGCAGCGGCTAGTGCTGCTTTTTGTAAATAGTTCAACTCACGAATGCGCTGAAAGTTATTTGCTTTGCTCATACTCATTTCCACAATGCCAGCAATATTCAAAAGCTGAGCCATTCAGCTCATTGCAATATCGACACTGCCAATCTAATTTTGATTTTTTCTGGTGGTAGTTTACCAAGATTTCTTCGCCAAGGGGCAACTTTATCGCCGGTACGAAGATCTTAATGGTGTTATCTGCAAAAGGCAGTTCGCCTAAAGTGGAAGATAGTGCTTCTCCTTGCATTGTCGTTTTAATACGGGCTTGGTGTAAAAGGCCATTTACAAGGTGTGCCTCAATCATATTATCGGTGCTAAAAACACAGCACCATTTATCTAATTCATTAACCATCGCACTCAATGCTAATTTTGCTATCATAAACAATATTGTAGTGTGTAAATTGGAAGAGCTCTATGACGCTTACCACACCTGGGTTATTATTTCCCGCTATTTCATTGTTGTTGCTCGCTTATACTAATCGCTTTTTAGTACTCGCTCAGCTAATTCGCGAGTTAAATGCGAGAGAAGGTGACACTTTGCGCCCGCTCGTTGTTCAGCAAATCAATAATTTAAAAAAACGCATCAAACTAATTCGCTTAATGCAAGTATGGGGCGTGTTCTCATTTATTCTTTGCACACTTTCGATGTTTGCTTTGTTCATCGACATTAACTTGCTAGGGATCATCTTATTTGGAGTCAGTTTGTGCTGCCTGATCGGATCTCTCATGTTGTCCTTGTACGAAATTCATATTTCGTGCGATGCAATAGAGATTGAGCTAAATAATATTGAAAAAAAGCCACTACAAGAGTAAGCAACTCGAATTGGCCTTACTATACTGACATTATCAATAGCTGAAGGTAGGTCATGTGTGAGCGGTTTTCTTTTTTCAAATGAGCATCTAAAAGAGGAAACTTCACAACCCGAGGAGCGTGCTTTTTGGGATGTGTTGGTCGTTGACGACGAAGAGGACATTCACCAAGTAACAAAGTTGGTTTTATCCGACTTTAAGTTTGAAGACAAATCTTTACGTTTTCATCATGCATACTCGGCCAAACAAGCAATGGAGATACTGGAAGACCAAGCGAGTATATCAGTTGGGCTTATTGATGTTGTTATGGAAAGCAACCATGCGGGCCTAGACTTAATCAAGTTTATTCGCAATGATATGGCAAACCACGATATCCGCTTGATTCTCAGAACCGGTCAACCAGGTGAAGCCCCTGAAGAATCTGTTATTCGTGACTACGATATCAATGACTACAAAAATAAAACAGAATTGACTGCTGTAAAGCTAAAAACCCTTCTGTACTCTGCACTACGTTCACACCGTGATATACAGACAATTGAACTCCACAAAAAAGGGCTGGAAAGGATCATTGCAGCTTCATCCAGCTTTTTGGAATGTGATAATGTGCAAGATTTTGCATCAACAATACTTGAACATGTTGCGCAGGTATTGGGGCTTTCTGACTCTGAGATTTATTGTGCCGCGGCGACAAATAAACAAACCGATGCTGGCTCTCAGTTTAAGCTTTTAGCTGCTTCTGGAGAAGGTGTGGAGCCCAGTTCTGACAAAATACCAAATAACGTCAAAAACCTATTTATTGAAACCCATAACAGGAAAACTTCTTGCAAGTCTTGCAATGAGTATGTCGGCTACTTTACTTCTAAAGGTGGCTTAGAGACTATGCTATACGTCAGTAAAGAGAGTTCGTTGCGAAGTACAGATTGCCAGTTGTTAGAGTTTTTCGCCAATAACATCGCACTGGCTCACGACAACATAAAGTTACGAGAAACAGTCAAAGAATCGCAAAGAGAGCTATCATATATCCTAGGTGAAGCCGTCGAAAAACGCTCTAAGGAAACAGGCTCTCACGTAAAGCGTGTCGCTATGTACAGTAAGTTACTTGCGGAGTTATCTGGCATTAACAGCTATCGCTCTGAGATAATAAAGATGGCATCTCCGCTACATGATATAGGTAAAATCGGGATCCCCGATGTCATATTAAACAAACCTGGTAAGCTGACCAATGATGAATGGGAAATAATGAAAACTCATGCGCAGTTGGGTTTTGACATATTGAAAAAATCAACGAATGAAATATTGCAATGTGGCGCAACAATTGCTCACCAGCATCACGAAAAGTGGGATGGTACAGGGTACCCTCGTGGTCTAAGTGGAGAAGATATTGATATTGTTGGAAGAATTACTGCAATTGCCGATGTTTTCGATGCTTTGGGTAGTAAACGCTGTTATAAAGAGGCTTGGTCGCTCGAAAAAGTGCTTGAAGAGATAAAATCGCAGAAATCTAAGCAATTTGATCCCAAATTAGTTGATTTGTTTATAAATAATCTGGAACAATTCATTTTAATCAGGGATACCTATCCCGACTAAAACTTTGTAAGCGAAATGTAAAAAATTCACTTGGATGTTTCCTTAATCTGTATTAGTATTAGGAAATCAACGTCATGATTGCATTTTTGTTGAAATAAAAGGAATTTCAAATGAGATTTGAACAACTTGAGCAATTTGTTGCTCTAGGCAACCTACGTCACTTTAGACAGGCTGCCGAACAAACCCAGATTAGTACATCAGCTTTGACAAGAAGCATACAAACTCTGGAAGATGAAATTGGGTGTGAGCTTGTCAAACGCTCTACACGTTCAGTAAAACTAACAGAACAAGGTGAACTGTTTCTAAATTACTGCAAAGCGACACTTAGCGAGCTAGATGTAACGAAAAACACTATCAAGCAAAGTTTATTCGGTAGAGATCAACAAAAGCTAGTTGTTGGTTACACCGCAAAAGCCAGTGAAATTGTACCAATGTCATGTGGTAGATTCTTAGCAGATTCTCCAAATGTGAAAATTGAGATGCAACTACTTGATGAGCATGAACTTACGAGAAAGCTTCAGCTTGGTGAAGTAGATATCAGTGTTTACTTATCATCAGCAACGAGCTTAATCAGTGATATTCACTTACCTGATCAGCTTATTCTTTTTGTATCTAAACAACATCCTCTTGCAAAACAAGAGTGTATTCGTAGAGGTGAATTATCACAGTATCCTATGTATAGCTGCTTCTCTCAATCTAAGCAGGTCCAAAGCATGCTAAACGAAGCTGTTGAAGGTTTAAACAAGTCAACTAGTGTGAAAATTGGCAACATAACACAAGTGATCGATGGTTTAAAAAACAGCCAAAGCTTCGCTATTGCAAGTATTGAACATTCTAAAACGATTGCACAAGATCCTGAGTTAGCGCTTCTTAAGACTAATAAAGACAATAGTCACGAGCAGTTAGTTATCAATACTAACCACCAGCTAAGCGGCAACAGTCATGTAAATAGCCTATTACAGTTGATTGAAAAGACAGCCTCTCAACTGCAAGTAAATGGTGCGCCAGTGCATTCTTAATCCTTCTCTATACTCGACGCGCTAATGCCCACACTTTTTACAGTGTGGGCCAAAACCCTAACCAAGAAATACACCACAAAACAGCATTAAACCAATATAGTTATTATTTAGAAATGCTTTAAAACACGCTTCTCTACCTCGGTCAGCTATCTCTCTTTGCAAATAAACCAGCCCAAACGTCGCTATTGTAAACGCCACCCAGTACCATATATCCAGCGAAAAATATAAGCCAGCTACCAACATACATGACATAAAGCTAATATTGAGAAGCGCAATAATATGTCTATCCCATTGTCCAAACAAAATAGCTGTTGATTTAATGCCTATTTTTAAATCATCATCTCTATCAACCATGGCGTACATGGTGTCATAAGCAACCGTCCATAAAACATTCGCAATAAATAGCAGCCATGCAATCAAAGGAACTTCTCCTGTGGCAGCCATAAACGACATCGGGATCCCCCAACCAAACGCAGCCCCCAGAACAACTTGTGGGAGGTGAGTGTATCGCTTCATAAAGGGATATAACGAGGCGAGTATCACACCGCCAAAAGAAAGCACTATGGTTTGCCAATTTAAGGTAAGTACCAATAAGAATGATGCAATTATCAGCACAAAGAAAAGCGTTAGGGCTTCTTTCTCAGACACAGCCCCACGTGCTAAAGGCCGCATTGCAGTCCTTTTTACCGCTCCATCTACTTTTCGATCTGCGTAATCGTTTATAACGCAGCCTGCACTGCGCATTAAAAAAGTGCCTAAGGTAAATACAAAAATATGCAATAAACTTGGCTTGCCGTCTGATGCTAACCACAAACTCCACATCGTAGGCCATAACAATAAGAACGTACCAATGGGCTTATCAAGTCGCATTAATTGCTTGTATTCAGGGTAGTTTTCAAACCGCAATGTCGCACTTTTCATTTACTCGATCTCGCTGTTAAACATCTCACATACCAGAACTTTAGCAGAGTGATTGGTAAATACACTTCGTCTGGCAAATACTGGAATGTCTGTTACACCAAAAAGCTGCCACAACTTCAATTGCGCATCAGCGTCTTCAACACAGCCGATTTCCAAATCACCTCTTTGCCATGAAGATTGTTGAAACAACTTGTCACCTAATGGGCTCTCACCAAGGTTTTTCAACCCGTATTGGTTCGCTTCAAGCGAAATCCAACTCTGAGCATAAACATGAGGTTTATCATCGCAATATAGCAATACTTCTCTACATATGGCGGTTTCCATTACATCGCCAAGCAGTCGACAAATATAAGCGGGAGGCGCTAGGTGTTGCTCATTAATCACTTTCACTCTAAAGCTGCTGCTTTGACTCTTGAGTAAAGCGGTCAAAGAGCCTTGTTCCAATAGCCGATCATGTATATTTTCCGGCGCTTTGTCGGCAACTTGCTCAAAGCTGCCCCAACTAAAATCTAAAGAAATAGGATATTTTAACAATTCAATAATTCAATTAAGACTAAACGCAGACATAATAGCAAAGCTTGGCAATGCAAAAAAGTTCACTATTATCTAAATGCTCGCTGTTCATGCTCTACAATTAAGTATAAACTAACGATATTGTTGATATTTAGTTACATATTTTCAGGCGATTATGGTTCGTACTCTTATACTATTAGTGGCACTTACAATCAGCACAGCAAGCTTTAAACTCAAAGCCGAGTCTAATGTTGGCTATTATGGTTTCGAACCGGATATCATTACGAACTATATTGGTCAATCCAACAAAAAATTGGGTTATGTTCGAGTAACCATAGATCTTATGCTAGATGATATCGCTAATATTGCGGTAGTCGAACACCATACTCCATTATTGAGGGATGCCATTGTGCAGATACTCAGTAAAGAGCCAGAAGAAACAATTAAATCTTTAACTGGCAGAGAGGAAATCAGACAACGCTGTGCAGCAAAGCTGAAATCCTTATTAAAAGATGAAACTGGCCAGGAGATTGTGCGAGAGGTTTTATTTACTAAGTACCTTTATCACTAAGACGTTGGGCTAAAACAGCAAGGCTCATCCCCGACAATAGACCAAATAGGTGGGCCCAGTTTGCCATACTGATAAACAACACGTCTGCAAACCCTAAAACCATCCACAACAACATGAAGCCAATAATTGAATTTGACAATATAGGTTGTTGATCTTTGTTCAATTGGGACAATATCCAACAGAACCCCATTTGCGCATAAACCACTCCGCTCAAGCCACCAAAGTTTTCGTCAACCAATAAAAACTGCGCCCAATTACTTAATAATGCACTGACCGTAAAAACAGTAATTAACATAATAAAGCCAGTTCTTTGCACAATTTGATTGCCCAAATATAGCCACCAGCTAAGGTTAAACAGCAAGTGTATAACACCAAAATGCATAAATGTTGGCGTTATCCAGCTCAAAGGATGGTTAACATCGAACTTGAGCGCATTAAATACATCTGCGGGGGTAAAATAATAGTAACCGCCATAAACAAGCAATGAGGCTATGGCAATGCTCTGAATAAACCAATTTAAGTGGAAAAAACGTTGCAACAAATTAAGCTTGGCACTGTGATACTGTAAGCCACTATCTGTCGCACCAACTTGCCAAGACGCCTTACTATACTTCTCATGGTACGGATTTGTCAGAAACTCCTGCCAAACAGCATCCGCTCTTTGCCAATCTTGGTCATTGACCCATACCGACACGTTTCGTCCATCTTCACTATGAAGCTGACTGTCTATCCCTAGTGTTTTCAGATAATCAACGGCTCCTTGAACCGCTCTAGGGTCTGAAAAGGAGCCTAGCTGTTTCATTTTTCGATGTGGTTAGGAAGCGCTTGCTCCCACTGGGTAAAGCCACCATCCATGCTGTACACCTCTTCAAAACCTTGCTCAACCAAGTAGTTTGCAGCATTTTGAGAGCTGATACCGTGATAACAGACAATAACTATTGGTTGCTCAAATTCCTTTTCCTGCATGAAATGCGCTAAATTTTCATTAGACAAGTGCTCTGAACCAGGTATATGGCCCGCTGAAAATGAATTTGGGTCACGTATATCCGCAACAACTACCTCTTCTCGAGACATCAATTCTTGTGTTTGTTCAACACTAATATGTTTAAAAGACATTTCTCTCTCATTAAAAAAACGGCCTCTCAAGCATCGATACCTAGCAATGGGCACACACTCAAAAAGCCGCTGATATACTTCAGACGTAAATTACTTAGTCCAGTCTAGGATAACCTTGCCTGACTGACCTGAAATCATTGTATCAAAGCCTTGTTGGAAATCATCCACATTAAATTCATGGGTAATGATTGGCTCTAAGTTCAATCCAGATTGAATAAGGCTTGCCATTTTATACCAAGTCTCAAACATCTCTCGTCCATAGATCCCTTTAATAACGAGACCTTTAAAGATCACTTGGTTCCAATCAACAGCCATATCGCTCGGAGGAATACCTAGCATCGCAATTTTACCACCGTGGTTCATGTTGTTCAGCATGCTGTTAAATGCAACTGGAACACCAGACATCTCTAAACCAACATCAAAACCTTCTGTCATACCAAGTTCTTGCATAACATCTTCAAGGCTTTCTTTTGCCACATTGACCGCTTTTGTAGCGCCCATCTTACGTGCTAGCTCTAAGCGGTATTCATTGACGTCAGTGATCACAACATGACGAGCACCAACATGTTTAGCTACTGCCGCCGCCATGATACCGATTGGACCAGCACCTGTTATCAGAACGTCTTCGCCGACTAAGTCAAATGACAAAGCCGTATGAACTGCATTGCCAAATGGGTCGAAAATCGATGCCAATTCGTCAGAAATATTGTCCGGGATCTTAAATGCATTATAAGCTGGGATCACAAGGTACTCTGCAAAAGAGCCTTCTCTGTTAACACCGACACCGATAGTATTGCGGCACAGGTGAACGCGACCACCACGGCAATTTCGACAATGCCCACATGTGATATGACCTTCGCCTGAGACGCGATCACCGACTTCAAAACCGCGAACTTCCTGTCCCATATCCACAATTTCCCCAACATATTCATGGCCTACCACCATAGGAGTTGGAATTGTGTTTTGTGACCACTCATCCCATTTATAAATATGGACATCGGTACCACAAATCGCGGTTTTACGGATCTTGATCAATAAGTCATTGTGCCCCATTTCAGGTTTAGGCACATCTGTCATCCAGATCCCTTCCTCGGCTTTCAACTTGGATAATGCTTTCATAATATTCACTCGTTAGAAAGTAGGTGCAAACGCACCTAGCAATTAAATCACACCTAAATCTTTACCAATGCGGATAAACGCAGCAATGGCCTTATCTAACTGCTCTTTAGTGTGCGCTGCTGAGATTTGCGTACGAATACGAGCTTGGCCTTTAGGTACTACAGGGAATGAGAAGCCAATCACATAGATGCCTTCTGCCAACAATCGATCTGACATTTCAGCAGCCATTTTTGCATCACCTAACATCACAGGAATTATAGCGTGATCTTTACCTGCACACGTAAAACCTGCTGCTTCCATCTCAGTACGGAAATGCGCCGCATTTTCCCAAAGTTGGTCGCGTAGTGCTTTGCCATCTTTAAGCATGTCTAATACTTTAATCGACGCTGTCACGATTGAAGGAGCCAAAGAGTTTGAGAATAGGTATGGACGAGAACGTTGGCGTAACCATTCTACGATCTCTTTTTTACCTGACGTATAACCACCAGAAGCACCACCAAGTGCTTTACCAAGCGTACCAGTAATAATATCTACTCGATCCATTACACCACAGTACTCTGGTGTACCTGCACCATTTTCACCGACAAAACCGACAGCGTGAGAATCATCGACCATCACTAATGCATCATATTTGTCTGCCAGATCACACACCGCGGCTAAATTACAGATCACACCGTCCATTGAGAAAACGCCGTCTGTAGCAATAAGCTTCGTCTTTGCGCCCGCTTCAGTGGCTGCGATCAGCTGCTTCTCTAAGTCAGCCATATCATTGTTTGCATAGCGGAAACGTTTTGCTTTACAAAGACGAACACCATCGATAATTGAGGCGTGATTCAATGAGTCAGAGATAATTGCATCTTCTGGCCCAAGAATAGTTTCAAATAGACCTGCATTCGCATCGAAACATGAAGAGTAAAGAATAGTATCTTCAGTTTTCAAAAACTCGCTAATTTTTTCTTCTAGCGTCTTATGAATATCCTGTGTACCGCAAATAAAGCGTACAGATGCAACACCAAAGCCATGGTCTGACAACCCTTGTTGTGCAGCAGCGATCAAATCTGGGTGATTGGCTAAACCTAGGTAGTTATTTGCACAAAAGTTAATTACGCTTTCACCCGTTGAAACAGCAATTTCAGCTTGCTGTTGTGATGTGATAATACGTTCTTTTTTATATAAGCCTTCAGCTTTAACTTCTTCTATTTGTTGTTGAAGTTGGCTGTAGAATGCCGCTGATCTCATGTAGAGTCTCCATTGGTTGCACGGAGTGTGTATACCTAACTTGATTACTGAGGTGAACACACGACTTTAAGGACTCGAAGAATGCGTTGTGATTCCACAATACAAACCACTTTCTTCGACTCGTTAGACGCTAAAACTCAGGGTAAATCAATAAAAAGAATACACACCAAATGAAAAGTCATACTCAAGCCAATTACCCACTTGTTGTATGAATGAGTTAAATTACTTGAGTATATTTTAAAAGGTTCGCAAGCTAATTGCACGAATTGTGATTATCTTGTTTTACCTTCGCGTAAAGCTTACTGGGCGTTACACCAATTTCTCTGGCACTTCAGCCAAAGAACCACATACCAAATCAGCATGGGACTTGTCTTCATCGCTTAAAGTTTGCCCAGAACATACTAAGATTTTTGTTGTCACTCCAGCAGCTTCTGCTGCTTGCATATCTGACACTTTATCACCAACCATGATGCTCTGCTTTGGATCAATATTATGCTCTTCAATGGCTTGTAATATCATACCAGGCTTTGGCTTTCTGCAATCACAGTCCAATAAATACTGCGACAGCGCCTTTTTTGGATGATGTGGGCAAAAGTAAACTCCCGAAATATTGATATCATGTGATGAAAACTGTTGGCACATCCAATCACTTAACTTTTGAAATTGCATTTCATCATAGTAACCACGGCCGATACCAGATTGGTTTGTGACCACGACAATTTTAAAGCCATTGTCTGAAAAATATTTACACGCATCAAATACGCCGTCGATAAATTCAAACTCTTCGATGGCATGTACATAGGCATGATCGTGATTAATAACGCCATCCCTATCTAGAAATACTGCTTTAGACTTCATAATTTCTCTTGCTCAACAACTTTATCAAACATCGCTTTAACTTCATCGACACCAATTTGCGTCATCAGTTCCGCACCCTTAATTCGAGTTCCCCAAGGCAATTCGTTAGCAGGTTTGCCCTTTTGAGCGAGGACATTTTTATGATAAACCTCAACGACATAATCTTGAAACAAATACGGCCCAGTGCGCTTAGGGTTCGAATGGGCATATAAACCAATCACAGGCGTACCAACCGTTACAGCCATGTGCGCAGGCCCAGTATCTGGCGCAAGTACAAGCTTCGCTTGTTTAAGCACGCACAGTAATGTTTTTAGCTGCGTTTGACCAACTAAATTCAGAATATTACATTTGGCGTGCTCTATAATTGAGCTACTCAAATTCCGTTCAAGCTCAGTTGGACCGCCGGTTAGTACAATATCAAAACCTAGCTCTGCGGCGTAATCTGCCAATGCGGCATAGCGCTCAGGCAACCAGTTACGCTCTTTTTTGCTTGCCGCTGGGGAAATAACCAAAATACGCTGCAAACCACTTAAAAGAGAGCGAGCTTGCATTTCATCGTCTTCTGTATATGGCATTTCCCAGCGAGGGCTTTCTAACTTGGCACCAATGGTTTGTGCAAACTGCTGGAAGCCTTCGAGAACATGAGGCTCAGTTTGTTTGGCTATTCGCTGATTGACAAACAGCGAATGTAGCTCTTTAGCACGCGCATTATCAAAGCCGATTTTTACTTTGGCAGGAATAAATAAGGCCGCCAAGTTGGCGCGAAATGCAACTTGCATATGTAACAGCACGTCAAACTTAGTACCCTTAAATTGCGCTTTGAGGTCTTTAAATGCAGCTTTACCACGCTTTTTATCAAACACAACAAACTCAACACCGGGTAAGTCAGCCAGTAACATAGCCTCTACTTTACCGATCACCCAAGTGATCTTGGCTTGTGGATGTGCACGTTGAATAGCTTGAACAGCCGCCACAGCATGACATACGTCACCAATGGCCGATAACCTTAGTATACAAATAGAAGCAATTGATTTAGACACTCAGTCCCACCTTATCTGTTTATGAACGCACGATCTTAAATTAATCACTTCGATTTGCAACACTTGTGCATTTCACTCAAGAGAAAAAGCCGCTAAACTTGCCTCACTTTATTCCAGTGCAAACCAATTATGCTTAAAATAGAACACACCAATAACAGCTACATTTTACAGCCTCAAGACTGTGCAATGAAGATTACCCATAATTGGTTTAACGTGGAATATTGGCGTCAAAAAGAAGCCATTATTACGAGCAAACAAGGCCGTGCACCAGCATGGTTTATAGAATATCAAGAAAGCCAAGTCGGCGTTCTCAAACACTACTGGCGAGGCGGTTTAATAGGCAGGCTGCTCAGCGATCAATACCTGTTTGTTGGGCTAACTAACACCCGCGTATATAAAGAATTCAAATTACTTACTGAACTCAAAGCATTAGATCTACCAGTACCAGCCCCCATAGCTGCATATGTAGAAATACGCTTTGGTATTTATCGTGCTGATATTTTAACAGAGGCCATTACAGGCGCAAAAAGCCTATGCGAAATCCTTCGGCAACGTGTGGCAAGCAATGTCGAATTACAAGCTATTGGACGTACCATAGCTAAATTTCACAACAATGGGGTATATCACGATGACCTCAATATCAACAACATTCTTTTTGACAAACAAGGTGTTGTTCACCTGATTGATTTTGATAAAGGCGATATTCGCGAACAAGAAGCAAATTGGCAACAGGCGAACATAGACAGACTTGCGCGCTCTTTTAAAAAAGAAGCCAGCAAATGGCCGGCTTTCTTTTTTGAAAAAAGGCATTGGCAAATATTACACAACGCCTATAAAACCGAGTTAAGCGGTTAACTTTTACTGAGCCGTGCTTTTTTAATCACATTAGAGGTTGAGCAACCATCCAAAAAAGACAGGACCTCAACCTGGCCCCCTTGTGCTAAAACATGTTCAGCCCCAGCAATTTCCTCAACTTTATAATCGCCACCCTTAACTAGGATGTCCGGACTAATTGTTGCAATTAAATTGGCCGGAGTATCGCCTTCTTCTTCTTTGCCAAATGGGATCACCCAATCGACAGAAGCCAAAGCTGAAATAACCATAGCACGTTCGTTGAGTGGGTTAATTGGTCTATCTGGGCCTTTTAAACGTGATATTGATTCATCGTTATTCAACCCGACGACTAGTTTGTCTCCCATTGCTTTTGCTTGTGCTAAGTAGCGAACATGCCCTGCATGTAAAATATCAAAACACCCATTGGTAAACACGATTTTTTCACCATTTTGCTTAGCAAAAGAAATGTGTTGCAACACGTCTTCAAATGGCGCTTGATAATGCTCACCAGTATCTTTGAGATATTGACTCAGTTTTGCACTCAACTCTTCTGGTGAAACCGTTGCGGCACCCAGTTTTCCAACTACGATGCCCGCAGCTAAATTCGCCATCTCAACCGCATCTTTGGCATTCAACCCTGCGCCTAACATAGCCGTCAAGGTCGCAATAACAGTGTCACCAGCGCCTGTAACATCACTCACCTCTAAAACTTGCGCGGCAAAGTCATGTTTTTCACTCTCAGAAATGAGCGACATCCCCTGCTCAGAGCGCGTGAGTAGCATAGCACCTATGCCGGCTTCAGAAATCAGCTTTCTGGCACTCTCCGTTAGTGTTGTTTCAGAACTAACATCACCACCAGCTAACTTAAATTCATTCAAGTTAGGGGTGATAAAATCAGCACCTCGGTAAACTGACAAATCACTGAGTTTAGGGTCTACTAAAACCGTTTTACCTGCTCGTTTGGCAATTTCAATCATCTCTTGGATATTTGCAAGAGCGCCTTTGTTATAATCCGAAAAGAGAACAAAATCATAATTATCGATAACCTGTTTTAACTGAGCTACCAATAAAGCACTATGCTCTGACAGAAACTGTTCTTCCATATCTAGTCTGACAACTTGCTGATGCCGACTTATAACTCGCATTTTTGCTATCGTTGGCAAAGTCTCTACAGCAACGAGCTGAGACTCAATGTTATCGTTTTCTAAAATAGTGCGTAGCTTGTGCCCGTTATCATCTTGACCAATTAGCCCTAATAACCCCACTTTGCCATCTAAATGCGCAATATTCTTCGCAACATTGGCTGCCCCACCCGCTTTATCTTCTAGGCTACTTACTTTCACAACTGGAACAGGCGCTTCAGGAGAGATCCTGCCAGTATCACCGTGCCAGTAACGGTCAAGCATCACATCACCCACAACGAGAATGCTGGCGTTGTGAAGGTTTTGTAAAGCAGCTAGTTTCATAGGCTTTGCTCCGAGATTAACAGGTCGACCGCTTCACATAACCAGTGACCTATAAACATATGCGCCTCTTGAATACGCGCGGTTTCATCAAAATCGATGATGATTGGCAATTTAGCGATGTCTTTTACATCCCCGCCTTTTCGGCCTGTTAATGCGACCGTATAAGCGCCTATTTCATTCGCTGCGGTAAGTGCTAAGTTGATGTTTTCGCTGGTGCCTGAAGTTGTCAGTCCGATCACCAAATCTTCCGGTTTGCACAGAGCCTGAACTTGCCTTTCAAAAACAGTGTTAAAGTGATAGTCATTGCTATGTGCGGTTAAAATTGACGTATCTGTTGTTAACGCAATTGAAGCCAAAGGTCCACGCTCTAATTTATAGCGAACCACAAACTCGGCAGCTAAATGCTGCGCATCTGCCGCGCTTCCACCGTTACCAAACCAAATAACCTTGCCACCAGAGGCGAGCGTTTTTTGACACGCTTTTAAAAGCTCAATTGATTCTTTATGGTAATTTGCCATATTAGCAAATAGCGCCATATGGCGCTCCAAGCTATCTAAATAGCTATTCGCAATCTGTTCATTGACTGACATAGTGAACCTTAAATTTATTACAAGCCCAAATATGGTGCTAGTTCTTAATACTTACCCGTGTTTTACCAGTATACATTGACTGAAAGCCAAGTGTAGCTTTCTCCGTATACATCTTTTCCAACAGTCAGGCTTGTTTCCAATTGATAGCCATCAATTTTTCTCGAGTTTGACAGTTTTATTTCACGCATATCTTCATAGGTATCACTCACACCACCTAACTCATTTACGTAACCGCTTTTGTTTTTTACGTTCGTCAGCTTCAGATTCCACATCGAGTCTAGGCTTTCTGTATAAGTTACCTCAAGTACATTATTGGTCGTGGGTACACCATCATTAAACGTTCTGTTGTTTGCCGCAAAGTGTCCAATAACAAAGTTATCTATACTATTACCAGTTTTTGCATAGATTTTATTTACATACCAAAGGCTATGTAGATTCGTATGTTCAA
Source organism: Pseudoalteromonas luteoviolacea NCIMB 1944 (assembly GCF_001625565.1). Lineage (GTDB taxonomy): Bacteria > Pseudomonadota > Gammaproteobacteria > Enterobacterales > Alteromonadaceae > Pseudoalteromonas > Pseudoalteromonas luteoviolacea_F. Next base: position 83,811 of record NZ_AUXS01000012.1, read on the forward strand.
ACCTGATGGCTAAATCTTTGGTTATATTCGGAAAATGAACACCAAAGCTCGTAACATTATTACCAAACAAGTAATTCTTGTGCTCTCGAGTATCTTCGCCACCATGTTCTAGATACCACTCAGCGGTTGTCCACCAATTGGTTTTAAATACGGTCGTAACGCTAGCCCACTGATCTCCAAGCTCTGCGTCTTGGCTACCTGTTTTACCGCTGTTATCGTTTCCAGCAGGATCAAAATAGGCTTTAACTACATCTTTGAAATCAACTTTTCTCGGGCCGCCACCAAATTGCATGATACGGTTAATGCCAATTTTCCAATTCTGCAATGGTTCAAAGTTGAGTTGTGTACCCGCAAGACGCGGAGTGCCATCATGCAGTGTATTCTGATACATAATGCCATCTTCAACATGTTCTAACTCAGAATAGAAAATTTCAAAATCGAAATTCCACCAGTTTTGAAGTGGTGAATTTAACCCCAAAGAAGCGGATAAAGGAGCTTTTGCATTGGTAGAATATATGGTTGCGGAGTGCTTAAATGGCGAAAACCAGTGCTCTTTATACCCTAAGTTTAATTGTAGATTTTCTCCACCAAGTGCGTAAAAAGTGTTATATGGCACTAATTTACCTGACTCTACACGATATTCTGCGCCCAATTGCACTAACGAGCTTTTGCTACCTCGGTAGATGCCATCCAAGGACAACTCAGCATACTCACCCGAGTAATTTCCACGATCATTTGCCAGTTTTTGCTCCTCACCCGAGTCAGCTCGTAATTTAAAACCTCGACGCGTGATGCCATCCTGTTGTAAATAAGGAGCGATACGTGCTCGAATGCTGGCTTGCAAAGCTGGGTCTATGTTGCCAAGTTTAACAATATGCTTATTGATTTCAGTAATACGATAAGGTTTGCTCATCGGTGTTACCGCCGTTAATGCAAACATTTTATCTACTTGATATTCCAAGATCTTATCTTTGCCGATAGGAAGGAAAGCAGTCGGCGTCGCGTACACTAAAGAAGAGCTTAAAAACAGTATCAAAGTAACAGCAAACAACAACTTTTTATAAATTGACAACATTTTATTTCTTTCAAATACAAACAGGGGCGAGCATACTAGCAAATTAAGGGCTTTTGAGCACGCCCAGATATGTGTAAAATTGTTATAGTAATTTTCATCCAACTACAAACGCGTTAAACTGCCCTTTTATTTGTACCCTGATGCCATGACTCGATTTATATACTCCACCATGCTGCTGCTACTTGCACCACTCATTTCGATTTACTTGTATCAGATCAGAGGGAAGAAAAACCCCGGCTATAGACACCATTTTTGCGAAAGGTTCGGACAGATAGATGCCAGTATTCCCGAGGGAGCTATTGTTGTCCATTGTGCATCTGTAGGTGAAGTACTCGCGGCCGCCCCCTTAATAAAAAAAATGCAAACGCGCTATCCATCATATCCGTTTGTGATCACGTGTAACACACCAACTGGTCGAGCTGAAGTTTTAAAACAATTTAAAGATTCGGTCTACACATGTTATCTGCCAATTGATTTTGCGTTTTCGACGCGTCGTTTTATCAAACGCTTAAAACCTAAGCTAGTCGTCGTATTAGAAACTGAGCTATGGCCAAACCTATTTCATTATGCCAATCAGTATTGCTGCCCCGTTGCAGTGGTCAATGCCCGCTTGTCGGAGAAATCGTTTCATGGCTATCAAAAATTCTCAGCGATAAGCCGTAATATCATGAAAAATATTAATGTACTTGCAAGCCATAACGAAGAGGATGCTGAGCGGTTTACTACATTGGGGTTAGAAGAAAAACGAGTTATCACGACCGGATCAATTAAGTTTGATGTCGAACTTAGCGAAAATGACATATCTAAATTGCAGAACATCAAATCTCAGCTTGGCGAGCGTCCGGTATGGATTGCAGGGTCAACTCACCCTGGCGAGAATGAGCAAATCATCGCAATACATCAAAGTTTATTGGCTAAAATGCCTTCATTGCTGTTGATCATTGCACCGCGTCACCCTGAGCAATTTAATGCGGTTGCAAACTTGTTGCGTGACGCTAACCTAACATTTAGCCGTCGCAGTCAATCGTTTGAAAATACCAGTGAAGTGCTATTAGCGGACACCCTAGGCGAGCTTAAGTTTTTATATGGCTGCGCAGATGTAGCCTTTGTCGGCGGTAGCTTGATCGAACGAGGAGGTCACAATCCTCTGGAAGCCGCAGCGAGCTCAGTGGGTGTATTAAGCGGTCCAAGCACTTACAACTTTTCTCATATTTACCCGCAACTAACAGCAATGCACGGCGCTAAAATATGCTCAAATAACAGCGAGTTAGCAGCGCAATTAGATACGCTATTAAGCGATTCAAACGCAGCCCACAAACTGGGGCAGAATGCGCATGCCTGCTTGGCAAAAAATCAAGGCGCGATTAATCGCACGCTCAATATTATCGATTCACTGTTGGAGCAGTAAATGAGTGAACATATCATTAATACGATGAAGAGCTGGGTCAGTAAGGTCATTGTAAAATATAACTTTTGTCCATTTGCCAGAAAAGAAGTCGAGCAAAACGCTATCTACTATCATATCAGTAGTGCTGTCAGTCATGATGACGCCGTAATGGACATGCTAGAGCAGTGCTTTGAGCTAAATCAGAACCCAAAAAGAGAAACAACATTAATTAGCTTTTCGGAGGGCTTCGTTGATTTCGGGGATTTTTTAGATTTAGTCGATTTAGCAAATGCTATGCTTTGCGCACAAGGTTTTGAAGGGACATATCAAATTGCGACCTTTCACCCCGACTACGTTTTTGCAGATAGTGATGAAACTGATCCGGCTAATTACACCAACCGCGCCCCTTTCCCTACCCTCCATTTGATCAGAGAAAGTAGCATGGCTGCCGCTCTCGAAGAGTATGATGACCCTGAATCTATCCCAGACAATAACATTCGACTAGCAAGGCGAAAAGGTGAAGCTTTTTGGCAACAGCTACTCGCCAGCTGCTCACATCATAAATAGCCGTTTCATTCGGACTTGCAGCGCAACTTGACGCTGCAAGCCAACAGGTATATTTACTTTTTAACCCACTTTCCTTTCACTTGAATAAAGTGACCTGCAGACGTTTTTTTGTAGGTTTTTTCCGCAGCAAGCTTTTCTACCTGCGATAGACTGATGCCATTTTTCTTGGCCAACTGCTGATATTTGGTTTTGCGCTTCTTGTTGATATCCGCGACAAGTTTTTTCACATCGTCTGAGCCCTTAATAACACCTAAATATCCGGATGCGTTTTCACCAACCATACCTTGTGACTTAGCTTCATTAATTGATAAAGCCATCACAGAAAAGCTCATACATGCCGCTGCGATTGTGGTCAAAATTAGTTTTGCTTTCATGTTCTCGCTCCCTAGAATAATTCACTGTCATCACTAAACAAATCGTCTAGCTCTTTGTCTACTTTCACACGGATTTCGTGATCAACTTTTACATTTAAATTGATGGTGATAGGTTCTTTAGTCTCAACTTGTACTTTATGAGTACAGGCTGAGGTGACTAAAACCAGCATCAAAGTTAGCATCCATTTCATGCCTTCTTGCTCCTGTTAGTTTAATGCGTTTTCTACTTCTTTGGTGATCTCATCGCTTAGGCGCAACGCTCTAAACAACTGAAAAATATTTTCTTTATGTGTGTAATTAAAGTTAATTGGCTGAGGCTCTGCCTGCTGCTCATTAACACCAGTAATTTGCACGGCTAAGTCTAACCAACCATCTGACGACATATTCACGTCGCTTGATAGCTTTTCAATATTGAGCCTTTCCAGCATGCCAAATGCCGTTTCCAAACTCGGTTGCTGTGCTTTAAGCGCTTCAACAGACGCATTGTTTTCAATACTTAATAACCCGACATCAATGTTATTGAGCTTGCCACCGTCAATTTCAAATAACCCATCGACTACCGACACTGGTAGATGACCATGCACGCGACCACTAAGTTCTACACCTGCATTTTTAGCCGCTTTTGCGATCACAGCAAGGTCCCAATTCTTGGCCTCTACTAGAAAGCTCTGATCTTGGTTAGAAAGTTTAATCCCCTTTGCAAAGAGTTGGCCGTCGAATATGTTCGCGCTGATATTACTCAGCATGGGCTCCCCCTCATAGGAAGACAAAATAGCGCTGAAATTTTCTAACACAGCACCAGAGCGGACTTCTCTTATGTCTATTTGAGAGTCTTCGAATGCGATCGCTCCTGCGTTAACTTTCCCCGCAACAGGTATATTTAAGCCGCTCAAATAGTGTGAGTCATACAAAATCCCCCCTTCCTCGAGGACTGCATTGAACGAAAATGCTTGTTGGTTAACATTACCTTGTAAAGTCGCAGAGATCGTACCTTCACTAAGCTGCAACTTTGGTTCAAACTGTGTCAGTATCGGCGTCAATGTCAAAAAGCTCTGTTCAGGCACCCTCACTGTCAAATGGTGTAACTGTTGATCAACCTGTTGCTTAATCAGCATTTCAAAATCATCGAGGTGTAACACATGCTCAAGAGAGGCCTGCTCTGCCAATAAACCTGCCGATGTTAAAACAACATGCCTAAAAGAAAGCTGAGGAGTCGCGACTAAGCCTAGGTGCGTCTCTCCATCCACCTCTGCGCTCACTTTATTATCTTTAAATTCGCCTTGCAATGTTAGGGTATGGGTGACATCTTTGCCTCGTACCTCTGCTTTTTTAAAAGAACCAACTTGAAACTCAAGCTGACTCTTGAATTGCTTATCTTGATCAAAACTCACTGCACTTTCTAGCAAAACATGTTTACCAGATACATCCTGAACCTGATATCGCTCAGCACTAAGTTGTGTGTTTAATACGTCTACTTGCAGCGCTTGTGCAATACCGTCTACCAACTGTTTCATATCAACGCTGACATGAGTCGTTAAATTCAGCTCTGTATTGTTCAATTGCGCCTGTGAGTTAGTTACCTTACCCACAGATGATTGCGTTGCTAAATCAACACTGATAATTTCCCCAACGACGCCTTTTAGCACGTAATCACCTTGGCTAACAACGTCTTGAACCTTCAAGCCTTGAGGTAAACGTACCTCTTCACTGCTGAATAACCAATCCCCCTCAAGAGATAAGGTATTGTTTTGTAAACTCAATTTTGACTGAAGTTCAAGCCAGCCAATCTGTGGGTTTTGATGGCTGAGCTGAATATCAGTTTGCACAATTTGACCATTAACATCGAGCGATAGATTTTTCAATTTTAGGGCGGTTGCGCCATTGTTATCTTCAAGAGTTAGCGCTGGTATTTCTACACTATTGAAAGCTATATTGATCGGCTCAGGCAGCACAACACGCCAACTTGTGCTTAGCAAGTCTATAGAAGCACTCTGCTGGTAGCGTTGTAGTTTTTCACAGGCGAGAGCATCAAGCTTAATATCGAGTGATGATAAGTCTGCGCCCCCACTTTGCACGTTTAAATCCCAACTACCAGATAACTCCCCTACAACCCTAGCTGTAATATCACACTCGTCTAGGGTTCGATCTAAGATACTTGCATCTAAGCTCACCGATGTAACGGCTTGTATACCATCAAATGTGGCCGATAGTTGCCCCGCTAACGCCTTTAATTGCGATGGCAAGTAAGGTTTAATCCCTTGGCTTTGAAGATCAGCATTCAAATTTACTTTATCGCTATACACTATGACCTGTGCCAATATATCTCCGCTAAGAGAGAATCTATCAAGCTCAGATTCATGAATTGATAAGGAGAGAGGTTGGCGCAATACTGGTGATTCAACATTCAGCTTATCGATCGAGACTAGTGGTCTATCTGCTATTAATGGCAATGAAAGCGGTGTCATAGTTGCCGGGTTAGAACCCGATGCGATCGGCTTATGCTTTACCTTTACATACGCTATTTCTATCGACTTTGTTGTGATGGTTATATTTTCCCCATGTACATCCGCTTGCTCATTAGAGAAACACACCTTGCTAATGTGAATTGTAGTGAAATCAGAAGGAGACCACTCCAAACAACTCAATCGGCCTTGCTGTTGGGTGAGAAAGTAATTTGCAGCCGCAATACTGAGTGGCGATCGGAATATAAAAAGCGTGGCTAGCAACAGGCAAAAGCTTATCACTGCATATAACAAAAAACGGCGCATTCGTTCCTAACTATTTTGCAATCTGAACAACTAGTTTAAGTCATCTTTAGCCTAATGTAATGTAGTAGAGCGTAAGAAGTTGTAAAATCGACAAAGTCGTTTTTGAAGTACGTTATAAGTGTTTACGAATGACCATTCAAGTAGCAGCTACTTGAATAGGAAAACTGTAGATCTAGTATTTTATTGAAGGATTATTTGATAATTCGACTAACTCACACAGGCAATACAACCTAATGTAATTCGCTATTTTTAAATTGCAGCAGCACTACCCGCTGGAGTTAGTCGTCAACACCTTTTAGTGACCGATACTCATAATTAAAACTTTAGGGTAATAGCCATTCGGATCTTCTGCCCAGCGCACCCACATTTGTGAAGACTGAGACACTTTCCCTGACAGTGCAACTGACATCATACTCTGAGTATACGAGTTATCCGTTTTACCTAAGCTAAGCCAGCTTGAAACACCTTTCACCTTGATTAATACCTCAGACGAACTGTTTACATAAACAGACGTAATTTCACCATTATACTTTTCTTCAAAGCTCGCGAAAGATGAAAAAGAAAACGCCAGCAAAATCAAACAAAAAAACTTAGACACACAACCACCTAACAAATATTTAGTAAATTAATAATAAACTATAGCAATCTATACTCTAGTGAAGGATTTCCATTTCAGTGATTAAACAAGCCAGAAGCCTCTGCTTTTTAACAACAAATTACACCTAGTGCTTACCACCTAAGAAAACTAAACACCATATAAAATAGCTACAATGCAATATAGATTAATATATCAAAATACTTAATAAATTAATTTATACATTAAATAGTATAAACACTTAAATCTCAATTAAATAGTGCTATTAATAAATTCAGAAATTCATAGAATGAAGTGTTTTCCGCAAATAGTTCACTTTTCATAAGCAACAAAAAAACCACCGCAATGACCCTTCTCAATAAATGAATTGATGCAGCGAAGGCTAATTCATCCTGACGCTGCGGCCCGGTGCGCTGCGCAGTAATCGTCATTGCAGGCTGACGTAAAACATGCTGCGAAACATCGATGACTATAGGCATGCTGCCTTTCACCCTTCGGGCGAGCTTCACTGTTCAAAAATATTACCGCTATATTTGTCGGCCTCAACTTGCAGATACAAAAAAGGCCGCTTACGCGACCTTTTCTTTTCAGCTAAGTATTAGCCGATGTTCTTTCTCGCATTACGGAACATACGCATCCACGGGCTGTCTTCTTTCCACTCATCTGGGTGCCAAGAGTTAGCGACTGCACGGAATACACGCTCTGGGTGCGGCATCATGACTGTTGCACGACCATCCGTTGATGTAATACCTGTAATACCTTCTGGTGAACCATTCGGGTTGTTCGGGTATTGCGTTGTAGGCTGACCAAAGTTATCAACGTATTGAACCGCCACTGTGCCAGACTCAAGTGCCGCCTTAACAGCTGCGTCGTTTGCAAACTCAGCGTGACCTTCACCGTGAGATACTGCGATTGGCATACGAGAGCCAGCCATTCCTTGGAAGAATACAGACGGGCTTTGTTGTACTTCAACAAGGCTGAAACGCGCTTCAAAACGCTCTGACTTGTTAGTTACAAAACGTGGCCAATGTTCAGTGCCAGGGATAAGCTCTTTCAACGTCGATAACATTTGACAACCGTTACATACACCCAAGCTGAATGTGTCTTGACGCTCAAAGAATGTTTGGAACTGATCGCGTGCCATGTCGTTGAATAGGATTGATTTAGCCCAACCTTCACCGGCACCTAGTACGTCACCGTAAGAGAAGCCACCGCATGCTACAAGACCTTTGAACTCTTCTAGCGTTAGGCGACCTTCAAGGATATCGCTCATGTGTACGTCTACCGCTGCAAAACCTGCACGATTAAATGCGGCGGCCATTTCAACGTGTGAGTTAACACCTTGCTCACGTAGAATTGCCATCTTAGGCTTAGCACCTGTTGCGATATAAGGCGCTGCTACGTCTTCATTTAAGTCGAAGCTTAGTTTTACATTTAGACCTGGATCTTTTTCGTCAAACTTGGCGTCAAATTCTTGCTTAGCACACTCAGGGTTATCACGAAGTGCTTGCATCTTATAAGTCGTTTCAGCCCAGATAGTACGTAGTTCAGTACGTGTATTTGCAAGTACTGTTTCACCGCCACGGTTGAAGATAACTTTGTCTTCCGTGTTTAGTGCACCGATAGTGTGGCTGATAGCCGCAATGCCATTATCAGCTAACACAGCTTCAACTGCTGCAAGGTCGTCATTGCGAACCTGAATGACTGCACCCAGTTCTTCGTTATAAAGTGTTTCGATGTCAGACCCTGTTAAGCTATCAAGGTTTACTGTTACACCAGTGCGACCTGCAAATGCCATTTCAGCTACAGTTGTGAATAAACCACCGTCTGAACGGTCGTGGTAAGCAAGTAACTTCTCATCAGCCACTAGTGCTTGCATCGCGTTGTAGAAACCTTTTAATAACTCAGGGCTGTCAACGTCAGGTGTCTTATCACCAAGCTGCTTGTAAACCTGTGCAAGGCTTGATGCACCCATGCGGTTTTGACCAGCACCTAAATCAACTAAGATAAGGCTTGAGTCACCTTTGTCAGTACGAAGCTGAGGCGTTACTGTTTTACGAATGTCTTCTACACGGCCAAATGCAGTGATAACGAGTGAAAGAGGCGCTGTAACCGCTTTGTCTTCACCGTCGTCTTGCCATGTTGTCTTCATTGACATTGAGTCTTTACCAACTGGGATAGTTAGACCAAGTGCTGGACATAACTCTTCACCGACAGCTTTAACCGCTTCGTAAAGACCTGCATCTTCACCTGGGTGACCAGCTGCTGCCATCCAGTTTGCAGATAGCTTGATGTTTTCAAGACCGCCAATGTTTGCACCAGCAATGTTAGTTAACGCTTCTGCTACTGCTAAACGTGCAGAAGCACCATAGTTTAGAAGTGCCGCAGGTGTACGCTCACCCATTGACATTGCTTCACCGTGGTAAGTGTCAAACGCCGCTGCGGTTACAGCACAGTTTGCCACTGGTACCTGCCAAGGGCCAACCATTTGATCACGTGCCACCAAACCTGTAACCGTACGGTCACCGATAGTGATAAGGAATGTTTTCTCAGCGATTGTCGGTAGACGAAGTAAACGCTTAGCGGCATCGAGTACGTCGATGCTATCAGTGTTAAGTGCTTCACCAGATACTTTCTTTGACTCAACGTCACGGTGCATCTTAGGAGCTTTGCCAAGTAGTACTTCAAGTGGAAGATCTACTGGGTTGTTATCAAAGTGGCTATCCGCAACGGTTAAGTGACGCTCTTCTGTTGCCTCACCAATTACGGCGTATTGCGCGCGCTCACGCTTACAGATCTCTTCAAAACGGTCGAAATCTTCTGCCGCTACTGCAAGTACATAACGTTCTTGTGATTCGTTACACCAGATCTCGTGTGGTGCCATGCCCGGCTCATCATTCGGGATATTACGTAGTTGGAATTTACCACCACGACCACCGTCGTCTACCAATTCAGGGAATGCATTTGACAGACCACCCGCACCCACATCGTGGATAAATGCGATTGGGTTTTCGTCACCTAGCTGCCAACACTTGTCGATAACTTCCTGACAACGACGTTCCATCTCTGGGTTTTCACGCTGTACAGAAGCAAAATCTAAGTCTTCGTTTGACTGACCTGATGCCATTGATGATGCAGCACCACCACCTAGACCGATGTTCATTGCAGGACCGCCAAGTGCAACTAGCTTAGCACCTACTGGGATCTCACCTTTTTGTACATGCTCAGTACGGATGTTACCCAGACCACCTGCAAGCATAATTGGCTTGTGGTAACCACGTACTTCTTCACCGTTGTGGCTATTAACTTTTTCTTCGTAAGTACGGAAGTAACCAAGTAGGTTAGGACGGCCAAATTCGTTATTGAACGCCGCGCCACCTAGTGGGCCATCGATCATGATGTCTAGTGCATCAACAATACGACCTGGCTTGCCGAAGTTAGTTTCCCACGGCTGTTCAAAACCAGGAATGCGAAGGTTAGATACAGTAAAGCCAACTAGACCTGCTTTTGGTTTAGAACCACGACCTGTAGCTCCCTCGTCACGAATTTCACCACCAGACCCTGTCGATGCGCCTGAGAATGGTGCAATAGCAGTTGGGTGGTTATGCGTTTCAACCTTCATCAAGATTTCAATGTTTTCTTGATTGTAGCTGTACTCACCATCTTTATTTGGGAAGAAACGACCCGCTTTAGAACCCTTCATTACCGCTGCATTATCTTTATAAGCAGACAGTACGTTTTCTGGGTGCGTTTCGAATGTGTTCTTAATCATTTTGAACAGCGACTTAGGCTGCTCTTCACCGTCGATTGTCCAATCGGCGTTGAAAATCTTGTGACGACAGTGCTCTGAGTTCGCCTGAGCAAACATAAATAGTTCGATGTCGTTCGGGTTACGGCCTAGTTTTTGGAAGTTTTCAACTAGGTAATCTATTTCGTCGTCTGCCAATGCAAAACCTTGCTCTACGTTTGCAGTAACAAGTGCTTCACGGCCACCACCTAAAATGTCTACAGATGACATTGGACGAGGCTCTTCAACGCGGAATAACTGACCTGCATCCTCAAGGTTGCTGTGAACTGACTCAGTCATACGATCATGAAGTAACTTAGCTACATCAGCTAGCTGCTCAGCGCTTAGCTCGCCCTCAACGTAGTATGCAACACCACGCTCAACACGGTGAACTTTATCTAGACCACAGTTGTTTGCGATGTCAGTTGCTTTTGAAGCCCATGGAGAAATAGTACCAATGCGAGGCGTCACTAAAATAAGTGCACCCTCAGGCTTGTGCTCGACGGCGGTAGGCCCATACTTAAGAAGCTTGCTCAGTTTGTCTAACTCTGTCTCTGAGAGCTCAGCAGTTACATCAGCAAAATGCATAAATTCAGCATATACGCCAGTGACAGGTAACTCTGCATCCGCGCAGCTTTTAAGGATCTTTTGGACTTTAAAATCAGAAAGTGCTGGTGCACCACGTAGGATTAACATAGATATTTCATCCGGGGTTAGGGATTGAACGATATTTTGGGCCGCTATTATAGTCGAATTGGCGCACAGATTTAACTCAAAATTGTCAATTATCGAAAAAAACCCACTTCACAAATACATATATACTTGAGAGCATAGAGTTTAAAACGAAAATTTGAATTAATCGTCTTCAAACCTTGATTGTAAACACCCTGTTTTTTAAGAAAAAACTAACACATAAATCAGGCTCATTAGTGGAAAAGGCATGATAGAGAACAAGCTACATAGTGTACTAAGTTTATTGATGGCCTTGCTGTTACTCAGTGGTTGTGACAAAGCTCCACCAAGTCAGCTACAGCAAATAAAAAATAGCAATGTATTGCGAGTTGGGATCTTGGTCGGACCTGCAACCTACTACCAAGGCCATACTGACGAAGAGGGATTTGAATACGAGCTTGCAGGTATGTTTGCAAAGGAGCTTGGTGTCGAGTTAAAGGTTATTCCTTTTTTCAATCTAGACAAGCTATTTGAAAACCTTGAACGAGGTGATTTAGACATCGTAGCCTCTGGGATCAGCTATCATTCCAAGCGAACTAAAGCTTTTCGTTTTGGACCTTTTTATCGCGAAATTAGTCAAAAACTAGTCTATAAACAGGGTAAAAAACGCCCGCGGCACTATGGTCAATTATCAGGCCCGGTTACAGTGCTGGCTAATAGCCATCATTTACTTTCGCTACAAGCAGCCAAAAATGACTACCCCGAATTGCAATGGCAAACCACGCAGGCCCTCGACCAAGAAGAGTTACTCCAAGGAATTTTAGCTGGCGATATCGACTACACTATTGTCGACTCCCATTCCTTAGCTTTATTCCGTCGATACCACCCCAACCTGAGTATTGCGTTTTCTGTGACAAAATCTGACCCAATTGCCTGGGTGATGAAAAGACAAAATGATGACTCACTGTACGCATTGCTATTGCCATTTTTTGCAAATTTACAATCCAATAATCAACTTGCGACTTTAGAAGAAAAGTATTTTGGCCATGTAGAACAGTTTAATTATGTAAATACCGTCGCATTTGTAGAAGCCAGTAAAGAAGTACTTCCAAAATACGCACCTTGGTTTATCGAATATGCACAGGCGCAAAATTTGGATTGGCGGTTACTTGCTGCTCTGAGCTACCAAGAGTCCATGTGGAACCCGCGAGCCAAGTCACCTACGGGCGTGCGCGGGATCATGATGTTAACGCAAAGTACAGCCAAACGCGTTGGTGTGAAACACCGTCTCAGACCAGAGCAAAACATACGAGGAGGCGCTATATACCTCGCCAATTTAATTTCACGGATACCAGAAAGTGTCTCCGAACCGGATAGAACTTGGTTAGCTTTGGCTGCGTATAACGTAGGGATGGGGCATGTTAGAGATGCATTAAAACTGACAAAACAACAAGGTGGCGATCCCGATAGTTGGGCTGATGTTAAAAAACGACTACCACTACTGACTAAAAAGCGCTACTATCGAAGCACAAGATATGGATATGCGCGTGGCGATGTTGCTGTACATTATGTCGATAATATACGCCGCTACTTTGACGCTCTAGTCTGGTTGGACGAAAACAGAGCGCTCCCTTTCAGTTCCGGCATTTAACGGCATCCCAATCTCGTTGTCATAAGCCTGTCACATAAAGCAGGTATTTCTTTCACGCGTAAGTTTTTTCTCTCACACTAAGGAGGTTCAGATGTTAAGAAGACGTCGAACTCATCAATTCAAACGCAACACGCGAAATACGAATCCAAATCGTCGACGTGTTATGCTTAAAAACATTCATAAAAAAATACTGCTGCGCCGCCGGATATACTCTTTATTACAGCTAGCCGCAGATGCAAAAACGGCTCAATCTTGAGCCGCACTATCCCCTTGCAATTTCCGCGCTTTTTTAGCTGCCTTGTGCTCTTTTCTTCTTCGTCTAAAAAAGTTAGATAGCTTTTCGCTGCACTGTTCACCCAATACACCGGATGTCACTTCTGGCTGATGGTTTAATTGTGGTTCTTGCAATAAATTCATAATTGACCCCGCTGCGCCTGTTTTTGCATCACTGGCACCGTAAACGACACGTTTTACTCGGCTATGTACTAACAATCCGGCACACATAGGGCAAGGTTCAAGGGTTACATACAAGGTACAATCTACCAGACGATAATTTTGCACTTGTTTACCAGCTTCACGTATTGCCATCATTTCAGCATGTGCTGATGGGTCATGACAGCCGATTGAGCGATTCCAGCCAGCAGCGATGAGTTGTCCATCTCGGACAATCACTGCACCAACAGGGATTTCGTTTTCTGCTTCGGCTTTATCAGCATATGCGAGAGCTTGGCGCATCCAATATTCGTCGTGTTCTTGGTTATTCATACTAAAATTAGCAAAGTAAATATGTGGTTCAGTATACCAGCTTGCGAAACAGAAACCCCTTGGTTACAGAATTATTGCTAAAATTACCAAATTACCATGGCTCACCCACATAAAATTAGGCTATAATTCGCCGCTTTTTTTATTTAATGAGCTCAAAACACACGGGTAAAACATGAAATTTCCGGGACACCGTAGGCATAAGCATTATTTTCCGGTGGAAGATAAGGACCCACTTATCAACCACTTAAATGCTGAAGATCGCTTGAAGCGCAATTATATTTGCGGCATCGACCAAATTGTTGTCGACATCGAAGCTAAAGTTGACCAAGCTTTTTTGGATGAATTCCACCTCCAGCGTGGTATGTCACAAGTCATAGACAATGATGTCACCAATGCGCTCTATGAGCGTTTGAAACGTGATGACATGATTGACTACGAATTTGCTGGCGGCACCATTGGCAACACCATGCACAACTATTCAGTGTTAGCTGATGATCGTTCAGTCTTATTGGGCGTGATGAGTGAAAGCATTGAAATCGGTAGTTATGCATATAAGTTTTTATGTAATACATCAAGCCGCGTCGATCTTGATCATCTTCAACCCGTCGCAGGCCCAATTGGCCGCTGCTTCACACTGATAGATGACAGCGGAGAAAGAACCTTTGCGATCAGTGCAGGATTAATGAACTACTTGCGCCCAGAATCGATCAGTCAATCACTGATTGAAAATGCGTCGGCTCTTGTTATTAGCGCTTACCTTATGCGTACTAAAGGTGACGAAACAATGACGCAAGCCACCATGCAAGCGGTGGAGTATGCCAATAAGGCGGGTGTACCAGTAGTCCTGACTTTGGGCACCAAGTTCTTGATAGAGCAAGATCCGCAGTGGTGGGCCGAATTTGTTGAGAAACACGTCGACATTCTTGCAATGAATGAAGAAGAAGGCGAAGCCATTACAGGCTTTGATGATCCCTTATTGGCCGCAGGTAAAGCACTAGACTGGGTCGACTTAGTTATTTGCACCGCTGGGCCAACGGGCTTGTATATGGCAGGTTATGTCGACGATAGTATGAAGCGCGAAACCGAATATCCGCTACTTCCGGGTGCTATCCCTGAGTTTAATCGCTATGAGTTTTCTCGCGCAATGCGTAAATCGCACTGTGAAAACCCTGTTCGAGTATATAGTCATACAGCACCGTATATGGGTGGCCCAGACACCATTAAAAATACCAATGGTGCTGGTGATTGCGCACTTGCCGCGGTACTGCATGATCTTTCAGCGAATGAATACCACCGTTTAAATGTGCCAAACTCAGCTAAGCACGAACAAGCTGCAATTACCTATTCTTCACTTGCTCAGATCAGCAAATATGCAAACCGCGCAAGCTTTGAAGTCTTGGTCCAACACTCTCCTAGACTTTCTAGGGGCTTGCCTGAACGAGAAGACTCACTAGAGCAATCTTACTGGGACAAGTAAACAAATAGTCTTGCGCACACTATTTGTGCGCACAATATGCCGCGCTAGAAAATCGCTGTTCCGAGCTCTTCAGCAAGAAACTCTAGCGCAGCAATACCTGCCACTGAATTGCCCACTTTATCCAGCCCAGGTGACCAGACTGCAATAGTAAACCGGCCCGGAACAACTGCAATAATTGCACCTGACACACCGGATTTACCAGGCATCCCAACACGATATCCAAAGTCGCCAGCAGCATCATACAAACCACTGGTAAATAACAGGGAGTTAAGTTGCTTGATTTGCTTTGCCGGTAATACTTGTTGCTGGCTTTGTGTACATACACCACCATTCGATAGGTAGGAGAAACACTTTGCCAATTCCGACACATTCAGCTCAATTGCGCAAAAGTTAAAATATGACCACAACACCTCTTCGACTTCGTTATTAAAATTGCCAAAAGATTTCATTAAATACGCCATCGCCGCATTTCGATAACGGTGTTCATACTCGGACTGTGCAACGACTTTATTTACACCCAGTTTAGGGTTTCCAGTTTGCAATCGATAACTTTCTAGCATGGTATGGATTGGCGCACTCAGACGTGAGTATAGGGCGTCACAAGTAACAATTGCACCTGCATTGATAAAAGGGTTTCTCGGTATGCCATTTTCAAACTCTAACTGAGTCAATGAATTGAAAGCAGTGCCTGAGGGCTCTTTCCCTACTCGTTGCCATAAATCATCGCCATAGCGTTGCAACGCTAAGGTCAAAGTCATTACTTTTGATACTGACTGCACGGTAAATTTGGCATCACAAGCGCCCGCACTGTATGTCTCACCCGTTTGCGTTTGAATTGCTATCGCGAACTGACCTAATTGCTGTTCAGCTAACGCTGGAATGTAATCCGCTACTTTGCCATGGTGTAATATCGGCTGAACATGTTGCACAGTGCGTTCTAGAATTGATTGATAGTCTGTCATACAAAAAATGCATAAATCACAATGTGCGGAGTGTAACAAAAGCGCTGAATCGCGGCCATAAAAAAGCCGCCGAAAACCAAGCTTTCGGCGGCTTTTAAATTACTAGCAACAGTTACTTTGCAAATAGTTCTTTGATATTTGCCAGATCTGATTTACCTGCAATCAATTCATCCGGCGTAAGCCCAGATAATTCATGCGGGAATACCAACCACTCATCAGACTCATGGATGTAGTAATCTGGTGTCATTGGCACTTTTTTGTTGGTTGGCTTGTAATAAGGACAGGCAACACGAATGTCTTTTGGTAGATTAAGACGCATTAACTCTTCTAGCTTCTCCCTTAATGCGTAAATACTACGGCCTGAATCAAACACGTCATCGACAATCAACAATGAATCACCTGCGTTCGCATTTTCAATGATGTAGTGAAGGCCGTGCACCTTAATTTCTTTCGATTGTTTACCGATGCCATAATAAGACGACGTACGCACTGCGATATGATCCGTCTCTATGCCCTTGTAGTCATAGTACTCTTGCACAGCAATGCCGATTGGCGCACCACCTCGCCAAATACCGATGATAAAATCTGGACGAAACCCATCTTCATAAACTTGAGCAGCCAGACGGAATGAATCCTCTAAAAGCTGTTGCGCTGTGATATAGCACTTATCAGACATATAAACCCCGTATTGTCAGTGCGAGTGCCACCTCGCTAGGTGTCACTCTGAACAAGAATAACTTATAACCGTGTATTCTAGCTGAGTCGGATAGAAATTGCTTGCGGTACATCAGGGTTTTTTACTGCATAATGACAGAAAAAAGATCACTTAATGAAGAATACAGCAAAGAATTACACAGAGGACTAGCTGGTGAGCGGGGCTTGCCCGCTCACCAGCTGGGGGCTACTCTTGAATATCGACTTCAATATCGTCTTGTTCGATTAATTCAATTTCAAAGTTATCAACACGTTGCAGACCTCTCGGTAACTTATTACCACGCCTGCCTCGCTCACCAGAATAATGCTCCAGATCTGCGCTCTTCAAAGTTAACTTGCGCTTGCCGGCATAGAGCGTCACCGCTCTCCCTTCAGGCACCACAGCCAGTACTTTGACAAACTCTTCTCTAGATTGCACTTTCGCACTTGGAATAGAAATAATCTTGTTCCCTTTACCCTTAGCAAGTTTCGGTAAATCCCTGAGTGGGAATAACAGCATACGTCCTTCATTGGAAATAGCCATACAGCGATCTGTCGCTACATCGTTCACCGAAATAGGCGCGATTAACTCCGCCCCTTTAGGAATGCTTACGAGTGCTTTACCATTTTTGTTCTTACTAACTAAGTCGTTAAATTCCGCGATAAACCCGTAACCTGCATCCGTTGCCATCAGATATAACTCTTGCTCTTCTCCCATCACCACGTGCTCAAAGTTCACACCTGCTGCAAGGTTAAAGCGGCCTGTCATCGGCTCACCCTGGCTTCTAGCTGAAGGCAAACTATGTGCGTCTGTGGCAAATGCTCGGCCAGAGCTATCAAGGAAAACCGCAGGCTGATTACTTTTCCCTTTGGCTGATGCTTTATATTCATCTCCCGAGCGGTAATTCAAACCCTCCGCATCAATCTCATGGCCTTTGGCAAAGCGTGCCCATCCTTTTTCGGATAACACCACCGTCACAGCCTCAGATGGGATCAAATCTTTTTCACTGAGCGCTTTAGCTTCTTGGCGTTCAATCACCGGAGAACGTCTTTCATCACCATAAAGTTCCGCCGCTTCTTGAATCTCTTTTTTCATCAAAGTCGACATACGACGTTCTGAGCCAAGAGTCAGTTCAAGCTTGTCACGCTCTTTGCTTAATTCGTCCTGCTCACCACGGATCTTCATCTCTTCCAACTTGGCAAGATGACGAAGTTTCAGATCTAAAATGGCTTCGGCTTGAGTTTCGGATAAACCAAATCGCTTGATTAACTCAGCTTTTGGATCATCTTCATTTCTGATAATTTCTATCACTTCATCGATATTCAAAAAGGCTATCATCAAACCTTCTAGAATATGTAAACGTGCCAACACCTTATCTAATCGATACTGCAATCGTCTACGTACCGTTTCACGGCGGAAAATCAGCCATTCAGACAAAATCTGCTGTAGATCTTTAACCTGAGGACGACCATCAAGTCCGATCATATTGAGATTAACCCGGTAATTTTTCTCAAGATCTGTGGTAGCAAACAAGTGTGCCATTAACGGTTCTGATTTAACTCGATTGGAACGCGGAACGACCACAATGCGAGTTGGGTTTTCATGGTCTGATTCATCGCGCAGATCCGCAACCATTGGCAGTTTTTTCGCGGTCATTTGCGCAGCGATTTGCTCTAACACTTTGGCACCCGATGTTTGGTGCGGCAAAGCTGTGATAACAATTTCACCTTGCTCTTCATGAAACACCGCACGCATCTTAATCGAGCCGCGACCGGTTGTGTAAATCTTGCGGATATCATCTTTAGGCGTGATGATCTCAGCTTCTGTTGGGTAGTCTGGTGCTTGAACGACTTCGAGTAACTCCTCTAACGTCGTTTTTGGCTTATCCAACAGCATACAACATGCAGAGGCCAATTCGTTGACATTATGTGGTGGAATATCGGTCGCCATACCGACTGCGATACCGGTAACACCATTGAGTAGAATGTGTGGCAGGCGCGCAGGCAGAACCTCAGGCTCTTTCATGGTACCGTCAAAGTTTGGAACCCAATCAACCGTGCCTTGGCCAAGCTCTTTTAAAAGTACTTCTGAAAATTTAGATAAGCGCGCTTCGGTATAACGCATTGCAGCAAACGATTTGGGATCATCCGCAGCACCCCAGTTACCCTGTCCATCAACCAAGGGGTAACGATAAGAAAATGGCTGTGCCATTAGTACCATCGCTTCATAACAAGCGCTGTCACCGTGCGGGTGATATTTACCTAATACATCACCGACCGTACGGGCTGATTTTTTATATTTTGCGGCCGCAGATAAACCCAGCTCACTCATTGCATAGACAATGCGTCGCTGGACAGGCTTTAAGCCATCACCAATATGTGGCAAGGCCCTATCCATGATCACATACATGGAATAATTTAAGTAGGCGTCTTCGGTAAAGCGCCCCATTGGTAATTGTTCTATGCCCTGTAAAGAGAGGGCCTGTGGATCAGTCATGACACACCTTACTTCTTGTTATACCTCGGCTTTATCGCCATGTTGCTCTAACCAAGCCTTTCTATCACCAGAACGTTTTTTCGCTAACAGCATGTCCATCATCTCTAGTGTTTGCTCTTGCTCATCCAATGTTAGCTGTACTAAACGTCGTGTATTAGGGTCCATTGTCGTTTCCCGTAACTGCATTGGGTTCATTTCGCCTAACCCTTTGAAACGCTGTACATTAACTTTTCCGCGCTTTTTCTCAGCTTCTATCCGATCCAAAATGCCACGCTTTTCGTCTTCATCAAGGGCATAAAAAACTTCTTTACCGACATCAATCCTAAATAGTGGCGGCATAGCAACATAAACATGACCAGCTTTAACTAACGTGGGGAAATGTTTTACAAACAAAGCACACAATAACGTCGCGATGTGAAGACCATCAGAATCAGCATCCGCAAGAATACACACTTTTCCGTATCGCAGTGTCGATAAATCGCTTGAATCTGGGTCTATACCTAGTGCCACTGAGATATCATGCACTTCTTGTGACGCAAGGATCTGCCCAGAGTCCACTTCCCATGTATTCAAAATTTTACCACGTAGCGGCATGATCGCTTGAAACTCGCGATCTCGAGCCTGCTTAGCAGAGCCGCCCGCTGAGTCACCCTCAACAAGGAATATCTCAGAACGCTCTGTTTCACTGCCCGAGCAATCTGTTAATTTTCCAGGCAAGGCCGGGCCACTGGTGACTTTCTTGCGCACCACTTTTTTTGCTGCTCGGAGTCGTTTTTGTGCATTGCTGATACAAAGCTCAGCCAACAACTCGGCAGTCTCTGTATGTTCGTTTAACCATAAACTAAACGCATCTTTCACGATGCCAGAGACAAACGTTGCACAAGAGCGTGATGATAATTTCTCTTTGGTTTGACCAGCAAATTGTGGGTCTTGCATTTTTACAGATAAAACATAACTACATTTATCCCAAACATCATCAGGCGTAAGCTTCACGCCTCTTGGCAATAAGTTGCGGAATTCGCAAAACTCGCGCATCGCCTCAAGTAGACCTTGCCTTAAACCGTTTACATGGGTGCCGCCTTGTGCTGTTGGGATCAAGTTTACATAACTTTCAGCAATCGACTCGCCACCTTCAGGCAGCCAGTGCAAAGCCCAGTCGACCCCTTCCGTTGAACCACTAAAGCTCCCGGTAAAAGGTGATTTAGGGAGAACTTCCAAATCCTTAGCACTGTCACTTAGATAATCTTCTAGGCCAGATTCGTAGTGCCACTCTTGGGTTTCTTTGGTTTGCTTGTTAATAAAGCGAATGCGCAAGCCAGGGCAAAGTACAGCCTTAGCTTTGAGCAAATGATTGAGCTTAGTCAGTGAAAAGTTAGCTGAGTCGAAATAGCTTGCATCAGGCCAAAACTGAACAGACGTTCCGGTATTGCGTTTGCCAACACTGCCCGTTACTTCCAAGTCTTGTACTTTATCACCGTTTTCAAAGGCTATTTCATATTGCTGAGCATCGCGCTTAACCGTTACTTCTACCCGTGTAGATAACGCGTTTACCACTGAAATACCGACACCATGCAAACCGCCCGAAAACTGGTAATTTTTATTTGAAAATTTACCACCTGCGTGCAGCTTAGTCAGGATCAATTCGACACCAGGGATCCCCTCTTCAGGGTGAACATCCACTGGCATGCCTCGACCATCATCAATCACTTGCAATGAGTTGTCTTCATGCAAAATAACGTCGATCTTACTCGCATGCCCAGCTAGCGCTTCATCCACACTGTTATCAATAACCTCTTGACCCAAGTGGTTGGGCCGGGTGGTGTCTGTGTACATCCCAGGACGGCGTTTCACCGGCTCTAAGCCATTCAACACCTCAATGGCTTCTGCGTTATAATTTTGCTGACTCATAAATGCTACTGACTAATTTTTAGTTCTAACTGTTTTATTTAATTTTAAGAAAGTTGGCAAGGCGATTAAAGTGCCTTTCAAAGCCAATGAAACTGTGATCACCGCCAAACTCAATGATTGACGGGCAGTCTCGATAATAATTCACAGCATCTTGATAAGGCAGTACCTCATCTGCTGTTTGTTGTAATAACAAAAGGTTGCTTGGCTTAGATAGCTTTTCAATATGCATACGCCGCAACGCCGTCATATGTTCTATTGTAAGTTCATAATTCAGATCTTGATAGGGATTATACTGGGGACCCAAGTAATCCCATAGCAATTTGTCTGGTCGTACCGCAGGATTGATCACAACCGCACGCAAATTAAACTGTTGAGACAAGCATGTCGCGTAAAATCCACCTAAAGAGCTGCCAACCAAAACACAGCGCTCATCCACAACTTGCTCAAGCTGAAGCATGGCAATACGCGGATCATAATGTAACCGAGGAACAACGTATTCACAACGGTCTTTGAAGTACGTGCCGAGTTGCTGTGCTTTATATGACTGCTCTGAACTATTAAACCCATGGACATAAATTACTTTGTCAGCCATTTCACCTCTGTATTCAGCGCAGCTTCGGTCCAATTAATCAAACGATACCCAGCACCCAAATTCTCTTGTTGCCAATCTTGAGTCTGTTTTTTGAATTGAATGGACGTGGCGGGTGTTGCATAGACGCTTAAACCTCTAAAGCTAAATTCATAGTCATGGTGCACATGGCCGTGAAAAAGCGCCATTACACATTGCAAATTGACTAAACAATTGAGCACTTGAGGACCGTTCTCAAGCATATGCTTGTCCAGATACCCTTCTATCGGTAACGGATTATGGTGGCAAAACACGATGCTGGGTTCACTGCAATGCGCTTCGATTTCTTGCAGGTGCTCCTTAGCAACCCAACCAGCAGGCGTCGGGCCTTTACTATTGAGTAAAAGTATTTGCCCATGCTCAAATTGAATTCTTTTTGCGGCTACGATTTGGCCCTGGCTTATTTCATGTAAGTAATCCAAGTCATCGTGGTTTCCCGGCAGCCAAAATATCGGGCAACTCAAAGCTGATTCAGCAACCAAGGTTGCAAACAACTCGTAAGAAGCAAATGTATGGTCCTGAGTCAGGTCCCCACCGAACACAACTGCATCCAAATTTGCTTGCGCTAAGCTTGCCAAAACACGTTTAAAATGAGCCGCCGTGTTCACGGTAAAATACTCTCCATTTGTGTTTTCAAACAGATGGGTATCGGTAATGTGGGCTAACTTTAATTGCGCTTGATTAAATAGATAGATGTCTTTAAACCAAGCCATTATTTACATCCCAATTTAACGGCACTCGACCACTTTCTACGCAAGCGGATAGCCAATCACCTAAAAAAGCGTTGAGCTGATACTTTTCGTCTTTGTGGTGCATACTTGGGTTCGGGTAACCATAAGATGGCTTAACACGTTGATGGTAATTGTGCTGGATGACCTCAGCCACTTTAGCGTCATGATATAGCCTCACCGCCAATTCAAACTGACCTAAGTGACTACTCAAGCTATGTTGCTGAGTTATTTTTATGTCGGTTGTGTACTTCTCAACACTTTCAATTAAGATGAAGAAATCCATTGTCCCGATTTTTATCTGACGACGGGCACCTACTTCCTCTTCAGGCAACACTTTAAGTGCGCGCAAATAATTACGCTCACACAACGTGATGTATTTGGGTAAAGACTGTACATACCCCCGTATGCTGCCTTTGCCACCGTGCTTAGTATGATGCATCAAGTCAGACAAAATGATTCCTGTTTACAGCTTAAAAGAAAGTTTCGATTTATTTAGCGCTAACCATTGTAGACTAATCACTGTCGCAGCGTTATCTATTTCCTCAGATTCTAATCTTTGCATGGCTTCAGAAAACGGCATAACATGCGTTTTGATATCTTCACCTTCCTCTGGTAAACCAAAAGTTCCCCCCTGATAATCGCTCAAATCAACTTCCGCAAGATATAAGTAAAGTCGCTCTGTCGTGCCTCCAGGACTCGAAAGGTAGGAACACATATAATGTAGATTAGTTAGCTCAAGCCCCGCTTCTTCTTGGGCTTCTTTTCTTGCAACCGCTTCTAAATCCTCACAGCCTTCAGCCATACCGGCAATACACTCTAGCAACCAAGGGGATTCTTTAGTCGCAAGCGCACCAATGCGGATCTGTTCAATAAGTAGAATTTGCTCTGTCACAGGATCAAAAGGAAGTACCGCCACAGCATGACCACGCTCTAAAATTTCTCTACGGATCGGTTCACTGACCCCACCGGCAAATAATGCATGCTCAAAGATATACTCCTCGATTTTGAAGAAACCATTGTAAAGCACCTTATTTGGGGACGTTTTTAGCATCACATGGCGGCGCTCGAACTGGTTAATTTCTTTCATATTTCATCCTACATTCATTAAACGGGGTTTAATCTAGGTTATTTTATCCCCATATTGCTTTTAACTAACGTGAACCCTCTTAGTGTGTGAACTCACTAAGTTTTATATTCTGTTACACTTGTTTTGTTTTATCTCTAGCTAGCCATTGGGATTTTGTTTTAAAACAAGGTAACATGCTGACATCAAAATTGTCTAAGGACTGCACAAATAATGAAAAAAACCATTCTATCTATGCTGGTTGGCTTGACGTGTGCTTTGTCAAGTAATAGCTCTCACGCAGAAGACTTACTGCAAGTATATGATATTGCAACAGCTAATGATCCCACTGTTTTGCGTGCTAAGGCAAGTGCCGATGCTCAAAAATATGCACAAGACAGCGCGCTCGGCGAATTACTACCGTCTCTCGGTTTAACATTTAGCTACGCTGACTCAGACTCTACGGGTGCACCAGCTTTTCAGACTGATGAAACAGGTTATCAATTAGCTGATAGCTATAGAGACTCTTTCACACGTACACTGACACTAAACCAAACAATCTTTAACATGAGTGTTTGGGAAAGCTTGTCCATTGCAGAAAAGCGTGCAATGCAGTCTCTAACACAGTATGAACAAGAAAAACAAAACTTAATCGTTCGTATTGCTGAAGGCTACTTTAATGTTTTGAGTCAATTGGATAACCTTGAATTTGTACAAGCAGAAAAACGTGCAATCGAGCGCCAACTTGAACAGACAAAACAGCGTTATGAAGTAGGTCTAACTGCAATTACTGACGTACACGAAGCGCAAGCACAGTTTGACCGCTCAGTAGCGAACGAAATTGTTGCTCAAAACGACGTTGAAACAGCACGTGAAACTCTGCGTACTATCACTGGTAAATACCACTCAAAACTCAATACGCTGAATACTGAAACGTTTTCAACGGTTAAGCCTAATAAAGAGGTTGGTGGTTTTATTGATATTGCCAAAGAGAAGAACCTAGCTCTACAAGTTGCACAGTCTGCGCTTGAAATTGCTCAAGACCAAATTGACCAAGCAAAAGCAGGACACTACCCTACGCTATCGCTTCGAGCGACTCATGAAGATTCACTTGTCAATAGCGACGGCAGAGAACTTGCACCACGCGGTGATACAACCACAATTGGTTTAAACTTAAACATCCCAATTTACTCTGGTGGCCGCACTGTAGCTGCAACTGACCAAGCTAGAGCACTTTACGTAGCTGCAAGCGAAGACCTTGAAGCATCAATGCGTAACGTCACACGCTCAGTCATTACGTCATATAATCAAGTCATGTCAAATGTGGCAACTTACCGTGCACTTGAGCAAGCAGTTGTCTCTGCAGAAAGTGCACTACAGGCGACTGAAGCTGGCTTTGAAGTTGGTACTCGTACTATTGTTGACGTGCTAGTTAGTACGCGTAACTTGTACAGCGCGAAAAGAAACTTAGCCGACTTGCGCTATCAGTACATCAATTCTACGTTGCAACTGAAACAAGCGGCAGGTGAATTAAGCCGAGCTGATCTAGAAGCAATCAATAAAGGCCTTCAAGCCACTCGCTAAATCATACTTTTCAGACCAGCACTACTTCGCTGGTCTGATATTATTGCATCAAAACGCACCGCCACTTGAGCATCTAAGTCGTTCTAGATAAACTACGCTCCTTTATAGCTGTACGAGAGCATCTCACTTGGTTCACAATCCCAAATTTCAACTGCAATTTTTGGCGCCTAAGTTCTGGTTAACTTGGTTAGGTGTTATCGTTTTATATTCTTTATCTTGGTTACCGCAAAGTATGCAGTTAATGCTAGGTAGGTTGCTGGGCAGAATAGTTCACCGCTTTTTAAAGAAACGCCGCAAGATTGCCGAAGTTAATTTAAAGCTATGCTTTCCTGAAATGGATGAACAACAGCGCAATGCAATGGTGCTACAGAATATGGAAAACACTGGCATTGCAACTTTTGAAACCGGGATGGCTTGGTGGTGGCCTGAATGGCGAGTTAAGCGCGCCATTGGCTCCATAAAAGGTGTAGAGCACTTTGAGACCGCTCGTCAAAATGGTCGAGGTGTATTGCTGCTAGTTCCTCACATGTTGCACCTAGAAATGTTAGGGCGGGTACTTGGAACTCATACTCAGGGAATTGGGTTTTATCGCCCTCATAATAACCCACTAATGGAATATTTCATGACCAAAGGTCGTTTACGTTCCAATGAATTTCTAATCGGCAAGCGTGATGTTAAAGGGCTATTAAAAGCCTTACACAATAAAAAAGTGTGTTACTACTTACCAGACCAAGACTATGGTAGAAAACGCTGCGAATTTGCGCCGTTTTTTGCCGTTCCTGACGCAGCAACCACTACTGGCACTTTATTATTTGCATCAAGTGAAAAGTGTGAGACATTAAGTTTAGTAGGTGTGCGTGACAAACAAGGTAAATATCATATTACCATTGAACCAGCGATGACAGAGTTCCCCAGTGACAACGAAAACCATGATGTCACCCGCGTAAACAAACGTATGGAGGACTCAATTATGCATGCGCCTGAGCAGTATATGTGGCTTCATAGGCGTTTTAAAACAAGGCCGGATGAAAACGCACCTTCACATTATTCGTAGTTAAATTAACTGACATCGTAAAAAAAATGGCTAGAAAAAATAAAAAACGATTATCGGCAATGTGGTTTTGGACCAGACACCTGTCTTTGGGTGTGCTTCTGGTGTGGGCAGCCTATTACTTCTTGTATGGTAATATTCCTAAGATGGAGTTCAAAGAAACAACAAATGCGGCAGCTCAAGGTCTTTCTCAGTTTTATGCAAACTTTAGAAATCGTGTCAATGAGCGCGATACCGAACGAGAAAAGTTTGTTATGGAAATCGGCAAGCCAACTTTCCCGCTGGATGATGCCTTAGCACAACGCGAACTTGTGGTTAAACCAACACACCAACGGTGGACGGGTGAAAGTCAACCAAGACGCTTTGAAATGGGAAACACCCTAAAAAGTGTGCTGACCAATTACGCTAAACAAGAAGACATTGAGTTGTTCTGGTACTTAAGCAAAGACTACGTGGTCAAACAAAACTTTCGCGTCGACTCCGACTTTGTCAGTGCACTTTATCAGGTTGGCCGTGCGATTAACGATGACTTTGAATTTGAAGTATACACCTTCTTTTGTCACCGCCAACGCGCCGCCGTAATAACTGAAAATCCTTCTACCTTTGTCCGTGAAAACTGTCGACGTCTCACTAATTAAGCACGTCCTAATAGGCCTACTCGAAGTAGGCCTGCCAGATTTCCCTAACGTCGTCACTTTGCTCTGCCAATAACTTGGCATTCACAGTTTTACCCTTTCCATTTAAGCTATTTAGGTGGTAGTGCTCTCTCAGTTGGCAATAAGCTTGAGTCAAGGTACTTTGTGACTGTGTACTGATGACAGACTCTTTACTCGCAAGCTCAAAAATACGGATATTGTCCGAATAACGCGTTAGTGCCGGATAGTCAAACGCACAAGCCAGTACCAGATACTGGGCTAAAAACTCGATATCAGTCATACCACCAGCTCCCTGCTTCAAATCAAACTCTGACGTCGAGTCTTTAGATAAATGCTGACGCATTTTTTCTCGCATTTTGACAATATCATCTTTCAATTCATTGGTTGATCGCTTTTGGCATAAAATGTCGTGGCGTATTGTATGAAAGCGTTTTACAAGCACCTCTTCGCCGACAATCATTCTGGCTCTTACCAATGCTTGGTGCTCCCATGTCCACGCTTGCTGTTGCAAATATTGATAATAACTTTCGATGTTGATTGCCAACAAACCTGAATTTCCTTCGGGCCTAAGACGCGTATCCAATTCATACAAAATACCTGACAGCGTCCGAGTATTGAACAAATGCATTAACCGTTGGGCGAGCTTGAGATAAAACTGCCTAGACGAAATAGACCTTTCACCTACTGTTTTGCTCTGTCCATCACTGTTATGTACAAAGACAAGATCTAAATCCGAGTCATAACCCAACTCGAATCCACCCGCTTTTCCATACGCAATAACTGCAAACCCTTTAGCTTCATTGGACGTTCCCTGCGGCGCACCATACCTAGATATCATTTGCCCCCAAGCAATATCAACGGCTTTAGCCACGATTGACTCTGCCAACGCAGTTAAGTGATCGCTTACTTTCATGATATCTAATACACCAGTCGCATCAGCTGCCGCAATGCGTAGCTGCTGAGTTTGTTTGAACTGACGAAGCGCCTCCATTTGCAGCTCTAAGTCTTCAGGATCTATGCGTAAAAAGTACTGTTGTATCTCATTGTAATAAGCGTTGAGCGGTAGTGGTCGATACAGTACAGCTGGATCAATCAACTCATCTAATAAAATCGGATATCTTGCAATTTGTTGTGCGATCCACACACTGTGGGAGCACAGTTTGATCAGCTGCTTTAAGGCACCTAAATTTTCGTAAAGAAGTTCAAGATATGCAGTGCGAGAAGCGACTTTTGCTATGATATCAAAAACACGCTGCAAAACTTCTGGTGCTTTGAGTGGAGTAACTTCACTTAATACCAGTGGCATCAATTTATCGAGTACATCTCGACCACGTACCCCAATTTGTTTTTTAGTAATATCTGCATAAAACGCCGTCAATGTTTCTTGCCATCGACTTTGCAATTCCTCACTGAGCGTCATATCAAGGTAACTAATATCTTGGTATTCCCAAGCTGAAATAAAACATGCTTTTAAACTTTGCGTGTCGTGTGCTTCTTCACCGATCACTTGAGAAAACTCGTAACGAATTTCTCTTTGCACCTGTTCTATGTGGCTTACTAACTCATCGTACTCAGAAAACCCAAAGAGTGTCTGCAACCTCAACTGATTGAGCCTATCCTCTGGTAGGGTTTGCGTTTGCTCATCATTGAATGCTTGCAGATATTGTTCGACACGACGTAAATATAAATATTGCGTCTGTAGTGCCGCTGCCGCACTTGCAGGGATCACCTCTTGGCTTGCTAAAACACATAGTGCGTTTAACAACGATGGGGTTTGTAGATCTGGTTCTCGGCCACCACGGATCATTTGCAGTGCTTGCACAATGAACTCCACTTCGCGTATTCCGCCAGCACCCAGCTTTATGTTGTTTTTAAGGCCTTTTCTTCTCACTTCTTGGGCGATCATGTGCTTCATTTTTCGCAGGGATTCAATCACGGAAAAGTCAATGTATCGACGGAACACAAAGGGCCGTATCAACGCTTTAAACTCATCCCAGTACTGGTTTTTTTGGCCGAGTAATCGAGCTTTAAGCATGGCATATCGCTCCCACTCCCTACCTTGATCTTGATAATAATCCTCCATTGCAGAAAAGCTCATAACCAATGGGCCACTTTCACCAAATGGTCTCAACCTCATGTCAACGCGAAAAACTTGACCATCGGCAGTGCGCTGATCCAGTGCCGCAATCAGTTTTTGCGCCACCTTAGTATAAAAAACTTGTGCATCGATACTGCGCCTACCACCTGATGTTTTGACACTAAGCGGGTAAGTAAATATAAGGTCAATGTCGGAAGAAAAGTTGAGCTCTTGACCGCCAAGCTTCCCCATGCCCAACACCAACATTGGCAGCGGCTCTAGTGATCCGTTGACGGGTGCGCCATTGCTCTTGGCAACCTGTGCAAATGCCCATTTATTTGCGCTATCTATCAACTGCTCACTGAGCTTTGATTGATATGCCACACTGTCAGCAATGTCGTTTCCCTCCACCAGATCTAGCCACATCAGCTTGAGCCAGTAGCGCTTGCGATATAGGCGCAATTTGGCAAAGCACTGTGCATCACTTAATGCTTCGATATCCCCCGTTAGCACAGGCTCAATGTCACGCAGCGCCATAGCTTGTTCATCTAACAGCCAGTGGAGCCACTGCGGATGTTGAGCAAGTATACGGTAAGCGAAGTCACTGAGCGCCAACAACCGTAATGCTTGCGCATTTTTAGTTTGTTCTGGAAAAAGTTCAGCAAAGCGCTGCTCGGCTAACGCTGATAATTCGGGACTTAATTGGCCTTGTTCCATGAAAAACCTCCAGTGCTTTGTGGCTCATTTGTTGTGCAGTGTTATAGTAACGCTAAATAACAACAACCTTACACCGAGCATGAGTTATTTGTCTTTAGAAAACAGTAATTTTTTCGTCCTACTAAGTGGTCTAACAATCGCCTGCATTGCTTTGATGTCACTGCGTTTAATTGTGCAATTCAGAGCAAAAAATCTATTGCAAAAGGAGTTGGCTCAACATGACAACTTTGCATTGGGCATTAACTATGCGGCAAAAGTCGCGGTCTTATGCGGCAGCATCGGCTATTTTTTTGGTCATTTAAATACCTTTGACAGCGCCGCCATACACACGCAAGTTTTGTTGCCCATCGCCTTGATATGGTTTTACATTTGTCTTGGTCAGGCAATTCATAGAAAATGGATTTTATATCGCTTTAACGAAACTCAAGCGATACTCAAACAGAATGTCTGCGCTGCGCTGGTCGATTCTGGCATGTTGGTTGGCAATAGCATCTTAGTCCTTGGCCTCTATCACTGGCTTGAGCCAAAAACATGGCAAGCGTTACTGATCGTCAGCATCTGTTTTATTTTTTTACAAGGTGTATTTGCTTTAGATAGCAAGCTACGAGAATCTCGCTTTGCGAAAAAGAATCAAGGAGCCTCCTTGCAATATAACTTCAGCTTGGCAAACACCTCGATTGGGATCCGTTATGCAGGTAAAACAATCGGGCTCGCACTTGCTATCTATGCAGGTTTACATAGTGCGCCAAGCTACCCGAGTAAAATGGTTGATAACTTGCTAACAGTGGTCGTGCACTCAGTGTTTATGTGGTTTCTTTTATATGTATTTAGCCGTCTTATGATCCATATCGTATTACCAAAAGTAGACATAGGTCTGGAGGTTGACCACCAAGATAATATTGGTATTGCCTGCTTAGAATTTGCTGTTTTTTGTAGCATGGGCTATTTACTAATAAACATGTTTTCAATTTAAACGCCGAGCTAAAAGATGGATATCTTAGCTCTGGAGACCTATATCTTTGAAATTAGATAACTTTTTACTTGTTGACAGCAACTGGGAGTTCAGTCAGGAATTCGTCGAGTTTGTAAAATCTCTCTCTCCTGACACCCCGAGTCAGCTAATAATTGCTGGAGACAATACAAAGCAAATGCTCAAAATGATGTTTAAAGACCAAATCAAAGATTACAGTTACTGTGACTTTGATAATGAAATAAGCGTCTCGGAGCTTGCAACTTACCTACATGAACACCATAAAATTCAAGGTGTTCTTATCTACGCGCTCGACTACAACCTCGCTGACGAGAAACAAAAGTTTATCTTCAATTCCCTGCATGCAGACAGGTTTACCATCGAACAATTGGCAAATGGTTATGACTATCATCGTATTAGCGATCCATTTAACAACAACCATCTAACCTGTAATTCAAGTCTTGCGGCAACAAAACATGACACCTTCAGCGAATTTGTGGTGTTAAAAACAGATACCGCAGATTAGAGTGCATGTATTGACCATGATGTGTCGCATTCTATAGACTCACCGCCGTGAAAACCTTAACATGAGCGCATATCCAATTTAGACTTTCAACACTATGCGTATTCCACATATTTACCAACCTTCAGAATTGGTAGTGAATCAACCTGCCACTTTGAATGATGACGCTGCCGGGCATATCGCGCGCGTACTAAGAATGAAAGAAGGTGAACAAGTCAGTTTGTTCAACGGACAAGGTGGCGAATATCTCGCAAGAATTACTGCTATTTCCAAAAAAACAGTTGAAGTGACCCCTTTTGAATTTGTCGATAGGTGTGTTGAATCTCCATTAAATGTGCACCTAGGGCAAGGCATTTCTCGGGGTGACAAAATGGATTTCACCATTCAAAAATCGGTTGAACTGGGAGTCAGTGAAATCACGCCTTTATTTACTACTCGATGCGGCGTAAAGCTCAGTGGTGACCGATTAGCCAAAAAGCACCAGCAATGGCAAAAAATAGCGATATCCGCGGCAGAGCAATCAGGTAGAAACTTCATTACCAAAGTGCACCCTCCAATTTCGTTAGAAGAGTGGCTTGGCCAACAGAGTGACGAATTAAAATTAACATTACACCCCAGAGCAGATCACTCTATAAAGACGTTACCGGCACCAGATCAGGGAGTGCGCTTTTTAGTGGGTCCTGAAGGCGGTTTTACTGACGAAGAAATGTCCAATACCACTGAACAAGGCTTTATTGATATCAAAATTGGGCCAAGAGTCCTTCGTACCGAAACAGCTGCATTGACAGTTTTAAGCGCACTGCAATTGCAGTTTGGCGATTTAGCTCTTTAAAATCGAGCGACTAGTCCACATATAAACTGTGGTTAGCAACACATTGTGCTAACCACATTAGTCATACTCACCCAAAATAACACATAAGGTAAAGGCGATGGCAGTCAAACTTGGGATTATCTCAGATCCAATCAGTGGATTTAACATTAAAAAAGATACCGGCTTTGCCATGATGATGGCAGCGCAACAGCGTGGCTTTGAATTGTATTACATGGAAATGGACGATTTATATCTATACCAAGGTGAAGGCCGAGCGACAGCCGCCAAAGCACGTGTATTTGATGATGAAAGTCACTGGTATGAATTGGCTGACAAACAAGATATTGCGCTCAGTGATCTGGATGTCATTCTGATGCGAAAAGATCCGCCTTTTGACACTGAATATATTTACGCAACCTATATACTAGAACGTGCCGAACTTGCCGGTACATTAGTGGTAAATAAGCCTCAAAGCCTCAGAGATGCCAACGAAAAGTTATTTACAGCATGGTTTAGTGAGCATACCCCTGACACCTTAGTTACAAGAAATGCAAGCCAAATTAGAGCATTTTTAGACAAACACCAAGACATCATATTGAAGCCTCTTGATGGCATGGGTGGAGCATCAATTTTTAGAGTACAGCACGACGATCCCAACATCGGTGTTATCTGCGAAACACTCACCGAGCATGGTAGCCGCTTTGCCATGGCACAAAACTATATTCCTGAAATAAAGCAAGGTGATAAACGCGTTTTGGTTGTTGACGGTGAAGTGATCCCTTATTGCCTAGCGCGCATTCCTCAAGGAGGCGAAACACGCGGTAATCTTGCGGCTGGAGGTCGCGGTGAAGCGAGACCAATCAGTGAAAGTGATAGAAAGATTGCAGAAGCGGTCGCACCAACCTTAAAAGAGAAAGGATTACTGTTTGTTGGCTTAGATATCATTGGCGACAAACTAACAGAAATAAACGTGACTGCTCCAACTTGCGTTAAGGAAATTGAAGCAGCGTACGATATATCTATTATGGACAAGTTTTTTGATGCGATTGAAGCAAAACTCAACCATACTGAAAGTTAAATCATAGAAGGGGTCTCGCATGCAATCATTAGCTAATCACTTTCTTATCGCAATGCCGAACTTGCAGGACCCGATGTTCAAACGCTCCGTCACCTACATCTGTGAACACAATGAAGAAGGCGCTATGGGGTTGATTGTCAATCACCCCATTGACGTTACTGTAGGCGAGTTGCTCGACCAGATCGAAATCGACAATGACAAAGGCAGCAGTGCTGCGGATCAAACTGTTTTTGCTGGTGGGCCGGTGCATACGGACAGAGGGTTTGTATTACATACGCCCAAGATTGGTTATGCCTCGAGCAAAGAGCTCAGCTCTGACATCATGATAACAACTTCAAAAGATGTGCTTGCCTCTCTTACTTATCACGATAGCCCAGATGCATTTATCATAACGCTTGGCTATTCAGGGTGGGAAAAAGGCCAACTCGAACAAGAGATCTTGGAAAACTCTTGGCTGATAATTCAGGCAGATCCCGAGATTATATTTAGTACGCCGCCAGAAAAGCGCTGGGAAAAAGCCGTAAGTATGTTAGGTATCGACATCGCACAACTCAGTAATCAAGCAGGACACGCATAGAAGTATGAGCAATAAAAAACCAAAGACTCCTAAAGGTCAACGTACTGTAATGGGGTTTGATTTTGGTACACGTAGTATTGGTATGGCCATTGGCCAGGAAGTAACGGGAACAGCCACCAGCTTAGGCGCAGTCAAAGCGCGAGATGGCATTCCCAATTGGTCCGATATAGAACAACAAGTGAATGAATGGAAACCTGATTTACTTGTTGTCGGCCTGCCTCTGAATATGGATGGTACAAATCAGCAGGTTACGTTCGCAGCCAAGAAATTTGCCAATCGCCTGCACAATAATTACCGCCTTCCCGTCGAAACACAAGATGAACGTCTGACTACGACCGATGCCAAAGCCAGATTATTTGATCAAGGTGGCTATCGCTCTTTGGCAAAAGACAATGTTGATGGAATGTCAGCGGTCATTATTTTAGAAAGTTTCTTTGAACAACTGTGGGAAACAGAGTAATTACTACTTGTCTCCACCTGCGGCAGCATTGAGCTGCTGGTAAACCCTCATATCAGGGAACAGTCCTGCTTGGCGATAAGCCTGTTCGATTTTTCCCTGACGCCTCAGCTTCTCTAGCCCTTTTTGCAATGCTTCAAAAGCGCGCTCGCCTTGAGGGTGTAGTTTAGACACCACAAAATGACGGCTACTGTCCAATAAAACCACCCATTTGGGATGAGAAACTAGATTTATGTTTGCCAATTTAAAATCATTCCCCATCACCGGCATTAAATGGATCAACATAAAATCAACCCATTGCTTGTTCACAATCTGCGCTTGCGCTGACCAAGTTTGTTCATCCACCAAGCGTTTGAGAGGCAAACGACTTAAAGTGTGCCAGTCTACCAACCAGCGACTTGAAGACACCGCACTCAGCGTGCTTAGATCTTCAAGGGACTGAATATTTGCAACCCGTTTGTTCTCTTTGGCAAAATATAAACCAGCAAAAAATTCACCCTTTCTGATCACAGGTTCACTAATATACAGCTTATCAGCTTTTTGTTGTGCTTCTTCCAGCCAAAATGTATCGAAGCTGAGTAACTGCTTACCTTGCTCTAGTAAATTAGAATCTCTGAAGTTGACGTTTCCAGGTCGGTATTTAAACGGCTTGTCAAAGCCGCCTAAAATTAAAGCTTGATGCAACAGCACCATGTCGACAACATCACGCCGCACAAACTGCCCACCAAAGTTATCTACTTCCAACGGTGAGCGGCCAGATAATAGAGCTTTGTAGTTTAAATATACGTCATCTCTGATATAAATATCGACATAACTAGACTGAGCCCAACAAAGTGTTGTCAGGCTCAGATGACAACATACAAGCAAGCAAAACAGATTAGTTTTTCTTGCTGTCCAAGCCATCAATGGTGACCCCTTGCAAAAACCCTGCACCTTTTTGTTCATTGTTTTGCAATTTAATCATTAGACGTAAATCATTAGGCGAGTCAGCATGATGCAGAGCATCTGCGTAATTAACCCGCTGGGCTTTGTAGAGTTCAAATAAAGCTTGATCGAAAGTTTGCATGCCCATCTCTTTCGATTTAGCCATGGTCTCTTTGATGGACCCTATATCTCCTTTCTTAATCAATTCAGAAACCATCGGTGAGTTCAGCAGTATTTCTATCGCGGCAACACGCCCCTCACCTTTTGACGTAGGCACCAGTTGCTGTGCGACTATTGCTCTGAGATTTAGTGCCAAATCATATTTCAGTTTGTCATGCTTTTCTTTCGGAACTAAGTGCATGATACGGTCAATCGCTTGGTTAGCATTGTTTGCGTGCAATGTCGCAACACATAAGTGCCCAGTCTCAGCAAAGCTCAGGGCATATTCCATAGTTTCTTGGGAGCGAATTTCACCAATTAAAATAACATCTGGGGCTTGTCGCAATGAACTTTTCAGCGCAGCTTCAAAGCTCTCGGTATCTAGACCAACTTCTCTTTGGGTAATGATGCTCTTGCGATGTTCATGCACAAACTCTATGGGATCTTCTATTGTCAGGATATGGCCGCGCTGATTGCGATTACGGTAGCCCAGTAGTGCAGCCAAAGACGTCGATTTACCCGTACCTGTACCACCAACAAACAGTACTAGACCACGCTTTGACATGATCACATCGGTCAATACCGAGGGTAAACCAAGTTGGGTAACGTCAGGAATATCCGTCACAATTCTCCTGATCACCATGCCTGCACAGTCTCGCTGCCAAAATGCGGAAACCCGGAAGCGGCCAACATCGTTAGCAACCGCAAAGTTACACTCCTTTTCAGCGTGAAACTGTTGCTTTTGCCTATCTGTCATCGCCGACTCAACCATAGTCAACGCACTGTCACTATCCAGTACTTCTTCGTCTAGTGCCCTTAATTCACCATCAATTTTGGCGCTGACCGCCAAACCAGATGAGACAAATAAGTCTGATGCTTCTTTGTCTACCATCAATTGTAAATAATCTATCAATGCCATTGTTTAAAACCTTGTATTAAAATCCTGCGGCACCAAATTGGTTTTTATCATGTGCTTTAGTGTGCGCATCTTGGGTTGTGATCAAACCGTGGTTCACTAAGTTCATCAAACACTGATCCATGGTCTGCATACCGTGTAGGGCGCCCGTTTGAATAGCTGAGTACATTTGAGCAATCTTATCTTCACGGATCAAATTACGTATTGCAGGCACACCTAACATGATTTCATGTGCCGCAACTCGTCCTCCACCTACTTTTTTAATCAGTGTTTGTGAAATCACCGCCTGTAACGACTCTGACAACATAGAACGAACCATATCTTTTTCTTCACCGGGGAATACATCAATAATACGGTCAATGGTTTTTGGTGCCGATGTGGTGTGCAATGTACCAAATACAAGGTGACCCGTTTCTGCTGCTGTCATGGCTAAACGAATCGTTTCCAAATCACGTAACTCACCCACAAGAATAACATCGGGATCTTCACGCAGCGCACTTCGCAATGCTGCATTAAAGCTGTGAGTATCGCGGTGAACCTCACGTTGGTTAATCAAACTCAGTTGATTTTGATGAACAAATTCAATGGGGTCTTCTATTGTCAAAATATGATGATGCTTACTGCTATTGATATAGTCGACCATGGCCGCGAGCGTCGTTGATTTACCCGATCCCGTCGGCCCAGTTACAAGTACCAGCCCGCGCTGGTTTTCTGCTATTTTTTTAAAAATATCTGGCGCACCTAATTCATCTAGGGTCAATACGGTACTTGGAATAGTACGAAATACAGCGGCAGGCCCGCGACTCGTGTTAAACGCATTGACACGAAAACGTGCTAAATTAGGTACTTCAAACGAAAAATCCACCTCAAGGTTTTGCTCATAGTCCTTGCGCTGGTTATCATTCATAATATCGTAAATTAAACTATTTACATCCTTCGCTTCTAAAGCGGGAATATTTATGCGGCGTACGTCACCATCAACACGGATCATTGGAGAAACTTCCGAAGAAAGGTGTAGATCCGACGCTTTATGCTGCACACTAAAGGCTAATAATTCAGTAATATCCATCTATGACTCCACAACGAGCAAACAATAATATGGTTACAATAGCAGAACGGCTAAATAACGCCTACGATCGCATTACAAAAGCAGAGCAAAATTGTCATATTTCTGACCCTGTGCAACTTTTGGCTGTGTCTAAAACCAAACCAATCGAACTTATCCAACAAGCGTATGACGCTGGTCAGCGTCTATTCGGCGAATCTTATGTGCAAGAAGCCGTCGACAAAGTCATGCACTTCAAACAGCACAAAGACATTGAGTGGCACTTTATTGGCCCTATTCAATCGAATAAGTCGCGGCATATAGCTGAAAATTTCAACTGGGTGCAAAGTGTCGACCGAATCAAAATAGCGAGACGCTTAAGTGAACAAAGGCCAACAAATCTAAAACCGCTCAATGTGCTTATTCAAGTGAACATTAGCCAAGACGAGAAAAAATCAGGCTGCCTCCCCGAAGAGCTGTCTGACCTTGCTCAATTTATCAGTGAAACAAAGCAACTCTCGCTGAGAGGTTTAATGACGATAACCGCACAAACAGATGATGTTGACAAGCAACTGCAATATTTTCAGCAAATGAAACATTGCTTTGATAAACTAAAGACCCAATATCCACATATCGATACCCTTTCAATGGGCATGAGTGGCGATTTAGAACCCGCCGTTGCAGCTGGCGCCACCATGGTGAGAATTGGGACCGATATTTTTGGTAAAAGACAATAAAGGCCACACAGATAATATGTCTAATAAAACAATCGCATTTATTGGCACTGGAAACATGAGCTATGCCATCATTGGCGGCATGCTTAAAAACGGTTTCAGCGCCCGCAATATCATTGCTACTAATCGCAATCAAGAAAAGCTAGACAAAGTTGCACAGGATTTTGCTGTTCAAACAACCAGTGACAACATAGACGCCATTAAACGTGCTGACGTCATTGTACTATCTGTTAAACCACAAATGATGGAAGCCTTGTGCGAAACCTTTCGCTCAGCAAGTATCGACTTGAGCAACAAAGTAGTGATTTCAGTCGCAGCGGGTATTACCCTTGCTCGTTTAAAAGAAATGCTCCAAAGCGACGCCAAACTTGTACGCTGTATGCCTAACACACCATCATTAGTGGGGCTTGGCGTATCTGGATTATTTAGCCAAGATATTGATGACCAAGAACAAAGATTTATTGACCAAATTTTCAGCGCCACGGGAGTGACTGTCTGGCTTCAATCAGAAAGCCAGATAAATGACATTATCGCAGTGACAGGCTCTTCCCCAGCCTACTTTTTTCTTTTCATGCAAGCCATAGAGGAAAAAGCAAAAGCACTTGGATTCAATGAACAACAAGCACGGCAACTGGTGCAGCAAACAGCTCTTGGTGCAGCACAAATGGCCGTATCTCAACCAGGCGTCAGCCTTGAGCAACTTCGTGCCAATGTCACGTCAAAGGGTGGAACCACCCATGCCGCTATTGAGTCAATGAAAGATAATCAACTTCCTCTAACCGTCGCAAACGCAATGGATGCATGCATCGCACGCGCAGAGGAAATGGAAAAACAAATTTAAGGACCTAAAATGAATGCAATGTATTTTTTAATTGAAACCATTTTTAATCTATTCTTAATGGTGGTGCTGCTACGTTTTTGGATGCAGTGGGCACGTGTTGATTTTTACAACCCAATTAGTCAGGCAGTTGTAAAAGCGACCTCATTTGCTGTCAACCCCTTACGTAAGATTATTCCTGGTTTTGCAGGTATTGACGTGGCATCGCTGGTGCTTGCATTTATCGTCGCTGGCGCAAAAGTATCCGTATTGATGTTGGTGTTTAGCGGCCATTGGGATGCCGCTACAGCAGCTATAGGTGGGTTGTTAACCGTACTACGAGAAGCCTTTAGTTTGGTTTTTTGGATTTTAGTGATCCGCGCACTATTGAGTTGGGTGGTACAGGGTTATAACCCCGCAGCAGCTGTTTTTGAACAATTAACTGAGCCACTACTGCGCCCAATTAGAAAGATTATCCCACCACTTGGCGGGCTCGACTTGTCCATTATGGTGGTTTTGTTAGGCATGATGTTCTTACAACATTTGGTGATGGACTTCATGCGCTAAGCATATGAAAGTGAGGTACTATGCGATTCTATCTTTTCGTAATTTTACTTGTATTGGGCGCTTTTCACACCCAGGCGAATAACTCAGAGTCCGGTGGACAATTTAAAAACTTAGGTAATTGGGAAGTGCACTACATTGCCTTTCCATCAACCTTTATCCAACCCAGCGTGGCTAAAGTTTATGGTGTGGTTCGCAGCGAAAATAAAGCTTTAATCAACATTTCGGTGCTCGCTAAAGATCAATCCAAAACCGCACAAGAAGTGCAAATATCTGGTTTCGCAAAAAACTTACTGGGCAATAAAAAGCCACTGACATTTAAACAAGTTATTGAAGGCGACGCCATTTATTACCTCGCACAACTCGATTATTACAATGAAGATCTTTATCGTTTCGAGTTAAACATCCAGCAAGGCAATAATCGTCAATTATTAAAATTTCAACAAAAGTTCTACGTAGATTAAAGATATGACAAAACAAATCGTGCTTGCCACAGGAAACCAAGGCAAGGTCAGAGAGTTAGGCGGTATGCTTGAAAGCTTGCAAATTGAAGTCTTGCCACAGAGCCAATTTGACGTTTCTGATGTGGAAGAAACAGGCACTACTTTTGTAGAAAATGCCATTATTAAGGCTCGACACGCAGCAAAAGAAACAGGCCTACCCGCCATTGCTGATGACTCAGGCTTAGAAGTTGATGCACTCGATGGAGCACCAGGCGTATACTCAGCGCGCTTCGCTGGTAGCGGTGCAAGCGACCAGCAAAACATCGATAAATTACTGGTTGATTTAGAAGGTGTAACTAACCGCACCGCCCGCTTTTGGTGTGTGTTAGTTTATATGCGACATGCCAATGATCCTACACCCGTTATTTGCCAAGCAAGTTGGGAAGGTGCAATTGCGGCAAAGCCGCACGGTGATGGCGGCTTTGGTTACGATCCTGTTTTTTGGGTCGAGAATCTACAGCGTATGGCGGCTGAATTGAGTAAGGAAGAAAAGAATACCGTTAGTCACAGAGGAAAGGCACTCCAACAACTCATGACACATTTTAAGAGCATCCAGTGAACCTTCCTTCTTTAAGTTTATATGTGCACGTACCTTGGTGCGTGCAAAAATGTCCTTACTGTGATTTCAACAGCCATAGTCAAAAAGGCACCATTCCTGAGCAAGAATACATTGGTCATTTAATTGATGACCTCAAATCAGACCTACACCTTGTACAAGGGAGAAAACTGCATAGTATATTTGTCGGCGGCGGCACACCAAGTTTGCTTTCTGGCGATGCTTACGTTGACCTTTTACAGCAAATAGAAGCTCTAATTGGCTTTGAAGACGATATTGAAATTACCTTAGAGGCCAATCCTGGCACAGTTGAGAGTGATCGCTTTAAACATTATGTACAGGCTGGCATAAATCGAATCTCAATTGGTGTGCAAAGTTTACAAAGCGATAAACTTAAGGCACTGGGTCGCATACATGGTGAACATGAAGCCCTCAATGCTGCCGCTGAAGCACATGATGCAGGGTTAAATAGCTTTAATATGGATTTGATGCACGGTCTACCCAATCAGTCTTTAGATGATGCTCTGAGCGATTTAAGACGCGTAATTGAGCTGAATCCTCCGCATATTTCTTGGTATCAATTAACCATTGAGCCAAATACTCAATTTGCATCAAAGCCCCCTAAATTACCTGAAGACGAAACCCTGTGGGCAATACAAGAAGCAGGACAAGCGCTGCTGGCGCAGCACGGATATCAGCAGTATGAGATATCCGGTTATTCAAAATCAGGTTTTAAATGCAAACATAATCTCAATTATTGGCGCTTTGGTGACTACCTTGGCATAGGCTGTGGCGCTCATGGCAAGATCACACAACCCGAACAGCAACAAATTTTGCGTACCGTCAAAGTGAAGCACCCTAGAGGGTATATGGACTTGACCAAACCGTACATATACGACAGCTGGCAAGTCAATTTAGAAGACCAAGCATTTGAGTTTTTCATGAATACGTTTCGCCTGTTAGAAGCAACCCCAAAGGCTAACTTTGAAGCCTACACGGGATTACAAGAGGCCGATATACAAACGCAGCTAAACCAAGCAATTAAACTAGGTTTGTTGGAAGACTTAGGTGATTCATGGTTTGTAACAAATAAAGGGCACAGATACCTTAATGACCTGTTAGAATTGTTTGTCTAATTTGGGGTACATTTATTGCAACTTTGCATTCAACCAAAGAATTTGGTCGCTAGCTGTTGCGTGCCATATAATAACCTACACTAAGAGAGGCAATCTCTTGTGGGCTCATATATCTGAATATATAAAATAAGAAGGGTAAAACATGCGTAAACTTACCATTATCGCTGCTGCAATTTCAGCGACGTTATTGGCAGGCTGCCAGCAAACAGCTGAACAACCAAAGCCTGTAGCTCCTGTGCAACAAGTTGTTCAAAGTGAAGTAGAAAAAGCAAATGCTCTGTTCGAAGAGTCATTTAATCGCAGTGTCATGCGTAGTCCTATTTACCAAACTTATTTGGGTATTAAAAAAGACTATGACAAGTGGGACGACGGTTCAGAGGCACGTCAATTAGAAGACCTTGAATTAACTAAACAAGATCTTGCGGCGATCAATGCCATTGACCGCAGTAAACTAGACCCTCAATCTCAGGTAAGCTACGACTTGTTTAAACAGGGTCTTGTTGAAGAGATCGAAGACTTTAAATGGCGTCGTTACTCTTACCCAGTCAATCAAATGTTTGGCACACATTCAATGATCCCGGCATTTTTGATTAACCAACACCAAATTGCTGACGTTAAGGATGCAAAAGCCT
Source organism: Pseudoalteromonas luteoviolacea NCIMB 1944 (assembly GCF_001625565.1). GTDB lineage: Bacteria > Pseudomonadota > Gammaproteobacteria > Enterobacterales > Alteromonadaceae > Pseudoalteromonas > Pseudoalteromonas luteoviolacea_F. Next base: position 125,898 of record NZ_AUXS01000012.1, read on the forward strand.
ATATCTCTCGTCTTAACGGTGTCACAACTGTGTTCGACCAACTAGTCGAAGATCTAGAAAAACGTGCAGAAGCTGGCATCATAGCGCCTAAGTTTGTGTTCCCTCATGTTATTGAGTCGAGCAAAAATATTATCAAGGGCGCACCTTTCTCCAAAGGTGCAGACTCTACACTTTTGGCTGACTTCAAGAGAAAAGTTGCCAAGTTAGAGATCGCACAAAATGAAAAAGACGCACTTATCACAGAGGCTAACAACGCCCTGACATCTGCTGTAAAACCATCTTATAGCAAGTTAATCAACTATCTAAATAAGTTGGAAAAACGTGCGGACAACCGCGACGGTGTTTGGAAGTTCCCTGAAGGTGAAAAGTTCTTCAACGTTGCGCTTGAGCGTACAACAACAACCAAGCTTTCTGCCGCTGAAATTCATAAGATTGGTTTGCAAGAAGTTGCTCGTATCCATGACGAAATGCGTGAAATCAAAGACAAAGTTGGTTTCAAAGGTGACTTAAAAGCGTTTATGGAGTTCATGAGAACCGATAAGCAGTTTTATCTTCCAAATACAGAAGAAGGCAAAGCAAAATATCTAGCTGATGCGACGGCGATGATTGACAACATGAAGTCTCGCTTAGACGAGCTGTTCATTGTTAAGCCAAAAGCAGACATGATAGTTAAGCGTGTTGAAGCATTCCGCGAAAAAGCAGCTGGTAAAGCTTTCTATCAGCAGCCAACGCCAGACGGTTCTCGCCCGGGCATTTACTATGCAAACCTTTATGATATGGAAGCAATGCCAACCTACCAAATGGAAGCGTTAGCCTATCACGAAGGTGTACCTGGCCACCACATGCAAATTGCCATCGCGCAAGAACTTGAAAATATGCCGAAGTTCCGTAAGTTTGGTCGCTACACAGCTTACACAGAAGGTTGGGGCCTATACTCTGAGCTAGTACCTAAAGAAATGGGCTTATACGAAGACCCATATTCAGACTTTGGTCGTCTAGCAATGGAGCTTTGGCGTGCATGTCGTCTAGTGGTTGATACTGGTATCCACGCAATGAAGTGGACACGCCAAGAAGGTATCGATTACTACGTAAATAACACACCTAATGCAAAATCAGATGCTGTTAAGATGGTAGAGCGCCACATTGTGATGCCAAGCCAAGCAACAGCATACAAAATTGGTATGATCAAAATTGTTGAGCTTCGCGAAGCGGCTAAGAAAGAGCTTGGCGATAAGTTTGATATTCGTGAATTCCACGACGTAGTACTTAAAAACGGCCCTGTTCCTCTAAATGTTTTAGAGCAGTTCGTTGATCAGTGGGTTGCTAGCAAACAAAGCTAATCCGCGTCTAAGCGAAACGCCGTATTCGCTAGAATGATATGTAAACAAGCCCCGCCATGTGCGGGGCTTTGTATTTTTACTTCCCCACCTAGCTTCTGTGTTACTAAGTTATAGATAATGCTCAAGCCGAGCCCGATGCCACCTTGATTTCTCTGTGTTGTGATAAAAGGCTCAAAAATAACAGGCAACAGTTCTTTATCTATTCCTTTACCGTCATCTTTGATATACAAGTGAATATAATTATTGACGATCAACGCCGAAATGACGATATTTAGCAACTTACCTTCTTGTTTTGCATGCTGAATACAGTTGTTGAAGCTGTAAGTTAATACTTGCACAAACACGTTTGGATAGCTGTTTAACATTAATTGCTCAGGTATTTCTACTTCGATATGGTAGTCAGGTTGTTTTAGTTCGTGTTGATAACAATCTAAAACCCCACTCACCAATGCATTGAGACTAAACTCCTGCACTTCATCATACTCTTGCTGAACTGAAACTTTTTTAAAATCATCAATCAAGGACGCAGTTCTCAGTAAGTTGTTCTCCAACAAAGACAGCGCAGACTCAGCTTCGGCGATCAGGTTAGTTAAAGTTTGCTTTTGCAACCGCCCAGATTCTAAGTCTTTTTTAAGCACTTCAACTTGTTCTTTTAAGTGCGATTGACTGGTAATTGCGACACCAAGAGGTGTATTTAATTCATGTGCAAACCCACTCACCATATTGCCTAAACTGGCCATTTTGGCCTCTTCGATCAATCTTTGCTGTGCTGCCGTAAGCCTATCAAGCAAAGTCTCAATAAACGCAAGTAAACTATCCAAATGATGCGCTATCTGTGCGATTTCATCTTCACCATCAATGTTTACCCTCATTGAGAAGTCTTCGTGTTGAGCAACATTTTTTAGTACGCGGCTTATTGAAATAATATGCTCTGAGATACGGGTGTTAAGCACAAACAGTAACAATAAACTGAAACAACTGATAGAAACGATGATCACTAAACAGGTCAAAATTAAGCTTTGCTTTTCACTCAGTGCTTCATTAAAAAGCTGCTTTGATACCACTTCAAAATGATTTCTAATAGAAATCTTCAACTGATGTAATTCCGATCTCACACCTTGGCTATGATCCAACCCTTGTTTCTGTAGTACGCTGATATAAGTATTAAAGCCGTGTTGGTATTGATTAAGAATAGAGAGTAGCTCCTGTGATTTGTTAGGAAACTGCGCAGATATCAGCAGCTCTGTTCTGCTTAATAAATCTTGATGGATGAGCAAATAGTTTGGTTCGAGCCTAAGTAAAAAATCTTTCTCTCTGCGTCGCAGCTCCAATAGCAAAATCTCTAACTGGGGATGCTGGGTTTGTCTAGCAATATCTTGCAGAGCATGAGCTTGACGCCGAAAGTTGCCATAGACCCCCTCTTCTTTGTCATAACCCAACAATGCCTGCATAGATGCTAGCTGCTCATACTTGAGCGCAAAGCGCTTAACTTCCTCGTCTAGTTTAAAGAGTAAAGTAAGATCCCGCTGTTGAGCCACCAGCATATTTAACAATTGGCTATAACTCTTGCGATAGGATGCTCTATCATCTTCAATCGATGCAAGACTCTCACGCTGACGTTCTATCAAAAACCGTTCTTCCTGATCCAGTAGACGCTGTATCTGAGTCTGAAGTTGAAAAAGGTGATCATTCAGAGTTCGGGTTTGCTGTAGCTGAACGTACAAAAACCAGCTTGCAACCATAATCACAATCGCAGAGCCCACTGCGGCTGTTTTAAAAAGTAAAAGTGACTGCTTTAACTGCACAAAGTTACCCAATAATGTATTTTGCCCCAACTAAAGTCTAGTCGAAGATAAGTATTATGGTATCCCCTCTGCGGATAGTTAGTTTTGATTCATAACCCCGCGAATAAAGGTATAAAGCACTTTTTATGAACTATTTTATGCCAACTATTGTCATCATCCCTATTGAATTCAATCAGTGAGAGTCAAAATGGAAATTTTCATTACAATATTCGTTTTATTAATACCAATTGTGCTAGCCGCGATTTACATTGTCTATATTCAAATGTCGACTCGCAATAAAGTGCGCCTAGCTGACTCTATTATTTATATGATAAAACATGACGAACCCGTCAATATAGATATGGAAATATTGGAAGGATTAAAACTCTCACCAAAAGAGAAAAGCTACCTACTTAACGTGTATAAGGCCCCAGCAAAACTCCACAAGTAATACCTCTACATACGCCGCAGATTAGAATTCGTTTGTCTGAAAATAGAAACCGGGTGCTATTCGCACAAGAAATCAGAAAGTAGGATAAAAGCAGAAATAAAAAAGCCCCAGAAATCATTCTGGGGCTATAAAAAGTGGTACCAGTGGGCGGACTTGAACCGCCACGCCCGAAGGCAACGGATTTTGAATCCGTCATGTCTACCAATTCCATCACACTGGCATCATTTTTCTTTAATCTTCTAACTTCGAGAAGATAAAGAAAAACCACTTTGAGCTTAGGCTTTTTTTATTTGCCCTCGTCTCTATGCCCTGCATTATACAAATATGTGACAGCCCCGCAAGCAGTTTTTTTAATTAATGTGTTCAAGTGCTGAGTATTTGACCAAAATCATAAAATATCGAGGTTTGATAAATAAGCGCCTATATTGTGTGTAGAATATTGTCATATCGTTTTATATGGGTTTTTACATGTCATCATTTCCCCGCGCAGGTTTTATTAGAAGGGTTGCATCATTAATATACGATGCATTAGTCGTCGTAGCCTTTGCGATGCTCACGACAATTGTTTTCTTAGGCTTGGTACAAGGCATGCTTTCTATGGGCTGGTACACCCTTGAAGGCCATGAGGATGTCTCCGCTCTCATTCAAGCAACACCTACGCTATACTACAGCCGTACAGTGTTGTTGGTATTGGTCTCTGTTGCCTTTTTTGCTTACTTTTGGACTAAAAGTGGACAGACAATCGGAATGCGAGCATGGCGCTTAAAAGTCCAGAGCACCGAAGGCCAATTACTCACTTGGCCTCAAGCCATTGCGCGCAGTTTAGCTGCCCTATTGGGGTTAGGAAATTTACTCGTATTAATAGACCGGAAACACAAACGAGCTCTTCAAGATATGTTGAGTGGCAGCGAAGTATTGTTGCTCAGCAAAGAAGAGAATAAAAAAGTGTACGATAGCTTAGATTAACTATCGTAAAAAAGGCGCCTTCGGCGCCTTTTTTATTGTCTTCTTTGTAAAAAGTACATCGCTAGCAAAGTAAAAATGATACTCGGCATTACTGCACCAACTAAAGGTGGGATCTGATATACCATGACAATGGGGCCAAACACTTCATTGCTAAGATGGAAGGTTAGGCCCGTGACTACACCCATAATAATCCTCGCCCCCATACTTACTGAACGTAGAGGACCAAAAATAAAAGACAGCGCAACTAGCAACATGACAGCTATCGTGACTGGTTGCATCACCTTACGCCATAAAGCCAGCTCATAATTACTGGTATCTTGCTCGTTTTGTTCCAGATAATTTAGATAAGATACGAGTCCGCTGAATGACAAAGACTCAGGTTCAAATGAAGATACCCCTAACCTGTCTATTGTGAGCTGCGAGTCATAGACCTTTGATTGTGCATAATAGGTACTCACTTGCTGCTCAGTGATATGGATCTCTTCTACTGCTTTGAGCTCCCAACCTTGCTCGGTAGTCATCGCTGATTGCGCCCTTGTAATTTGGCCTAAGGTTAGATCATCCTCAAAGTGATATATATTGATGTCTGTCAGTTCACCTGACTTTTCAACATTCGCAATATTGATAAAATTATTGCCATCTTTGGCCCACAGCCCTTTTTGTGCATCGTAGACATCTCCGCCGTATATAGCTTGATTACGTAGCTGTTTGGCTGTGCGCTCCGCCTCAGGAGCTCCCCATTCGCCAAGTGCCATCATGCATATCGCCAAAATAATAGCGGTTTTCATAACAGAGCCTATGATTTGCAATCTCGACATACCAGCGGCTTGCATAACCACTAACTCACTGCTGGAGGCCAAAGCACCCAATCCTGTTAATCCGCCGATCAAGGCAGCCATCGGAAAAAACACCACAATATCGCTTGGCACACTGTATAACGTGAATAGTAATGCATCCGATACTTCATAAGTGCCGCGTCCCACAGAGCGCAGCTGTTCAATAAATTTGATTAAGGTATTGATCCCCACAAACACCAACAAAGCAAAACTGGTAGTTTGTAAAATACTACGGCCCAAATACCAATCAAGCATTTTCATCATGCCGCTGCCTCCTTATTTTTAAGGATAGATCTCAGCCACACGCCAAAAGGTCGCCCTTTCACTATCAGATAAGCCCCTATAAATAACACCGATAAGTGGATCCACCACAATCCAACAGAAGGCGGAATTTTACCTTCAGCCACAAGATATTTACCGGCATTGAGCAAAATAAAATACCCCAAATATATACCTATTGCGGGAACCAGTTTTGCAAATTTTCCCTGCCTAGGGTTAACCACGCTCAAAGGCACTGCTAGCAGTGTTAAAAGAATGATTGAGATAGGTGTTGCGATCCGCAATTGAAATTGTGCAGCAGCTTCGGGCGTATTTAATTCTAACAACCTACTTGAAGGTAAGTCTTCTAACTCTCGTCTTCGACGTTCAATTTCTTGCTCTTGGATCTGAACTTGATAACTGCCGAATTCGGTTTTGTTCAACGCTTGACTAAATCCATCGGTTTCATAGCGCTTGCCATCTTTCAAAATCAGCTGCTGCTCTCCGGACTCACCTTCTGCCACTTCACCTTGTTGTGCATAGACGATCCGCGCCGCATTATTCGATTCTTTTTCTGGCAATTGCGCCACAAACACCTTATTTAACACAGAGCCTTGCTCACTGGTATTGTGAATAAATACAACAGCTTTCTCATTACCTGTTTGCTGAAACCGCCCTGCTCGCAATTGAGTTAACCCGGACTCTGCATTGGCTTGCTCTCTCAGTTGGTTTTGCTTTTCCCCAGCCCAAGGCGCTATATGCAAGCTCACAGCACCCGCAATTAATGCGACAAAAAAACTCGAGATGAGTGTTACACGAACAACATACCACTCACTGACACCGCAGGCTTTTAGTACAGTCATTTCACTGTCAGCATAAATACGGCTATACGCCAAAATAGTGCCCAAAAACACACTGAGTGGCAGAATATATACGGCTAATTTGGGTAAATTAAGCGCTAAAAATGACAACACGAGTTTTCCTGGTATTCCTCCACCTGAAGCTTCGGCTAAAATTTTGACAAATTTTTGCGAGAGAAAAATCGTCATTAGAGTAAGGAAAACGGCGACCTGCGATTTTAAAACTTCAGCAGTCAAATATCGAAAAATTAGCAATGTTCGCCCCTATAAAACGTCTCATTTCACTGGAATAGTAGGAAATTTTGAGTAAACTGGTTATTTTAGTCACTTTATTATATGCCATCAAAATCAAATATCCTACTAGTGCAGCAGCACTAAAGTAACTTAGTTAACTTGATGTAATGTGGCATTTAAAGTTTGAAATGGCATAACTTAGACTTAGGAGTCGCAATGGAATTCAGCGTTAAAAGTGGTAGTCCAGAAAAGCAACGCAGTGCTTGTATTGTTGTTGGGGTGTATGAGCCACGACGTTTATCGCCGGTTGGTGAGCAGCTGGATAAAATCAGCGAAGGCTATATTTCCAATTTATTGCGCCGTGGTGACCTAGAAGGTAAACCAGGGCAAGTACTGTTGTTACACCATGTACCAAATGTATTGAGTGAACGCGTTTTATTAGTTGGTTGTGGTAAAGAGCGAGAGCTCGACGACAAGCAGTACAAACAAATTATTTCAAAAACCATCAATACCTTAAATGAGACCGGCTCGATGGAAGCTGTATGCTTTTTAACTGAGCAACATGTTAAAGGTCGAGATACATATTGGAAGGTAAGACAAGCAGTTGAAACCACACAAGACTGCTTATACACCTTTAATCAACTAAAGAGTAAAAAGAGCGAAGCGAGACGACCACTGCGTAAAATCGTCTTCAATGTCCCTACTCGCAGAGAGTTAACAATTGGCGAAAACGCCATTGAACACGGCTTAGCAATTGCCGCAGGTGCTAAACTGTGTAAAGACGTTGCCAACATGCCGCCTAATATTTGTAATCCTCGCTACTTAGGTGAGCAAGCGGAGTTACTAGCCAAAGAGTTTGACAATGTTAAGGTCAATTTAGTTGGCGAAAAAGAAATGGAAGAGCTAGGTATGCACTCATACTTAGCAGTGGGAAGAGGCAGTGACAACGAGTCTGTCATGTCAGTGATCCACTACAACGGCGCTTCGGATAAACAAGCTCCAATTGTCTTTGTTGGTAAGGGTCTAACTTTCGACTCAGGTGGTATTTCGATCAAACCAGGCGAAGGCATGGATGAAATGAAGTACGATATGGGCGGCGCAGCGGGCGTGTTGGGCTTAATGCGTGCGGTTGTTGAAATGCAGCTACCTCTTAACGTGATCGGTGTATTAGCTGGCTGTGAAAATATGCCTAGCAGCCGAGCATACCGACCTGGCGATATTCTCACCACCATGTCTGGACAAACGGTAGAAGTTCTAAACACCGATGCTGAGGGCCGCTTAGTATTATGTGATGCATTAACATACGTTGAAGCGTTCGAACCAGATACTGTCGTTGATGTCGCAACTCTGACTGGAGCCTGCATTATCGCACTTGGTCATCATGCATCAGGGTTGTTATCGAATCATAACCCACTTGCACATGATTTATTAAAAGCATCTGAGCAAAGTGGTGATAGGGCATGGCAACTACCTCTGTGGGATGACTATCAAGAGCAACTGAAAAGCCCATTTGCAGATTTCACCAATTTAGGTGGACGCCCTGCTGGCACCATCACAGCAGCTTGCTTCTTATCGAAGTTCACCAAAAAGTACAATTGGGCACATATTGATGTAGCAGGTACTGCTTGGAGAAGTGGCGCTAATAAAGGCGCAACTGGACGACCTGTACCAATGCTCATGCAATATTTACTTAATCGAGCAAATTTGACCGAAGGGCTGCAAGATTAAACACCTTATGCAAATATGTATAGATTTTTGAAGCTGTGTTAAATAACTCACTTCAAAGTCTACTGTAGATTGATGAGAGCCGTATTCTGTGTCAGAATGCGGCTTTATTTTGAACGCTGATCAGACACAAAGTATTTTTACTCTGTGTATCTCAATCAGTACTGAAGATAAGTCACATGCCATGTCAATCAACGCACACTTTTTGGTGTTAAAGCATGATCAAGAGCCTAGTACGCAAATCCCGGCTCATTTTGATCTTGCAGCGCGAAGTGCTGCAAAACTGTACCGTGCAGGGCAACGTGTTTTCATTTACGTAGATACGGTAGAAGACGCCCATGCAATTGACGAACATTTGTGGCAGTTCGACGCTGATAGTTTCGTACCACACAACCTACAAGGAGAAGGCCCTAAAGGTGGCGCTCCTGTAGAAATTGGCCAGATGCCCCCTGTAGGGCGACGTGCGATACTCATTAATCTTGCCACACATATCCCGGATTTTATCCGACGATTTGAGCAAGTATACGACTTTGTCCCTGTCGAGCCGATGGCCAAACAGGCTGCCCGGGAAAGGTTCAAACAGCTGCGCACCATTGGCGCAAATATTTCAACAAAAGAAATTGATAACTAAAGTATTTTTAAAGGTTCTGTGTAATGGATAAAACCTATAACCCACAAGATATTGAACAGTCTTTATACCAAGACTGGGAAGAAAACGGCTACTTTAAGCCTTCAGGGGAAGGCGACGCATACTCAATCATGATCCCGCCGCCAAACGTCACGGGTAGCCTACACATGGGCCATGCGTTCCAAGATACCATAATGGACACCTTAACGCGTTATCAGCGTATGAAGGGGAAAAATACTTTATGGCAAGTGGGTACCGATCACGCTGGTATTGCAACGCAAATGGTTGTTGAGCGTAAACTGGCAGCTGAAGAAGGTAAAACAAGGCATGACCTTGGCCGTGAAGAATTTATAGATCGTATCTGGAAATGGAAAAATGAGTCTGGCGGCACCATCACTAAACAGTTGCGTCGTTTGGGTGCTTCTGTGGATTGGGAACGTGAGCGTTTCACCATGGATGAAGGCTTGTCTGAAGCAGTTAAAGAAGTTTTTGTTCGATTATACAAAGAAGACCTAATTTACCGCGGAAAGCGCCTTGTTAACTGGGATCCAAAACTACATACAGCGATTTCTGACCTTGAAGTCGAAAATAAAGACAAACAAGGTCACATGTGGAATCTTCGCTACCCGCTAGCTGATGGTATAAAAACGAAAGATGGCAAAGACTACATTATCGTAGCAACCACACGACCAGAAACCATGCTAGGCGATACAGGTGTCGCAGTTAACCCTGAAGATGAACGCTATCAAGACTTAATTGGCAAAGAGATTTTATTGCCTATCGTTAATCGCCGCATTCCAATTGTTGCAGATGAGCATGCAGATATGGAAAAAGGCACTGGTTGTGTAAAGATCACGCCAGCACACGACTTTAACGACAACGAAGTTGGCAAGCGCCACCAGCTTCCAATGATCAACGTCTTCAATAAAGATGCAGCAGTCCTTGCACAGGGCGAAAGCTATACTTTTGATGGCAAAGAGCTTTCTCTAGATGCGCCAATTCCTGAACGTTTCCACGGCCTAGACCGTTTCGATGCAAGAAAGCTGATCATCGAAGAGTTTGAGCAAGCAGGTCTATTAGAAAAAATTGACGATCACAGTTTAACAGTGCCTTATGGCGACCGTTCAGGTGTCGTTATTGAGCCACTATTAACTGACCAGTGGTATGTTCGTGTTGCGCCACTTGCAGAGCCTGCAATTAAAGCCGTTGAAGACGGTGATATTCAATTTGTACCTAAACAGTATGAAAACATGTACTTCTCTTGGATGCGTGACATTCAAGATTGGTGTATATCTCGCCAACTTTGGTGGGGTCACAGGATCCCTGCTTGGTACGATGCAGAGGGTAATGTATACGTAGGCCGTGATGAAGCCGAAGTACGCAAAGAAAATAACCTAGCTGATGACGTTACCCTATCTCAGGACGACGATGTATTGGATACTTGGTTCTCTTCTGCCCTTTGGACATTCTCAACGCAGGGCTGGCCAGAAAATACCGAAGACCTTAAAGTCTTCCATCCATCTGACGTACTAGTAACTGGTTTTGACATCATTTTCTTCTGGGTTGCCCGCATGATCATGATGACTATGCACTTCGTGAAGAATGACGACGGTACGCCACAAGTACCATTCAAAACTGTTTACGTTACTGGCCTTATCCGTGATGAGAACGGCGATAAAATGTCAAAGTCAAAAGGTAACGTACTAGATCCTCTTGATATGATTGACGGTATTGATCTTGAAAGCTTGGTTACCAAACGCACTGGTAACATGATGCAACCTCAATTAGCGAAGAAGATCGAGAAAAATACACGTAAAACCTTTGCTGATGGTATAGAAGCGCATGGTACAGATGCATTACGTTTTACGCTTGCTGCAATGGCGTCTACTGGTCGAGATATCAACTGGGATATGAACCGTTTAGAAGGCTACCGCAATTTCTGTAATAAGTTGTGGAATGCAAGCCGCTATGTACTGATGAATACCGAAGAGCAGGATTGTGGTTTTAATGATGCACCAAAGCAATACTCGCTTGCAGATCGTTGGATCCTAGGTCAATTCCAAAATACTGTTCAAACTTTTACTGAACACCTGGATAATTACCGTTTCGATTTGGCTTCTACTACTATTTATGAGTTCACTTGGAACCAGTTCTGTGACTGGTATCTAGAGCTAACAAAACCGGTACTATTCAAAGGCAATGAAGAGCAACAGCGTGGCACTCGTCACACTTTGATCACCGTATTGGAAGGCCTACTGCGCTTAATGCACCCATTAATGCCATACATTACAGAAACAATCTGGAAACGTGTTGCCCCACTGGCAGGCATTGAAGCCAATACAATTATGCTTCAAGCATTCCCTGAATTTGATGCCAACACCGTTGATGAACAGGCTATGGCCGACCTTGAATGGGTTAAACAGTTTATCCTTGCTATCCGTAATATCCGCGGTGAAATGGACATCAGTCCAAACAAGCCTCTAAGTGTGCTATTAGCAAATGTAAGCGAACAAGATCAGCGTCGTCTAGATGAAAACCAAGCATTCTTGAGTTCACTGGCAAAGTTAGAAGAGTTTACTGTACTAGCAAGCAAAGATGATGCGCCAGCATCAGCAACCGCGTTTATTGGTGATCTAGAAATTATGATCCCAATGGCGGGTCTGATTGACGTGGAAGCTGAATTAGCTCGTATTGCCAAGCAGCTTGAAAAAGCAGAAAAAGGCTTATCACAAGTAGAGAAAAAATTAGCAAACGAGAAGTTTGTTAACAATGCACCTGCCGCAGTACTTGAAAAAGAAAAAGCAAAACTCGCTGAGTTTAGTGATGCAAAAGCAAAACTACTTGAGCAAAAGACAAAGATTGAAACTCTTTAAATTTTGTTTATAAGTTCAATAAAAAACCACGCTATCTAGCGTGGTTTTTTATTATCAAACTTCACAAGTAAGTTTTACGAATTGCAATTAATACCCAATATTAAGCACACAGAGACGTGGTCTTTACGTTGTTGTGTATTTTTAAATCAAATTTTTAATAATGGTATCTAATATTACAATTGCTCAAACAGGCTATCTGTACTTAGCCCTTCATGTTGCAAAATATCTTTAAGCCGACGCAATGCTTCCACTTGGATCTGTCTTACCCGCTCACGAGTTAAGCCAATTTCCCGGCCAACGTCTTCAAGCGTTGATGGTTCATAGCCCAATAAACCAAAACGACGAGCAAGCACTTCACGCTGCTTTGGATTAAGCTCCCCAAGCCAATCAACAATATGTCGATTAATATCTTTATTCTGCACTTCACTTTCAGGTTCATAGCCCCTTTCATCCGCGATAATATCTAAAAGTGCCTTATCATTATCACCGCCAATTGGCGTATCCACGGACGTGATTTTTTCATTTAAGCGCAGCATTTTACTGACATCCTCAACGGGTCTGTCAAGGCACTCAGCTATCTCTTCAGCTGTTGGTTCGTGATCAAGCTTTTGAGTAAGCTCTCTTGCTGTTCTCAAATATACGTTCAATTCTTTGACAACATGAATTGGTAGGCGAATAGTGCGGGTTTGGTTCATGATCGCGCGTTCAATGGTTTGTCTAATCCACCAAGTCGCGTAGGTAGAAAATCTAAAACCCCTTTCAGGATCAAATTTTTCCACAGCTCTTATCAGGCCTAAATTACCTTCTTCAATTAAGTCAAGCAATGCAAGACCGCGGTTGTTGTAACGACGAGCAATCTTCACAACCAATCTTAAGTTACTTTCAATCATTCTCTTACGAGAAGCTTCACAGCCCTTAAGGGCCTTTCTCGCAAAATATACTTCTTCTTCAGCACTAAGCAGCGGTGAAAAACCAATCTCTCCGAGATATAGCTGAGTTGCATCTAAGTTCTTAACTGAATCATCTTTGGCAAATATCTCTTCTTCACTATCGATATCTTCCAAAAGTTCTTCATTTGGACCATCTTCATTATCCCCGTCAAACTTATCGTCTAATTCCGGGTTCACTTTACTTTTCTGTTTTGCTGTTTGAGCCATAAGCATCCTCCCAAGCGAATAAGTGATAGTGTTCCATCAATACGTCGATACGCTATTTTTTAGGCAGATACCTTATTGGGTCTACGGATTTTCCTCTGTACCTTACTTCAAACCTCAAAGCTACCGAGCTTGCATCCGAACTCCCCATTTCGGCAATCTTCTGCCCCACTTTAACCTGCTGCTGTTCTCTTACTAGCAATTTGGAATTGTGGGCATAGGCACTAAGATAATCATCTGTGTGTTTCAAGATAATTAAATTGCCATAACCTCGTAATGCACTCCCTGCATAAACAACAATGCCACTTGCCGCAGCTTTTATCGATGTCCCTGTTTTGTTTGTGATCTGTATTCCCTTGTAGCCATTTTCTTTAATAGAAAAGCGTCTTGTCACTTTACCTACTGCGGGCCAATTCCACCGTACCTTTTTATTCAACAAAGCATTGGTGTCATTGGTTTTTTTACTGGCTTGACTTTGAACATACTCTCGTTGCTTAGGGGGATCAAGCTCTTTTTTTGAGGGTTTGTTATTTAAAGGTTTATTAGTTGTATATTTTTTGGTTTTTTGCGGTGGTTTTTTAGCCGTTTTGTTAGATTTTTTAGGATAGGTTAGTAAAATAGTTTGACCAGGATAAATGGTGTAGGGAGGCTTAATTTTGTTGATTTTGGCAACTGATCTAACATCTTTATTTGCACTAAATGCAATGGAAAATAATGTATCACCTTTTTTCACCTTATAGCGATTATTTTTGATATGAATTTTTTTTGACGATGTGGTCTTACCTTTACTCAGGTTGACTACTGGTGCAGGCGTATGAACAGATGAACAAGCTACGAGTGAACTACAAAGTAGACCTACTATTAAAAAGTTCGAACGTCTCACCCACATCCCATTAAATTCCATTATTTACATGCATGTGTACTTAAAAGTACTAATAAAAATCAATTTATCAGGGTTACCAATAATTTTCCTCATTTATTTACGTAATCGGTCCAGCAACAAGCGGAACAAACCTAACTGGAGCGATTGCCTGACGCGTTATTTGACCTTCTTGCTTCGTAAATAAGGTTAGCACTTGTTCTTCAACTCCCAGCGGAATAACCATCGCACCGCCATCTGCAAGTTGTGCTAGCAGAGGCTCAGGAACGACCGCTGCAGCCGCAGTAACAATAATACCGCTGAAAGGCGCCTTAGACTCCCACCCCTGCCAGCCGTCCCCATGTTTCATAGAAACATTGTACAAATCTAGCTGATGAAGGCGTCTTTTCGCCTGCCACTGTAACGCTTTAATTCTCTCTATACTGCACACAGTGTCAAACAGCTGTGCAAGAATCGCCGTTTGATAGCCAGATCCAGTCCCAACTTCGAGAATTTTATCTTGGATACCGAGTTGACGTAATACTTCCGTCATTTTTGCTACTATGTAGGGCTGAGAAATAGTCTGCCCTTGCCCTATCGGTAGTGCTGTATTTTCGTACGATTTATGCTTTAGCACATCGTCGATAAATATATGCCTAGGAGTATTGGCCATGATGTTTAAAACCGCTTCATCTTGTATACCTTGCGATCTCAAGCTTTCAATGAGCTTACTGGCACTGCGTTGATAGTTATTCAGCAAAACAGTTACTCCTGAGAAGACAGCCAAGTTGCTAGGCGTTCAAGACTCTCATGTGCCGTCATATCGACCGTCAAAGGTGTTATCGCTGCATACCCTTGTTTAACAGCATGAAAATCAGTCCCCTCACCGGCATCACTTTCAGTTCCAAGTGTTCCATACCAATAAATATCTCGGTTCCACGGATCTCTTTGTTTAGTCATTGTATCAGCCTTGTGTCGTGAGCCTAAACGCGTCACTTTAAACCCTTTCAGTTCAGACAAAGGAATATCTGGTACGTTGATATTAATGATTTGATCCTTGGGTAAAGGGTGACTATCCAGTGCTTTAATAATCTTCAGGGTCACAGCTGCTGCTGTTTCGTAGTGGGCTTCCTGTTTTGAGCAAAGGGATACAGCAATCGCAGGTAAACCTAAGTGTCGCCCTTCGGCGGCAGCGGCAACAGTTCCTGAATACAAGGTGTCGTCTCCTAAGTTTGCCCCATTGTTAATACCTGCTACGACAAGATCTGGTGGATCTTTAAGTAACTGATTGACACCCAAGTGAACACAATCTGTTGGCGTACCATTCACTGAAATAAAACCATTGTCTAATGTCGTTGTTCGTAACGGATTCAAAAGAGTCAGCGAATTACTTGCACCACTGCAGTTTCGATCAGGTGCCACTACGGTTACTTCCGCAAGTTCACTTAATGCTCTGAAAAGCATCTCAATGCCTTTAGCACTTACGCCATCATCATTGCTCAGCAGTATTTTCACGTTTCTAGTTCTCCATTCTGTGGCTTCTCAATCAAACTTACGTCTTTGTGTTCGATAAGCTCCCTGAGTACCGATGTAGCATAACACCCTTTTGGTAACTCAAAGCTCAATTGCAGTGTCTTGGTATCGATTGTTTTAACTTGCAGATCTTTTGGTACGACTCTCAAGCTCCGACGTTCATTTTTCAAGCCAAGTGACGCCAGGCCTTGATGCCAATCTGCAAACTCTTCTAGCCAAACTCGCTCAATCTCCGTGAGCCCTTTTTCGCCTTTTCCAACTAACGGCGCAGACAATAAAATATCGCCTTGGCTCAATCGCTCCACGATCTCGTCATTTAAATCGTCTTCAAAAAAAGCATTGCTTCCAGAAAGTAAGAAAACTTCTCTATGCCAAGTCTTAGCAAGGCCATGCTCTTTGACTCTGTTAGAGACAATCTGATTAAAAATGTATGACCTAGCAGCGGAAATAACAATACCACGCAGTTTTTTATCTCTAATATGCTCACCAGCAAAAAGGCGCTCAGCCATAGTCAAATTATGACCATCATGGCCAAAGCGTTGCTCGGCAAAATAATTTGGCACACCTTGCCTAACCGCATTGATGCGAGATAATACGTCTAAATGATTGGTGACGTTTCGTAAGGTGATCACGAACTGGTTACCTTTGTGGCAACCCGTCTTCAATTTCCGATTGTGTCGTATTTGATTGATGACCACCATGGAATCGGAGTTTAACTGCGAAAAGTCTATATGCTTTTTAATAGGCACAGGAACACTAAACCACTGTGTGCAAACACCATGACGATCTTTTAGCCCAGCATAACTGACATCCCGTGGCGCAACGCCTGCAAACTTAGCGATTTGCTTAGCTAGGTAAGCTGTATTTTCACCGCGTTTTATAACTTGCAAGCACACGTGCTCGCCCTCTCCTGTAAACTCTATATCAAGTACTTCTTCTACGACAAAATCTTCTGGATTTTGTTTGAAGTCACCTTGAGCTTGCGGCTTACCGTAGAGGTAGTTCAAAGAAGCAATAACATCAAGCACTTATCTACACCTTAAAAAGTAATACAACGGCGTGGCTCGAAATGCCTTCTTTGCGACCCTCAAAGCCTAGTTTTTCAGTAGTGGTTGCCTTGACATTGACTTGTTCTAATTCGATTTGACAATCTGATGCTAAATTGGCTCTCATAGCATCAATATGCGGTCGCATTTTTGGCGCCTGAGCAACAATTGTTACATCCAAATTCCCTACTTTATAACCTTTAGCCGCCACTTGCTCAATCACTCTGCGTAACAGAATACGGCTATCGATATTTTCAAACTCATTGTCGGTATCGGGAAAATGTTTACCGATATCACCAAGGGCCAATGCTCCCAATAACGCGTCACACAGGGCATGTACTGCTACATCGCCATCGGAGTGTGCTATAAAGCCCTGCTCAAATTCTATTTTTTCACCACAAATAACCAGAGGCCCCTGGCCGCCAAATTTGTGTACATCAAAGCCATGACCAATTCTAAACATACTAAATACTCTTTTGCTGTTGTTCCATTAAGAAACATGCCAGCGCATGATCTTCTGGAGTGGTAATTTTTATATTGTCGGAGCGACCGGAAACTAACTGGACTGGCTGATTTGCTCTTTCCATTGCTGACGCTTCATCAGTTATCAACGCACCTTCTTCCAGTGCACCTTCCAACGACTGCAACAGTGCCTGATAGGGAAATAATTGGGGTGTTAAGGCTTGCCATAGTTGATCTCTTGGCACCGTGCATTCACTGTGCGTGTTACCTTTTTTAATTGTGTCCTTAACCCGACAGGCTAATATGCCACCTTCACCCGCTTTAATGCAGCTAGTAAGCAAGTTGTCGATATCAGTAACATCAACAAGAGGTCTGGCCGCATCATGCACCAATACCCACTCAGGAGGGTTGCTTTGCATTGATTTGAGGGCATTGAGCACCGAATCTGCGCGCTCTTTCCCCCCAGATACTCGAGTAACATTCAAATCAGCCAAATTTAAATTCTCGAAATAACCATCTTCGTCACTAACAGCAACATATATTTGATTAATAATTTCAACTTGCGACAACTTGCTTAATGTATGCTCTAAAATGGTCTTGTCGCCGATTTTCAAATATTGTTTTGGATGGCTTAGCCCCATTCTGGAACCTACACCGGCCGCAGGGACTACTGCCGCTAATGATATTGCTTTATTCATAGTGTTTCTTTGGTAATACACGGATAAAAGTTTCATCAGGTTTGATCATACCCAACTCATGGCGCGCGCGCTCTTCAACACCTTCCAAGCCCAACTTGAGATCCTCAATATCCGCTTTCAGTAATTTATTTCTTTTGAGTAGTTCAGCGTTCATCTGTTGGTGAGTACTTACTGTCTCAGTTATTCTTCTATAGTCTTGTAAGCCATGATGGCCAAACCATAGCTTATATTGAATGTAAGCACATAGGCAAAACAGCGCTAATTGAAATAAACGCATAAAACATACCTTAATATATAAACGCTGTAGTCATGTCGCCAATTGCGAGAATGTTAACTTGATACTATTTTCTTTTTTGTTACATTGCGCCAATTAATGCTGCTAGCTAGTAGCATCTCTCTTAGGCCAAGTAATCTCGGAGTTGCTATTTTATGATATTGCCAACGGTGACCACAACAGGCTGCTGTCATTAAAGCTTTACTTGGCTTCAATAAAGTGGAGTTTTTATCCTGTTCACCCCGACCTGCAAGCTCAAACCATCCAAACTGATTACAGTGAATTTGCGAAGGCTTTATTTGATCAATCATATCAATGCAGAGTCGTGTTTCATGCTCAACCGTAAGCATCACAGGAACAACAAGTCCAACTTCTGCATGCTGCTGATAATACCGTTGGACCACCGCTTGTTCTTGTGAAGGTATTTTTTTCTGGGTCGCAACCCAACAACCATTATGGCTGTCCAATTGCAATGGTACTTCACCCAATACAATGTGCGTTGCAGCTCGCTCTACATAGTAGGGTAAGCTTGCAAGCAATCTTTTTAGTCTTCCCGGATCGGACTCATTGGACAGAGTGTTGATTTCTCTTGTATAAAACACATTTACAAGCTCTGCGAAGACAAGCCGTGAAGCTTCATCTTGCCAGATCGTTGTTTGTTGCTTGCTAGTGTTACACTCTTCCAAAATCCCTCCTATATGAGGATTTTATATCATGGCATCACTTCTAAATACAGCCAATACAGCAAAATAACAAGGCGGCGATTTAATTTCCTTTAGGCCGCTGCCCCAGCTTAGCCTCTCCGGACTCTAAAAACTGTACAGCTGCATCACGTTTTTTACCGAGTAATAAGCTACCATCAACTAAAAACATGAAGTTTTGCCAGCAGCGTTTGAACACACCAAACTGTGTCTCAATAACATGCTCCCTCGACAGACAAAAATAGACGGTTGTATTGTCTTCCCACTGCAAATATTCTGTGATCTCTGCAGGTAATAGTGGCTCCCCTTCCTCCCACTTCCCTTCCCAATCAACTACCTCTTCCCAGTTATCTTCTTTACCAGCCCAATCTGTGGGTGTAAAAAAGTCAGGGTGATCTTGCTCTCGGCTAACCATAGTACTCCAAAGAACAGCCGCACGCTGTGCTGTCATGGGTTTAATTTGGGCCAAGTCCTGCTCTTCGATCGGGAGGTCCTTATGTCTGAAAACCCATGCTTTCTTGAAATCGCCAAGCGCAATATAATTCATGTATTAAAACCTTACTTCATAGATAAACGAGCATACACACTCGCTTTTGAATAAACCAATTATACCCAGTCATATAAGGACTCAACAATGCCTAACCAAGTTAAAAAAGGGATATACCGTCATTACAAGGGTAAAGAATACCAAGTATTGTTTGTTGCAACCCATAGTGAAAGCGAAGAACCCCTTGTGATCTATCAAACTCTATATGGAAACTATGACCATTGGGCAAGACCACTAAACATGTTTACTGAAGATGTCATTGTTGATGGTAAAACACAGCCTAGATTTCAATTTGTGCGTGATGAATGAAATTTGATAGTGAAAATAGATATGTGGCAAACTGACATCATGATCTCCTCAGACCACAATAAATAATGTTCAAAGGCACAAGTACATATATAGCAACAGCTGCACTACAGCAGGCGGTTAATGCCGCCATTCTTTTGGAGAAACCACTGCTTATTAAAGGTGAACCAGGTACAGGCAAAACCTTGTTAGCAGAGGAGCTCGCACAAAGTTTAAACACAGAATTAATTCAATGGCACATCAAGTCTACAACCAAAGCTCAGCAAGGCCTTTATGAATACGATGCGGTCTCGCGTCTGCGTGATAGCCAGTTAGGCGATGAACGTGTTCATGATGTCAATAACTACATAATAAAAGGCAAATTGTGGCAGGCCTTTTCGGCAAATAAACGACCCGTTCTCCTCATAGATGAAATAGACAAAGCCGACATTGAATTTCCAAACGACCTCCTGCTCGAACTCGATAAAATGGAATTTCATGTTTATGAAACACAACAACAGGTAAAAGCGAATATTCGGCCTATCGTCATCATTACGTCAAATAATGAAAAAGAGTTGCCAGACGCGTTTTTGCGCAGATGCTTCTTCCACTACATCGACTTTCCATCAGCTGAAGAAATGAAAGCCATTGTGGATGTGCATTTTCCAGACATAAAGGCAACGTTGTTAAATCAAGCTCTGGAAGTATTCTTCAATTTGAGAGACATAAGAGGCCTTAAGAAAAAGCCCAGTACCAGTGAGTTATTAGACTGGTTAAAGTTACTCCTTGCCGAAGATATCGACGCGGCAACACTGCAAGATAAGACACACCAAGGTGGTCTTATGCCTTTATTTGGTGCTTTGTTGAAAAATGAGCAAGATGTCACCTTAATTGAAAAGCTCGCTTTTATGAGTAAAAGATAATGCTCATTGAGTTCTTGTTTACTCTGAGACGACACGGTATTAAGGCAAGCCTAAGAGAGCTATTGGATTGCCTAGCTGCACTTGAAAAAGGGCTATGCTTTGGTAACGTCGATGATTTTTATACGCTCTGCAAAGTGATCTTTGTTAAAGACGAAACTTTGTTTGATAAATTTGACCGTGCGTTTGCTGAGTACTTTGAGGGTGTTGCGCAAGTAGACCCTGCCAGTGCACTTCAACAACAAGCCTTGCCCGCAGACTGGTTGAGAAAAGAATTCGAGAAACAACTTAGCGCTGAAGAAAAAGCAAAACTCAAAGCATTAGGTGGTTTAGATAAGCTTATGGAAGCACTTAAGAATCGCCTTGAAGAGCAGCAAAAACGGCACGCAGGCGGCAACAAATGGATCGGCACAGGTGGTACATCTCCGTTTGGGGCATACGGATATAACCCTGAAGGAGTTCGTATTGGTCAACCTGAAAGCCGCCATCGACAAGCCGTGAAGGTGTGGGACAAACGGCAATACAAAAACCTCGATAAAGATGCAGATCTCAGTAGCCGAAATATGAAACTAGCGATTAAACAGCTGAGAAAGTTTGCTCGCAGTCATGAGAGTGAGGAGCTTGACCTTAACAACACTATTGAGGCGACAGCAAAACAAGGTGGTCTGTTAGATGTTAAAATGGCACCTCAGAGACACAATACCATCAGCGTACTCATGTTGTTTGATATCGGTGGCTCAATGGACGATCACATCCAAATTTGTGAACAGCTTTTTAGCGCAGCTCACAGCGAGTTTAAACACTTAGAGTTTTTCTATTTTCATAACTGCGTATATGAGCACGTTTGGAAAGACAATGAGCGATTAAACGACTCACTGCTTGATACCTACCAACTTATTCATAAATTCGGCAAAGATTACCGTTTAATATTTGTTGGGGATGCGACGATGGGCCCGTACGAAATTACCTACCCAGGTGGGAGCGTAGAGCATTGGAATCAAGAACCAGGCAGTGTGTGGTTGCAACGCCTAACCGATCATTTCGACAAAGTCGCTTGGCTAAACCCGCAGCCAAAAGACTATTGGCCTTATTATCAATCTATTGAGCAAATTGAAGGGCTCATGGAGAAAAGAATGTACCCGCTAACACTGGAGGGTATTGCTCAAGCTGTAAAAGCACTGACATAACAACAACCCTTTTCCATTAGAAGGCCCGTGTATCAATACCATTGCCCGGGCTAAATCTAAGAGATGATGACTACAAATTTTTTGACCATGGCTGATACACCTTTATATTACAAATGAGTTTGTTGAGGTATTAGAAGAATTAATAGGAGAACAAGAAATAGGGCGTAAGCTTAAAATCCTAAAAACGTCAGTAAAACATGCCGAACAGAGAGTATCTCGTTACACTGTTATCGTTAGAAATGTGGTTATGCCTCCATAGGTGAAACAGACTTAATGTATTTAAAATCACGGCTAAACAATCTGCTGCCGGAGCTGCCCAATAATCTAGGACAAGCTAAAATTAGCCGATATATCGCATTACCGCATGATTCAAAGGCCTCTATATCAAACAATTAAAACGTCTTATTTAGACATGAGTTCAATCGGTTTCCTCAAAACCTTCGAACTTAATAAGTCGAGTCTTTTCGGCGATATGAAAAACAACCTCAGGAGCATCTCGTTCAATTTGAAATTCGATGCTTGACCTTTTCAGACATAAAATAAGCAATAAGTTACATAAGTTTCAATACATAATCATTGTTGAGGCGACTCTTATTAGAGCCTAACTTAAAAGTTTGTGAAAAACATAACCGAGTCTGCGCGATAAACTTCCTTTTCCCATAAAAATGATCTGAGCGGACAACAATCATGAACTTCAATTTTGAAAACTCTCTTCGTAATTCAGAACTAATTTCAGGAACTGAAGTGCAAAACGTTATCTACGGCGAACGCTGTGAGTACGGTTCTTTTACATAAGATAAATAACGTGCAAAATGTAACGTCTGCGAGCGAAGCGAGTACGTTCAGTTTGCG
The DNA here is from genome assembly GCF_001625565.1 of Pseudoalteromonas luteoviolacea NCIMB 1944. Classification (GTDB taxonomy): domain Bacteria; phylum Pseudomonadota; class Gammaproteobacteria; order Enterobacterales; family Alteromonadaceae; genus Pseudoalteromonas; species Pseudoalteromonas luteoviolacea_F. The sequence continues at coordinate 148,371 of NZ_AUXS01000012.1, forward strand.
CAAGGTGAAATGAGCCATTTTGACCATTGCTAAGGCAATCACCTCTAAAGCCAAGCTACATCAGAAACCATGGATCCTGAAACGAGTTC
>NZ_AUXS01000013.1 GCF_001625565.1 Pseudoalteromonas luteoviolacea NCIMB 1944
TCAAAATAGCTCACCTCACCTCATTCAAAGCAAACGCATTCACTGCGCTCATGCCGCCAACCTTTTACACCAATTTAGTGTGAGGAAACCACTTTACTTCATTTGTAGCTATGGGGCTGCCCTGTTATTGGTCAGCTGCGAATAAATACCCTTATATCTTTAGTGTGTTTAGTAGGCACAATATGTGAGACTATTATTAATATTGAGATTTGGATTAATGTGATATAGGGGCGCCATTGACTCAATTTAATGAAATTTATGACAGAGCATGCGAAAGAAAAGGTGGCGAAGCGAATATACATACTTTGTTGAATGAGCCACATTCGTGTAATGCACTTAGCCTGCGCACTGACGATGAATGGTTAGAAGAATTCACACGTAAAATTTTTCAATCTGGATTTTATTGGTCAGTTGTAAATGCTAAATGGGATGGGTTTAGAGAAGTCTTTTGGAATTTTTCAATTGATAAACTGCTTTACATGTCGCCAGAGATGTACGAACAGCGTGCACAAGATGAGCGTATTATTCGCAACTATAAAAAAGTACAAAGTATCGCTATCAACTGCCATATGATTTATGAATTACAACAAGAGCACGGATCATTTTCAACTCTAGTAGCAAACTGGCCAAGTAGCGATATTATTAATTTGTGGCTATTACTTAGAAAAAGAGGTAACCGCTTAGGTGGTAACACTGGACCATTTGCATTACGAGCACTGGGCAAGGATACCTTTTTACTTACCAAAGATGTTGAGTCTTACTTGCGTGCCAATCACATAATTGATGGAGGCTTACAGTCGCTTAAATCATTGAAAGCTGCACAGCAGCATTTTAATGAGCTTCAACAATCGAGCGGTCTATCAATGACTGCACTTAGCCAGCTTATCGCCTTCAGTGTCGGCGATAATATAATACAGAGTAGTTAAGTTATGTTTTATTCACGATACGCTCCAATAGGTGAACAATTTGCAGTACCTGCGAAACCTAACGATTTTAGCAATGCCAAAGTTATATTATTCAATACCGAGCTGGATACTCAGTTGGGGTTGAATTGGGACTTAGACACTGCACGGTCCTATTTGTCAGGTAACCGACCTTTACCGGGAGCACAAAGTGTTTGTTTAGCTTACTCTGGACACCAGTTTGGTCAATTTAATCCAACTTTGGGTGACGGTAGAGCGCATTTAATAGGTTCGTTTATAGCAAATGGTAATGAGGTTTTTGATATTCAACTCAAAGGCTCAGGTGCGACAGTATTTTCGAGAGGCGGTGATGGGTTATGTGCGCTTGGCCCCGCTATTCGGGAATTTGTAATGAGCAAAGCTTTGTCGAGTTTAGGCGTACCTTCTACACAATGTTTGGCGGTATTGTCGACTGGAGACTCAGTGTATCGGCAAGGCGAATTGCCAGGCGCTGTTGTGGCGCGCGTTGCACACAGTCATATTCGAGTTGGATCCTTTCAGTATTTGGCAATGCAGCAAGACTCACAGGCGATGTTAAAATTGTTAGAGTTGACAATGAAAGACGTTGGCTTAGAGAGTAATGAAATTGCAGAAGAAGATATCTTTTCCTTCTTTGAGTTTGTATGTGATGCTCAATGTGATTTGATGCTGAAATGGTTACAAGTTGGTTTTATTCATGGTGTGATGAATACTGATAACACTCTGATCAATGGAGAAACCATCGATTATGGCCCCTGTGCAATGATGGAGTCATTTTCGTTTAACCGTGTCTTTAGTTCAATAGATCGGCAGGGGCGATATGCATTTGGCCAACAGCCAAATATGGCGAGTTGGAATTGTGGTCGATTGGCGGAGTCTCTATTGCTGCTTGTTGAAGATGAACAAGTGGCAATAGATCGCTTTTCAAAAATATTAGTCGGGTTTTCGGAGCGTTTTAATCAAGGTTATACGCAACTTTGGCGTAATAAACTGGGAATACTTGACGAACAGCCTGGTGATCAAGAGTTAGTGACTGAGTTATTGGAAATCATGACTCGTAATGAACTCGATTTCACGAACACCTTTGCCTCACTGACTGCGATAAAGATCAATCGCCAGCAGGCTCAGTACCCAGCTCCCCACGAATTGGACGAGTGGGTAAAAAAATGGCAATTACGCATTCAATATCATGAGTCAAGCGAGATCGCGGCAGTCATGCAGCGCCATAATCCGGCGATTATTCCTCGTAATGATTTAATGGAGGAAGTGATTCGTGACTTCTATCAATATGGTAACAGCGACGTTTTAGATAGTTGGTTGGCAGCTTTAAGTGCGCCGTACAACTATGATAATTACCCTGAAAAGTGGCTGTTATCTCAAACCAATACCAAGAGCTATCAAACTTTTTGTGGTACTTAAATGCCGAGTAAAAATATGACAGGTCCGTTGACGTGGAAAGAGATCCAAAGACAAGTGTTGAGGCATAAAAAGCCATTAATTTATGCACATTTGATTGCGTTGATGGCTGCTTTGGTGAGTGTGCCCATTCCACTTATGATGCCTTTATTGGTTGACGAAGTATTGCTTGAAAAACCAGGTGTGGCTGTTGAGTTTATGGATGGGTTATTACCGTCTGATTGGCAAGGGCCGACAGGGTATATCCTGTCGATTTTATTTGTTGTCATGTTGATGCGCGTTGGGGCGTTATTGCTTGGCGTTGCTCAATCTCGTCAGTTTACAATTATCGGTAAAGATGTGTCGCTGAATATTCGTCAACGCTTACTTTCTCACCTATCCAAAGTGCAATTAAAGGAGTTTGAAACACAGGGGGGCGCTGCAATCAGTTCTCGATGTGTCACAGATATTGAGACGTTAGATGGGTTTATCAGCCAGACAATGTCGCGCTTTCTCATTGGTTTACTAACCATAGTGGGAACAGCCATCGTATTATTGTGGATTGATTTTACATTAGGTTTGATTATTCTGACCTTAAACCCTGCAGTTATTTATTTTTCACGCCAGTTTGGTAAACAGGTAAAACACTTAACTAAAGAAAAGAACAACGCATTTGAAGCTTTTCAGACTGCATTGGTCGAAACGTTGGACGCTATTGCCCAATTAAAGGCAATGAGGCGCGAGCATGGCTATTTTGACAATGTACTAAATGCAGCGAAAGAGCTCAGGTATCACTCCGTGCAATCACAATGGAAAACAGATGCTGTTAATCGCTTGAGCTTCACGGTGTTTTTGCTTGGATTTGAAGTTTTTCGTGCCATTGCCATGCTCATGGTGGTGTTTTCTGGTCTATCAGTTGGTCAGATTTTTGCCGTATTTGGCTACCTTTGGTTTATGATGGGGCCTGTTCAAGAAATCTTGAGCATTCAATACTCATATTACAGTGCATCAGCGGCATTACAAAGACTGAATCAAGTACTCGATTTTGAAACCGAGTCATCTACTGAACATCGAACTGAAAAAGCCCGCAAGGTATTCAATGCTGAAAAAATCGCCATTGAATTTAAGCATGTAAACTTTGAGTACAATGATGGACAACCGATACTTAATAACGTCAGTATGCATATTCCCAAAGGAAAGAAAGTAGCGCTGGTAGCTGTGTCTGGAGGAGGTAAGTCGACTTTAGTGCAGCTATTGCTTGGTCTGTACCAAAAATCTAGTGGCGACATCTTAATCAATGGTGTGGCGGTAGAGGATGTTGGCTATGACCAAGTCAGAGAGCATGCAGTAACTGTGTTACAACAGCCTATCTTATTTAATTCCACCATTCGTGAAAACTTGAGCTTAGGTAATTTATGTACTGATGAGCAGTTGTGGCATGCTCTAGAAATTGCTGAGTTGGCAGACAATGTCAGAACGATGGAAGGAAAGTTAGATGCCATTGTAGGGCGAAATGGCGTTAAACTGTCAGGCGGACAGAAACAACGTTTGGCTATTGCACGTATGGTTGCAGCAAACCCTAAAATGGTCATTTTAGACGAAGCAACTTCTGCACTTGACGTAGAAACCGAAGCGCGGATCCACAAAAACTTGAATCAATTTCTCAGTGGGCGTACAACTCTCATCATTGCCCACCGGTTAAGTGCTATCCGTCAAGCGGACATAATTTATGTTTTAGATGATGGCCGTGTGACGCAGTCGGGAGACCATCACTCATTGCTTGAAGAAGATGGTTTATACCAAGTTTTATTTGGTCATCAAGGCTAGGTTCAGCTACATTTCTTAATTAAAAATACTTATATAGTGTTAAGTAATTATTAAGACATCGACTACTATTATCAGGCTATCAAAATTAATCAGTCTAGATTTTAGAGGGAAAAAAGCGATGAAACTTAAAATGCTAAGTATTATTGTGGCAATGGCGACAGCATCTTCGTTACAAGCAAGCGAAGTAGAGGAAGGTGCTTATATTGGTGTGTTTGGTGACTATTACGACGCGAGTTGGGAAAATATTCGAGGGGTTGGGAATGGCGGTGTAGGCATTGACAACTCTACTGGTTGGGGCGCTGAGTTAGGTTACCGCTTTAACAAATATTGGAGTGCGCGTATAGAGTATGCCGACATGGACTTTGATTTGGAAGGCGCAGGTGTTGGTTCTCAAGATGGTGACCGACTCGGCATTGATGGTTTATACCATTTTAATGGCGGGCCATTTTATGCACTTGCGGGCTTGAAATCGATTGATATATTCGATAGTAATTTATTTGCCAATGCAGGGGTTGGCTATCGTCATCATTTCACTGACAACTTTGTAGCTAATTTTGAGACCGCTATTTATCAGGGGTTAGAGCGTGGCTATACCGATGTCGGCGCAAAACTTGGTATCAATTATATGTTTGGTAAAGCTTCGAGTAGCCCGGCTAAGGTTGAACCAGCCCCTCAGCCAGCTCCACAACCTGTTGTCGTCGACAAGCCAAAAGACAGTGATGGTGATGGTGTATGGGACCGTGACGATCGCTGTGCAAATACACCAATGAGTGATGCTGTAGATGCGATGGGCTGTAGCTTATATGAAGATAAAGAAGTGACAGTCAGCTTGTTAGTGCGCTTCCCGAACAATAATTCGCAAGTGTCTCAACAATACCTAGATGATATCACCGCGGTTGTAGAGTTTTTGCGCGCTCACCCAGAGACTACCGTTGTACTTGAGGGGCATACATCGAGTTTAGGGAAAGCAGACTACAATATGTGGTTATCTAAAAAACGTGCAGATGCGGTAGCGGCGCAATTGGTTGATGAAGGGATTGCCCAATCGCGGATCTCCACCATTGGCTATGGAGAAGAGCGTTTGTTAGATAGCAGTAACACACAAGAAGCGCACACTGCGAACCGCCGTGTTGAAGCAAAGGTTATTTCTGTAGAAAGAGTGAAAGTTAAGAGATAGCCCTTACAAGTCAGCTGGGCGACATCTTGTTGTCCGGCTATCACGCTATGTTATTGAATAGTCGTGACTTCAATTTATGTGTTAAGCCTAAGCGCATTCATTCAATTAATACTCATTATTCCTTCCGACTACAACTTGCAAGATTTTCATCTTTGTCTTAAGCCCTTATAATCAAATAGCTAGATTAAAAGATAAGCAGTTATATACAAAAATACTAAAATGCTTATTAAAACACGTCACCAAGAGGATAAAACCGTGCTTCAAGAGTATCGAAATCATGTTGAAGAGCGTGCGGAAAATGGAATCGTCCCTAAACCATTAGATGCCCAGCAAACCGCAGACTTAATTACCTTAATAAAAAGCCCCCCGGAAGGAGAAGAAGAGTTTATTTTAGACTTATTGGTCAATCGAGTTCCGCCTGGCGTTGATGATGCTGCCTATATAAAAGCGAGTTTTCTTGCTGCCATCGCCAAAGGTGAAACCTCATCACCCCTAATTTCAAAAGTGTATGCAGTAGAGTTACTAGGTACTATGCTAGGTGGTTACAATATAGCACCTATGGTAGAGCTGCTTGATGACAAACAACTAGCTCCCATTGCCGCCAAGGGGCTATCGCATACATTATTAATGTTTGATGCGTTTTATGACGTTGAAGAAAAAGCGCAACAGGGCAATCAATATGCACAGCAGGTGATAGAGTCTTGGGCAAAAGCTGAGTGGTTTACTGAAAAACCTGCTGTAGCAAAGAAAATTTCAGTTACTGTATTCAAAGTGACTGGTGAAACGAATACTGACGATCTCTCGCCTGCGCCGGACGCTTGGTCTCGTCCCGATATTCCATTGCATGCGCTGGCGATGCTAAAGATTGAACGCGACGGGATCGTACCTGAAAAACCAGGAGAGATAGGCCCAGTAGCACAACTCGAATCGCTAAAAAGCCAAGGTTTACCACTGGCATACGTAGGTGATGTCGTAGGTACAGGTTCTTCTCGTAAATCAGCTACGAATTCGGTACTTTGGTTTATGGGTGAAGATATTCCCTTTGTGCCTAATAAACGTGTAGGTGGGATTTGTCTGGGTGGGAAAATAGCACCTATTTTTTTCAACACCATGGAAGACTCTGGTGCACTGCCCATCGAGTTACCCGTCGATAAGCTAAATATGGGTGATCAAATCGACATTTACCCCTACGAAGGCCTAGTTAAACGCTATGGTACGGATGAAATCATTTCTCAATTTACGCTTAAATCAGAAGTGATTTTAGATGAAGTTCAGGCAGGAGGGCGTATTCCGCTGATCATTGGCCGAGGTTTGACAGATAAAGCTAGGGCTTCTTTGGGCCTAGAGCAAGAGCGTATTTTCAAAAAGCCTGCACAAGCAGGCGAAACGGGAAAAGGATATACACTGGCACAAAAAATGGTGGGTAAAGCATGTGGTGTTGACGGCGTGAGACCCGGGCAATACTGTGAACCTGTGATGACTACTGTCGGTTCCCAAGATACCACAGGCCCAATGACACGTGATGAATTGAAAGACCTAGCATGCCTTGGCTTTTCAGCTGATCTCACGATGCAGTCTTTTTGCCATACTTCCGCCTACCCTAAACCTATTGATGTGAATACGCACCATACGCTACCTGATTTTATGATGAATCGTGGGGGTGTCTCTCTTCGCCCTGGTGATGGTGTTATCCACTCATGGATCAATCGTATGTTGTTGCCTGATACGGTTGGAACCGGCGGTGATTCCCATACACGTTTTCCTTTAGGGATTTCATTCCCGGCCGGTTCCGGCGCAGTTGCATTTGCAGCTGCGACAGGGGTTATGCCGCTGGATATGCCAGAGTCTATTTTGGTGCGTTTTAAAGGAGATATGCAAGTTGGGATCACATTGCGAGACCTTGTTCATGCCATTCCATATTACGCGATTCAACAAGGCTTATTGACGGTAGAGAAAAAAGGCAAAGTCAATGAGTTTTCAGGGCGGATCCTCGAAATTGAAGGGGTTGAACATTTAACCGTTGAGCAAGCGTTTGAATTATCTGATGCTTCAGCGGAGCGCTCTGCTGCGGGATGTACTGTTAAGTTGTCACAAGCATCAGTAGAAGAGTACCTTAATTCAAATATTGTCATGTTAAAATGGATGATATCTGAAGGTTATGGTGAGGTACGTACCATAGAACGCCGAATTGCAAAAATGCAGGCTTGGTTGGAGCGGCCCCATCTGATGGAAGCGGATACGGATGCTCAATACGCTCATGTATTGGAGATCGATTTAAACGAGATCAAAGAACCGATACTATGCGCTCCTAATGACCCTGATGATGCCCGATTATTATCAACAGTTCAAAACGAAGAAATTAACGAAGTATTCATCGGGTCGTGCATGACCAATATTGGACACTTCCGCGCAGCCGGCAAACTGCTTGATAATTTCACCGGCCAATTACCCACTAGAATGTGGATAGCACCACCGACCAAAATGGATAAAGATCAATTGACCGATGAAGGATACTACGGAATTTATGGTCGGGTTGGCGCGCGAATTGAAACTCCTGGATGCTCGCTATGTATGGGCAACCAAGCGAGAGTCGCAGATCGCGCAACGGTCGTATCTACGTCGACACGTAACTTTCCCAATCGTTTGGGAACAGGTGCGAATGTATTTTTGGCTTCGGCTGAACTGGCTGCTGTGGCAGCCATCATAGGCCGGTTGCCCTCGCCAGATGAGTATCAAGAGTTTGCCGCGAAGATTAATGCAACAGCGGCGGATACTTATCGGTATTTAAATTTCCACAAAATGTCGCACTATACCAAAAAAGCCGACAGCGTAATTATTCAACAAGCGGTGTAAAGGTTTAAAAAGCTCGCATTTGGCGAGCTTTTTTCATATATCAGGTCAATCAAAGCCTCACTGTGACTTGATGGTGTCTTGTCTATGTCCTTGACTATAAAGACGTCTGTACTAATGTTTATATCATCCACTGACATGCAATAGTCAGTATGAAACCGTTTCAATCGGCCTGTAAGCAAGGGGTTGTAATGTTGTGCCTTGTTATACAAGACAAGAACATTATCGGGGAAAACCATGAAATATACATTTGCCTTGCTGGGGATATTTAGCGGCTGCGTATCTGCAGCTCCACTACCTTCTTTCAGTGAAATTCGATTGGGGTTTGAGTCTATAGATTATAACGAATCACTTGCAGATGTTGCTGGGTTTGGCCAATTGTCTCAATCGATCTCAGTGTCTAACCCTGCAGTTAGACAGCTATCATATACAGGGATTGACGAACGTTGGGGGTTTTACATTGGCAGTGCAGCAACAATTTCGACAGAGATAGATCAAGAGACTTGGTCATTAAAAGACTTTGGTGCGATCCAGCAGAATGACTTTAAAGTAAAAGCCAACGAATTAGCGTTTACCGCAGCGTACAACTACCAACGTGCGCTTCAGTTGACGTTTGGGATGAAAATTTTTACTTCTAGCTTTACTCGTTCAAATTTTAAATTCGTTAATCCGGGTGCCACTCGATTCGACGACGCACTCAAAGCGCTGCCGCGTGAAGACGGGGATCCTGTGCCTCGTTTTGATTTGCCTGGTCAAACCAAAGATGGGGATGACGTATTGCAAGACAACCCTGCTTCGTTAGTGCCTGTGATCTCTGTGACAGAAGATCAAATGGGAATTTTAGCCACAATAGGTGCGCGTTACGATAGTAAGCTGGTGCGTCCAGAAGATAAATTTAGTTGGTATATTGAAGGTGAGCTGAGTAGCCCTATGTACAGCCGAATTCAGAATACGCAATTTGAAACCACAACCTTGACGGATAACTTTAATGGATGGGGGATGATGGCAAGGACGGGAGTGAGATATCAGGTGGTTGAGCATGTTGCTGTGATGTTTGGGGTGGATGCTTATTACAAAGAGCGAGATACCGTAACAGAGGAAGTGAACGGCCGACGTTTGCGTGTCCCCGAAATAGAGTATACTAATGTCTCTCTGACCGCAGGATTACAATGGAGTTACTAATGCGAATGAAGTTTGGCTTAGTTTTTGGGGCTGTGCTTTTAAACATAACGGGGTGCAAAACACTTGATTCAGTGCAATCACTCGGAGGGTCTTCACCTTCTAATGAACAAGTACAAGCGGCATACAGTCGTGCTGAAACTGCTTATCAGGAAGCACAGCAGGCAATGTATTTGGCTAATACTGAGTCACTGATTGATTACGACCGTACACGAGTTCAACAAGCGCAAAAAGAATGGCAGGAACTTGAGAAAAACTTTGCTGATTTAAAAGCCAAGCCATTTGAAGCACTAGATAGTGCCTCGTTCTTTTCTTCTCAGACTGTCAGTGGTGAAATTATTGAACTCAGCCAAGAGGTATTGGCCCTAGTCGGTGGCGCACAGGCGGCAAAGAAATTGATCTTATCTGTCTTGGAGCCTGTTCGTTCTCACTTTGCTGTTCTAGATAAATTTGCGGCGCAAGAGCATTTTCCTGCTCGATACCGCAAGTTAAGTGAGGCCCATAAAAAGTATCGTGCGATGTTAGTCGATGGCAAGCAACCAGAAGTTGAAGCCGAGCTTGCTGACTTTAATGTACAGTTGACAGCATTAGAAGTAAGTGCTGTTGAGCTTTATTACTTAGGTGAAATCTTGTCACAATTGCGTGCTATATCGGCATCAACAAAGGCTAAGATATTGCCAAGCGTTGCATTAGATGCGAGTAATACTAGTGAATATGCCAAGGTGTATATTCGCAATAATGTCCGTGATTATGAGCAAATTGAAGAAAAGGTTCGTCTAGCTAAATTGCAGCTATTAAGAGTGGAAAGTCTTTACCAAGAGCATATCTCGCGCAAAGAGGCACTGAAGAGTAATCAAGTTGAGGCGCAGCTCCTTGAGTTGGAAAGTCACTTATTGGCCTTAACGGAAAAAGTCGGTTTAGGCGATTTACGTCACCTGAGCTTTGCCGAGCAGCTTGCTGCAGTCAAAGAAAAGCTTTAATTCCCAGATTGTTTGCTAAGGCATGGTACTCAGTTCATTTTTGATGGTACGGTACCATGCTTGTGTAAATATTCATGCACTGAGAACGATTGATTAAGCAAAAATGCCCATCGCCTTACAAGGCAATAGTTGCCAAATTTGAAATTATTGGCATATTAATCTAACAATTGTTTGTAGATGGCATATTTATTCTTGTCTTTTGATAAAAACAAGTTATTCAAAATCAAAATTTCCATCTAAATAGATTAAGATCTCTGCCAATTTTACATCTACAGGCAAGAGCAAGCATGACAGCAGTAAACAACCAGAATTTGCTTCAACTTCGTTTTATTCAACAGTCGCATATTGACTCGGTCAAACCCTTTTTTTCCCGCTTGCCGGACAATCCTTACGCTGATGGTGCATTTCGCAAACGCCGTTATTCGGTGGTGAAGTTTGCCGCAGGTAATGTCTCAATACAGCCAACAAAAGCCTTTGTTCAAGATGACTCAATCAATCATTTCCAAGGCAACGTTGAGCGTGTTTATGAGAATTTGGAGTCGGATTTATTACAAAGTGATGGGTTTAAACATCTATTGCAAGAATTTAAAGCGATGACAGGTGTTGCAGATGATGCCGATATTGAAGTACATCAATTTAGAATGTTGGCGATTGAAAGTGATACGCCTCCTGCACCAGAAGGTGTACACCAAGATGGCTTTGATCACGTGTGTGTATGCGGTGTTTCGCATGAAAATATTGCTGGTGGTGAGTTATTGGTCTACGAACACAAAGAAGCTGAGCCATGTTTTAAAATGGAAATAAAAGACGGTTTGTTTGCACTTGTGAATGATCGTGAAGTCTGGCACAACGCTACGCCAATGAATAAGCTAAATGCCGAAGAGGTTGGTTATTTAGATTGTTTCGTATTTACCGCATAAAGAGGTCTCTATGAATCTAATGCCAATTCGCCGCCAATTTCCAGCGCTGATGCAAGAAGTATCTGGCGTCGCTCCAATATTTTTAGATGGCCCTGGTGGCTCTCAAGTACCTCAGTCGGTGCTGAGTGCAATGTCAGCATACCTTGGTTATTTTAACTCAAACCTTGGTGGTGCTTTTTTCTCAAGTGATAAAACAGTTGAACTGATGGGTCGAGCTAGACACTCTGTCGCACAGTTGCTTAATGCTCCAAGCAGCGATCAGATCGTATTTGGTGCGAATATGACAAGCTTGACGTTTAGCTTTAGCCGAGCGATATCAAGGCAGTGGCAAGCTGGTGATGAAGTGATAGTCACCAATGCCGATCATTATTCAAATGTATCATCTTGGCGTCAGGCTGCAGAAGACAAAGGTGCACAGGTACACGCTGTGCGCATCGATGAATCAGACTGCACACTTGACCTAGAGCATTATGCATCTTTATTGAATGCCAATACCAAGCTGGTTGCGGTGACCTATGCATCAAATACCACAGGATCTATCAATGATATTAAGAAAATTGTTGAGATGGCCCATGAAGTGGGTGCTTTAGTATATGTGGATGCCGTGCATTTTGCACCACATGAGCTAATCGATGTGCAAGCTTTAGACTGCGACTTTTTAGCATGTTCTGCTTATAAATTCTTTGGCCCACATGTTGGTATCGTATACGGTAAGCGCGAGCATTTAGAAGGGTTCACACCTTACAAAGTAGAGCCTGCAAAAGATGTGATCCCAGGTCGTTGGGAAACTGGCACGCAAAGCTTTGAAGGGCTAGCGGGCGTAATAGCTGCGATTGAATATATTGCATCACTCAGTGAGTTACCTGACTCGAAGCCTTTAAGAGTAAGACTAGAGCAAGCATTTGCTAACTCCAAAGCACATGAAATGGCCCTGAGCCAACATTTCCTTACAAAACTAGCTGACTTTCCTCAGATCACCTTGTATGGGATCAATGACCTCTCTCGTTTAGGGCAGCGCACGCCAACGTTTGCATTGACGTTTGACGGAATTGAGCCACGTAAAGTATCAGAATTTCTTGGTCAGCATCATATCTGTGTTTGGGATGGTAATTTTTATGCTCAAGGTTTGTGTGAGCAACTTGGTGTGATGGACAAAGGCGGTGTAGTGCGTATTGGCTGTATGCATTACAACACCATTGAAGAATTAGACAGGTTGTTTGATTTGTTTAGTGAACTACTCAACTAATAAAAGGGTGCCTCGCACCCTTTTTTGTTTCAGAATGGACCGGATTAGGTGCTTGGTTTTTAAATAGGTTAACTCTTTACTATCTCACACAATTATTACGGCTTGTAATGAAATAATATCCAGATTGAAATCGTTGCTTTTAAGCTTTGTTGGTGGTTATTTATTAATCAGGATGCAAGCGCGTCCTGTGTGAAAAATATCAACATATAAAAAGGAAATAACGATGAAAATCGCACTTAATAAACGTTCGGTAAAACAGTTAACAAGTAACAATAAAAAGCTAAATGCAGAGCAAACGCCGCAAGTGGCTGGTGGTATGTATGCAAGTTCGCCACATGTACCAGGCTGCATTTCTTACAATGGCTGGACATGTAATTCAATGTACAATTGTTAGGCTGAAGGTGACTACAGAACAGGGTATGTTCTGTAGTTCAAAAACCGTTTACTTACAGTTTCTCTTCGATAAAGTGATTGAGTTTGTGAATACGCTCACTCATCCCCGCAATAATTTTGTCTTTTATTTTTTCTCGTATGACGGCAGGTAACTTAGTTAGAGCTTCAGAGGTGATGGCCAATACAATGGTATCTGAGATGGCTTGTGCGCTGGTACTTCGCTCGCGATTGGAGATAAATGCCCCTTCTCCGACGAACTCTCCCGGTCCGACGTGGCCTATATCAACGTGATCTTTTTCGGCAAAAATACGTAATTCACCATTTAAAATAATATAAAGTCGGTTATCTTGCTCAAAACGTTTAAATGCGTAGCGATCTTTACTAATTAGATATAAGTGACTGAATGATTCCAATAGCACTTGCCGCTCAGCCAGTGTGAACTCAGTAAAAAAATCCAAGCGATTAATAATTTCAAGTTGCTTTATGGTGGTGATATTTTCTAACAGTTTCATGCTCAGTCGACCTACTAGTCATTTTCTAGCATATTGCGCTCTTTCAGCTTTCTGGTCAATGTATTACGTCCCCAGCCTATCTTTAAGGCTGCATCTTGTTTATGGCCATGGCATGCAGCAAGTGCTGATTTAATGAGTCTTGTTTCAAGCTGTGCCTGTACTTGCGGCCAAATGTGATCTTCTCCTAGCTTTAGTTGTTGATCTAACCAAAGTTGAAATGCATCCAGCCAGTCTTGGTTTTGCTCAAGTGTCTCCGTGCCAGTTGGTTGCATCAGCTCTGGTGGCAAGTCTTGCGGGCCAACCATGTCACCGGGTGCCATAACGGTTAGCCAGCGACAGGTATTTTCTAGCTGTCTGACATTACCTGGCCAATGAAATGCGCACATTTGTGCCAGTGCTTTATCAGTGAGTACTTTACTAGGCACTTTAAGCTCTTTTGCACTTTTGGCGAGAAAATACTCTGCCAATTTTGCGATATCAACGCTTCTTTCTCTCAGCGGAGGAATACGCAATCTAACGACATTAAGGCGATGAAATAAATCTTCACGAAATTGACCTTCACTGACAAGCTTTTCTAAATCTTGGTGGGTCGCCGCGAGAATACGCACATCAACCTTAACGCTTTGATGACCACCTACGCGGTAAAACTCACCATCGGCCAATACTCGCAACAATCGCGTTTGCACATCTAATGGCATGTCACCTATTTCGTCTAAAAAGAGTGTGCCGCCATTTGCCTGTTCAAAGCGACCACGGCGGACACTGTCCGCACCGGTAAATGCTCCTTTCTCATGGCCAAAGAGTTCTGACTCCACTAAGTCTTTGGGAATAGCAGCCATGTTGAGCGCAATAAATGTTTTGTCTTTACGGGGGCTATGATTGTGCAATGCACCTGCTACCAGCTCTTTGCCGGTGCCAGATTCACCATTGATCAATACACTCATACTGGATGCAGACAATTTGCCTATGGCTCTAAACACCTCCTGCATAGCGGGGGCTTCGCCAATGATGTCAGGGCGATCGGTCAGTGTCTCTTGTGGTTTAGTCTTGGCGTTTTGTTGTGCCGCTCGGTAAGCTCTGTCAGCCAGTGATGTTGCTTCATCTAAGTCGAATGGTTTTGCTAAATATTCAAACGCGCCTTTTTGGAATGCATTGACGGCGGAGTCCAAATCAGAATGGGCGGTCATAATGATCACTGGTAGTGAGGGGTACAGGCGGTTCACTTCTTCAAGCAACGCCATTCCATCGAGGCCAGGCATGCGCACGTCTGACATTAAGACAGCAGGCTGACCATATTCGAGGGCCGTTAAGACGTCTTGGCCATTGGCAAAGCTCTCCGTTGCAAAGCCTGCTCTAGATAAAGCCTTTTCCAATACAAATCGGATAGAAGCATCGTCATCAACTAACCACACACTTTTCATTATTTGCTCCCTAGCTCATTTTCAAAGGGTAAGTAGATACAAAACTCTGTATGTCCTGGCCAACTATCGCATTCGATAAAGCCGTTATGCTGCTCGACCAAGGTTTGCGCAATGGATAACCCAAGCCCTGATCCACCTTCTTTATTGGTAACCATGGGGTAAAAAAGCGTCGCTTTCAACGCTTCATCTATGCCAGGTCCGTTATCGGCAACTTTTATGAGCAACGCTTTTCTGAGGATTAATTTACCGCGCCTAACCCGGTGACAAATTCGGGTTGTGACACAGATCTCTCCTTTGCCTTGTAACGCTTGCTGTGCGTTTCTCACTATATTCAGTACCACTTGCTGAATTTTTGATTCGTCCACACAAATATCCGGAATACTGGGGTCGTAATCTTTGCGCAGCGTGAGTGCATGCTCGGTTTCCAATGCACTGAGCTTCAAAATTGATTCAAGCACTTTATGAATATTACACAGTGTACGCTTTGGTAGCTCATTTGGTCCCAGTAGCCTGTCAACCAACTCCCTTAACCGATCTGCCTGTGCGATAATCAACTGCGCGCACTCATCTCGCTCTTGTTGTTCAACTTCATACTGCAATAATTGCGCCGCTCCGCGTATACCACCGAGTGGGTTTTTAATCTCGTGCGCTAATCCACGGATCAGATTGCGAGCTGCCTGATATTGGTGGTCCTGATTAAATGCTTTGTCAAAGCGTAGTTCTTCATCAATTCGACGGCACTCCAATTGAATGAAATTACGATTGTTAATATGTAATTTGCGAGCGAACAAATTGATAGTGCTGGCTCTATTGTCAATGAATACAACGTCTACTTTATGTTGTTGGCAATCAATACCATCTTCAAGCACATAGCGCTTGAGCCGTTTTAGATCGATTAAATGGTGATGAAAGATGCTTTCAAAAGGCTGTTCGATGAGACGCTTTTGTCCTAGACCTAATAATTCGCTGGCGCTGTTATTGGCATAGTGAATCTTGAAGTCTTCGTCGAGTAAAATGACTGACGTTGATAAGTTTTGCCACAGTTCAGGCAATATCGATGAATTGAGGTGTTCCATTATGGGTCGCCTTGCACCAAGTTGGTGCATAGTAATTTAACACAAAAATGAACAGTGTGCTGTTGTTATTGGCTTGCTCACGCTGTGGTATCAATTTTGTGTTTATTGGTTTGCTCTGGCTTTGTGCAAATAAAAAATGGTTTCATCACTTTTAGTAACAACCTTACCTTTGGAGTTAAAAACCATCAGCTGAATTGAATGCTCACCTCGAGGCACATTGCGCAAAGCAAAAGTGATCGTATGTTGTTTTGGCCCTGTTGGCTTGCCATCTAGATAAAGTTGCACAGTAAAGTCTTTTGCAAATCTTGGGGTGATCTGTCCACTTACATACACGCTACCTGTGTTATCACGTAGCGTTTGTTTGTGATTCGGGGCGATAATGGTTGCTTTGTATTCAGTTGCGGTTTGTTGTGTTGAACTGTTTCCTAAAACTGAGGTGTCTGTTGCTGGCATCGTTAGGAAGTGCGTATTAATTTTGACTTCCGCAGCGCCTTTTCTCGGTGTGTCTGAATAGACCCAATTACCATTTTCATCTTTCCAGCGGTACACCTTTTTATCAGCATAGGCAGCATGGCTCGCTAGACATAATATTATTACTAACCACAGTCGACTCACCACAACCTCACCCTAAAAATTGAACAGTGTTAAAGCACATTATCATTGTCTCATTCTCAACATTGTGCAAGCGCTATTACTCACTGTTTAACTGTAGAGGTTTTACCGCGATTTTGCCATAAAAAAGCCCGCTATTGCGGG
This sequence comes from Pseudoalteromonas luteoviolacea NCIMB 1944, assembly GCF_001625565.1. GTDB lineage: Bacteria > Pseudomonadota > Gammaproteobacteria > Enterobacterales > Alteromonadaceae > Pseudoalteromonas > Pseudoalteromonas luteoviolacea_F. The sequence goes on from NZ_AUXS01000013.1 coordinate 16,674, forward strand.
CTTGAGAACACATATGATTTAAGCGCGCATTTACACTATTAAATGCAACGAACATTGCGCATAGGTAACGAGCTACCTCTGTTCGCTGCGAGCATACTTTTCGTTATACGCTGTAGTACATTTCGAACTCAACAGGGTGAGTTGTCATGTTCAGCTTTTCAACTTCTTGAGACTTAAGTGCAATGTAAGCATCAATTAAGTCATCAGTGAATACACCGCCCTGAGTTAAGAATTCACGGTCAGCGTCAAGAGATGCCAACGCCTCATCAAGTGATGCTGCAACAGTTGGGATTTCTGCAGCTTCCTCAGCAGGTAGATCGTAAAGATCTTTGTCCATTGCATCGCCAGGGTGGATTTTGTTTTTGATACCGTCTAGGCCAGCCATTAGCATTGCAGAAAACGCAAGGTATGGGTTAGCTGTTGGGTCAGGGAAACGTACTTCGATACGACGTGCTTTCTCTGAAGGCACAACAGGAATACGGATTGAAGCTGAACGGTTACGTGCAGAGTATGCAAGCATTACTGGCGCTTCAAACCCTGGTACTAGACGCTTGTATGAGTTAGTTGAAGCGTTTGCAAACGCGTTGATTGCTTTAGCGTGCTTGATGATACCACCAATGTAGTAAAGTGCATCTTCAGATAGACCGCCATATTTGTCACCTGCGAAGATGTTTTGACCATCTTTACCTAGAGACTGGTGGCAGTGCATACCAGAACCATTGTCACCTACAACTGGCTTAGGCATGAATGTCGCTGTTTTGCCGTAGTGGTGTGCCATGTTGTGGATAACGTACTTCATCTCTTGGATTTCGTCCGCTTTAATAACCATAGTATTGAAGCGCGTAGCGATCTCGTTTTGACCTGCTGTTGCTACTTCATGGTGGTGTGCTTCTACAACTTGACCAAACTCTTCAAGTACTAGACAAGTAGCACTTCTCCAGTCTTGTGAAGAGTCTACTGGTGCAACTGGGAAGTAACCACCTTTCACGCCTGGACGGTGGCCTGTGTTGCCTTCGTCGTAGCTCTTGTCAGAGTTCCAAGATGCTTCTTCTGAGTCGATAGAGTACATAGAGCCAGACATGTCAGTTTTGTATTTAACATCGTCGAATAAGAAGAATTCTGGCTCAGGACCGAATAGTACTGTGTCTGCAATACCTGTAGAGCGCATATAGTCTTCTGCGCGCTTGGCAACTGAACGAGGGTCACGCTCATAGCCTTGCATTGTAGAAGGCTCAAGTACGTCACAGCGTACGATCATAGTCGTTTCTTCAGCAAATGGGTCAAGCTTAACTGTGCTTGCATCTGGCATTAATACCATGTCAGATTCGTTAATGCCTTTCCAACCAGCAATTGACGAGCCGTCGAACATTTTACCGTCTTCAAAGAAGTCTTCATCGGCTTGGTGATGAGGGATTGAAACGTGTTGTTCTTTACCTTTTGTGTCCGTGAAACGTAAATCTACAAACTTAACTTCATTCTCTTTAATAAAATCTAAAACCGATTGTGACATGTGTCCTCCGACTCGTGGGTTATTTTTTGCTGCAATAATTTGCTTAACTGCGCTTCTCTAAGCGTGATCTGTGCCAGAATTTTAAGTTATTGAAAATTAATATTTAATTGTTTTTCATATAGCAAGTAATGGACAATTGAACTAAATAGGTGCACCAATTAAGTACGGGCTGCACTATTTTGGTGCGTTTGCTGTGGCTGGTTGTGCCATTGACTATTCCAGCCACTCCAATACTTTGAGTGTATGCAAAAATGCGTGACTAGTACATGTTGGCTGAGTAGCGGGGTCGTAGTTACAAATGATGTGTAGCATATCTATGTGACTTATTGGTAGTACAAATAAACCAGCCGCCACGACAAGCCAAAAACAACGTCTCAGGAAGGAAATTATCGTGACGCTATATTTGGGCTGGCGGCTGGTTTGAACCATAATTAGGCCCCTTTTAATGCATACTGTGCCGGTCGGCGAATGATTTTCCAGGTTGATAGCAAGGTGATACCAATGACTAGACTTGCTATTAGAGCGACCGGGATAAACCAACTCCATACAGTCATCATTTGCATAATAGGCGTTGAAGCTGCGCTAAAGTAGCTGATAAGTAAAGCACAGGTAGCCGAAGTGGCTGCGATTAAAAATGGCAGCATGTTTTCTGCAAGTACCAATTTGAAAATGGCCAAAGGCGTTGCACCAATTGACATTCTAATACCGAGCTCATAACGCCTTAGGGCAATTGCATAGCTAAATACGCCGTAAATCCCAATACCTGCTAAAATCACCGCCACGGCTGAGAGCACAATAGTAAAGATGCTAGCGACACGCTGTGATTTGAGGTGTGAGGACAAAATTTGCTCCGTGGTTTGTAAGTCATAAACGCGTATTTGTGAGTGTACTTGCGCCAGCAAATCATTGATGCTTTGTCGAGTTAGTTGCACATTGGGCTTTGTTTCGACCACGATAATAGGGTATCCAGTATTTACGCGAGGACGATAGGTCCTAGAGATTGGAGGTTGGTTTGGCAAATTCAAATCACCTACGATACCCACCACGGTGATGGGTTCATTTGAGTTGCGTGCATACAATTTAGCGCCAATCGGCTCTTTTCCAGAGGCTTTGATCATATTCGCCATAAATTCGTTGATGATCACAACAGGTGCTCTATCTCTGGCTTCAGCGTCAGTAAAGTGTCGCCCCTGCGTTAAAGTTAGGCCGAATGTTTCAAAATAGCCGCGTGTACCCCAAACGCGCTTGTGTGTCACGATAGGCTTATCCATCCCGGGCTCTAATTGCGAATGATATGAGGAGAACTGTTCTAACCAATAAGAGATAGGTGGATAACTCCCAACACCTGCACGCACAACGTCACTGTGTTGATTAAGTTGCTCTGTCGCGTCTAGCACAAGTGTGGCGCGCTGTTCCGGCGACATGTCAGTGAGCAAGGTGCCAACGTTTAAAGCGATCTGTGCAGTATTTTCAGTATTGATATGAGTTGGTGCTGTGAGCTGTGCCCAGCTTTGTTTGAAAATACTCACACATAACACCAGCAATGAGATGCAAAAAAATACCTGCATTGATACCAGTACTTGGCGCGTACGCTTAGAGACTTGTACGCCAGAACCCTTGCCACTGCTTTGCAATGCACCAATAATGGCATTGTAATTCAGTTGCTTGCTGACCACCCAAGCGAGCGCGAAATTAAGAATGAGTGTTAAAACAATCGCAAATAGCACTGTGTTCATGTTGAGGCTGAGTTCATCTAAACGTGCAAGTGGACCTGCATATCCAGCTTTTAATAAGCCCAAAATAAGGCTTACAATACCGGTGGCAACAATGAGTGCGGCAGCGAATAGCAAGGATAATTCAACCAGTACTTGTTTGAATAAGTGGTGAGGTTGTGCGCCCAGTGCTGCTTGAATAGCAAAAGCGCGTTGTTGCTCAACAGCACGAGATAAGACGAGGTTACCTATGTTACTGAGGGCGATAAGAAGTAGCACCACACTGCCTGCTAACATCATGATACTGGTATTGCCTGCATCGCCAATAATGCGCTCTTTATACGTTGTAAAACGCCATTTAACTTCGGTATTTGCTACAGTGGGATCATCCGCAACCGCTGCTGGATAGCGTGCCATCACCCAATTATTGAGTGCTAGCTGAGTACGGTTGATATCTGCATCTTTGGCTAGTTTACCTACCAAGTGCACCTGATTGGAGGAAAATGTCCAAACTGGATCTGGAGTATCGCGATAGTCATAAGGGAACCACACATCGGTGCGCCAAGTGGGGGTTGCCAATACAGGCTCAGCGAAGTGTTCTGCAGTCACGCCAACGATGATAAAGCTGATGCCTTTGAAAGTCACAGAACGGTATAGCACTTCACTACTGCCACCGAAGTGAGTTTGCCAGACATCATATGAGATAATGGCAACAGGCTGATTGCTGTCGAGTCCTTCATCTTTTGTAAAGTGACGCCCTAGTGCCAGCGGTGCGTCGATGATCTGCATAAACTCGGGTGTGATGGCGCCAGTATTAAAGGTTGGACTGTTTGGCAAGCTTTGTTCAACATCTATGCTGATATTGTGTAGCGCGAAAGTCTCGATCCCAGGGTGTTGATCTTTATAGGCTTCAATTGCGCCGAGAAAGGGCAGGTAATTTTCACGCTTTACTTCACCGTCAGCGAGTAGCTGACCTTGCACTAGGATCAGCCTATCCTGATCAGGGTAAGGCAGCGGGGCGGCAATGATTTGGTAGTTCAAGTTATACATAGCCACCATCACACCTAAAGTGACGCCTAAGGTCATGATGATGGTAAGTGCATAGCTCTTAACTCGTGCTAGGCTTTTGATAGCGATTAATAAATTGTGTTTCAACATAATGGCACCTACTTACTGTGCTAGTGGAATTTCAAACGCAAGCTTAGTGTCGCTATGCTCTTCGCTATCGATGATTTTGCCATCGAGCAAATGTAACTGCCGAGTAGCCATGTCGGCATAGCGCGGATCATGTGTCACCATGCACAAGGTGGTGCCTTCAGCATTGAGCTGTTGCAACATGGCCATCACCGCATCGCCGTTGATTGAATCTAGGTTTCCTGTTGGCTCATCGACTAACAACATGCTCGGCTGACCAACCAGTGCTCTGGCAATGGCGATACGTTGTTGTTGGCCTCCGGAAAGTTGATTGGGTTTGTGGCTGGCACGATGGCTCATGTCGACTTTAGCTAGGCAAGTTTCCACTGCTTGCTTGATTTGCTGTTCTGGCAACGGCTCTTTTCGATACCTCAGTGGCAGCGCTACATTGTCGTAGACTGTCAGTTCATCAATCAGGTTAAATGACTGGAATATAAAACCGATTTTTTCATTACGAATATAAGCTGATTGTGCCAAAGTAAGCTGGCTGACCTCTTCGCCCTCAATTTGATACTTCCCTGAGCTGGGCATATCCAGTAGCCCTAAAATGGACAGTAAAGTTGATTTACCGCAGCCAGAGGGGCCACAGATTGACACAAAGTCACCGCGATAAATGGTCAAATCTATGCCTCTAAGTGCATGGGTTTCCATTTCTTCGGTGCAGAATACTTTGGTTACACCTGACATTGTTAATACACTTTCTTTCATGTCTAATTCCTTGCTTTTTATTTTTGTTATCGGGTTCAAAGTAGTGTGATGGTTTTATGTTCACTGTGTTGTGTCATGTCTGAGAGAATGACTCGTTGGTTTTCCTGCGCACCTTCTAAAACTTGCAAGTGTCGACCTGCGTCTGCGCCAAATCGTACTGTGGTTGCAACGGCTTGCTCGCCTTGGATTACGTATAACTCTGCCGCACTATGGGCTTGCTTATTAGCTGGACGTTCTACATATAAAGCATTATTTAATTGGTTGGTGAGGATCTCGGCTTCTACGCTTAATTCTGGTCTTGCAGACTCAGGTACGCCCTCGGAAAATGACAGCTCAACCTCGATGGTGCCATCTTGAACTTGTGGCGTGATGCGAGTCACGGTGGCTGGAACACGTTCACGGCGAGTATCGATAGTTGCTGATTGTCCGACTTTGATTTGCTCTGCTTTTGACTGCGGTACGCGGATCAGCGCTTGTAAGTCCGAATTACTCCCTACCTGTGCCAGTTCTTGACCAGCAGACACACTTTGTCCAAGCTCAACAGCTAGGCGTTGGATGGTGCCGCTGATCCCCGCTGTGACTTCCAGTTGCTGAGCGCGTTGCTCCAATCTGGCTAAGTTAGAGCGCGCTTGATTCACTTGTTGCTGAGAGATTTCAATATCCTCTTGATGTAGTTGATCAAGCTGAGTTATACGCTGACGCTGCAATTCGGCGCGCGCACCTAGCTGTTGCTCTTCTAGCTCTGCGGTTTGCACATCTATAGCAGGTATTACGCCTTGGTCACGCAGCACTTGCTGTGCTTGGCGGCGTAATACCAGCGATTGGTACTCACTCTCAAGCTGTGCTTGAGTGGCTTTTTCAGAGAGGCGCTCCCGTTGGTTGGCGAGTTTTTGACGACGTAAATTGGCTTCTTGCTCTTGCAGTGCCATACGAGCAGTTTCGATCGACTGTTTGAGGTCGGGATCTTGCATTCTTAAGATCACAGAGTCGGATGATACAACCGCTCCAGGGCGCAGTAGTATTTCGCTGACAGTGGCACTACTTTGTGCAGTTAACAGCTTTTGCTGATTGGAACGCAGTACGCCATATCCATCAACTTGGATAGCCAAATCACCCCGTTGTACCGTCGCGATAATTAAGCCGCTCTGTTGTAAGCTGGTGGAACTAGATGATGAAGTGAAGTGAAATACACCGCCTAGCACAGCGGTACAGACAACTAGTGCCGTAATTTTTCTCTTAAGAGAGTGTTTTGGCGTTACTGTTTTTGATCTAACGACGTCCATATTTATCTTTATGATTTATTGATGATGTAAAGGATTGAGCAAGCCATATGCCAAACTTTAATGCTTTGATTTTATTCTATTTTTGTGTTTTTGTTCTCTTATTTTAAAACAGTGAAGTCCGAAACCGGACCTCACTATATTAAATTCGGACACTCAAGGGGTAGGTTGCGTCAATGAGATCACCGCGCAGGCACCACGGTGTCCATCGGCTCGATTTATTAACTGTAACTGGCCATTCATTTGCTCTGTGAGGTGTTGGCACAACATCAAACCAATACCTTCACCGCGATCTTTTGTGGAATAAAAGGGAACGAATAGGTTATCTGGATTGCTTAGGCCATGGCCATTGTCAGTGAGGCTTATCGTCGCAGAGTGGTTTTTAAGCTTCAGTGACAGGGTCAGCTGGGGCCGATCTGTACAGGCTTCCAAAGCATTTTTGGTTAAATTGATAAGTACTTGTTTAAGTAGTGTTGCATCGCAATGCAATGGTAAATGTTGACCTTCTAGTTGCCAATGTGCTTGAGGAAATAAGGAGGTGAGCTCCGTGCATACCTGCTCAAAAGGCTGCTCATAGGCTTTGACAGTGACACTTTGCTGTAGCTGCGCGTACCTTTTGACAAACTCAGCTAGGTGTTCGCAGCGTTCTACAATTACCTCGAAAGCGGCGCTATCGCGTTCGCTTGTTGCTCTGTGTTTGAGTCTCTCTAGCATTGTACTGACGGGCGTTAAGGAGTTGCGGATTTCATGACTTATGACCCGGATCAATCTTTGCCAAGCTTTGAGCTCTTGCTCTCTTAATGCAATTTGGATATCTGTCATGACCAGCAAGTGATAGGTATGTCCGTTGTGGTTGAAGTTACTATGGCGTACTTGCCATCTTTGCTGATGTTTCTCATCTTTAAAGTGCCAATCGGGCTGGTGATCCAAGCCAAGTCGTGCGGCAGTTGTAAAACGCAGTGTTTGCCAAGGCTTATCAAATAACGCGCTGCAGGCCTGGTTGCCAAAACTTAATTGTAAGCGTTCGTCAAACACTAAAATAGGGGTGTTTAGCTGTTTGACCAAGCGAAGAAGTAGTATTGAATCTTTGTCTTCACTTTCTTTTGTTGAAAGTAAGTCATCACTTAGTTTGTTTAGCTGGTGGTGGAATTGACCGACTACCCCGGTAGGGAAACGGGCTTTTGCCTGTTGGCTAAAGTCTTGCTTTCGACATGACTCCAACTGGATTGTGCTGCGTAAATAAGAGGATTTGACTTGTGTGACAATACGGTAAAATGTCCAAATAGTTACACCGACCCAAGTTACCAAGCAGCTTATGGTTACAATGTTTAAAAGCGGTTTTTCCTGAACCAGACCAAACTGCCAGCAAATTGTGAGCAAGCTTATTTGTATTAGGATTAGCAGTAGGCACTGTCTTTTCCAAAATCCTTCGAGGCTATTATTCTTCCAATGCATATTTTTCTAACCGCCGATACAGCGCCTGTTTCGTGATCCCAAGCTGTTGTGCCGCTTTGTTTTTATTGCCGTCGAATTTATTCAGAGCTTGCACAATAAGGTGTTTTTCAGCTTGTTCTAGCGTCATCTCTGGCAATGTATCTGTGAGCTTATTTCCTTGAGCATGGGGCAGGTGTAAATCATTGGCGAGAATGACACTGTTTTGGCAGAGCAATACAGCCCTTTCCATTAAGTGACTTAACTCTCGCGTATTGCCGGGCCAGCCATATCGCATTAATGCTTGCTTAGCACAGGGCCCGATAGTGAGATTTGGCTTGTTATATTTGGCACCGTGGCTAGTTAAAAAGTGTTCGGCAAGTGGCACGATATCATCAATACGTTCACGTAAAGCGGGGATAGTAAATGCGAATGTATTGAGACGATAATACAAGTCTTGTCGAAACTCATTCTTCGCGATGAGTTGCTCAAACTCCGCATTGGTTGCGCTGATAAGCCGAACATCGCTGGTAAGGGTTTTGCTTGACCCCACCATTTCAAATTCACCAGTTTCAAGCACCCGGAGTAATTTTGCTTGTTGAGCCAGTGGTAAGGTGCCTATTTCATCTAAAAATAAGGTGCCTTGATGTGCCAATGCAAAACGACCAACACGTTCTGATTTTGCATCAGTAAATGCGCCTTTGACGTGACCAAATAATTCGCTTTCAAATAATTGTTCTGGAATTGCAGCCATATTGAGTGAAATAAATGGGTGTGTATTGCGCTGCGATTGATTGTGGATCCAAGTCGCAATATGACTTTTTCCTACGCCATTCTCGCCAGTGATAAGAATATTTGCATCGGTTTGGGCCACAGCGCTGAGCTGTGCCATCAGGTGTTGCATGACGGCGCTTTGCCATATGGGCTTATCGCAATTGGGTTTGAGTACTTGTTTGAGGGCGGTGTTGTTTTTTTGCAGTCCAGAAATTTTTAATTGCTGCTGAATCACTTGCTCGAGGCGCTGGTTTTGCCAAGGCTTTTCAATAAAGTCGACGGCCCCAAGTTGCATTGCCTGCACTACTAAATCGGTGTTTGACCAGGCTGTTATCGCAATGACAGGGATATCGATTTCATCTCTTTTTAGGTTGCGCAAAAATCGCAATCCTTCTTCACCCGAAGTGGAGTCCAAATCAAAATTCATGTCGAGCATGATCAAGGCTGGCTGGGTATGGTGGAGAAACTCATGTGCCTGTACGGGGTTTTCCACTTCTTCGACTTGATAGCCAAAATCTTCCAAGACAAACCGCGCTGCGAGCCTGACTTCGCGATTATCTTCCACAATCAGAATTAAAGACTGTGATTTCATGTTTCGTTCCTTTGTTTTTCTTACTACCCATTTTGCTATGGGCTTATCAGGCAGTTTAGTACTTTGTACAGGAACAAACAATAGACAAAAAAGTATCTGATTTCGGCGGTAAATTGCGGTAAAGGGGAAAAAAATCCTCTGGATAAACTTTCATCTGTCACATTATTAGGGGATAATACGCGACCTTTAATTGTGGAACGGTATCTTAGGTGCGCAATTTTGCGTGGATCGACTAGGATCACTGAAGGCCAACTTCTCTGAGTAACAGTAATGAGCATTGAAAAGTTAAGAAATATTGCGATTATCGCACACGTTGACCATGGTAAAACTACCCTAGTCGATAAGCTGCTAGAACAGTCTGGCACGTTAGAGACACGCGGTGGCAACGAAGAGCGTGTAATGGATTCAAATGATATTGAGAAAGAGCGTGGTATCACAATCTTGGCGAAAAACACCGCCATTGAGTGGAACGACTACCACATCAATATCGTAGACACCCCGGGACACGCCGACTTTGGTGGTGAAGTAGAACGTGTACTATCAATGGTTGATTCTGTACTTCTACTAGTAGATGCACAAGAAGGCCCTATGCCTCAGACGCGTTTCGTAACGCAAAAAGCATTTGCTCTTGGCCTTAAGCCTATTGTTGTTATCAACAAAATTGACAAGCCAGGCGCACGTCCTGACTGGGTAATGGATCAGGTATTTGACCTATTCGATAACCTAGGTGCAACAGACGAGCAGCTTGACTTCCAAGTTATCTATGCATCAGCAATCAACGGTTGGGCAACGCTTGATTTAGACGAGCCGTCTGACAACATGCAACCTATGTTTGAAGCGATTGTAGAGCAGGTAGAACAGCCAGACGCAGATCCAGCTGGCGACTTCCAAATGCAGATCTCTCAGCTAGACTACAACTCTTACATCGGTGTAATCGGTGTTGGTCGTATCAAGCGCGGTACTGTTAAAGTAAATCAGCAGGTAACGATTGTTGGCGCTGATGGTAAAACACGTAACGGTAAAGTTGGCCAAGTACTGACTTATTTAGGTCTTGACCGTCATGAAGCGCAAGAAGCGCAAGCGGGCGATATCATTGCGATCACAGGTCTAGGTGAACTTAAGATCTCTGATACTGTATGTGATGTAAACGCAGTTGAAGCGCTACCTGCACTGTCTGTTGACGAGCCAACAGTAACGATGACGTTCTCAGTAAACACGTCTCCGTTCTCAGGCCAAGAAGGTAAGTTCGTAACATCACGTAATATCCTTGAGCGTCTTCAAGCTGAGCTTGTACACAACGTAGCACTGCGTGTTGAAGAAACTGACAACCCAGATAGCTTCCGCGTATCAGGTCGTGGTGAACTTCACCTAGGTATCCTAATCGAAAACATGCGTCGTGAAGGTTACGAGCTAGCTGTATCTCGTCCAGAAGTAATTCTTCGTGAAGTAGACGGTCAGTTAGAAGAACCGTACGAAACGGTAACAGTTGACGTCGAAGAAGAGCACCAAGGTTCTATCATGGAACAACTTGGTCTTCGTAAAGCGGAAATGACTGACATGGCACCAGATGGCAAAGGCCGTATCCGTATGGACTTCATGATGCCTTCTCGTGGTCTTATCGGTTTCCAAACTGATTTTATGACGCTGACGTCTGGTTCTGGTCTAATGTACCACACGTTTGATCATTACGGCCCACACAAAGGCGGTAACATTGGTCAGCGTAAGAACGGTGTACTTATCGCAAACGCGGCAGGTAAAGCACTGACTAACGCACTATTCAACCTACAAGACCGTGGTAAGCTATTCATCGGTCACGGTGTTGAAGTATACGAAGGCATGATCATCGGTATTCACGCACGTGATAACGACCTAACAGTTAACGCGCTTAAAGGTAAGCAGCTAACTAACGTTCGTGCATCAGGTACTGATGAAGCGCAAAACCTTGTACCACCTATCGTTATGACACTTGAGCAAGCGCTTGAGTTCATCGATGATGACGAGCTGGTAGAAGTAACGCCTGAAAGCATCCGTATTCGTAAGAAGCTATTGACTGAAAGCGAGCGTAAGCGCGCAAGCCGTCAAGCAAAAGCTTAATTGCTAATACTATAAAAAAACGCCGCTCTGTAGCGGCGTTTTTTGTTTTTAAGCTAATTGCTTTAAAACAAACCGTACTCTTCGGTTTCTTCTGGCGCATAGCCTTGTAGATGTTCTGGCCTAAAAATCGCGCTTGGATCTAACACCAAACTGTGATTATCCCCTTGTTTTATCAATCCCTTCATCATTTTCTTGGTTTGCGGATCAATATCAAAACCAACATTGGTCATTTCATGTAGTGGTTTGATATCTGACGCTTCACAGTGAATGTTATCTTCAACTCTATCGACAAGTAAGCCAATATGCGGTTGTTGTCCATTTTCGGTGGTAAAGACGATGATTGGTTTGTGGTCGAGTATGATTTGATCCCTTGCGGACTCAAACAACCGAATCAACTTTGTAAAGGTGGTGAGCTTCTCTTTGTCTAACAGAGCAATTGCTTGTTCCTTATTACCTTTGCTGCACAGAGATAATATTTCATCTGCTACAGTGTGCAGCCTAGAATGAGGTTCTTCAAAACGCGCCAAAATAGCTTTTAAATCTTCATTGTCTGTTTTAAAGCTATACAGCCACATGCCAAACTCTGATTGTTTGGGGTCTCTGGCTTTGGTGAATGGAACGTCATTGTGCACACTGAGTTCAAGTTCTGCTAGCCATGCTTTTTGGTCCTGCTCTTTTTGTTGTAACAGTTCAACCAAAGACTGGTTGGTTTCATATGATGACTTGTTATTTAAGATTAGGCCCAAATCAAAAATGGGAGTGGGTGTGCCCATATAGTCTTTGACACCTAAAAAGCTTGGGTTGTCATTTGGCAGTGATGTGAGATTGCCCTCGTAGCGCTCAGTTAATAGGATATCTAAAATTTTGAGTGATATTGTTTTTTTTCCTACTCGAAAGTTAATCAGGTCCATGTTCGCCTCAAACAATAGTTGCATGAGCTAAGCATAGATCAATATTTCAAATAAGACCTATATACCTGCCTTTGAGACGTGTTTTTTTGTGGTAATTTGAGAAGGGTTTGCAGCGCCGGGTCGGTCTTTAATGTGCGATCAATAGCAGTGCTTATGCAGTCTGATAATTGAGTTTGCTTACAGTATTGCAAGGCAGTGGTAAACAAGTAAGCATTTACAAACCCTTCGAAAGATTGGTAGCTGATGGGTTTGGCGTGTGCGGTGGCTTGTGCGCGAAATAACGCACAGATTTGGCCTTGGCAGGTTTGAGGATCAGGCAGCACTTCGGTGACCATTATATTGGCAGGTACGGTGATATGCTCGAACAGGGATGCTGAAGAGACGAATGAAACGCTGGTATAGGAGCCTCTAAAGCCAGCTCTATAGGCTTGGTTAATGAATGCAGATAATGGTTCATAAGTACCTATCATTGCAATGGCTGTGACTTGGGTGGTTAATATCTGTGTTAGGGCTTTGGCAACATCATTGGTATTGCGTCTAAAGCGCGCAATCACGACAGGCTCAATCCCTTGGTTTTTGAGCGCTTGACGATGGCTTTTTTCTAGCGTTAGACCAAATTCGTCCGCTTGAATAAAAAGGGCTATGTTTTTGTGTCCTAACTCTTCGACAAGATATTTCACTTGATCCTTGGCTTCATCCAAATAGCTCGCCCGAAGTTTGAAGATCGGAAACCCTGGATTTTGATATAAAAACTCAGCGCCAGTATAAGGCATTAATAACGGCAGTTGGTGCTTTTTTAATATGTCTTTAATAGCATGGGTAGTGGGCGTGCCCATGTTCCCAATGAGGGCATCAACGTTTTGGTGTTTTATTAGATAGTGCGTATTATCGACAGCACGACTTGGTTCATATCCGTCATCTAAAACCAGTAATTTAATATGCGGCTGGCCAGGTCGTTTTTCCCGATTGGCATAATTGAAGTAGAGTTCATGGCCTTGTTTAAGCTGTTGGCCAATATGACTCGCTGGACCGCTCAAAGCGACACTCATTCCCAGTTTTATTGTTGTATTAGGGGAGGTCGCAAAACACAACCATGATTGTAATAGAGCTGTGCTAGTGAGGATCGCTTTTAGAAATAATTTCAGCATAAACTTCCGATAACAGTGACTGATAGACCTGTTGTACTTGTTTCTTAGATTGCAACCTTAGTTTTTGGGGTAATTCTTTTGGCTGATGTCGCTGTAATAATAGTAGAATTACATATTGTTGGGCAATCTTTGACAAGGAATTTATGATGCTAGGTTGTGATTTTATGATCTGCTCTATGAACGGCGCAATTTGTTGCTCATTGGCAAGTTTAGATTTCAGGTAGGTGAGGTGTTTGAGCTGCGAGTCACTGAGACCCTTGTTTGGTGCAGAGCTGAGAAAGCTGCATACCAGTTGCCAAGGAAGTTGTGCATATAATCCACTGAGCGCAAAATACAGCTGATCTGCAAATGTACTCTGTTCTAGCCTGATGTCGATTTGGCTATCTTTATGGACCACCAAGACCGCAAATTCACCACTGGCTTTATCTTGTTTGAAGCCGAGCTTTAACGGCTTAAACCCTAAGTTTTGCCAAAAATCGAGTAAATTCGCTTGCGCGCCAAAACTACTGCCAAAATAACTGACTTTATCGGCAAGTTGGTGCATAGAAAAGCGGATCAAGGCACTGCCAATACCGTGCTTTTGGTGGGATGGTGCCACAGCGATACGTGCAATACGTGCGCCTCGACGAGTGCAAAACTCACTGTTACCCAATAGTTGGCTCAGTTGTTGCGCCATTAAATGACCTGCCGGCCGTCGAGCTCCCAATGCAATTTGGGTGGCCAAGTCGCGATCAAGAGCGCCTTCTAAATTCACCAAGCAAACTGCGACTGGGTGGTTATTTTGAAAGGCCACAAATAAGCGATTACTTGGGCTGTCGAGCAGCTGTCGCAGATCATTAACTGAGGTTTGATAGTGGGCCAATACAAGCAGTGCAAAGACTTGCTCTAGCAATGCCTCATTTTGAATTAACTCTTGGCTGTCGACGTTGAGGTAGTCAATTTGATCTAACTGAGGTGAAAGGGTTGCATACTGACAGTCGAGCGCCAGCAATTGGCGCATATGTTGCTCTAACGGGTCGCCATGGGCGTAACGTATGGGGTCAGCCAAATGCCGATCTAAATAGTCAGGGTGTTGAGCTTTTAGGTAGTCTTGAAAGCGCAATGTATAACCGCGGCCATTGCCTTCGTAGCCAACCAAGGTACTCGCAAAAATCACTCTGGGGTAGTGAGCCAACAACTGTTTTAGGATAGGCACGGGAATGGCCGCCGCTTCATCAACCAACAAAATATCGATTTCAGGCTGTGTGGCCAACACGATATCAGGTGGAATATAGCTCAGCGTACTGACTTGGTTTTGATTTATCTCAGGTGGCGCCAATTCAAGTGCATTGCAAAAGTGGAGGAAGCCATTTTGCACTGCACGGCGCTGCTGGGCACATAAAACGATATTTTTGCCAGCAAACTGTGCTGCTATCAATCCGAGCGCGGCTGACTTGCCTCGACCCCTGTCTGCACTCAATAAGACGGGGGTGTCTGGATGTTGTTGTAAATGGGTGACTATTTGGCTGACAGCTTGAGATTGTGATGTTAAGTTCAGTGTCTGACACGAGGCACTGTAGGTGGTGGGTAATTTGGGTCCACCCTGTTCGCTGAGCAGCCAGCACTGCTGCCGCTGCAAATGGTGTGCTAAGCGTGTCAAAAAGGGACTCTGGTGTGCTTGTTCACCTTCAGATAGCCAGCGTGCTAGTGCTGGATCGCACCATGTTGAAAGTGCTGATAATTCCGGTAGCAATAATACAAGTAGTCCGCCTGCTTTGACTGTGCCTGTGCAAGCTGCCAGTTTGTTGGGAACGATACCGCTGTAGCCATCATACAGAACAAACTCGAACTCTTGACCAAGTATTTGGTGCAAGTGTTGTGGCCATATGGCCCCATGCCAACTGGTATCATCGCTGAGTATCAATTGCTCAGCGGATTGAGCAAGCTGCAAAAAGCAACGCACCCCCCAATCCCTGCTGCCACACAACAGCAGCAATTGACGGTGCCTTGCTGATCTTAACCCCGCCAATTGGGGTTTTAAACTAAATGGCTTGCAGTCTTGCATAAGCCGTTACCAGCCACTTAGTACCCACATCGTCAAAATTGACCTGTATACGGGATTGCGCACCAACCCCTTCGTAATTGAGCACGGTACCTGCGCCAAACTTTGCGTGTAGCACACGTTGCCCTAAGTTGAAGTCACTGTCTTCAAATGCTGCATGGCTGACCGAGGCGCTGAAGCGATTAGTGGTAGCGGGTCTGGATACTTGGGTTTTAATGCGGATCTCTTCAGTGCAGTCTTCAGGCAATTCACGTAAGAATCGAGAGGGGCTATGATACTTTTCCTGGCCATAAAGGCGGCGGCTTTCGGCGTGACTGATATAAAGCTTTTGCATCGCACGTGTCATGCCAACATAACATAGGCGACGCTCTTCCTCTAAACGGCCAGATTCTTCGTGGCTTTGTTGCGATGGGAACATGCCTTCTTCTACCCCCACCATAAATACCAGCGGGAACTCAAGGCCCTTAGCTGAGTGCAGCGTCATCATCTGTACCGCATCTTCGTGCTCGTCGGCTTGCCCTTCGCCAGACTCCAGTGAGGTATAAGCCAAGAAACCTTGCAATGGTGACGTAAACTCTTCTTCAATAGGTAACTCAAACTGACCACAGGCATTGATCAATTCTTCCAAGTTTTCCACGCGTGCGCGGCCCTTTTCGCCTTTTTCTGCTTGATACATGGCCAATAGCCCAGAGTGCTCTATGGTGGTTTTTGCTTGCTCAGCGAGTTCCAACTCGACCAGTTTTTCATCGAGTTGTTCTATCAATTCAATAAAGCGTGTTACGGCCGTTGCAGCGCGTCCAGCTAAGTGTTTTTGCTCAATAACCGCTTTGGCAGCATACCACAGAGGTAGAGACTCATTGCGAGCGCAGTCGCGAATATGGCTCAAAGTTTTGTCACCAATCCCACGCGCAGGTGTATTAATAACACGCTCAAAGGCGGCATCGTCATTGCGATTGCTGATCAGACGCAAATATGACAGGGCGTCTTTGATTTCTTGTCGCTCGAAGAAGCGCATGCCGCCATAAATACGGTATTTGAGTCCCTCTTGCAGAAGTGCCTCTTCCAGTACACGAGATTGGGCGTTGTTTCGGTATAAAATGGCACAGTCTGTCAGCGCGTTACCATCTTGCAGCCAGGACTTAATTTTACCTATGGTGAAGCGTGCTTCGTCTAATTCGTTGAAAGCGGCATAAATTGAGATAGGTTCACCTTGGGTGCCGTCCGTCCAAAGGCTCTTACCCATACGCTCGGAGTTATTTTGAATGAGGGCATTGGATGCTTTCAAAATCGTACCCGTGGAACGGTAGTTTTGCTCAAGGCGAATTGTATCGGCATCAAAGTCTTTTAAGAAGCGTTTAATATTTTCGATTTTTGCGCCACGCCATCCATAAATACTTTGATCGTCGTCACCAACGATCATGATGTTGTTATCGCCACCGGCAAGTAAACGCAGCCATTGATATTGAATGCTGTTTGTATCTTGAAATTCGTCTACCAGCATATGTTTAAAGCGCTGTTGGTAGTGGCGTAGTAAGGTGGGTTGCTGCTGTAGCAATTCATAGCAACGCAGCAATATCTCCGCAAAATCAACTAAACCAGCTCTATCGCAAGCTTCTTGATAGGCGGTATAAACATTGAGCATAAGCTGTTCACTGGCATCATAAGCTTGGATATCTTTGGGACGTAAACCTTCATCTTTTCGCGCGCTGATATACCAGCTCAGCTGTTTTGCAGGCCACTTCTTCTCATCAATGTTCATGGCTTTGAGTAAGCGTCTGATCATGCGCTGTTGATCATCTGAGTCCAATATTTGGAATGACTCTGGCAAGTTTGCTTCGCGGTGATGGGCGCGCAGAATTCGATGAGACAAGCCGTGGAAAGTGCCAATCCACATGCCGCCGACTGGGCTTTGTAGTGTTTCTTCGACACGTGAACGCATCTCTTTGGCGGCTTTATTGGTAAAAGTCACGGCAAAAATGCTGTAGGGGGAGGCGTGTTCTACCTGCATAAGCCACGCGATTCGGTGCACTAACACCCGAGTTTTACCGGAGCCTGCACCCGCCAGAATAAGCATATTGCTCAGTGGTGCAGCAACCGCTTCACGCTGCTTGTCATTTAAGCCATCAAGTAATTCAGATACGTCCATCTTTGCGCCTAATTCGAAAAGTGAGGGCAAAGTATACCTAGCGTCTTATTTAAAGCCCAGTTTTCAAAGTGTAATTTGATAAGGGTGTTAGTTATTTTGTTGAATTTAAAAGAGATTTAATTTTTTATTTACTGTCTTTTTATACAGTTTTTTAGCCTAAAATCTCTTTTAACCGTTTTTGCATTTCTTGGACTAATAAATCGGGCTGAAACTTGGACAGGAATGCATTACACCCGACCTTTTCAACCATGGCTTGGTTGAAGCTGCCGCTCAATGAAGTATTCAATATGACATACAGGTCTTTGAGCCGCTCGTCGTTGCGAATTTCATAGGTGAGCCGATAGCCATCCATCACAGGCATCTCAGCATCTGTGATGACTGCCATGAGTTCTTTGTTAACATCGATGCCTTCATCAGCCCAGTGCTTGAGCAGGTTTAAGGCTTCTTGACCGTCAGTTGCGGGAATGATTTCAATACCAATTTGGGCAAGCGTATCAGATACTTGACGCCGTGCTGTGGGGGAGTCATCTGCATGGAGGATTTTGCGCCCCTTAAACTCACTCAAAATGGTGTTGTCTAGCACCCCATCTGGGATCTCGACATCGTAATCTATTATTTCTGCCAAAACTTTTTCAACGTCAATAATTTCGACGATGTGCTCAGCCCCATCTCGCTGTACTTTCGTTAATGCTGTCAGGTAATGATTGCGGCCAACTGATTTCGGGGTTGGCATAATATCTGACCAAGTCGTATTTACGATGTGATCAACTTTGCCAACTAAAAAGGCTTGGACGGTACGATTGTATTCGGTGATAACCAAGTTGCTGTCATCGTCATACTCTGTGGGAGGCATACAAATGGCTTGGCGCAAATCGATAACTGGGATCGACTCACCGCGAATATTGGTTACCCCTGCCACTTTGGGATGCGCATTGGGCATTTTGTTCAGGTGAGGTAGTTTGACAACTTCTTTAACTTTAAAAACGTTCAATGCAAACAGGTGTCTACTGTGTAAATGAAATAGCAATAATTCAAGTCGGTTTTCACCCACCAACTGTGTGCGTTGATCAACTGAAGCTAACACACCCGCCATACTTTCACCTCGTCATCTAGCTGCTTTTCAAAGTATACACATATAACTGTTAAAATTACGAGTTCTTTACCACAGTAATGCAAAAATGCAATATTTGCTGAAAATTTCTGAATAAATCAACTTTTTCCCATGAAAGCATTGACTTGTTGCTTGACTGATAGATGATGTCATACAGGGATCAATACACAGTTTTGGGATAATAAATGCCGATCGTAATAAAGCGCATGCTGTTACAAATCCAAAATCACATCAATCGCGCCAGTTGGCAAATCCTTGTACTCGCCACAGCATGCCATATGCTGCTGACTTGGGGAATGTTATGGTTTGCAAAAGAGCACGCGCTGTTACCGTTTAGTACCTTTGTTTATTATTATGTTGTGACCACATCGACAGTGGGGTACGGAGACTTCAGCGCGACTACCGAGCTGGGTAGGTGGGCTGTCGCATTGGTGCAAATTCCGTTTGGGCTGGCGCTATTTGGTGTGTTGTTAGGAAAAGTTGGTCAAGAAATTACAATATGGGTAAAAAGAGCAATGAAAGGCGATAAAGATTTCTCTCATTTAAACGATCACATCATCATTTTTGGCTGGCACCCAACGCGCACTGAAAAAATGATCGAGTTTATTCTTGCCGACAACAAACGGATTGAGCGGCGAATTGTACTTGCTGTGCATGAAGACATGGAGCACCCTTTACTGCGTTACCCTCAAGTGGATTTTGTGCGTCTAGCCAGCTTTACTGATGATATTGAACTGTCTCGCACTGCTATCGGCACTGCTGCCAAAGTGATAGTTGACGGCAAAGATGATGATCACACATTTACCACAGCACTCAAGTTGAGCCCAATTGTGCAGTCTAGTGCCCATATCTGTGCTCACTTCATCGATGAAACTAAGGCAGAGCTACTGCGTTTACATTGCGAAAATGTAGAGTGTTCAACGGCCATGTCAGCGGAAATATTGGTGCGTTCTATGCAGGATCCTGGCTCGAGTCGTATTCAAGAAGAATTGTTGTCGACACTGCGTGGCGATACACAGTTTAGTCTGCAAATACCAAGCTCGGTAACGAGCTGTAAGTTTGGCCAATTGTTTATGTTTTTCAAAGAGCATCACAATGCCACCTTACTAGGAGTTGCACACGACAGAAGTGGTCAAAATATGGATCTGAACCCACCGCTCAGTTATGGGCTTACGGGCGGGGATTTTATTCACTATATTGCACCACAACGGGTTTTAGAGAAAGAGGTAGCCTGGGAGCAGTTATGAGCGAATTGATGTTGATGGTGGGGGTTGTGTGTGTTTATCTGGTACCCATTGCTCTGGTTGCAGGCAGTAAACGCTCCAAAGGTCATGAGAAGAACGGTTGGTTAATAGGCACCTTGTTCTTCTCGTGGATTGCCTTGTTGCTATATGTCACCATGATCCCCAAAACAGGGCGAGTAAAACCACGTGGCAAAAAGCATAGTTAGGTCATCTTTTTGACATTTCTACGATGTGGATCCATTCCTGCTCTGTCACTGGCATAATTGAGAGTCTTCCCGCTTTTTTTAGTGCAAGCTCGACAATCGCATCGTCTGCTTTAATCGCTTTGAGTGTCACTGGTGATGAAAGCTGTTCTATAAATTGCACGGTTACACCTATCCACCTTGGATTGTCTGGTGTGGACTTTGGATCATAGTAATCACTGCTGGCATCAAACTGATAGGGGTCCGTTTCAGCAGCTTTGGTTACTTGTGCAATACCTACCACTGCAGGGACTTTGCAACTTGAATGGTAAATAAAGACTTTGTCGCCTACTTGCATTTGATCGCGCATAAAATTGCGCGCTTGGTAGTTGCGGATCCCTTCCCAAAACGTACTTTGTTGTACATCATTTTTCAGGTCGTCGAGAGAATATGCGTCGGGTTCAGTTTTGAATAACCAATAAGCCATTATAAGTACTCAATTAAAAGTAGATTAGTGTATTATTATCACTAATCGCAGTAACTACAATGGTGAGGTAGCGAATGAGTCAGGTTTTACAAAATTTGCTTGATTTATTAAGTTTAGAAGAGATTGAGCAGGGGATTTATCGCGGACAAAGTCAAGACTTGGGCTTTCCTCAGGTTTTTGGCGGGCAAGTGATGGGTCAAGCACTGTCTGCCGCAAAATACACATTGCCTGAAGGCCGTTATATAAACTCATTGCACTCATACTTTTTACGTCCAGGTGATGCGAGCAAGCCTATCGTATATGATGTTGAAAATATTCGTGACGGGCGCAGCTTTAGCACTCGTCGAGTGAGTGCCATCCAGTATGGCAAGCCGATATTTTATATGACTGCGTCTTTTCAAGGCGATGAGCCTGGGCTGTCTCATCAGGCGGAAATGCCTAACGTACCAGAGCCTGAAACACTTAAATCGGCATTACAGTTTTATCAAGACAATGCACATTTGATCCCTGAGGCGTTGAGGCCGAAGTTTACGCAAGAAATGCCCCTCGATATGCGCCCTGTGAACTTTCAAAACCCGTTCCAACCGCAAAAGGCGCAAGCAAAGCGTCATGTGTGGTTTAAAGCTAATGGTAAAATGCCTGACGAAAGGCGGATCCACAATTACTTGTTGGCCTATGCGTCTGATTTCGAGTTTTTGCCTACCGCGCTACAACCTCATGGCTTGTCATTTATGCAGCCCAATATGCAAGTTGCTACGATTGACCACGCAATGTGGTTCCATCGCCCGTTTAGACTGGATGATTGGATGCTTTATAGTGTCGATAGCCCTAGTGCGAGCAATGGAAGAGGTTTGGTGCGTGGACAATTCTTTACCCGCACAGGTGAATTAGTCGCATCGACGATTCAAGAGGGCGTAATGCGCCAACGCTAGTTTGGCGCATTATTCACAGCTACACAGTATCGTTGATAGACTGCCAGATCCGCGCAGGTAGTAACTCAGTAAGAAAAGCTTGCAGCTCTTCCAGCTGTGTTTCTGCCTGGATGGTTTGCTGCTCAGAAATACTGATAAATCTCTGTTCGCGCAGTGCATTTATAAAGCTGCTCAGAACCTTCTTATCGAAGAATTCTGGGCTCTTAATGCCATGTAACGTACCTAAACGGTTGGCCAAAATATCACTCTCACGCTCTAAATCAACACGCTTGATCCCTTGGTTATTGATCACTAAACTGCTGGTAATGGCATAGCGCTCTAATGTTAAATGGCATACCTTGCCAAGCATTTCGAGTTTTGCCAGTGCGCGATTATCTTTGTTGGCTACGGCATTAGTTCCGTCAAAGGTGATCAACTCATGCTGTGCGAAGCTTTCTAATATTTCGTTGATATAGCCATTTCGCATAGGGGTTAAAAACCACTCTTTGGCAAACAGTGGATACAGCGTTTTTAACTTTTGCTCTGCGTCTTTTACACTCATGCTGTAGCGGTTGAAGAGCATTTGGGCCAGCACACTGGGCACCGCAAAAAGGTGTAATATATTGTTGCGGTAATAATTGAATAGGGTGCGTTCTTTTTCCTTAATGGTGATGATCTCACCCAGCCCATCTTGCAAGACATCAAATTTATCAAGCTTTAATGCATGGGCCAGCAGTGCTTCAGCATCTTCATCTGGCTGCGTGATATGCTCGTTGTATTGGGCGTGCTTTTGCAGCGCCAAATAAAAGCGCAGTTGCTCAAGTAGCTTTTGCTTGCTCAGCGCAAATTGCTCGTTGCTGAGTAAGATTGTTGCCAGCACATTAATCACGTTTAGTGCGGCGCTGGCATTGATGTTGGTCATGATCTGATCAGCAACATTTGCCACTTGGCCATTCAGCCAATGGGGCTTGGTTGTCTCATCGGCACTAATATCTTGACGCCAGTCTGGCTGATGTTCATTTAAGTACTGGTTTAGATGTATAGGTTGACCAAAATTAAGGTAGCCACGGCCATAATTACGGAGGTTTTTAATCGCTTTGAAAACCCCAAGAACAGATTCATTCTTCTTATGATTTCCGGCAAGTTCCTTGAGGTAAGTATTGATCTCCATCACATGTTCATAACCAATATAGACTGGCACGATAGAAATTGGCCTATCTATGCCTCTGAGCATAGATTGCATGGTCATGGCTAACATGCCCGTTTTGGGTGGCAATAATCTACCTGTACGGCTGCGTCCACCTTCGGTATAAAACTTCACCGAGTAGCCTTTAATAAATAGCTGGCTCAAGTACTCTTTAAATACGGCTGAGTAGAGTTTGTTGCCTGCAAATGAGCGGCGGATGAAAAAAGCGCCTGAGCGGCGGAAGATCCCCCCTGCTGGGAAAAAGTTGAGATTCACACCTGCCGCAATATGCGGTGGAACAAGACCTTGATGATAGATAACATACGTTAGCAACAGGTAGTCCATATGACTTCTATGACATGGCACATAAATGATCTCGTGACCTTTATCTGCGAGAGTACGGACTTCATCTGCATTTTTTACATCAATTCCGTTGTATAGTTTATTCCACAGCCAAGTGAGCACTCGATCCGCGACGCGCACCATCGCATCGGAATAGTTTGCGGCGATTTCGTCAAGTAACTCCTGAGCATTGAGTCTTGCCTCGTGGTGGCTTAAACCTTTAGCTTTGGCCTCTTCGGCAATGGCTTTTTTAATACTCGGGGCTGCGAGAATAGAATTAAACAGCGCTTCGCGTGACGGCAGTTTAGGACCTGTTGCTGCGAGTTGCTGGCGGCGGAAGTGAACCCGGGCAACGCGCAGTAATTTTTGTGGTAATTCTTCGACATCGGCTTTGTCGTTCATCAGCTGTTCGATGGCGATGGGCGCTGAAAATCGCACTAGATTGTCGCGACCTGAGAACAAAACGACCAGTGCTTTTCGCAACCAACTCGGTGTGAGAGAGTGGCCTAATAATGTTGCCAACCCCGGTTTCTCTTTACCGGGATCCCGGCCCCAAAACACCGATACAGGCAATATTTGTGCTTGTGTTTCTGGGTTAGCTTTCAAAGCGTGAAAGATTTCTTTACTTAATTGCAGCGCATTACTGGGTTTCGCTGATTTTGAAAAAAGTGGCGTTGGGTTTTGCATCGCGATAAAACGCGGTACCTCTGAATTGCCAATCTTTTGCATTTGCATTGGACTCGGTAGCCCCAGTTTTTGGCACATGCGATCAATGGCTGCGAGATCTGAATGTGAGTTTAATCTCGTGACATAAAAAGTTGGCAGGTTTGGATCTAGGTCGAACTGTTCGATCGGGTTTTCTGGCAACAGTTTACTTTTAACTAAAAGCCAATTAGTCCAGCGTGCGAGCACGTTGAGACTTTGGGATATAAAGCGCATACGCAGTACCAAATAGTAATTTTTGCAATAGAATATCAAGGATTAACTGGACTGACCATTGTCCAGTGTGCTCCGTCCCCAGATGTTTGCTACCTTTGTGTATTGGCAGGGTTGCTGATTAGCATGGATCCTGGGTAGCCAATGTGTTGATTAGTATAGTAGATGCACAGTAGAACACATTTATTAATTAGGACGTAGTGACCCTTTATTTCTTTAAGTTGTGACAATAATTTGGAGCAATACAATTACCTTATATTAGAGAGTCAGACGGTTAGTTAGGTGAGGCAAATTTATTGCATTTAGTTGTTGCATTTATCACCAGTATCATTATAATGTGCGAACTTTCTCGGCTTCTGGCCGCTGAAAGTACAAATGAAAGTCTGGATTTCAGGCTATTAAACAGGAACTCCGATTTGGAGTTCGATGGTAGAAATAAAAGAACAACCGACTTCTTAGGTATTATAAGATAGTTTCGGCGGTTTTTTTATGCTCTTTTTAAATGCTCTTTTAATTGAGGTTTAAGAATGTCAAATCAACGCATTCGTATTCGCCTAAAAGCTTTTGACCACCGTTTGATTGACCAATCAACGGCGGAAATCGTGGAAACTGCGAAGCGCACTGGTGCTCAGGTACGTGGTCCAATCCCACTACCTACGCGTTTTGAGCGTTTCACTGTATTGATCTCTCCGCACGTAAACAAAGACGCGCGTGATCAGTATGAAATCCGCACCCATAAACGTCTGATCGACATCGTAGAACCAACTGACAAGACTGTAGACGCTCTAATGCGCCTAGACCTTGCTGCTGGTGTTGATGTTCAAATCAGCCTGGGTTAATCGAAAGATTAGAGAGGTTTTAGGAAAATGGCATTAGGTCTAGTCGGTCGTAAAGTGGGTATGACACGTATCTTCACTGAAGATGGTGTATCTATCCCTGTGACAGTTATCGAAGCGACGCCTAACCGTGTAACTCAGATCAAATCTGACGCTACAGACGGTTATAACGCGCTTCAAGTTACTGCAGGCGAGAAAAAAGCAAGCCGTGTAAACAAACCAGCAGCGGGTCACTTCGCAAAAGCTGGCGTTGAAGCGGGTCGTGGCCTGTGGGAATTCCGTCTTAACGGCGGAGAAGGTGAGTTTGAAGTAGGTTCAGAACTAACTGTTGAACTTTTCACTGAAGTGAAAAAAGTAGACGTTACTGGTACTTCAAAAGGTAAAGGTTTCCAAGGTGGTGTTAAGCGCTGGAACTTCAGCATGCAAGACGCTACACACGGTAACTCTCTATCTCACCGTGCTCCTGGTTCAATCGGTCAAAACCAGTCTCCTGGTAAAGTTTTCAAAGGTAAGAAAATGGCCGGTCAAATGGGTAATGTTCGTTCTACGACACAGAACCTTGAACTAGTTCGTGTTGACGCTGAGCGTAACCTGCTTTTAGTTAAAGGTGCAGTACCTGGCGCTATCGGCGGCGACGTTATCGTTAAACCTGCTGTTAAAGCATAAGTCCTGGAGATTTAGTGATGGAATTAGCAATTAAAGGCGCTGGTGCGCTTGAAGTTTCCGAAGCTACTTTTGGACGTGAGTTTAACGAAGCATTAGTACACCAAGTAGTTGTTGCTTACGCAGCAGGTGCTCGTCAAGGTACTAAAGCTCAGAAGACGCGTTCTGAAGTACGTGGTGGTGGTAAGAAACCATTCCGCCAAAAAGGTACTGGCCGTGCACGTGCTGGTACAATCCGCAGCCCAATCTGGCGCAGCGGTGGTGTGAGCTTTGCAGCTAAGCCGCAAGATCACAGCCAAAAAGTTAACCGTAAGATGTATCGCGGTGCGATCAAGAGCATCTTATCTGAACTAGTTCGTCAAGAGCGTCTTGTTGTTGTTGAAAACTTCGGTTTAGAAGCACCTAAGACTAAAGAGCTAGTAGCTAAGCTTAAAGAGCTTGAGCTGAAAGACGTATTAATCGTGACTGAAGAAGTAGATGAGAATCTATTCCTTTCATCTCGTAACCTGTACAAGGTTGATACTCGTGACGTAGCTGGCATCGACCCAGTAAGCCTAATCGCTTTCGATAAGGTTCTAATTACTGCAGGTGCTGTGAAGCAACTTGAGGAGTCATTAGCATGATCAGTGAAGAACGTCTTTTAAAAGTAATTCTTGCTCCACACATCTCTGAGAAAAGTACTATCTCTGCTGAAGCGAACAACACTATCGTGTTCAAAGTAGCAAAAGATGCAAACAAAGCTGAAGTTAAAGCAGCTGTTGAAAAGCTTTTTGAAGTAGAAGTAACTGGTGTTCGCACTCTAAATGTTAAGGGTAAAACAAAGCGTACAGGCATGCGTTTCGGCCGTCGTTCAGACTGGAAGAAAGCCTACGTTACTCTTAAAGAAGGCAGCGAGCTAGACTTTGTCGGCGGCGCCGAGTAATAAGGGGAGTTAGAATTATGGCACTTCAAAAGTGTAAACCAACTTCTGCGGGTCGTCGTCACGTCGTTAAAGTGGTTAACCCTGATCTACACAAGGGTAAGCCATACGCTCCGCTACTAGAGAAGAACTCTAAATCAGGTGGTCGTAACAACAACGGTCGTATCACGGTTCGTCACATCGGTGGTGGTCACAAGCATCACTATCGTGTAATTGACTTTAAACGCACAAAAGACGGCATTCCAGCTGTTGTTGAGCGTCTAGAGTACGATCCTAACCGTAGCGCAAACATCGCTCTTGTATTATATGCAGACGGTGAGCGTCGTTACATCATCGCACCTAAAGGTGTTAAAGCAGGTGATGCAATCCAGTCTGGTGTTGATGCACCAATCAAAGCTGGTAACACATTACCAATGCGTAACATCCCAGTAGGTACTACAGTACACAATGTTGAGCTTAAGCCTGGTAAAGGCGCTCAGATTGCACGTTCTGCTGGTGCATATGTACAGATCCTAGCGCGTGAAGGCCAGTACGTGACTCTACGTCTACGTTCAGGTGAAATGCGTAAAGTTGAAGCGGATTGCCGCGCAACTATCGGTGAAGTAGGTAACGCTGAACACATGCTTCGTTCACTAGGTAAAGCTGGTGCTAATCGTTGGCGTGGTATCCGTCCTACAGTTCGTGGTGTTGCCATGAACCCGATTGACCACCCACACGGTGGTGGTGAAGGTCGTACATCTGGTGGTCGTCACCCTGTGTCTCCATGGGGTAAGCCTACTAAAGGTGCTAAGACACGTAAGAACAAGCGTACTGATAAATTTATCGTACGTCGTCGTACTAAGTAATAGTTGAGGAATTGCCATGCCACGTTCTCTCAAGAAGGGTCCATTCATTGACCTACACTTGCTGAAGAAGGTAGAGAAGGCGTTGGAAAGCGGTGACAAGAAGCCTATAAAGACTTGGAGCCGTCGTTCAATGATCATCCCTAACATGATCGGATTGACCATCGCTGTCCATAATGGTCGTCAGCACGTACCTGTATTCGTTACAGACGAAATGATCGGTCACAAACTAGGTGAATTTGCACCTACACGTACTTACCGCGGTCACGCTGCGGATAAGAAAGCTAAGAAGCGTTAATCGGAGGGTATGATGGAAGCATTAGCTAAACACAAATTCGCCTCTGGTTCGGCGCAAAAAGCACGTCTAGTTGCTGATCAGATCCGCGGACTTCCGGTTGATCGCGCGCTAGAAATCCTAGCGTATAGCCCAAAGAAAGCGGCTGTATTGGTTAAAAAAGTACTTGAGTCTGCTATCGCTAACGCGGAGCACAACGAAGGTGCTGACATTGATGAGCTTAAAGTGGCTAAAGTTTTTGTAGACGAAGGTCCTACAATGAAACGTATTATGCCACGTGCTAAAGGACGCGCAGACCGCATCCTTAAGCGTTCAAGCCACATCACTGTTGTGGTTTCAGATAGCTAGGAGATATAAGTAATGGGACAAAAAGTTCATCCTACTGGTATTCGCCTAGGTATCTCAAAGCCTTGGGTATCTACTTGGTACGCGAATACAAAAGATTTCTCTGAGCAGCTTTTTGGCGATCACAAAGTGCGTCAATACCTTACTAAGGAATTGAAAAACGCTTCTGTGTCTAAAATCGTTATCGAGCGTCCAGCTAAATCGATCCGTGTAACAATTCACACAGCTCGTCCTGGTGTTGTTATCGGTAAAAAAGGTGAAGACGTTGAAAAGCTTCGCCAAGCTGTAACTAAGCTTGCTGGTGTACCTGCACAAATCAACATTGCAGAAGTACGTAAGCCTGAGCTAGATGCACAATTAGTTGCTGACGGTATCTCTTCACAGCTAGAGCGTCGTGTTATGTTCCGTCGTGCTATGAAGCGCGCAGTTCAAAATGCAATGCGTCTAGGTGCTAAAGGTATCAAGGTTGAAGTTAGTGGTCGTCTAGGCGGCGCTGAAATCGCACGTTCTGAGTGGTACCGTGAAGGTCGTGTACCTCTACACACTCTACGTGCTGATATCGATTACGCTACTTCAGAAGCTTTGACTACTTACGGCATCATCGGTGTTAAAGTTTGGATCTTCAAAGGCGAAGTTATCGGTGGTCTTCCACTGAAACAAGAGCAAGAGAAGCCAGCTAAACGTGCACCGAAGAAAGCTAAGAAAAGTGCTAAGTAAGAGGTAGCGACTAATGTTACAGCCAAAACGTACAAAATTCCGCAAGGTACACAAAGGCCGCAACCGTGGTCTTGCTACTAGCGGTAACAAAGTTAGCTTCGGTTCTTTCGGCTTGAAAGCGACTGGCCGTGGCCGTATGACTGCTCGTCAAATCGAAGCAGCTCGTCGTGCTATGACGCGTCATATCAAGCGTCAAGGTAAAATCTGGATCCGTGTATTCCCAGATAAGCCAATTACAGAGAAACCGCTTGAAGTTCGTATGGGTAAAGGTAAAGGTTCTGTTGAATACTGGGTTGCTGAAATTCAGCCTGGTAAAGTACTTTACGAGATGGAAGGTGTTTCAGAAGAGCTTGCTCGTGAAGCATTCGACCTAGCTGCTCGTAAATTACCTTTCAAAACAACATTTGTAACTCGGACGGTAATGTAATGAAAGCTAGCGAATTAAAAGACAAAAGCGTAGAAGAGCTTAAAGCTGAACTTCTAGAGCTTCTTCGTGAGCAGTTCAACCTGCGCATGCAAGCGAGCACTGGTCAGCTAGCTCAAACTCACGAGCTGAGAAAAGTACGTCGCAATATTGCGCGTGTTAAAACGGTTATTAACCAGAAGGCAGGTGCATAATGAGCGATAAGATCCGTACTCTTCAAGGTCGTGTAGTTAGCGACAAAATGGACAAGTCAATCGTTGTTGCTATCGAGCGTCAGGTTAAACACCCGATCTACGGTAAATTCATCAAGCGTACAACTAAGTTGCACGCACATGATGAAAACAACACAGCACTAGCAGGTGACGTCGTGACTATTCGCGAATGTGCGCCAATCTCTAAGAAAAAATCTTGGACGCTAGTTGACGTGATTGAACGTCCTAAGAAAGCTTAATTTTTAATTAAGTTTACTTATTAAAACCCCGGCCTTGGCCGGGGTTTTTGTTTTTTAATGGCCGCTATATATCTCTAGCTAATCTCTTTAATCCACTTTGAACTTTCATCGAAAAAGCCCCTCCAAGCACCCAAGGCAATAAATTAAAGGAAATTATGAATGCGCTCTATAAGGGGGGCTGTGCTGGGGTCGCTGGCAATACACGGCGTGATTGGCTATATATTGTTTTCAGTAACACCACCATTACCTATCGCAAATCAAGAAAAGCCACTCAAAGTATATGTGGTGTCAATGGATGAACCGCGTAAACCAGTTATCGAGGCCGTTGATACTCACTTAAGTGAAGAGAACGTAAGTGAACCCATATCAGACAAGCAACCCATTATTTCAGCAGACGAGCCTGAGTATAACGCTCTTGAAAGGTCGCTAGAGCAGCCAGAAGCGGTGCAAATGCATGAAGCGCTTCAGCCAGAGAATCATCAAGATGCAAATGCTTCAAACAAAGTAAAAGTGTTCAAGTTTAACCCGCACAAAGGTATTCAGCAGCTTCAACAAAAAGAGCAAGAGGCTTATTTTGGCTCCAGGCAATTTGATACACAGGCAGGCGCACCGATAGAGCGAATGAAAACACCAAAAGCACACACTCAATTTTTGTCTGGAGAAACAGAAGAAATCTATCGTAGCCAAGGCAGGCGTCTAGTGAAATGGAAAGGTAAGTGCTATTTGTTTGAAGATACATCAGAGATGGCTCAAGCTGGCCTCCCTTCATCTTCTGGTAGGCCCTGCCCAGGTGAACTCTCAAATAATGAATCCCTTCTAAAACAATCCCTTGATAAATATCTAAAATGAGCAAAAAGAAAAGGTGAGTATAAGCTGAGATAACACACTTTAAGCCAGTAAAAGAGTGTGCCAAGGGGGAAGGGGTAATCAAACATCGACATAGCAGATTGCCAGTAGCCTTGTTATGTTTTAGCCCGATAGTATACAAGGAGTATGACTAGGTTCATTGACAAGGCATGTGAATGAACTTGAAAGCAACTGGACGATGAGTGCTGTCAATTAACCAGTTTAGTGGCTCACAATTACAGAAAAACTGTAAAGCCCGCACAGAGTAAGGCGGGCTGCGTTGCTCTAAATGACACGTGAAAAACGGGTATTTTTAATCTGCTGTTGTAAATAGGCGTCAAAACACATACAGATGATCCGGATAAATAGTGTGCCTTTGGCTGTCACGGTGATGGTGTTTTGATTGTTGATAACAAGGCCATCTTTTTCTAATGGTGCAAGTGCGATACATGCGTGCTCAAAGTACTCATCGAAGTCGAGATTAAACTGCTCACTAATAGATGCTTTGTCTAGTTCAAAATGACAGATAAGTTGCTTGATAACTGCTGCTCTAATGAGGTCATCTTGAGTCAGTGATATCCCTTTACTGATAGCATTTCTTTGCTCTGAGACTGCATGATAATAAGGTTTTAACTCTTTTTCATTTTGTAATATGGCATTGCCAATCTGTGAAATAGACGACACACCCAAGCCTAATAAATCACAGTTGCCATGAGTGGTATAGCCTTGAAAGTTTCGGTGTAGTTGGCCTTCCCGTTGTGCAATAGCTAGCTCATCATCGTGTTTTGCAAAATGGTCCATACCAATGTACTGATATCCCGCTTGTGTCATGCACTCAAGAGTCGCTTTGAAGATCGTTAGCTTTTGCTCTGGCGTTGGCATATCTTGCTCTTTGAGCTTTCGCTGGGCTGCAAATCTGTCAGGCAAGTGCGCATAGTTAAAGAGAGAAACACGGTCTGGTGCCAGATCGATAAGCTGCGCTATAGTCGCTTGATAAGTTTCTGGGGTTTGGTGTGGCAAGCCGTATATCATGTCCATATTGATGGATTTAAAGCCGAGAGCTCGTGCT
This sequence comes from Pseudoalteromonas luteoviolacea NCIMB 1944, assembly GCF_001625565.1. GTDB lineage: Bacteria > Pseudomonadota > Gammaproteobacteria > Enterobacterales > Alteromonadaceae > Pseudoalteromonas > Pseudoalteromonas luteoviolacea_F. The sequence continues at coordinate 48,021 of NZ_AUXS01000013.1, forward strand.
TGTTGCAAAACAGAGAGTACTTCGTCAATTTGCTGCGGGCGATTAACAGCAGCTTGTACTTCATCATTAAAGTCTTGAACGCCAAATGATACGCGGTTGAACCCCATTTCTTTCAGTGACACTAACATGCCATCTGCCAGCGAGCGAGGGTCTATTTCAATACCGCGTTGTGCAGTATGGGTAAAATCAAAGTGCTGTTCGAGGGCCGCAATGAGCCGTGCCATTTGAGCTGTGGTTAAAAAAGTCGGCGTACCTCCACCTAGGTGTAGTTGTTCGACATGATAGTCCTTAAACAATGGCGCTTGTGCCTCGATTTCTTGAACGAGATGATCAAGATAAACATCGGCTTTTGACTGATGGCGGGTAATAATCTTATTGCAGCCACAGTAGTAACATAGCTGATGACAAAAAGGGATATGGATATACAGCGACAACGCACGATTAGATGAATTGGCAATGGCGTTGGTCAATGCAGTTTGGTCATATCCGGAGGTCAATGATAAAGCGGTGGGGTAAGAGGTATATCTTGGACCAGAAATATTATACTTCTGGATCAGGGAATCTTCCCAATGAGGTAGTTTAATCACGATCGCACTCAAATAATATTACACTTGCTCAGTATAGGTGTTACTACATAAGCAGAGTTTGATCTGACGCAATGGGGTGATTATTAGGCAATACAGAAGGGCCCTGTATTGCCTAAAAGCGCGCTAAAGTTGGTAACGCTTGGCCGTGGCAGCGAGATCCTCGGCTAGTGTGGCAAGCACAGTTGCATCATTGGACGCTTTTTCTGCGCCTTGCGCCGTTTCTTTTGCTGTCCCGGTGACATCACGAACCCCTTGGGAGACCTGCTGTGTTACGGCATTTTGCTGTTCGGTGGCACTGGCTATTTGGATACTCATATCACGGATCGCGATAACAGAGTCTGACACTTGCTGTAAAGTTTGTCCCGCTTGGTGAATTTGATCAGCAGTGGTTTCAGCATTATCGACATTACTTCCCATGAGCTCTACAGAACGCTGTGCTTCTTGTTGAAGCCTAGAGATCATGGCTTGAATCTCTTCTGTACTTTGCTGTGTGCGACTTGCTAGGCTACGTACCTCATCAGCCACTACCGCAAATCCGCGGCCTTGCTCTCCGGCTCTGGCCGCTTCAATGGCAGCATTGAGTGCAAGCAAGTTGGTTTGATCTGCAATACCACGGATGACATCAAGGATAGATCCTACCGATTGGGTTTCTTCAGCAAGTTTTGAAATGGTTTGGCTGACATTGTCAATGTCTGCTTTTAATGTAGTGATTGAAGTCGTTGTTTGTGCGACAGCATTTAGTCCATGCTGTGAAGACTCTTCCGCGGCTGTCGCTGTATCCGCAGCAGATTGGGTACTTTGGGTTATATCTGATACGGTCTGAGCCATCTCATCCATTGCTCTATCGGTACTTTCTAACTGCGCCATTTGTTGCTCAGCACCTTGCATTGCCTGTGTTGTGATAGCACTCATATTGTGTGCTGTCGCAGTCAACGTGTCTGTGGATTGGTGGATCTGTTCGATAAATGTCCGCAGATTCGACACCATTTCTGACATCGCTTGGTAAATACCGCTATTGGTTTGGCTTTGATCGAAGTGAACAGTCAGATCGCCCGTGGCAATCTTTCTTGCCATAGCTTCAATTTCTCGCGGCTCTCCACCAATTGGCAGTTTGATAATTCGGCTAATAAACCAGCTAAAAAATACGCCACAGACAATGATAAGCAACGCGAGTGTGATGACAATAAACTTGGCATTGGCGCTGGCTGCTTGCACTATTGGCCCTAACTCATCTTGTGATGCTTTGATATCTAATTTGATATTTTCAACTTGGGCTGCGACGTCTGGGCCGATTTTATCCAGTGACTGAGTTATTTCCGTATTACGTTTGATGATGACCTGATAAACCTCTTCTAGCCCAGCTTGATAAGCTTCTAAAGGGGTAATAAAGCGCTGATATTGACCTGTTTGAGATTGTTGCAGCAATTGTGTTGCTTGCGTGTTTAACCTATTTAGTGTGTCTGTCGCCATTTGGTAATCCCGCTCAGCATTGGCGACTAAAAACTGGTTTGTGGATAATCGGCCTTGCTGCAGCAAGCTTCGCAGCGCACTGATTTTATTTACTTCTTCAATGGACTGCGCGTTATCCATCATGGTGCGTAGTTGATTATCCAGCTCTGGTCCTTGTTTATTCAACGTACTGTTAACTATTTGGTGGCGACGCTCATATAAAGTGATAACTTGTCTAAAGCTGCGTTCATATCGTTCTATTTGTTTTTGGCTATCAGTGATGATGCTGAGTTGAGAGGTGTCAGAATATTGGGCTTGGGCTTTATCGAGTAGCGTTTCTAGTAATTCTAATCGCTGGTCAAATTGGGCGATATTTGCATCGCTTTGATGCTTTAAGTATTTAATGGCTTGTAATCTTACCTCCAGTAAATTCGCTTGAATACGTCCAGCTAAATTGCTGTCCCTTGCTTTGGTACGGTATTCGACAAAATTATTGTATCCGCTGCTCAATCCCCAATAAGCCGTAATAGAGAGTACGATTATCATCAATATCATTACGCCAAAGGCGCCGTTAAGTTGTTGGCTTAAACGCCAGTTTTTTATCATATAACACCCTACAAGCTCGCACGAGCTATGAGTTTAATTGCATAAAGGTAACAAATGGTTCTTTTAAATATACTTAATTTTCTAGTATTTTATTATTAATTTGGCGAAAAAAAATACCCAAGTAAAGGTTTGAGGGTGAAATTGTTTGATTGTGATCAACAGTCTCATCTAATTCCTTAACTGCTGATAACTAATGATATTTGTTGCAATAGGCGAGATAACAAGTTGTTTTTGCTTGTAAATTGAGCAAGTTTGCTGTGTTGCAATATGAGAAAAATTGAAGTGATTTTGGTACGACACCATGTTGTGTCGTACCAAAACTTTTTGGAGATTAAAGTTTAAATTGATTTACTGTGGCATTAAGTGCTTTGGCTAAATCGTTTAAGTCTCTTGCCTCATCAGCTAATAGGTGCGCATGGTTAGCTGTACTATTCACTAGATCATTAATAGAGTTAAGGCTATTGTTGATGTCTTCAGCTACCACCGTCTGCTCTTCCGTAGAGGTTGCGATTTGATGGCTCTGGTCTTGTACAGTATTAACCGAATCTGTGATATTGCGTAATGCGTCTAACACTTCTTGTGTCTGTTCCACAGAGCTTTGTGCTCGTTCTTGACCTTGCTGCATCATGGTTGATGCCTGCTGCGCAATTTGCTGCAGTCGTGAGATCATATTTCGAATATCATCTGTCGACTCCTGTGTTCTGCTCGCAAGACTTCTCACTTCATCGGCAACCACAGCAAAGCCTCGACCTTGTTCTCCGGCACGGGCAGCCTCAATGGCAGCGTTTAGGGCGAGTAAGTTAGTTTGTTCTGCAATGCCGTTAATGACGTCAATAACAGCGCCAATATTACTGGTTTCTTGTTCTAACCCCGCTACGACTTTTGCTGCATCCCCGATGTGGCTGGCCAGTTCAGTCATCACCTCTTGTGCTTGACTCGAACGCTGTGAGCCATCATTTGTCATGGATTGTACAAGATCTGAAGCACGGTTAGTTTCGTGGGCATTGCGAGAGATTTCGGTAACGGTTGCAGCCATCTCGGTCACAGCCGCTGACACACTATCAACCTGTTCTTTTTCTTGCTGTATCTCAGCATTGGTATTGTTAGAGACATCGCGTAATTGGGCCGATGCACCACTTAATTGTTCGGCTTGCGCTGCGGTATCAATCATCATCGAACGTAACTTGTCGATAAAGGTGTTCATATGCATGGCTAATTGACCCACTTCGTCCTGACTTGAAATATTGATACGACGCGTTAAGTCGCCTTCACCAGATGCAATGTCACGCATCGTGTCAGTCAGGGTAATAATGGGGCGAGTGATCATTTGCGCGGCGAGTAAAATCATCGCGACAATGATAGATAAAATCACAATCACAGCAGTTACCGTGCTCATGACAGCCTCATTGACTGGCTCGTCAATCAGGCTTACCGGTATCAAAATACCGACATGCCAGTCAAGTACTGGGGTATCTAGTTTTACACTATTGAACACCACGTAGTACTCTTGGCCCTGTAGGGTTACTGTGGCAGTGCCATCGTCCTGTCTGTCAATAAGGCGGGTTAACTCTGTAAAGCCGCTGGTATCTTGGAATTGCTGCTCAAGGCCTGCTAAACCTTCTTTACCTCGTGGTCCTGCGTCAGTTGTAGACAAATTATGGCCGGTACGCTTGGATAGGTGAACGACTTTTAATTCGTTATCTAGTAGAAAGCCGTAGCCCTCGCCGTCGAACTGAATATCTTCGACCATGGCGCTAATTTTGTTTATCTGTAAGTCTACGCCACCTACCGCGACTAATTCACCTTGTTTATTATAAATAGGTTGTTGTACAACGGCTGAAACATCCCCAGTGTTGATATCAACAGAGAGTGCGCCAACATAGAGCTTGCCGTGATTCAAAGCGTCTTGCCACCAAGGGCGTTTGTAGGCGTAATAAGGGCGTCCATCGGCGAAATTAGACGTACGCTCATTTTCTTTGAAATATTCACCGGTTCTGGCTGAGGCCATGAAAGCTGAAAGAATATTTTCGTCGCTTTGGCTGATGCGTTGAAAGTCTTCATTTACTTCGCTGTAGCCTTTATCTCCTGAGAGGCTTTGTTCCCTAACAGAATAATTGTCAAACCAATTCACGTTGTGCGGATTGGTTACGAATGTGCCAACTACTTTGCCGTATTGGGCGAAAAAAGATTCCATAGACAACTTTTCAGAGTAGATATAACTCTGTGCTTCGCGCTCGATACCTTGACGCGATATTGTTGCGATATGATTAACAAAATAAGTAGAGGCCAGCATAAGTAGCACAGAGATTGTGCCGCCGATTAAGATGAGAATTTTTTTACGAAGAGATAAGTTTTCAAACATGACATATTCTTTTTATTGGGACAGCGCTAACATAATAAAACCATATCTCAATTGATAGATCTACCTAATTTACACGGAGTGTGAGCAAGGCGAGACATGAGTATTTATCATATCGCTCCAACAAAAATAAAAAAATAGTAAAGAATCATCAAATTGCAGTTGCAAATTTATAACCTAAAGCTGAGGAAATGCCGATAGCGTTTTTCATCATGCTGTACTAACATTATGACCCAATATAGGTAAAATTAAGAAAATATGATGAATAATAAATTGGTCGTTTTAGGGGCTGGGTGGTTAGGCAACGCCCTAGTACACAGCGCCAAATCTTGCGGTTGGGATGTTCAGGCGACGCGAAGACAGGCAGATGCTACAGCGGATATCCAAGCCTTTTGTGTTACTGATACTAAACTTCATCATTCACTCTCGCTAACCGATGCTTATTGGGTGTGCGCCATTCCCCCGCGCATGCGCCAAAGCGACAGCCATTATTTAGAAACTTTAACGTGCGCACTCGAAGCGGCAAAATCAATGCGGTGCAAAGGGTTTTTACTGTGCTCATCAACAGCTGTATATGGAAATGAAGCGGGCACATTTGATGAGCAAGCGCCACTGGCTGCACAAGATTCAAAACGGCAGCAGATATTACAAAGTGCAGAACAAATGGTACTAGCACAAAACGGCAAAGTCGCGCGTTTGGCTGGTTTAGTAGGCCCAGGTAGAGAGCCGGGTCGTTTTATAGCTGGTAAACATTTATCAAGCTCTGCCCATGCTACGGTTAATATGGTGCATCAACAAGATGTTGTAGAAGGGATCATGTGTCTTTTGACAAGTTGGCATGCTGCACAGTCAATCTACAATTTGTGCCATCCCTCTCATCCTACGAAGCAGCAATATTATCAAGGCCATTGTGAGGCCTATGGCAGTGAGCTTCCAAACTTTGCCAGTGACGAGGTTGTGTCTAGAGTTATCGATGGCGCAGCGATCACTGAACTGGGCTTTCAATATCGTCATATGATTTGAGCGCCTTCACTTTTTGAACGTGAGGTGTCCACCAAGGCGGTATTTACTACCAGGGGATATAAGCCGTGCAAAGCTGACGATCCCTTGTGAGGACCATGTTCTTCTGATCATCTGTAGGCATGGCTCTTCGTTAAACATGTTCAGCCATTGGCAGACTTCTTCATTGGGCATAATGGCCTCAACAGTATGGCGAGCTTCAGTGAGCGGGGCAACATGAGTCAAATATTCATGAGGCGTCAAAGTGGTAAAGTTCTGTTGTAAATACTGTGGCGCAAGTGCCGGGTTAACAAAACGTTCTTCAACTTGAATAGGCTCTTCATTTTCGTGGTGAACAATAACACTGCGATAGACTTGACTGTCTATCTCTACACCCAACGCGATTGCAATTGGCGCGATAGCAGACATTGACTCTAGTGATAAAACAACACAACTATAGTTGCCACCACGCTCTTCAACCTCATCAGCGATATTGCGGATCTCTAGCAGTGAAGACTGAGATTTGAGACTCGCCACAAAAGTCCCCAACCCTTGGCTGCGGGTGAGCACGCCATCTTCGGTTAACTCGCTCAGCGCGCGTCTTGCGGTCATACGACTTACTTTAAATTGATCGGATAGCTCATTTTCAGAGGGCACGCGTTGATGTTCCTGCCAAGTTCCAGCGCGAATTTGATCGATAATGTGTTGTTTAATTTGTGCAAACTTAGGTTGTTCTGTCACTGTCTGCTACCGTGTAATAAAAGCTTATTCATAAAGGTGGCATAGCTATCTTGTATATACAAGTATTCTTGCTAAACTTGTATCAATTTTCTCCAACTGAGTGTAGACAGTGATTGAAGTAGATTTAGTAATAACTGATGCAAATATAGCCACAATGGACGATCAAGTCACAGGCGCTTATGGCATCATAGAAAATGCCGCAATAATGATAAAAGGCGACACCATTGTTTGGTTAGGCAAAGGGTCTGAGATGCCTGAGTTTGATGTACTAGCAACGCCTGTTACATCGGCAAAAGGGGCTTGGTTGACGCCAGGACTGATCGATTGTCATACCCATATTTTATTTGCTGGCTCGCGCGCGGAGGAATTTGAAAAGCGTTTAAATGGGGTTTCTTATCAGCAAATTGCTGAACAAGGTGGCGGTATTGCCACTACGGTAAAGGCAACGAGGCTGGCCTCTAAAGAAGAGCTTTTTGTTGTTGCAAAACAGCGCCTAAATGCATTGCTCAAAGAAGGGGTAACAACCGTAGAGAGCAAGTCTGGTTATGGTCTAGATACAGAAAGCGAGCTTAAATTACTCGAAGTAAACCAGATATTAGATGACCATCACCCAATTCAAATTCAAAGCACCTTTTTAGGCGCACATGCATTACCGCCTGAATATAAAGGGAATAGTGATGGTTATATCGATCTTGTTTGCGATGAAATGCTACCGCTAGTTGCACAGCGAGGTTTGGCTGATGCAGTTGATGTCTTTTGTGAAAATGTCGGATTCAGCCACGCTCAAACAAAACGTGTTTTCGAACGTGCAACGGAATTGGGTTTAAAGGTTAAGTGTCATGCAGAGCAACTCTCAAATCAATATGGCAGTGAGTTAGTTGCTGAATTTGGTGGGCTATCAGCCGACCATATCGAATACCTAGATGAGCGCGGTGTGATAGCAATGGCGAAATCAGGCACTGTGGCTGTGATTTTACCTGGTGCGTTTTACTTCCTCAGAGAGACGCAACACCCTCCGATAGAGTTGCTGCGCAAGCATCAGGTACCGATTGCAATTGCCAGTGATTTTAATCCAGGCACTGCACCTCTATGCTCGTTACGTCTAATGCTGAATATGGCGTGTACTCTATTTAAAATGACGCCAGAAGAGTCGTTGTTAGGTGTTACTAGACACGCCGCAAAAGCGCTTGGGCTTTCTGACAGGGGTGTATTGAAAGTCGGCGCTAAAGCAGATATCGCAATGTGGCAAATCCAGCATCCCGCTGAATTAAGTTACCAGTTTGGCGTAAACGATCTGTTAAATCTGTGGATATCGGGTAGACTTACTCAATATTAAAGGTCAGTAGTGGTCGTGTGATGGCTAAATTTTCGTTGATAAAATATCTCTTTATATTGCTCAATATGTGTTGGGTATTTCCAACTTGGGGAGCAACGAAACTAGCTGATCTCTCACTACATACCGTCATATACTCACCGCTAGCGGTGGCATTTTACGCAGGGGTGGTGGTGAGCTTGAGCTTAGTTGCCATCGCGCGTTCACATTTTGCTGTCAATCGCATTCTTCACGCGCTACTTGGTGCCACAGGGCTGGCTATACTCGCTTCAGTGGGTGATATCGCACTGTACGTTTTGGTGGCCATTTTACTAGTGCATATATGGCAAAGTGATAAGCTGGGTCAAGGCCGTCATATTGTGATCTGTGCACTGTGTGCCGTTGCAGCGACCTTATTGACTGTCAGTCATTTTTGGTGGCATTTACCAAGTGTTTATGTGGTTTTAACTCTGCTTCCTGTGTTTATCAGCGAATTATTTCTTGAGGTACCGCGACTAGAAGACAGAGCCCCTATGGAGTCTAACTTAGACTCCAATGCAGATATATTGGGTCTGCCTGATAGAGCGGGTATCCGAGAAGCATTTAATGAGTATCGAGCACGTGAGCCTGGCACTGCTATGTTGGTGATGGTGAGACTTGAAGGGTTTCAACAAGTTAACTTTCACCTTGGTCGTGAGTTTGGTGACTTGTTGCTCGCGCAATCCGCAAATCGCATGAAACAACATTTGCAATGCCACGATATTATGCCCATTGCGATGGGCAATGATGTTGAGCGATTGGCGCACCTCGGTGGATTACACTTTGTATTTGTGTGTAGCCTAGCCCACCAACAGCATCTTCACGAGCATTTATGTGCAGAAATAATCGAGAGTACATTAAAACCGTTCAATGTTGGTAACTGTATTATTGAGGTCAGTGCAAGGGCAAGTTATGTCAACTGTGATGAAGAGTTGGGTCAATTTGATGAGCTGCTTACTTGTGTGTTTTTAGCGCTGGATAGCAGTCCGGACAAAACCATCGCACCTTATCAGCAAAAAATGCAAATCGATAGATTAGAGCAACAAGCACGATTGGCGGAGCTCGCGCATATTGACTTTAAAAATGAGTTAGAGCTGTATTTTCAACCGATCGTTAGAAACAGTGACGGCGATATCGAGTATGTTGAGCTACTTTTGCGCTGGCAGCACCCCAAGCAGGGGATCTTGGCTGCGAGTAAGTTCATCGAAGATATTCGTATTGCTGGACTGGCATTGCCATTGGCGCAGTATGTTATTGAGCGTGCCGCTGAAATCGCACTGGCGCTAAGGGTTGAAGGGATCCAAATGCCACTTGGTATCAACTTGTTTGGGCCTGAGATGTTGCATGAAGAGTTTATCGAGTTTGTTGATCGAATTTTGGTCGAACATCAGCTGATGCCGCAAGATATTATCATTGAGTGCCCATCACAGATGTTTACCACACTTGATCAACAAGGTGTCGCGATGGTGGCTAGATTGCGCACTATGGGTGTGAAGCTCTGTGTAGATGGTTTTGGAGAATCTCCATTGTTATTGGCAAAGCTGCCAAAATTAGAAGTGGATTATGTGAAACTTGGGCGTTCATTGACTACGCCGAATCAGAGCCAAGGGAACTTTAAGGCTGTGGTGCGTGGCATCGTTGAAATGCAGAACGTACAAGAGTGTAAGGTGATATGCGAAGGAGTGGAGTCTCAAGAGCAGTTGCAGTTTGCCCAAAACCTCAATGCTTTTGCTGCACAGGGCTATTTATTTACGCGGCCTCTGAGTAGTATCGGCATGATCAGTTGGCTGAAGCAGTGGCGTTGGGAGCACCCCATTGGAGATAGTCCCAACACCTCAGATGCGAGTTAATTTTGTCTCGCTTTTAAATAGCTACATACTAGACCGGACAATACTTGCCCCGCCTCGATATGTCCTTGAGCAGCCCCCTGAGGGTGATTTTTTGGTGCAGCTTCGCACAGATGCAAATAGTGTGTATTTGCTTGTTTGGCACTCAGGTAAACAAAGTGCTCTGCATCATTAACGCTGAAGCCACAATTGGTATATGCACTGACAGGCATCCCTGAAATAGCATCGACATCCACCTCAATACCAAGGGGAAGATTTGGATCAAAACGCGTAGTTGCAACCTTAATAGCATCGGTGAGTGATGTGTTGCGAGATACTAAGATGTCTTGGTATGTAGTATAAGTGAACCCTGCACTTTGTAATGAAGCAACGATGGTGTCATTGTTTTTCTGTTCATGCATACCGACAACGTGATAATCAGCAAGGTAACCTGCATGATGTGCGTAACTAAACCCGTTACCTGAATGTCTGCCTTCAATGGCTCTAAAGTCAGCGTGGGGGTCAAAATTTATTGCCTGACATTGTTTCTGTTGACTGTGTGACAGTGCTTGCAACAGGCCAAAGCTGTTGTTATGTCCGCCACCTATCACGATTGGTTCAAGTCCGGCATCAAATATGGCTTTTAGCACAGCACTGACACGCACATCCAATTCTTCACACAATACTCTAAGTTGAGTGAGGTCGGCATTAATGTTGTTATCTAGCGCCTCACTTTGTTGTTGTAGATCTTCGGTGATGACCTCTCCCAGTAACAACACATTGCTGGGAGTGAGAAACTGATTACAAGGTAAATTTAAAAAGCGCTTTAAAAACGCATGCCAGCCATCTGTTGCTCCACCGTTACCGCAATTACCGCGCGGTCCTATGTCTTCGTTGATGGCAACGAGGACATATTTGATACCAAACTCGGCGGCATCTTTTAGTGCTTCAGGCAGCGGGGATTGCGACTTTAAAAAAGACAATGATTGCCAAAATCGTGTTTCGTTTTCTCGTGTAGCTGTGTATTCGCTGATGTTTGATTCGTTATAAATCTTGATCCAGTTATGTGCAGTCATGGTGTTTCAGGTATTAAAAGCAGGTTAGGGTAAACAGCGCCAAGCCATTACGCGTTATGCGCAGTGGCTCGGTGATGGTCTTAATTAGTGGTTAGGCGTCGTCTTCGTCTACTTCGAGCAATAACTCTTCAGCTGAAATAACGATACCAGTCGAGTCTGCGTACAGGAAATCATCATCAAAGAAAGAGACACCTGCAAAATTGACAGGGATGCCTTGTACGCCCGTGCCCTCGCTGTCTGCGCCGACAGGAATAGATGCAATGGCTTGAATGCCAAGCTCACATTCTTCGAGCTCTTCGACATGACGTACTGCGCCGTATACGACGATGCCTTGCCAGTTGTTCTCCAAGGCAAGCTCAGCGAGATCAATGTCGATTAAGGCGCGTCGTGTAGAGCCTCCACCATCAATCAATAAAACTTTACCAGTTCCATCTTGTTGTAGTACTTCGGCGATCATTTCGTTGTTTTCGAAACATTTCACCGTTTTTATACGACCACAAAAGGCATGTTGTCCGCCAAAGTTAATAAACATTGGCTCAAGTACGTCAATGGCATCGGCGAAGTGATCACACAGATCAGACGTGCTGTAATCCATCATAGTATCCTCAGAGAATGGCTAAACTGTTGTCAGTATACTCCCATTGAGAAGCTGCGCAATGCTTTGAATAAACTTACATAATTGTGTCACAAAAATGTCGCGGTATTGTTATTAAGCTCTTCTATGCTGAAATTGTGAACAAATGTAAGCAACTATGATGAAAGCACAAATAATTAAACTAGACACGGCGCTCTATTTTGCACTGTACAAGCCAAAACGGCGAAAATGGTTTAACTGGTTGATGTTAATGCTGTCTAAAAGTGGCAACGGTGGTCTATACGTCATTTTGGCATTATTAAATGGTTACTTTATGGGCAGTGATGGTAGTGCATTTGTACAAATGGTACTGGTTGCGTTTGCCATAGAGCGGCCATTGTATTTTGTGATGAAAAAGCACTTTGCCAGAATAAGACCGTGCGATTGTTTGGCTGTTAAGGCAATGCTTACACCCAGTGATAAGTTTAGTTTGCCCTCGGGACATAGCGCAGGTGCGTGGTTATACGCAACGTGCCTGATTGATGTTTACCCGGTATTGACCATCCCTCTGCTGATATGGGCAGCAGGAGTTTCGTTGTCACGCGTTTTGGTTGGAGTACATTATCCAATAGATGTTGTGCTCGGCGCCGTGATGGGCAGTGGGTGCGCATTATTGGCCATCGGCATTTTAGGAGAGTTATGAGAATATTATATGGGATCCAAGGGACGGGCAATGGCCACATTACACGTGCGCGTGTAATGGCGGAATGTTTTACCAAACTCGGAATTGATGTTGATTATTTGTTTTCCGGAAGGGATGCTAACCAGTATTTTGATATGGGGGTATTTGGTCAATATCAGGTGAGACGCGGGCTAAGCTTTATTACCAAAGGCGGCAAACTAAATTATCAAGAAACCGTAAAGCAGCTTAAACTTGGCACCTTTTTACGCGATGTTCGGCAGCTGGATATCAAGCAATATGATCTTGTATTTAACGACTTTGAACCTGTGTCCGCATGGGCTGCCAAATTGGCGAAAGTGCCTGTTGTCGCGATGAGCCATCAAGCGGCATTTTTATCTCCAGAAGTGCCTTTATTTGGCGCAGGTTTTATGGAACGAGCTTTGATCCGCTGGTTTGCGCCTGCAAATGTGCATTTAGGGGTGCATTGGCAACCTTTTGCAAAAAATATTTTGCCGCCTTTTATCGCATTTCATGGTAATCAAACCGTATCAATTGCGAACAAAATACTGGTTTACCTGCCTTTCGAAGATCTGAATAGCATTGTTGAATTGCTTGGGGATTTTCCTGATAGAGAATTTTATTGTTATCACCCTGATGCGGTTGATCAGTCGATCAATCATATTCATTTGCGCGCGCCGTCCAGAACGGGGTTTTTAGAAGATCTGACAAGTGCATCTGGGGTAGTTGCCAATGCAGGGTTTGAGCTTTCTAGCGAGGCGCTCAAGTTTGGCAAGAAGTTATTATTGAAACCTTTACAAGGACAATTCGAACAATTAAGCAATGCTATGACGCTGCAGTCATTAGGCTTGGCTGAGGTGATGAACTATCTAAATTCCGAAGCGTTGGGGGAATGGTTGGAACATCCAGAGGGGCAAATGATCGATTTTCCTTCAGATGCGACGCCGCTGGCAAAGTGGCTTGCAAAAGGCCAATGGCAAGATTACGGCAGTTTACATGACAGTTTGTGGCAACCAATCCTCTATAATAGGAACAAAGTTGCATAGCATGTGAAAAACATGAAATATTTTTGATTAAACTTGTAGATTCAATTTCAGCGCAAGGTGAGTTTGGCTATACTGTATTGCAGGTTCTGTAATAATTAGGTAACTGTATGGCTCTACTTGAAAATCTAACCATAAAAAGGCGTTTGCAGCTCAATGCTGTTGTTGTCGGTGTTGCTTTGCTGGTTATGCTAGCTGTGATCATCACTGAAGCCAATACAATGCGCCAGTTGAATGAGACCATTCAATACGCAGAAGAACTGGATGTTCATGAGTTGTCCATGCGAAAGTATGAGAAAAACTTTCTATTTTACAAAGACACAGCGGCGCTGGAACAGTTTGAAAAGGAATATAAACAACTTAAACAAAAAAAGTCGCAACTTGAAGCTGTTTTTATCGACTTTGGCATCGATTTAGCGCAATTAAATCAGTTTGAACAGTTGGTTACCCAATATCACGCTGAATTTAATCGCGTTGTCGACTTACAAAAGACCATAGGTATGCATCCAAAAGATGCCTTGTATGGTGAACTGCGAAAAGCGGTGCATGGGGTAGAAACACTGCTAAAACAAAAAGAAGACTACAAGTTGCTGACGACCATGTTGCAACTCAGACGCGCAGAAAAAGATTTTATGTTGCGTCTAGATACCAAATATCTAGGTAAGTTTAATAAGCACATTGAGACGTTTGAGTCTCAGATCCGTGCATCCAGTCATAGCCGCGCTTACCAGCAAGAGCTCATTGATTTACTCGGTGTGTATCAAGTCAAATTCAAAGGCTTGGTGGATGCACAGGTAACACTGGGTGTCGATTTAAATAGCGGTGCACTGGGCGATATGCGTACCGTGGTAAAGAAAAGCGATGCGGTGGTTGTCGCCATTGTTGAGCAGACCAAGCGTGAGATCGCAGAAAACGCAGAATTTGCCAAGTCGATTGCAATTCTAATTTTCTTTGCCGCAGCCGCCATTGTGATGGTATTGGTATGGTCGACCAGCCGATCTATTATTCGCCCTGTTGAGCGTGTTTATCAGACGATAGAGCGGATCAGACGAGAGAACAACCTAGGTATTTTGATTGAGCACAGTGGCAATGATGAAATTACCATCATGACACGCGACTTCAATAGCTTAATTGAAGACTTCAAAAACTTGATCGCAGATGTTAATCGCGCTTTAGTGACCATCAATGATGCCACATCACACCTTTCTGCGACCACAGCGCAAACCAGTGCTGGTATGAATGAGCAATTGCATGAGGCGGATATGGTGGCAACTGCAGCCACAGAAATGCAAGCGACGATTCAGGACATTTCGCACAATACGGAAGCCGCAGCGCAAAAAGCAGAATCGACGAATAACAATGCACAGCAAGGCCGCAGTGAAGTGACCTCTACCATAGATCACATTATGGCATTGTCTCACTCACTCAGTGGTGCCTCTGAAGTTGTTGGTCAGTTGGAGCGCGATGGTGAAACCATCGGTTCGGTACTTGATGTGATCAGAGGAATAGCCGAACAAACAAACCTGTTAGCACTGAATGCGGCGATTGAGGCAGCTCGAGCGGGCGAACAAGGCCGAGGTTTTGCAGTGGTTGCCGACGAAGTTAGATCCTTGGCACAGCGTACGCAAGACTCGACACAAGAGATTGAAAGTATCATTTCGACATTACAACAGCGTACCCAAGATGTTGTAAGTATTATGGAAGAGTGCCGAAGCCAAAGTAATGAGAGTGTTGAGCAAGCCGAACGTGCTGGAGAGCTTTTAGGTTTGATCACAGAAGATGTGCAAAACATTATGGATATGAGTACGCACATTGCAACTGCCATTGATGAACAGAATCAGGTTGCGTCAGAAGTAAATAAAAATGTCGTTAAAATCCGCGATATTGCGCAAGATGCATCTGAACACGCTGCTTCCAATGCGCAAAGTAGTGAAGAGCTGTCTGAACAGGCTCGGGCACTGCACAATGCCATTGATAAATATAAGGTGTGATAACTAAAGCGCGTCTAGAGGAGTTTAGGCGCTCTCTTGCAAACAGCATCCATGTGATGCTGTTTTTGTTTATAAGGCCTAAGGGACAAATTTAATCGGTACGCTGTCTTTGTTCTTATGGTGTTGCTGCACTTTTTCTTGATATTGTGCCCATAACACTTGGTGATTTGTACATAGCTTACGTAGGTACTGCCAACTAAATAAGCCGGAGTTGTGGCCATCGTCAAAACACAGCCTTACGGCATAATGCCCTACTGGCTCAATTGCGTTTAAGGTCACGTTTTGCTTGTTTAATACCAGTTGCGCTTGTTCAGGACTATGTCCTTGTACTTCCGCAGACGGGGAGTGCGTACGTAAAAATTCTGTACTGAGCGTGACTTTCATGCCATCGTCAAAACTAATGTCGAGTTGATTACTTAGTCGATGGTAATGGAGTTTGGTTACTTGATACATAAAAATTGGGTCAGCATCGCTGACCCAGTCTCCGAATTATAGAATGAAGCGGCTTAAGTCTTCATCTTGAACTAGCATATCAAGGTGCTGTTCAACGTATTTCGCATCAATTTTCAATGCTTGACCTGCTTTGTCTGAGGCATCGAACGAGATCTCTTCCATCAGCTTTTCCATCACAGTATGTAGACGCCTTGCACCGATATTTTCAGTCTTTTCGTTTACTTGCCATGCAGCTTCTGCAATACGCTCAATCGCATCTTCAGTGAAATCGACAGTCACTTGCTCTGTTTGTAACAGCGCTTGCTGCTGCTCAGTGAGTGATGCATGAGGCTCAGTCAGAATACGCTTAAAGTCTTTTGCAGTCAGAGCTTCAAGCTCTACACGAATAGGTAAACGGCCTTGTAACTCAGGGATCAGATCAGAAGGCTTAGCCATTTGGAATGCACCAGAGGCAATAAACAAGATATGATCTGTTTTAACCATGCCGTGTTTTGTACTGACAGTAGAACCTTCAATTAAAGGTAATAGGTCACGTTGTACACCTTCGCGACTGACGTCAGGACCCGATGCTTCACCACGTTTACAGATTTTGTCGATTTCATCGACAAACACGATCCCGTTTTGTTCAACGGCGAAGATAGCTTGCTCTTTTAACTCTTCAGGGTTTACCAACTTAGCGGCTTCTTCTTCGATGAGCAGCTTAAAGGCATCTTTAATTTTAAGCTTGCGACTCTTTTTCTTGTCGCCAGACAAGTTTTGGAACATGCCTTGTAGCTGGTTGGTCATTTCTTCCATACCAGGAGGCGCCATGATCTCAACTTGCGGTGATGTTTCCGCGATATCGATATCGATTTCTTTGTCGTCTAGTTGACCTTCGCGTAGCTTTTTACGGAACACTTGACGAGTTGAGCTATTTTCAGCTGGCTGTGCTTCACCCCATGCGTCTTTAGCAGGTGGTAATAGCGCGTCCAAAATGCGCTCTTCAGCAGCTTCTTCTGCACGGTGTTTGTGCTTTTTAGTCTGCTGCTCACGCGTTATTTTGAAAGAGACTTCAACTAGATCGCGGATAATGGTTTCAACTTCTTTACCCACATAGCCCACTTCTGTGAACTTGGTTGCTTCAACTTTGATAAATGGTGCGTTGGCAAGTTTAGCGAGTCGGCGTGCGATCTCAGTTTTACCTACACCTGTTGGGCCAATCATAAGAATGTTTTTAGGGGTAACTTCAGCGCGCAGATCGTCATTGAGTTGCATACGACGCCAGCGGTTTCGAAGAGCAATCGCAACTGCTTTTTTGGCTTTGTCTTGACCAATAATATGCTGGTCCAATTCATGAACGATTTCTCTAGGTGTCATTGCTGTCATGGATTTTCCTATTACAATTCTTCGATGGTCTGGAAGTTGTTTGTGAATACACAAATATCACCCGCAATTTTCAAGCTTTTCTCGACAATTTCGCGTGCACTCAAGTCGGTATTTTCAATCAGCGCTGTTGCAGCCGCTTGGGCGAAGTTACCGCCACTACCAATGGCAATAAGGTCATGTTCTGGCTGTACAACATCGCCGTTACCTGTGATGATCAGTGAAGCCGTTTCATCCGCTACAGCAAGCAGCGCTTCGAGCTTTCTGAGCGCGCGGTCTGTTCGCCAATCTTTGGCCATTTCAACAGCCGCACGAGTGAGATGTCCTTGGTGCATTTCCAATTTAGTTTCGAAACGCTCAAATAATGTAAATGCGTCGGCAGTACCACCGGCAAAACCTGCCAGTACTTTACCGTTATAAAGGCGACGCACTTTTTTGGCATTGCCTTTCATCACCGTATTGCCAAGAGACACTTGGCCGTCGCCACCGATAACAACTTTGTCATCACGACGAACGCTTACGATAGTAGTCATAGTATTCCTTAAAAGAGGCCTTTGCCTCGGATAATTATATCAATAAATGCTTAAATGAGGGCAGCTAGGCTAATTTCAAGTCCAGCCCCAAATTCCGCAGTCAACGATTTTGATGCGCTGCAATCTATTTTTATCGCTTTCAGCATCGCGCTTTTTGTCATAGGGCCCTAAACGCACACGGTACCAAACTCCGTTGCTTCCTTCAGTGCGGCGAATTTCAGATAAGAGGCCTGCAAAGGCGATGCGCGCTTTGCGCTTTTCCGCTTGTTCATAGGTTCTGAAAGAGCCACACTGCATTTGAAATGGACCCCGTGATTTAATGACTTTTACCTCAGCTTCCACTTTCGCTCTTTTCATATCATCGATGAACGGAGGTGGACGAGGCAGCTCTTTTTTATTTTCAACCACAGCAGCAGGTTCTGCCGGTGTTTGTGCCTGTTGGACTTTGGCAGGATCAGCATGCTCTTTGATAAACCACAAGCCATAGGCGAACCCTCCAATCAGCAGCAGTGCGAATGCCGCGAGGACTTTCGGAAAAGGTTTCTGCGTTTTAGGTTGTTGTTTCTTTTGTCCCTTTTTCTTCGGGGTTTTGTTTATATAATCGTGTTGTGCCATATCAGTTTAATAGGTATCCATAGGATCAACATCAATATTCCAGCGCACCCGTGTGGCAAGTTTGTGGCTGCTTATATATTCCTTAAGTTGCATGAGATATTGATGCAAAACATTGCGTTGCGTTGCCTGTATATGTAATTGATAACGGTACTTTCCCGCTAGGCGCTCCATGGGCGCAGGGATCGGACCTAGCAATTGTATACCAGAGAATGGCTGCGCTGGAACCAAATCGGATAAAAATGTCATGACAAGGTGCGCGGAAGTTGCTTCTGCTCTGACCAACGCGAGGTGCGTGTAGGGTGGAAGCATTGTCTCTTGGCGTTCAGTGAGTGCGTAGCGCGCAAAGTCTTGATAGCCATTGTTGACTAAATCTTGCAGCAGTGGGTGTTCGGGAAAGTGAGTCTGTAGTATCACAGTGCCAGGCTCTCCACTTCTACCTGCTCGACCTGCCACTTGGGTTATCAATTGGGCCATGTGTTCGGTTGCTCTAAAGTCACTTGAATATAATCCACTGTCGACATCCAAAATGACCACGAGCGCAACATCGGGAAAGTGGTGACCTTTCGCCAGCATTTGTGTGCCGATCAGCACTTGAGCCCCACCTTGGTGGATCTGCTCAAGGGCACTTTCTAAGCTGCCTTTCCTTCTGGTTGAATCTCTGTCAATACGACAGATAGGGACGTCCTCAAATTGAGCAGCGATAAACTCTTCCAGTTGCTCTGTACCAAGTCCTGTGGGCATAATTTGCGTACTACCACAATCAGGGCATTGGTGAGGAACAAATTGCTGTTCACCGCAGTGGTGGCACACCAAGCGCTGCATTGATTTGTGATAGGTGGCGCTGGTACTACAGTGTTGACAGTCACTTATCCAAGCACACTCATGGCAAATCAATGTCGGCGCGAAACCTCGGCGATTAAGAAAGATCATTGCCTGCTTACCCATTGCCAGAGTGCGTTCAATTGCTTTTAAACTTGTGCTGGCGAACCCACCTTGCGTTTGTTGGGCTTTCATATCGACAAGTAAAAATTGATTGTCTTGACTGGTTTGCGCACGTTTACTTAGTGTCAGCAGTTGAAACTTGTTGTCGAGTGCTTTTTTCAGGGTTTCCAGCGCGGGTGTTGCTGTCCCTAGAAGCAGCGAACACTGTGCTTGGTGAGCACGGTAAGCGGCCAAATCTCGAGCGTGGTAGCGCAAACTATCTTGTTGTTTAAACGAGTGATCATGCTCTTCATCAACGATGATCATAGCGAGGGATTGAAACGGTAAAAAAATACTAGAGCGAGTGCCAATTACAAGCGCTGTGGTGGCTTGCTGAGCACGACGCCACGTATGCAAGCGCTCGTTATCAGTGAGGTTCGAATGCCATAGATCAATCGGAAGGCCTGGAAAGCGACGCTTGAATCGATTGACTGTTTGCGGGGTTAGACCGATTTCGGGTACCAACACTAAAGCTTGTTTTCCTGCATTGAGTACTTTTTCTAAGCACTGCAAATACACTTCGGTTTTACCGCTGCCTGTGATCCCCTCAATTAAAAACGTGCGAAAACCATCGGTATGATTTACTGCACTGCAAGCGGTTGCTTGTTCTTCATTTAAAATGGGTTTAGTACCGATAGATAGAGGTTGGTTTTGCCAAGAAGTATCTGGACGAAGTTCTTCACAGATGAGTTTTTTTTCCAGCAAGCCTTTTATTTGTGCTTGTGTAAAGCCCAAAGTTTTGAGTTCACTGTGTGTCGCATCCCCTGCACTGCGCAATTGTTCTAGTAAGGCAAGTTGCTTTTTGGCTCTCAATTGTGTGGTTTCTCGTCCCTCGTCGGTGAGTGTTAAAAAGGGGAGCTGAGTTTTGTCTACATTATGGCCGTCACGCAGTGCGCCTGGCAATGCGGTAAATATTGTCTCACCGAATGGGTAGCAATAATATTGACTAGCAAAAAGTAAAAAATTCAAATGAGCACTATCTAGAATGGGTGTACTGTCAATGACAGATTCAAGCGGCTTAATTTTATTTTCAGGGACGTCACTGTGTTTTTTTAACTCGGTGACGACAGCGACACAACGCCGGTTGGCAAATTTGACCCAAACTCGACCGCCTACACAAGGGGTCATGGAGGATTGGTAGGTGTAATCAAAAGTCTTGTGTAAAGGGACTTTTATTGCGACAGCTGCAAATGGCATGTGCTCTCCAAGTGATCCGCCTATTGCGTAAAAGTAAGAATGCGAAGTGCCAGAGTATACCTCATCACTTTCTACTTGTGAGGGTAAATTCCGGATAGCAAACAGGAATAATAAAAATCTAGTTAGATACTAATTTATTGCTTGTAGTTTGAGCATGAAAGTCCTAAAATACGCGTCCAATTTATTTGTATAACGACGTATGGTGCCAAACTTCGGGTTTGGAGAGCGATACGGCCTTAAATTAGAGGTTTCCTATGAAAGAAGGTATTCATCCTAAGTACGAGACGATCTCAGCAACTTGTTCTTGTGGTAACAAATTCGAGACGCGTTCAACACTTTGTAAAGACATTCACCTAGACGTATGTTCTTCTTGCCACCCGTTCTACACTGGTAAGCAGAAGATCCTTGATACTGGTGGTCGTGTTGATCGCTTCAACAAGCGCTTCGGTGCGCTATCTGCTAAGCGTTAATCACTGCTTAGTAAGTGAAAGAAAGCACCTACGGGTGCTTTTTTCGTTCTACCACTTGTTTCCCTCATTCCAGCGATCCCATAACTCCTACCAATAAAAATAATGTGCAATTTGGTATTGTATTAAAAAGTTGCCATATTTGTTCTATAGCATGTGTCTAACTAAACTGTTTAATTGGCACAACTCTAATGTGTTTTTTGCACTGAAATTATGAAGCAAAATGTGAGATGTGTGTTTAAAACTGTCTTTGTTTTGAATAGTTATGCTTATTTAATTTTTAATTAAAGTTAGTTAAATTCATCTAAATGTCACTAAATGTAGTTATTTTCTTTTAACTGTATGGTTTTGTTAGTGAATTGATTCTTGTTCGTTATATATGGTTTTTTTGCATATAAATTAACCTTTCATGGCCAAGAAATGCGGATGTTACCGTTAATTTATTGCTGTAAATTTTGATGAAAAGTAGCTTAAAAGTCGCTAAATACCAAAAAATATCGTCTAACAGGATAGACCTGATAGTGCTTGAATTAATTTTCAAAAGAGGTATTGTTGAAAGCAGTTAGCGAATTTTTATCTCACTCTCACTTTTAACTTCTCGTAGGAAAAAATCGCGTCATGTCAGATTTACGTGAAAAAGCATTACATTACCACGCTCACCCCGTCCCAGGTAAAATCAGTGTTGAACTGACAAAACCTGCTGAATCCGTCAAAGATCTTGCCTTAGCTTATAGCCCAGGTGTTGCAGAGCCGGTGCGGGAAATTGCAGCAGATCCTGCTAATGCATACCGATACACAGGTAAAGGCAACATGGTTGCTGTTATCAGTAACGGTACTGCTATTTTAGGTCTGGGTAACCTAGGACCTTTGGCGTCTAAACCTGTAATGGAAGGTAAAGCGCTTTTATTCAAGCGATTTGCAGGTCTAGATTCGATTGATATCGAAGTAAAACACCGCACAACCGAAGACTTTATCAACACAGTTGCAAATATTGCAGACACGTTTGGCGGTATTAATTTAGAAGACATAAAAGCGCCAGAATGTTTTGAAATTGAAAAAGCTTTAATTGAGCGTTGTGATGTTCCTGTTTTTCACGATGATCAGCATGGTACGGCTATCGTAACTGCTGCTGGGATGTTAAATGCTTTGGAAATCCAAGGTAAAGACATCAAAGAGGCGATCATTGTTTGTTTGGGTGCTGGTGCAGCCGCAATCGCTTGTATGGAACTGCTAATAAAGTGTGGTGCTCAACGCGAACACATTTACATGTTAGACCGCAAAGGTGTTATTCATACTCGTCGTGATGACTTAAATGAGTATAAAACGCTATTTGCTAATAACACAGATAAGCGCACGCTGCAGGATGTTATTGCTGAGGCCGACGTATTTGTTGGTGTATCAGGCCCTGATCTGCTTTCACCAGAGGACCTTAAACTGATGGCTAATAAGCCAGTGGTTTTTGCTTGTTCGAACCCAGATCCAGAGATTAGCCCTGAAGTGGCACATGGTGCTCGTGACGATTTAATCATGGCGACAGGCCGCTCTGACTATCCAAACCAAGTTAATAACGTGCTGTGCTTTCCGTTTATTTTCCGCGGTGCATTAGATGTACGCGCTACTGCTATCAATGATGAAATGAAAATTGCGGCGGTAGAAGCTATTCGAAGTATTGCAAAAGAGCCTGTACCGGAAGAAGTATTGGTTGCAGCAGAAGTAGAAAGCTTAGAATTTGGCTCAGAGTACATCATTCCAAAGCCTATGGATCCACGTTTACTACCTCGTATTGCAAAAGCAGTTGCACAAGCTGCAATTGACTCAGGTGTTGCACAGATTGAACTACCTGAAAATTACATGGCATAAATTTTACAGCTAAGTCTTGAATGAGGCTTAGTGTGTATTACGTGATATAAAAAAGCCTCACATTCGTGAGGCTTTTTTATACTTAAAAGGAACTTATTATTCTTCGTTTATCTCAGGGATATCCAATCCCATTTTTTCCATAATCTCGCGAACTTCTGCTGGGATCTTTTCTGGATTATCTTTTCTTAAGTCTTCGTCATTTGGCAAAGGCTGGCCAGTAAACGCATGTAAAAACGCTTCACACAATAATTCACTATTTGTCGCATGGCGCAGGTTGTTGACCTGTCGACGAGTCCGTTCATCTGTCAGTACTTTAAGTACATTCAAAGGAATTGAAACAGTGATTTTTTTCACCTGTTCTGATTTTTTACCGTGTTCTGCATATGGGTGAACATATTCACCGTTCCATTTAGCCATAATTGTGTACTTGCCTCAGTGTTTACCTTGAATGTGAATAAGACTGGATTTTGTTTGCTGAGTGCACTGCTGACGGTTTGTACTATATACCAAGCTAATCGCTGTGTACTGTACAGGAAATTGGCAGAATACTCGGTCTTTTGCCATATTAGGTCAAAGATTCAGTCTTATTGGCATCCTTTATCGCTTTCGTGGCGAAATTTTATCGGTTTGAATAAGATAGTCAAATACTAGTTATTTAGCCATATAGAAGTATAAATGTTTTGACATCTCACAATTGTTCATCTAACCTTTTAGACGTCTAAACATCCAAGTATCTAGGTGACCTATGAGCCAAAGTAACAAGTCAACGATTGCCGTGAGAAATGGCATAGATGCAGATAAGCATCATGGTGCAGTTGTGCCTCCTTTATATCTCTCTACGACCTATTCTTTTGCTGATTTTGATAAAAAGCGGGATTATGATTATGGTCGCAGTGGCAACCCAAATCGAGATATTTTAGCCGATACACTCACTCAGCTAGAAGGTGGCGAAAAAGGCATTATTACCGCAACTGGCATGGCAGCGGTTCACCTTGTGACACAGTTATTAAACCATGACGATACTTTGGTGATCCCGCATGACTGCTATGGTGGTAGTTATCGATTATTTACCTCTTTAGAAAAGCGTGGCTTATTAAAAGTAGAAGTACTTGATTTAACTCAGCCTGAGAGTCTGCAAAAAATTGCGGATATTGCACCTAAGATCGTTTGGATAGAAACTCCGAGTAATCCAATATTAAGACTGACAGATATTGAAGCGGTAGTGACAGCAGCGCACGGTTGTGGCGCTTTGGTCGCTGCGGACAATACATTTTTGTCACCAGCGCTGCAAAACCCTATTGCCTTTGGTGTGGATATTGTTGTGCACTCTACGACTAAGTTTATCAATGGTCACTCAGATGTTGTTGGTGGAGCTGTCATTGCTCGCACGCAAGAATTGGGTGAAGAGCTTGCTTGGTGGGCAAACAATATCGGCATTACAGGCTCTCCTTTTGACAGCTATTTAACACTGCGTGGGCTTAGAACTTTAAAAGTGCGCTTAAAGCAGCATGAGCACAATGCGCTGGCGATAGCTCAGTATTTAGAGTCTTCTCCATACGTTGAACAAGTTTATTATCCTGGTTTGGCTTCCCATCCACAGCATGCGCTCGCTAAAAAGCAGCAGCATGGATTTGGTGGCATGGTGAGTTTTGACATCAAAGGGGGTCTAAAAGATTCGGCTGCATTTTTAACTTCTTTATCCCAATTTTCGCTAGCTGAATCTTTGGGTGGTGTAGAGAGTTTGATTTGTCACCCAGCTACGATGACCCATGCAGGCATGGATCCGCAGGCTAGACTTGAAGCGGGCGTAGGCGATACGTTAATCCGAATTTCCGTTGGAATTGAAGACGTTGAGGATTTGTTAGCAGATCTTGAGCAAGCGTTTAAAAAGGTGTACAGTCCTGTAAGCGGTAATTCTGACGATGCCAAAGACTTTAAATTATCCCCTGCACATACGGTTTTATGGTAACAATATGACAAAAGTAGTACACAAATTTGGCGGCTCTAGCCTTAGTTCTGCAGCGCGCTATCAAGCGGTTGCTAATATCATTTTAGGCCAATGCCAAAGAGGTGATTGTGTCGTTGTGTCAGCGGCGGGTAAAACCACAAATACGCTTGTGAAGTTATGGCAAAGTTATTTACAAAAAGATGACAATGCCTTTAATGACATTTTATTGCAGGTGGAAAACCATCAAAATCAACTGCTGACAGAGTTGTTTACAAGTCAGCAGGCAAGTACTCTGTTAGAAAAATTAAAAGATGAATTACAGAGCATTGCAAAGGCGGCAGCAGATCTTAACTTGCATGAAGCATCGTTATTGGCACATGGTGAAGTATGGTCTGCACGTCTGTTAGCACATTTATTGTCGACATTAAATGTCAGTGCGCTTGATGTGGATGCGAGAAGCTTATTTACCCAGCATCAAGGTCAATTATTACATGCACAGAATAAACAAGCGTGTATCGAACAATTAAGTGGCGATAAAATTCACATAGTGACTGGGTTTATTGCCTCAGACTGTGATGGTAATACCATTACTCTGGGCCGCAATGGCAGTGATTATAGCGCAACCCTGTTGGCTAATTATATTGATGCGCAGGCAGTATCAATTTGGACAGATACCCATGGTGTGTTCAGCACCGATCCGCGTAAAGTGAGTTCAGCAATTAAATACCCTAAGGTTTGTAGAGCGCAAGCGAATCTGCTAGCTCGTTTGGGTAATCCAGTACTGCATGCAAAAACGTTATCACCACTGAAAGATACCAACATTAAACTTCAAGTGCGTAGCAGTTATGACCCTGAGGCCGTAGGCACGGAAATTGTTAAACAAGGTTATAGCAAAGATAAGCGGTTTATAACCACATTCGAGGAACTCGATTTAATTCGAATTGAAGGGCTTGCTACAGGTGAGGTGCGGACCTTAAGCCAATTAATACAACATAGTATTCACCACTTTAGCAAAGGTGGTGAAGATTATCTCCTAGTGCCGAGCAATGACACCCATGCCGTAGCTAGCCACTTGCAAGGCAGGGGGAATATCGTTGAGTCTCACTTGAGAGGATTGGCAATTGTGGCACCGAGCCATGAAACACATCAGTTAACTCAGCAAGTGGCTGCGGTTTTAGAGCAGCAAGATGTGGTGGTGCGTTTTACACACAGTGACGGGCGTTATGCATTATTTTTGACAGATCAATCTATCGATAGCGATGTGCTCGCTATTTTACATGACAAGGTCGTCAATAAAGGTCGAGAATTAGCTGTGATCATCGCGGGCCTTGGCAATGTGGGCGAAGTGTTCGTTGAGCAATGTCAAAAGCAAGTTGAAAAGTTACAGGCAAACTTTGATCTCAAGATTGTAGCTTTGGTTCGCTCTAAAGAAATGTTGTTTTGCCCAAGTGGTATCAATATTCAAAACTGGCAACAGCAATGGCGAAGCGAAGCACAAAGCTATCAGCAGTCAGATCTGCTGGAGCGTATCGGTGAACTAGACTACGAGCACAAAGTGGTGATTGATATTACAGCCAGTGATGCTTTTAGCGATATGTATCCGAGTTTTGTGGCACATGACTGTCATTTGATAAGTGCCAACAAATATGCTGGGACGGCAGCACAAGCTTGGTATGGAAAACTACTTGAGCAATTACAAGAGCGCAACTTACACTGGCGTTATAATACGAGTGTTGGTGCCGGGTTACCGATCAATTTTGCATTGGCTGATTTACAAAATAGCGGTGATGCGGTGACGCGCATAGAGGGGGTGTTCTCCGGAACTCTGTCTTGGTTGTGTAGTAGTTTTGACGGCTCTAAACCTTTTTCTGATTTGGTGATAGAAGCGCAGGGCATGGGCTATACCGAACCGGATCCGAGAGAAGACTTATCAGGTCGAGATATGCAGCGTAAATTGCTTATTTTGGCCAGAGATTTAGGGCTTGAATTAGATGTTGAAGATATTGCACTAGAACCGTTGATGCCGGAGCATTTGGCGACAGGTGATTGGGATTCTTTTCTCGCTAAGCGTCAGGACTTAGATGCATTCTATCAGTCTCGTTATGAGCAGTCGCAATCTGAAGGTAAGGCGCTGCGTTATACTGGGGCTTTAGATATCGATGAGCAAGGTGAGGTTAGCGCTAAAGTTGGTATCGCCTATGTTGAGGCTGGCAGTGCAATTGCGAATTTAACCCCTGGTGACAATATTTTTGTGATCACCAGCCAGTGGTATGAAAGTAACCCGTTAGTGATCCAAGGTCCGGGCGCTGGTAAAGAGGTGACTGCAGCTGGGATCCACTCTGATTTATATTGGTTAACACAGAAGCTCAAATAATAGAGTTGTTTACTTAAACGATATTTTGCCAATTTAAAAGGCCATGCACTGCATGGCCTTTTTGTTTTTCTGTTGTCTAAAATAATTCTTCTGACGCTGGCAGGCTATCATCAAAAGGTGTGCTACTGCCTGAATCTAAAACATATTTTGTCGGGGCGGTTCCTCGTTCAAAATACTCAAAGCGGCTGGTGTAGTCATTTTTTTCACTCAGTAGACCCGTTTTTAAATCAATACGTATTGATACAAGCCCAGGTGGCGGTTCAATGGGCGCCAATGGTTCTTGTTTGAGCGCATGGCGCATAAAGCTCACCCAGGCAGGCTGCGCCGTCGTAGCACCTGCTTCTCCACCCACAATCTGCTTTTTGCCCAAGTTAGTATTGTAAGCCGCGCGACCGAGTGGTTTGCTGGCATCATCAAACCCAACCCAAACTGTGGTAAGTATATTTTGGTTAAATCCGGTAAACCACGTATCAACGGCATTGTTTGTTGTACCGGTTTTGCCCGCTAAGTCTTTTCGCTTCAGTGTCTGAGCTCGCCAACCTGTGCCGGTCCAACCTGTTTTATGTCGCCAACTGCCGCCGCCCCAGATAGCGCTTTTCAAGGCATCGGCGACTAAAAAGGCATTTTTTTCCGAAATGATCCTGGGTGCGCATGTATATGGATCGGCTTCCAGTGCTTCTTCACTGCATACACGCAATGGACTTGCCGTGCCTAATTCATTGCCAAACGCATCGGTTAACCTGTCAATAAAATATGGTTCAATCAAATGCCCACCATTGGCAAATGCACTCATTCCTCTTGCCATTTCAAGGGGGGTCATCGCAGCACTACCTAAGGCGAGAGATTCGCTACGTACCACATCTTCGTCACTAAATCCGAACTTGAGAATGTGATCTGCAGTGTTATTTAATCCTACGCCACGCATTAAGCGGATTGACACAACATTTTTAGATTGCGCCAATGCTCTTCGAATACGAATTGGGCCACTGTATACATCCGGGCTGTTTTTAGGTCGCCAAGCCACGCCTAGACTGTTATCCCAGTGATTGATAGGCGCATCATTAATGATTGTGGCAAGGGTATAGTCACCTTCTAAGGCTGCGGAGTAGATAAAAGGCTTAATGTTTGACCCAACTTGGCGCTTTGCTTGAACTGCCCGATTGTATTGGCTTTGCTTAAAGCTGTAACCACCCACAAGCGCTTTGATTTGACCGCTTTGAGGGTCAAGAGACACGAGTGCACTGGCCGGTTGTGGAAGTTGACTGAGAACCCATTTTTGTTCGACTTGACGCACCCATATTTGCATACCGGGAGCGAGAATATCGCTGGCAACTTTTGGCGCTCTACCCTGACGTCGCTCTGTGATATATGCCCTAGCCCAATTCATTGCGGCCCAGTCTAGCGTGACGGTGTTGCCCGAAGGCATAACAACGGAGGCTGTTTGCTCTTCTAGTGCCGTTACCACAGCTGCATGAAGTGGCGCGATAGCTTTCACTTTTTTCAGTCGTGCGGTGATCTGCTGTGTTGTCCACGGCGTCTCTTCCGGTTGCCAATATCGGGCATTGGGTCCTCTGAAGCCATGACGTTTATCATAGTCGTGTAAATTGTTGATGAGTGCTTGTTGCGCTGCAGCTTGGTCGGCTGCATCGACAGTGGTATAGACCCTGAAACCTGAATTATAGGCAGTGTCAGTACCATACTTTTCAACCATGTATGCGCGCACCATTTCTGAAATATACGGGGCGTATAGCTCTATTTCGGCACCATGTCGTTTTGCTGTAATTGGCGCATCAATAGCGGCATGGTATTCGGCTTGTGTAATGTATTTCTCGGCAAGCATTCTGCCCAATACCACATTTCGTCTCGCTTTGGCTCGGGTGGGGTTGCGTATCGGGTTTAGTGCTGAGGGGGCTTTTGGTAGACCAGCGATCATGGCCATTTGAGGTAAGGTCAACTCATTGAGTTCTTTACCATAGTAAACTTGTGCAGCAGCCCCAATACCAAATGAGCGGTGGCCTAATTCGATTTTGTTGAGGTAGAGCTCGAAAATTTCATCTTTACTCAACAATCGTTCAATATGCAATGCAATAAAGATTTCTTTGACTTTACGTATATAAGCCTTTTCTCGGGTCAAGAAGAAATTTCTTGCAAGCTGCATGGTGATGGTACTTGCCCCCTGCTTTTTCTGCCCTGTGCTAACTAAGACAATAAACGAACGCACAATCCCAATAGGATCAATACCAAAGTGCTCGTAAAAACGATTGTCTTCGGTCGCCAAGAATGCATTGAGCATAGGCTCTGGGACATCAGTGATTTTAACTGGTATACGGCGTTTTTCACCAAATTGATTGATGAGTTTTCCGTCGCGTGTAAAGACCTGCATTGGAGTTTGTAGCTGAACATCTTTGAGTACTTTGACGCTGGGAATATCGGATTTCACATAGAAATACAAGCCGATTAGAATCAGTACGCCAAAAAGGCCAAAAACGAAAACAGTCTGTAATAATCTTTTTAATAAATTCACGAATTTATCCCTAGTGAGACTCCCAATTGCAAGTGGACGCTGTTAGTATATCCTGATTAAAAAACGATTAATAACTTTTGCGTAAATTCTTCAACCCGAACAGGTGTTAAATAATGCACCGTTGTTGTTTGGTAAGTATAATGCATAATACTTAAGGCGTATCAAATGTTAACTTCTAACCGAGAGCGCCAAAATAACGACTAATTTAAATACTTGGGTAAATTGCATGTTCGATCAAATATTTAAAAAGCACGCACCAATGATGGTTGGAGTAGATATTGGCTCACACTGTGTAAAAGCCGTGTTGCTAGCCGAGTCCAGTGCAGGTTACCGAGTCGAAGCTGTCGCGATAGAGCCTTTACCAAAAGGTGCAATGAAAGAGCGCGCTATTCAAGATATCGAAGCAATTGGTCGTGTTATCGCTAAACTAAAAAAGCGTCTTCCCAAAGGCACACAGTTTGCGTCGGTTGCTGTATCTGGTCAAACAGTCATCACGAAAATGATTTTTATGGATGTTTCGT
The DNA here is from genome assembly GCF_001625565.1 of Pseudoalteromonas luteoviolacea NCIMB 1944. Classification (GTDB taxonomy): domain Bacteria; phylum Pseudomonadota; class Gammaproteobacteria; order Enterobacterales; family Alteromonadaceae; genus Pseudoalteromonas; species Pseudoalteromonas luteoviolacea_F. Next base: position 78,158 of record NZ_AUXS01000013.1, read on the forward strand.
TAACTGATGCTGAACTAGAGTCTCAAATTGCAATTGAAGCGGATAGCTTGATCCCATATCCACTGGATGAAGTCAGTTTGGACTTCGAAAAGCTGTCAGTAAATGAAGCGGATCCATCAAAAGTGAATGTACTGCTGTCTGCTGCTCGAACAGAAAGTGTGCAGGCCCGGGTTGGTGCACTCGAAGAGTCTGGGCTCAAAGCCAAGGTGGTTGATGTTGAAAGCTATGCCTTGGCACGCTCAGTGGATGTACTCTATGAGCAATTGCCTTCAGATGCATATGACAAAGTTGTCGGGATTATTGATATCGGTGCGGTTGTTACCTTGATTAGTGTGGTACAGTCGGGCAAAACTTTGTATACAAGAGACCAAGTTTTCGGCGGTGAACAATATACTAACAGCATTGTTGCTTACTATAATAAAACTTTTGATGAGGCTGAACTTGCAAAAACAACAGGTGATCTTCCTCCAAACTATACTTTTGAAGTACTAGCGCCATTTCAAACTTCTCTCTTACAGCAAATAAGGAGAGCGCTGCAAATGTTTATGACCACCAGTGGGCATGACCAAGTGGACTACATTATTTTAACTGGTGGAACTGCACTCGTTGAAGGCTTGGACAGACTACTAGTTGATGAGTTGGGTGTGCATAGCATTATTGGGGATCCATTTGCGAATATGGAAATTGCTCCTAAAGTAGATAGAAGTGTACTTAACCGCCATAGTGCGCAATTCTCGATAGCGACGGGACTGGCATTGAGGAGCTTTTCTGCATGCCACATATAAATCTACTCCCTTGGCGAGAGCAGCAACGACAGGCATCACAACAAAAGTTTTTGACAATTTTAGCCGTCATTGTCGCGACCAGTTTGGCACTTATGTATCTAATGGGCACGTTTTACGATGGCCTAAGACAGGGTCAGGAAATAAAAAATCGTTACCTCCAAGGTGAAATAGCTAAATTAGATGAGCGGATTGGCGAGATTGAAGGACTGAATAAACAAAAAGAAAATTTGCAGCGCAGAATTCGATTAATCGAAGTATTACAAAGCAACCGAAACTTAGGTACTCAGATTATTGATGAAGTGGCTCGGGTAGTGCCAGCTGGTGTTTATCTGACAAGCTTGGAGCGCACTGAAGATATGATTAAAGTTGTCGGGCGCAGTGAATCTAATAATCGTTTATCGCAAATGCTTCGCGCAGTGGAGTCATCTTACTTATTAGAAAAACCGGTTATTCAAGGCATCGTGGCAGGCAGTAATGACGACAGATTACTGAGTGATTTTATGATGCACTTTTACGTTAAATCTTTTGAACAGATGGAGCTTGAGCGTCAACAAAATAGCAGCGCCGAATCAGGAGTACCTAAATCGTGAAGCTTGATATCAAAGCATTGCAAGAAATCGACTGGAATGAAGTTGAGCTAGATAATATAGGTGAGTGGCCACTACCCGTTAAAATCATCTGTTGTTCGCTGGTTGTATTGGTGATGCTGATTATTGGTTACACTATGTTGGTTTCAACGTCGATAGACAGGTACGAATCGGCAGTAAGCAAAGAACAAGAGCTACGTAAGAATTACCGCATCAAGTATGGCCGAGCAAATAATTTAGAGTTGTATCGACAGCAAATGTTGGATATGGAAGACCAATTTTCCCAATTGCTTAGAAAATTACCGACTTCTAATGAAACTCCCGGCTTATTGGATGATTTAACCTATGTGGGTACTTCCAGTGGTTTAACCTTTTTAAAAATAGGTTGGTTGCCAGAAGTTAAAAAAGAATTTTATACAGAACTGCCAATAAATCTTGAAGTTGTCGGTACTTACCATGAATTTGGCGAATTCGTCAGTAAAGTTGCGCAGCTACCTCGAATAGTGAGCTTGCATGATTTTAGAATTGAAAACGCGGGAAATAACGCATTGGTTTTTGGTGTGGTCGCCAAAACCTATCGATATGAGCAAGGAGAGAGTCAATGATTCGGCTTGCGCCAACCTTGCTCACTTTACTGCTTATTGCCGGATGCAATGATGATACCGCAGAACAAAAAGAGTTTATTGATCGGGTCCAAGCCAGTGCAACGCCTTATATAGAGCCAATTCCTGAAATGATGAGCTTTGAACATTTCCAATATCAGGCATCTGATCTGCGAAGTCCTTTTGTTGCCCCGCAGCCTGAGGTGATTGAGAGTCGGTTAGTACAAATTAAAAATTGTCTTCATCCTGATCCCGAAAGACTGAGAGATCCACTGGAAAAATACCCATTGGACAACCTTATTATGAAAGGCATAATTGCAACAGAAGTAACAACTTGGGCATTGATCAAAGCGGCTGACCAAGGTTTGTATAGGATCCGAGAGGGGCAATATATGGGGCTCTATCATGGCGAAGTAGTAGGTGTGCACTCTGATAGAATTGAGTTAATGGAGCTTATCCCTGACGGTACTGGTTGTTGGAAAGAGCGACTCACAACAGTTGAGATGCCTGAAGCTGAAGAAATGGGCGCGAGTGAATAATAAAAAGGTGATACGACTATGACGCGCAACCTAGCAAATAGTTTTGCGAAAACATTAATTGGCGGTGCATTTTTAGGAGCTTCTATGCTCTCTCATGCTATCCCCATGCTCTATGATGTACGTTACAACCCAATTGCCTCGGGAGAGACTGAATTACAGTTGGTGTTCGATGAGCAGCTTGAAACCGAGCCTCAAGTACAAGTTTTGAGTGAACCAGCGCGATTGGAACTGTTTTTTGTCGGTGCGGAATTCGAAGAAAGCCTCAAGGAATTGGCAATTAACAAAGCTGGGATCCGAGCAATTAAAAGTAATATGGAGTCTGACGGCTTTAAAATTACTATCATGTTGGAAGAGCTAAAGTTATATAAGACAACGGTCAAAAATAACTTGGTGTATCTGCAGGTGTCAGATCAACCAATTCCAGACGAGAGTTCAGTTGAGCAAGCAAGTCAATATATTAATGGGATTCAGAGTATTGACTTTAAACGCACCTCAGAGGGGGCGGCACAGATCCTCGCATTTTTAGATTCGGCGCAAAGTGCAATAGATGTGCAACAAGTGGGTGATAAGATCATCGCTGATTTCCATCATATAAGTATTCCGGATGAACATTTATATGAGTTGGACGTAACAGACTTTGGCACAGTCGTTGGTAAAATTGAAACGTTCCGAGAAGATACTAAAACGCGAATAGTGATTGAGCCAAATTCTGCGTTTAAATTCAACTATCAGCAGCTAGAAAATATTTTCACTTTGACAGTTGAGAAAGACAGTAATGAATTTCAATTTGGTGAAAGCAAATCCTATCAGGGACAGCCTATCACCTTAAACTTTCAAGATATCCCGGTTCGCTCTGTGTTACAGATAATTGCGGATACCAATAATTTTAACTTGGTAACCAGTGACTCTGTATCGGGTAATATTACGTTGCGCTTAGATGGTGTTCCGTGGGATCAAGCGCTAGATGTGGTGTTACGGGTTAAAGGCCTTGATAAACGCATGGAAGGCTCTATCTTGATGGTTGCACCTTCTGAGGAGTTGAGTGCGCGAGAAGCAAAAGAGTTGCAAGCGAGAAAACAAGTAGAGGAACTAGAGCCTTTGTATACTGAATATATTCAGTTGAACTATGCAAAGGCACAAGAGTTTTCCGACTTGCTTAAAACTGACGTAAACTCAATTATCAGTTTACGTGGTAGCGTCTCTGTCGATGCGAGAACAAATACATTATTAATTAAAGATACCGCACGTAGTATCGAAAGTATCAGGCGGATGGTTGAGAAACTCGATGTACCTGTCAAACAGGTACGTATTGAGTCTCGTATGGTGACCGTGACGGATAATATTCAAGAAGATTTGGGGATCCGTTGGGGATTTAGCGATCAGCAGGGCAATGATGCATTATCTGGTAATTTAACTGCTGCTGATTTACTGTCTGGCGGGACGATCCCGGGACTGGAAGATAGATTGAATGTGAATTTACCCGCGCCTGCTACTGCTGCGAGTGTTGGTATGCACATTGCCAAGCTGTCTGACGGCACGTTAATAGACTTAGAGTTGTCGGCACTTGAGCAAGAAAATAAAGGTGAAATCATTGCCACGCCGAGTATCACAACGGCCAACCAGAAAACGGCCCGAATAGAGCAAGGTACCGAGATCCCCTTTGTTGAAGCGTCCTCTAGTGGGGCAACGTCTGTTGAATTTAAAAAGGCCGTGTTAAGTTTGGAAGTAACACCGCAAATTACACCAGATAATAAAATTATTTTAGATTTAATTATCACTCAAGATACGCGAGGTGATACAGTACAAACCGCCAATGGTCCTGCTGTGGCAATTAACACCCAACAAATCCAGACCCAAGTGTTGGTCGACAACGGCCAAACTGTTGTTCTGGGCGGTATTTACCAACAAGAAACAACAAATGCGGTGAGTAAAGTACCACTTCTTGGAGATGTGCCGTATCTTGGGGTGTTGTTTAGAAACACCAAAGAGATTAATGAAAAGAGAGAGTTATTGATTTTTGTCACGCCCAGAATTATGAATGACAATTTGTAATGGTGACAAATTAACAAATAAAGGCGGATTTTACGCCTTTTGACTTGAAATGTTGAATAGAATACTGAGATAATCCCCTCCTTAATTTTGGGGCCAGGTCGTTAGGCGGGGTTTTATTTCAAATTTTAGAGTTCGTTTGTACTAAATAGATATGGCTGAGAAACGTAATATATTTCTAGTAGGCCCTATGGGGGCTGGTAAAAGCACAATTGGTCGTCACATTGCCGATCAGTTACACCTTGAGTTTTTTGATTCGGATCAGGAAATAGAGCGCCGCACGGGTGCTGATATTGCTTGGGTCTTTGATATCGAAGGAGAAGAAGGTTTTCGTAAGCGTGAAGAAACTGTAATTTCAGACTTAACTGAGAAGCAGGGTATCGTACTGGCGACAGGCGGTGGTTCGGTGATCAGTAAAGAAGTGCGCAACAAACTGTCAGCTCGTGGGATTGTAGTATATTTAGAAACACCCATTGAAAAACAAGTGGCTCGAACACAGCGAGATAAGCGCCGTCCTTTATTGCAGACTGGTGAAGACTCAAGAAAAATTTTAGAAGATTTGGCTGAGCAACGAAACCACTTATATAGCGAAGTGGCTGACATTGTTGTACGCACTGATGAGCAAAGTGCCAAAGTAGTAGCAAATCAAATTATCGATAAATTAGATTTTTAATTGCCAATATAAAAAGGAGGGTGTAGTGATGCTTGAATTGAATGTGGATTTAAACGAGCGGAGCTATCCCATCTATATTGGAGAAAATCTACTATCGGACAAAGGGCGATTAATTGAACACGTAGGTCAAAGTCGCCCTGTGATCATTAGCAATGAAACAGTTGCACCTCTTTATCTCGAAGTCATTGAATCTCAACTCAGCGACTTATCTCCACTACACTTTGTTATTCCAGATGGCGAACAGTACAAATCCTTAGATTGGTTTGAGAAAATCTGCGCCTTCCTACTCGAAAATAACTGTGGCAGAGATACTTGTTTAATCGCTTTAGGCGGCGGTGTTATCGGAGATTTAACTGGGTTTGTTGCGTCAGCATACCAACGTGGTGTGCCATTCATTCAGATACCAACAACATTACTTTCTCAGGTAGATTCATCTGTGGGTGGTAAAACGGCAGTTAATCACCCTCTTGGGAAAAACATGATTGGTGCGTTTTATCAACCTAAAGCCGTTTTTATCGATACCAACTCGTTAAATACTTTGCCCGCACGGGAGTTTTCTGCCGGCATGGCTGAGGTGATAAAATATGGTCTTATCTATGATGCTGATTTTCTAACAAAGTTAGAAAGTGATGCGACCCAATTAAAATCGCTCAATACTGAGAGCCTTAATCAAATTATTTATCGCTGCTGTGAAATCAAAGCAGAAATTGTTGCTAAAGATGAAAAAGAAGCGGGTTTGCGTGCATTGCTTAATTTGGGACACACCTTTGGCCACGCTATAGAGGCGCAAATGGGTTATGGCAATTGGCTGCATGGTGAAGCGGTTGCGGCGGGCATTGCACTGGCCATGGAGCTTGGGCAACAGCGAGGTGACATTAACAAAGCAGAAGTAACACGTGTTCGCAACTTGCTGGCTCAATATGATTTGCCAACTTCACCCCCAACAGAAATGACGTCTGAGCAGTTTATTCACCATATGCGCAAAGACAAGAAAAATAAAAAAGGTAAAATCAGATTTATAGTACCAACTTCGCTAGGTGTATGTGAGCTGGTAGATGACGTGTCTGATGCTAATGTAGGTCATTTAATAGGGCAGTAATGCAGTCTCAAATATTGCCAAGCCGTTCTGCCTTGGTCGATAGAATTGCAATGCAATTTGAATATGGGCAGAGCTTAATTTGTCTGGTCGGCAATTCAGGCTTGGGTAAAAGCTATTTGGCTGAAAGCTTTATAACAGATAAATACAGTGATTTTTCGAAAGCCTTTATTCAATTAAGTGCACACACCAAAGATGTCGATATTGTTCGACAGCTGATGGAGCACACTTTTCGAGCGCCTCTGGTAGATCAAAAACTTTCACTGACGGAAAATTTTTTCGTTTTAAACAGCGAGCAACCAGCAGAGCCGTGTTTATGGGTACTTGATGGTGCAAGACACCTCAGTGATGAACTGATCCAGGAGCTGCAAAATCTCGCAGTAAGAGCGCCAAACACCCTTTACATATTAGTCACTGCACAAGCACCCAATATGTTGCCGAATGCATTGGATATTCATTTGGAGCCGCTGTCGCATGCTGAATCCAAGCAATTGATGAAAATGTTTTTTACGCAGTTGCCGCCTGATGATGATCCTATATTTAAAACATTCTTAACCGAAGCTCGGGGCAACCCAAGTGTACTGCTTGATTGGCAACAAGAAGAGCAGCAGCTTGATTTAAGAGCGGGTTTGCAGCCAAGGTTGAAACAAAAGCACTTTTTTATTGCTGCCTTTTCACTGATCCTCACTTTGTGTTTGGTAGCTGCTTTGTACAATAAGCAGTTACTTGATCTATTAGGAACAAAGCAAGAAATAGCGAAGCAACAGACCGCTATTTTATCTGAGCCGACTGTGCTTGAGGCAGAGCATGTGCTTGAAGCAAAGCAAGTGCAACCAGAAGTTGAGGCGGTATCTAAGTCTGCTCGAAGCGAACTTGAGGTACAAAATAAGCCAGAGCAAGAACAAGTCTCAGCTGTATTGAATGCATTGTTATCAGCGCCGTCGAGCAGTGTAACTAATAGTGAAGTGGCAGTCGATACTATGCAGCGCAGTGAAACTAGTGCCACAGAGCTCGGTCCTGAACTTGGCGAGCAAGATGTAGCGCAAGTTGTTACAGCATTACAGCCGAACAAACGCGCAGAGACTCAAACAGAAGCAAGCGCTCAAGTAGTGTCTGAAAATACCGATCACAGAGTAGATATATCTCATGATAATCAGTGGTTTTTATTAAGATCTGATACGGAGTGGAGCATTCAGTTGTTGGCTGTGACGGAAAGAAAAGTGGCCGATGATTTCATTGCTAAACATGCTTTGCCTAACATTAAAGTGGCTGAAGTGAACAAAAATGGCAAGGTTTGGTGGTTTGTTACTTTGGCACCTTTTGCTCAGCTAGATGACGCTAAATTGGCTCGAGGTAATTTAAATGCTGAATTATTGGCTGCTAAGCCCTTTTTTAAACGGATCTCCCAAATAAAGCAGCAAATCCAACAGTCACAGTAAAAAAAATAGTGTAAAATCCCGCTACTTTTGAGTAATTAGATCGATCATGCAGAAAAAAACCAGAGCCTTTCTTAAATGGGCAGGCGGAAAATATAGTTTAGTGGAAGAGATCACTAAACGATTGCGCAGTGCAAACAGTGAGGCAGAAACTTTGGTTGAGCCTTTTGTGGGTGCTGGCTCTGTGTTTTTAAATAGCGATTTTAAGCGTTATGTGTTGAATGACATCAATGCCGATTTAATTAACTTGTATAAAGAAATTCAGCGTGCACCGGATGAGTTTATCGCAGATGCGAAAAAGTTATTTGTTGAGCAAAATAACTGTGCGGATGCTTACTATGAATATCGTCAGCAATTTAACGAGTGCGTTGATGTTTATGAACGGGCCATTTTGTTTCTTTATATGAATCGCCATGGCTATAACGGGCTGTGTCGATATAATTTAAAGGGGATATTCAATGTGCCCTTTGGTAAGTACAAAAAGCCCTATTTTCCAGAAAATGAGTTATACCATTTTGCCGAGAAGGCCCAAAATGCAACCTTCACCTGTTTAAGCTATGAACAAGTGTTTAAACAGTTACCTAAAAACTCAGTGATTTACTGTGATCCTCCCTATGTACCTCTGAGCAAAACAGCCTCTTTTACAAGCTATGCCAAGGGTGGATTTAACCTTGATGATCAAGCCCAGCTGGCAAATCTAGCTGAGCGTGCCGCATTTGATAACAACAAACCTGTACTTATCTCAAATCATGAAACTGTATGGACGAGAAAAATATACAGTGAGGCGCATTTGGATGTAATTCAAGTAAAAAGGACAATCAGTCCAAAAGGGAATGGGCGCAATAAAGTCAATGAACTGATGGCGCTGTATAGCGCACATTCATCACGTAATTAATGATTTTGTGCGGTAGCAATAACACCATCAACAAGAAAAATTAAGCTAACAACGAAGATGACTACGAAAAGGGTTGCGATGACGGCGTATGGCCAAAAGTGACTACTTTTGAAGTCGCGGTGGTATTTTTTGCTGCTCTGTACGCCAAACATAGCAGCGAGGACGCTCTGAAAGATGCTTAAGAAAACCATCATGATGCGTCCTTTATGCTGTCAATTAAATTTTAGAAATGCTCGAACTGTCTTGTTGGTCATCAGAGCCAATTAAAAGCTCTAATAAATCTAGGTAGTGAAACTGTGCATTGCTGCTACCACCAGTTAACCACGCATACCAACTTGTATGTGCTTCGCGTTTGCAGTGCTGTTCATTATAATTGTAAGTTGAGTCGACACACTCACACTGACTAAACTGAGCCGTTTCAATATCGTTATCTCCAAATGAAAATACACCTACCGAAACCACAGCTGCGATTGCCAACAATACTGTCCGTGTTTGAAGCCATGTTACCATAACCATCCCCTCAGCGATTAGCTATCCTTAAATAGTACACTATGGATATTTATTAAACAATCGATTTATCTCTTTTCTCTGTAAGTTGCTCGCAAATTGGCAATTGCTTGCCCGTGTATTTCCGGGCAATTTAAGTTAAAGTAGCGGCGGAAGCTAACTTTAAGGGGAACTCATGTCTTCAGTAAATGCACAACCTGAATTTCTAATTGCACCATCTATTTTGTCAGCCGACTTCGCACGTCTAGGTAGCGATGTTGAAAAAGTAATTAATGCAGGTGCAGACGTCGTGCATTTTGATGTGATGGATAATCACTATGTACCAAATCTGACATTTGGGCCAATGATCTGTGAGGCACTAAGAAATTATGGTATTACAGCGCCAATTGACGTGCATTTAATGATTAAACCGGTAGATGCGTTGATCCCAAGCTTTGCCAAAGCAGGTGCTGACATCATTACATTTCACCCAGAGGCGAGTGAACATGTTGATCGCAGTCTTGCTTTGATCAAAGAGCAGGGGTGTGAGGCAGGCTTGGTACTTAATCCTGCTACGTCATTACATTGCCTTGACTATGTTATGGACAAAGTTGATCAAATATTACTGATGTCAGTGAACCCAGGTTTTGGTGGGCAAAGCTTTATTCCCAATACACTCGATAAACTAAAACAAGTAAGAGAGCGTATCGAAGCATCAGGTAAAAAAATTCGCTTAGAGGTCGATGGCGGTGTGAAGGTAGACAATATTGCGCAAATTGCAGCAGCTGGCGCAGATATGTTTGTGGCGGGTTCAGCTATCTTTAATCAACCTGACTATAAATCGGTTATTGATGCAATGCGTCAAGAGCTCGCTAAGGTACGCTAATGAATATCGAAGGGATTTTATTCGATCTTGATGGCACCTTAGTCAACAGTATTCAAGATATGCACTTAGCGCTCAATTTGGCGCTATCAGATGTTGCTTTTCCTGTTGTTTCACAAATGCAGGTACAACAATGGGTTGGAAATGGCATAGACAAGCTCGTCCAGCGTGGACTGAGCTGTGATAGTGAGATTAACCCTGATCTCTCAGCGACGCTTGTCAAACAAGCAACAGAGAGATTTAAATCACACTACCAAGAGTTAGTCGGTGAGTATGCCGAGCTTTACCCCGGTGTAGAATTAGGCCTATATGAACTCGGGAGTGTACCAAAAGCATTAGTGACGAACAAAGATAGAGTATTTACATTACAACTTTTGCAAAAACTTAACATTACCAAGCATTTTGATGTTATCGTATGTGGTGATGATGGAAACAAGAAACCAGATCCTCAATTGCTTGAGAAAGCGTGTGAACAACTCGGTGTGAGCGCTTCTCAAGCCATTATGATAGGTGATTCCAAAAGTGATATTTTAGCGGCACACAGTGCGGATATGCCTGTGATCGCTTTGAACTATGGGTATAATCAGGGGGAAGCACTCTCGCAATTTAATCCACAGTACCTCTGTGAGCAGTTCTCAGATATAATTCCCATTTTAACAAACCATAATTGAGATAAAGGAACAAGATGACAAAACCAGTAGTATTAAGTGGCATTCAGCCAACCGGTGGTATGACAATAGGCAATTACGTAGGTGCCATAAACCAGTGGCTTAAGCTACAAGAAGATCACGATTGTTTCTTTATGTTAGTTGATCTTCACGCCATTACTGTGCGCCAAGACCCTGCCGCTTTGCGCGAGCGTGTATTAGATGGCATTGCTATGTACACAGCATGTGGTATCGACCCTGAGAAGTCGGCACTCTTTGTTCAGTCTCAAGTACCTGAACATGCGCAGTTAGGCTGGGTACTAAACTGCTATGCACAAATGGGTGAATTGAATCGCATGACCCAATTCAAAGATAAGTCGTCGAAGCATGCGAATAATGTCAACGTCGGTTTATTCTCATACCCAGTGTTACAAGCTGCCGATATTTTATTGTATCAAGCAGATCAAGTACCAGTGGGTGAGGATCAGAAGCAACACCTAGAGCTCACACGTGACATAGCGACGCGTTTCAACAATATTTATGGTGATGTATTCAAAGTACCAGAGCCGTACATTCCTGAGCTAGGCGCGCGCGTAATGAGCTTGCAAGATCCGTTGAAAAAGATGTCAAAGTCTGATGACAATCCAAATGCGTTTGTCTTGCTATTAGACGAACCAAAAAAGATTGAGAAAAAACTCAAAAAAGCCGTGACGGACTCGGACGAACAGGCGCGTATTTATTTTGACCGACAAGAGAAACCGGGTGTATCTAATCTGCTAACTTTACTGTCAGTTGCAACGGGCCGTTCAGTAGAAGCACTTGTGCCAGAATACGAAGATAAAATGTATGGCCATTTGAAAAAGGATACGGCTGCTGCTGTGGTTGAAATGTTAACGCCAATCCAAGAGCGCTTTAAAGAAATTAGAGCTGATCAGGCGCTTCTTGACAATATTATGCGCAGTGGTGCAGAAAAAGCAGGTGAACGCGCCGAAAAAACACTGAAATCGGTTTATGACGCATTAGGGTTTATTCCTCGCCCATAGCTTACCGAGTGTAAATGACAAAAAAGCCAACGTGTGCACACGTTGGCTTTTTTACTTTTAAGGGGGGGGGGCCTAACGTGTAACGCAGTAAATCCCCTGATTAGTCTTACAAGCATCGCCAGTCGGGCAAGTTCTCTGTCTAACTGTAGTAGTTGCAGGTGTCGGCCATGACCCTGTACCGCCAGCTACATGGGGCGTGTTTTCATTAGGTAGCAATTGTTTATCTTGTGACAGGGTTTTTAGGTGTTTTTTATTTATTTGCATTTTCATCATTATTTCCTTTTAAAAATCTGCATTAACGAATTAATAGGTTGTTTAAAATTCAACCGCTTGTAAAGTGAGATAAATTCAAATACGCAAAAGGATTTCTAAAGATGGTAGGCACTAGAGATATGGTGAAAAATTAAAAAAAGGGTGGCGACCATGTCACCACACCTTAGCAAGTAAGTCTCAGACCTACCTACTCTCACGCAATTTTTTAGAGTTCAAAGTAATTAGTAAATAACTTATACAGTTCGGTACCTTGGTTTACACTTGCAGAAGCAAAGTGCAATATGGCAATGGCATCACTGTCAAACGTAATCGGGTTTAAAGCCTCGCCTTGCGCATATTTGTCCATACGCAAAATATTGACGAGTGTCTCTCCGGCTTTAATATGTCCACCAAGCGCAGCTTGGTATTCCACCATACCGCCTATCGGGGCGTAAAAGGCTACATAGTCTTGCAAATAGCAAGCATATCGTTGTATTGGTTTAGGTTGGTACGTACTGTCTAGGATCACTTCTTTATGAGTTAGATAGCTCAGGAGGCTATTGGCATCTTGTTGTGCTTCGCTCAGGTCAATGTGCTCCTGAGATCCAAGCTCTACAGTAAATGCCTCATTTGCCGTTGTAAAATCTCTACCTAGTGCGCTGAACGCCTCGCTGAGTTGCCACCAAGGACAAAAACAAGCTTCGTCCATTGCACCATCAAACTCATTAGGGATCAGTAATGTGTGAGGAATGTCAAAGTATTTAGCGCTCGCCTGTGCATATTCTGGGCAGTACAAGTGTTTTGCAGAAACAGGTCCCGTATGTAAATCAAGGACTAAGTCAGCCTCATGAGCAAGGCGTTGAAGATTGACTGCAATGCGCTTGCCGGTTTTGAGCTGGTGTAACGGTTGGGTAAGTATCTCATCCGTTTTACTAATTAATAGCTGTTTAAATTCTCTGCGGATCACTTGCTCAGAAGCATCAACGTACTTTTCGGCAAAGTCAGCGACCAGATGAGTATGATCATGATACAGGCGATTCCAATTCTCTCCGGTGATGGGGTCAAAGCGGCCCAGTGTAAACTCTCCTGACTTTTGATTACATCCGATCGGATTTGCATAGGGAACCAAGGTAATTGAACCGCGCAATTGAACGGTTTTTAGCTTTTCTAGTAAAGCATAGATCACGGCATTGCCCTGCACTTCGGCGCCATGCATATTTGCTTGAATGTAGACTTTGGGTCCTTCGCACTGATCACCAACAGTAAAAACAGGGATCGACATAGCTTGGCCGTTAGCCAGCTCTGCAACTTGAATGGATGTTTGGGTTATCTGATTCATGGTTACCTCAAATAATTCTGCGGTGTCAGTGGGGGTCTAACGCAGCGTGTTTGACCGGACTGGTAGGTGTACTCGCTTGGCAGGGTATGGCAGAGAAAGTAGGGCATACTTTCAGTGAAACCATAGGCACCACACTGACTAAATACAATCCAATCTTGTTCGGATATATCGCTTGGAAGTGTATGTTCCCCCAAGTGATCTAAGGCTGTGCATAGTGGGCCGTGCAGGGTAAACGTCTTCGGCGCAGAGCTGCTGTCACGTAACAGTTCGGCGGGAAATGCCTGTGCGGTTACGGCCGGGCGCAAAATATGATTTATGCCGCCTGCTAGTATCAACTGATTGCTACTGTAGTTGCGCTTTTGTTCCACAACAGGGTTAATATAATAGCCGCATTCACCCACCGCATACCTACCTAGCTCCATCCACAGCTCATCTACATTGGCTTGTTTCTTAATGTTTTCTAAGCTGTCTAAAATAGCACACCAATCAATCGCAGATTGAGATGCGGTGTAAGGAATGCCTAAGCCTCCACCTAAATCTAAAACACGCAAATTGATATTGAGTTGTTCGGCTAAAGTCACGAGTGGGTCTATCATTTGCTGCCATAGAGAAGCTAATTTTGCCGCATCTAGCATATTACCCCACTGGAAGATATGCAGACCGACAAAATCCAAATGATCATATTCACTGATAGACAGTGATGACCATTCCTGTGTTCCTAAACCAAATGGCGTTAAGCTATCTCCGCCTAATGGGTTTTTTTCATTATCGGGCCAGCGTAACTGAACGCGTAGCAAGATACGTAATTGAGCATTATGACGCTTGGCTGCATCTTGCAGCCAAGCAACCTGATTGAGGCTTTCCGCTACAAAGGTGGTTACACCTGAGTTTAAGAATTCTTCAATTTGGCGTTTGGACTTAGCTGGTCCTGTATTGAGTACGCGGTTCGCATCGATGCCTTGTGCTAAAACCTGTTGCAATTCGCCGCTACTGGCAACATCAAAATCAAATCCCGCTTGGTCTAATGTTTGAATAATACTAGACAATGGGTTTGCCTTGACTGCATACCAAAGTTTCACAACGGTTTGTTCACTTAATTGTCTCAGGTGAGCGTGCAACGCATCTAAATCGTAAAAATAGAACGGTTCATGCTGGTTCTGCGCCAGAGCAGAAATCGCTGTTTTTACTGGCGTACTCAAAGCAGACATTAGCGCAGCACCTCTTCTAACTCAAGGGCTGCATCACTTTGCTCATCGCGGTATTTGACGATAAGAGCACAGGACAAGCTTAGACCTTGCTGTTGTGCCCATTCACCATTTGCAGGGCGAGAGCCTGGGATAACAATGGCATTTTCAGGGATTGCTTCGCCTTTTTCTAATACCCTTTCGTTAACGCAGTCATACACAGGAATACTTGCAGAGAGACGAACGCCAGGTGCCAATACAGCGCCTTTTTTCACTACAACGCCTTCAACTAAAACGCAACCTGCGCCAATGAAAGCATCGTCTTCCACGACCACTGGGCTTGCCCCGACCGGCTCTAATACACCGCCTACCTGTACGGCCGCGCTGAGATGCACATTTTTACCAATTTGTGCACAAGAGCCAACCAAAGCATGGCTATCTACCATAGTACCTTCATCGATATACGCACCGATATTCACGTAAGCTGGTGGCATAATAATTGTGCCTGAAGCGACATATGCGCCACGTCGAACGCTGCTTCCACCTGGGACCATTCTCACACCGGCTTCAGCCGCGAATCCTTGAGGTGCTAAGTTATCTTTGTCGACAAAGCCTCCTGGGTATTCTGTATTTGTACCGTTTCTAAAGGCTTCTAGGATACCTTCTTTGACCTCGACATTGGCATGCCAGTTGCCTTGTTCATCCTGTGTCGCTGCGCGAACAGTGCCATTTTCTAGGTTGTTTAATAGGGTTAACCAGCTCATGTATACTTCCTTAACTCCAAGATAAAATAGTTGAATTTGCGGTTTTGATAAACGTTGTGTCACTGAGCTCTAAGTGGGTCAGTGGTGGGCGAAGACGCGGCGAAGCCAGCTGTCCTTGCAAGTGCATTAAGACCTTGACGGGGATCGGGTTGGCTACGCTAAACAAGCTGTTTACCGCGTCTGTCCAAGTGGTAAATAAATTTGGAAACGTGCCAGCAAGCGAGCGCTTTACAAACTCTGCTGTTTGCTGAGGCCAAGCATTGGCAGCAACAGAGACAAGGCCTGCTGCGCCCGCTTGTGCAAAGTACGGCATCAATCCATCGTCTCCACTATAAATAGCGAGATCAGGTGATGCTTTGCGGAAAGATTCAAAGGTAGCAATATCACCACTGGCTTCTTTGAGCGCCCATAGTTTGGGATGGGAAGCAAGATTTTCAATAACATTTGGGCTTATTGAAACAGCGCTGCGTCCAGGAACGTTGTACAACATGCATGGGTGATTACTGGCATCCAATAATGTTTTAAACCAGTGTGTCAGGCCCACGTTACCTGGCTTCGCGTAGAGCGGTGAGCCAACCAAAAAGGCATCGATCGGTTGGGTGTTGCAAAATTCAACCCAGTCGAGTTGTAACGCAAGATCATGGCCGCCAATAGCAACCATCAATGGCACCGTTGGCGACAGCTCACAAACATAACGCACAATGTCGCGCTGCTCTTGCTGTGACAGTGCAAGCCCTTCACCGGTACTACCGAGTAAAAGTATGCCATTACCAGCTTGTTGTTGTGCAAGTACTAGTTGCGCTAACGTGTGAAAATCAACGTGGTTGTTATCGTCGAACGGCGTAACAAGCGCTGTCCATAACGGGTAGTCAGATAAGTTGTATTTAGATTTCATCTCTACCGAACTTAAATGCAGCTCGGAAGGTGACTTGAAGTGCAAATCCAGCTTCCGAACAATTAAAATTCGAAGAGCAATGGACTTAAAATAGCATAAGGCATGGCCTTATCTTTCTAAGACCAGAAGCTCTCCACCAAATATGTTGGTGACAGTCGCTGGGATTCAGCCCATGCGCCCGAAAAAATCAATTAGCAAAGATGATTTCTTCTCGGCGTTAATTCCCCTCACTAAATGTCATCGGAGTTTGCTCTCCTCAATTTAGCTACCTGAATAACGCACCTCTTCCAGCCCTCAAAATAGCCATTACAGCTATTTTGCGATAATAGGGTCAGACGGGATTGAAACATTTTGGCCGTCTAGGTGTCAAGCTCCAATCTGTAAAAGACTGAAATTAAGCTACACTTCTGTTTGTATACAGCTCAATTTTATCTCTATTATTTTGCGCCAAACACGGAGGCAGCCGGTTGCTTAAGATATTGAAAACATTTCGCTTCAGGTATATTTTAGCGATTTCTATTATGATCATTGTCATCACTACGGCGATGGCAACAATGCAGATACTCTTGTCTCAGCAAGCTGCCAGTACTTACGTGATCAATACGGCGGGGATGCAGAGAATGCTGTCGCAAAAAACGGCGTTACTATTAGGGGCTGAGTACATACGCGAGCATCCAGGTACGTTTGATGAACAGCAAATGCTGCGTGATGCATTAGATAAAATGGCTGAAAACCAAGCTTTTTTATTAGCAAAGTCGGGTGGTAGATATAGTCATTTATCTTCTGACCTGCAACAGTTTTATTTTCACCCCCCGGTTGCATTGGCAGCACGGGTTGAAGAGTACATTGATTTAGTCAAAACTGCGCATAGCCTAGCCCTTGTCGGCAATTTGAAAGTCGAAAAATTAATCCAAGTGCAATCTCGAGCTAACGAACTTTTAGTTGCACTAGATCAGGCGGTTACACTACATGAGTTAGTTGCTACTAACAAAGTAAAGAAGCTGCAAAATGTCGAGTTATTTATTTGGCTATTTGGCATGCTGATCCTCATTATTGAAGCGCGTTGGATTTTCTATCCGATGGAAAAAAGCATTCAAAATAAAATTACGCGGCTTCAGACACTGCGCATTGAAGCCAATCGCTTGAAGCGTAGTAAGAGTGAGTTCTTGGCGCGAGCAAGTCACGAGATGCGTACACCACTGCAAGCCGTTATGGGGTATCTTGCGCTGTTTAAAGAATCAGCTCAACCTGCTCATTTAGAGGTTGTCGAGCACGCTGCAAAGCAGCTCAATATTCTGCTCTCAGCAATAGATGATTACAATGTTCTATCAGAGAATAAAGAAATTAAGTTAGACAATAAAACCGCTTGTCTATTTGATACTTTGTCTCACTCGTTAGCAATTTATAAGCCTCTGCTACAGCAAAAATCATTAAATTTTACAACGGACTTAGGGTCTGGTTTATCTCAAGTTGTCGATTGTGATCACAATCGGTTAGCTTGGTTGGTTGGGCAAATATTAGATAATGCTGTGAAATACACTGAATACGGAGAAGTGAGGCTAGAAGCGGATTGTCATCAAAGGAGTGAAGAAGAAGCCATCTTTCACTGCCTGATCACAGATACCGGGCCAGGTATAAGTCAAACCCAAGCCAAAATTGATGAAGAGGAGAATTATCAAGGTATGCAGTTGGGGCTGACTCGCGCACAGCTCATCATCAATATGCTCGGTGGCGAAATGAGTTTTACGGATAATATACCAAGCGGTACGCAGGTATTATTAGAGATCCCGGTGAAAGTGGCTAAATCAGCTGCATTGACACCGTTTGAATTGAGTCGAGAAAATCCGGCTTTATTGGTGGAGGACAACTTACTAAATGCGCGTGTTGTCGTGACATTATTGGAAAAGTTGGGCCTGTCAGTAATACATGTAGTAAATGGGCAAGAAGCGCTATCTGAGCTACAAAAGCAAGAGTTTAGTTTGGTATTGATGGATTTAAATATGCCTGTGATGGATGGTTTCACGGCAATAAAAATGATCCGCCATAACCTTGGACTAGAGTTGCCCATCTTGGTGCTTACCGCAAATACCACGGAGCAGGCTATTAATAGAGTGTATGAATTAGGTGCGAATGCCCATTTATTTAAACCTGTGGATTTAAAAACCTTACGAGAAAAGGTCGAACTGCTAATCACCCCCTCGGTAGTGAACGACTCACTGTAATAATTAACGGTTTTTAAGATGGTTAGGTTAGGTGGCGGAGTTTTCTTGGTAGATAAAAGGAGCGGTGCAAGGCATCCTTACACCGACCAATTTATATTCTCTTCACTTTAAAGCCTTGCGCTTTTAGCAATTCAATCAGGCCGTGTTGTTTGGGCAAGTGCAGTGCACCTACGGCAATGAAATGCGATGTTTTACCCATATTGGGGGCAAGAGTGCGAACCCAGGTATGGTTGCGATCAATTACGAGAACTTGTTCGGCAAGCCGTGCATATTTTGAGTCATCAAAGCTCAGCTCGTAGTACTTGCCCAGTTTAGCATCATCACCTGTTTTCCAGGCTTCTATCATATCTTTAATGAATTTATCAGCTTCTTCCATTTGAGAGAGAGTTTGCGTCACCATCTCATCGCTCATAATCGCGATCTGGCTGAACATTTCTAATTGTTGCTCAAATAACTCCAGCTCTTTAATGTTTTTTTTATGTTTAATTGCGTGTGCAATAACTTGTTTATCTATGCCATAAGTATCAGTTAATCCCGCTTTTTGATATTCAAGTTGCACAATTGTGAGCATAACAGCCCACGCTGGCGTACTGTTGAATAGTGCGATATTGATCCCCCGCTTGGTAAAATAGGCTTCGAGTTGTTTATAAACTTTTTGGGAGACTGCCAGTGGCAGAGGGCGGCTATTGGAATTGGCAATAAATGCGGCTGTTTTAGTCTGAATTTCAAATGCTGACAGCGCGCTCATATTGAGCTCTACAACGGTATTCTCAGCCTGCTCAATGGCACTTTTAACCTTGCCAGGCAATCCTTGCATACTTGGATCACCAACATGAACAGTACCGAATAAATAGGAAGTCACCCCGTTTTTTTCTACGCTCCACAGTGCTGGAGCAGCTTGACTTAGTGTGCTAAAAAACAGCAATAAGCAAAATGACGAGACTAATTTAAAAAACAAAATGTGTTTCACTGCGGTGGTCCTTTTATGTCTTGGATTAAACATCATAATCAATTGAATAAGTAAATCACAAAAATTTAATACAGAAATCTGACATGCATAATTGTCTTCGATATATTGAGGTAGTTTACCCTAATGTAAGTTTGCCCCTATTGTTTTGAATTAAAATATCGTAAATGGGTTGTTTTTGGGTTTTTTACTTCTCTATTTCTGTTTTTTTACAATGAAATGGCATAGTTTTTATGGTTGACATGTCACCTGTCGCAGGTTACTAATAGAATAAAGAACAGGCAGACAGTATTCGTCTGCCAGTGGATGCAATCAAGCACAGTACAATTTTTTGGATTTGGATTTATGTTACTAACAGCAAAACTACTAGTCGTGATTATCAACGTGGTGATTATTATTACCGCGGGGGCTTTGTAGTGCTGTAAGAAAAGAATCAGCTAAAAGCCCCCCGCACTGAAAAGTTCGGGGGGCTTTTTCGTTTTAGGGCAAAAAAACAGAGCAAAGGGCAATGAGCAAAACAATGACAGGCGCACAAATGGTAATCGATATCCTTGTTAAACAGGGGATCTCAGACGTATTCGGCTACCCAGGCGGGGCAATTATGCCGATTTACGATGCGTTGTATGGTGCGCCACTCAAGCATTATTTAACTCGCCATGAGCAAGGAGCAGGGTTTGCGGCAGTTGGCTATGCACGCAGCACGGGTAAGTTAGGTGTTTGTTTTGCTACTTCGGGGCCTGGCGCTACGAATTTAGTGACGGCACTGGCTGATGCAATGATGGATTCGGTTCCGCTTTTGGCAATCACTGGACAAGTTCCTACTGCGGCGATTGGCTCAGATGCATTCCAAGAGGTTGATGTTTTGGGGATGTCCTTATCCTGTACGAAACATAGTTTTATGGTAGAGCGTGCAGAGGATTTGGCTGAAGTACTGCAACAGGCGATGCACTTAGCGGTATCTGGTAGACCTGGACCTGTATTAGTTGATATTCCAAAGGATATTCAACAAGCACTAGTGCCTTTTTCTCCTTGGAGTGCAGACACTCAGACGCAAGAAGCACCGATATTAAATGATCTAGCTTTGGCTAATGAGCTATTGAGAAAAGCCTCAAAGCCAGTGGCGTATGTCGGTGGTGGCGTTCATAGCGCAGATGCACAACCTGCATTGATGGCATTTTTGGAGCAAACCCAGATGCCTGCAGTGTCCACTTTGAAAGCGCTTGGCAGTGTTTTACCTGAATACGAGTACGATTTGGGCATGCTGGGTATGCACGGGACCAAGGCGGCGAACTTGGCTGTGCAAGAATGTGACTTACTAGTATGTATCGGTGCTCGGTTTGACGATCGGGTGACGGGAAATTTGGCCAAGTTTGCGGCGAAAGCAAAAGTGATCCACTTAGACATTGATGCTGCAGAAATAGGCAAACGCAAGCCAGCAGCGGCTTCATTGGTGGCTGATTTAAATGTCTCTTTGCCTCTATTACAGGGAGTTTTGGCGCCTGCGGATTGGCGTGAGCATATCAGCCATATGCAGCGAGAGTATGCTTGGCGCTATGACTACCCTGGGGAGAAAGTTTTTGCGCCTTATTTGCTTAATAAATTGAGCCAAGATGTACCTCAAGATACGGTTGTTTGTTGCGATGTGGGCCAGCATCAAATGTGGGTTGCACAGCATATGAAATTCAGTCATCCGAGCAACCATCTCAGCAGTGGCGGCGCTGGTACTATGGGATTTGGCCTACCGGCGGCAATTGGGGCGAAAATTGCTCGCCCGGACAATATGGTTATCACGGTTTCAGGCGATGGTTCCATCATGATGAATATCCAAGAGTTAGCGACCATCAGAAGAAATAACCTTGCCGTCAAGATAGTTATTCTAGACAACCAAAGGCTAGGTATGGTGAGACAGTGGCAAGAGTTATTTTTCTCGGCGCGATATAGTGAAACAAACTTGTCGGATAACCCTGATTTTGTGCAGCTGGCCGCTGTGTTTGGTATCCCTGGACAAACTATCACACATGCATCGGAAGTAGATGATGCAATTGAAAAACTAGTAAATAGCTCTGGTCCTTACATTTTACATGCCTGTATTGATGACAAAGAAAATGTTTGGCCTCTTGTACCGCCGGGTGCGGCAAATGATGAAATGTTAACGGAGAACACACAATGAAACATCAATTAACTGTGGCTGTAAAAAATCAAAGCGTTGCTGTTGAGCGTTTTCTACGTGTGGCTCGACACCGTGGATTTCGTCTAATGCAACTGCAATTAGAGGGGCAGGATGAGTTGTTTCTCGTCAAAATGACAGTAGATAGTGAGAAACCTATCTATCTATTAACATCACAATTAAATAAGCTAGTGGATGTGCAGTCGGTTGATTTGCATACATTACAGCAGCAGGCAATATAACAATATTAAGGTTTTAAAGAATGACACAAACATCAGAACTTATTTGGCACAACGGTGAAATGATCCCTTACCAAGAGGCGACAACGCATGTATTGAGCCATGCACTACACTATGGCAGTTCGGTATTCGAGGGGATCAGAGCATATGATACGCCAAATGGTCCTGCCATATTTCGCTTGGACGATCATATTCAGCGTTTGTTTGACTCCGCGAAAATTTATCGTATGGAGATCCCGTTTTCTCAAGAAGAGGTTAAAGCAGCTTGTAAGCAGGCGGTTAAAGAAAATGGATTCAGCAATGCTTACTTGAGACCATTTGCGTTTCTAGGCCATGTCGGGCTAGGGCTTAACCCTAAATCACATGTTGCTGATGTAACAGTCGCGGCGATGGAGTGGGGGGCATACCTTGGTGAAGATAGCTTGGCTGAAGGGGTGGATGTGTGCGTGTCATCTTGGAGTCGCCTTGCGCCAAACACCATGCCAACTGCCGCAAAAGCGGGGGGAAATTACCTTTCTTCACAGTTGATTTCAGGTGAAGCAAAACGCAATGGCTATGTAGAGGGCATTGCACTGGATGTGAACGGTTACTTAAGTGAAGGTGCTGGTGAAAACCTCTTTATGGTTAGAAAGGGCGTGCTTTATACACCCCCAACTACAGCGTGTATATTACCTGGCTTAACCCGCGATACCATTATTCATTTAGCAAAAGAGCGTGGCTATGAAGTCAGAGAAGAGCCAATTGCTCGTGAAGCGTTGTACTTGGCAGACGAGTTTTTCATGGTGGGAACTGCGGCGGAAGTAGTCCCTGTGCGCAGCGTTGACAAGATCCAAGTTGGAGCAGGTAAACGCGGACCAATCACGGCAGAGCTACAGCAAGCTTATTTTGATTTAGTCAAAGGGCAAGCGAAAGATCCAGAGGGTTGGCTAGATTACGTGAATAGCTAAAACTTTGTAGATTATTTATTTTTGGGAATGAGGTATTACCGGGTATCGGTAAAAATGAGAAAAAGGGGTATACATGGCTAAGTTACGAAGTAAAACAACGACAGAAGGTCGTAAACGTGCAGGCGCGAGAGCACTTTGGCGTGCGACAGGTATGACGGACGAAGATTTCCATAAACCGATGATCGCGGTAGTCAATTCATACACGCAATTTGTACCTGGTCATGTACACCTTAATCAGCTCAGTGATTTAATGGCTGATGCCATCAGAGAAGCAGGCGGTGTGCCGCGTGAGTTTAATACGATAGCCATTGATGACGGGATCGCCATGGGCCATGGGGGTATGCTGTATTCTTTACCTTCACGAGATCTAATAGCTGACTCCGTTGAATATATGGTAAACGCACACTGCGCCGATGCGATGGTGTGCATATCTAACTGTGACAAAATCACTCCAGGCATGTTGTTAGCCGCTTTACGACTCAATATCCCAGTTATTTTTGTTTCAGGTGGTCCGATGGAAGCGGGCAAAACCCGGTTAGCAGATATCGATTTGAAGCTCGACTTGGTCGATGCGATGGTAAAAGGCGCTGATCCAACTGTGAGCGATGAAGATTCAGAACAGGTTGAACGTTCTGCTTGCCCGACATGTGGATCGTGCTCAGGCATGTTTACTGCGAACTCAATGAACTGTCTTCTTGAGTCTCTTGGGCTTGCTTTGCCTGGCAATGGCACAACACTTGCGACGCACAAAGATAGACGGCAACTATATGATGGCGCAGCAAAACGCATTGTCGCGCTATGTGATGAGTATTATCAACAAGATAATGCAGCAGTGCTACCGAGAAATATTGCCAACCAAGCCGCTTTTAATAATGCAATGACGCTGGATATTGCGATGGGTGGTTCATCAAATACGGTACTACACATTTTAGCCGCAGCACAAGAAGCGGGTGTCGACTTTGATATGGCAGATATCGATCAGTTGTCGAGAAATACGCCATTCTTGTGCAAAGTTGCACCGGCGACTCAGCAATACCACATAGAAGATGTGCATCGAGCTGGTGGCATTATGGCGATTCTAAACGAGTTGGCAAAAGCCGGTAAGTTGGATCTTTCTGTTGGTCATGTGGCTGGTGGCACACTCGGTGATGTATTGGCGCGCTGGGATGCCAATGACAGCACAAATGAAAAGGCTCAAACATTCTATCGTGCCGGCCCTGCGGGGATCCGTACAACGACAGCAATGAGCCAAGAGTATCGCTGGGATACGTTAGACCTAGACCGCGAAGGTGGATGTATTCGCAGTGTCGAACATGCATTTCGTCAAGACGGAGGCTTAGCGGTTTTAACTGGTAACTTAGCACCAGATGGCTGCATTGTGAAAAGTGCCGGTGTGGTTGATGAAATGCTGGAATTTACTGGACCTGCGGTAGTGTATGAATCACAAGACGATGCGGTAGAAGGGATCTTAGGCGGCGATGTCAAAAAAGGGGATGTCGTTTTGATCCGCTACGAAGGTCCAAAAGGTGGGCCCGGGATGCAAGAAATGCTGTATCCAACTAGTTACCTTAAATCGATGGGATTAGATAAAGATTGTGCGCTCTTAACTGATGGACGCTTTTCAGGTGGTACATCAGGATTATCGATTGGCCATGTATCACCAGAAGCGGCGAGCGAAGGGACATTAGCACTAGTAGAAAATGGAGATCTGATAGCGATTAACATTCACACGCGCTCAATCGATGTATTGTTGGATGATACTGAGTTAGCGCTGCGCCGTGAAAAGCAAAGTGCACGTGGTAAAGAAGCCTATAAGCCGCTCAATCGCGAGCGCGTGGTTACGCCAGCACTAAAAGCATATGCGCTATTGGCAACCAGTGCTGATAAAGGCGCTGTAAGAGACCTGGAAAAATTAGAGGAGCTCAGTTAGCTATGGTGGCACAAGAGCTAGACTACTTTAGGGCTATAATTCAAGCAAATATGGCACCACTGGTGAAGCAAACGGATGTGAGTCACTTAAAGGGGTTGTCTGAGCGGCTCAACCATCAAGTTTGGCTAAAACGTGAAGATCAGCAGCCTGTTTATTCATTTAAACTCAGAGGTGCGTTTAATAAGTTGCGTCAACTACCTACAAATTCGCATGTGGTAACCGCATCTGCGGGAAATCATGCTCAGGGGGTTGCACTGAGTGCAGCTCATTTGGGGCATAAAGCAACTATTGTGATGCCTGTGACTACGCCAGAAATTAAGGTTAACGCAGTGAGGAATATGGGTGGTCACGTTGTATTGCATGGCCATCACTTCGATGCGGCGAACGCTCATGCACAAGCTTTGTGTCAGCAACAAGGCGGTGTGTTTGTACCGCCATTTGACGACAAAGATGTGATTGTTGGGCAGGGCACTGTGGCACGAGAAATGATGCAGCAACTGGATAAACTGGATGTTGTATTTATCCCAGTGGGAGGCGGTG
This sequence comes from Pseudoalteromonas luteoviolacea NCIMB 1944, assembly GCF_001625565.1. Taxonomy (GTDB): domain Bacteria; phylum Pseudomonadota; class Gammaproteobacteria; order Enterobacterales; family Alteromonadaceae; genus Pseudoalteromonas; species Pseudoalteromonas luteoviolacea_F. The sequence goes on from NZ_AUXS01000013.1 coordinate 103,325, forward strand.
GTCTGTTAGCGGGAATGGCGGTATATATTAAGTCCCTGCGTCCAGATATTCGTGTAATTGGTGTTGAAGCCACGGAAAGTGCTTGTTTGTACGCAGCAATGCAGGAAGGTGAACCTGTTGAGTTAGAACAAGTCGGATGTTTTGCCGATGGTATTGCCGTCAAACGTATTGGAGAGGAAACTTTTCGACTAGCACAAACATACTGTGATGAAGTGATGTTGGTGACAACAGATGAGATCTGTGCGGCAGTGCAAGATATCTTTATCGAAACGCGCGCAATTGCTGAGCCTTCAGGTGCGGTTGCTCTAGCTGGATTAAAGAAATGGAGTGCCGAGCACTCTCAGTCATCGATGTCATTGGCTGCAGTATTGTCGGGGGCAAATCTCAATTTTGATCGGCTGCGCTATATTGCAGAGCGAACCGCCCTTGGTGCAAAAAGCGAAGCTCTACTCGGTGTGACCATAGATGAACGAAAAGGGAGTTTTAAGCAGTTTTGTAATACGCTTGGCGGGCGTTCAATTACAGAGTTTAATTATCGGTTTGCTGGCGGCAATAAGGCCCAGATCTTTGTCGGGATAGGGCTGCGCAGTGCAGATGAAGAGTTGCAAGAGTTAAAAGCGAGTTTGGAAGAGAATGAATATGAATTTACCGACTTGTCAGACAATGAGTTGGCCAAGTTACATATTCGGTATATGGTTGGCGGAAAACCGCCTGTGGCTATTCAGGAAAGGTTATTGCGCTTTGAATTCCCAGAGTACCCAGGTGCATTATTGAGGTTTTTAGAAATGCTGGGTTGTGAGTGGAACATTACGCTATTTCACTATCGCAATCATGGCGCTGCAAAAGGGCATGTTTTAGCCGGGTTTGAAATGGCTCCGCAAGAGTATGCTAAATTTGAAGAGCACTTGTGCCGCTTGGGTTATGACTATCAAGATGAGACCAATAACCCCTGTTTTAGCCAATACCTCAAATCAGATCAGGACTACGCCCGCAAAGTAAGTTGAGTTTGATGCTCTGACTGTCTTTTCTGTCCTTAGCCTTCTATATTCAATATAGAAAGACTAAGGATAGCTTATGCTCCGTTGCCTCATTTTACTTATATTTGTTTGTGGTGGTGCACATGCCACCGTGCTAGAGCCTGTGACTCTGCAATTGAAATGGGTGCATCAATTTCAATTTGCAGGCTACTATGTTGCGAAACAAAAAGGTTTTTATCGAGAGGCTGGGCTAGATGTCAATATCATGCCAGCTCAAATGCACCAACCTGATGAACAATTCAAAGTGCTCACCGGTCAGGCACAATTTGGCGTGACACATTCAGGTTTGTTGGAACAGCGCATGTCCGGAAAACCGCTTGTCGCTCTTGCCGCGGTGTTTCAATCTTCCCCTTATTGCTGGATGGTACACGCCGATAGTGATATCTACTCTCCCAAAGATTTTCAAGGTAAGAGAATTAGTCATTTAGGCCGTTCAGAGGGGGCTGAGCTTGTACTCATTTTAGAGCGTGCGGGTATAGATGTAAGTCAATTGCCAATTTACTCAGGACTGTCACCTTTACAGGACTTCAAAATGGGTAAGTTTGATGCATTGCAAGTATATATCTCCAATGAACCGTTCAAAATGGCGCAGCAGGGTATAGCGACCAGGCAGATCTGTCCAAAGCACTACGGGATCAATGTGTATGCGGATATATTGTTTACGTCTGAAGATGTATACACATATCGACCGGAAATGGTCGCGAAATTTCGCAGTGCCAGTTTGCGCGGATGGCGATACGCTTTGGCAAACTTAGATGAAGCGCTACAGATCACTAAGCTATATGCAAAGCATAAAAGCTATGAAGAACTAGCTAATGAAGCAGATAAATTACTGCCTTTTATTAAGGCGCCAGGGATACCGGTTGGCAATATGTCATTGGCAAGATGGCAATGGATCGCACAGTTGTACCATCTTGACCTTGCGAGCTTTCATGAACACAAAAATGCTTTTTTGTATTCAGATGGTAGCAAAACAGAAATTAACTGGTCTTGGATGTTGATCCTAGCTATCGTGCTAAGCATTTTGTGTGTGCCAATGTACATTAGTTTAGTTTTGCAGCGGAAAAGCTATAGTTTGCAAGATTGAAATGAAGGCGTGAGGATTTTCTAATCTGCCTCGGATAGATTACAATAGCGTGACTTGAAGTAACCTCTATTGCTTATGATCTCGTCTTACACTTCGCATTTTCAGTCACTGGATAGACTACTCTATGAAACCCGACAATACTGGCAGCTATTGGCTTTTGATCACCTGACAACGCCGTGGCCAGAATTGGATGATTATCTATTGCAACTCGATGAAGCCACGTTGAGTGCATTGGATAGGGACCAAACAGCACTGCAGCAAGCGTTGTCAGCGCATATACCACAGCTGACGCAGATCAGTGAATTAACGAAAATTAATATGCCACTTCGGGACCGTCCAGAACTCCCATTTTGGTTAAGTAATGGCATTAAAGGGCGCAAAGTCGGACAATTGCAAGACTTTGTCGCTGCGCTAGATGAGCGAGAGTTGCCAATATTAGAATGGTGCGCTGGCAAGGGGCATTTAGGCAGGATATTGGCGTATCGAGGGGTGCCTCATGTCGATAGCATTGAGCTACAGGTGCATTTGTGTGAGCAGGGCGCGCACAGTGCTGCGCATCAAAAGCTAGCGATGACGTTCCACTGCGCGAATGTCTTGACAGAGCCGGTGGGTCACCACTTTAAACCGCACCAGCACGCGGTCGCACTGCATGCATGTGGTAAGTTGCATCAAAACTTTATGCGCGAAGCTACGCAAGTGGGCTGTGAAAAAATTAGCTTATCGCCTTGTTGTTATCATTTATTCACCAGTGATGAATATCAAGCTATGAGTGATGTGGGCAAGAAGAGCCAACTGCGATTAACTCACAACGACATGAAACTTGCGCTTCAAGAAACGGTTACTGCGCCTTCTCGGGTGGCAAAAGTGCGTAAAAAAGAAGTTTTATGGCGATTAGCATTTGATGCGCTGAGGCGTGATATTACACAAAGTACAAATTATGTTAGTGTCCCTTCGGTAAATAAAGCAATATTCTCTGGTGAATTCCACGAGTTTTGTCACTGGGCGGCTGAACAAAAAGAACTAAAGCTGCCCCAACAAATTGATTATCAACATTACTTGGCTCAGGCTCAAAAACGGCAAAAAGTCACCGAGCGCATCGAGCTAGTTCGCCATGGTTTTAGGCGTGCAATAGAATTGTGGCTGGTGCTAGATAGAGTGTTATATTTACAATCGGCTGGGTATGATGTGACACTTGAACAGTTCTGTGAAAAGTCACTGACACCAAGGAATTTATTGATACAGGCGACAAAGCGCCAGTAGGTAAGGGGATAGATATGTGCCAACAACAAAAAAGTCATCTAGCGCACTTGCTGGAAAATAATCGCCAGTGGGCCGAGCGAACACAATTACGTGACCCAGAGTTCTTCAAAACGTTGTCAATGCAACAAAACCCAGATTATTTATGGATTGGTTGCTCTGATTCCCGAGTGCCGGCCAATGAGATCGTTGACTTACTTCCTGGCGAGTTATTCGTTCATCGCAACGTTGCAAATGTGGTTGTTCATACGGATCACAACTGTCTCTCGGTCATGCAATACGCTGTAGAAGTATTGAAGGTGAGCCATATCATGGTTGTTGGGCACTATGGGTGTGGTGGAGTAAAAGCAGCATTGGACGGTGCTAAGTTTGGGTTAATCGACAACTGGCTTAGACATGTTGTTGATATTAAAGAGAAGCATCAAGCAGTATTACGAGAGGTAAGCGCCTCTGTGCGTAGTGATGTTTTATGTGAACTTAATGTCATAGAACAAGTTCGCAATGTGTGTCGCACAAGCATAGTGCAAGATGCATGGCACAGAGGACAAAAGCTAGAAGTTCATGGATGGGTATATGGACTTGAAGATGGACTACTACATGAGCTTGTTCCTGGCGTCAGTTCAGACCCTGGTTTGTCATCAAGCTATGAGCAAGCACTACTGTCACTAGTGACCCGGTACGTTGACCGTGGCGATCAACAAGCAGTTTAATCGATTGGATGTAAGCACACAGAGTTGTGTGCTTTTTACATGAAGTAAAGATGAAGCGATTATTCTGCGTCGTTTTGCTTTTCCAGTCTAGCTTCTAACTCGGCAACTTTGGCCTCTAACTCAGTCAGTTTCTCACGGGTTCTGATCAAAACTTTACTTTGAATATCAAATTCTTCGCGACTTACAAAGTCCATTTCTGTCAATTTTGTTTGAATGGCTTGTTTGGTTTTCGCTTCAAATGTTTCTGCTAAATTACGCACACCTTGTGGCATGTTACTTGAGATCTGCTTTGCGATCTCTTCGATCTTTGCTGGGTTTATCATGTCAGTGCCTTATAGCTAGTTATTGCGGATATCTTACCGTAAACCGTTGGCTCTATAAAAGTATTTTAGTGCCCTTGGCATCGGGATCAACCGCGTTGTTTAATCATAATCAAAACTTTGCAAATTGGTATTATGGTATGAATAAGATAAACTAGGCGGTTCCAGTTGGTCAGGATACACGCCTTTTATGAAACTCAATCCCAAACAAGATGAAGCCGTTAAGTATATTAGTGGTCCATGCCTCGTATTAGCGGGCGCAGGCTCCGGAAAAACTCGCGTGATCACAAATAAAATCGCTTATCTCGTGCAGCATTGTGAATATAAAGCGCGCAATATCGCTGCGGTGACATTTACCAACAAAGCCGCAAAGGAAATGCGCGAACGTGTATCGCAAACTTTAGGAAAACAAGATGCCAAAGGGTTGTGGATCTCTACATTTCACACTTTGGGATTGAATATCATTAAAAAAGAGGTGAAAACACTCGGTTTTAAACCTGGTTTTTCACTTTTTGATGATCAAGATACCAACCAGTTACTGGCTGAGTTAACAGAGAAAGAGCTAGAGAAAGACAAAGATCTTTTGAACTTACTCAAGATGCAAATAGGCAACTGGAAGAATGACCTGATTTTACCTGAACGTGCAATTAGAGAAGCGCGAGAGCCGCAAAAGGCGTTGTTTGCTCAGCTCTATGCGCGTTATCAAACTCAGCTTAGAGCCTACAATGCCCTAGATTTTGATGATCTGATCATGATCCCTACGTTGTTACTTGGTAGCTCAGCAGACGTGAGAGAGCGCTGGCAAAATCAGTTTAGGTATTTGTTGGTGGATGAATATCAAGATACCAATACCAGCCAGTATCAGCTGGTAAAGCTATTAGTTGGCGAACGTGCACGATTTACAGTGGTAGGTGATGACGATCAATCAATTTACTCTTGGCGGGGGGCAAAGCCACAAAACTTAGTACTCTTGAGCAAAGACTACCCTGGACTGCGTTTAATAAAATTAGAGCAAAACTATCGCAGTGCAGGGCGTATTTTGAAATCCGCTAATATTTTGATAGCCAATAACCCTCACGAATTTGATAAAAAGTTATTCAGTGAATTGGGATATGGGGATCCACTGCGCGTCATAGCCACTCGTGACGAGGAACATGAAGCTGAGCGCGTGGTTGCAGAGATCATTTCTCACAAATTTATGAAGCGCACTAGCTATAAAGATTATGCGATTTTGTATCGTGGCAATCACCAAGCACGGGTATTTGAAAAGGCCTTGATGGCGAACCGCATTCCTTACAAAATAAGCGGGGGGATGTCGTTTTTTGCGCGCAGTGAAATTAAAGACATCATGGCTTATTTACGTCTGTTGGTGAATCAAGATGACGACAATGCGTTTCTGCGCATAGTGAATACGCCAAGACGTGAAATAGGCCCTGTCACCCTTGAAAAGCTGGGAAGCTTGGCCAATGACAAGCACATTAGTTTGTTTGAGGCATGCTTTGATCCAGATTTGACTCAACGTCTGACAGGCAAAGGGTTTAATGCATTAGCGGGCTTTGCGCGTTGGGTTGTGGAGTTGAGTGATCGAGCCGTGCGCGGAAATACCCTGGAAGCAGTTAAAGATATGATCCGTGAGATCAATTATGAAACGTATCTATATGAGTCATCGACTAGCGCGAAAGCAGCAGAAATGAGAATGAAAAATGTCTCTGAGTTATACCGTTGGATCAGCGATATGTTGACCGGCGATGCTGACAATCCGCCAATGACACTGTCTGAGGTAGTGACCAAATTGACACTTAGAGATATGCTTGAGCGCAACGAGGAGGAAGATGAGAGTGATGCAGTTCAACTGTTGACGTTACATGCCTCGAAAGGTTTGGAGTACCCTCATGTCTTTATGGTTGGCATGGAGGAGGGCTTGTTGCCGCATCAAACCAGCATCGATGAAGATAACGTCGAAGAAGAGCGACGTCTAGCTTATGTTGGGATCACTCGTGCTCAGCAGACTCTGACGTTAACATATGCGAAAAGCCGCCGCCAATTCGGCGAGCAAATTACGCCAGAACTTAGCCGTTTTGTACAAGAGCTACCTCAAGATGACTTGCAGTTCGAAGGAAAAAAAGCAGTTGTGTCGCAATCAGAGAGAATGGAAAAAGGACAAGCTAGAGTCGCTAATCTACGTGCGATGTTAAAACGTTAGAGTTTCGTGCTCGTTGACGCAGTTGCTGCTTTGACGAGCACTTTTTAAATTTTGTTGCTTGCCAAAAAATAACTGCAATCCATGTTTTTCTAAGAGGCTTCTAAAGTTCAAGATGGCGGGCCCTTTAGCAATGACCTGAATTGATTTCAAATGGGTTATGGCCAAAATCCCCTGTAGCTGAATATCATAGCTGTTTTGTTGCAATACGCGTTTACTAAATACCGAACTCAACAATACGTATTTGAAATCAATGCTGCTTAAAAAGGCTAAGTCACAGCGATCTTTGGCAAAGTCGTTGAGGCCAATATTTACGCCCAGCAGAGGTAACTCTTTGAGGTTTTCTAATTGCACGCTGGAGGCGTATCGCACTTCATTTTCATCAAACATTAAACACAGCTGTGTGTTACTTTGGCTGAGCATATGTTTTAAGGTAACGAAGGCAGAAGACTCTAAAACGATGGTAGAACAAGCAAGTAGGACATCTTGATTGTAACTTTGTGCAATCTTAAGTGCTTTTTCTAGTAACCCTAATTCAATATCCAATTGCTCATCTTTGGCCGCGGCAAACTTTTTCAAGACATCGAAGCTAGTACTGCCCAATACGGGGTGCTCGCCAAAGGCTTCCAGCGTCACGATTTGTGTGGCTTGATTTCCAAAATCAACGATTTCTGTGCTTCTAAAGTGGGTTGGCAGCGCGGTCAAGTGGTGTTGCTCTTCTGCTTTTGTTGCACTACCAGACGAAGCTGTGAGCAATGGATGATAAAACTCGTAGCGACCACGGCCTGCATTTTTTGCATAGTACATGGCTGCGTCAGCATCACGAATGATCTCATCGGTATTTTTATATTCTTTATTACTGTACGTAATACCAATACTGGCACCACTTTGCATGCATACTCCTTTCATGCAGAATGGCTGTTGCATGACGCGAATAAGGCGTTTGGCAACGTCTTCAGCTTGCTGTTTGTCGGTAAGGTGATCGAGCAAGATCACAAATTCATCACCAGCCAAGCGCGCTAATAAGTCGTGTTCTCGAATGCACTCAGAAAACGCAGAGCTAACCCAAATTAAAAATTGATCGCCAGCTTGATGCCCTAATTCGTCATTTATGACTTTAAATTTATCAAGGTCGATAAACAATACCGCAAAGTTGTGCTCAGGGTAGCGCTGATATTTTTGCAGTGTTTTTTCTAGTTGAGTCAAAAACAGACTTCGGTTGGGTAATGAGGTGAGTGGATCATGATGTGCGTCGTGATAGAGCTGTTGCTCGATTTTTTTACGCTCTTCAATTTGCATTTGCAAATGTAAATTGGTTTGTCGCAATGCCTTGGTTTTTTCAGCAACCCGGTGTTCGAGCTCTTGGTTACTTGCTTTGAGCGCTTGGTTAGCCAGATGTGTTTGTAAAACAGAGGCAATCTGATTGGAGACAAAAGAAATAAGTTCTACATCTTCATGATTGTATTCGTATTCATGATTGTAAGCTTGGCAAGCAATTAGCCCTATTACCCCTTTCGCAGTCTTTAGAGGTGCGCCCAACCAGCTTGTTGCCGTTTCTAAGTCATCGTAATCAGGAGGGCGTTTCACCACACCGCCATCGATAAGTATATCAGCGCGATTGGTGTCTATAAGTTGGCTTCGCTCAGTGGTTATCACCAGTTCACTATAGCCTTTGGCAAAGGGTCGAGGGCGATATTCCGTCACTTCATCCACACAATAGGGGAAGCTCAGCCAGTTGGAGCCGGTATCATGTAGCGCGATGTACAAGTTATTGGCAAACGTGATAGAGCGAATGATTTTATGAACCTGCTTGTAAACATCGTCAATGTCACTGAATTGTGTTGCTAATTCAGAAATCTTAAACAGTATTTGCTGTCTTTCTAAGGCGCGTTTACGCTGTTCTATTTCTTTGTTAAGCGCGTCATTACTCTGCATCAAAGCACGTGTGCGGATTTTGACTTCTGATTCAAGTAACTCTCGCTTTTTAACTCTTTCTATGGCGGTTGCCAAATATAGAGACATCACCTCAAGAAGCTCTATTTGATGCTCGTTATAAGCTTGTTGAGGTTGATAGCTCTGGGAAACCATGACGCCAATGATGTTTTTATCTCTGAATATAGGCACACCAACCCAGTGTTCAGCAGGGCTACCCAAGGCTTTGAATTTATTGTCGTCAATCATCAGCTGCATTTCATCTTTGCTTAAATACAGCACTTTTTTAGTCTTAAAGACATACCCTGTAACACCTTGATCAAAATGGTGTGATTCGTGAAGTGGTACGGAGATGCCATCTTTTTCATCGACAAAATAAGACAATTCTAGAGTTTGAGTAAATTGATTTTGCAACACAACATAAAAGCTCTTACTCGGCAAATGTTGCTCAAGTATGCTGTGAATTGCGGGGTATAGAAGAGTTAGCTCGGCAACCGTACTAGCCTGTTCAGAGAGCTGGATCAAGGCATGTTGCAAGTGATAGTTTTGTTTGTATTTTTTCAGCAAGGACTCTAAGCGGCGATTCTTACGAGTAAGCTTGCGAATTGCAACGTCGTTTGGATCTTCCAATGATTAAACCAAAGGCTATTATTGTTTATTTATTAAACTTTATATTTTCACTTTTGACTTGGAGGGTCAAGTGTAAAATGTTAATTCAGTTCTTGGATAAACATTTTGCCTTAATAGAGACAAATAAGCGAGTATTTGTCTCCGTTTTTTATACGACAGCTATTTGATCATAAACTCGATAGCAGCTGCGATCTCTTCATCACTACAGTCCATACAGGTGCCTTTTGGCGGCATCGCATTAAATCCTTTAATTGCGTGATCAAGTAAGACGTCTGAGCCCTTAGACAAACGGGTAGCCCACTCATCTGCGGTCTTTGGTGCACCGAGCGCCCCAGTGCCATGACAAGCAAAACAAGATGCTTGGTATACTTGCTCGCCAGAGCGTGGTCCAGTTGGAGCCGCGGCAGCAGTATCTTCGGCACCAGCCAAATACACAGAACCTATTGGGGCTAAGCGCTTTTTGATGGCTTCTTCGGTTAGAGAATTATCATACGGCTGGGCAACGGCGGCCGTGGATAGCATTAAGAGTGCTGCTGACAGTTTCTTCATTTACCTTGCTCACTTCAAATTTAATGTCTTCGATCACGAAGCACGACGGATGACGGTTCCTAATTGAGTATAACGTCACCACCAAATTAGTTAAAATTTAAACTTGATCTTAAGCGTATAAAAAACATCTTTTATTGCGTTAGGGCAAAGATTTGGCATTTTGTGCTTAAAATCAAGTAAATTATCTATGAGCAGTCAATCGAGCTGTTAATCGATAAGTTGAGCTAGACGTTTAATCGCTTTTTCAATACCCGCAGAGGCTTCGCTGATATTGCCAGCTAACATATAGGCCGGTGTACTGATGACTTTTTGCTGTTCATCTACAATGATATCAGTGACTGCACACTCCACATGTTCTGCGCCCAGTGCCGTAACCGCTGCGGCAGTGTCGGCATCATTGCCAATTGTTGCTTTAGTGCCAGGCTGATGTATATGACCAATCAGCGCTGGTGCGATGCACAGGTAGGTGATTGGTTTTTGTTGAGTATTAAACTGTTGGCAAACGCTTTTCAAAGCGTCTAGCACCTGAGACTCAGGGCCTTTGAAGGCAAAGTCAGATAAGTTCTTAGCCACACCAAATCCGCCAGGGATAACAAGTGCTGCAAAGTCATCAGCGTTAAGTTGATCAAGATTTTGAATATCACCGCGCGCTATACGCGCCGCTTCAGTCAAGACATTGCGTGTCTCAGCCTGTTCTTCTCCCGTTAAGTGATTGATAACATGATGTTGCTCGATATCGGGTGCAAAACAGCGGTACTGAATACCTTGTTGCTCAAGGTGCAGCATGGTCAGTACAGATTCATGAATTTCTGCACCATCAAAAACCCCACAACCACTAAAAATGATTGCTACTTGTTTCATTATTAATCTCCTAAGGCTGATTCTGCCTGCTATATTCAATGTAAGAATGTCGAGTGTGAAAAAAAATATAAAGGATCTGCTTTGATCTTTGATCATTTATGTTAGTATACGCGTCCGCTCGAAAAAACGGGTCGTTTTATCACCACTTTTCAATGGTGAAAAATACATGAGTTGTGAGATTTCCACAAACTCATTTTATAAAGAATAAAAATTAGCTTATGTATTTTGTTATAAAAATCAGAGTTTTATGATTTCTTTTCACTGGCTTTATTTTATCGCCGGTGCTTTTCTTGTGTTTATCTACAAAGTTATCCACAGTTTTTCCTTGTAAAGTTTCATTGCACTCCTCTCGTTTTATGCTAAGCCTTGTGGCATTCTTAGCGAGTTTTTAAATCTCTTTAATTAGGATCCCAAATATTATGCCTCAGATCCCAGAAAACCCTTTAATTTTGGTGGATGGTTCTTCCTATTTATTCCGCGCCTATCATGCGCCACCGCACTTGACGAATTCTCAGGGTGAAGCAACTGGTGCGATCTATGGCGTAATCAATATGCTGAAAAGCTTGGTTAAGCAGTTTGATCCTAGCCATATGGTGGTTGTTTTTGATGCTAAAGGGCCAACTTTCAGAAACGACATGTACTCAGAGTACAAGGCCAATCGACCTCCGATGCCTGATGATCTCCGTACCCAAATTGAGCCTATTCATGAAATTATTAAAGCGATGGGTCTGCCCTTGGTCAGCATTGCTGGCGTTGAAGCTGATGATGTGATCGGTACATTTTCCCGTATTGCTACGGAACAAAAACGCCATGTGTTGATCAGTACTGGCGATAAAGATATGGCTCAACTGGTTAATGAGCACGTTACTTTAATCAATACCATGACAGATACAGTGTTGGATCCGGCTGGCGTTGAAGGCAAATTTGGCATCGGTCCAGAGCTTATCATCGACTTTTTAGCTCTCATGGGTGACAAAGTCGACAATATCCCAGGCGTCCCTGGTGTAGGGGAAAAGACCGCGCTGGCGATGTTGCAAGGCTTGGGCTCCATCAAAGAGTTGTATGCCAACCTAGAGCAAATTGCGCCGCTAGGCTTTCGCGGCTCAAAGAGCATGGCGAAAAAACTAGAAGAGCATAAAGCACAGTTAGAGCTGTCCTATGAATTGGCTACCATCAAGCTCGATTGTGACGTAGAAGAAGATCTAGACACATTTAAGATCCAGCCAGTGGATAAAGATCGCTTGATTGAGCTGTATGGTCAATGCGAGTTTAAACGCTGGCTTGCAGAGTTGCTTGACGGCAAAGCGGCACCGCAAAGTGCGGCACCATCAGCAACTTCGGCACCTCAACCTGAAATTGTTGGTAATTACGAAACCATCTTAACGTCTGAACAACTGAATATCTGGGTTGAAAAGCTCAAAGGTGCAGAGGTGATGGCTTTTGACACCGAAACAACCAGTTTGGATTATATGCAAGCTGATTTGGTAGGAATGAGCTTTGCGGTTGAAGCGGGTGAAGCTGCATATTTACCTTTGACCCATGACTATATGGGAGCGCCAGAGCAGCTTGATAAACAGCTTGTTTTTGAGCTGTTACAGCCAATCTTGGAAGATCACAACATCAAGAAAGTTGGCCAAAATTTAAAATACGATAAGAGTGTACTAGCCCGAGCTGGGATCACCTTAAATGGTATCGAGTTTGATACCATGCTTGAGTCATACGTGTTTAACAGTGTAGGTACGCGTCATGATATGGACTCGCTTGCACTTAAGTTTTTAGGTCACAAAAATATCAGCTTTGAAGAAATCGCAGGCAAGGGTAAAAAACAGCTGACATTCAACCAAATCGAACTTGAAAAGGCTGCGCCTTATGCCGCTGAAGATGCCGATATCACGCTCCGCCTGCATCAGCACCTATGGCCTCTGGTGGAAAAAGAAGCCAGTTTAGTCAGCGTATTTCGTGACATTGAGTTGCCACTGATCAATGTACTGTCTGACATGGAACGTACCGGTGTTAAAATAGATAGCACTATGCTTGGTGAACAAAGCCTTGAGATTGAAAAGCGCTTGGCTGAGCTTGAGCAAGAAGCCTATGAGTTGGCAGAAGAAGAGTTCAACCTAAGCTCTACGAAACAGCTACAGGCGATTTTGTTTGAAAAGCAAGGTTTGCCGATATTGAAGAAAACGCCAAAAGGTGCCCCTTCAACGGCTGAAGAAGTATTGCAAGAGTTGGCACACGATTACCCATTGCCAAAATTGATCATAGAGCATCGTGGTTTGGCCAAGTTAAAATCAACATACACTGACAAACTACCAAAGCTTATTAATGATGAGACTCAGCGTGTTCACACCTCTTATCATCAAGCGGTGACAGCGACAGGTCGTTTGAGCTCTACAGATCCAAACTTGCAGAATATTCCAATCCGTAATGAAGCGGGGCGTCGTATTCGCCAGGCATTTGTTGCGGATGAAAACCACGTGATCCTAGCGGCTGACTACAGCCAAATAGAATTACGTATTATGGCCCATTTATCACAAGATAAAGGGTTACTGAGTGCTTTTGCAGAGGGGAAAGATGTCCACAGTGCAACGGCATCCGAAGTTTTCTCAGTGCCACTCGAAGATGTGACCTCGGATATGCGCCGTAAAGCAAAGGCGGTTAACTTTGGTTTGATTTACGGCATGAGTGCCTTTGGTTTAGCCCGTCAGTTAGATATTCCTCGCAACGAAGCACAGCACTATATGGATAAGTACTTTGAGCGTTTTCCTGGCGTGTTAGAGTATATGGAAAGCACACGTGAAAAAGCCGCTGAGCAGGGTTATGTAGAAACACTATTTGGCCGCCGTTTGTATTTGCCTGATATTAAAGCGCGCAATGGCGCTCGCCGCAAAGCTGCTGAACGCGCCGCAATCAATGCGCCAATGCAAGGCACAGCTGCAGATATTATTAAAAAAGCGATGATCAAGGTACATCAGTGGCTGCAAGAGCATAGCCAAGATGAGATCAAATTGTTGATGCAAGTACACGATGAATTGGTGTTTGAGATCAAAGCCGACAAAGTGGTCGAGTTTAGTGAGCACATTTGTCGTCTAATGAGTGAAGCTGCGACCTTAGACGTCCCCTTGGTTGTTGAAGCGGATCATGGAGACAACTGGGAGCAAGCGCACTAAATTGCGTGTCAACATAGAGCATGGGCAAACCATGCTCTAATTACTTTACCTTATCACTATTGATTCCATTGGCTGTAGATTCATAGCGAGCCAATCACGAAATTAAACAAATTTTCAAGTTACGTTCAAAACGTATGGATTAAGCCAGCTTAAATCTATATGCCTTCCTGACACTTTCTGGTTGTTCATGCATCAATGTCCGTTTCATGTCAGAAAAGCTTGGAATTTCTGCGTTGTCTATTTTATCCATAATAATTTTTAGCTCGTCAGAAATGTGCAATGTGCTTGCAGAGATAGACAATTCATTGAGTTTGTATATTTCAGACACGGCTGGATGGAACTTAGCGTCTGACAACCGTTTGTTTACCCTATAAGGGATCTGCCACCAAATATAAGTTTTCTCAGGGATTAGATTGAAACTTTCTCCAGGTCGGTCCTTGACTCCTTTAGCATCTGCAGTACCAAAGTCGATGGCTTTCCATTGGCCATTTTTACCTATTCCTACATTTGAGGCTTTGATATCGTTATGGTAAATACCGCTTTTAATTAATCTTCTTCTAATGATATAGAGGTCTCTGGCGAGATTTACTTCCGAGTCGAGCACCTCATAAGGGTTGGTTGAATAAACTGCTGGGTTTGCTGGCTGTGAAAGTAGTGATGTGAGTGTGGTCACTTTTTCCATCAATATTCCAGTTTTAGTGTAATAATTTCCAGTTTTGTGTGCCCAATAATCCAATGGACGTTCTTCAGATTTAGTCTTTTCTGGTTGTCGCGTGACGGGAGAAATTTCTCCATAAGCAAACGGCTGGGCGACATGGTTTTTACTTTTTTGCCAAGCTTGACGCTGTGCTGTGTATTCATAGTCACCGACGCTTTTGCGTCCGTAACTGAATGTTTTTAGCACTTTTCCATCTAAACTAGTGTCATAAATCTTTCCGAAATTCACTGAATCGATAAGTTTGGTGAGGGTAAATCTGTACTGGGACCCTTCAATTTGAAGGTCATCTGACTGTGATTTAGCTTGGTTATCTGTGTTGTGGTGTTTGTGGTCGGGTGTTTCATTTTATGTTTGCACGCCTGCCTCCAGCTCATATTCGATTAATTTGGTACAATTTACGGTGCCCTCACCATTAAAGTCGCATCTGTTCAGTTAATGTGATGTCATGTTTTTCAAGTTGTCTCTATTTATTCATTTTTAGGGCAGGAAACTGTCAATGAACTTGGCCAAGCTAAAATGCCGCTATGTCCCGAATTTACTGGGCCTGTGTAAAGCTAACGTAAAAAATATCACTCGTTTGTTTAAAAACTATCAAATTGGCTCGTTATTTGCTTTGTGCTGTTTATTTCTAGATGGCTATTTGCTACAGTTCGCGCCGTCCTCATCCTGTAGGACATCCTGTTGATGATGTATCTCTCGAAAGAGGATACTGTGTATTGATAGCTTCTCCCCAGATTGCTATAACGGCTCGTAAAAGGTTTATACGAGCCGATTTTTCTCTCTCGCTTGATATCATCCGTATTTCAGACAGCTTTGTGTCTCGCTACCGTGTAATTTACTAAGCGCTACTCCATTTGACACCATCCTAACTCTCTTCATATTTATTTGTTAAGATGTGAGAAACTTTTACATACAGGAATACGTCATGCTTAAGCCTCTATTGATCGGTAGCTTATGTTTTATGTCTCAAGCCGTGTCTGCTTGGCAATTAAATAATGAACTGAGTGATCTGAGTTTTACTTCAATCAAACTGAATAGCATTGCTGAAAATCACCATTTTACTTCGCTATCGGGCCAAATTAGCGATGCAGGTAAACTTAAAATC
Source organism: Pseudoalteromonas luteoviolacea NCIMB 1944 (assembly GCF_001625565.1). Lineage (GTDB taxonomy): Bacteria > Pseudomonadota > Gammaproteobacteria > Enterobacterales > Alteromonadaceae > Pseudoalteromonas > Pseudoalteromonas luteoviolacea_F. The sequence goes on from NZ_AUXS01000013.1 coordinate 118,901, forward strand.
GCTATTGACCTGAGTAGCATAGAGTCTTTGATCCCGATCAGAAATGAGCGCATGAAAAAGGTGCTGTTTGAGGTCTCAGAATATAAAGCGGCAACTATTGAAACGGATCTAACACCGTGGTTACCTCAACTGAAAGACGGCATGCAGATTATAAAAGCTCTGCCTGTTACGCTTAACTTACATGGCAAAAATTTAGTATTGAAGCTGGATCTAGTTGTCAACAAGCTGGGCAAAACAATGCATGTATCTTCTCAGCGCGCAGTGTTGATCAACAGCCGTGATTTTGATCTCGAAGGTGGCGTAGAAGCTCTGCGTAAATTAGCGGGCCTAAGTCATATTTCGCAAGCTGTACCAGTTACATTTAATTTGGTATTCAATGACCAGTAAACTTGCGCAGCTATTAGCACACTATGTTTCATCACACTCACCAACGGAGCGCTGGCAAGCTGGTGAGTGTGGTGTGGGTGAGTTTTCAATTGACACGAGTGGACGCTGGTATCATCAGGGGGATGAAATAAAGCGGCTTGCTTTGGTAAAGCTGTTTGCCAGTGTTTTATGTCGTGAAGATGGAGCGTATCGGTTAAAGACACCCTCTGAAACTTGTCTTGTCTCTGTTGATGCGAGCCCGTTTGTTATTGTTGCTTGGCATGAATGCCAAATAGCTGCTCAATATGGGGTTGCGCCGACGATAATATGTGAAGATAACTTAGGGCGATTTTGGCCAATTTGCGATACTTTTCCTCTATATTTAGACGATTATAAAGGGCAGCAGATCCCACACTTGAAGCTAAATTATGGCTTACATGCGCGTATAGATCGCAATGTATTTTATCAATGGATAGAGATAGCAGAGCTCAGTGAGCAAAATGACATGATGCTATTGCGCTCTGCTGGTAAGACGTTCGAATTGAGTTAGTTCGTTTGTGCGTCTTCGTCAGTTTCTTCTTTAACGTATGGCCCTAAAAACCAATCATCTAACTGCCAAGCGAGCTCTTTCAAACCAAGCCCTTTCAGTGATGAAAATGCGTGTACGGTAATATCACCATCAAGTTCCGATAGTGCTTTACGTACCTGTAAGACTTCCGCTTTTCGTTTACCTTGCTTTAGTTTGTCGGCTTTGGTGAGTAGCGCAAGTACGGGGATATTACTGCCAACAGCCCAATTGATTAGATCCATATCTAAGTCTTTCATAGGGTGGCGGATATCCATCAGTACAACAATACCTTTTAAGCTTTGGCGCTTTTGTAAGTATTCACCTAATGATTTTTGCCATTTCTTTTTCATCTCAATAGGCACTTTTGCAAAGCCATAACCTGGCAAGTCAATAAGCCTTCTTTCTTCATCGAGTGCAAAAGTATTAATCAGCTGGGTGCGGCCAGGTGTTTTACTGGTGCGAGCGAGTTTTTGGTCTGTCAGAGCATTTAATGCGCTGGACTTGCCGGCGTTAGAACGCCCTGCAAATGCGACCTCTATGCCACTGTCTGCGGGAAGGCGGGAAATATCAGGTGCACTGGTTATGAAAGTAGCGCGATTATATGGCATACGAGATTTTAACACTCTAACTCCTAGACGGATTAATTGATTCTTTTGTTCATACGTATTTTATTACATCTGTCACACAATGCAAAAGTAGAGAAAGTCGACAATTTTTAGCTGCGTCAATAGAATTTCTGAACTAAGTTTAATCTATGTCAATTACCTATAAAATTTGTGGTTTTATAATGGCCGCAAAGCATGGCGGGGCTTTTTTATTGTCTAGAATGTAAAAGTTGCAACGTAAAACAAAAACATTGAGCGTCACTTAATTCACTTAAGTCAATGTACATAGAATAGCATTTGCCCAGTGTCGTGAAATTTAGCGTATTTCTATTGGGTTGATAGTTACAGGGTCGGAACAGAGAATTTACCATGAAAAAAATAGCATTATCTTTAACTATGCTACTAAGTACGTTGTCATTTAACAACGCAGTAGCATTCGATGGGGACGCCGAGGCTGGTAAGGCAAAAGCGGCAACATGTGCAGCGTGTCATGGACCAAATGGCAATGCTCCTGTAACTATGTACCCAAAAATAGCAGGTCAGCACGCTGACTATATTTATAAACAGCTCAAAGAATTTAAGCTTGGCATGACGTCGGGTGGTGCTGAGGGTCGCATGGAACCGGTGATGAGTGGCATGGCTATGCCGTTGTCAGATCAGGACATGAAGGATTTGTCAGCTTACTTTGCCGCTATGCCTATGAGTGCAGGGACCACGCCAGAAAGCGTAGTTACAGAAGGACAAAAGCTTTACCGGGCAGGTGACGCTGAGCGTGGCATTCCATCTTGTATGGCATGTCATGGTCCCAGAGGGAATGGCACGTCGTTGGCAAAATTCCCAAAAATTTCCTTCCAGCATCCTGAATACATAAAAGCGCAACTAGAAAAGTTTCGTGATGGCTCTCGTGAGAACGATGCCAACGGAATGATGAGAGATATTGCAGCGAAATTAACAGACAAAGACATTGAGATTTTATCTAAATATCTAGGCGGCTTGCACTAAAGTCGTATTTGATTTTACGCGACGTCGCGTAGACTTTTAGTATCGAAAAAGGCAGCGTAATCGTTGCCTTTTTTTGATCTGTGCGCTGTGAGATATTTCTCACTTTGTGTGTAAGATAGTGACGTTCCTAAATTGTAGGACTTAACGCAAATTGAATTTGTTTTTTTGTGTAAGTCTATGTATTTAATTTGTTTTTATTTTAACGGCTGTTGCTAAGGTAATAATTTTGTTATTGATTAGTTGTAACTGTTTAAAATAAGCGTAGATTAATCCCTGTCGTCGAGACAATACAAAAACAGGGACAATTCGAAACGGAAGCGTAGACGGCATATATTATGTGTTCATTTGAATACAACCTAACAAGGATGATTACAAAAGCGTTAGGAAGACCGAAAAGAAAAAAAGCAATGGAAGTTTGATAACAAAAACAATATGGAAAGTCTCACGGAAGTACAATAAAAACAAAATGGAAGATAAATAATAAGAAAAATAAAGACTAAAAGTCGAAGGGAGAAGTGTCCGGATTGTGACGCTCAGATTAGCAGGCGGTAGAGAGTAATCTCTGCCGTCTTTTTATTTGTACACTTTTTAATTGCTGTTACAATACTCCTTTTAAGTACGTTTGGTTCATCACCTTTGCAAAATCCACAAAAGCTCCAATGTGGCCTCTGTGAGTCAGAGTTGCTCGAACATTATCACCAAGACAAGTTTCGCGATTACTGGCAGTGCCAGCAATGTAAATTAGTCTGTGTGGCGGCCTGTGACAGATTATCTCCTCAAGAAGAAAAAGCCATTTATGACAGTCATGAAAACGACTTAGATGATACGGGGTACCGCCGATTTTTATCGCGTGTGTTTGAGCCCGTTAACTCGCGTTTGCAAGGCCATCAACATGGGCTTGATTTTGGGTGTGGTCCGGGGCCTCTGTTGGCAAAGATGTTTGAAGAGGTTGGGCATTCAGTCGCACTGTATGATTTATACTATGCTGACAACCCAGAAGTGTTGCAGCGACAGTATGATTTTATAACGTGTACAGAAGTGATAGAGCATGTTGGGCACCCTAAGGCTGTGCTGACGCAGTTATTGGCAATGTTAAAGCCCGGCGCTCCACTTGCATTGATGACCAAACTAGTAATAGATCCGAAACGTTTTGCATCTTGGCATTACAAGAATGACCAAACACATATCTCATTTTTTAGTCGCGAAACGTTTGAATATATAGCAAAGCAATTTAGCACCAAGCTCGAGTTTATTGGCAATGACGTGATCATTCTAAGTAAGCAAGAGGTGGCAAAAGTAGATGGTAGAGAAGCATGACTAGAAAGAAAAAATCACGCAAGTTAGGTGAAAACGGCACACCGAGATTAAGTAAGGAAAAGCTTCATGAATTACGCGCTATGAAAGAGCAGCGTATTAAAAAGAACAAAGGAAATAAAGCGGGCTCGAGAAATGCCCAAGAAGCCAAAATTGAGATCAAGTCGCAGGCTGGATCACAGAAAGATCCGCGTGCAGGCAGCAAGAAAAAGATTGCGTTAATACCTGAGGCCGCTCAGCCGCAGACTGAGCCGCAATTGAAGCGACACCTGACACCACAAGTATCGCTCACTAAAGCAAAAGAGCCGGAGCTGACCCTTGAGCAAGAGTTGCAACAGCTTGAAAACGATGAACGCCTGATGAAACTACTTGAACGTCATGAACGTGGAGAGTTATTAACAGGCAAAGATGCAAAGTTCTTTAACCGTGCCATTGCACGTCATCAAGAGTTGTGTGAGATCCTTGGCATTGATGATGAGTTTGAAGAAGAAGATATGATCGAAGCTGATCCATTAGCGGATTTTGTCAGTAATGATCTGGCAGATGAGTGGTTAAGTGATGATGAGGATGAGCGATGAGCACAATGTGGGTAGTCGCATTAGTCGTCGGTGCTTTAATTGTTGCGGGTTTGGCATTTTATGCCGGTAAGCTGCTGTGGCAACTCAAAGTTCAGAATGACACGATTGCTAAATTGAAAGAAGAGCAAGCGCAAAAGCTTGAACAGTCTAGGCAAGAGCGAAATGGCAAATTGGCGGATAGCATTAACCTGATCGCCAAAGCCATGAAGCAAAAGCAGTGCGAATATTCTGAGGGGTGTTTGCGGGTTTGGGTCCTGATCTCTCAATACAGTTTTGACTCAGAGGTGGTACTAGAAAAAGTCTACCCTGGGGTGTACGAAATGTATGACGAAGTGAAGGAAATGCCTACACACGATGCGCGTAAAAAGTACTCGAAAAAAGAGATTTTTAAAATGGATACGCAGCGCTGGCGCGCAGAGGAGCGACTTGAAGCGCAAATTCTGCAAGATTGCGATAAACTGCTTGAGGAGTTCAAAGCGTTACCAGGTAGTGAAAACGTAGTTTTTCAATAAAGCTGTGTGGAATAAAGCTGGGTCGCGGTAGTGTGGGCCCAGCTTTATGCTTATTTATGCTGTTTTACAAGTTACATCCTGGCCTGCGGAGAAGTCATTGTCTGGAGACTTAAATGCGCCACCGGCAACGAGTTGGGTTTTTTGAGCGTTGATGGCCTGATTTTCAGATAAGTTTTTGATGCATTTCTTTTTGATTGTGAATTTCATTTCTTTTTCCTTATAGTTGTATGCACCGCTTAACTATTTTCGTTTTTTCCTTATTTGTCCAGTGGTCATATGTAACAGGTTGTGTGTCACTATTGCATAAAAGTGATAATTGAGATGAGTGCACTCAGAGGTTTTGCCAGTGGTTTGACAAAATGTGTTACTATGCCCGCCTTATGTAGCTATTGCCTAGCTGTCTACCTTTATTAAGAGCGTGACAGAGGGGTAGGTTGGATATTGATGTAGTATGCACAATGGTGAGTCTTAAAAGTTTAGAGGTAAACGCTGAATGTTATTAATGATAGACAACTATGACTCGTTCACATTTAACCTCGTTCAGTATTTTCAAAAGTTAGATCAAGACGTTTTGGTCAAGCGAAATGATGAAATATCTATTTCGCAAATTAGGCAACTTAATCCCGATCACATTGTGATATCACCTGGGCCGTGCAGTCCTGATGAAGCCGGTGTTTCTTTGCAGGTTGTACAACAATTACAAGGGCACTTCCCGATTTTAGGTGTGTGCTTGGGTCATCAAACGATTGCACAAGCTTTAGGTGCACGCGTACATCGAGCGAAATCAGTGATGCACGGAAAAGTGTCGCGAATTTATCATGCAGATAAAGGTATGTTTGCAGGCCTGCCTAGCCACTTTAATGTATGTAGATATCACTCTCTTGCGGTAGATGCTGCGACTTTACCCAGTACATTACAAGTGACTGCCTGGACCCAAACAGAACAAGGGAAACTAGATGAAATTATGGGCTTATGCCATACTGAGCTTGCATTGGAAGGTGTGCAATTCCACCCAGAGGCAATCTTAACTGAGTATGGATTAAGACTACTTGATAACTTTATTGCTCGCTTCTAACCTTTAAAGAGCTTTCTTTTAATATACCGAAAAAGACTATAATTGATGACACAAGACATTAGGCAGTCACACATTGCTAAAGCAATTGCTCAGCGTGCACATGACGTTCTAATTAGCCATAACTTTGCTCAACAGCAGATAGGTTATATTCACACATTTGACATGAACTTTGGTGAGTCTATTCCACAGCGAACAATGCTTGAAGTAGAGCTCGCGGCTGCGGCAAAACGTCAAGAAAAAAGCACCAGTCATCACAAGTACATTGCAAAAGCGAGTAATCATTTACACCAAGTTATTGAAAGTGGAATAGAGACTCAATTAAGCGACTTAGATTCTATCTATACCGATGTTGTTGGCGTGCAAGATGCGGTTCCAACCGTATTGGATATTCTTGCGGTTAAATCTGCATCAGTTGGTCGTTTGGAACCTCTGGTCAATGATTTGTCATGGTTGGGAAGAGACTTAGTATCGCTGGTCAATTTGCCGCAATATCGCAAAGTAAACAGTAAAGGCACGTCGGTTAAAGTCGATACACCCGCATTGGCCTTGCGCTATTTGGGTCTGGAAAACTTGCAAATGGTGATCCCAACGTTTGCCGTGCGTCACTGGATGCCACATTCAACTGAGCCCTTCCCATTATTAAAAAGAAAGCTAAGAGACGTGAGCATGGCCAGCGCGATAGCAGCCAAAGCTCTTGCCCCACTCTATGATGTCAAAGAGCAGCACGCCTTTACTTTGGGGATGTTACTTGATCTGGGCAAAATTGCATTGACCCGTCTATACCTTCGGACGTTTGAACGTGTTTGGCAGGCAAAGGTAAAGATTGCCAGAGATAAAAATCAAAAAGATTTGCACACAGCGCTATTGGAGCTAGGACCAGATCCCCTGTTTTTGAGAAACTTACTGTTAGAGCATGCGGCGGTTGTATCTCAGCGATTGATCGAGCAAATGTCGTTTAAGTACTTACCTTTTAATGCTGCCATGTCAGAGTTCGCGCAAAGTTATTTGCCTGACGTGAATAATAATACAGCTGAATTGTTACCTTTAACGCAGGTATTGAAAAAAGCGTATGGGTATGCGCAATACCAACTTTTAAAAGACAGTCATTTAATTGAACCAGATGAAGCAAAAGATTGGTTCATCTATCTCAATTTAACCGATCAAGAAGAAAAATTGTTGGAAAAAACGTCTCTACAGAGCCTTCAGCTGACAATTTTGTAAAAAAACTGGAAATTTTTTCACGCTTATTCATTCATTCGCCCCATCGCAAAGGATCGACTAAAATCCTTGTATGATGGGGGCGTATCCAATCATGTCGCTAATAGTTATTCACTGTTCATGAAAAAATATACTAAAGCCTTGAATATCAAGGCTTACAGGAATGTTTTATATGAGACATACCGGTATTTTTTTGGAATAATGTGCGTATGAAATTTGCGCCAATTTGGGTAAATTCGGATCTTTTACAGTATTGCTTAAGGTGATTTCGTGTAATGCCGGCCACTCAAATTTCAGTGCTGAACTCGCTAAAATGAGGAATTAAAATGACTATTAATCGTGAATTATTCGATCAAGTAATGGTACCTAACTATTCACCTTCTGCTGTTATCCCTGTGAAAGGTGAAGGTTCTCGCGTATGGGACCAAGAAGGTCGTGAATACATCGATTTTGCAGGTGGTATCGCTGTAAACTGTTTGGGTCACTGTCACCCTGCACTTGTCTCTGCACTTAAAGAGCAAGGCGAAAAAATCTGGCACTTATCTAATGTCATGACCAATGAACCTGCACTAAGACTGGCAAAGAAGCTAACTGATGCGACATTTGCTGACAAAGTTTACTTTGCGAACTCAGGTGCTGAAGCGAACGAAGCAGCTCTGAAACTAGCTCGTCGTTGGGCGCTTGATAAATTCAACGCTGAAAAGTCTCAAATCATTGCCTTTAATAAAGGTTTCCACGGTCGTACTTTCTTCACTGTAACTGTGGGTGGTCAAGCGGCATATTCAGATGGTTTTGGTCCAAAACCTGGCGATATCGTACACTGTGACTACAACGACCTAGCTGCGTTTGAAGCGCTAATCTCTGACAACACATGTGCTGTGATGATGGAACCGCTACAAGGTGAAGGTGGTATCGTTTCTCCTGAAGCTGAATTTGTGAAAGGTGTACGCGAACTTTGTGACAAACACAATGCGTTACTGATTTTTGACGAAGTACAGACAGGTGTAGGCCGTACAGGAGAGCTTTATGCATACCAAGGTCTTGGTGTTACACCAGATATCCTAACAACTGCAAAAGCACTGGGTGGTGGTTTCCCAATTGGTGGTATGATCACAACTACAGAGATTGCGCAGCACCTTAAGATTGGTACTCACGGCTCAACTTATGGCGGTAACCCGCTGGCGTGTGCTGTGGCTGAAGCTGCATTTGATACAGTTAATACACCTGAAGTGTTGAATGGCGTGAAAGAAAAAGAAGCGTTATTCCGTGAGCTGTTGACAGCGATCAATGATAAGTACCAAGTGTTCTCTGAGATCCGTGGTAAAGGTCTATTGATTGGTGGTGTGGTAACAGAGAAGTATGCAGGTAAGGCTAAAGAGTTCTTAACTGAGGGTGTTAAAGAAGGCGTTATGTCACTGGTTGCCGGTGCAAACGTGGTTCGTTTTACACCATCTCTAGTGGTGCCAGAAGCAGATATCCGTGAGGGTATGGCTCGCTTCGAAAGAGCGGTTGCTCGCGTTGTAGAAAACAACGCATAAGTTGTCGCGCAAACCATAGCGATAACCAACGTGGCGTTCTGTTGAGCGCCACCTGTCTAAAGGTTTACTGAGGAGTAAGCGGGCTCATGATGATCCTTCGCCCAATCCAAAAAAGCGATTATCCAGCGCTTTTGAACATTGCCCAAGAGTCGGGGCATGGTTTTACTTCATTACCTCTAAATGAAGAGTTGTTACAAAACAAGATTGAACGTTCAATGACGTCTTTCAGTAAAGAAACAGATGTGCCATTTGATGAAGGGTATCTGTTCGTGCTTGAAGATTCAGAAACGGGAGAGGTTGTAGGCACCAGTGCAATTGAAGCTGCAGTGGGGCTGGACGACGCGTTTTACCACTATCATTTGAGTAAAGTTATCCATTCTTCTCGCACTTTAAATGTTTATAAAGCAGTGGATATTCTAACGCTGTGTAATGACTACACCGGTGCGACAGAGCTATGTACTCTATTTTTGAAAGATAAGTACCGCAAAGGCTTAAATGGTAAGCTTTTGTCCAAGTCACGTTTTATGTTTATTAATCAGCATAAATCACGATTTGCGGAAACAGTCATTGCTGAAATGCGTGGTGTATCGGATGAGAATGGCAGTAGCCCATTTTGGAAGTGGTTAGAAGAGCACTTCTTTTCGATGGATTTTCCAACCGCAGATTACCTGACGGGCATTGGTCAGAAAGTATTTATCGCAGAGTTGATGCCAAAGTATCCTATCTATGTCAACCTGCTGAGTGAAGAAGCTCAAGCTGTTGTTGGTGAAGTACACGATAATACACGTCCTGCGATTGAGCTTTTGAAAGGTGAAGGTTTTACTTTCAATGGCTATGTCGATATTTTCGATGCAGGCCCTACAGTTGAAGCGAAAGTTGACAATATTCGTACTATTCGTGCAACGCAATTTTTCAAAGTGTGCATTTCCAAAGAAGGAACAGAGCACACAAATGGTTCCCCAGTACTTATTGCTAATGATAAACTTGCAGGCTATCGTGCTACGGCAGTTGAGCTTGAAGTGCCTCAGGGCGGTGACGAAATCACCATCTCGGCAGAATTGGCAAATGCGCTTCAGGTAGCTGAAGGCGACACTGTTAGCATCGCAACTCTTTAATTGGGATAGAATTATGACAACTCATGCAGCACAATTTATCAATGGTAAATGGTCAGCGGGTGAAGGCGCAGAATTTGCGTCTATCAACCCAGCAAACAACGAACAAATTTGGTCAGCAAACGCAGCGACAGCGGAGCAGGTTGATGGCGCAGTAAAAGCGGCACGCGAAGCATATTACCTTTGGAGTGACCTAACTTTTGAAGCGCGTTTAGATGTAGTTAAACGTTTTGCCGACGTTTTGAAAGAAAACAGTGAAGAGCTTGCTATTGCGATCGCAAAAGAAACGGGTAAGCCTCTTTGGGAAACGCGTACTGAAGCTGGCGCAATGGTAGGTAAAATTGCCATTTCAGAAAAGGCTTATCAAGAGCGTACTGGTGTTGTGGAAAATGCGATGCCAGTAGGTCGCGCTGTGATCCGCCACAAGGCACATGGTGTTGTGGCTGTATTTGGCCCTTACAACTTCCCTGGTCACTTACCTAATGGTCATATTGTACCTGCACTATTGGCTGGTAACACAGTCGTATTCAAACCTTCTGAGATGACACCATATGTAGCAGAGCTAACGCTAAAACTATGGGAAAAAGCAGGCTTACCTGCGGGTGTTATTAACCTAGTTCAGGGTGAAGTAGAGACAGGTAAAGCGCTTGCGTCACATAAAGGCATTGACGGGTTATTCTTTACTGGTTCATCTCGCACTGGTCATTTCCTTCATGAGCAGTTTGCAGGCCAGCCAGGTAAAATCTTAGCACTTGAAATGGGTGGCAATAACCCACTTATCGTGAAAGATGTAACTGATACCAAAGCGGTTGTACACGATATTATTCAATCGGCGTTTATTTCAAGCGGTCAGCGCTGTACTTGTGCGCGCAAATTATTCTTGCCACAAGGCGAGCAGGGCGATGCGATTCTAGAGCAGTTGCTGCGCGCGACTAAAGCAATCAAGATTGGTAACTTTGACGACGCTGAACAGCCGTTTATGGGGTCAATGATCTCAGCAGCAGCTGCTGCGGGCATGGTTGCTGCACAGCAACAGCTTGTTGAGCTAGGTGGTGAGATCTTATTGGAGCTTAAGCAAACTCAAGGCACTGGCTTTGTAACTCCGGGTATTATCGAGTGCACAAATGTAACTGATTTCCCTGATGATGAGCACTTTGGTCCTCTTCTTAAAGTATTCCGTTATACAGACTTCGATGCAGCTATTGAGCTTGCGAATGACACGAGTTTTGGTTTATCTGCGGGTCTATTGAGTGACAATGAAGCTGATTATGATCACTTCTTACGTCGTATTCGTGCAGGTATTGTGAACTGGAACCGCCCAATCACTGGTGCTTCAAGTGCAGCACCATTTGGTGGTATTGGGGCATCAGGTAACCATAGGGCAAGTGCTTACTATGCAGCTGATTATTGTGCATATCCGGTTGCCTCTGTAGAACTTGAAAAAGTTACATTACCAGGAAGCTTGAGTCCGGGCCTATCGTTAGATTAAAATTACCTTCATTAGGTAATTCACAATGTTGTTTTGTGCAACGTTGTGATGTGTGAGGTTAGCCTCACGCTTTATTCTTAAAAAAGCAGCATTTGCTGCTTTTTTTATTTTTCTGGGCCGCTCAAAAGTAGCAATCAGATCAAGTTTCTGCTTAAATCAATAGGAGATGTCATTGGTAAACTCAGGTGGGCAATATATGGTTTTAGATAAACAAGGATATGATGAGTTAGTCATGTATCTGACACAAAATTTAGCCTTGTTTGAAAAGCCGGGTGTGGTAAAGCCAAATGCACCTAAGGTCGTCGAATTAATAGAAGACGTAATTGCGGAACACGTAATTCGTTTATGCGAACAGCACACTGGCCTGTCAACGGAGCAGCGTAGCTTGATTGTGCGCGAAGTTGATGGCATTGTATACGACTTACAGGAAGTGCTGTCGAGCGTAGTAGATCAACGTGTTACAGAAGAACAGCAAGAGTTTATCGAAGAGTTTGCTGGGCTGGTGAAGAACTTATTTGATTCAGCCATCCAGTAGTCTTAATCTAATTTATTGTATTTTTAAACACCGCCTGCTGGGCGGTGTTATTCGTTTAGGGAGGTGCTATATGAAAGCAAGTGTGAAGTGGGTTGGCGGAGATACGTTTTTAGGGCTGTCGAACTCAGGGCATAATGTGGTATTTGATGCTGGTGCGGATAGTGCGGCACCCAGTCCCATGGAGATGGTTTTGATGTCAGCTGGCAGCTGCGCTTCTGTGGATGTGGTGAGTATTCTAAAAAAAGCAAAACAAAGCGTACAGAGCGTCGAAGTAGAACTGACAGCACAGCGCGCTGAATCAGCGCCTAGAGTATTCACAAAAATCAATCTACACTTTGTAGTTACTGGTGATAATGTGTCGGAAAAGCACCTAGCTCGCGCAGTCAATTTATCTGCTGAAAAGTACTGTTCAGTTGCCTTAATGCTTGAAAAAGCAGTTGAAATTACACATACCCACGAGGTTGTACAAGGCGGATAAAAATAACGCTTTTTAAGCTGCTATTTTTCGTATAAAATCCGCGAACTTTTAGTTCTGCAGTGCAGATTTTCTTGTTTTAAGGTGGGTCTATCGTGAACAAGCCCTTTAATAAAATTAAACTCCATGGCTTTAACAACTTAACAAAGAGTTTAAGCTTTAGTATCTACGATATCTGTTACGCCAAAACTGAGCAACAGCGAAAAGAGTATATTGAATATATCGATGAGCAGTACAGTGCTGATCGCCTAACCGATATTCTTAAAGAAGTGGTTGATATTATCGGTGCCAATGTACTTAATATTGCTCGCCAGGATTATGACCCGCAAGGGGCTAGTGTAACAATCTTAGTATCAGAAGAACCTGTAGAAGGCACTGTACCTCACTCACAAGAAACACCTGGACCTTTGCCAGATTCAGTGGTTGCACACTTAGACAAAAGCCACATATGTGTTCACACATATCCTGAAGCGCATCCTCACGATGGTATTTGTACATTCCGTGCCGATATTGAGGTATCGACATGTGGTATCATTTCGCCTTTGAAAGCACTGAACTTTTTGATCCACTCATTGGAGTCCGATGTTGTGACGATTGATTATCGTGTGCGTGGCTTTACGAGAGATGTGAATGGTGTGAAGCACTACATTGATCACCCAATTCACTCTATCCAAAACTTTATGACAGATGATACAAAAGACGCTTACCAAATGGTGGATGTTAATGTGTATCAAGAGAATTTATTCCACACTAAAATGATGCTCAAAGAAACAGATCTCAATACCTACTTATTTGGTATTACGACGGATGAGTTATCGGAGCAAGAGGAAGAAGAAATTCGCCATAAGTTAAACCGAGAAATTCAAGAAGTATTCTACGGTAGAAACTTACCAGATGCCGAGTAACGGACTGGAAATAAAAAAACGGCGCTTTGAGCGCCGTTTTTATTATAACGTATAGTTAAATGTTAAACCGTATACTCTCGGTTCAGCATATTGCACATATGTGTTGGTTGCCCAGCCGTTTCTCGGGTCATTACCAAATTCGAAACCACGTACAGGTAGATCTCTATCTGCTAAGTTTCTGCCCCATGCCGTTAGGCTCCAGCTGTCGCTGTAATAAGACACACTGGCGTTGATCAGGTTTTGGTTGGGCGCCTGTGAATTATGGCTATCAGAGAAGAAATAGTCATCTTTGCCTTCAAAGCCTAATTGAGCACTGATGCTGTCATTCAAATCATAAACAAATGAGAATGCATACTGATATTTTGGTGATTGTGCTTGTTCTCGACCATCAAAGTCATCACCACTAACAGTAATAAAGTCTTCAATCTTAGTGTCTAAGTAGCCTAGGCTGTATTGTAAAGAGAGAGCATCAAACAATTGACTCGTACCTTCGATTTCAAGGCCGTAATTTTTACCCTTGCCCGCATTGCTAATAAAGCCGGCAAATTGCACACCTTCTAATTGCCACTGTTTAAGCTGCATATCTTCTCTGTGCATATAAAATGCGGTGAGGTGTAATGTATGACGTTTGTCTTTTGATTGGCCTTTAACACCAAACTCGAGGTTCCAGAGGTACTCGGGGTCGAAAGTAAAGCCTGATTGAGGGATAGAGATACCATCGTCTTTGGCTTTCGCGAGTGCTTCACCGTTAACGCCACCCACTTTATAACCGCGATTTAAACTGGTATAGATCATTGTTTGCGGAACAACTTGGTATTCAAGTGCCACTTTACCACCGACCATGGTGTCATCCGATTCAAGATCAAATGCATTGCTATCTAAGTAATCGCTAGTATAAGACTCTACTCGAATCCCAGTGACTAGCCTGACATCCTCTTGTAGAGCTGTTACTTTGTGCGCAAATAGTGCGTGGTTTTGGGTTTCAAAGGTCGACTTGAATTGCGTTGGCAGATTGCCAAATTTGGTTCTTTGGCGATCTAAATCGACATCATGTCTGCGGCTGACAACGCCAATAACCCATGATTTATCTTTACTTTTAACTCTGATCTCAGCAGAGCCCCTTTCATGATCGCGGACATAGGCATCAAAGTATTGACCATAGTACTCAAGGTGATCAGGATGCAAGCCTGCTTCACACAAGATTGGCTGCGCAGTATCAGCACAAACCCAGTCTTCGTCATAGCTATATTCGGTATCAGCTTGAAGGCCACTGGTGAGAATTTCAATATCGACGGACGATAGGCCAGTGTAATCGGCAGTCAGTGAGAACGCGTCACTTTGTTGAGTGTCTTTACCTGGTTGGCTTGCGACGCTTTGGCGAGTATTGTCCAAGGTAAAGCCATCATAGCCGTTGTCAATATCAATGTGGTGATATACAAATCCAAGATTTAAATCATCGCTGGCTGCATAATTCAGTTTAAAGCGTGCGACACTTTCATCTAGATCTTGCGTATCGTCGTTGAGGTAGATGTTATCGACAAAACCATCAGACTGTTTTTGGTAAATGCTAGCGCGTGCAGTAATATTCTCTGATATGCCTGTACCGACTGCAATGCCAGCTTCGTGAGTTCCATAGTTTGCAGCACCTAATTTTAGATTGAGGCTCGGTGCTTGGGTTGGGCTATTTGAGTGAATATCGATGATCCCACCCATGGCATCGGCACCAAATTTAGTCCCTTGAGGGCCGCGATAAATTGCGACTTGGTCGGCATCAAACAGCAAGGCACTACCGCCTAATCCAGAATAGTTAATGTTGTCTATTAAAACGCCCACACTAGGCGTAATGGGGTCAACAAACTGTGAACGAAGGCCCACACCACGGATCTGCACGAAGCGTCCGCGAGAAGCGCCTGCAGTAAAATTAACGTTAGCGGCACTATTGAGGATTTCATCCAAATAGCTGGCGCCACGAGTGGAAATTTCCGCTTCGCCAAAGACTGATGCACTAGCACTCAATGTTTGTAGTGATTCTTGTTGAAAATCGCCATTAACTTCGATGGTTTCAATGTTGTTTGCTGTTGTTAAGGTTTGCTCGTCGGCAGAGCTTGAAAATGCCACCATCAGTCCAAGGGTGAGTAAAGAGAGTTTTAATTTCATTCGTTTATATGTGTCCCGTGTTAGTTGCGCACTAGTTTAGCAAAAGCCCGACCAGATGACTGAATATTTGTGATATAAACTTTTGCAATCAATATAGAGGACGAAATATGACGTTTAAAGTTGACTTTAAAGTGAGAGATTATGAGTGCGATTTGCAGGGGATCGTGAATAACAGTGTGTATTTTAATTATTTGGAACATGCGCGCCATGAGTTCTTGGCATACAAAAACATAGACTTTGCCGCTTTGGCTGAACAAAAAGTCAACCTGGTCGTGATCCGCTCAGAAATGAATTACAAAGATTCACTGCGACCGGGTGATACATTTTATGTTGAAGTAGAGGTCGAAAAGGTCAGTAAATTAAAATTTGCATTTCATCAAAAAGTAGTAAGAAGCAGCGATGAAAAGCTGATGCTAGATGCGGTTATAACGGGTACATCGGTGAATGAGCGAGGTCGTCCGTTCCTACCTCCGGAAATTGACCTATTATTTTCTTAAAATTTGGCTAGATAGGCAATTTATTACATATTTTTACTGCCTATTATGTGACTCCAAGCGTTATAATTAACACTGATTATCAAACGATTGGTTTACCATGAAAATTTCCTTTTTATTATGCTTTTTGAGTGTGATGTTGATGGGATGCTCAAGTACAGGGACGGTAAACGCTGACACACTCAAATATTCTAGTTGGCAGTTTGTAGCGAAAGATACAGGCGCCAAACATGAACCTATCCGCATCGAGTTTTTAGATGCGTTTCGGGTAAATGGCTTTGCTGGCTGCAACCGTTTTTTTGGCCAAGGGGAGGTCAAAGAAGGGCAACTGTTTGTCACAGATATAGGCATGACAAGAAAACTGTGTGATCCGGACACAAATGAACACGAACAAGCGTTTTTAAACATGTTGCAAATTGGCGTGCCGCTTCAACATAGTCAAAATGAACTAGTTTTGCTGGGCGACTCAAAATGGCACTTTAAATTGGTAAAAGGTCACTTTGACTAATGCTGTGACATTCAGTAGACTTTGACTCAATTCGTTACTTGTCGGAGTGCCCTTGTGGGCTGAGATCGCTGTATTGCGGGATCCGTGGACCTGATCAGGTTAATGCCTGCGTAGGGAACAAGCTGTCCTAGTGTATCGCCATGCTTTGTATGGATACTAAGGCTGCCAAGTTTGTTAGTGTCGTGCTAATCAAACTATCCACCTGTATCACCCAAGTTGTAAGGTACTTAATGTATCTTAATTGCTTGTGTGAACCCAATCTCTTCCGTTTTGGAATTCTGACAAGACACCTTAACTAACAATGAGGCATGTCATGTCAAATAACAGTAGCAAGTTGTCACGTCGCGAGTCTCGCGAAGCGGCTTCGGAATTTATTTATAACCTCAAAGGTCAACCGTTTCCAAACTCAAAAAAAATCTATGTAGATGGAGAGCAGGAAGGCGTTCGCGTCGGCATGAGAGAAATTTCATTAAACGACTCTTTTGTTGGGGGCACTGAAGAGGAACCTATTTACGAAAAAAATGAACCAGTTAGGGTATATGATACGTCTGGTCCTTACACAGATCCTGAGTTCACCTTAAATGTGCGTGAAGGTTTACCTAAGTATAGAGAAGACTGGATCGTTAATCGTGACGACACTGAGTTATTGAACTCGGTAACCTCAAAGTTCTCTCAACAACGCATGGCTGATGAAGGGTTAGATCATATCCGCTTTGAAAACCTACCTAAAATTCGCCGTGCAAAGCCTGGTAAAAATGTGACACAAATGCACTATGCACGTCAGGGGATTATTACACCTGAAATGGAGTTTGTGGCAATCCGTGAAAACATGGGGCGCGCAAAGATCCGCGAAGAGTTGCTAGCGGAGCAGCATGAGGGGCAATCATTTGGTGCAGAGATCCCAGACTTTATAACACCTGAATTTGTGCGTTCTGAAGTTGCTCGAGGTCGTGCAATTATTCCAAATAATATTAACCACCCTGAGTCTGAGCCAATGATAGTGGGCCGTAACTTTTTAGTAAAAGTGAACGCTAACATTGGTAATTCATCAGTGACTTCATCAATTGAAGAGGAAGTTGAAAAACTAGTTTGGTCAACTCGCTGGGGCGCAGACACCGTCATGGATCTATCGACAGGACGCTACATCCATGAAACGCGTGAGTGGGTAGTGCGTAATTCACCTGTACCAATTGGTACTGTGCCTATCTACCAAGCGCTTGAAAAAGTAAATGGTGTTGCAGAAGATCTTACGTGGGAAATTTTCCGTGATACCTTAATTGAACAAGCCGAGCAGGGAGTGGATTACTTTACGATTCACGCGGGTGTGTTATTACGTTATGTGCCTATGACAGCGAAACGTGTTACAGGTATTGTATCGCGTGGTGGTTCAATTATGGCGAAGTGGTGTCTTGCACATCACAAAGAAAATTTCTTATACACGCACTTTGAAGACATCTGTGAAATTATGAAGCAGTATGACGTGTGTTTCTCGCTAGGAGATGGTTTGCGTCCAGGATCGATTGCCGATGCAAATGATGATGCACAATTATCAGAGCTGCGCACCTTGGGTGAACTGACCAAAATTGCTTGGGAGCATGATGTTCAGGTATTCATTGAAGGTCCAGGCCACGTTCCTATGCATATGATCAAAGAAAACATGGACGAGCAATTAAAGCACTGTCACGAAGCGCCTTTCTATACACTAGGCCCGCTGACGACTGATATTGCCCCAGGTTATGACCACTTTACATCTGGTATTGGTGCAGCGCAAATCGCTTGGTATGGCACTGCAATGTTATGCTATGTAACGCCTAAAGAGCATTTGGGTTTACCAAACAAAGAAGACGTAAAAGAAGGCCTGATCACCTATAAAATTGCAGCCCACGCAGCCGATCTTGCAAAAGGTCACCGCGGTGCACAGATCCGTGATAATGCATTATCAAAAGCGCGTTTTGAATTCCGTTGGCACGATCAGTTCAATCTGAGCCTTGATCCGGAAAGAGCTTTGTCGTATCACGATGAGACATTGCCGCAAGAATCAGGCAAGGTTGCACATTTCTGTTCAATGTGTGGACCTAAGTTCTGTTCAATGAAGATCACCCAAGATGTGCGTGATTATGCAAAAGAGCTTGAAGCGCGGGGCATTGATCCAAACAATGTTGGCGATGCAATTGAAATAAAAATGGTTGATGTTGAAGCCGAAATGAAAGCAAAGTCTGAAGAGTTCAAGAGCACTGGCTCTGAAATCTATCACAAAGCCATTTAACCTTATCGCGCTGCAATCTCGTATTGCAGCGCACAACAACTGGAATTCTCATGACAGAGTACGGAGCAAAACCGTCCGTTGCTATCGTTGGGTTTGGCTTGCTTGGTAGAGTGGTCGCGTTGGAGTTAATGGCGCGATATCAGCTAACTATTTTTGAAAAAGATCCGCAAGACGCTCAAACTGGCGCGGGTACTTTAGCGGCAGCGATGCTGGCGCCTTTGGCAGAATCGGTGATTTGCGATCAAGCCTTGGCAGAGCAAGGCTTAAAGAGCATCGCCATGTGGCCAAAATTGCTGGCCAAATTAGACTCTCAAGTATTTTTTCAGCAACAAGGCAGTTTGATTGTTGCCCATCAGCAAGATAGGGGCGATCTGCTGAGCTTTCAACAGCGTTTGAAGCCACTAAAGCAGCATCGAGCTGAGACCGTTAATCAGTTAGAAATTGCTAAACTGGAGCCCGAACTTGGCAGCAAATTTAGTCAGGGGCTGTTCTTGCCATGTGAAGGTCAACTTGATAACCAAGCTTTTTTTACCAGCAGTTATGATACGCTTGTTGCTCGTGGCGTACAGTTTCACTTTGCTCAAGAGGCGAAAATTGAAACGGGTAAGGTAAACAACCAAGCATTTGACTGGATCATAGATTGCAGAGGTTTCGGCGCAAAGCAGGATAAACCTGGACTGCGGGGTGTACGCGGTGAAGTCGCACGAATTTATGCGCCTGAAGTTAAGTTACAGCGTCCTGTTCGATTGATGCACCCAAGATACCCTATCTATATCGCACCCAAGCCGGATCATCAATTTGTGATAGGTGCAACCGAAATAGAGTCGCAAGATGCCGCTGATATTACAGTGCGTTCTACATTAGAGTTATTGTCGGCCGCATATACCGTGCACAGCGGTTTTGCCGAGGGGCGTGTGTTGTCGCTTAACGCAGGTTTGAGGCCTGCTTTTGTAGATAATCATCCACATATTGATATTCAAGATAATGTAATTTCAATTAACGGATTATATCGACATGGTTATTTACTTGCGCCAGTTGTTGTACAGCAAGCACTTTCAAAGGGGCTATTATGAATCTAACTTATAACGGAGAGGCTATTTGCGTAGATAGCGAACAGTCTTTACAGCAAATTATTGTCAGTAAAGGGGCGAAACCGCCTTTTGCTGTTGCGTTAAACGGCCAATTTGTACCAGCCGGACAACTTCCTGACACTAAGCCCAACAGTGGTGACAGTATTGAAGTCCTCTCACCTATTCAGGGGGGTTAAGTGAGTAGTTCAGATCACGAACAATTGAATATATACGGCGAATACTTTGATAGTCGTCTGCTCATTGGATCTGCTTTGTATCCGTCACCTCAAATTATGCAACAGGCGATACACAGCTCAGGTGCCGAGATAGTGACAGTCTCATTGCGCAGGCAAAATTCAGTATCTGCTGGTGAAGACTTTTGGCAGCTGATCAAAGAAACAGGCCTAAAAGTATTGCCCAACACAGCAGGTTGTCACAGTGTAAAAGAAGTGATAACACTGGCACAAATGTGTCGAGAAGTATTCAAAACCGATTGGATCAAGTTGGAATTGATCGGCGATGAATACAATTTACAGCCTGATCCATTCGGCTTGCTGGAAGCCACTGAAATACTCCTAAAAGAGGGATTTAAAGTACTTCCTTATTGCACTGATGATTTGGTGTTGTGTCAGAGGTTAGCGGATCTTGGCTGTGAAGTACTGATGCCTTGGGGAGCGCCGATTGGTACGGGGAAAGGCTTAATTAACGCATATAACCTGAAAACCATACGAGAGCGTTTACCTGAGCACACCCTGATTGTTGATGCAGGCTTAGGCGTGCCGTCACACGCCTGTACTGCGTTGGAGCTGGGTTATGATGCGGTGCTACTAAACAGTGCTGTTGCGGGGGCAGGTGATCCGGTTAAAATGGCAAAAGCATTTTCCCACGCTGTTGAAGCCGGTCGCATGGGCTATGTAGCAAAAGCGATGCCTGAAAAAGAAGTCGCAGCGCCTTCAACCCCAACTATGGGAATGCCTTTTTGGCATCAAAATTAAAGAATTTAGGAGTTAAAGTGTCGAAAGTTGTTTGGAGTATCGCTGGTTCTGACTCGGGAGGTGGAGCAGGAATTCAAGCTGATTTAAAAGCAATGCACAGTTTTGGAGTACAAGGTTGCACGGCGATAACTGCACTGACTGCGCAAAATAGTTTGGGTGTAGAATCTCTCAACGCGGTATCTACAGACGTGATCGAAGCGCAATTATTGGCGCTTGAATCCGATATGAAAGCGTCAGTCATAAAGATTGGCATGCTTGCTAATGTACAGCAAATTCAGCTCGTTGCTGAGCATATATCACGCTACAAGCAACGTTGGGACACGCCACCCACTGTGGTATATGATCCTGTGGCCATCGCGACAAGTGGCGATGCACTGACCGAAGAAGATACCGTTGATGCGCTGAAAACCCACTTGCTTCCCTTGATCGATGTGATAACGCCAAACACACATGAAACCCAATTATTGACAGGTGTGTATTTGATCGGACCTGATGCGGTACGAGAAGCGGCTGAAAAATTGCGTGCATTTGGCGTTCAATCTGTGGTGATTAAAGGTGGACATTGGGATTATCCAAAGGGATATTGCATTGATTACTGCTGGCATCAAGAAGAAGAGTATTGGTTGGGGAATGAGTCAATAAACACGCCGCACACACATGGTACTGGGTGTAGTTTGTCATCCGTGATCGCAGCAAGTTTAGCAAAAGGGTACCCGTTAAAAGATGCTTTTATCTTAGGTAAGGCGTATATCAATGCGGGCTTAAAATCTGCGATACGCTACGGCGAAGGTATTGGACCGGTGGCACATACTGCGTTTCCTCATAACATCGCCGACTATCCACAAGTTATTGAAGCGGGGAGTTGGTTGGGTGATGAACTTGAGCTTTGTGTGCCAGATGATTACAACTATGCGGCTGGGTTCGCGCCTATTGAGGGTGATTTAGGTTTATATGCTGTTGTTGATACCCTTGACTGGGTTGAGCTTTGTTTAAAGCATGACGTTAAAACAGTCCAGCTTCGCATCAAGGATGCTGACTCTCCAACCCTTGAACAGGATATTGCTAAAGCAATAGAGCTTGGTAACACCTATGGTGGTCGTGTGTTTATCAATGATCATTGGCAACTTGCGATAAAGCACGGTGCTTATGGTGTGCACTTGGGACAAGAGGACTTAAATGTTGCGGATTTAAATGCCATTAAACAAGCTGGGTTACGTTTAGGCTTATCGACACATGGTTTTTATGAAATGCTACGCGCGCACAATTACCGCCCAAGTTATTTGGCCTTTGGTGCTATCTACCCAACCACAACCAAAGATATGACGGGACAAATTCAAGGGCTAGAGAAGCTGCGTCATTTCGTACCATTAATGAAGTCGGAGTACCCGACGGTTGCTATTGGCGGGATCGATTTAGGGCGAGCCAGTGAAGTGGCAGACACAGGAGTCGGCAGTGTTGCAGTTGTACGTGCAATTACTGAAGCGCAGTCACCTGAGCAAGCTATTGTCAATCTTAAGCAGGCTATAGGCGAGCCATGAGTGAGGAATTAACCGATAGAGAGCGGCTGAGGTACAGTCGGCATATCTTGTTAGATAAAGTCACTGAAGCAGGCCAAATACAGCTCAAATCAGCTCATGTAGCAGTTATTGGTTGCGGCGGGCTAGGTAGCCCTGTTTTATTTTATCTGGCGGCCAGTGGCATCGGCACTTTGTCATTTTATGATGATGATAAAGTCGAGTTGTCTAATCTGCAGCGTCAAATCTTGTATAAAGTTAATCATTTGGGTCAAGGCAAAAGTCTTGCTGCTAAAAAAGTGTTGGCAAGTTTGAACAATGATATTCAACTCAATCCATATAATCTACGCCTCTCCAAAGATAACATTGAAGCGCAATTAAAAGAGGTTGATTGGGTCGTGGATTGTAGTGACAATTTCGCCACACGTTATTTACTCAATCAATATTGCTTTGATAATGGCAAGGTGTTGATCTCGGGGGCAGCGCAAGCCACCAGTGGTCAGTTTGGCTTTTTTGATTACCGTGAACAGAGTGCATGTTACGCATGTTTATTTCCTGAAACAGAGCAGAGTCGTGAAGGTCTCAACTGTCAAAATGCAGGGGTGATGAGCCCGTTGTTGGGTATGGTTGGTTCAATGCAAGCACAAGCTGTGTGTAACGCGATATTAGGTTTGCAAAAAGGGGAGAGCTTTTTTGTGAGCATTGATGCATTAACGCTTATGCAAAGGCGGTTTGCTTTAGCGAAAGACCCTGCATGTAAAGTGTGTAATTAAATCAATTTACGCAAAGTGCTGGCTAAGATACATGAAAAGGCCCAGAGTGGGCCTTTTACGTTTGTTATTGATTGATGGTCGCAAATGGCGTGCCCATTCTTGTCACCGTTTCAGGCTGTTGATCCGCGAGGAATTCAGCGGTTTCTGGACCCCAGGATAGAATGACGGTCGAACCGAGCTTAAAACGGCCCATTTCATCACCTTTTTTCAATTTAATTGCTTGCGGCCCATCCGTAGGGTAATCCCAACTAAATACATCTTTGCCAGCTGGTGGAGTTACTGTACCAGCCCAGATTGTTTCGATGCTCGCTACGATGGTCGCACCAACAAGAACCATAGACAGAGGGCCAATCTCAGTATCAAAAATAGCTACGACTCGTTCGTTTCTAGCAAAAAGGTTTGGAACATTTTGTGCTGTTAATGGATTTACGGAGAAAAGGTCTCCGGGCACGTAAATCATTTTTTTAAGTACACCATCTACTGGCATATGAATGCGGTGGTAGTCTTTAGGCGCCAAATAGATAGTCGCGAATTTACCACCAAGGAATGGGGCGACGTCTTGTTCATTACCCCCTAGCAGTGTTTGCAGGCTATAATCATGGCCCTTTGCTTGGATAATTTGACCATCAACTACATCTCCTAACTGGCTAATCGCCCCATCCACAGGGTGCGCGATGATATGCTCTTCAGTCGCTAACGGGCGAATACCAGGTTTAAGCGGACGAGTAAAAAACTCATTGAAGGTCTTATAATGCGCAGGATCTTCGTACAATGCCTCACTCATATCAATCTTATACTGTTTGATAAACAGCTTGATCAATTGAGTTGTAAGCGCGCCGGCTTGGGCTGCGGCAAGTTTCCCCACTAAACGTGACACCGCGTGTTTAGGCAGCGCATATTGCATTGCAATTTTTATTTTATCCAAGTTCACATTATTTTCCTGAAGTATCTTGCCAAGAGCGTATCCGCTGCCATTGGCATTATTTAATTTAACTTATCTAAATCCGATGATGGATAATATCAAACTCTGGGTGCACGTGCACCTGCACGGCCATCAGCCATTGATTCTAAGATACGGTGGTAGCTGTCAAAACGCAGTTCACTGATTGCGCCTTGCTCAACGGCTTCGGTGATTAAGCAGCCTGGATCATTTAAGTGCTTGCAATCTCTAAAGCGACATCCGCCGATAAATTCTCTAAATTCCTTAAAGCACCAAGTGACGCGCTCTACTTCTAAGTGCCATAAGCCAAACTCTCTGATCCCTGGACTGTCAATGAGATTGCCGCCAGTAGGCAGATGGTGGAGTTTTGAAACAGTCGTAGTATGCTGCCCAAGGCCGCTATTTTCGGAGACTTCCTGCGTGAGTATATCGGCGTCGGGTAAAACGGTATTGACCAAGGTGGATTTACCGACGCCTGATTGTCCGACAAAAATATTATTTTTGTCTTTTAATAAATCTTTCAGCTCATCAATACCTTCACCTGATTTGTTACTAACAAGTAGCACGCGATAGCCCAAATCACGATAGATATCAAGCACCTCATCGACATACTCGAGGCCTTCTTGATCAAGTAGATCAATTTTATTGAGCAGCAATATGGGCTCAATACCCATGTCTTCACATGCAACTAGGTACCTATCAATAATTTGAGGTGTAAATTCGGGTACAACCGCTGACACCATTAATATTTGGTCAATATTGGCTGCGACCACCTTCACGCCATCGTAGAAGTCTGGACGGGTGAGTTGAGACCGTCTTTCTTCAACAGCTTCAATAACGCCAGCTAAATCTCCCTCGCTTACTTTTGCCCGGCGGAAAATAACATTGTCACCGCATACAAGGCTACCGACGGTGCGACGAATGTTGCAACGCAGGACATCGCCTCCTTCGACTTCAACATCCGCATGTTGGCCAAAGCGGCTTACAACAATAGCTGGCTCGGTTGGTCCGAGGTTGTCTGATTGCCACTGTAATTCAGCAGTTTCACTGTGTTTGGCCTTAGCCAAACGTTTTTGTTGGTTGGCCTTTATCCGTCTGGATTGGCCTTGACTGAGTTTTTTACGTTTTGCCATATCTATAAACTCACGAGACGAATTATTGCGAATGATTGGTGTATAAGCCATTCATAGGCTATAACTCAATAAAAATGCCCCGCTTTGTAAAAAAAAGCTTTTGGTCGAGTGATGAAGCTAATATGATATATCTAATTGCATTGGATCTAAAGGAAAGTACCGTTAAGGTAATGTATGTCTTTTCATGAATCAAACTTGGTCTGGCTCGACCTAGAGATGACAGGGCTAGAACCTAAAACAGATAAAATTCTCGAAATTGCAACTGTGATAACAGATTGCGATTTAAATGTGCTTGCTGAAGGTCCAGTGATCGCGATTCATCAAAGTGATGAGTTGCTTGATAATATGGATGAGTGGTGTACCAATCAACATGGCCGCTCAGGGTTAACAGCCCGCTGTAAAGCGAGTACTTTTAGCGAAGCAGACGCGATAGCACAAACTCTCGACTTCTTGAAGCAGTGGGTACCGCCGGGCAAATCACCTATGTGTGGTAACTCCATCGGGCAGGACCGTCGTTTCCTTCACAAGTATATGCCAGAACTTGAAGCATACTTCCATTATCGCAACCTTGACGTGAGCACGATTAAAGAGCTTGCAAGGCGTTGGCGACCAGAACTTTTAAATGATATCAAAAAGAAAAGCTCGCATTTAGCGCTAGACGATATCAAAGACTCCATTATGGAGTTGAAGGTTTATCAAGAAAAATTCTTCAATTTATAAAAAAAAGCTTGCAAAGCATTTTGTATCTTGTAGAATCCTGCCCCGCTTGAAACGACAAGCTCTTAAGGCTAAGAGCGAGTTGATTAAGCGGGTTTTGTTCAAAATATCTGAGCAAACTATGAAGCGGCACTAGCTCAGCTGCTAAAACGTTAGACGCGACTCGTCGCGCTCCAGCGGACAATTTAGAGCAAACTGTGATGCGGCACTAGCTCAGCTGGTAGAGCGCGACCTTGCCAAGGTCGAGGTCACGAGTTCGAACCTCGTGTGCCGCTCCAACAAAAAAAGTCTTATTAAATGATAAGCAAATATGATGCGGCACTAGCTCAGCTGCTGAAACGTTAGACGCGACTTGTCGCGCTCCAGCGGACAACTTAGAGCAAACTATGAAGCGGCACTAGCTCAGCTGGTAGAGCGCGACCTTGCCAAGGTCGAGGTCACGAGTTCGAACCTCGTGTGCCGCTCCAAAAAAAAGTCTTATTAAATAATAAGCAAACTGTGATGCGGCATTAGCTCAGCTGCTGAAACGTTAGACGCGACCTGTCGCGCTCCAGCGGACAACTTAGAGCAAACTATGAAGCGGCACTAGCTCAGCTGGTAGAGCGCGACCTTGCCAAGGTCGAGGTCACGAGTTCGAACCTCGTGTGCCGCTCCAAACTTTCAGTTTTATTCGACTGTTAAAATAATGAATAGTCCTATGAAGCGGCACTAGCTCAGCTGGTAGAGCGCGACCTTGCCAAGGTCGAGGTCACGAGTTCGAACCTCGTGTGCCGCTCCAAACTTTCAGTTTTATTCGACTGCTAAAATAATGAATAGTCCTATGAAGCGGCACTAGCTCAGCTGCTAAAACGTTAGACGCGACCTGTCGCGCTCCAGCGGACAACTTAGGGCAAACTATGAAGCGGCACTAGCTCAGCTGCTAAAACGTTAGACGCGACCTGTCGCGCTCCAGCGGACAATTTAGAGCAAACTATGAAGCGGCACTAGCTCAGCTGGTAGAGCGCGACCTTGCCAAGGTCGAGGTCACGAGTTCGAACCTCGTGTGCCGCTCCAACTCCTTTCTTAATATTCTTTCTTTTTTTCAAATTCTTATAACTTTTTTCTCTATTAATTCCGAATTCTTGCATAAAAAGATTGCTTATTTTTAGCACTATGCGTAAAATACGCGCTCTTTCGGCCATATTAGTCGTTCCTTGCCTTAACCCGGCCGGCCGAAACGGGACGAGGCTATACTAACCGTAAGGAATATCCATGCGTCATTACGAAATCGTATTCATGGTTCACCCAGACCAAAGTGAGCAAGTTCCAGGTATGATCGAGCGTTATACTGGTTCTATCACTGAAGCTGGCGGTACTATCCACCGTTTAGAAGACTGGGGTCGTCGTCAACTGGCTTACCCAATCGAAAAGCTTCACAAAGCACACTATGTTCTTTTGAACGTTGAAGCGCCTACTGAAGTAATCAACGAACTTGAAACTTCTTTCCGCTACAACGATGCAGTGCTACGTAACCTAGTTATGCGTACTAAAAACGCTGTAACAGAAGCTTCTCCTCTTGCTAAAGAAGAGAAAAAAGAAGCAGCATCTGCTTAATCGTTATTGATTCGGATTTGACTCACCTCTAGAGGTAATGGTGCAAAATCAAGCAGACCCATATACAAACCAGTTTGTTTTATCTGGGATTGTTTGCAAAACACCGAAATATAGTCAAAGTCCTGCTGGCATAGCACATTGTATTTTTGTTTTAGAGCATAAATCGATGCAAGTTGAAGCCGACCTTAACCGTAACAGTTATGTTCGTATTCAAGTTGTAGCCAGTGGTGATAAATTCCGAAGTCAACTAGAGCATTTATACGTTGGGCAAGGGTTGCAAGTTAGGGGATTTTTAAATCGCCACGAAAGCCGAAATGGTTTGAGTCAACTTGTACTACATGCACAACATATTGAAAGAATTAATTGAGGAAATTACTCATGGCACGTTATTTCAGACGTCGTAAGTTCTGCCGTTTCAAAGCAGAAGGCGTACAACAAATCGATTACAAAGATCTAGCTACTCTTAAAAACTATGTAACTGAAAGTGGCAAAATCGTACCTAGCCGTATCACAGGTACAAGCGCTAAGTACCAGCGTCAGCTAGCAGCAGCTATCAAGCGTGCTCGCTACCTAGCCCTTCTTCCGTACACTGACTTACACAAGTAAGCAGCTGATTAATAGTTTTTAAAAGGTGTAGAGACATGCAAGTTATTCTACTAGACAAGATCGCTAACCTAGGTAACCTAGGTGACCAGGTTTCTGTTAAATCTGGCTTCGCACGTAACTTCTTATTCCCTAAGGGTAAAGCAGTTCCTGCAAACAAAGCTAACATCGAAACTTTCGAAGCTCGCCGCGCTGAGCTAGAAGCAAAAATCGCAGAAGAACTAACAGCTTCTCAAGCTCGTGCTGAAAAACTTGAAGCACTAGCTGAAGTAACACTAGTTTCTAAAGCGGGTGACGAAGGTAAGCTATTTGGCTCTATCGGTACTCGTGACATCGCTGAAGCGATTTCTGCTGTTGGTGTTGAAGTAGCTAAAGCTGAAGTTCGCCTACCTCTAGGTACTATCCGTGAGACTGGTGAATTCGACGTAGCTATTCAAGTACACTCTGACGTAACGGCAACTATCAAAGTTATCGTTATCGCAGAAGCTTAATTTATTAAGCATAAACCGCACACCCTGTGTGCGGTTTTATTCCCTCCCCTGAAAAATAACAACGACACAATTTCAGTGCATAAAATCGATGAACATCACGATTGCTCACGGAAGATTCAGACAACAGTTGGATAATTAATCTAAATCACAAATGACATAATTAAACGTTTGTATATTGAAAAGATAGGTACAAA
This sequence comes from Pseudoalteromonas luteoviolacea NCIMB 1944, assembly GCF_001625565.1. Taxonomy (GTDB): domain Bacteria; phylum Pseudomonadota; class Gammaproteobacteria; order Enterobacterales; family Alteromonadaceae; genus Pseudoalteromonas; species Pseudoalteromonas luteoviolacea_F. The sequence continues at coordinate 147,641 of NZ_AUXS01000013.1, forward strand.
TGGTAATGTCATGTAATATCGTACCCATTTTATATAAAGTTGATTTGTGATAATTTAGTTAACTCTTTTTTATTAGATGCTTTTTTTTGCTGTCCAAATAACATACAGTGGTATTGGCAAATTATGACAGCGTTATCATTTTAGTTTGGAGAACAATGTTTAATCGTCGTAGCTTACGTGGCTTTACGTTAATTGAATTGCTTATCGCTGTTGCGCTGGTCGCGGTGTTAGCGAGCGTTGCTTTACCTAGTTATTTGGATTACCTACGCAAGGGTTACCGCGCAGATATACAGCAAATTATGTATCAAGAAGCGGTTGCGTTGGAGCGCATTTACTCCAGAAACGGGGGCTACCCAGATGAATATAAATTTGAAAAAGAGCTGCAATATTACACATTAAAATATACAGCACTTGGCAAACCACCTGGGATTGTAGGCAATTATAGAAGCTTAAAATTCAAAATTAGCGCGACTCCAAAGACGGGCACGACTCAGATTTCGGATGTATGTGGCATGTTGACATTAGATGAGCAGGGTACAGAGTATTCAGAGGGGCAAAATGATGATTGTTGGTAATTCAAAACAGCGTGGCGTGACCTTAATTGAATTATTGGTGTGTGTGGCACTGGTTGCTGTGCTTGCAAGTTTGGCAATGCCGTCTGTCATCACCTACATTAAACAAGATCGTGTTGATTCTAATGTCCACCTTTTGAATAGCGCATACCAGTTTGCTCGAAGCGAAGCGGTGAAAAGAGAACAAACAGTTAAACTGGTTAAGCAAAACTCGCAATGGTTGGTCAATACCATGGTTGATGGTGAAGAAGCAACGTTACGTACGTTTACAATTGAACACGAATCTATTTATGTAGGACTGGTTGATCGTGAGGTAAGATCGACCGGTGAATTAAACCAAGTGAGTAATATTTTAGTGAGTGACAATGACAATAGCACGTTAGATTATCGACTATGCATATTGAAAAGTGGTCAAAGCTGGATAGGCGAGGCTGCAGAGAATTGCGCTTAGAAAAAGGGTTTTCACTAATTGAAGTGATGGTGTCTATTGTGATCGCCGGCGTCGCTTTGCTGGGGTTGGCTGGTGCTCAATTGAAGTCACTACAATTTGCCAATAATAGCTTCAATTACACCGTTGCTTTGGTAAAAGGTCAGAATGCGATTGAGCGGATGTGGAGTGATCTGTGTTATTACGAGCATATCAATCAAAACCTCTTGCTTATTAATAATCCACGCATCGCCGATTTACAGCCTAAAGACAACCGCTTTGTGCTCAAACTGTCTCCGGACAAATATAACGACAATATAAACACGCCAGCTTCCGAGCGTCGAGATGTGAGATTCACTGTAAGCTGGGAGGATAAGCGAATTGAAGACAATAGCGCGTTAAATCAAATAACATTAGTAGCAAGTTATGTTCATGTGCCAAGTTCAGATTGCACCCCTTAAACTGCGAGGATACACGTTGATCGAGTTACTCGTCGCAATGGCCGCCGGGTTATTTTTGTTATCCGGCGTTGCGATGTCCTATACCGCAATTAAAAGCACTGTTGTGGCGAGTAAAGAATTATCCCATGCACAAGAAGTTATTCGTTACATGAGTCAAGTAATGACTCGTAGCATTAAGCAGACACACGCTGAGCCAGAAGTTGAAAATGGCGGAGCGGCATTGCGGGTGCATCAAGAAGCATTGCGGTTGGCATGTGATGGCAGTGTGCCCACTGCAAATTACTCAGAGTTATATACTTTGTCGAACGGCTACTTGACTTGTGACATAGGCAATGGTCCTGTCCAGCTATTGAGGGGGGTTCAAGCTCTGAACTTTGCTCAATCTGGGATCTTAACCAGTATTACCGTGACGCCTAAAGATGTACCACCGCAATTTAAAGAAGGGCTTCAAATTGATATCGCTGCAAACCGTCTGGTGTTAGATAAGGCGGTTTGGAAAGTACCTCAAGAGAGGGTGAATAACTGATGAAACGTTTTTCACGACAATCTGGCTTTACACTCATTAAAGTGATGCTGCTGAGCACCATGGCAAGTGTTGTAGTGTTTACTTCAATGAAGGACACACTGGTACAAGAGCGTCTAAGTGGTAACTTTCAAAAAGATTTAAACGCGCGCTTACAGGCAGAAAAAGGTGTTTTTGCCAGTGCAGATGGTCTCAATGACTATGTAAGTCAAAATGAGGGAGCCACTATGGCAGCCTTACTTGCGGCAAACTCTGGTCATTCGGGTGGTGAATACAGCAAAGGCCAGTTCTCAACAAAAATAAGCTCTCCACAAGCCGGTATTATTGAAGTTGCCAGCTTGGGTCAAAGGTATGGTGAAAACGCCGCTAACAATATGGTGGCAATTTTTGAATTTACCGATGCGGTGCTTGAGCCGACTTTTAATAACCCCGTGACGGGCTGTAAAGGCGTAAATTTATCAGGTAGCGGGGTGGTTGATAGCTATGACTCTGAGGCGGGGAGCTATGAAGATACGCAGGGTAACAACGGCGATGTGAATACAGTTATTGGTGATTCAGACGTGGTGTTATCTGGTCACTCGCCAATTAAAGGGGATGTAAAAGCGTCGGGGGTATTATATCTCAAAGGCTCATCTCCAGTTATTGGTAACGTGCAATCAAATACCGGAATTGATATCTCTCATGGTAGTGGTATGCGTGTTGAGGGGGATGTTTTGACGCAAGGGTTTGTCATTCATCGAGGCGGTGATATTCAAGGTGTCGTGCGAGCAAACGGCAATGTAGAGATGCTCTGGGGTGCTGATATTTTGAATACCAAGAATGATCCTTTGGATATTCAATATGGTGGTACAGGCAAGTTTGAGATGGCCGATGAGCATTCTCAGGACGGAGTTAATTATTCAGCCTCAAAGTTTAACGTCAACCCCAATGTCTCGGCAGTACGAGTATACGATCCTGACTCTCCTAACCATGACGATACAACGGTCGATGAATGTGATCCGCTCGCGCTACCCGGTAACATGCCCAATATCATCATTGCTAATAACGGATATGAAAATGTAGAGGTGAAGTCTAATCAAACGTATACGTTTCAACCTCAACAGAGCAAGTTGGAGCAAAAACGATATAACGGTATAGAAGTCATTAAACAAGAAACCTCAAGTGAAACGAGCATTTATCTATTTGATACAAATAAACAGGTACACGGAAGGCTCAAGCCAGACAGTGAATATGTATATGGCATGAAGAACCTGACCATTGGTGGTGACGCTGTGGTTAATATTAAGAAAGTTAATAAACCCAATATCAAAGGAGGTGATGTTATTTGGCTTATTGATGGTGACTTTATCATGACGGGCAATAGTCGGCTTAATATTGAAAAAGACGCGAGTTTGACAATCTTTGTCACGGGTAAAGTAAAATTAGGTGCCAGTGCTCAGGTGGTGACAGAAAAGCCAGGTATTACAGAGAGTGGCTTTGGCACATTCAATATTTTTTCATCTTACAAGCCTGACCCAAATGACAATAGCAATGCAAATAAACACGGTGTCATTGTAAGTGGAACATCATCTTTGTATGCTGTCATTTATGCACCATTGACTTCTATTTCCATGAATGGCAGCGGACAGTTTTTTGGCACTGTGCGCGGTGCCACAATTGAAGCAAATGGCGGGAGTGGTATCCATTTTGATGAGGCGTTAAAAAAGCTTAAATTAGGCAATGGCGGTACGGTGAAGCAACCTGCTAAATTGACCTTCAAGGGCTGGCGATACAAACACCCCGAAGCGTTTAGCGAGGAGCCAGCACAACCAAGCAACCAAGGGGGCTCCTGATAGGCAAGCTCACCTAATGACTCTCACCTTCTTTGGCTCAGCTAATATCGATTGCCACTTTTTATAAAATTATCACATCTGATTTAAACCTTTTTTGCTTTACAGCGCGTCTTACTCAATATGAAAGGCGCTGTGAAGATGATACCTGATTGACACGCTTTAAAAATATTTCGATAGGATATTGAACTGTATTAGACAGACTGCTCTTTTGAAGTAAATGTGTCATCATCATTACCTCGCGGTAAAGGAATTTAAATATGTTAGTTGATGCCAAACACCCGTTTGATGAATTAGATGATTTGGTCAAACGTACTCAGCAAGGTGATCAGGTTGCTTTTGCCGCTCTGTACCAGCAATGCCATCGGCGGGTCTATGCGCTGTGTTTGCGGTTATTGGCGGATCAGGCTCACGCGGAAGATGCCTGCCAAGAAGTATTTGTGCAGCTGTGGCATAAAATAGCGCAATTTAATGGCCAATCTAAATTTACAACCTGGCTGCATAGCGTGACGTCAAATATCGCAATAAGTTATTTGCGCAAACACAAAAACTGGTTACAAAAAGTAGTCAGTTTTGAAAATAGTGGGATGGATGAAGCAAGTATCGCACTGTGTGGGGATCTTAATGGACTAGACAAGCTCGTGCTTAGATTACCGGAAAGAGCAAGGCTTGTTTTCGTATTGCATGGTGTAGAGGGGTATCGACATGAAGAGATAGCAGTCATGTTAGATATGGCTGTGGGGTCGAGTAAATCTCAGTATCACAGAGCAAAAAAGTTGTTACAGGAGTGGTATGAAAATGACTAAGCCAAACTTTGACGAGTTCTTGTCTCAACAAATAGCTAATACACAAGAACAAGTGCAACAACCTGAGCCTCAGCGAGCATTGTGGCAAGGGATCGAAAAGGCAATTAATGAACAGCCAAAAAATGATAGCGAGCCGCAAAAATATAAATCCGCAGGCGTTTGGCGACAAGTCTCTGCGATTGCGGCTGCAACCTGTATTGGCATGTGTGTGATGTATTTTACGCTCAGTACGCCAGAGCAAAATAATATGATGCAAATGAGTCAGTATTTTGAACAACAGAAACAAATCTTGTTGGTGCAATATGGCAATCAGCCTGCACTGACAAATGATTGGCAAGTGCAGTTGCAAGAATTAGAAGAAGCAGAACAAGCCATTAAGCTGGCTCTTCAAAACGATCCACAAAATGCAGCGTTGCTGCAAATGTTGGCTCAGGTTTATCAACAACAATTAGATTTAATTGAACGAGTACATCAACCTCGTTGGCAGGAAATTTAGGAGAAGTAGGATGAAAGCATTGATGTTGAGTTTAGCCATGTTCCCTCTGGTAACTTTGGCTGGTGAAAAAATTGATAAAGAAATCGAAATTCCAACAGATGGTAAAGTTTTTATAGAAAACCAACGAGGTAACGTGGAAATACTGACTTGGGACAAAGCTGCATTCAAAGTCGTCGGAGAGCTTGATGATAATGCAAAGGGCTACAAATTAGACACCAAAGGCAGCAAAACCAGATTTATCGTTAAAATGCCCTCCAACTCACGAGGTTGGGGACGTAAGCATGAAGGTTCTGAACTGAAAATTTATATGCCAAAGCAAAGTGAGCTGATATTTGAAGGTGTACAAGTCGATGTTGAAGCTTCCCAACTGTTAGCTGGTGCGTACATAAAAACAGTTAATGGTGACATTAAAGCTTCTCAAATCGCTGGGAAAGTGCGTCTTGAGACTGTCAACGGAGATATTGATGGCAAGGAATTAGACGGGCGCATTCGCTATGAAACCGTCAATGGTGATATTGAAGATGTGGATTCCAAGGGGAAGATTAGGTTCAATGCGGTGAATGGCTCCATTGAGAGTAACACGCAGGCAACTGAGATCCGGTTAGAAAATGTGAATGGTGAGGTTGAGTTTGACATTGCAAAATTGCAAGAGTTGAGACTTAACACCGTCAACGGGGAAATTGAAGTGCGGGTGAAAGAACTATTGCCAAATGCACGGGTAAATCTAGAGTCTGTAAGCGGGGACGCAGACTTATACTTCCCACGAGATATTTCTGCCAAGTTCGACATTGATGCACATGCTGGTGGAAAAATCACCAATGAGCTAAGTGCTGATAAGGTTCAAAAAGCAAAGTATGGCCCTTCTAGAGAGCTTCAATTTACAGTAGGCTCAGGCGATGCGGATATCGAAATAGATACGGTAAGCGGCCGCATCGAATTGAAAAAAGCCAACTAAACAACCCTGGCCCAATTTAGATTGGGCTTAGTTTTTGCGTTTTACACTGCACGTCTAAGCTTATCAGCATTCAGTTTTGCAAGATTTAAGGTTACAATAACAAATCCACTCATTTGTTTTTGTCGTAATATGGCCAAACCTGATCAACAAGTCGATACACTAAAAGTTCCACCGCACTCCATTGAAGCAGAGCAATCTGTACTGGGAGGCTTGATGCTTGATAACCAAGCGTTTGACCGGGTTGCTGAACTTGTTGTTGCACAAGACTTTTACACTCGTACGCATAAACTGATCTTTGAAGCCATGACTAAACTCGTCGAGCTTGGTCAGCCAATTGATCTTATTACCATTTCTGAAAACCTAGAAAAGAATAACCAATTAGACTCAATTGGTGGGTTTGCCTATCTCGCGGAGATAGCGAAAAACACCCCAAGTGCCGCTAACATAGATGCATATGCCAGTATTGTACGCGAGCGTGCGGTTGTACGAGAGATGATCTCGGTTGCAAACGAAATCGCCGAAGCTGGCTTTAATCCTGAGGGACGTACAAGTCACGATTTATTGGATTTAGCTGAAAGTAAGGTTTTTAAGATTGCTGAGCAGCGCAGCAAAAGCACTGAAGGTCCGCAAAATATTCATAGTATTTTAGAAAAGACCATAGATAAGATCGAAGAGCTCTATCAATCGCCACAAGATGGTGTAACAGGGGTTAGCTCTGGTTATTCAGATCTGGATCAAATGACTGCGGGTTTACAGCCTTCCGATTTGATCATCGTTGCGGCACGTCCATCAATGGGTAAAACAACATTTGCGATGAACTTGGCTGAGCACGCGGCAATGACGCAGGACAAGCCTGTTCTAATTTACTCCCTAGAGATGCCGTCAGAGCAGATCATGATGAGGATGTTGGCATCACTTGGCCGTATTAACCAGACAAAGGTGAGAACAGGCCAGCTAGACGACGATGATTGGGCGCGATTGTCTTCAACCATGGGACTGCTAATGGAAAAAGGGCAAATGTATATCGATGATGCGTCAGGCTTGACGCCGACCGATGTTCGTTCTCGAGCTCGTCGTATTGCCCGTGATCACGGTGGGATCAGTATGATCATGGTTGACTATTTGCAGTTAATGCGTGTTCCTAGTTTGTCTGACAACCGTACATTGGAGATAGCAGAGATATCCCGCTCGTTAAAAGCACTTGCTAAAGAGCTAGAATGTCCAGTGATTGCGCTGTCCCAGCTTAACCGTACGCTAGAGCAACGTGCTGACAAACGTCCAGTCAACTCAGATCTTAGGGAATCGGGCTCGATTGAGCAGGATGCTGACTTGATCATGTTTATTTATCGTGATGAGGTTTATAACGATGATAGCCCTGACAAAGGCACCGCTGAAATTATCATAGGTAAGCAGCGTAATGGTCCAATTGGTAAGGTTAGGTTAACCTTCCAAGGCCAATACTCTCGTTTTGATAATTATGCTGGGCCAGCACTAGATGATGAGTACTAAGCCCAAATAGATAAGGGTACCTGTGAATGCGGTTAGCCACAGCGGAAATTAATATACCAGCACTGCGTTATAACCTAGCTAGGGTGAAAGAAATTGCGCCTAGCTCGAAAATAATGGCGGTGCTAAAGGCCAATGCATATGGTCACGGTTTGGTCAAAATTGCGCAATGTTTATCAGATGCTGATGCGTTTGCAGTTGCACGTATCGACGAGGCTTTGGCATTGCGTGCAGGGGGACTGACAAAACCAATTATTTTGTTGGAAGGTTTTTTCGATCCCAGCGACTTACCTATTTTGCTCGCAAATAACTTTGAAACAGTTGTTCATGATGAAAGCCAGTTACTTGCCATCGAGCAGAGCAACTTAGAAATGCCAATATCCGTATGGCTTAAAGTTGATACAGGCATGCACAGGTTAGGCATTGAGCCCGAACAATTTGATGATTTTTACCAGCGCTTAAAGCAATGCCAAAACGTCAAGCCAGCAGTAAATTTAATGACTCACTTTCCATGTGCAGATGACGTCAGTAATGACTTTACCCAAGTCCAAATAGATTTGTTTGCGTCATTGGTTTCAGAGCGACGTGAAGCATTGTGTTTGGCGAATTCTGCTGGCGTGATTGGTTGGCCAGATGCGCATTTTGACTGGGTTAGATCAGGACTGATGCTTTATGGGGTGTCACCGATGTTGGATCAAGTTGGAGTGGATCACCAACTAAAACCTGTGATGCGACTAAAAACACGGGTGATCGCCATCAAACAAGTCACTGAAGGTGATCGTGTTGGCTACGGAGGGAGGTGGCAATGCCAAAAAGCAACCACTTTGGCTGTGGTCGCTATGGGTTATGGTGATGGTTACCCACGACACGCTAGGCAAGGCACACCAGTGGTTATTAAAGGCAAGCGATATGGGATTGTGGGTAGTGTATCAATGGACATGATCAGTGTTGATGTCGGTGAAAATGCTGCGCACATTCAAGTTGGAGATGAAGTTGAAATGTGGGGACCAACCTTGCCTGTCGAAGAGGTTGCAAGGTGTGCTGATACCATCCCTTATGAATTGTTGTGTAATGTCACGCCACGCGTAAGCTATGAATACTGCAACGAGGAGTGAGTATAACTCACTCTAAGAGCTGTCCTTGTAGTGTCGCTACGATATTTCGAGGACCACCTTGATCTCTATGCTCACCCAGATATATGCCCTGCCAAGTACCCAGTTTTAATTGTCCCTGATAGATCGGGATGGTGATTTCACACCCGAGTGTACTCGACTTTATGTGAGCTGGCATGTCATCGTCTCCTTCATAGTCATGACGATAATAATGCTGATTTTGAGGCACAAAGTGATTGAAATGGCTCTCCATATCCATACGCACAGTTGGATCGGCATTTTCATTGATCGTCAAACTAGCCGACGTATGTTGAATAAATAAGTGGAGCAAGCCGACCTTGTAATAGCTCAGCTGTGGAATATGTGTCAAAAGCTCATCGTCAATGAGGTGAAAGCCTCGAGGACGAGGCTTCAACGTGATCACAGATTGGTGCCAACTCATAGTTTGTCGAAGCTGACCTCAATATTTGCATTACCATCCTCAGATGTGAATGGCATGATTATTTTAGCACCTTCACACTTATGCGTGATGGTGTGTCCAGGTCCAGATACAACCAAAGGTGTTGCCATGTCGAAATCATACCCCTTTTCACCAAGTAGATTTTTTGCTCCACCGGTGACCATATTGGTGATTTCTCCAACCATATCAGTGACCTCTTCATTTATCTTTTCAGGTCTTTCACCAAGCATTCGCTCCATAATCGCGAGGGCAAGGCTTTCGTCAAAGGTAATTGAAAAAGAGCCTTTGGTTTGTGGGCCAACCATACCGATTAGCCCAGATACATCTCCACGGGCGACTTCATCTTTTTTTATCTTAGGCTTACCGGGCGTTAGCTCCGTTTGCGCCATTGTCGCTAATACATTTATTAGTGAAGATAAAAAAGGGTTGATGAACTCAACATTCATATTTTAGGTCCCTTGTTTTATTCATTATTGCAGACATTAGTTTAAGTGTAGTGGCTTTTTTGACGGCTGCACTACTGTTGGCACTTTTCGCAAAGCCCATGTGCTTCGATTGTTTGTGCTTTTACTTTAAAGCCTTTTTCTGCTGATAAATTGTTTAACTCATGAGAAATGGCAGTTGAGTGCAACTCTTGAACATGCCCACAGCTATCACATATCAGCAGTTGTACAGGGTGGATATGATCAAAATGGTGACACAACATAAATGAGTTTGTGCTTTCGATTTTATGGATGAAACCTAGCTCAGCCAAAAAGTCTAGCGCACGGTAAACCGTTGCGGGTTTGGCACTACTCTCTGTTAATTTCAGTTCTTCTAACAGGTCATAAGCGCCAACACCACCTTGCTTAGTTGCAAGCAGGCGAAACACCTTTTCTCTAATAGGTGTAAAACGCGCCCCGCGATTGTCACAGACCTGCTTTGCTTTGGAAACTAGTAGTTCTATATTCATATTCTAAATCCTTACACTACTTCTCAATACTAACATATTCATTTTAATAGTCTTGTATCGACAAGGATTTATTCTCAATATTCAAAGGTTGGTGTGCATATTGCGCTAACCACGCCTCAAAATCAATTTTTGCCATGGGTTTACCCAAAAAGTAGCCTTGACCTAAATCACACCCAAGGGCCGCTAAAATATCTAATTGTAGTTGGGTTTCGATACCTTCGGCGATAACTTTTATACCTAAATTGTGGGCCATAGTGATAATGGTATGGACCAATTGCCTGACTTGCTCACTGGTGTGCATGTCGAAAATAAAGCTTTGGTCGATTTTGACAACATCAAAAGGGTATAACCTTAAATAGTTTAAAGAAGAATACCCGGTACCAAAGTCATCCATTGAAACGAGGACACCTAGTTGGTGAAATTCGAATAAGGCATCTTTAACCAATGCGTCTCCTGTAAGTAGAACGCCTTCTGTAATTTCTAGTTCGAGCAATTGGGTATCAATCTGGTATTTATTAATCATACGGCTAATAGAGTTTACAAGATTGGGGTCTTTAAACTGTCTCGGTGAGAGGTTAACAGCAATACGGTATGGGTGAGGGTGGAAGTCTTGCAGTGTGCAAATTTGTTGCATCGCCTGCTCTAGCACAAATTCACCTAATTCAATAATATAACCCGTTTGTTCAGCCAATGGGATAAACTCAGCTGGGGAGACCCATCCAAGCTCAGTATTATACCAGCGTAGTAATGCTTCAGCACCCACAACAAAGCGGCTAGATAAATCATATTGAGGTTGAAAATAGACTTCAAATTCTTGATTGACCAAGGCGCTGCGCATACTATCTTCAAGTTTTAGGCGGCGGTTTAGATCTTGACTCATACTCTCGGTGAAGAATGAAAAGGTATTTCGGCCCATGTGCTTGGCACTGTACATGGCGGAGTCAGCTTTTCTTAAAAGTTCATTTGGGGTGTCAGCATCATCTGGAAAAACCGCAACGCCCAAACTCAAAGAAATGGTAAAGGCTCGTTCATCAATCTCAAAAGGAGAGCGGAAAAGTTGGACTAATTTAGTCGCAATAGCGGTTATGTCATGATGTGTCTGGATGTCTCCCAGTAAAATAATGAACTCATCTCCGCCAAGACGTGCAACCGTATCATGTTTACGCAGTGCTCCCTTTAATACGGAAGCAGAATGAACAAGCACTTTGTCTCCAACTTCATGACCCATTGAGTCATTGACCTTTTTAAAATCGTCTAAGTCAATGAAGCCGACTGCAATAAGTTGTTGGTTTCGTTTGGCTTCATGGATCATCTGCTGGAGTCTATCAAGTGCTAAAAATCGATTGGGCAAGTTGGTCAATGTATCGTAAAAAGCATGTTTAAGTATCACCTCTTCTTGGCGTTTTTTGTCTGTGATATCTCGCACAGCAATGACGAGTTTGTCCGACTGAGGTATCGCGTTTAACCGCGCTTCAAAGTGCTTTGTACTGTCTGTATTTTCCAGTTTATACTCTATTTGTGTAAGCTGGCTACTCTGCTCAATGGTGGAAATTGCTTTGGCAAAATGCTTGGCTGCATGCGATGGCAAAATATCAATTAGCTGTTGCCCTACAAATTGTTTTTCTGGTACTGGCAGGTTATCGTCCCGGCCATAATGACACTCTAAAATTTTGCTCTGCCTATCGATAATAAAAAAGATATCAGGCAGTGCTGAAAATATCCCCTGCAATACGCTGTGTCTATCAAGCGCATTTTGTTCTGCGAGTTTTTGCTGTTTAAAACCGATATCTAATGTATGTGCAGCACGTGCTAGGTTATTAGCCAGATGTTTTAGTTCGCCATCCCCCTTAATTTGATGCTCGGCAATAAACTCAAAATCACTCAGTTTGTTACTGATCTGGGTGAGCTCAGATATGGGGCGGTGAATAAAATAATAGGTGACAAGCAAAGCCAAGACTGAAATAAAAACAATCGCGAAAATAATAAACCAAGCATTGTGGTTGTAATGGATGAGCAGTTGTGAAAATGTCTCGGTGAGGTCAAATTGACTGTAGATAAAATAAGGGGGATCAAAAATCGCATTATTTGCATCTTGCACCGATGCTGGGATCTCTTGGTAAGTGACCAGCGTATTTGTTTGCGAGTCGAAGAAATGTCGTGGCTCTTCAGTCCCATGTTGATTGGCTACTTGCGCAAGTTGAGGAAAAAGAGTGTTGGCGCTTAAGCCAATTTGGCTTTTGTCAATGCTGTCACGCACAACAAGTTGTTTGTCAATGACAACAACTGAGCGCAGTGATTCTATCAATTCACGGGGATCGCCAGCTGTGAAAAAGCCTGACGAGGCAGTACTGGTCACGGTATTTGCTATGTTTGCGGTGATTTGTGTAGCGGTATGTAAAGTTTGCTCAATTATGAAATCTTTTTTAATTTGGTAACTGAATACGATGAGCACAGAGGCAAACACAGCGGCTGAGATAGTGGAAAGGAGAGTTAACCAAACCTTTAGGTTGATCGAATATGCTTTATCCATTTCTAATCCTTCAATACCACGCACCTTGTTGGCAACAATCAGCCTGTGACTCAATAATTAATCCGTTAATGACGGCTGCTTGTGGTTATTTATCAAACTCAATGGCTACCACCGCAAGCTGCAGAACATGCCAGTTTGTGGCCACCCTAGATTCAGTATAGTTTAATTCGAAAGATATCAATGACCGATCTGTGTTTAAATCGCTGATAGATTGGTGTTGTTACATCGTGTTAGGCACGTATTGAGTAACAAAGCTAGTTTCTTTATCCATCCATAGCCGTCAAATAGCTTTAATACATGTCTGTTAGTCTGCTCATTCACATCGAATAAAAGAAATAAAAAACGTGCTTTTTCACACCAAGAGCTGCGGCTTTTACCCGGTAAGAGGTGGGTATTAAATAAGCTGGGTGAGTGCTTAATACTCGATAAAGTTTAGGGTTTACGCAGGGTTATATCTTGTACATTTGTTAATTTTTAGTAATTTTGATTTATTTTTTTATTTTGTGTGATAGCATCTTTGTGATAGTAATAAATTAATAAAGAATATTCTGAATTTTAGGTAATGAGTTTCGTTGTCTGGTTGTCTTGCCTGCATGAGTAGCATTTTCTTTTATAAGTACTCAATATAAATCATTAGTTTATGATGTTTGAGTGGTAGTAAAAGGTGTAGTCTATTAACTTAACTTGCAGTGTTTAGTGGTTAATTAACCTTCAAATATTTACGCGCCTCAGAGCGTATACATAGATTGTATTAAATTTGTGTAGTACCTCTCGGTTCGTTGTGAATTTTAAATTGATTAGTTTTTTTCAATTTTTGTGGTTAGAGCTAGGATTGCTGCAGCGGCCTTCATTGCACAAATATTAAAGCCTAAAATAGCGCTTAGCTCCTAACTGAGAGATCACTTAATCACTCTTTTTTGTGGGCATGGCATGAAAACAGACTTAGTGACTACGTTAGTTACATTGGCAAACACACGTGGTGATGACACTGCGTATCAATATTTCTTCTCTGACGACCTTCCCAGTCAAACCTTAACTTATAAACAACTTGATAGTCGCGCAAGGCAAATAGCATCCCAATTGGACAAGCAGTTTGAACGAGGTGATCGCGCGTTACTTCTGTATAATTCTGGGTTTGCATTTATTGAAGCATTTTTCGCCTGTTTATATGCTGGTATTGTAGCTGTACCTGTTTATCCTCCGAAAAAAAATCAAAATATAACCCGGCTGCGCAGTATTATTGAAGATGCTGGAGCAAAAGGTGTGTTAACCAGCGAAAAAGTCAATGAGATTGCACGGCCGCTGTTTGAGTCGGAAACAAGTCTTACAGGTTTGGCCTTATATACGACTGATGCGATAGAATCAGATCCGAGCAGCTGGCAGCCTATTACAGTAAGAGGTCAGGATCTGGCTTTTCTGCAGTACACGTCCGGATCAACAGGTTCACCCAAAGGTGTGATGGTGAGCCATGACAACATCACCGACAACGAAGAGATGATGAAAATTGCGTTTGGCCATAGTAGCGAAACGCCCATAGTAAGTTGGTTGCCTCATTTTCATGATATGGGACTGATTTTTGGCATACTGCAACCCATTTATATCGGCGCGCCAGCCTGTTTAATGAATCCCACTTACTTCCTGCAAAAACCGTTACGCTGGCTTAAATTATTAAGTGAATTCAAAGGTGTGACGTCAAGTGCTCCAAATTTTGCCTATGACCTCTGTGTGGATACGATCAAGGAAGAGGAGTTAGAGGCACTTGATTTATCACACTGGCAGTCAGCACTCAATGGTGCTGAGCCGGTACGAGCGACGACATTAGAGCGCTTTTACAACAAGTTTAAACGGTGCGGATTACGCAAAGGGAGCCTTTCTCCATGCTATGGAATGGCCGAAACAACCTTGTTTGCCAGTGGTGGCGCGTTGCTTGAATCACCAAAAGTACTCAGCCTAAACAACGAAAAGATGCTTGAAGGGCTGGCTAAGATACAGGAACACATCATCGATAATCGGGACAGGTGTTCTATTCCTGAATATCTGGCTGTTTCGAGTGGGCATGCTTGGTGTGATCATGAAATTGCCATTGTCTCACCGAATACACTCCTTCGTTGCCAAGATGGAGAAGTCGGTGAGATCTGGGTTAAAGGCGCCAGTGTTGCAAGGGGTTACTGGAATAAACCAGAACTCACGAAAGAGGTTTTTCAAGCTCATATAGCCGAAGAAGGGGACGGGCCTTACTTGCGTACCGGCGATCTCGGTTTTTTGCATCAGCAAGCGCTGTTTGTCACAGGTAGATGTAAAGATGTTTTGATTTTCCGTGGCAAAAATTATTATCCGCAAGATATAGAGCTAACAGTAAGTGATTCGGATGATGCGTTAGAGAGCAATGGTGGTGCTGCTTTTTCTATTTATGCAGATAGTGAAGAGCGCTTGGTGATCGTGCAGCAGCTAAAGCGCACAGCAATCCGTAAAGTGAATAAAGCACAGGTGATAGAGAAAATTATCAGCGCGGTTGTCGAGCACCATGGTATTGCGCCCTATGATGTTGTGTTAATTAAGCCTGGCAGGCTGTGTAAAACTTCGAGCGGCAAAGTACAGCGCCAAGAGAATAAAGCGCACTATGAGCAAGCCCGCTTTGAAGCATTGGCTGCGTTTAAACCGGAGAAAGAGCCGCAGCGTCAAGCGCCTGAAGCCCCTGTGACAATCCATTCAGATTCGGCATTGTCTACTGCAGTTTGCAAGTTGCTGCAAAATATCATTGCTATGGAAGTTGGCATTGAAAGTACCAAGTTAGATATCGATGCATCCTTTTTATCTTTGGGTGTTGATTCCATGAAAGCGGTGCGTATTTCTGGTGAATTGATGGAGCTGCATGGTATTGAATTGGAGTCAACCATCTTGTATGAGTACCCAAGTATTGCAGAGTTAGCGGGCTACTTGTGCCAATTTGATGAGGTAAAATCTCTATTAGCTAGCAGTGGCGAAGGGCATCCAGCGCAAAAGTTTGAGGCCAAACTACAGTCAAATTCAAAAAGCACGGACTCTCAAACACAAGCTGTGGAGCAAGCGCCACAGCAGGAAACCGACATTGCGATCATTGGTATGGCTTGTCGCTACCCAGAGGCTAGTGATCTAGACTCATTGTGGCAAATATTGATGGATGAACACGACGCCATCACGACCCCAAGCGATGCCCGTCAGCAACTTTGCCCGCAGGTCAATGCCAATCGCTTTGGGGGATATATAGAGGGGATCTCTGAGTTTGATCATACCGTATTTGGTATATCGCCAAGTGAAGCGCAGCACATAGATCCGCAACAGCGGCTGCTACTAGAAAACACATATCATGCCATTCAATCAGCCGGTTATATGCCGTCCGAGTTAACGGGTCAACGGATCGGTGTGTATGTAGGGATCTCACAAAGCGATTATTTTTCTGAATCTCAACAAGTAGAAAAAAGCAGCGCGTACCTAGGTACTGGAACGGCACTCAGCATTGCGGCCAATCGCTTATCTTACTATTACAATTTTACTGGCCCGAGTTTGGCAATTGATACCGCCTGCTCTTCGTCGCTGGTTGCATTGCATCACGCAGTGCAGGCCGTGCGTGCGGGAGATATAAAGCAAGCGTTGGTTGCTGGGGTGAATTTAATCTTGAACGACGATGTGTCGCAAGCATGCGATAACGCACAAATGTTGGCAAGCGATGGCAGGTGTAAGACTTTTTCGGATAGCGCCAATGGCTATGTGCGCAGTGAGGGAGTAGGTTCAATATTAATCAAACCACTCACGCAAGCACTGGCTGACAAAGATCCTATTTATGGCGTGATCAAAGGCAGTGCAGTCAACCAAGATGGTCGCAGTAACGGAATTACAGCACCGAATGGACGAGCGCAGCAGCAAGTCATCAAGGCAGCGCTTGCACACGCGGGTGTTGAGGCGCAAGACATTCATTATGTAGAAGCACATGGAACCGGTACTGAACTTGGGGACCCCATAGAAGTCTCGGCGTTGCAGCAAATATACGGTCAACGGCGTCAAAGTAAGCTTATCGTCGGTTCAGTTAAAGCCAATATTGGTCATCTGGAATCGGCTGCAGGATTGGCGGGTTTAATTAAAACCATGCTGTGTATGACGCACCAAAAAATACCAGCTCAGCGCTATAGCGAGAAATTAAACAGCCATATAGCTTGGGATAAATGTGCAATCACGGTCCCCAAAAAAGTTATAGATTGGCCCGTCTACAAAAATAAATTGGCGCTAGCTGCTGTGAGCTCATTTGGTTTTGGTGGTACTAATGCGCATGTCATATTGGCGCCCCCGCCTCAACAAACGGAGCAAGGTCGCTCAGCAGAGAAAGCTAATTGTTATGTTCTGCCACTGTCAGCAAAATCACCAAAAGCGCTATCGCGGTGGGCCCATCAGTATGCTGAGCAGTTGCAAACTTTAGCCGATGCGCAATTTGGTCGCTTAGTTTATCAGACGGCGACAGCGCCTGATTTAAAAGGGGTAAAAAAGGCTTTTTATGGCACTGAGCGTGAGGCCTTAATAGAGCAACTCACGACGTGCGCAGAATCTGATATCGCGCAGAGAAATGCAACTCAGCATCATTCGCCAACAACAGTATTTTTGTTCACAGGGCAAGGCTCACAATATCCGGATATGGGTAAATCACTGTACGCGTCACAAACAGTATTTAAAGCAGCCATTGACGAATGTGAAGCTTTGTTATCGCCATATTTTGATGAACGTTTGACTGTGGTTTTGTACCAAGATCCACACGGTCAATTATTAAATCAAATTCGCTGGACTCAAGTGGCTATTTTCGCAGTTGAATATGCGATGGCGAAGTTGTTACTCAGTTTAGGCGCTGTGCCAGAGGTACTTATTAGCCACAGTGTCGGAGAATATGCGGCGGCATGTATTGCGGGCGTGATGTCTTTGTCTGACGCAACTAAGCTTATAGCGACACGCGCCCAGCTGATGCATGAATTGGATGCGGGCGGCAAAATGATTGCGGCCAGATGTACAAAACAGCGTGCTCAGGCAGTAATTGCGGCATATGACCAAAATGCGGCTATTTCTGGGTATCACGGTGAAGCTGGCGTGGTATTTTCAGGCAGTGACAACGCCATTGCGCACATTTCAAAAGAGTTAGCACGTTCAGAAATACGCGTGAAAGAGCTAAATACTGGTGCTGCGTTTCATTCGCCTTTAATGCGCCCTATGTTGGATGAATTTGCAAAAGCACTGAACACCATCACATTACAGAAACCTACTGTGAAGTTTATTTCGTCCGTAACCGGAAAAGCAGAAGACTCAAGACTGACGAAGCCTGAATATTGGTGCGAGCAAATTGTTGAGCCAGTGTGTTTTGATGCGTGTTTGCACGAGCTGAGTGAGCTGGCACCAGTTTGTGTTGTGGAGCTTGGTCCTAAACCGATTTTGAGTGCCTTGGCACAAGAAAACCTTCCTCAAGTAGAAGGGCCTTATCTACATGTGCTGCATGATAAAGGATGTGATCGCGCGCGTCTTGGAAATAGTATCGCAACATTTTATGAGCTTGGGGTGGAGCTTGACTGGGCGAAGCTTTATCCATCGCAATCTCAAAATGACACTTTCCGAGAGCCGCTTCCTCTTTATCCATTCGATCAGCATACTCATTGGATTGGGGCGACTGATGTGGTATCGAGATCCGAACCAGTGCCGCCGCAAGCAGCAAGCAATGAGTTGCAAAGAACACAAGCGATTGAAGAGTTTGTATTGTCGACGTTGGCAAAAGAATTAGGTATGTCGACCGTGCAGATAGACCCTCACTTGGCACTCTTAGAAATGGGGGTGGACTCGTTGATGATTATGCGAGCGGTGCGCATCTTTGAAAAACAATTCGATTTAGAATTTAGTGTCAGGCAGTTTTATGAAGAGCTAAGTAATGTCACTAACTTAGTCGACTACATTGCACAGCACAGTGATTATTTAACGGACGTTTCAGTTGATGAACAGAGTGAGCCGAACGCAGCTGTGCAGATCAGTGACAGTGTCGCGACTACGGCGACACAAATCGAAAGTAATGTGATAGTGAGTATTTGCCAGGCCCAACTGCAAGCCGCAGCGAGTGTGAGTTGTGAAGCTGCTCAGCAAAGTGTATCTGAAGTAACCGCACAGCAGCTGTCTTGGCTCAGCGGACATCCTCAGAACACTAAGCACCAAATGAAAGCAGTAGCTAACCACACAGAGGCTGATAAACCAAAGAGTGTGCCGCCAAAGAGCAGCTCCAAAGTAAACACAACGTCGGCAATATTGCCAGGATTTCAAGGCAAACAATTGCACCATAGCGCAGGCACCAAAGCGATGCGCCAGCACGGTGAGGCATTGAGCGCACAATATTGCAAAAAGACCGCGACGTCCAAGCAGTTGATTGCTCAGCACCGTGAACAGCTCGCTGATTGTCGAGCTTCTGCTGGGTTTAGATTATCCAGCAAAGAAATGCTCTATCCCATTTATGCACAGCGCTGTGAAGGATCGCGTATTTGGGATATTGATGATAACGAGTATATCGACATCACCATGGATTTTGGTGTGAACTTGTTTGGTCACAAGCCCGCTTTTATTACTGAGGCAATTTCACAGCAGTTAAATAATGGCATTCAATTGGGGCTTGCCAGCCCGCTGGCGTGTGAGGCCGCATCACTAATTAGTGAATTGACTGGGCTCGAACGCGTGTCTTTTTGTAATTCGGGCACCGAAGCTGTGATGACGGCACTGAGGCTGGCTCGAAACAAAACCAAGCGTCATCTTGTTGTACAGTTTGAAGGCGCGTATCACGGCCATTTTGATGGTACGTTGGCTGCTGCAGCCCCTGGTAATGAAGGGGTGGAGCCCATGTGCTCAGGTGTACGTCAGGGCGCAATTGATGACAATTTAGTGCTCAAATACGGTGATGAGTCAGCACTGGAGCAAATTAAAGCCAATGGTCATGATATTGCAGCAGTACTGGTTGAGCCTGTGCAAAGTCGACACCCAGATCTGCAACCCTTTAAGTTTTTGAAGCAACTTAGAGCGCTTACGCAGTCGCTTGGTATTGCGTTGATTTTTGATGAGATGATAACTGGGTTTAGAGCACATCCAGGCGGCGTGCAAAGGTTGCTGGGTGTGCAGGCAGATATGGCTACCTATGGCAAAATTGTGGGTGGTGGACTGCCGATAGGTGTGGTGGCAGGAAGTGCCGAGTACCTAGATGGCATCGATGGGGGGATGTGGCAATATGGCGATAATTCATTCCCAGAGGCTGATACCACATTTTTTGCTGGCACTTTCTGTAAACATCCGTTGAGTATGGCCAGTGCAGTAGCGGTGCTCAAAGAGATCAAACGCCAAGGTGCCTCCCTTCAAACTGCGCTTGAACAAAAAACTAGCTATTTGCGTGACACCTTGAATGCATTTTTTGCACAACATGATATTCCGGTTGCTATCACATCATTTTCTTCACTGTTTCGTTTTCAGTTTAGTCAAAACCTAGATGTCTTTTTCTACGAGCTGCTCAACCGAGGTGTGTTTATTTGGGAAGGGCGAAATTGCTTTATCAGTGCATCACATAGTGATGAAGACATTGAATTTGTTATTGGTGCAGTAAAAGGCAGCGCACTGGCGTTAAAAGGTGCTGGTTACTTCGGTCAGCAGCAAAATGCTGCGGTCGAACCTGATGGCGCAGGCAAAGTAAATCACACGACAGAGCCAGTTGCTTTAACTCAGGGTCAAAAGCAGTTATTGGCTTTGGCGCTTCGTAGCGAGAATGGCGCACTGGCATACCACCTTCAGGCCAGTATCGGATTGTCAGGTGCTCTTGACATAGAGAGGCTCAAAAGTGCTGTGCAGCATGTGGTGCAGGCATTTCCGCAGCTTAGTTTTGGTGTTGATATTAATGAGTTGGTGCATGTTGCACGGGCAATGCCCGAACTGGAAGTCTGCCGTACGGAGCATCCGTTAACTTTGCAAAATGCCCAGCGACAGTTAACGGAATTACGTTATCAGCGCTTTGCATTTGAGCGAGACGCTTTGTGCCGTATTTGTTTGCTCAGCGATGACAATCAGCAGCATTATCTAAGTGTTATTGCACACCATATCGTCTGTGATGGTATCTCTTTGCAAATAATCTTGGCAAGCATTGCACACTATTACAACAATGGCGGGGGCTCCTTTGTAGCGGGTGTGCCTGGTTATGAAGCTTATGTGCAAGCGCTAGCAAGTTATGATGATTCTGCAACTCAGCAAAAAGATGAAGTGTACTGGCATGCGCAGTTAGCTGGTAGCGAGCAGCTCGCGTTGCCACTTAAGCGCGCAGCCAAAGCGCAGTCTAACTTTGAAGTAAGGTCGCTGAGGTATGCGCTGCCAGAGCTAGCCATACAAAACCTGCATGGCCTAGCTAAGTCTCAAGGGTGTGGATTATTTGCAACCTTGCTAGCTTGTTACATGGTCTGGTTGCAAAGGTTGTCTCAGCAAAACCGTATCGCTGTGAATATTCCAGTTTCAGATCGTCAGTTATTGTCACCGGAATTTGATGCAGATGTGCTGGATGAGCAGCTTGTGGGCTATTGCACAAATATGTTGCCACTGCAGCTAGACATCGACTTAAGCCTGACATTTGGTGCGCTCATCTCGCAAGTACAAGCACAATTATTAACCGCATTAGAGCACCAGCATTACCCCTATTCACAATTGTGTGAGCAAGCTTGGACGCTGCCCAATACTGTTTTTAACTTTGACCGTGTACAAGCTCTGCCAGAGTTCGCTGGGCTAGATCTTACCCCCATCGCTAACGAAACGCACTTTGGCCAATTTGATCTGTCATGCAATATCTTAAATATAGGTGAGCAGTGGTGGTTAGAACTCGATTATCAAGGTGATCGATTCGATGAGGAGATGATCAGCAGTTATGCCCGTGCTTGGCTGGCAATGACAGAGTTGATTACGGTCGACCAAACACTAAGCAGTGATGTATTGGCACTGCATAAATGTGAAGTACATCATGCTTTGAACAGCCGTCAGTTAGCAAGGTCACAATCGTTTTCAGATGATGCTCCTCTCACCGAACTGCTGTCTGACCAAGTATTAAAAACACCGCAGCGGGTAGCGGTACAGGATGACCTTTTCCAGCTCAGTTACCAAGACTTAGCAACACAATCTAATCAGTTAGCCAACTATTTAATTCAACAGGGTATTGGCAAAGGTAGTTTGGTTGCGGTGGCGATGTCCCGCAGTGCGAAGCTGGTGGTGACACTATTGGCCGTATTAAAAACAGGCGCAGCTTACTTGCCCATTGATGTGAGTTATCCGCAAGCGAGAGTGAAAGAAGTTTTGGCTGATTCACAGGCCGGTTTATTGCTGTGTGACGCACCGTGTGCAGAAATAAAGACCATGACTGACGCACACACTCAGTGTATCGATATTGATTTTGAAGCTGAGTCTATCGATGCATGCCAGAGTACACCTCCAAGTCGCAGTATTGAGTCTGAGCAACGTGCTTATGTCATATATACCTCAGGTTCAAGTGGTCGACCTAAGGGTGTAGAAATCTCCCATGGTGCATTGAGCAACTTTTTGGTTTCGATGCAAAACACACCTGGCATAGCGCAACATGACCGAGTTTTAGCTATTACCACAACGGCATTTGATATTGCTGCCTTGGAGCTATTTCTACCACTAGTTTCAGGCGCTTCAGTGGTTGTCGCCAGTGATGCTGTATGCAGTGATCCACTTGCTATCGCGGAATTGATTGAGCGGGAGCAGATCTCTTTTATGCAGGCGACACCGACACTTTGGCAATTACTGATAAAGGCTGCACCAAGTTGTGTATCGAATCTTACGGTGCTTTGTGGCGGTGAGCCTTTGGAAAAAAGCTTGGCGGGAAGCTTGTTAGCGCAGGGTGCAAGCGTTTGGAATATGTATGGCCCTACCGAAACCACCATCTGGTCTAGCGTGGCATGTATAACCGATGAGCATGATATTACGATAGGTGACGGAATAGTCAATACTGGGCTATTGGTGATGCCTGAGCAGACCAGTGGTGATAGCGTGCCGCTACCCATTGGGGTGTGGGGCGAGTTGTGGATAACGGGTGCAGGTCTGGCGCTGGGTTATCTCAATCGCAAGGCGCTTACTGCACAGCGTTTTGTCTCTCATACTGTGCATGAGCAAGTGCTGCGTTGTTACAAAACGGGCGACCGAGCGAGGCGTTTGCCAGATGGTCGGTTAGAGCTTCAAGGGCGGCTGGATAGTCAGGTGAAGCTGCATGGGCATCGTATTGAATTGGCGGAAGTCGAATACCAGCTGCGCAAATTGCTGGGTCAAGATGATGTACGTGTATTGGTAAAAACAACTGAACAAGGCAGTTCGCATCTATGTGCATTTTGTTTAATGGGCACACGTCAAGACGTGCAGTGGGAATACAGCGCAATTAGACAACATTTGATGATGAAACTACCCAGTTATATGGTCCCTGAGCATGTTAGCTGGTTGAGCCAATGGCCACGAACTCCAAATGGTAAGGTAGATACTCAAGCCCTGTTGTTGCCGCAGCTATCGACTGAGCAGGAAGTACGCTATCGCGCGCCTGAAACAGCGCTTGAAAAGTCTCTTCATGAGTTCTTTGTGGCTCTGCTTCCTGTCGAAAAGTTGAGTGTGGATAGTAGCTTTTTTGATTGCGGTGGTAATTCTGTATTGGCTATGCAGCTCGTTTCGAGGGTAAATCGAAACTATTCGGTACGCTGTACTGTGGCAGATATATTTGATTTTAGCAGCATCTCATTGCTGGCTCAGCGTCTTACTGACCTTCAAAGCGCGGCTCAGACAGGCCCGGATGCAACCCAAGTGGAAGTTATAAGTGACATAGTTAGTGGGCGTGATATTAGCGCGGCTTTTGATGATCAATCCATGACAGAGATGGACTTATAAAAATGGAAAATTCAGCGATTAAAACTTTGTTGGCCGAGTTGGATGGCCAAGGTATTTTTTTATATGTACAAGATGGGCGTTTAAAGCTCAGAAGTCGGCACAGTGACATTCCGGCACAAAAGTTAGCGCTGAT
Source organism: Pseudoalteromonas luteoviolacea NCIMB 1944 (assembly GCF_001625565.1). GTDB lineage: Bacteria > Pseudomonadota > Gammaproteobacteria > Enterobacterales > Alteromonadaceae > Pseudoalteromonas > Pseudoalteromonas luteoviolacea_F. Next base: position 171,353 of record NZ_AUXS01000013.1, read on the forward strand.
AAAAGAGCACAAGCAAGCACTTATTGCCTACATGCAGCGGCATCATCAAAAGTTAGGTAAATTATCTCGATCTCAGCAACGGATTTGGTTTATCGAGCAATATGAAGCACATTTATGTGCGTACAATATGGCTGGGCTCTTGCGGTTATCAAAAGCCTATAGTGTAGAGCAGGTTGAGCTGGCAATTAATACAGTATTGCAGCGCCATGATGTGCTGCGAAGTCAATTTAAACAGCAAGGAGATGAGGTTGTACAGCTGGTTAACCCAGATGCCAAGCTGACCTTACAACAACAGGATGCGCCTGAGGCAGACGATTTTGCATCTGTGTCATCTTTGATACAAGACGAGCTGGCATATCAATTTGACTTAGAACATGATTTACTGGTTCGAGCACGTTTACTGGTAGATCATGGACAAGGTCACTGGCTATATGTATGTATGCACCATATTGTCGCTGATGGCTGGTCTATTCGCCTATTTACCCAATCTCTCGTTGACGAATTAGCGGGTTTGGTAAGTGAGCCTATGAGCATGCAGTATTTGGATTTTGTCCATTGGGAAAACAAGTACCAGCAAAGTGATGAATATCAGCAACAGCTCAACTATTGGCAGCAAAAACTGGCTGGCTTTGAAGTATTCGAATTACCGACTAGCCGCCCTAGAAGTGTCCACAAAGAATATCTCGGTGCGCATGCTGAGGTGTTGATCCCACAACCAAAAGCTGAGCGCTTTAGCGCGCTTTGCCAGCGATTAGGCGTGACACAATTTGCAGGTTTTTTAGGGTTATTTTACCTACTTCTACACCGCTATGGACAAGCAAAAGATATCACCCTTGGAGTCCCTGTTTTGAACCGCATCCGACCTGAGTTTGAGGGGATAGTAGGGTGCTTCATCAATACATTACCATTGCGTTTAACTCTGACTGAGCATTTATCTCTGCAACAAGTTTTAACCGCGACTCACGAATTAGTTAAAGAGGGATTACAATATCAAAGTGTTGCCGTTGAAGAGATCATCGACGCGCTAGATATTGCGAAATCCACCGCACACTCGGCATTATTTCAGATTCTTTTTAACTACAATGGCATTACTGGTCACACCGTTGGCAACGACACCGTAAACAGTGAACTGTTTGCACTTGATAATCACACCGCAAAGTTTGATCTCACTTTAAATGTGAGCGACTGTGCAGAGGGTGTGCAGTTTAGTTTTGATTATGCAAAACACTTATTTGATCCGCGATTTATTGAACAGCTGAGTGAAGACTACGTCGCTTTGCTCGATGTAGCGTGTGACTCATCACAGCAAGTGAGTAGTCAAGTTGTATTACACTCCACCGCAACAAGCCTAGTTTCAGTACCCCCCCTCAATGGCAGGGAGCAATTTTCAGGTACTGTATTAGATGCACTTTATCAAAATGCCCAGGAATACAGCGAACACACGGCCTTGATCGAGCCGAGTCGATCATTTGATCAACAGCGCACTTCGGTGACATATGCAGCCTTGATCTCGCAGCTAGAAGACGTCGCAGCGAGGTTACATAGTAGACATCAGCAAACTTCTACCCCAATCACCTTGTTGGTGAACAGGAGTATTCAAAGTTTCGTTTGGATGTTGGGCGCGATGCGCGCAGGGGTCGCCTATTTGCCCATTGATGATGCGACACCAGTTGCGCGGGTCGCGGAGATCATGGCTCAGGCAGACAGTCAGCTGTTATTGTGTGCCAGTGAGCACTTGCCAGATATGCAGCCTCTTAAAAATAAAGGGGTAGATGTTTTAGATACCAATGCCCTGCATGAATTGAGTTTCGCTCAGGGCTTGCCAGCCATGCCGTTGAATTCGGATCTCGCTTATGTGATGTTTACTTCAGGCAGTACAGGCAGCCCTAAGGGGGTGGTGATTTCGCATCATGCGCTGGTTAATTATGTCTCAGGTGTATCAGAGCGTATTCATTTCGATCAACACACCTGCTCGGCTGTTGTGACGGGATTAGCAACTGACTTAGGTCTGACTGGCATCTTCCCCGTGTTATCTGGCGGGGGCTGTGTGGTGCTGTGTGATAGCGTTGAGCCCGAGCAGCTGGTACAAACTTGTGTCGCACATAACGTAAATTTGGTCAAATTAACTCCCTCTTTGGCTAACGCGCTGCTTCCTTGGTTGCAGACTTCAAAACCTGCAATATCTCAGTGGGTGTTAGGCGGGGAGTCACTCACAGGGACATTGACGCAACAGCTACAATCTTTGAATAAAGAAGCGAAGATTTTCAATCATTATGGGCCGACGGAAGCTTGTATTGGTGTCTGTGTCTATGAGGTATTAGAGCACCGCGAAACACTATGTATCCCAATTGGTAAACCATTTAAACATGTGCAATTTGCTGTTTTGGATCCACAGCAGCAGGCAGTGCCAAAAGGTGTGCCTGGCGAGTTATATATTGCAGGAGATAGTCTCGCAAATGAGTATATCAATGCGCCGTTAGAAACGGCCAAGGCTTTCGTATCTTTACCCTGTGATGCGGAACGCCAGAGCCGTTATTATCGGACTGGTGACTGCGTAAAGCTCAATTTTGACGGCCAGCTTGAATTTGTTGGACGGTTCGACAAACAACCTAAAATTAATGGTTTTAGGGTAGATATTGCTGAAATTGAAAGCAAGTTGCAATCTCTCGATGATGTGCAGTTGGCTGCGGTAATTTGCCGTGAAGTGGCCCAACAAAATACTTTGGTAGGCTATTTTGTTACGAATGCTATGGAAACAGACTTAGCTCAGTGCGAACAGCAAATTCGTCAGCAGCTCAAAGCCTGTTTACCAGCATACATGATCCCAGCGTATCTAATTCACCAACCCTCTTTACCAAAACTCAGTAGTGGCAAAATTGACCGTAAACAACTTCAACATCGACAGCTTGTGGTCGCTGTACCGACGCGTCAGCCAGAGAGTGTTTTGCACCATCAGCTCATCAGTATTTTTGCATCACTGACTGGTTGCACTGGTGTTGGTATCGACCATAGTTTCTTTGCAATTGGCGGCCATTCATTGCTTGCAATGCGCTTACTCAATGAGATCAAAGCGCAGTGCGGCGTGTCGCTCAGTTTGAAGCAAATTTTTGCCAACCCAAGTGTGGCTGAGCTGGCCATGTGTATTGAGGCACAAGATACTTCAATAGATATCGCACCTTTGCATCACGTACCTGATCAAACTCAATCCCCGCTTTCTTTTGCACAGCAGCGGATTTGGTTCATTGACCGAATGCAAGGCCACAGCGAGCAATATAATCTGCAAGGTGTTTATAAACTTGCGGGTGAACTAGACCACCAGCGCCTTGAATGTGCGTTTAGGTCCGTCATACATGGCCATACGATGTTACGCTTTACGTTTCATCAGGATGAACAGGGCGAGGCTTATCAAAAAGACAATATAGCTCGTGAATTCTCACTTCATTATCAGGACATATCGACCCTTGTTACTGAGGATCAGCAAGCGAGTATCGACAAATTTATTCGAGCAGATGCACAGCAAAGTTTTGACTTAGGGCGTGATTTAATGCTGCGAGCTGCACTGCTGAGATTAAACCGCAACGAACATGTGTTGCTGATCACCATGCACCACATCGTCTCCGACGGCTGGTCAATTGCGGTATTGGCAGAGGCATTGAGCCAAGCATATCAAGGGGGAACAGAGCAGTGCGAGCAGCGACCTGAACACAGCTATATTGACTATATTGATTGGCAGCAGCGTTTATCTCAAACTGAGCTGTGGCAACAAAGTTTAAATTATTGGCGCGATGAGTTAAAAGATCTGCCTCAGTTACATTCACTGCCAACAGATAGGGCGAGACAAAACAATGTGATTCAAGGGGGTGAGTTAGCCTGCTTTGAGATACCACGGCGATTACGAGAGGATGTAGGCTCATTTTGTCAGCGCACCAACAGCACATTGTTCCAAGTACTCAAAACGACATTTAGCCTGTGGATGAGCAGAGCACAACAGCAGCGTGATATTGTTTTAGCAACACCTGTCTCAGGGAGAGAGCTAAAAGCGTTTGAGCCGCTGATAGGCAACTTTATTAATACTCTGGTATTGAGGGACATATTCACCCCAGAGACGCAATTTGACGCAGCATTGGCGGCAAGTAAGGAGCAGTTTTTAGAAGCGCAAGCGCATCAAATGGTGCCCTTCGATGTATTAGTAGAAGCGCTAGATGTGCCTCGTAGCCTTTCGATTCATCCACTGGCTCAAGTCGTTTTTCGAGTCAACAACGAGGTGAATGAAGTATTACAGCTGCAAGGGTTAGATATCCAATTACTGCCACAAGGCCCGCGCAGTGCCAAATTAGATTTGGAAGTGAGTATTATAGACGGGCAGCAACAATGCAGTATTGAATGGCTTTATGATACTGCGCTGTGGGATAGTGCCAGTATTGAAGCTTTCCACCAGCAATACCTCTACATATTGCGCCAATGTATTGAGCAGCCAAGTATTGCATTGTCGCAATTAGCACTATGGGATGATGATGCGCAGCAAAAATTTGTTCGTGCGACTGCACCCATTGAATTAGTAGACCCGACGGTGTCTTCGTGGGCGACTCAGTTTTCAAAAATAGCAGCTCAGCTTCCCAATAACACCGCTATCAGCTTTGCTGAGCAAAACTGGAGTTACGCCAAAGTTGAGCAAATTGCGAATCAGTTGGCGCACTGTTTATTAGAAATGGCGTTTGAGCCGCAAACTCGCATTGCATTAGCGCTGCCAGCTGGACCTTTGGTACCAATTGCCATGTTAGGCGTGCTTAAAGCCAATCATGTTTATGTGCCATTGCACCATGAAACGCCATCCCAAACCTTGCAGCATATTTTTTCAGATGCCGATGTGATGTTGACTTTAGCGCTCAGCGAGGATGCAGAAAGGCTCATTGAAGCGGGTAGCGACTTTTTATTGCTTGACGATGCACTAGAGCAAGAGTCACTACTCTCAGCCTACCCAAGTAGCGCACCAAGCGAGGCGGATTTACCTCCATGTGAAGAACCAATAGCGACACAGTGTTGTTACATCATCTATACCTCAGGATCGACAGGGCAGCCCAAAGGCGTACCCATTAGTCACGGTAATTTGCATGGCTATCTACATCATGCCATACGTAACTACGCAACAATGGAGCCTCTCACATGTGTTATGAGCACTCCAATGGCTTTTGACGCAACGGTCACGGCCATCGTCCCAACGCTTGTCAGTGGCGGCGAATTAAGTATTTTGTCGCAAGGAGCGACTCTGATCACGACATTAATAGATAAGCTGTGGTCACCTAGGGCCACTTTATTTAAGCTAACCCCCGCTCATTTGCGAGCTGTATTAACACTGACGAGTGATGCGGCAATTTGTGAAACGGGTCACCGATTAATTGTCGGTGGTGAGGCACTTAGTTCAGATGTGGTGGTTAAGCTGAAAGGGAAGTTGCCTAACATCCATATAGTGAATGAGTATGGCCCTACAGAAACTACTGTGGGAGTCAGTGTTTTTGAGATCCCACCAAGCATGCCTACAGACGTGCTGTCTGAAACTCCTGATGTACCAATCGGTTTACCACTTGATGGTGTAACTATGCTGGTGGTTGATGAATTTGAGCAACCTGCAGCGCGCAATATGCCCGGAGAATTGTTGATAGCAGGCAATATGGTGAGCACAGGCTATTTAAATCAGCCAGAGCTAACGGCCAGCAAGTTTTCAAGGCGAGAGATTATACGGGCCCATCCTCAGCCCGTATATCGCTCTGGAGATCGGGTGAAATGGCGGCTAGATGCGTGCCAAGAGCCTGCTTATCTGCGCTACCTAGGACGTGCCGATGAGCAAATTAAATTGCGAGGGTATCGCATTGATTTAGAGGCTATTGCGGACATTATTTTAGATATTGAAGGGATAGCCGATTGTGTGCTGACGGTAGATGATGCTACGCAAACTTTAGCGGCACATATCATGTGGCAAGATACGCCAAGTATGTCAGAGCGACAATTACGGCATCAGCTTTCAGAGCACCTCCCCGGGTATATGCTGCCCGCCGTATTTAATGTAGTTACTGTGATGCCATTAACGCGAAATGGCAAAGTTGATAAAGCGGCATTAATGGCAGCGCTTGAATTTGAATCGCAACAAAATAAGGACGTTGATACAGCTTCAAGTACACAACAATTACAATTAACGCCTTCGCAGCAAGCGCTACTTGTACTCTATCAGCAAATCTTACCAGCGACTCAAATAGGGTTAGAAGATAGCTTTTTTGAACTTGGCGGCCATTCCTTATTGGCCATCAAACTAATTAGCCAAATTCGCCAACAAATGCAGCTGGATATTACCTTACCTCAATTATTTAAAACCCCGAGTATAGCTGCGCTTGCAGCGGCATTGCCGAAATTTGAAAGGCTCACAGTGGACGATGACATACCAGTTGTTTCACGCACAAAAACACTGCCTTTGTCTTTTTCTCAGCAGCGGTTGTGGCTTATCGATCAATTGCAAAGCGGCAGTGCGCAATATCATATGCCCGCCAGCTTTACTTTTACAGGAGATTTAGACCTGACGGCGTTTGGGGCTGCCTTGAGGAGCGTAATTCAACGCCATGAAGTACTACGGACTATTGTATTGCCAGGCGCCAGTGGAGAATCACCAGAGCAACTAGTCAGAGATCATGTAGAAGTACCGTTGATAGTGGAAGATATCTCAGCACTGGACCCTTCAGAGCAGCAACAGCGAGAAGTTCATATCAAAGCGACGTTATGCCAAAAACCTTTTGATTTGAGTCAGGATGTCATGCTTCGTGTGGTTGTGGTGAAACGGGCTCAAAGGGCGTATTGGGTGCATTTTAATATGCACCATATTGCCAGTGATGGTTGGTCTATGGCGGTATTAGTAAATGAAATTATCGCATTTTATCGCCATCACAGTGGTGAAGATAAGTTTGCACTTGAGCACCATTTGACCCAGCCTCTCGCGGTGCAATATGCCGATTTTGCTCACTGGCAAAGAGGGTTTTACACACCACAAAAACAGCAAGCGGCAATTAACTACTGGCAATCTCAATTAACAGATAGCCCGACTTTACATCAGTTGCCGTTAGATTTCGCTCGCCCTAAGGTTCAGCAATTGGCGGGTAAGCAGTTGACGTTGAGACTCGATACAGCGACCACTCAAGCAATTAAAGCACACTGTCAAAATGAGTCGGTGACTTTATTTATGTGGTTACATAGCGTATTTGCTCTTTTGGTAATGCGCTACAGTGGCGTAAATGACGTGGCAATTGGCTCGCCCGTGGCAGGCCGCGACCAGCGCCAGCTCAGTGATTTAATCGGTTTTTTTGTCAATACAGTTGTTATTCGCGCGCAGGCAGATCACAGGTTAACGTTTAATCAGTGGCTAGCGCAGCAAAAAAAGGTGATCCTGGACGCCTTTGCTCACCAATCACTGCCTTTTGAGCAAGTTGTTGAGGCGCTCAAACCACAGCGAAGTTTAAGTCATCAACCGCTGTTTCAGATTTTATTTGCGCTGCAAAATAACGATGTTGTGGATATGGCGCTTCCGGACCTACATATTGAGGAAGAGTGCGATGATGCGCCTAATATGAAGTTTGACTTAGAGGTGAATGCCACGGAGCAAGGCAAAGAGATTGAGATTGAATGGCGCTACAGTAGTGCGTTATTTACAGAGCATACCATTAAGTCAATGGCTGAGGCATATACCGTGTTGGTGAATGCGGCGCTGTCGAGCTCAGATCAGCCAGTTGGCCGCTTGGCAATTTTAACTGAAGATCAAAAACATAAGCTGACGAAAAAGCCTGAGGCGGCGTGTGAATATGATGTGCCCGTGTGTTTACATGAGCGTTTTGAAAATGTGGCTTATATGCACAAAGACCGTATTGCAGTAACCGACGCATATGGTCAGTCTCTCAACTATGGTGCGCTATGGCAGCGAGCAGGATGTTTTGCGCATCACTTGCTAGAGAATGGCATCACAGCGGGCGATAAATTAGCTGTTTGTTTACCTCCGAATGTGGATATGACTGTGACGCTATTGGCTGTGCTTAGAGCTGGTTGCGCATATGTACCGGTGGACCCAAAACTCCCCGCCGCACGGATGCAATACATTATGCAAGACAGCGGGGCGTCAGGGCTTATCACCAGTGATGGTTTAGTGCGTGAATTGGCCAATTTGTCGGACTCGGTTGCACAGTCTCCATTAACTTTGTTCTCAGTGAGTGACAGTGCAAGTTGGCCTGAAACGGCCAGTCAAGAGGGGTTACCTAGTCCTGATGTTGATGCATTGGCCTACGTAATTTATACCTCGGGTACAACAGGGCAGCCTAAAGGTGTGCAGATCAGTCACCAAAACCTACATTACTATTTATCTTACGCTATTCGTGAGTATACCAATGGCGCATTGAACCGCGCTGTCGTCAGTACTCCGGTTGCTTTTGATGCGACGGTGACATCCCTGTGGGGAGGACTGCTCGCTGGGCTAGGGGTCGAGTTGCTTGAAGACAACGATACCATGTTGGTTGAATTGGCAAAGCGCCTGTTTGGTCAAGAGTCTTGTCTATTCAAAGTAACCCCAGCGCATCTTCAAGGTGCGTTGGAAGTGGCCAAGCGGCTGTCACTTAAACGCCAGTTCAATGCCCAGCACCACGTTATTGTGGGTGGAGAGGTACTCCCGTGTAGTTTGCTGAGCGAGCTAGATACTTTTCTGCCTGAGGTGCAATGGGTAAATGAATACGGTCCGACAGAGGCGACCGTTGGCACGAGTATTTATCGATGCAACAGTAAAACTATTGCGCAGTTGAGAGCAGCCTTAGTACATGACGTGCCCATTGGGCAAGGCATGCCATACAGTCACTGTGTGGTGCTCGATGAATTTCATCAACCAGTGCCAGTTGGTGTGCTAGGAGAATTATATGTTTCAGGAAAGGGTGTGACGGCAGGGTATTTGGGACAGTCACAACTCAATCAAGACAAGTTTGTCAATTTAACGCTCGCTACCTCAAATCGAGAAGAGCGCTTTTATCGCACAGGAGACAAAGCGAAGTGGCAGTGGGAAGCCGCATCTCAGAGTTTGCAGCTTATCTTTTGTGGACGTGTTGATGAACAAGTAAAGCTGCGTGGTTATCGAATTGAATTGAGCGAGATTTCCCATCACTTAAAACAACAAAAAGGGGTGCGAGAAGCACGGGTATTACTCAACGATAAAAGGGATAATTTAGAAGCCTATGTGGTTCTTGAAAGCATGCCAAATGACGTGGAGCAACAACCACAATTACTGGATGAAGTTTGCAGCATGACCTATAGCGAAGGGCTCGCATTACAGTTACCTGCGTATATGTTGCCCCATCGATTTATTCAAGTGCCCCATTTACCTTTGACAGGCAATGGCAAGCTTGATGTTGCGCGACTGCATGCGTGGGCGCAACAATGTCTTGAAACGCAAAGCATTATCGCACCGAGCACTGAGTTGGAAAGCGCGTTACATACAATATTTGCTCAAGTATTGAACGTTGAAACATTTGGCATCACAGATAACTTTTTCACCCTTGGTGGTCATTCACTATTAGCCGCACAATGTGTCGGTTTAATGCAGGAGCAGTTGAATATTGCTATGCCGATGCAAGTCTTGTTTGAACGGCCGACCATTGCCGCTTTGACCAAGTGGGTCAGGATCCATACTGCTTATGAGCAAACTCAACGTACTGATAACGAAAGTGATTCGTCAGAGGAGATGTTCCTGTGATAAACGCTCAGCTACAAGAGATAGAAGATTTGATCACACAAGCGCTGGATGCAGGCGTCACCTTGTATGAAAAAGATGGCAAGTTAGCGTTTCGTCAACAGCAGGGGTTTCCCGAACAATTAAAAGCCAAGGTGGTTGCTAATAAAGCCAATTTAGTTGCGTATTTTCAGAAACAAGCACAAAAAGACGCAGTCATAGCGCCTGAACAGATCCCGCTGGCGGATCGCAGAGGACGCTTGCCACTCAGTTTTGCCCAAGAGGGGTTGTGGTTTATTGAGCAGCTTCAAGGTGGCCGACAGTACTATATGCCCGCCTCTTTTTGCTTAACTGGTATGCTCAATATAGATGCGATGAAAAACGCCATTGAGTCAGTAATACAGCGACATGAGATCTTACGTTGCCGCTTTGTTGCAGGGCCTGAATCCAATGGTAAACCCTATCTTGTTATCCAAGATACGGATAGTGTTCCGCTCGAATATGTGGACATGGAGCACCTCACTGCGTCAGACAAAGAGGGCCACATAGATGCACATATAAAGGCGTTTTGTGAGCGACCATTTAAGCTCGATAAAGACTGTTTGATCCGAGTTTTGGTGGTGTCTGATGCGCAGCAGCACACACTTTTTTTTAATATGCATCATATTGTCTCCGATGGTGCCTCTATGGCTAATTTAGTCGCAGAAATTGCAGCCATCTACAATGCCAATGTAAGCAATGCATCACCTGAGTTACCGACCCTTGAACGGCAATACCTCGACTATGCTGCGTGGCAACAAACACATTTAAGTGACAATCACTTTATCCCGCATATCAACTACTTCAAATCGCAGTTAGCTGGACTAGAGCCGCTGCAATCTTTGCCAAGTGATAAGCCGAGGCAAGCGATACAAACTGATCGCGGGGCGAGGTATATTCAGCATTTGCCCGAGTCATTGAGTCAGCGAATTATCGCCGAGTCAGCGGCGCAGCAAAGTTCGTTGTTTATGTGGCTGATAAGCAGCTTTATGCTGTTTGTTGCGCGCATAAATCAGCAGTCAAACGTGGTTGTTGGCACACCTGTATTAGGGCGCGATCATCCGGAGTTTGAGCACCTTATAGGGATGTTCGTTAATACTCTGGTGATGCACGCTAAAATTGACAGTGAACTGTCATGTGAGCAGTGGTTTGCCGAGCAAAAAGCGCGAAATTTGGCTTCGCTAGAGTATCGGGCTCTGCCCTTTGACAAATTGGTAGAACAGCTCGGTCAAAGCCGAGATTTGAGCCACCATCCGCTGGTACAAATTTTGTTTTCACTGACTCAAACTCAGCCAAGCCCGCTTGAGCTGAACGGCCTTAAAGTCAGTGAGTCCAAAGAAAGTAATGCACAGTCTATTGCAGTAAAGTGCGACTTGGAGCTACATGCCCAGTTAGATGGCCAAGTGCTGTGCTTAAATTGGAAGTATGACAGCGATTTATTCCACTTTGAGACCATTCAAAATTGGGCGAACAGCTTTGCTGTGATGTTAGAGGCTATTTTGCACAATCCGACTATGGCTGTCGGATCGCTGCCACTGCTAGACACGCAACATATACAAAAGTTATTGTCTCAGACGCAATGTCATGAGGTGAGTTGGCCACAAGATCACAGCATAGTGTCACTTTTTGATGATCAAGTTATGCGCTGTTCAGAGCGCATTGCCATTACCGACGGCAAGCATGCTCTCACTTATAGTGAACTTGGTCTGCGAGTTAACGCCCTTGCCAGTGCCATAGTAGCGCAAGGTGTGCAGTCTCAGCAGCTACTGCCTGTGAGTATGGTACGCAGCAATGAGATGGTGATCGCTTTACTTGCCATTTTAAAAGTGGGTGGGGCCTATGTGCCGATTGACCCCAGTTACCCTCAAGAGAGAATTGATTACATCTTGACCGATGTAGGCAGCGAGTTATTACTGTGTGACAGGCATACTGCTGTGCAGTTTTCCCAAGTCGACGTAACATGTGTAGTCGTTGAAGATGCGATTGCTGAATATTTAAACTGTCGCTTCGACGCACCGGTAATTAAGCCTGAGCAACTTGCGTATGTCATTTATACCTCTGGCACAACAGGTAAGCCAAAAGGGGTGCAAATAGAGCACCGTCACGTGGTTCGCTTGCTGTTCACAGAACCTAGTTTATTTGATTTCAATGAACAAGATGTATGGAGCTTGTTTCACTCTTTTTGCTTTGATTTTTCTGTGTGGGAAATGTATGGCGCACTGCTGTTTGGCGCAAAGCTGGTGGTGGTAGATAAGGCAACAGCTAAAGATACCCAAGCGTTTGCTCAGCTATTGTTAAAAGAACAAGTCAGTGTTTTAAATCAAACCCCAAGTGCGTTTTATGTACTGCAAAGTTGTATGCAAAGAATGCTGGGTAAAACAGGTCAGACAGCGGCAGTTCGCTATGTCATTTTTGGTGGTGAGGCACTACAACCAAGTAAAATTAGACCGTGGCGTACACTGTTACCTAGTTGCCAGTTGATCAACATGTATGGGATCACCGAAACCACAGTACATGTGACTTTTAAGCGATTAAGTGACGATGACCTAACACTTGGACAAAGCAATATTGGTCAGCCAATTTACACCACATCCTGCTATGTATTAGATGATAAACAGCGACTCTTGCCTCAGGGGGCTGTTGGCGAGCTATATGTTGGTGGAGAAGGAGTTGCACGAGGTTATTGGCAACGTCCAGAGCTGAATCAGGCGAGATTTTCTGAGCTGAGTCTAGCCGCAGGGCACAACGAGCGACTCTACCGTTCGGGAGATTTAGTACGCTTATCGCCAAACGGTGAAATGACGTACATTGGTCGAATAGACGATCAAGTAAAAGTCAGAGGTTATCGTATTGAGTTAGGGGAAATAGAAAATCAGCTGAGGTTGCACCCGTGGGTTGATGAGGTGGTAGTAATACTTAATCAGCACCCTGTGCAAGGCGCTTATATCGCAGCATTTATTACCGAACATCAAGGTGCTGAGTTTATTGATTTAAGGTCTGAGTTAACTGCTTTTCTAAAAGAGACGCTACCTGATTTTATGCTGCCGACGACCTTGTCGTCGTTACCGAGTATTCCACTGACAGCCAATGGCAAGGTGGATAAAAAAGCATTGCGAGCGCAGCATCAATGGGAAGGCAGCAAAGTTGAATTTGAGGTGCCAGTTACTGAAGTGCAATGTCAAGTCGCAGCGGCTTTCAAATCAGTGTTGCAATGCCCGCAAACTATCGGGTTACACGATGACTTTTTCACCTTAGGTGGTCACTCTTTGCTTGCCGTTGAGTTGAGCCATTGTTTGCAGTCACAGTATGCACTGGATGTATCACTGAGCGATATTTTTCAATATCCGAGTGTCAAAGCTCTGGCCAATTCGGTCAACGAAAAGTCATTGTCGTCTCACAAAGCTGAGATAACAATATCGCCTACACATCAAACAACCGGGCCTTTATCTTTTGCGCAGCAACGTCTATGGGCGTTAGATAGCTTGCAAGGAAGGTCACATAACCACGCTTTATATCATGTGCCTATGTCATTCTCACTGCAAGGTGAATTGGATATTCCCGCTTTTGAGCAGGCCTGGCGACAGGTATTAGAGCAACACCCTATATTAAGAACCGTACTGATTGTGGACCAAGCCGGCGTACCGAGGCAGGCCGTTCAGCCATGCAGCAAAAGCCCGGTGAGTGTGCGTGATGTTAGTGGCCAAACACCACAGCAAATTGAGGTGGCTTGGCTGAAATTGCAGCGTGATGATAGTCAATGTGCTTTTAATTTAGAGCAAGATCTGATGCTTAGGGTGTTGCTACTGAAAATAGCACCTACTCAATATAAGTTGCGTATTAATTTGCACCACATAGCCTGTGATGCACAGTCTTTACGCCGCCTTGTTTTAGATCTTGCCCAAGCATATCAACAGGCACGAGGAGGAAGTAAGCTGGCTGTCAGCATGGAAAACGAAGCTGTGCTTACATACTTGGATTATGCGGCTTGGCAAAGAGCGCATTTGCAAGGTCTCGCTGGTGAGTCACATAGAGAGTTTTGGCAAGCGCATTTGGCTGGGGCTCCTAAAGTTCATAGCTTGGCACTCGATGGGGCAAGAAACAGCCAATCATTGCAGCTGGGTGCTCAATATGAGAGTTATTTTGACACATCGCTGTGCCAACAGATAACTGCCCAGTGCCAATCATTGGGAATAAGCCACTTTATGTGGTTGCACACGTTATTCTCTTTGTGTGTTGCGCGTATTAGCCAGGTTTCTGATGTGGTTATTGGTTCGCCGTTTTCTGGCCGCGAGAATGCACAGCTGAAGCATATCGTTGGCTTTTTCATTAATGTTCTGCCTATCCGCACCCAGTTTACTGAGAAAATGTCTTTACACGATGTGCTGGTGCAACAAAAAGCGCACATATTAGCGGTTCACACTCATCAATCGTTACCATTTGAGCAAATCGTGGAATTGTGTGAGCAACGTAAAGATTTAAGTCACCACAGCCTGTTTCAAATTAGTTTCGCTTTTGACCCCAAAGAGGACAGTCAGTTATTGTTGGATGGACTTGAGGTCTGTTCACTTGACCAGCCGCAAACGCACGCGAAGTTTGAATTAGAACTGACATGCAGCGAACAGCTTGATGGGATCCGATTGAATTGGGTATTTGATTCCGAGCTATTCAATCTCAGTAGCATAAAAAACTTAGCTGATGCGTTTACGACTTTCGTGCAGTCGGCAGTGACAGACATCACGCAGCCTGTTGTTGATATTCCTTTAGTGGCGCATGAACGCTGGCGCGAGCATATGCTTTGTGGAGAGAACCATGCAATCAATTCACCTTGTATTTTAACGCCACTTTGGGCGCATCAAAATTCTCAATTGGCCGACAAAGTCGCGTTAATTGACCCACAAGGCAGTAGCACGAGCTATGGTGAATTACTGTGTTTTGCAGATCAGTTGGCAGCTTATTTAGTGGCTGCTGGGCTGCAAACACAAGAGCGAGTTATGGTGTGCTTACCAGCAGGTAGTATGTGGGTCAAGGCGATGTTGGCAGTGATGAGAGCTGAAGCTTGCTATGTACCTGTTGACCCAGAGTACCCCTTAGAACGACTCCGTTACATTGCTCAGGATAGTCGATGTAAGTTTGTACTTACAAATTCCGAATGTTCCGAACTGTTGGAGCGTTCTGGTATTGAAACAAAGGCGCTTATCAATTTAGATGCTTTGAATTTAGACGCTTTTAAAGAATGCGCGTCGCGACCACTGCCAACTAATGCAGAGCAACTTGCCTATGTGATTTACACCTCTGGCACAACTGGTCGGCCTAAAGGGGTGATGAATAAACATCGAGGTTTGATGAACCTGTGCCAGTGGCATCAGCGCACCTTTATGGTGAACGCACAATCGGTCTCGACACAGACAGCCAGTGTCGCGTTTGACGCTGCAGCTTGGGAGGTGTGGCCCTATCTGGTATCGGGCGCGACCTTGTTGTTCGTAGCAAAAGCAAACTACAGTGACGCACGCTTGATGACTCAAACTATGGATGAGTACGGCGTAACACATAGCTTTTTGGCGACCCCAGTAGCACAAGCTGTGATGGCGGACCACGAGTTTTCACCTAAAACCTTGCGTTATTTGCTGGTCGGTGGCGATAAACTGGGCCAAGTTGATATGACTCGATACGGTTTTAACCTCGTCAATAATTATGGCCCTACCGAAAGTGCCGTAGTAACGACATCAGGGATAGTTGACCCCAGTTTAGATGTGCCAGATATAGGCCTGCCGATTGATAACACGCAATTGTTGATCCTCAATGAACAGCAACAACAACAGCCAGCAGGGGCCATTGGTGAGCTATATATAGCAGGCGCCAGTCTAGCGAGTGGCTATCTAAATCGTCAGGACTTAACGGATGAACGTTTTGAACTGTGGACTGCGCCCAATGGTGAGACGTTGCGTGTTTATCGCAGTGGTGATCTAGTTCGACAGCTTGCCTGTGGGCGTATTGCTTATGTTGGGCGCAATGATGACCAAGTGAAGTTACGCGGTTACCGTATCGAGCTCGATGAGATCACGGCACAGCTCAGTAAATTGCCAAGCATAGAGCAGGCGACGGTAATGCTGTGTGATGATGACGGTGCCCGACCTCGACTTATCGCATTTGTGACGCAAACGGGCCAATTGCAAGAGCGAGCTTTGACCACCGAGTTAGAAACTCGGTTGAGACAGGTGTTGCCAGCACACATGCTGCCCAGTGAATACGTACTGCTGGCTAATATGCCGCTGACTTCCCACGGCAAACTTGATAAAGGCGCACTGCGCGCCCGAGTTGGCAAGATGGCCACTTTGCCAGCTGCTTCTCAGAAGCAAACTACAGCTTCAGCGCATAGCGATATTCTGCTTAGTATCTACCGGGAACTACTCAAACGCCCCACACTCGGTTTGGAAGATGACTTCTTTGCTATGGGTGGAGATTCTATCCTCAGTATTCAGATTGCCACCCGGGCCCGAGCTCAGGGGGTTGAACTGGCTGTTTCAGATGTATTCACTTATCCCAGTGTGGCGCAATTGAGCGCCCATATTGGTCAGAGCCAAACATTAAATGATGTTCAATCAAACTATGTGGCCAGTTGTGGAACAGCCATCTTGCTGCCTGCACAGCAGTGGTTTTTTGAGCAGCAGTTTGAAGAGCCGACCCATTGGAACCAAGCTGTGATGTTGGGGTTAGACAAAGGCATTGAAGCAAGCCAATTAAGTGCAGTTATCACGGCTTTAATTTCACGCCATGATAGCTTGAGGTTAGTTGTGGATCACCCTCGTAGTGAGACCATGTATTTTAGTGAGCATGTATCAGCGGCTTCCTTATTGCACGTGTCGGATTTAAGTAATGCTTCCCATTGGCAAGGTGAATTGCAGCGTTTATGTGAGCAGTATCAGCAGAGTTTATGTTTTAACGGTGAACCATTAATTCGCTTCCTATTTGTTAGAAGTGGGCTCCACAGCGACCAAAATCGCTTGTGTATCATTGCACACCACTTGTTAATTGATGGTGTGTCATGGCGTATTTTACTGGAAGATTTATCTCAGGGGCTTTTGGCGAGTAGTAATGGACAAACAATCATGTTGCCTTGTCCGCCCGTTAGTCTTCAACAGGTAGCCGAGGCATTTGTAGATCATGCTAAGTACGTAGCAAACAGTACTGATTGGCAGTTTGCCGTGCAAGCGGCGCGAGCGCAGACGCTATTTGAGATAGATACGCCAATAGCAAAACAATACATCTTGGGTAAACAGCAATTGAAGCTGTCTAGTTCGATGACTCAAGCCTTGCTGACCCACGCAAATCAGCCTTACGGCACCAATATTCAAGTGCTATTGCTGTCAGCACTGCACTTAACAGTTAATCAGTTGTATGGTGCGCAATCACATGTGATCATGATGGAAGGACATGGCCGTGATATATCGCAAAACAGCATTGATAGCAGTCAAACGCTAGGTTGGATGACAGCTATGTATCCGCTGCATTTGTATGTCAATTCGAGTGCACTCAGCGATATGATATGCAAAGTCAAAGAAACACTGGCTGCAACCCAAGATAAGGCCAGTGATTTTGGCGCTTTACGCTATTTTCATCCTGATCCTGCGGTACGCGAGGCACTGCATCTAGACACCAACGGGCTGATATTTTTCAACTACCTTGGTCAGCTTGACAGTGTGATCCAAACAGGCGGTGTGATCTGTGATGCCGCAGAGTCATCAGGGACATTGATAAGTGCAAACAATCACTGTTTTTATGCCATGCAAATGACCTCTGCCATTCAGAATGCATGTTTATCCATTCAATTTGAGTTTGATACACAAAGGGTGTCGCCAGAGGCAGCAGACGCATTTGTTCAGCAGCTGCACCGTGCCATTGATACGGTGGCTTTACACTGTACGCAACAGCAAGTACGCCATTATACCCAGAGTGACTTCAGTTTATTGCCCGCGTGCTCTGAGAGAAAACTCAATCAGTTGATTGCGAAATATCCGATTGATTCGGTGGAGGATATCTACCCATTGAGCCCATTGCAGCAGGGCATGTGGTTTCAGACTCAATTGGCCAAAGCCACTGATGACTCAGCACGCCCCTACCTTGAACAGTGTTGTTTTACCTTTGCCGGAGAATTTGATTGCGAGGCATTTGTGTATGCTTGGCAACAGGTTATCAAACAACACAGTATTTTGCGCAGTCGCTTTGAGATGGTTGATGGTCAGCCAGTTCAAGTTGTATTGCGTGAAAGTGAACTACCCATTGAAATTGTACCGTGTGAAGGAATCGCAGTAGACGCGCAGGCTGAATATATGAAGGTGAAGGCGCGTCAAGCGTATGACCAAGGACCCATCTTAGATGGTGGTCATAGCATGCGGGTGCAACTCGTGCCCATGTCGGCGCAGCGCGTTGGGTTTATTTGGACTTATCACCATATGATCATGGATGGGTGGTCTTTACCGGTTTTATTTAGCGAGATTTTACGTTTTTATCGGGCGCGGATCGCAGGGTATAGCGCTACCACTCAACAGGATAATTTTGCCGACTTTATTGGTTATATACAGGCGCGCGACATACAAAAAGAAACGCGCTTTTGGCAAAGCTATCTAGCTGAGCTTGATACGCCAATGTTAATCAGCGAGCATTTAAACTCGGGGACAACGTCTACCACAGAGTATATCGAACAGCATGAAGTGCTCAGTGAGTCGCTGTGTAACGCCATTGGACAGAGCGCGGCCGAATTGGGTCTGACATCTAATCATATGATCCAAGGTGTGTTTGCATATTGGCTGAGTGTTTGTTGTGGTCGAAAGGATGTGATGTTTGGGCAGACCATTGCAGGGCGTCCTGCCCAATTGAACAATATGGCGGATAGAGTCGGCCCATACATCAACACTCAAGTGGTCTACACCGAGGTAGACATGCACATGAGTGTGGCGACTTTTTTACAGCAGTTTAAAGAGAACGTGACTGCTTTAAGTGAACACCCTCATACCAGTTTGAGTGACGTGCACCGCTGGAGTCGCATTGACAATAGCCAAGACCTTTTTGATGTACTTTATGTGTTTGAAAACTATCCGACCTCGCCATTGACGCAAGGGCCGGATCTACCTTTTGACATCATTGGTAGTGACTACCGGGATCAAACACACTACCCGCTGACCTTAGTTGTTGGCGGTGAGCAGCAGTTGTCGCTGACTTTGTGTTATCAAAGTAGCTTGCTTACGCGGCGTCACGGCGCGCAATTTGTTGCGATGCTCAGCCACTTGCTGACACAAGTCTGTGCAAACCCACAGCGTAAACTGAAGGAGTTGGCACATTGTCTGACGCCTCAAGGCAACACCGCTTTTGCTACATTTGAGCTAAATTCGGGTCCATTCGAGCCCGCCTCAAACACCTCACATCAAGGTGCACGAGAGCAAACACTACCTGCTGCATTTGCACAAGCGGCTGTGGCATATGGCGATGAAACAGCTATTACATATTTTGCCGACAAGCAAGAGCCCTTTGGTAGTACGCTGAGTTATCGAGAATTGGATAAACGCTCTAACCAGCTTGCCCACTGGCTTGTCGAGCAATTTGGGCATCATTCAGAGCAACCCATTGTGGGCCTTTGTCTCGTGCCGAGCCCTTCGTTGATAGTGGCAATTTTGGGCGTATTAAAAGCGGGGGCGGCCTATGTGCCGATGACTTCGGGCCTTCCTCAACAGCGAAAACAGCAGATTGTCGAGTCGTGCAAAGCCTCCTTGGTTTTGGCTGATCAGGTGATTTGGCAAGCTGAAAATGTACCTTGTTCAACATACTTGCTCGGTGAATTAAATAATTTACTCACGAGTTATTCTGATCTGCCAGTAGAGCGAGAGATCTCAAGTGCAGACTTGGGCTATGTGATTTATACCTCGGGCACAACAGGGGTGCCAAAAGGGGTGATGGTTGAACAGCGTAGTATTTTAAATTACGTAAACTCTTTGTCTGCGCAGTACGGTATTGCGCCGCAAGACAATTACCTCCAGTTTGCCAGCTTTAGCTTTGATGTATTTGCTGAAGAGGTTTTTTGTACGTTGCTCAATGGTGCCACCTTGGTGATCAGTGAACAGTCCCAATTGCTCGATACCCAAAGGCTTTGTCAGTTAACTCATGAGGCTGATATCAGTTTAATGAGTTTACCGACTGCCTACTGGCATCAATTATGTGCGGCCCCACTGCAATTTAACCCAGGCTTGCGACTCATCACCATTGGCGGCGAGCAAATGCAGTTGGCTGCGCTTAAAGCTTGGCAGCAGCACCAGAGCCCAAGTATACGGTTGATAAACGCCTATGGACCAACGGAGACAACTATATCTGCCACCTTGCAAGAAGTTACCCAATGGCAAGATGGTGATATTGCGATTGGGCGGCCTGTGGCAGGATTGCAACTACATGTATTGGATGCTCAACTCAGAGCGGTACCTGACTATGTGGTAGGGGAGCTTTACATTAGTGGTGTCGGTCTAGCGAGAGGGTACTTGGGCGATGAGCAAAAAACCGCTAAAGCGTTTATTTGCCACCCAGTATCCGGATTAAGGCTCTATAAAACGGGCGATCTGGTGAAAGTCAATACGCGTGGCGAAGTGGTCTTTTTAGGTCGTCGTGATGGTCAAGTTAAGGTGCGCGGCTATCGTATTGAGCTCGCTGACATCGAAAGCCAACTTATGACAATTGACGGCATCGCAAGTTGTGCCGTCGTGGTGCGCCAAGATGGCAGTGGCAATGAGCAGTTGGTCGCTTTTGTTGAAAGGCTATCCACATGCCAAGATATGTCACAGGTTACTTCGCAGCTTAGTATTAAGTTACCCAGTTATATGGTGCCTAATATCATCGAGCCGATTGACGCGTTACCGCACACCGCGAGTGGAAAGTTAGATCGTCGAGCTTTGACTGTGCGAGCACAAGCGTTGTCTCTTCACACTAATGCAGTAGAAGCACCACAAAGCACACTCGAAAAACGCATTGCAGCACAATTTGGCCTGTTACTCAAAGTAGACACAGTGGGCTTGGATGATGATTTCTTTGCCCTTGGAGGTCACTCTCTGCTGATCATGCAGTTGGTCGCTGAAATTCAATCTCAACTACACTTAAATGTACCAATCGCGGCGATAATGCAACATAGCTCAGTGAGAAAACTGGCGAGTTATATTGACTCACAGCTGTCTTCTCAGTCGCAGCAAAGCGGTATGCCAAATACGTTGATGTGCCTGCAACACGGTGAAATCGGATTCACACCGCTCGTTGTTATTGCGGGTGCTGGTGGTTTGTTAATGTCGTTCGTCAAACTGGTGAACATGCTAGACAAACGCATACCTGTGTATGGTTTACAACCTGATGCTATTGCCGATAACCCTGAACTGATTGGCAATATTCACTTGACCGCCAAACACTATTTACAAGCGCTGCAGAACCAAACAGAGTTTACTCATGCGCATATTGTTGCACATTCATTTGGCGCATTTATTGGTTACGAATTGGCTCTATTATCACAAAGCAGCGGTTTTACCTGTGATTCCCTGACAATTTTAGATACACCACGGCCAAGCAATGCCACACCAGCTGTGGATGCGCAGCAAATTGATAAATTTATGTTGCAAGACTTGTGTACTTTTTTCTGTATTTCGCCGCGACAAAATGAAATTGAGCACTATATTCAAATGGCTGGAATGGCAAAGTTAGCGATTTTGTCAGAGTGGCTCGCACAAAAAGATGTGCAGATATCAGTGCAGCAGTTAAACAATTTTTATCAAGTTTACAAAGCGCAAGTACTGGCAGATGTGGCGATTGATAAGCCACTGACAAATACAAAAGTCACAGTAATCAAAGCCGAAAACACCACTGAATTTGAGGGGCGAGCAGTGAAATTGGACATGGGCTGGCAGCGCGTGGTGGCGAATTTAGATACGCTGGAAATCACAGGTGATCACCTGTCGATATTGCAAAAGACAACGGATATGAAAGCACTCGTTGAACAGATAGAAGATCACTACATACTGCATAGCAAAATGTAAATATTATGTTGTAATTTTATCTTACCTAGTTAAGGATGGGAATAGAATGGATCAGTTACTAGCGCTCGACAAAGAGGATATGAGGACAGGAATAAATAGTTTTGTGCATGATCTGTCCGCTCACAGGCAAAGCGGGTTGGCTTGGGTTAAAGGTCACATAAAAGAGATCAATGAATGGGTAGACAGGGATGGTGTGGCATTGTTACGCGGATTGAACATCGTCAGTACCAATCAGTTTAGCACTATTTTAGAAACCATTTTTCAAGAGCCTTTGGCCCAATATATTTATCGTTCGTCACCGCGAACAGCACTGAGAAACAATATTTACACCACCACAGAATATCATGCTGATCAGGTGATATTACAACACAATGAAAATGCCTATTCTAATTGCTGGCCAATGAGAATGGGGTTTTTCTGCGTGGTGCCAGCTAAAACGGGCGGCAATACGCCTCTTGCGGATAGCCGCGCCGTCTATCGGCAGCTACCTGTTGCACTGCGAGACAAGTTTGAACGGCTCGGGGTGATGTACGTGCGCAATTATGGCGAGATAGACTTGCCTTGGCAGGAAGTATTTCAAACGCAAAATAAAGCTGATGTTGAAGCATATTGCTGGAAGAACGACATTATCTTTGAGTGGAAATCTGACAATCATTTGCAGACACGGCAAATCAGGCCAGCGGTAGCGACGCATCCAAAAACGGGTGAAAAAGTCTGGTTCAATCAGGCGCATTTATTTCATTGTTCAAGCATTGATAATCAGCTACCCGAATCGATGCGCGAGAGTATAGGAATGGACAATTTACCGCGCAATGCTTATTTCGGTGATGGCAGTGACATTGATGCAAGCGACATAGCAACTATCAATGAGGTCTATCAATCGCTGACCTTTGCTTATCAGTGGCAGCGCAATGACATTATGCTGCTCGACAACATGCTGTATACACATGGTCGAGAAGCGTATACAGGCACCAGAAAGGTACTGGTGGGCATGGCAAAAGCGGCGTATGGCTAGGTAACAGGCTATATGCGCGTTTTTCGTGTCGAAAACGGGTTTGTTAGTAGTAAAGAAGTTGGCAAAGTAACTAAACAACGCTAGGGAAACACACAATGAACGGGTTTTATCAGCAACAACTCAAGGTAGTATGCCTATGCTGTATGAGTTTATTACTAACTTCTTGTTTTAAAAACAGTGTGGCGCAAGACAATACAATCACGGCTGAGCAGATTGAAAAGTTCAAAGTCACGGTGAGAGACTACTGCGATAAAATGGTATTTTTTGGCAGTATTTATATCACCTCAGGCGAGGATGTAGTGTATGAGACTAATTGTGGTCCACAAAACATTCAATATGATGTCGCCAATACCTCTGATTCTAAATTCCGTATTGGCTCCAATACCAAGGAGTTTGCTGCCGCTATTTTACTGCGCACGCTTGCTGGTGAGGATCTACACAGCAAAACGATCCGCGACTATTTACCTTGGTATCCAGACAACCAGTGCGCGGATGTTTCGCTGCACAATTTATTGAGCATGTCGTCGGGGATCAATGATTATAGCGCGAACCCGGAGGTGTTTTTAAACTGGGGTTGGCGGCCATATTTATACAATGATGTAACGAATTTAAATGGACCTGAGGGATTTAGCAATCGCTTTTGTACATGCAAAGAGCAAGATAATAAGCCGAGCTTTGAGCCGGGTTCCAAATTTGACTATAGCAATTGTAACTATTACATAATCGGTAATATTCTCGAGCAATTAGCAGCGGGCAAGCAAGGTCAAATCGACTCGAACTTTTATTTTAGAAATATTGTTAAAGAGCAAATATTAGACCCGCTCAATATGCAAGACAGCGGCACATTCAATGCCATTGGTATAGTTGAAAATATGACCACTGGGTATGTCTTTGACCAAAACCAGTATTTGCCGCTCACCACGGGACGTCCACCAGAAACAGGTGGTCCTGCACCGTATGAAAATATCTTTAAAAACCCTTACAGCAATCCTCTGGTGCTCTATTCCGCAGGAGATATGTACTCCACAGTGAAAGATATGTCCAAGTGGGATCAAGGCTTGTATGGGGATACGATTTTAAATGAAGCACAGAAAGAAATGGCGTTTGCGCCTTACCAAAATACACAAAGCGAAGATGAGTGTGAATACTTTGGCTACGGTTGGTTTGTGACGTATATCGATCCGAATCAGTACGGCAAAGTGCCAGATTGCCCAGATGATCCAAACAGTACCAATTTGAACAAATATGAAAAGTTTTTACAGTACTCTGGAAGCTATCCATATTCATGGGTGACGAGCTTTTCACGACTGTTAGAGCGTGATCAAGCTGTGATGGCCTTTAGCAATTACAACAAAACCGGTTATGAGTCCGATTGTATTGCAGAAGAGCTTCGCAACATTATTTTTTATAACGATCGACATCGTACTGAGCAGTGCCAAGGTGTATTGGATGGCACGATAAATTAAGTGAAGTAACAAAAATCAGAATAAGGCTGCCTGCGGTAGAGTGTTGGGTGAAGTGTGTCTCTGTGCTTTTGTCGGCCTTAAAGAAGCGAATTTCTGCTTTTTCACGTGAAATTGCAGTGATAAGGGCAAGTAAATGCAAAGTTTAATGATGTTTAAACACTTCGCATGAACTTGGTGGGTTCACAACTGTTTAAATCTACATCATAGAGGATGAATTATGACAGCGACAAAAACAGCAAAGGACGACAAGGCAAATGAAGCAAATGCTTCTGCTACGGAGCCGCAAAGCACTGTAGTTCAGGCAGAAGACCGAGCAGCCGTGGCGCAGATCATTGTCGACAAGTACTCTAAGTGGTCGTTTGGTTCTGGGTTAATCCCAATTCCAGCGGTTGATTTAGTGGCTTTAACGGGCATTCAAATGAAGATGATTGGCGAAATTGCCAATGTGTATGGTCAGTCATACAGTGACAATAAATTGCGTGGCACGGTCAGTGCTGTGATCGGTGGGTCATTTCCGCAAACGCTTGGTGGAGCTGGGTTGAGCAGCTTCTTAAAAGCGGTACCGGTAATTGGCACGCTGAGTGCAATCGCATTTATGCCTGTAGTGTCTGCCGCATCTACACACGCAGTAGGCAGCACTTTCATTCGTCATTTTGAAAATGGTGGCACTTTGATTGACCTTAATCTTGCGAGCATTAAGGGCGATATTGCAGGTATTGCAGCAAAATATCGTAAAGATAAGGGTAATGCCAGCACACAACCGAGCAATGCCACTGTGTAATCACAGTGGCTGAACCATAATAAACCAACAGGCTAACTGTTGGTTTATTTATCAACATTGGGCTTTTGAGGAGTACATTATGATAGTGGCATTGTATTTGGTGTTATGTATTTTATCAGGTTATTGGGGACGCAATACATTTGCCGGGCCTGTGGGCTTTTTTCTTATCTCATTGTTTTTGACGCCAATTGTTAGTTTATTGATGTTGCTGCTGACACAGGGCCGCAAGCCAGAGCAGGATGCTGAAGACGACTAGTTTTAAACCAGATTATGTGCGCTTGGCGATAAAACTCGCTTTTAGGCTATCGAGCCGATAACAACAATGATAAGAAAATCAAAATGGTATTATACGATTTAATCAGTCGGAATATAAAAATAAAGAAAAGGACTTTCGTGATGTTGGGCTGTATCTCTGGCCTTGCTAATGCGTTAGTCCTTGCCTTGATAAACAATGTGTCTGAAAACATTTCAGATATCCACAAAGAGAATCATATTCTCTATTATTTGGTGCTGTTTATCCTGACAATTTCAATTTACGGTCTGACCCAGCAAAGGCTGATGACTAAAGCCGCTAAAATGGTTGAAAAAGCCATTGATCGGCTGCGTGTTGAGTTATTTGAATGCGTGCGTCATACCGAACTGTCGACACTAGAAACCATTGGCAAAGAGCGTATTTTTAATACGCTGAGCAAAGAGTTACAGACTATTTCGCAGTCTGCACAATTGTTTGTGATCATCGGACAGTCAATTAGTTTAGTGTTTTTTACCTCCCTTTATATTGCCTGGCATTCCTTTGTGGCGTTTTTGGTGATCTCCATCCTAATTTTAATGGGAGCCAGTATTCACCGATTGCGCGCCAATGAAATTCAACGCAATATGCAGCTGTCTTTTGAAAGTGAAAACATGCTGATCCAGCGCTTGTCTGACTTGCTCGACGGGTTTAAAGAAGTAAAGCTCAGTGTTCCCCGCGCTGATGATTTAGAGCATGAATTTGTGATGGACTCAGCGCGGGCCAAAAAAGCCAAAACGACCACACAAACGTTATTTGCGACCGACTTTGTGTTATCGCAAATAACCTTTTTTGCTGCAACTGGGGCCATGGTATTTATTGTTCCGAGCTTGTCTCATGTGTATACCGATGTGGTGATAAAAGTAACCACTGCATCACTGTTTTTAATTGGTCCAATTACCAGCATTGTTGGTGGGATCCCAATTTACACCACCGCCACCGAAGCTGCGCAAAATGTCCTGACGCTAGAGGAAGACTTAAAACGTGCCAAAGTGGACAATCGTCATCTCGATACAGACCACTTTTCTCATGTTCATGACTTTGAGGAACTCAAACTCGAAGGGACATATTACCAACATGGCCAAAAAGGCGGCGACAGACCGTTTTTTGTTGGGCCGGTTGATTTGACCTTAAAACGTGGCCAAGTCACTTTTATTACTGGCGGTAATGGCAGTGGTAAAACGACTTTTATCCGCATGCTTACGGGGCTGTATGAGTTGCAAGGCGGGCAGATCCTCGTTGATGGCCAACCTATCACAGATAATCTTAAAGAGGCGTATCGCAGCTTATTTACCGCAGTATTTGCCGATTTCCATTTATTCAAACAGCTGTACGGTATTCATCATACCAGCCAAGAGGAAATCGACGATTGGTTGGCATTTTTAGAGATGAACACCAAGGTCAAAGTGGTAGACGGTGCGTTTAGCAGCATTGATCTGTCATCGGGGCAGAGAAAGCGGCTAGCGTTATTAAGTACTATTTTAGAGAATCGCCCAATTTATATTTTCGATGAATGGGCGGCGGATCAAGATCCCATATTTAGGCGGAAATTCTATGAGCAAGTACTGCCTAAGCTCAAAGCTAGAGGCAATACGGTCATCGCCATCACCCATGATGATGCCTATTTCCATCTGGCAGATGTACACCTAAAAATGGTTGAAGGACAGTTAATGGAACACCATGAAGTTGAGGGTAAAGGAGTAACATCATGAACATCATTCTCCCTTCTGATATAACACTGACGATAATCATCAGTGCCATAGTGGCGATAATCCTATCTAATATCTTAATGCGCATACTGAAGCGCTACCAACCTAAACTCAGACGACGGATTTTATCGTGGCGCTTTCGCGCTGGCTTAACTTTGTTAGTCACAATTTTCATTGTGATTGCATTGATCCCGGTTATTTTTATTAAGGTCGACTCGGGTGAAGTTGGGGTGCTATGGAAACGTTTTGCGGGCGGTACTTATTTAGATGCACCGCTACATGAAGGAACGGTATTAGTCTTCCCTTGGGATACGCTGACAATCTATTCCAGCCGTTATCAAACCGCGCACACTAATGTCTACGCCATCACCAATGAAGGGTTACGTATTACGTTAGACATTACAGTGCGTTATCGCCCAGAAGTGGATTATATTCCTTATTTACATAAGTTGGTGGGGCCTGATTACGTTGATGAGATCATTCTTCCTGAGGTCAGCTCTGGGGTACGCATGATTGTATCGCAATATGATGCAGAGCAGGTATATGGCAATCAGCGCAAAGAAGTACAAGAGGAACTGCTAGGCCAAGTACTGAATGAGTTGGAGCTTAAAGAGAAATCCATGCTGCGCCAAGAAGCACAAATGATGGCGGGACATCACCTCGTAAACTTGGATGATGTACTGATCAAACGTGTCGATTTACCTGACAAAGTACACAGTGCGATCATTTCTAAAGTGAATCAAAATTACATTTTGGAAGAGTATAAAATGCGTGTTGAAGTGGCTAAAAAAGAAGCGCTGCGCAAAGAGGAAGAAGCCAAGGGGATTGCCCTATTTCAAGAGATGGTCAGTGATGGGATCTCTGAAGCCTACCTTAAATGGCGTGGTATTGAGGCCACGATTGAACTGGCCAAATCTAACAATGCTAAGGTGGTGGTCATTGGTAGCGGCAAAGACGGCTTACCGCTGATTTTAAACACCGAGAGCAGCCTGACACCTGCAAACAGCAGCTTTAAAGAAACCCACAAACCAGGAGAGTTAAAAGCTGAGCTAGATGCACCGGCGACGGATGAAGCGCACAGCAAAGACGAGTACCTAAACAGTGTCGATAAGTATGGTCATAAGCTCAAGCCTGATCTACGCCAGCCTGATAAAACCCTATCTGATAGGTCGCTGCAAACCGGCGAACCTATGGAATATTTAAAGTAGAGACTAAAGCGCCTCTGGTAAAACAGGGGCGTTTTTATATTGGCTTAGTGAATTACTTATCGTGTTGGCATAACAAGCCGACCCTAATCAAAGTGCACAGAAAAAAGGTTGTGAATATTCAGGTGTACTCTGGTCATTCGAAAGATACATACTAAAAAGTCCGAATGAAATGGGTAGCGAAATGCTAAGGTAAGTCAGAACGTAATTTTTTGCGTTCAAAGTAGCATTGAGGTAGCACCGTATGCCAAACACCAAATTTCACTTCATGGAACAACTGTTCTAAAAGCTGATTTCAAGCGATAAACGCACTCGGTATTTTGACTGATTCTTACCAGGTCTTGTTTTAGAACTTACCAAAGCGCGTAGAATGTTGTTTTGCGTTTATAAAAAGACACTCGTTAAAATATGTGAGCTAGTTAATGTGCCAATCACGTTTAATAACCTACGCTGCACATTTACGTCTATTACAGAGAGTAATGGCATATCAGGACTCCGCCTTAAATACATGCTAAATCAATTAACTGATAAAAGTGATTTGAAAAAAGCTGGCTATATTAATATTAACAGTTAAGGAGGTTTATGAGCTAGTACAGCATGCGGAAGATAGAATTTATTCTTATTTAGCGGCTAATGACATAGGAGATTTAATAGAAATAGAAAGGCTTCAAAACTTATTTGCAAGGGCTCTCTAAAGAAAATTAACTAGCGCTAATGGCTGCGATTATTTAATTTGTAAGGCTCTACATAATATGTTGCTTTACTTTTCTTGAATGTTATTTCGGATGGTATTCGTCAATCTCTATATCAGAAGGGCTGAGGTTAGAGTAAATCTCTAAGAACTTATTTCTGGCATTGGCTAATAGCTCGTTTCCGTTTTCGTAGTCCGCGCTATAGCGCCCCGATTTAGAGTTAATAATCCATTTTTCGTTTTTGTAATGGAGTTCCCCACCGATACGAGCTGACTTAAACCCTGTTAGGGTTGGGTGCCCACGTCTATCAATTTCTTCTCCTATCAATAGGGCTCCATCTAGAGATATTACCCAAATCTTAAACTCATTCTGGTCGCCATTACATAATTCAGGGAAGTCATTTTTTAGACATTTATCTTGTTTCCCATAATAACTAATCCCAACTTGATTATGTAGTCTGTCACCTGATAATTCTTGTTTATTAATGCGTTTTGGAGCCCTTGGTTTACCGAACTGCTTGTCCAGATAAGCAAAGTAATTATCTTTTTCTGTTTGAAATGAACGTATTAATGGAATAAGAAAGTCTTTGCCTGAATTAACTTCATGTAGGGTGTCATATTCAAGAATAACCTTAAGGGGTCGAATAATAGCGTCAAAGCCACTTTGATCGTAAATTGAAATTCCTGCGATTGCATCGCCCTGAGGAATCTCAGTAGAATCGAATAGAATATCAAATAAAGATAATTTTTCACTTTGAAATTTCGCACACCAAATGTATTTAGCCAAAGGTTTACACAAAATTTCTTCTTTATTCGCTACATTAGGTGTTTTAATTAGGCTGCTTTTATAAATAGCGGAGCTAATTAGCTCTATATCGAATGTCACCGCTGGGCAGCCTTCCCCAAGCTCGTGGTAGTAATGGATGTATTCTTGAATGACAGAGTTGCATGTGTTAGCAATATACTCCGAGGGAATTCTGATCTTTCTATAATTCGGGATAATTAGGCTATCAGGTATAAGCAGCTGTTCGGCATCTTGCCAGTTACCATGTTCGTCTTTTTCTTCTAACATAAGGCCCCAATTAATAGACGCTTCGGTTTTTCCTTCAATGAGTGAGTTAACTTCTTTATTATTAGTAACTATTCGCATTCTTGCGAATGGACCGATTCTGTCATCATGAATATATAGGTAATTGTTACGTTTAAGTTCTTTGTACCCAAGAATTGTGACAGCGTGACCTCGCCCCTCACTTATTAGCTGAGCGTGTTCTTCTTTCCAATACACATCAGCTCCAAGAATTAACGGGAGGTCGCTATTTAAATAACTTTTTACAATATTGAAAAAGTTATCAGATTCAGTACTGGACCTAGTATCAATATTAAATTTATGGTTTCTCAGCTTTTGTATATCTAAAGAACGAAGAATTTGTTTATTGGTCAGCCCCTTATTGGGAAAGCTATTGTGAGAATCTACTACATGGTTTATTGCTGCCAGTGTAATTTCGCTGGAAGATGGTACTGTTCGTAAATCCTTTTTATCTAGTGCCTGAAGTGCACTCCAGATCGAAGTTGTTGCGCATGCCGAGACAACTTTATCTTGCTCTTGGAATGCAACAGTATCTACATGTAAGCTAAGACCGAATAAATTGACTTTATACCTGTGACTTAGTGCTTTTTTGTAGTCGCTATTATCAAAGCTTTTGTATAATCTCAAGCAAGATTTGCCAATAAAGGTTTTGGGTAACGGTTTAATAACTATAAAACCAATATATGAATCCTGAAGTGTTTGATGTTTCTCGGTAGAATATTCGTAGAGGTAAGATTGGAATTCAGGGTGGTTTATATCTTTAGAAAAGAAATGCAATCTCGCACAACGATCACCATATTGATTAAAGCATTTTACATAGTATCTTGAATAGTCTTCCAAAAAATCTCGATCTACATAGTCAGGCTCAAGTAGAATTGTCTTTGCTTCAAAATCAGATAGATATCGGTATAGGTATTTAATCTGGTATTTCGAGTTAATATCGGGGAACTCTGAACCGAAACGTTCTTTTACCAAATTACTCAAAGTTTCTTTAGCAAATTCACAAAGGAGAAAGTCTGATTGCATTTTTGTTCCATCAAAAAAGGCAGTTTATTACTGCCTTTCCATCCACAGAAATGTTTAAAGGTTATAACTACGAGAAAAGAATTTGTCTGTAGGGGTTTGACTGCGGGCTTTTTCCGAGTAGGCCTTGTCGCGTTCGTTCTGGCGGCTACTGAAGCCTTGAGCCACTTTCCTATCAGCTTCTGCGCATTCCGCAAGTTTCGCCAACTTTTCAAAAGTCATGTTTAGAACCTATTCTATGATTCAACCGGGTTGAATATTATACAGATAAAACATTGTAAATCAATATCTACGGTCTGTTTTTTTATGCGAAAACAGGCTGTGGAATGCTAAATAATGCCACTGATGAGTAAAAAAGTAGCAGTTGAAAGCTATCAATACAAGCTTATTCTTAACATTTTTATGCCTGATTTGCTCTGGGTAAATCAATGAATCTTTCATCAGGTCTTCTTTCAACATCTGCTCTGATCGGGAAATGGTAAGAAAAATCAAGGTTAGTTGCAACTGTGGTGAGTTTCTATTGCGAGAGCGCTGTCATTGGAATGCAATGGTTTGAAGGTAATTAAGTTGCTGAGGTTGTTCTTGGTCTCTGTCCGAATGCTGAACTCCATGGATCTTTTGTTTAGCGGCGATATTTGGTCAGGTCAAATTTTGGTTTGATTGGAGAGCTGTGGATTGCATAAATACCTGTAATAATGACAGTAGAATCTTTGAACATACAAATAAGTAACATCATCTGCTATGTCTGTATTCTTTTAGAGCAATTAAAATGGTTATTAACTGGTTTTTAGCCAATTAAGTTGCTTCAAAAATCATGGTTTGGAGGTACAAACAGAGCATTTAAAAAAAATTACAGCTTTACAATCGCTATGTTATTTAAAGCGAGCTAATGGGATCAGGCTGTGAGAAATTCAAAGCTACTAAGTTGAAGATAAGTATTAACTTAAACATGGTGTCTTTAGACTAGTTTAGGCCGCCTAAAAGCATCAATTTATTAAACTCTATATGCATAAAAGCAGAAGTATTGGGAAAATTAAGTATGTAGGAAAAAAATGGTGGCCCCACCTGGACTCGAACCAGGGACCTACCGATTATGAGTCGGGTGCTCTAACCAACTGAGCTATAGGGCCATTTTTTGTGATTGTGTGAAAACAATCTTATGAAGCGCTGGCAGTATATGAACTTTTTCGTCGCTTGTCACTATCTAAAACTGAAAAATATAACTTATCTTGTTCAATTGATTAATAAAAACGCAAAAAGTCATGATTAGGACGAATCAAAGAAAACAAAAAAGCCGGTAAATACCGGCTTTTTTACTAATACGTCAATTACAGACCTAGTTTCTTCTCTAGATAGTGGATGTTTGTGCCACCATTTTGGAAGTTTTCGTCTGCTAAGATCTTTTTGTGCAACGGTGTATTTGTTTTGATACCGTCAATCACAAGTTCGTTTAACGCATTGCGAGCACGTGCGATTGCAACGTCACGGTTCTCACCATAAGTGATTAATTTACCGATCATTGAATCGTAGTGTGGTGGTACTGTGTAGTCAGCGTAAATGTGGCTGTCCCAACGAATACCTAAACCACCAGCAGGGTGGAAACGCGTGATCTTACCTGGAGACGGGATGAACGACTCTGGGTCTTCAGCGTTGATACGACACTCGATAGCGTGACCTTTGATCACAACATCATCTTGTGTGATTGATAAAGGTTGACCCGCAGCAATTTTCAGCTGCTCTTTGATTAGGTCAACACCTGTAACCATTTCTGTTACTGGGTGCTCTACCTGAATACGAGTATTCATTTCGATGAAGTAGAATTCGCCATTCTCGTATAGGAATTCGAATGTACCAGCACCGCGATAACCGATTTCGATACATGCACGAGTACAACGGTCACCGATGAACTTACGCATTTCTGCTGTGATACCCGGTGCTGGCGCTTCTTCAACTACTTTTTGGTGACGACGCTGCATTGAACAGTCACGCTCACCTAGGTGAATCGCATTGCCTTGACCGTCAGCAAGTACTTGTACTTCGATGTGACGTGGGTTTTCTAGGAATTTCTCCATGTAAACCATGCCATTGCCGAAGAACTGCTGCGCTTCAGTTTGTGTCAGTGCAATTGAGTCTAGTAACTCTTCTTCTGAGCGAACAACACGCATACCACGACCACCGCCGCCGCCTGCTGCTTTGATGATAACAGGGTAACCGATGCGCTTAGCGATTTGCACGTTGCGCTCGTTGTCTTCTGTTAATGGGCCGTCAGAACCTGGTACACAAGGTACGCCAGCTTTACGCATAGCTTCGATTGCAGAAACTTTATCACCCATCAAACGAATAGTGTCGCCCTTTGGACCGATAAAGATAAAGCCACTTTGCTCAACTTGATCAGCAAAGTCAGCGTTTTCTGATAAGAAACCGTATCCTGGGTGGATAGCAACAGCGTCTGTTACTTCTGCCGCAGCGATAATGCGAGGAATATCTAGGTAACTCTCAGCCGCAGCTGGTTTACCGATACAAATTGTTTCGTCTGCAAGTAGAACGTGTTTAAGGTCACGGTCAGCAGTAGAGTGTACTGCAACCGTTTTAATCCCAAGCTCCTTGCAGGCACGCAATACACGAAGTGCAATTTCACCTCGGTTTGCAATGACTACTTTATCTAACATAGTGTTTGCCTTCTTGGGAATTATTCGATGATGAATAGCGGCTGATCAAATTCAACTGGCTCGCCGTTTTCAACTAGGATAGCTTTAACAGTACCGGCCTTGTCAGATTCGATCTGATTCATCATCTTCATCGCTTCTACGATGCAAAGTGTGTCACCAACGTTTACTTTTGTGCCAACTTCAACGTAAGCCGCAGCAGTTGGAGAAGACGCTGAGTAGAAAGTACCAACCATTGGAGACTTAACTTGGTGGCCTGCAGGAGTTGCGGCTTCTGCCGGTGCGTCAGCTGCTGGTGCCGCCGCAGGAGCAGCTACTGGAGCTGCAGCAGGTGCAGGAACAGCGAATTGCTGAGGCTGAGCCATAACAGGAGCACTGCTGTGACGGTTAATACGTACTGACTCTTCACCTTCGGTGATCTCTAGCTCTGCAATACCTGATTCTTCTACTAGTTCGATTAGTTTTTTAATCTTGCGAATATCCATAACTTGGCCCGCCTGTTAGTTAATTTGAGTTATCTTGTTTGCGCAACTGGTCAATCGCTGCCATTAATGCAGCTTGATAGCCAATTGCACCTAATCCACATATGACGCCTTTCGCTACATCCGAGAAGTAGGAGTTATGACGAAATGGCTCACGTGCGTGCACATTTGAAATATGCACTTCATAAAATGGGACGCTGATACTGAGCAAGGCATCGCGTATGGCGATACTCGTGTGTGTGAAAGCTGCTGGATTGATGATAATACAATCCACTTCGCCGTAATGGTCATGGATGGTATTGATCAGCTCTGCTTCACTGTTGCTCTGAAAATGAGTCAGCATCACATTATGTTGTTCTGCGCACTTTATAAGTGACTGCATTATTTCCGCTAAGGTCTGTGTGCCATATTTATCTGGCTCGCGTCGGCCCAACATGTTCAAATTTGGACCATTAAGTACTAAAACCTTAAAATTTGCTGACATAATGCGTGAAATTCCTTTAAATGGGAAATAACGAGACTTTTCGTCTTTTACTTTGTCTAACTTAAGCGCTTGCGCCTTAAATAGCAAATATTTCTCACGTTCGTGAACTATTATAGAGTGTTCGAGGTAAATAGCAGCAAAATACTGGTCTAATCAGAGATAAAGTACAGCCTATTTGACTTAAATATTCAAATAGGCTGTGGGTAAAGGGGAGGATTAGTAATAGTTACGGACTTTTTGTAGGTGCTTGGCAAAGTCTTCCGCACTCATAAAGCCAGTTACACGTAATTCAGGGATCTCTTTTCCGTCTTTGTCGAAGAACAGCATGCTAGGTAAACCAAACACCGTGAAGTACTCCATGATCTCGAAAGTGGTGTCGTTACTCTCAGTAAGATCCAGCTTCAACAGTTCAAAGTGTTGGAACTCTTTTTGTACTTGCGCCTCTGGGAAAGTGTACTTTTCAAACTCTTTACACGCCACACACCAGTCAGCATAT
This sequence comes from Pseudoalteromonas luteoviolacea NCIMB 1944, assembly GCF_001625565.1. Lineage (GTDB taxonomy): Bacteria > Pseudomonadota > Gammaproteobacteria > Enterobacterales > Alteromonadaceae > Pseudoalteromonas > Pseudoalteromonas luteoviolacea_F. The sequence continues at coordinate 206,578 of NZ_AUXS01000013.1, forward strand.
AAATCAACGACCGCAATTTGCCCCTGCTGATTTGCTTTAGCGACTTCGCTATGCAGTCCATCAAGTCCTTCTATCAATCTAAACTTTTTCTCTTCGATTGGACCTGATGCAACGCTTATTTGTGTCACAGGCTGTGGGAAAAGGACTGACTTACCCATGAAAAAGGCGCTGACAAACAAGGTCATCGACAGTGCCCATAAAAATGTTTTCCCTTTACCTTGCGATTGTGCGCTTTGCCAATAGTGCAGATAAAGAGCAGTGGCAACGGCAAGGACTGAGGCTAGCATGACGATAATATCGAAATCCAAGATGCGCTCTAACAAAATAAGTGGCACAAACAGCATCAAGAAACCAAATAGGGTCTTAACTTGCTCCATCCAGCCGCCTGCTTTTGGCAGTAATTTACCACCTGAGGTACCAAGTAATAACAGTGGCAAGCCCATACCTAAGCTCAGTGCATACAAGGTTAAGCCGCCAACTAGGAAATCACCACTTTGCGCTACATATAAAAGTGCAGCGGAGAGAGGGGCTGTGGTACAAGGGCTGGCAATAAGGCCTGATAATACACCCATCATAAACACACCGGTGTAATTACCACCTTTTTGCTGGTTGCTGATCTCAGTAAGTTTACTCATCATGCCGCTTGGCAGGCGCAGTTCAAACCAGCCAAACATGGCAAATGCTAAAATCACAAATAAGATACTAAAACTAATAAGTACAGCAGGGTGCTGAATGTAGCCTTGAATATGGCCGCCAAAATAGGCAACCACAAGACCGAGTGCCGCATAGGTTACGGCCATACCTTGTACATAAACAAATGACAGTGAAAACGCCTTTTTGGTCGACAGGTTGCTTTGACCGGCAATGAGGCTCGACAAAATAGGGAACATCGGAAACACGCATGGTGTAAAAGCCAGTAGCACGCCCACTAAGAAAAACGCGCCTAAATTGGTGATAAAGCTTTGCTGGGCAAGTTTTTCACTGAATGATAATTCGCCGTCGTCACTGTTGAATGTTTTTGATTGCGAGCTTGATTTAACTACGTTTGGTTGTTGTTCTGACTCACTCTCGGTGTTGTTGGTTGGAGCACTAGTTGCGCCAGCTAAGGCTGTGAGTGGGATCTCAATGATCTCAGGTGGGTAACAGAGCCCAGCTTCAGCACACCCTTGATAGCGAATTTTTACCACTGCGTTTTGGCCAATATTCGAGAGTTTAGAGACCACAGAGAGCTCATCAAAATATACTTCGGTGCGACCAAAGAATTCATCTTCAATCATTTTACCTTCACGTAACTCAGGTACCTTGATGTCGGCATCTTTAGCAATAAATTCGAGCTTGTGTTTATAAATATAGTAGCCCGGAGCGATATCCCAACCAGTAAAGAGCACAGTGCCTTGCTGGTCAAAATCAAACTGAAACGCCTGATCGACCGGTAAAAATGTTTGCTGTTTTGGTTCAAGTAAACTGTCCAAAACTGTGTTATTGGCCGTAGCCTGAAAGCTGCCAATAAGCAGCAGCGATATAAAGGAGAATAACAGCGTCGTCAGTCGCATTAATTTAGTACCTCTTCCATCCAGTTAAAATATTGCTGCGAGCCTGCTGTGACCTCAATCACCTGGACTTCGGGCACATCGTAAGTGTGCTCAGCTTGTATCGCTGCAATGACTTTACTAACCAGTGCGGATTTTGTTTTGACTAGTAGTTTAACTTCTTCATCTTGTGTGACTTTTCCTTGCCACACGTAGATTGACTCTATTTTAGGCAAGATGTTCACACAAGCGGCTAATTTATTTAAAACTAAATGCGCCGCGATATGGCGGGCATTGTCTTGACTATCACAAGTTGTCATAACCATTCTATAGGGGGTACTCATCGTGTTATTGCCGACAAAATTAGTTGTGTCCATATAGTAACGAATGACAACCGGGATCCCAAGGTGTGCTCGTTGAGTTGCATTAAGATACTCTGAACTTTCAATCTCAGTTTTGTTCTAAAGAGCATTCTTGAGCAAAACCGAGACAGCAGTATAAGCCGCAGTGTAATTGATGCTGACTGTAAGCTTGAAAATAGACCTGACAAGCCATACATCTATTTCAGTTTATTTGGAGAATCTATGTTTAAAGTTCTTTTTTTGTTATTTATCGTTGTTCCTATTGTTGAAATTGCATTGCTGATCCAAGTCAGTGACGTCATTGGTGGGTTTGCTACCATCGCCTTGGTGATCGCCACTGCTATTTTAGGTGCAAAGTTGGTAAAACAGCAGGGACTCGGTGCATATTCTAATGTGCAAAAGCAAATGGCATCCGGTCAGTTGCCAGGACAAGATTTGTTTACAGGGTTGTGTGTCATTATTGCAGGTGTATTTCTAATGACGCCCGGGATCATGACAGATGCAATCGGTTTTATGCTGTTAACACCTGCGATCCGAGGAAAAATAGCGAAATCATTAATAGAGCAAGCGAGTGTGAAAATGCAAAGTTCTGCCCAAGGCAGTATGTTTGGCCAAGGTTTTGGTCAACAGCATTCACATCAAGATACTCAAGCTCCCTTTGAAGAGCAAAAGTTTGACCCATTCGAGCGCAAAGCACCTCAGTCGGAATCTCAATCTGCAAACACCATCGAAGGTGAATATCAGAGAAAAGATTAAAATTTTTTAGTTTTTTCTCTTGGGTTTTAAATATCCACCCCCATCTAGAATTGCAAGTTAAGTTTTAATCCAGAGAGTCGCATTTTAAGCCGCATTTATTGGCAGCGACTCACTCTGAATAGAAAGATTATTTCTGTCATTGTTCAGAAAAGTTAGGAGAACTAAATCTATGAACATTCGTCCTTTACATGATCGCGTTATTGTTAAGCGTCTAGAAGAAGAAACTAAATCTGCTGGCGGTATCGTATTGACTGGCTCAGCAGCTGAAAAATCAACTCGTGGTGAAGTTGTTGCTGTAGGTAACGGCCGCGTTTTGGACAGTGGTGAAGTAAGAGCACTAGAAGTAAAAGCAGGTGACACAGTGCTTTTCGGCTCATATGTTGAGAAGACTGAAAAGATCGAAGGTCAAGAGTATCTGATCATGCGTGAAGACAATATCCTAGGTATTGTTGGCTAAGCATTAGCTTGTAAAAAACAAAGTAGCTTTTAACGAAAAGAATTTAGAGGAATAAAAACATGGCAGCAAAAGAAGTTCGTTTTGCAGGTGACGCTCGCACTAAAATGCTGAAGGGCGTAAATGTATTGGCTGACGCAGTAAAAGTAACACTGGGTCCTAAAGGTCGTAACGTTGTACTAGACAAGTCATTCGGCGCACCAACTATCACTAAAGATGGTGTATCTGTAGCGAAAGAGATCGAACTTGAAGACAAGTTTGAGAACATGGGCGCACAGATGGTTAAAGAAGTTGCGTCAAAAGCAAATGATGCTGCGGGTGACGGTACAACTACAGCGACAGTACTAGCACAAGCAATCGTAAACGAAGGCCTTAAGTCTGTTGCTGCAGGCATGAACCCTATGGACCTTAAGCGTGGTATCGACAAAGCAGTTGTTGCTGCAGTTGAAGAACTAAAAGCGCTTTCTGCTCCGTGTGCAGATACAAAAGCAATTGCACAGGTAGGTACTATCTCTGCAAACTCTGATAAAGAAATTGGTGACATCATTGCTGAGGCAATGGAAAAAGTAGGTCGTGAGTCAGGTGTTATCACGGTTGAAGAAGGCCAATCTCTAGAGAATGAACTAGATGTTGTTGAAGGTATGCAGTTTGACCGCGGTTACCTATCACCTTATTTCATCAACAACGCTGAAAAAGGCCAAGTTGAACTAGATAACCCACACATTCTACTAGTAGACAAAAAAGTATCTAACATCCGTGAACTACTTCCTACACTAGAAGGTGTTGCTAAGACAAGTAAGCCACTACTTATCATCGCTGAAGACCTTGAAGGTGAAGCACTGGCAACGCTAGTTGTGAACAACATGCGTGGTATCGTGAAAGTAGCTGCTGTTAAAGCACCAGGTTTCGGCGACCGTCGTAAGGCAATGTTACAAGATATCGCTATCCTAACTGGTGGTACTGTGATTTCTGAAGAAATCGGTCTAGAACTTGAGAAAGCAACACTAGAAGACCTTGGTACTGCTAAGCGCGTTGTTATCACTAAAGACGACACGACAATCATTGATGGTGTTGGTGAGCAAGCAGCTATTGACGGCCGCGTATCACAGATTAAAGCACAAATCGAAGAAGCAACTTCAGATTACGACAAAGAAAAACTACAAGAGCGCATGGCAAAACTTGCTGGCGGTGTTGCAGTAATTAAGGTTGGCGCAGCTACTGAAGTTGAAATGAAAGAGAAGAAAGACCGCGTTGAAGATGCACTACACGCAACTCGCGCTGCGGTTGAAGAAGGTGTTGTACCTGGTGGTGGTGTTGCACTAGTACGTGTTGCTAGCAAGATCGCAGGTCTTGAAGGTGAAAACGAAGACCAAAACCACGGTGTTAAAGTTGCACTACGTGCGATGGAAGCGCCTCTACGTCAAATCGTTTCAAACGCTGGTGACGAAGCATCTGTTGTTGTTAACTCAGTAAAAGCTGGCGAAGGTAACTATGGTTACAACGCCGCAAACGGTCAGTACGACGACATGATTGAAATGGGTATCCTTGATCCAACTAAAGTAACGCGTTCTGCACTTCAGTTCGCAGCATCAGTAGCGGGTCTTATGATCACAACTGAAGCTATGGTTGCTGAAATTCCTAAAGATGAGCCAGCTGCTGCACCTGATATGGGTGGCATGGGCGGTATGGGCGGTATGGGCGGCATGATGTAATCTGCCTTTAGCCTAAGCTAATACTGAAAAACCCAAGCCATTGCTTGGGTTTTTTATGTTACTGATTTAGCACAGCTCGTTAGTAGAATGATGCTGTCTCAAGATAGCCCATTGAAATTTGATCTTATAGAGTATCATGGGGTTGTTTATAATCATAAATACCTAATCACTCGTTTGTAATGTCACTAACCTGTTACAGTGATTCAAACAGATATAAATCCAATACCTCTTCTTGATAGTTGCGATTAAATAGCTCGACAACTCTCATGCTGATACGGACCTGCAAGACTAATAAAACCAAGCTTTATACACTGTTCAGTGGCCCAATTCCTACCGTACTTGATGTCAATTCTGGCTCATGGTAGCTGTTGAATTTGTTTTGGCATTCCCTGTCTAAGATACTGCTCAACAAACATGGACAATACATCAATCACTTTATCATCAGGCGTTTGTATACATCGTTAGCAATAAACGTCGCGACTTAGTCCTGCTACGTTACAAGTATATGCCACATTGACTTCAAACCGTGCTCGTAAGAGCTTGAGCTAAGCTCTACGCCTTCTTATATTGATAGAAGTTCTACTTATGAGCTGTTTCAGTTTATGGAGGAGATACTTTGCACTTTCACCTAAATAGAGCCAAATAAAAAAGCATCTATGAGATAGGCATAAACTTTGCCTAGTTTGTAAAGCCACTAATAGAAGGATTTATACAATGAAGGTTCAAAATCAATCGCTTGTATATAGTCAGCAAATAGTTCAAGCTCAGCAAACTGTATCTGGTGAAAAATCAGGCAAAATATTGCCGTCATCTGGGGCGGCAAGTGGTCATACGGAAAATGATAAATTTGATTTTACCAATATGACGATGAAAGAGCTTTCTCAAGCATCAAAAGCTTTGTATGACGAAGGTGTACTGACCTTGGGGCAACACGCGTCACTTTCACTGAATTATACAGCGACGGCGACAGGGCTAAATCAGGGGGATGGGCAAGTTTCCTTGAGTGCATTATCTAAAGCCGAAAATGAGAAAGTAGATGTTATTGCAATGCAAAAAGAGCGATTAAGAGAGGCCACTGCGAGCGGTGCACCAGCCTCTCAAGTAGCGTTCTCCAAAGAGCTTCTCCATACACTAGAAGCTTATCATTTTGGAGGTGCGGGGAGATTCCACGCGAGTGTTTAACTATCTGATATACAGGCGTTCATCTTCTTGGTTGTTTGGTAAGCAGATCACGCGATGATACTCCTTGTTGTGGAGCTGATGAGAGCAAGGGAAAATTGCTAAGTTTTTAATAGTACGAAATCTGAATTATTCACAAAAACGCCTTGCCCTCACAGGTGTTATCCTCAGAAATAAAATGTTCAATTTTTTTCGAGATGGGCTTTGCTTTTCGCTTTAAGAGTGCGTTTACTATTGAGATCCTGTTTTAGAGCGTATTTTTGAAATGTTGTTGACTTTGAGCTCTACTAAATCGCCGCTCACATGGTCCTCAAGTTCTCGCTCTATATCAAAATCAATGTGTTTTTTACGTATTCAGTAATAACCTCAAAGATTAGATTTACTGAGCAAGCACCAGTTCTGCCAATTCTTTTTTGGCATTAATGCGCAGTGATATGAGAGCATGTGATTGGCGTACATCGGTAAGGTAATCGAGGTTTTTTGGCAGTTCTCCGATCACGTTAAATTGTTTGTTACCAAGTTCATAGTGCCATAACTCATATTGTTCATTGATGCCATATAGACGTTCTCCATCAAGTATAAATCGCTTGTCACTGCCTTGGTCTATTAGCGTCTCTATCAGGGTATCTTCAATGTCGCCTGATCGCCAAAACCTATCCAATTTGTCAGTGTAGATGATTTGCCCTGTGGTACTTTTTTGCGCCCAGTTTACAGGCGTATCTCTTAGTTCTGTATAAGATAAGTTTGCCAAATCAAGTTGGGCAAATTTGAGTAAGCCGCCAATCCTGATATTGGCCAGTGCAGTTTGAGCGCCACTGTCCCAGTGAAAAAGTTGATCAATAGGGAAGGGGAACGTAAAGTGCTGGCTGTTTCCGTTGAGGCTAAGTTGATAGATTTCCTTCGCTGAATTAGCTAAAAGGCTCTGTCCATCTTTTGCCCAGTAAAATCCATCAATATAGCTATCCATAGCAAAATGTGAGAGCTGCTGAGTTGTCTTCCCATCGCTTATCCAAATTTGGTCAATGCCAGAGCGCTGTGAACTAAAGGCCAGTTTATTACCCATAGGTTGGAATGTCGCGCTATCTTCTGCAGAAATTGAGCGTTCAATAATACTGTATACCTTGCGATGATTGTCATGCATTGGATCTTGAGCCGAGTTCTCAAGTTCATTTAGTGACACCGATGCAATGTCACTATCGTAGAAACCTTTGGTCACGAGGATACGACTGCCACTGGGGTGAAAGTTTGGTGATCCCATAGGCTCATCGAGAGGAAGGCTCACATTATCAATTTGGCCGTCGTAAGAAAGAGTAAATAACTGCCTACCGGTACTGAATAAAAGCTGCTCATCAAAAGGCGAAAAGTTAGGGGAAATAAAGCGGTACTGTGCGATTTCACTTGGATAGTTAATGGCGACTTTTGAATGGACCTCTCCGTCGGGGGAAAGGATTTGCAGGTAGTACTCTCCCTGCGTATTGACGCTGGTGAGGGCGATAAGATCCTCTGATGGAGAATAAGCAAACTGAATGACGTTGTCATCAAGGGAGCCGTAAATTTTTTGGCTTTGCTGAGTATCTATGGCGTAACTGATCAGCTTCCATCTATTTTGATGCTGCTGTAGCAGCGCAAGGTGATTACCCTTCATCCACTTAGGTGAGCGGATCCGCGAGTTTTTACATTCCATGAGCGTTTTAGGTTGCTGTGGTGAGACGAGTGACTCTGCAAAATCTAGGCTCATCAGTTTATAACACTGCTTTTGTGTAACTGGCTGTCTGCAATCTTGTTGTTGAACAAAATAAAGTGTACGGCCATCCTCTGAAAAAGTATGTTTTCCATGTGAGCTTAAATTTTGTGTTAATTGATATTCTCTCTGAGTGCCCGTATGTTTTGCCCATATATTGTTAATACACAGGCGCTCTTCATAGCGATGGAAAACCACATAGTCACCATTTGGTGAGTATATACCGGCATTTTCCCTATCATCGGTTGCTGTTAAAGCGGTTAGTTTGGCGACTGATAAAGAAGTGGGTTGCGGCTTAAGAAAGATAACTGAGGCGCCAATTATGGCAAATAGCAGTGTACCAAATAACGCGACTTTTTTATTGCTTGTAGGCTTGGTGCTCACCCTGTCTTTTGTATGTACCGTTTGCTCACTCGACTGAATTGCTGTATTCAAAGGCTCCGTTACGGTTGTCGCTGTTGAGGCACCGGTTTTTTCACCCCATTCAACTTTCGATTCTAAGCTGTAGCCTTGTTTTGCATGAGTTTTAATTACAACTTGTACTTTACCGTCGTCACCGAGTGCTTTTCTCAATTGGGCAATACTACGTTGCAAAGTATTAGGGGATACAATGGTATTTTGCCAAACGCTGTCGAGCAGCATATCTTGGCTGAGCACTTCTCCTTGGTGTTTGGCTAAGACGGTAAGCACGGCTAGGGCCTTTGGTGCCAGAGTTTGGATATGATCTTGGTGTGAAATTTGGTTTCTGGACAAATCGATATAAAAGTCGCCTACCCAATACTGTTGTTGCATAGCCCTTCCTACTGATAGTCAGCAATTGTTGTAATTATCTTAACTTGCATAAAGCAAGGTTAACATATGCATTTGATAGATAAACATCAAACCATAACCTTTTGAAAATTTTGCTATTTTATTTTTCATTGTAAAGTCAAAGAGACGTCAGTAAGACATCAAGCATTTCACTCTAAGCACGTTAATCTTATCACCGAGTTAGCCAAAGAGACACCGATGGGCAAGCTATAAAGCGGCTGTTTTAGCCGAGCCCACTTAGCATAAATAACGAGGAATAATGATGAAAAAATATGCGCTGACATTGATATACATGATGATACCACTGATGAACATCCAGGCCGCGGAGTTTGCATCGTATACCATGCCAAGAACGCAAGTTGTGCCAATCACCAATTCAGTCAACGGTGGCCAATACGAGTTATTGGTCAAGCTACCTGAAGAGTATGGAAAAGATCCAAAACGTCGCTACCCAGTTGTTTATTTCACCGATGCGGTATGGCAACTTGATTTGTTGTCAGCGGCAACCACATTTTTAATGGATGAAGTCATTTTAGTTGGCATATCTTGGCAAAAAGACATGCCTAAGATCAATGGTGAACCCGCAGCGCCACATGCCAGTCGATTTCGTGATTATACGGTCACTCCGTCAAAGGATCAGGCTAGGCAGGCAAAATATCATTTTGGCCAAGCTGCGGAGCATTTAGCTTTTATTCGCAAAGATGTTTTTAAACGGATTGACGCACTTTATAACACCAAACCAAAACAGCGCGCATATTTTGGTTATTCACTTGGCGGGCAATTTGGAATGTACGCATTGATTGCACAGCCAGATACTTTTAATCACTACATATTGGGTAGTCCTGCTCTCGGTGGCAGCGTGGATTATTTAAGTGAATTACTGATCAAACAGAAGCAACTAGACGCAAATGTGTTTATTTCATATGGAAACAAAGAACCGCGGCTGAAAAAGTATGTTGATAAACTGATATCTAGGTTGAATGAGCATAAACAGGGCCAGCTGTCTTTGACACATGAAGTGATGGATGGTGACCACTCGCAAGCAGTGCCAATGACCGTCGCCCGCGGCGTGACATGGTTATCAAATCTATAAGAAACAGTTGTTTGCGCTGATAAGTGCGAGTATATAGGAGTCACTTATGATATCACCGATTAATTTATTAACGAGAAGGTTATTGATTATATTAAGCTTTTTTTCAGGCCTGACCGCTACAGCTATGTCTGCTCCGGTTGCTACGGTAACTGCGCCAAAGGCTGCTGAGACGGAAAAAAAGCTACCATTATTAGAATTCCCCAGTTTGACGGTGCCCTATGTTAGCTTTTTACCAGAAAAGTTAAATGACGGTATTCGGGTTGGTAATTTTGATAGCGCCAATGGCGATAAAAACATGTTAAAAAGTTTGGCCGAGGAAATAAGCGCTCAAAAACTAGGTAAGTACGATAGCTTGTTGGTGATGAAAGGTGGTGAACTTATTTTTGAGTCTTATTATTTGAAGGGGAGAGTTGACCAGCCTCACCGCCAAGCGTCTGTTACTAAAGCAATACTGAGTCTAGCAATTGGTCGAGCTATTGCTCTGGGCCATCTAAAAATGGTAGATCTGCATAAACCTATTGTGTCATTTTTTAACGGTTTGAACTCTAACCAACTTACTTCAGGAGTTAATAGCATCACATTGCATCAAGCTTTAACGATGCAATCAGGGTTACGTGTAAGGGATGAGCTCTTGCCGGCGTCTAGTGTGCAATCGAGTCACAATCCATTGCAAATGTTATTGTCATCTACATCGCCAATTGACCCCACTAACCGTACTTTTCACTATCAAAGTGAGGACCCCGCGTTGGTAATGCAGGTACTCAATGCGGTGGTGCCCAATGGCGCTAACGCTTTTATCGAAAAGGAGTTATTTCATCGGTTAGGGATCTTCAATTACCGATGGCGTGAAGGTGACGATGGTTTACCGATAGGCGCATATGGCGCCCAGTTAACGTCAAGGGATATGGTTAAACTGGGGCTGCTAGTTAAGTCAGAGGGAAATTGGCAAGGGGTACAATTGATACCCAAAGCGTATTTGGCCAAGTCATCAAACAAAGTTGTGGCACTTAAAGATAGCGATATATTTTTTACAGGAAAATACGTTAAGAATCCTAGCTATGGTTATTTTTGGTGGCAAGCAGATATGTTAGTTGCCAATATGCGCTATTTTACTCGATCAGCTCAAGGAGGAGGTGGGCAGTATATTGTTGTGATAGATGACTTAGACTTGATAATAGTTACAACAGGTCATGAGCGAAACGAACAAACAATGAAGATCATTGCTACAAAAGTGTTACCTATTTTTATAGCAAATAAGTGATAGGTTTAAATAAATGAGTTTTTCTTTTTAGAAAACTCATTTTTTTTAATTCGAATACCCCTAACTAGCTAGATAGAAAAGGTTATATTTTATTCAGAAAAAGTTGTGGTTTTTATAAGGTTAGAATGTTTGTACTTTGTTTTTAAATTGGGTACTTTGGGGTTGTCAATTATAAAAAACAGGAATAAAAAAATGAATATCAAATTAAAAACAACAAAATTGAAATCGTTAACTAAAAACCATAACTCGCTTGGTAAAGATATGACACCTCATGTAGCCGGCGGTAGCAGTCGCCCAGGTGGTGGTACTTATGTCCCTACTGCTGAAATCTCATGTGTAGATTATGAGTGTCATACATCTCCAGGCCCAGGCAGACCATGTGATATTACAGGTACTATGGTAGATTATTAATCTAGTTCAGATATGAGCTCTTAATTGAGCTCTTTTCTAAGTTTCCGTATTGCCACCTCAATTTAAAGTCCTCACCGGTTAATAATTAACCCTCAGCGCCATTGTAGATGAAGTTGGTTTTCCATCCAAAGTAAAGCACTGTACTAGGTTGAGTTTTTATCAGGTTTAAAGTGCATTGACTATCTTCGTGGAGTGTTTGTTTTCTATTCTTTACGCTTCAATAAAAAAGGGGTGTTGGAAACACAGCTTAATAGTTAGCAATAGAAGCCGAACAATTTGAGTCTTAGTCAATGCTGAGTGAAGAAAATATTTAAGAATGAATTGTGTGTTGTATGTACAAAATAATGAGATTTATATTTTTTAAAGTCTTTTTTTGTTGTTTATGTAGTTGGTATCTATATAAGGAGTAATTTTTAGGGCGGAGATTAAAATTTCTTCCAAATCTTGATTTTTTTAAAGGTTTGTATGGTTTTTTATCGGAGCAGTATTATGATATTTATTTTTAATAAAAATATTTATTAATTGTCTGTTTTGGTGTTGTTTTTTGTGGTTTTATTTTCTTTTTTTGATATTTTTTAAAGGCGCTTAATCACAATGCAAAAGGAATAAAAATGAATATTAAACTGAAAAAAACAAAACTAAAGTCACTAACAAAAAATAGCGATTCAATCTCACAGGATATGACTCCACAGATCGCAGGTGGTATACAGCATAGCCATCATTGCGACTCTTTCGGCTGTAACACGGCAAAACGACCAGCAGGAAGATGTGTTATCACTGGTACAGATCCTGAAACTGGCAGCCAGTTCTGCTAATACCATTAAAGTATTACAATTGTAGGGAGTGTACTTAAAGTACGGCCCTACTTTTCTATATATATTCGTTGTTTTTACCTATCTATCTGTATTTTAATATTAAATTATTTTTTCCTTCCATTCTACGATGTTTTCATCAGTACTATCTTTGCAGCAATTCAAAATAAAGTAATTACTCAAACGTGGTGATGTTTATCACAAAACAAAACTTGCAAGGTGGTTGTTTTTTTACTAATCGTTAAAGAAGTCATGCAGTTTGGGCAATAAAAGGCCTATTGACAGTCATCCAATAATAAAAACCCTTCAAGACTAAAAATATAAGGGCTCGGAGACGTCACATGAATCTTGCTAAATTACAGCTGTTCAATTTTTTAAGCCTTATTCTGGTTAGCTTCAGTTCTGTAGCCAGTGATTACAATATGCGTCAGGGTGTGACTGATGTGAGTAATGAGGTGTATGAACTGCACATGACAATTTTTTTAATTTGTTGTGTGATAGGAGTGATTGTTTTTTCGGTGATGTTTTGGGCACTAATACATCACCGTAAATCCAAAGGAGCGCAACCAGCTCAGTTCCATGAAAGCACCAAAGTAGAAATAATTTGGACGGCGATTCCATTTGTCATACTGGTCGTGATGGCCATTCCCGCGACCAAAACATTGATAGCTATGGAGGATACCAGTAAATCTGATTTAACAATCAAAGTTACAGGCTCTCAGTGGAAGTGGCACTATGAATACATGGGGCATGACGTTGATTTTTTCTCAGTTCTTTCCACCCCCAAAGATCAAATTGATAACCTACAAGCAAAAGATGAACACTATTTACTCGAAGTTGATAAGCCCTTGGTGATCCCAACAGATCGCAAAGTAAGGTTTTTATTGACCTCAGATGATGTTATTCACTCTTGGTGGGTGCCTGATTTTGCGGTGAAAAAAGATGCCAACCCTGGTTTTATAAATGAAGCTTGGACCCGTGTAAATGAGCAGGGCATTTATCGCGGCCAGTGTGCGGAGTTGTGCGGAAAAGATCATGGTTTTATGCCCGTTGTAGTGGAAGCCCGTTCTCCAGAAGACTTCGATGTTTGGTTGGCGGATGCCAAGCAAGCAAAAGCCGATGCAATGCAAGCCGAAGCAGCGTCGGTTGGCGCAACCTTGTCTAAAGATGAGCTTATGGCTACTGGTGAAAAGGTTTATATGGCTTATTGCGCCGCATGTCATCAACCTACGGGGCTTGGCTTGCCCGGCGTGTTCCCTGCCATGAAAGGCAGTGCGGTGGTTAATGGCGAACTTAAGGCGCATATCGACATTTTAGTAAATGGCCGCCCTGGTACTGCGATGCAAGCGTTTGGCAAGCAGCTTACATTAACCGAGATTGCTGGAGTCATTACCTATAAGCGAAATAGTTGGGGTAACGATACCCAAGAGGTAGTTCAGCCTGGACAAATTCAGGCCTTCATTGATGGTACAAAGGAGAAAGAGTAATGTCGACTACCGCACAAGAACAAGCTGTACCGCATGAACATAACCACGGTGCTCCCTCTGGGCTGAAACGCTGGATTTTTACAACTAATCATAAAGATATCGGATCTTTGTATCTGCTGTTTTCACTGCTGATGTTTTTAACCGGCGGTGCGATGGCGATGGTCATTCGCGCAGAGTTATTTCAACCAGGAATGCAACTTGTAGACCCCCACTTTTTTAATCAAATGACCACTGTTCATGGTTTGATAATGGTGTTTGGTGCGGTTATGCCTGCATTTACTGGGTTAGCAAACTGGATGATCCCTATGATGATAGGCGCACCAGATATGGCCTTGCCCAGAATGAACAACTGGAGTTTTTGGATACTGCCATTTGCCTTTGCCATTTTACTTGCTTCACTTTTCATGGAAGGTGGCGGCCCGGCATTTGGATGGACGTTTTATGCTCCACTATCGACAACCTACAGTAACGACAACACTGCATTATTCGTTTTTGCTGTCCACATTATGGGGATTAGCTCCATTATGGGAGCTATCAATGTCATAGTCACCATTGTTAACTTACGTGCGCCAGGTATGACATGGATGAAACTCCCATTATTTGTATGGACCTGGTTGATAACTGCATTCTTACTTATTGCGGTGATGCCTGTGTTAGCTGGCGCTGTGACTATGGTATTGACCGACAAGTATTTTGGCACCAGCTTTTTTGATGCCGCTGGGGGTGGTGATCCGGTGATGTTTCAACATATTTTTTGGTTTTTTGGTCACCCAGAAGTGTACATCATGATCCTCCCTGCATTCGGTATCATTTCTACCATAGTACCAACATTTTCTCGTAAAAAGCTCTTTGGCTATGCCTCTATGGTTTATGCGACGTCCTCAATTGCCTTGCTCTCATTTGTGGTATGGGCGCACCATATGTTTACCACAGGTATGCCTTTGGCAGGAGAGTTATTTTTTATGTATGCAACCATGTTGATCTCCGTGCCTACTGGCGTAAAAGTGTTTAATTGGGTCGCGACTATGTGGCGAGGGGCGATAAGTTTTGAGATCCCCATGATGTTTGCTATTGCGTTTATTGTGTTATTCACGTTAGGTGGGTTTTCAGGTCTGATGTTAGCCATAACGCCTGCAGACTTTCAGTATCACGATACATATTTTGTTGTTGCGCATTTCCATTACGTATTGGTTACAGGTGCAGTGTTCTCGATAATGGCTGCTGCATACTATTGGTTGCCAAAGTGGACAGGCAACATGTATAGCGAAACACTGGCTCAGTGGCATTTTTGGTTATCTTTGGTGAGTGTCAATGTGCTCTTTTTCCCAATGCATTTTGTCGGTTTAGCAGGTATGCCGAGAAGGATCCCTGACTATGCGCTGCAATTTGCTGATTTTAACGCCATCATCAGTATCGGTGGCTTTGCATTTGGATTGTCTCAACTGCTGTTTGTTGCCGTCGTATTTAAGTGTATTGCTGGCGGTAAAGCTGTTGCTAACAAAGTGTGGGATGGTGCAGAAGGGCTAGAGTGGCAAGTGGCTTCGCCAGCGCCCTATCATACTTTTTCAACACCTCCTAAGGTGGACTAAATGCACACTGCCCTTTTACGAAAACTGATACTTGCGGTGCTAGGGATGTTTGCATTTGCGTTTGCATTAGTGCCGTTATATGACGTTTTTTGCGACATAACAGGATTGAATGGCAAAGTAGATTTGGTTGTTGCTCAACAAAGTGAAACGGTAGATGATTCTCGGCAGGTCGAAGTCAGCTTTACAACTCACGCAAAAAGTAGCGCGCCATTTAGTGTCAAAGCTCAGCAATATTCTGTGAGTGTGCAGCCCGGCAAGCTGTCTGAAGTGCAATTTGTAGCATATAACCTCAGCGATCGAGCGAGAGTGATGCAGGCAATACCGTCGGTTTCTCCTGGCCAAGCTGCCAAGTATCTTCATAAATTGGCATGTTTTTGTTTTGATCAGCAGCCACTGGCGGCGAATCAGTCAATGGAATTCACTTTGCGATTTTACGTAGATACTGAATTACCAGCGGACGTACAAGAGCTCACCCTATCTTACACGCTATATGATGTAACAGACACAACAGCGAGCAACTTAATTCAAGTGCCCGGTTTGAAGGTGGAACAGTATATTTCGACTAAGCATAGTATTATGCGAGGACCTCAAAATGGATAAAAGTTACCAAACTTATTATGTGCCAGAGCAAAGTCCATGGCCAATTATAGGTGCCGTTGCCATGTTTTTAATTGCAGTGGGAGCGGGGCTTACAGTGATGCAATTAGAGAAGGAAAGTAGCTCTGGCGCTTGGGTTTTATTCTCTGGGATTGTGGCTTTGATTGCCATGATAGTCGGTTGGTTTAGGCATGTTATTGATGAGTCCATGAGTGGTTTATATTCGGCGCAAATGGATAGGTCGTTCCGCCAAGGTATGGGGTGGTTTATCTTCTCCGAAGTAATGTTCTTTGCTGCATTTTTTGGCGCTTTGTTTTACGTCAGAATGTTCGCGGTACCTTGGTTGGGAGGGAGTAGTAATAATTTGATGACCAACGAAGTATTGTGGCCTCAATTTGAAGCTGTTTGGCCGCTATTAGTAACGCCAAATGGAGATGTAACACAAGCTATGCCGTGGCACGGGTTGCCGTTGACCAATACTATTATTCTTCTTACCTCATCTGTCACATTGCATTTCGCACACACAGCAATAGAGCGCGATGAACGTCAAAAACTAAAGGCCTTTCTCGGATTAACGATACTACTCGGTTTCGTATTTTTAGGTTTTCAAGTTGAAGAATATGTGCATGCGTATATGGAGCTGGGGTTAAAATTAGACTCAGGGATTTACGGAAACACATTCTTTATGTTAACCGGGTTTCACGGCATGCATGTAACGTTAGGGGCGCTCATGTTGCTTGTTGTTTGGCTCAGGGTGATGAAAGGACATCTAGATTCTAATCAACATTTTGCGTTTCAGGCTGCGGCTTGGTACTGGCACTTTGTTGATGTTGTGTGGTTGTGTCTATTCGTGTTTGTGTATGTGTTGTAGCCATAGGTTGAGGGTTAAAATTGATAAAGCCGATTTGACTAAAAAGTGTGATGCATAAAATTACGATCAGAGAATACAACACTCGCTTACCAAGTAATTGAGACATGTTTTTAGATTTATCAGCGCCTTGAAGCATAACAATTAACGCATGAAAAAGATGAAAAAGAACAACTAAAAGTAATGCTGTAATAATCCATTTTATGAGCATGAAGGAGTCTGCCATCAGTGTATTTAATAAAAAGACTAGTACAGTTCTGGTGATTTTGGCAGTGATTGTAGTGATGTCAGTGTGCTTTAGATTGTCATATTGGCAATGGCAAAGAGCCACAAATAAGCAAGCGCTCTTAGAACAGCTAACAGAGCAGTCTCAAGACCAGAAGACCCTGTTCAGTCAAGACCCCGATTCACTGCAAGGTGTTAAGGCGGTTTTGACGGGAAAGCTAGACCAAAAACACTGGTGGCTACTTGATAATCAAATTGTGGACGGCCAAGTTGGTTATGACCTAATTGCAATATTTGACGCAGATGACAGTGCCGAACGCTTTGTCATTAACCTAGGGTTTGTACCAGCAGGAAAGAACCGGTCTCACCTTCCGGAAATTAGGTTTCCTAGTGGTCAGCTTAAGATCAATGCACAGTTTAAGATTGGCAAATGGTCGGGTTTTACGCTGGCCGAATATCCAAACCAAAGCGCACATCACAGCAACGTTTTACAGTACTTGGAGCACACATTTTTTAGTCGAGAACTAGAGGCTAAGATTTCACCACTGCTACTGATCGCAGATCAGACCGTTATTGAAGGTATTACTCCTCATTACGAGGCGGTTGTGATGAGTCCAGAGAAACACCGAGCTTATGCTCTGCAATGGTTACTGATCGGATTATCTGCGGGAGTCATAGCGCTTTTTGCGTCAAAAAGAGAATCGGGGAAGCTAAAATATGAATAAAACACTGTGGTTATTTATTGGATGTTTTCTGTTGCCTGTAATCTTGGCTATAACAGTACTTAAACTCGATTTGAGGCCCTCTTCAACAACCAATAACGGTAATTTTCTCCAGCATGAAGTTTGGTTGCCTGTTCAGCAGGACGACAAGCTATGGACCATTGTTTTAAATCTGCCAAGTGGTTGTGTATCAGCTTGCGAAATCCAGAAAAGCAATGCGCAAAATCTACACGTCGCGCTTGGAAAGAATCGCAGCAAGGTGTCTATTGTCATGGTAGGGGCGGGGGAACTTGCCATTGAACAAAGCGTGCAAGAGAAGCTCACTCCGGCGTCATTTTATCTTGTAAATAAGCAGGGCCTTGTTGTGCTGGAGTATCTGTACAAACCCGATCCAGAAGCGAACAGATTAGTCCTGAAAGGGCTATTAAAGGACATGAAAAAACTCTTAAATTACGCTCGTTCACAGTAAGGAGGCGCTATGTCTAATGTACTTCAACGTACTATTACATTTGCTTGTATGCTGGCGATTTGTGTGGTTGTGCTAGGCGCATACACTCGCTTGAGTAATGCTGGGCTAGGGTGCCCTGACTGGCCGGGCTGTTATGGGTTTTTAACTGTGCCCAATGAGATGCACGAAATTACAGCAGCCCAATTAAAATACCCTAGCAGCACAATTGAACCGCGCAAAGCCTGGATAGAGATGATACATAGATACTTTGCGGGCTGCCTTGCTTTGGTTGTGTTGCTGTTATTCTTTGTGATTGTTCGCTCCAAACAAAAGCATGCGCCTAAGATATTGGCTGGTGCATTGTTAATGATGATAGCTATTCAAGCGCTGCTTGGTATGTGGACCGTGACAATGAACTTACAACCGTTCGTGGTTATGGGGCATTTACTCGGTGGTTTTACAGTGTTGTCTTTGTTGACGCTATTATATTTAAGATGGTCACCGCCGCTCGTTGAGTATGAAGATCATGCTGCGCTGTGTTTTAAAGCTGGCATAGTATGTACGTGTATTTTGGTGTTGCAAATTGCACTGGGTGGATGGTTGGCGGCAAATTATGCAGCTCCTCATTGTACTGGCCTACCACTATGTTCAAATAGTGAATTGTTCTCTTGGCAAAGCTTATTGAGACTGCCAGAAAAATCAAGCACCTATGAATATGGAGTGCTGCCTTTTGAAACGCGGTTGTCGATACATTTGATGCATCGGATTTGGGCAAGTGTTACGTTACTGTCAATCGTTGCGATGGCTGTGTTGGTTCACATAAAAATAGCTCAGCCGATAATTCGTAAAGGAGCGAATCAAGTATTGGCTTTAGTTTTGCTTCAAGTGTTCATTGGTGGTGTGATTGTTTATTTTAAGTTTCCTATCCTTTTAACTCTATTTCATAACTTTATGGCTGCTTTGTTGCTTTTAGCTTTGGTTAGAACGTGCTTTTTACTCTCACGAGCTAGGCAGGTGTGGATATGAATATAGGATTGAGCAAGTATACCTATGTTTTTGACAGCGTATCGCGTGCCGGGCTCGCTTACTTGAACATTTGTAAGCCAAAAGTTGTGCTAATGCTTGTATTGACTGCGTGGGTTGGAATTGTATTGGCACCAGATACACAGCGAAGTAGCTGGTTTCAAGCGGGGAGCTTGATTGGTATCGGTTTAGTATCCGCTGCAGCGGCTGCCATCAATCATATTTTGGATCGTGCTCGAGATAAAAAGATGGCACGCACTCGGCATCGTCCTTTAGTTCAAAATCAATTAAGTGTACAGCAAGCCTACATTTTTGCGTTTATGATTGGTGTATTTGGTGTATGCATGTTGCTTTTGTTTAGTAATTGGCTGTGCGCCCTGTTAACGGTTATGGCGCTGTTTGGGTATGCCGTCGTGTATACCGTTTTTCTGAAGCATTCGACTCCACAAAATATCGTGATTGGTGGCTTAGCGGGAGCGATGCCGCCATTGCTGGGGTGGGTGAGTGAAACCCAAGTACTAAGTGCTGAACCTTGGTTATTAGTGATGATTATTTTTACTTGGACTCCCCCTCACTTTTGGGCTTTGGCGATAGCACGAAAAAACGACTACAAACGTGCAAACGTGCCTATGCTGCCTGTGACCCACGGTACTAAATTTTCCAAACTCTGTATGTGTGTATATGCGGTACTACTTGCTTTGGTATGTATTTTACCTTATTTAATTAGTATGTCTGGTGTATTTTACTTGGTTGCAGCGTGTATTTTAAATATACGATTTTTACAAAAAGTGATGATTTTATATTTTGAATCAAATTCAGAGTCTGCAATGCAAGTTTTTCATTTTTCCATTAGTTATTTGTTGCTACTCTTTGGTTCACTATTTATTGATAAGCTCGTGACCTAATGCGCTTAATATTACTGCTTCTTATATCGACTCTATTATTGTCATGTAAACAGCCTGAGAATGTTTCAGAGTTTACTGTGCGCTACCCTGTGCCTAAGCAATTAAAGCCGTTTGAATTAGTTGATCAAAATAATAATATAGTGACAAATGAGGCATTACTTGGAAAATGGAACTTACTGTTTCTTGGTTATACAAGCTGTCCAGATGTCTGCCCGATGACGCTTGCAAAGTTGACACAAATAAACAGCAAGATCAGCACTGTACAGCAGACTCAAATCTGGTTTGTTTCTGTTGACCCGCAACGAGATAGCCCACAAAAAAGAAAGGATTATATAGGGTATTTTGATGAGCAGTTTTTAGCAGTAACCAATAAACATAAGCAGCTTTTTCCTTTTGTCAGAGATATAGGTTTAATTTATGCCATTAATGATGGGACAGATAAGGATTACTATGTCGACCATAGTGCTTCAATCGCACTTATTAATCCTTTAGGGGAACTAAGCGCTATCTTTAAGCCGGAGTTCTTAAAAGGCCAGGTTCCAACCGTTAATACGCAACATATCGTTGAAGATTTTAAAATTATCTCTCAATCCTACTAATAACCCCATCGAGTGTTGTACCTGCATCTAAGTTAATAATATTTTTATTTCTTTTGCTCAGAATTTTGGCAATTTCATCATCAACGTCTAATCTAATCTTATCTACAATTTTTACAGGGAATGTGCCAAGCGCATGATTAAACTTCCTTCTGAGTTAGCCATCAATAAAGTTGAAGAACTGTATCAGATGTTTGTTCAAGAACTAGAAACAGGGCAACCAATCTGTATCGATATCAATGATGTTTGTAAAGTTGACACCGCTTCAATTCAAATGTTGTGTGCATTGCAAAAACGCTTAATGAATTTTGATCAGCAGATAACTTGGCATGGTGATAGCCCTATTCTGTTTGAGTCTGTAGAACAACTTGGTTTAACCGAAATTTTATCCTTTAGCAGTAAGATTTAAGAGGTCAATATGAAAAAGATTTTAGCTGTGGATGATTCTGCTTCAATGCGACAAATGGTTGGGTTCACTCTTAAAAAAGCAGGGTTTGACGTCACAGAAGCAAAGGACGGTAGCGAGGCATTAAGCTTGGCAAAACAGCAGGGTTTTGACGCTGTAATTTCTGATGTAAACATGCCCGTTATGGATGGGATAACCCTGATTAGGGAGCTGCGTAGCTTACCTAACTATAAATTTACGCCGCTTTTGATGCTGACCACAGAATCAGGGCTTGATAAAAAAAGCGAAGGCAAGGCCGCAGGTGCAACGGGTTGGATTGTAAAGCCTTTTAACCCGGATCAATTGTTAGCTGTATTGAAGAAAGTCATCCGCTAGTACCAACGAGGTATAGGCATGAGCATAGATTTAAGCCAGTTTTTTGATGTGTTCTTTGAAGAAAGTTTTGAAGGTCTGGATGCGATGGAGGCTGAGCTTCTAAATCTAGAACCTGGAACTGAAGATTCAGAGACCATTAACACGATATTTAGAGCTGCCCACTCGATTAAAGGCGGCAGTGGTACATTTGGTTTTGTGTCTGTTTCAGACTTTACTCATGTACTGGAAACACTCCTAGACCAAATCCGTGACGGACAGCGGGTCCTCACCGCTGAGCATGTGAACTTACTTTTAAAGTCTGTCGATTGTGTAAGAGGATTGCTCAGCGCATTACAAGCGGAAGAAGAGCCAGATCTGAGTGAATCAAATGAGCTCAAGGCTCGCTTTGAAGCGATACTGGGTGATGAATCACCAGAGGTTGTTGAAGCTGAACAGAGCGAAACAGTCAGTGAGGCATTGCAAAGTACAACTTACCAAATTGATTTCAAGCCTGAATCTCATCTATTTAAAACTGGGAATGAACCGCTTTATATGTTTTCTGAGCTTGCCGAATTGGGCGAGTTAGAAGTCAATGTGTTTCACGATGGTCTTCCTGAGTTTTTAGAGTTTGATCCAGAAGATTGTTTTTTACACTGGCGCTTTTTCCTGACGACAACGAGAGAAGAGCAAGCAATCTCTGAAATCTTCGAGTGGGTCGAAGATGATGCAGAAATAAAAATTGAGGCGTGCGGAGGGTTGTTTGAAGATGAAAGTCCTTCTGAGCAACAGCCATCAGCGTCATCGACATCTTCTGATGCAGGTAACTTAGAGACTGTTCAGCAAGCACCTGCACAAAGTGAAAGTGCGACTAACAATGAACAAAACAAGCAGGCAGAAGAGAGTCTCGCTGCAGTGCAGAAAAAAGTTGAGTCGGTGAAAAGCAATAAAGCTGAAAGTAGAAAGTCCACAGATTCTGCCGCCACTTCTATTCGTGTAGGTATAGATAAAGTAGATTCTTTGATCAATATGGTTGGTGAGCTGGTGATAACGCAAGCGATGCTAAGCCAAATTGGTGATCAGGATATCACTGAATCTAGTATTGCTGCGCTTCAGGAAGGGCTCACTCAATTAGCGCACAATACCCGTGATTTGCAAGAAAATGTAATGCGGATCAGGATGCTGCCAATTAGCTTTGTATTTAGTCGCTTTCCTAGATTAGTAAGAGATACGTCTCAAAAATTAAAGAAACAAGTTGAGCTTAAACTGGTCGGTGAACAAACTGAGCTCGACAAAACCGTGATGGAAAAACTCTCCGATCCTATGGTTCACCTAGTGAGAAACTCATTAGATCACGGTTTAGAGACTCCGGAAGATCGCATCGCCAATGGTAAAAATCCTGTGGGCACAGTGACACTAAATGCTTTTCACCAAGGCGGTAATATCGTTATTGAAATTATGGATGATGGTAAAGGGCTGGATACAGAAAAAATTCGCAGTAAGGCAATTGCGAATGGATTAATTAATGAGTCGGACGAGCTAAGTTCTGAAGAAATCAATGAGCTTATATTTATGCCAGGTTTTTCAACGGCAGACAGCGTAAGTGATATTTCTGGCCGAGGAGTTGGAATGGATGTTGTGCGACGCAATATTCAAGCGCTCAATGGTTCGGTAGAGGTC
Organism: Pseudoalteromonas luteoviolacea NCIMB 1944; assembly: GCF_001625565.1. Taxonomy (GTDB): domain Bacteria; phylum Pseudomonadota; class Gammaproteobacteria; order Enterobacterales; family Alteromonadaceae; genus Pseudoalteromonas; species Pseudoalteromonas luteoviolacea_F. The sequence continues at coordinate 229,595 of NZ_AUXS01000013.1, forward strand.
ACGTCAAAACAAGGGGTTGGCTCGACTTTTACAATAAGGCTGCCACTTACACTCGCTATCCTCGACGGTCAATTGGTACAAGTTGCAACGCATACTTATATCATTCCACTTATTTCGATAGTTGAATCGCTTCAAATTGACATTACGAAAGTCAGCAAGGTTGGCAAAGGCTTAGAAGTTCTGCGCTTGCGTGATGAATATATTCCAATATTGAGACTGTACGACATTTTTAGCCATCAGGGCGCGCGTGAAGAGCTGGACAAAACACTCTTGGTCGTGGTTGAGAGCGACAATTATAAAATAGGCCTATTGGTTGATGATTTACTTGCGCAACAGCAAGTGGTGATTAAAAGTTTAGAGGCGAACTATCAGAAAGTTGACGGCATTTCTGGAGCGACGATATTGGGTGATGGGACAGTATCTCTGATCATTGATATCAGTGGACTCATCAAATTGAGTGGCTTACGCCGGCCTGGTTCAACTGAATTATTAGTTGACTTGAAAGGTGAGGAGGCTGAACCAGCATGATTGACCAAGTTGAAGTAAATCAGCAGCTTATGTTTGACGGGGAATCTGATGAAAAGCAGTTTTTAACTTTCATGATGCACGATGAAGAGTACGGAATGGACATTTTAGCCGTGCAAGAAATTCGTGGGTGGGAGCCTGTCACCACCATTCCAAACTCTCCTAATTTTGTCAGAGGCGCGATGAATTTACGCGGCACAATAGTACCAATTATCGACTTGCGGATGCGCTTTGGCATTAATGCAATTGAGTATGGACCGTTGACTGTAGTGATTGTGGTCTCTGTAAAAATTAAGGAACAGCAGAAAATTATGGGGCTAGTTGTGGACGCGGTATCAGATGTTTATAGCATTGCAGAGGAAAAGGCCAAAGATGTGCCTGATTTCCAAGATTCAGATAATGCATATTTTGTTCACGGACTAGTGAATGTAGGTCAAAAAATGGTTGTGCTTTTAAATCTAGAAAAAGTTTTAGATTTGAGTGATAAAAGTGGTCTCAAAGGCTAATTGGGGGTCGAAATGAGCGAACAGAGTATCCAAAGCAGTATTAATAACAAGATCTTAGTAACTGGGGTGATTCTGGTTATTAGTGTCATTGTTGGTGCTCAGCTAGGGCAAGCTGAATCAGAGCAAATACGAATGATGTCATTTTTAGTTCCGCTTCTGGGTATTGCGGCTGCTTTAGTATTTTTAAAAAATGGTTTAACTCCCATAACAGGCCAGTTAGTGGCTGTGTATGCCGCAATGCCATTGCTTAAAGTAGGTAATCGAGCACAGTTTGAGCAGTTGGATCTGTCAGGTTTTCCCCAACTGCATAGGGTGTTGTCGAACGTAGATGAAGATGTGAGAGAAGAGGATCATGAAGACGATCATACAGAAAGTTTGTTGTTGGCTTTGAAAGGTTGTCAGGCAAACATTATGGTCGCAGACAGCGATCTAAATATTGTCTATATGAATGACTCAGTAACCGTCATGCTGAGACAAAATGAACATCAACTTAGAAAAGAGTTACCTAACTTTAACGTTGCAACCACGATCGGCACAAACATAGACATGTTTCATGCCAACCCCAGTCATCAAAGAAACTTGTTAGCGAGTTTGAGAGATGTGTACAAAACACAAATCACGGTTGCCGGGCTGACATTTGATCTAATCGCGACACCTGTGTTTGATAAAAACAATGAACGTATTGCCACGTTAGTTGAGTGGAAGGATTTGACAGAACAGCTAGCCATTGAACAAAAACAAAAGGACGAAGCTGCGAAAAATGCACGGATATCTAGTGCTTTAAATGTGTGCCAAGCGAATGTCATGTTGGCGGATGATGACTGCAATATTGTATATGGCAATGAGTCAGTCATGAGTATGTTGAGAAAAAACCAAGCGCAATTACAAACGGCATTGCCACGCTTTAATGTAGATACATTGATGGGGCAAAACATTGACATATTTCATGCCAATCCGAGTCATCAAAGGAACTTATTGAGTAATCTGACGGACACCTACAAGACGGATATCGAAGTTGCTGGTTTTACATTTGGTTTAATTGCGACACCTGTACAAGACGAAAATGGCAACCGTCTGGGCACGGTTGTTGAGTGGGAAGACAAAACCGAGCGGTTGGTACAAGAGCGCGAAGCGCAAAAAGCGGCAAACGAAAATCTACGTGTACGTCGCGCTTTGGACAACGTTGCAACCAATACCATGATTGCGGATGGCCATTTCAATATTGTTTATATGAACGAGTCAGTGACATCCATGATGAAAAATGCTGAACGCGATATTCGACAAGACCTCCCCAACTTTGATAGCAATAAACTGATGGGGGCAAATATTGACGTCTTCCATAAGAACCCTGCGCATCAGCGCAATATGGTCAGTAACTTAACTGACACCTATAAAACTGAGATCCAAGTAGGTGGGCGCACATTTGGATTAGTCGCTAACCCTATTTTGGCATCAGATGGTGAGCGTATCGGCACTGTGGTTGAATGGGAAGACCGCACTGATGAAGTTGCGATTGAATCGGAAGTTAATGAGTTAGTCGAATCAGCTCGTGAAGGTAATTTGGCCGTGCGCCTCAATGAAAATGATAAGCAAGGGTTCTACCTTCGTTTAGCTAAAGGGCTAAACGGTTTGGTTTCTCTAGTAGATGATGCGGTATCGGATACCGTAAACATGTTAGATGCACTGGCTAACGGGGACTTAACTCAAAGGATCAATGCAGACTATAAAGGCGCGTTTGACAAACTTAAGCAAGATGCGAATACCACAGCGGATAAATTAACAGAAGTGTTGAATCGAATCAGTTCTTCTGCTGCGATGGTGGCCAGTGGCGCTGAAGAAATTTCCCAAGGTAATGCGGACTTAAGTCAGCGAACAGAAGAGCAAGCATCATCGCTAGAAGAAACTGCGTCGAGTATGGAAGAAATGACCAGTACGGTAAGACAAAATGCGGACAACGCAAAAGTTGCCAATGAGCTTGCAGCAGAAACAAGTGAAAAAGCGGTGACAGGGGGCGAAGTGGTTAACAGAGCCGTCTCTAGTATGTCAGAGATCAATGAATCTAGTAAAAAGATCGCCGATATCATCAGCGTCATTGACGAAATTGCGTTTCAAACTAATCTACTTGCATTAAACGCCGCGGTGGAGGCGGCAAGAGCAGGCGAGCAAGGGCGAGGCTTTGCTGTTGTAGCTGGTGAAGTTAGGAATCTAGCGCAGCGTTCAGCAGGTGCTGCGAAGGAAATTAAAGACTTGATTAGAGACAGTGTTGGTAAAGTTGAAGATGGCACCTTATTAGTGAATGAATCAGGTGCAACGTTAAAAGAAATTGTTGCGGCAGTAAAACGTGTGACAGAAATGATTTCTGATATTGCTGAAGCATCCGAGGAGCAAAGCTCTGGTATTGAGCAGGTCAATAAGGCTGTTGCCCAAATGGATGAGATGACACAGCAAAATGCGGCGTTGGTGGAACAGGCTTCTGCAGCTGGGGAATCAATGGCTGAGCAAGCAAATGATATGAGAAGGCTATTAAACTTCTTTAATGTTGGCGACTCAAATACCGATGGCCTGCCAGCATCTGTCAGCAGTTTGCCAACCAAGCGGTTGAATACGCCTCAGCAGCCAGTGAGTAATGCCGGAAGCATGCAATTGAATAATAGTACGCCTGCGAAAGTCACTTCTAATCTTTCACAAAAATCTACTGAGCCTGCAAACCGCTTTGCAGATGACTCTGAAGAGTGGGAAGAGTTTTAACCGCAAGTTTGAAAGAGGGCCTCTGATCTGAGGCCCCCCTTCTGAGAAAAAAATAGCACTGGCTAACTTTTTGGTTATTAATTGAACTATTTAAGCGTTGCGAGCGTATGAAAGAGTTTCAGTTTACAGACACTGATTTTCAGAAAGTCTCTGAAAAGGTATATAGCGCATGTGGCATCGTGCTCGGGCCACATAAGCGAGAAATGGTGTATTCGCGCCTTGCTAGGCGGATCAGAGCAAACGGGCTGAAAAACTTTGAGGACTATTTAACGTTTTTAGACAACAGCAGTGATCAAGAATTTAGCCACTTTATTAATGCAATTACGACGAATTTAACCTCGTTTTTTAGAGAGTCGCACCATTTCGAATATTTAAAAAGCGACGTAATTCCACGTATTAAACAGGACAATAAAATGTCCAAGAGAGCACGCTTTTGGTCTGCGGGATGTTCAACAGGCGAGGAGCCATACAGTATTGCGATGACGGTGAAAGATGAGTTTCCTAGTGACTGGGACGTGAAGGTGTTAGCCACTGATTTGGACTCCAATGTACTTTCAAAAGCGGCGGAAGGCATCTATAGCAGCCAGTCAGTGACTGGCTTAGATGAAAACCACTTAAGAAAGTGGTTTTTGAAAAGCAGTGACGGCAGTCAATACCGTGTTAAAGAGCAGTTGAAGAGCCTCATTTATTTTAAGCGATTGAACTTGCTCGAACCTTGGCCAATGAAAGGCCCGTTTGATTTGATATTTTGTCGAAATGTATTGATTTATTTCGACAAAGAAACAAAAGACAGTCTATTTGATGGATACCATCGCATGTTAGAGCCGTCACATGGACACTTATTTATAGGTCACTCAGAAACAATGAGTAAAGAGCGCAGAGACTTTAAAAATTTGGGCAAAACTATGTATAAGAGGGTGGATGTAACATGAGCCACTTTAGGCCTGTGATAAATGGCTTTGAGCATGTAAAACGGTTTTGGGATGCGGGGCGGAGTAAGGTTGTTGCCAAGGTCTTACCGGGAGAATTTTACGTATCGAAAAATGACGAATTGATCTCGACGGTATTAGGATCGTGTATTGCCGCTTGTGTATATGACGAAAAGTTAGGGATCGGTGGCATGAATCACTTTATGTTGCCGGGTGCTCAAAATATGACGAATGTGACTAATGTTCATTCAGATGACTTTAATTGCCGCTATGGAAATTGGGCGATGGAGTTTTTGATAAACGAAGTGCTAAAAAATGGTGCCAGTCGCAACAACCTCAAAGTAAAGCTGTTTGGTGGTGGAAAAATAATTAGTGCGATGACGGATATTGGTGTTGGCAACATCCGTTTTGCCAGAGCTTACGTAGAGGAAGAGCATTTAGAGTTAGTGTCACATGATGTGGGAGGGCCGTGGCCCAGAAAGGTGGTATTTCATCCTCAGTCGGGTTCTGCAAAGGTAAAAAAACTGCGGCAGGTACACAATGACACGATTGAAAAACGTGAGGTTAAATACTTACATGATATCGAGGCGCAAGATGCACAAACCGATATCGAGTTATTTTAGAGTAATTAGCAATGATAAAGGTTTTGATAGTAGACGACTCACCTTTGCTTAGGGCTGTTTTGAAAGCGGTATTGGAGCAAGCTGGAGATATTGAAGTTGTGGGGGCGGCCAAAGACCCCTATGAAGCAAGAGATATGATTAAGGCGCTACAGCCTGATGTGCTTACTCTCGATATTGAGATGCCAAAAATGAACGGGTTAAGCTTTTTAAAGAACCTAATGAGGTTGCGCCCAATGCCCGTAGTCATGTTATCTACGTTGACCCAAAAAGGGTCGCCAGAGACCCTTGAAGCGTTAGAGGCGGGGGCTGTAGACTTTATTGCCAAACCTATGTCTAATGTTGCGGAGCAATTAGAAGCATATGCTGATGTACTTTACCAAAAAATTCGCACGGCAAGTCGAGCGAGGGTAAGAGCGTTTAAACCTGACAAGCAGCAAAACACAGCGCAAGCTATGCCCAGTGATACACGTTTTCAAAGCTTGAGTGTTTTGGCAATTGGCGCCTCTACTGGCGGCACCGAAGCGCTGAGAGAGGTATTAACTAAGCTACCGCCTAATAGCCCTCCTGTTGTGATTACTCAACATATTCCTCCTGTTTTTAGTTCTTCATTTGCGCAACGTATGGATAGATGCTGCACTGTGAATGTTAAAGAGGCAGAGGAGGGTGACGAGCTTGGTGCTGGTAAGGTATTCATTGCTCCGGGAGATAAACACTTACTGGTGGTACAAAAAGGGTCTAAATTGGTTTGCCAGCTGAGTGATAGCGATAAGGTCAATCGCCATAAGCCTGCTGTAGATGTGTTATTTGACTCCTTGTTACCAGTCGCGACTTATGTTCATGCAGCGTTATTGACTGGCATGGGTTCTGACGGGGCGCAGGGATTACTGAGATTAAAAGAGGCAGGAGCAAACACATTTGCTCAAGACGAAGCCTCATGCGTTGTGTGGGGAATGCCTCGCGCAGCGGTTGAACTCAATGCCGCAAATAAAGTGGTGTCTTTAGATGCAATGGCTAAGGCGCTACTACACTCCGCGAGTCGTTAAACCATTAATTAGTCTATCTGTATCACCCAAGGCTGGGAAAACCAGTGAAAGCGGCCTTTGTGTGTTTTTGAAGGCGCAGTGCAGTTGTATCTAGAACGACCTTTCGGTAGGCGCTCTGGACTCGTCACAGTCACTTGGCTTTCTGAGCGCCAGGTCAATTCTGCGCGACCAACTCCTGATACGAAACACGCCAATTGATGTTTGCTAAAGTCCTTACTTTTGAATGTTATCGTAACTGAAGGGCGACGCTCTTTGGTGACTGAGTTGTTATAGGCCAATTGGTCAATCTCGAAAGGGAGAGAGTCAATTTTAACTTTCAGTGTTTTTAAATTACTATAAATGCCAGAGGCTGGAAATCGAGGAATTCGCGTAAAGTCAGTTGTTGGACCAACTGCACCAGAATGCTGGCCAATACCTATTAAGCCAAGTTTTTGCACAAGTGATTGTAGTGCTGAGTCAAACTCACCATAGGGGTATGCAATGTAGGGGTAATTATGCCCTATTTCAGCATTGATGCGCTGTTGTGACCAAGTTAAATCATGACTTATGCGTTTGGCCCACTGCTGCTCAGATTCGCCGGATTGGCGTATATGCAAATAGTCGTGTTGGGCACTGTGATTTGCTATCAATGCGCCGCGTTTTGACAGAGCTCTTAATTCATCCCATGTCATGACATAACTTTTGCCTTCGTCAATCAGTTTAGGGTTGACGAAAATCGTGTAGGGAAAGTTAAATTTTTCAAGGAGCGGGGCAGCCGCTTCGATATTGTTGTCATATCCGTCGTCAAAAGTAATTGCCACGGCATTTAGTGGGAGGTGCTTTCCCTGTTTAAGATGATTGAGGAATTCATCTAGTGCAATGACGTTATAGTTGCCCTTTTTTAAATGCTCTAAATGAGATTTAAAGGTATCTTCACTGACGCTGGTGACAGGCGGCAGTTTCTCACTGACATGATGATATTGTAAGATAGTCGCACTGTGCGCTTGCACACTTGCTAAACCAACAAATAGAACTAAATTATGAAGCTTTTTCATTACCTGCGTACACCTTATCATATTCCACTACTTACTCTCGCAGCGCCGATGATTTTATCAAATATTTCGGTACCACTGCTAGGGTTAGTTGATACTGCTGTGATAGGCCATTTAAGTCATGCTCACTATTTAGCGGGCATCGCGCTTGGCTCGGGCAGTATTGCGTTGTTATTTTGGCTTGCCAGCTTTTTGCGTATGAGTACAACTGGGGAAATAGCACAAGCTTATGGCGAGAAAAATCAAGCTCGTTCATACCAATCTTTGTTGGCAAGTATGACCATTGCCCTGCTATTTGCTATGTCGCTCATTGGGTTATCGCCATTTTTACTGGAGGTGATAGAGCGGCTAGCCAACCCCAGCAGCGATGTTATGGAACAAGCCTCGCTCTACTTTTCAATCCGTATATACAGTGCGCCTGCGGCAATGATGAATTTGGTCTTGCTGGGCTTTATGTTGGGATTACAGTATGGCAAGGGGCCTTTCTATATTGTGTTGTTTACTAACCTAGTCAACATCGTTTTGGATTTACTGTTTGTCATTGGTTTTGAATGGGGAGTAGCTGGTGCTGCGTGGGCGTCTGTTATCGCCGACTATAGTGCATTGGCGTTGGCTGTGTGGCTAACCAGCTCACTACTGAAAAAGAAGGGGTGGATATTTTTGTGGTTAAGACCGAGCCGCCAACACCTTATTCATTTATTGACCTTGAATAAAGATATCTTTATTCGCTCACTGGTATTGCAATTGTGTTTTAGCTTCATGACATTTTATGGTGCACGGTTAGGGGATAATACGCTTGCTGCAAACGCCGTGTTGCTCAACTTTTTAATGCTGGTGAGCTTTGCAATGGATGGCATTGCATATGCGGTTGAAGCAAAAGTCGGGCAGGCAAAAGGTGAAAAAGATACCGAAAAATTAAAATCATGGGTTGCTGTGAGCGTACTGTGGGGCGGTGTTTTTGCAATACTTTATTGTTTTGTGTTTGCTGTTTTTGGGCCGACTATCATTGGTATGTTAACCAGTATTCCAAGTGTTGTGGAAACGGCATTGGTTTACTTACCTTGGCTTATAGTATTGCCTTTAATCGCGATGAACTGCTTTCTTTTCGATGGTGTGTTTGTTGGATTAACAAGGGCAAGAGAAATGCGTAACAGTATGATATTTTCTGCATTGTTTGGTTTTTTCCTGCCCGTTTATTTGCTGCTGGACCATGGCAATCACGCACTGTGGTTAGCGATGACATGTTTTATGGCTCTGCGTGGAATTACTTTGATTTACCGTTATCGAAAGCTTGACGTGCAGAACGCCTTGCTGAAATAACTTGCGAAAAGCGGTTTGCAAAGATCCCTAAATAGCCATACCCCGCGATCCCTAATGCTGGAAATAACACGGCGAGTCCAGCATAGCGCCAATTTGGGTCATGGTAATAGCTCAGTGCGAACAACCCCATTGCGAGCACAAATATACCAATGCCAGTAAAAAAGAATCGTAGGCTGCGCTTGGGGTCGGACCCCAAGCGATAGATAAACTGCGTAAACATACTGAATCGGTTAGTAGTATGAGTGGTCGCCACGTGCGTGCTCTGTTATATCGCGCACGCCTGTGATTTCGTCAAATTTTGCAACCATTTCTTTCTCAATGCCTTCTTTTAGAGTGACATCGATCATTGAGCAACCGTTACAGCCGCCACCAAATTGCAATACGGCGATGCCTTCGGCTGTGATCTCTACTAGGCTCACCTGACCGCCGTGATTGGCAAGCTGTGGGTTAACATCAGTGACTAACATATGCTCCACACGCTCTGCCAAGCTCGCGTCATCTTTGAGCTTTTTCGCTTTTGCATTGGGCGCTTTTAATGTGAGTTGACTACCCATTTTGTCGGTAACAAAATCGATTTCTGCTTCTTCAAGAAAAGGCGCACTTTCTTCATCGACGATGGCATCAAATCCGTTAAAGTTAAAGCGCATATCGCTTTGCTCAACAGCATCTGCAGGACAGTAAGAAACACCACATTCAGCTTGTGCAGTTCCTGGGTTTACAACAAATACGCGGATACTCGTGCCATCAGCTTGGTCGCTGAGCAGTTTGGCAAAATGTGTTTGGGCTGATTCTGAAATTGTGATCATAATCTGGCTATACTTGACTAATTTACTCGGTTACTCCCTATGATACTCCCCTCGTCCGGTTGTAGCTAGTGTTGGACGTAAAAATTTGCGGTAAATTGGGTCAACTTGTTAGCTTATAAGTGAGCGATTTAAGATGGAATTAGTATGAGAATATTTTTGTTACTGCTGGCTTTCTTTGTATTTGCAAGCCATGCGAAGCCGATCACCTATTATTTTTCCCCCGATATAAAATTTGACCAAAATATTACTAAACCCAGCGAAGTTTTGGGTTATGAAGTGGGTGAGTGGCATGTACGTCATGACCAGTTAGTTCACTACCTCACTTTACTCGCTAAGCAAAGCCCAAGGATTAGCTTATCGACCATTGGCTACAGTCATGAGCAGCGACCTTTATTACAGCTTGCAATCACTAACCCTACGCAACTAGAGAAGTTAGAGTCGTTGCGCGAAGCACATCTGACCAGTTTAAAAGAGGGCGAAACATCACCAAGTGCTCCTAATGTAATATGGATGGGATATAGCGTACATGGTAATGAGCCGTCAGGCAGCAATGCAGCGATGCTGGTGGCCTACTATTTAGCCGCAGCGCAGGGAGAGGAGGTTGAACATATATTGAAAAATAATATCATTTTGCTTGATCCTGCGATGAACCCAGATGGATTAGCACGCTTTGCTCACTGGGCTAACAGTCACAAAGGACAGACATTGTCGTCGGACCCGGCTCATCGAGAGCATGTAGAATCTTGGCCATCGGCGCGTACGAATCACTATTGGTTCGACTTAAATCGAGATTGGCTATTATTACAACATCCTGAATCCATTGCGCGAGTTGCACAGTTTCATCGTTGGAAGCCAACAGTGCTCACTGATTTTCATGAGATGGGAACAAATAGCAGCTACTTTTTTCAACCAGGGATCCCATCTAGAACGCATCCAATTACGCCAAAAAAGAATCAAACTCTGACTCACGCCCTGGCAAAATATCATGCTCAAACATTAGATAAAGAGCGGCAACTATATTTTACTCAAGAAAGTTTTGATGACTTTTACATAGGCAAAGGTTCAACCTATCCAGATGTAAATGGAACGATTGGGATTTTATTTGAACAAGCGAGCAGTAGAGGCCACGTTCAAGAGTCTATAAACGGTGAGTTATATTTTCATCGCACTATTAAGAATCAATTGCTCACGTCATTGTCCACATTCACTGGTGCTACAGAACACAAAGAAGCTTTAATGGCGTATCAAAGAAGTTTTTTTGCTGAAGCCGAGCACTTAGCTAGCAAAGAAAAGTTCAAGGGGTATATTGTTGCAAAAGGAAAAGATACATATCGTTTTAAGCAATTCGCAGCTTTACTTAAAAGCCATCAAATCAATGCTTACCCTATAACAAAAGCGATCACTATAGCTGACCATGAATATCAAGTTGGTGATTTATTTGTTCCTTTGCAACAACAGCAATATCGCTTTATCAAAGCTGCTTTTTCTACGCAGACAGAATTTGAAGACAACACCTTTTACGACGTATCGGGCTGGACATTACCTTATGCGTTTGATTTGAACTTTTCTGCTGTTACTAGCAGTTGGGGGCTAAAGTATAGCGAGTCACCTTGGGAGCCAACACAGTCTAGTTTTTCTGCAGAGCAAGTATCTAATGCCTATGCTTATGCCTTTGAATGGCATCATTATTTAGCACCAAAGCTACTCAACTTATTGTTGAAAGAGGGATTTGAAGTTAGGGGGGCACTAAAGCCTTTTACCGCGCAAACACAGCATGGACAGCAGCCTTTTTCCGCTGGCAGCATTGTGATCCCAGCAGGACTTCAAACACTACCCAATTGGCAGGTTAAGTTAGCTGATATCGCAAATAATACAGAGATAAAGCTCTTCACAATTGACACAGGATTAACAGCGAATGGAATAGACTTAGGTTCAAGGTTAATGACCCCAATTGAGAAACCCAAAGTTTTGTTGGTTGGTGGCGAAGGTACGAGTCAATATGAAGTTGGAGAGCTGTGGTATCACTTAGACAGACATGTAAATCTAGCCCCAACAATTGTCGAACAGCACCGTTTAGGAAAAATAGACCTCTCTCGATATACACATATTATCTTGGCAGACGGCCGTTACGATCAGCTTACTAAACAGGCCAAGGCTGCAATATACTCATGGGTAAAAAGTGGCGGCATAATTTGGGGTCAAAAACGCGGCGCCAAGTGGCTAATTGAGCAGCAATTACTCAGCGTTGAAACAGTTTCAACAAAAGAAATGAAAGCATTGTTTAAGGCAGAGAATTTACCTTATTCTGAGCGTGACGCACTGGCAGCAAAACAACGCATTGCTGGCGCGATTTTTCAAGCTGATGTAGATGTGACCCACCCATTGGCTTTTGGCTTTGAAGATAGCACACTGCCGCTTTTTAAAAATAGTACTTGGGTTATGAAACATAACAGTAAGCCCTTTAGTAATGTGCTGAAATATAGTAACGCTCCTTTGTTATCGGGATATGCGCATGAAAAGAATGTTGCACAAATAGCTAATAGCAATGCATTGGTTGCCAGGAAATATGGAAAAGGGCTGGTGATCGCAATGACCGACAACCCGGTATTTCGCGGCTATTGGTACGGCACAAGTCGACTACTAAACAACGCACTATTTTTTGCAAGCAGTGTGGAATAGACTTTCATAATTCCGTAATGCAGGTAGCGCAAGCCCAGACGGATTGTGCGCCTGCTGACTTGCATAGCGCGGCTATGGCATTGACTGTGGCACCGCTGGTGATCACGTCATCAATGATTAAGATCCGTTTGTGCTCTAACGTCTGTTTTAGATAAAACGCCTGCTTGGCGTTATTTTGTCGCGCTTGCTTAGACAGCGAAACATGCGATGGTCTACTACGTTTGCCAATGGTATTGAGGATATTCGCATTGTGCTGTTTTAGCATTGGTGCCCACATTTGATAAACTTGATTGTAGCCACGATAGATCAGCCGACTACTGGGCAATGGTACGAGTATAACTCCGTCAGCACAGATAAGATTTTGCAATTTGAGCCTGTGCCACTGCGCGTCGATAACCTGCCTGAGTACCATAGTTGCTTGGCGACTGTGTTGATATTTAACTTGTTTTACCCAAGTTGCAAGCTGTCCATGGTACCAACCACAGGCGCTCAAACCATCACAATTTGGTAAATTAAACATACGGTTTATATCGGGGCGCAACAGCAAGTTTTGATCCGTATGGTCAAACAAAGGGAGTGATTGATGACAGCTAGTGCATAAGCCGGGGCTTTCTATATAGCATTGGCAAGTTGCGCATTTGGCTGGAAAAAAGCTTTTTGTTAAAGCTTGTAGTAGCGACATTGCTTTCATTCCTTGAAACGATATCATAGCGGTAATTTTGGCTTGAGGCGGATTAAAATGCAAAGTGAAATTGTGCTACTGCACGGTTGGGGAATGAATAAAGAAGTATGGCAGCTTATAGAGGCTGCATTGAATGATGCTTTGGGAAAGCCGGTGAAAGCCCTTAATTTACCAGGTTTTGGCGGAGAACCTATGCCTGTAGATACCTATTCACTAGATGTGATAGTGGAGTCATTGTCTAATCGAATTCAGCCAAATAGTATTGTGATTGGCTGGTCTCTGGGTGGGTTAGTGGCAACCAAATTAGCCACCTTATATCCGGAAAAAGTAGCCAGCCTAGTGTTAGTGTCCTCAAATGCACAGTTTTGCGAGGATGAAGAATGGCCTGGTATTAAGGCGCAAGTTCTTGAGCAATTCAAAGTTCAGTTGGCAAAAGATAGCCGAAAAACAATTGAGCGCTTTTTGGCAATACAAGCTATGGGTAGCGAACACGCCAAAGCAGATATCAAGCAACTAAAAGAGTTGTTGTTTTTGGCATCTGAGCCGCATGATACTGCTCTCAGTGCAGGTTTAGACATTTTGCAAAGCGTTGACCTAAGACCTGATTTTGCCAACTTAAAATGCCCAGTTTATGGCATTTTTGGCCGATTAGATTCGCTAGTTCCTCAAAGTGTTGCAGCTGAGCTTTCACTCATAAACCCACAATTTAGCTATGAGATCTTACCAAAAGCATCTCATGCACCGTTTATTTCTCACCGAGATGATTTTATTAGTTACCTAAAATCAGTCCTTTAAAATATATTCACCTTCAAGGCGGCAAAAAATTGCCGCCTGCACTTTATTTTGCACATAATATGAGCAATAATTAGGTTAGTAAAAAAGTAACTTGGAGTCTATTATGCCTATTGGAGACGTACTAAACGCAGGCGTTGAAGGTTTTAATCGTGCTCAACAAAATATTGAAAGGGCCTCTGCTGATATAAATCGTGCGACGATTGACCAGCAAAGTGATGAACAGTTGGCTCAACAACGGCAACTTGAAGCAGCAAGACCTGAAGAGGCTGTTACGGCACCTGTTTCTCAACCTCCGAGAATTGATGAATCATTGGTCAATTTAAAGGTGGAAGAGTTCAATGCCAAAGCAAATGCGCAGACGATTCAAACTGCTGACGAAGTGCTAGGAACTTTGATTGATATTAAAGTGTAAGTATGAACATCGTCACGCCTCAACCGGCGATTAACCTCAATACCGCAAACGTCTACACGGAAACGGCTAGGCGAGATAATCAGCTGCGTGAAGTGATCCCCAAGCCCGCAGCGATCACCCCACCTGCGACGGAAAATAAAGCACTCCAAGACAATGACAAGTCTCGCACCGCAGAACATGACTCGCAAGATACATACGATGCAAACGGACAGCTGAAAGACAGCAAATCTGTCAATGAGCGTGGCGACGAAAAAGGCGAAGGCCAGAAAGAGAATCAAACTCCAGAAGAAGAACTTTCCGAACGCGAACAGGCACAGCAGGAACAGGACGAGCAGCAGTTAAAAGAGCTCAAAGATAGAGACAGAGAAGTAAAACTCCATGAGCAGGCCCATGCGCGAGTCGGCGGTCAGTATGCTGGTGCACCGAGTTACGAATATCAACGAGGCCCAGACGGCAATAATTATGCCGTAGGTGGCCAAGTGATGATTGATGTGGCACCTGTCGAAGGGGACCCTCAGCAAACGATTGAAAAAATGCAGACTGTCAGAGCGGCGGCTTTGGCACCTGCCGAGCCTTCTGGAGCCGATAGAGCTATTGCTGCAGATGCAACGTCAAAAATAGCGACGGCACAGGCAGAGTTGGCAAAAAAATCTATCAGTGGTTCAGAAGAAGATAATGCCCCGAGTGGGGTGCAAAAATTTCAAAATAGGCGTTTGACTCAGGAAGGCGCAGCGCAGTCAGAGCAGCCGGTATTGGAAAGAGCGAGATTGCAACAAGAAGCCGATCCATTTGCAGTTGCATTGCCAATTGAGAGAGATCCTGAAATAGAGTCTAGAGCCCTGAGAATCGAAGGCTTTTATGGGCAAATCACAAAACCCAATGAAGACGCACAGCTTTCAGTGACAGTATAAAATGGGTTTGTTTGTAATAACTAAAAAAAGGAAGGGCTAACCCTTCCTTTTTTGTTTGAGTATAGCTACTTTTTCAATTTGGCAAACGCTTCCGCAAATGCGTTACCCATGGCGGCATTGCCCTGATCACGGCGGTTGCCTTTTGAGTTGTCGCGACGTTCAGGCTTACGGCTGTGGTTTTGACCAGCTTTTTGCTGCGGCTTATTTTTATGTCCTTCGGATTGAGACGGGGTGGCATCATTCAGGCGCATCGTAAAGCTGATGCGTTTTCTATCTACATCGACTTCAATGACTTTTACTTTCACGATGTCACCAGCTTTGACCACCTCACGAGGGTCTGAAATAAACTTGTCGGTGATCGCTGAAATATGAACAAGACCATCTTGATGAACACCTACATCAACAAAAGCACCAAAGTTAGCAACGTTAGAGACTACACCCTCAAGCACCATTCCAACTTTTAAATCAGATATTTTTTCCACTCCAGCTTTAAATTGGGCAGTTTTAAACTCGGGGCGAGGATCTCGGCCAGGCTTATCTAACTCAGCAATAATGTCAGTAACGGTAGGTAAACCAAACTTTTCATCAACATAATCATTCGGCGTTAACTTTTTGAGTACGTCGCTATTGCCGATTAAGTTTTGCAGCTCCAAACCGTTAGATTTAGATATTTGCTTAACCACTGGGTAAGCTTCCGGGTGAACAGCGGAGGCGTCAAGTGGATCATCACCGTCTTGAATACGTAAGAAACCGGCTGCTTGCTCAAATGCTTTTGGACCTAAACGCTCAACTTTTTTCAGTTGTTTACGGTTGGCAAAAGAGCCATTGCTGTCTCGGTATTTGACAATATTACTGGCCAGAGTTTTATTTAGTCCAGATACACGAGTGAGAAGTGGTACAGATGCTGTGTTTACATCAACGCCGACAGAGTTTACACAGTCCTCTACTACAGCTGTAAGGGTTTGCCCCAGCTGGCTTTGTGATACATCGTGCTGATATTGGCCGACACCGATTGATTTAGGTTCAATTTTAACGAGTTCAGCAAGGGGATCTTGTAATCGTCTAGCGATAGATACAGCGCCACGCAGTGATACATCCAAGTCAGGGAACTCATTTGCTGCAAACTCTGATGCTGAATAGACAGAAGCGCCAGCTTCACTGACCATGATTTTCGTTAAATTTAAATCTGAGGCTGCTTTTTGTACTTCGCCAGCAAGTTTATCGGTTTCTCGCGACGCAGTTCCATTGCCAATGGCAATCAGTTGTACTTTATGTTGACGAGATAACTGCTCGATTGTTCGAATTGATTTATCCCAATGATTTTGTGGAGCATGTGGATAAATCGTTGTTGTAGAAAGTAGCTTACCAGTCGCATCAACAATCGCAATCTTACAGCCAGTTCGCAAACCAGGATCAATACCCATGGTTACTTTTGGTCCTGCAGGCGCAGCCATTAATAGGTCTTGCAAGTTTTTAGCAAATACGTCTATTGCCCCACTTTCTGCTTTTTCTCTCAAAGAACCTAGGAATTCATTTTCAAGGTGCAGAGCTAATTTGATTTTCCAAGCCCATTGCACCACGACCATTAACCAATCGCTGGCATTGGCACCTTGTACTTTCAATCCATAATGATCTGCGATCATTTGAGCACAGTATTGTTGATGGTCTTGCGCTTCTGGTTCAGGGTTAATGGTTAATTGTAAAATACCTTCATTACGCGCCCTGAGCATTGCCAATGCACGGTGCGAAGGTACTTTTGAAAGCGCTTCGTTGTGCTCAAAGTAATCTCTGTATTTACTGCCTGCTTCTTCTTGTCCTTTGACCACGCGACTTTGTAATTGAGCATTGTCGGTGATGTGTTTTCTGAATTTAGCAAGCAACTTGGCATCTTCAGCAAAACGTTCCATTAAAATAAACTTAGCGCCTTCAAGTACGCTTTTTACATCGGCAAATCCGGCGTCAGCGTTTGTGAAGTCTTGTGCCATTTGTTCTGGCGATAATTGTGGATCCGCAAAAAGTTGATCGGCTAGTGGCTCTAACCCAGCCTCTATCGCAATTTGACCTTTGGTTCTGCGCTTTGGCTTATAGGGTAAATACAGGTCTTCAAGCTCCGTTTTACTGCTGGCTTGTGCAATATCACTGGCGAGTTGAGATGATAATTTGCCCTGCTCTTCGATTGTTTTGATAATAAATGCACGTCTTTCTTCTAACTCTCTTAGATATGAAAGGCGTTGTTCCAAAAGACGCAGTTGAGAGTCATCTAAGCCACCAGTGGCTTCTTTACGATAACGGGCGATAAAGGGAACTGTTGCGCCCTCATCTAACAATGTGGTGGCTGCCAGCACTTGCTGTTCTGAGGCATTTAGCTCTTGGGCTAAACGAGCTGAGATGTTGCTCATGCAAAATCCTTATAAAGTTCAATTAGCTACGCTAAAAAATCTATTAAGCGTTGGGGTTTATCATACCATATTAGTGGAAAATTTATCAGGCCTGATATTCGATTCTATTGATATACCATTGTGCGTCACCCTGCGGTGTTTTCACCATGAAATCATCGTCGACTGATTTTCCGAGTAAAGCTCTGGCCATTGGCGAATCTATAGAAATATAGTCATTGCGCTCGTAAATTTCATCTGGCCCGACGATCCTGAAAAACTTAGTTTCCCCCTCGTCGTTTTCTATTTCGACCCAAGCGCCAAAATACACTTTGCCTGCTTGTTGTGGGTCATACTCAATCACTTTTAAATCAGGTAAGCGTTTGCGTAAATATCTAACACGTCTATCTATCTGTCGGAGTAAGCGTTTGTTAAAGGTATAGTCGGCATTTTCGGAGCGATCTCCAAGGCTGGCCGCCCAATTGACAATCTTTGTTATCTCAGGACGCTTTTCAAACCATAGGTGGTCATGCTCTTGCTGCAGTTTTCGATACCCTTCGGGCGTAATTAAGTTTGTTTTCATAATGCAATATATCGGAAAAACCTATATAAGGTACGCGTGTTTAGATAACTGTAACGTTCAGTAACAATCTTATCAGTATGTTATGGTGTCTAAGGAGCTAAATTTCAATTATATTTAACCAATAGTTCAGTGATAACAAGAAGAATTCGATGGGAAATGAAACAACAAAAGTACTAGTCGTGGATGACGATATGAGATTACGCAGCTTATTGGAGCGTTATCTTGTAGAGCAAGGTTTTATTGTCCGAAGCGCTGCGAATGCCGAGCAGATGGATAGGTTATTGGAAAGGGAAAACTTTCACTTAATGGTTTTAGACCTCATGTTGCCAGGAGAAGATGGGCTTTCTATTTGTCGCCGTCTCAGACAAAAAGAAAATGAAATTCCCATTGTGATGTTGACTGCAAAAGGGGATGAAGTTGACCGTATTATCGGTTTGGAGTTGGGGGCTGATGACTATTTACCGAAGCCTTTCAACCCTAGAGAGTTATTGGCTCGTATCAAAGCTGTTTTAAGAAGAAAAACAAAAGAAGTACCCGGAGCGCCCGCCGCGGAAGAAAACGAAGTTGAATTTGGTATATTTAAATTGAACTTGGCCACCCGTGAAATGCAAAAGGGGGACGAAACGATTGCGCTCACCAGTGGTGAGTTTGCTGTATTAAAAGCATTGGTCAGTCACCCGAGAGAACCGCTGAGCCGAGATAAGTTAATGAATTTAGCCCGTGGTCGAGACTATAGTGCATTGGAGCGGAGTATCGATGTACAAGTCTCCCGACTGCGCAGAATGATAGAAGAAGATGCATCAAACCCAAGGTATATACAAACGGTTTGGGGACTTGGATATGTGTTTGTGCCTGATGGCGAAAAATAATGAGCATTTTTCCTCGTAGTGCGTTTGGTCAGACTGTATTTTTTGTCGCGGGATTGTTATTAATCAATCAGGTTGTCTCTTATATTACGGTGACACTGTATGTGTTTAAGCCGACTTTTGAGCAAGTGAATTTGATGCTCGCTAAACAGGTCAAAACGGTGTTTATTGACTGGGAGGAAGGCGTTGAAGTCGACACCGCGTTATCGAATAAATTTTTTGAGATAACGGGGATCGATGTCATGACGCAAAAAGAGGCTTATCGAAATGGTTTGGGGCAAGCGCGTGAATACAGCTTGCTCTCTCGCAGCATGTCAGAACAACTAAATGGGTCAGCGCGAGTGAGGATCAGCCAAGGGGACCCTATCGTTTATTGGGTTGAAGCTCCCCAGGCTCCTGGGTATTGGGTTCGAGTTCCACTAACCGGCTTTTCTGAGACCAAATTAGAATTTTTGGTGTTTTATTTATCCAGCATTGGTTTTTTAAGTGTTTTGGGTGGGTGGCTTTTTGCTCGGCATTTAAATAGACCGCTTAGAGCATTGCAAACAGCTGCAAGTAGAGTTGGGGTAGGTGATTTCTCGACTCGGCTTGTTGAGCAAGGATCCACAGAGGTTATTGAGGTAACGAAGGCGTTCAACCAAATGTCTAAGGGGATTGCTGAATTAGAAAGTGATAGACGGCTTTTAATGGCGGGTGTCTCTCATGATTTGCGCACACCTTTAACTCGGATCAGACTAGCAACGGAAATGATGTCTGATGAGGATGAATATCTCAAAGAGGGCATCATTGACGATATTGAAGATATGAACGCGATCATTGATCAGTTTATTGAGTATCTTCGACACCATAGCAGTGGTGAGATGCACTTAGAAAACGTCAATACTCTGGTGGAAGAAGTGGTTCATGCGGAGCAGCAACATAAGCGGGTGATCAACCTGAGTTTAGCTGAAGGCACGCCTTGGGTTGTGGCGAATCACGTCGCTTTAAAGCGTGTTTTAACCAATATGATTGAAAACGCCATCAAGTATTCAGAAGGCGAAATTGACGTCCATACCCAGTTAGATCCCAAAAATAAAGTGATGGTTATCCAAGTAAAAGATAGAGGACCGGGGATCCCTGAATCTGAGCTAGAATCAGTATTTGAACCGTTTAAACAAGGCGATCAAGCTAGGGGCTCTGATGGTAGCGGGCTAGGTTTGGCAATTATCAAACGCATTGTTGCAACACATGGTGGCAAAGTTTCCTTGAGGAACCGGGCTGAGGGAGGGCTGTCTGCAGAAGTTGCCTTACCGCTAGGTAAAAAGTAATTCACTTTTCCGCTCATACAGCTTGGTATTTTGCCAAGCTTACCTCCTTTACATCACACTCATTTCTAATGGCACAGTCTAACGGAGTCTAAAGCCAAGCAGTTTTAGAGCTGTGTCTAAGGTGGTTGGCAATAATGAATGTCTATTTTAGCTGCCGCTGCGCGTGTTGTAGTGCTGCTTTACGATGGAGTGTTCAGCTTCAAAGTTTCTGTAGGTGAACTGTTACCGAGAGAGGGGAGCAGCCTTGTTGCTTAATTCGATTCTCAATGACGTAATAATTTATAGCTGCAAGCTCCCAAATTACAGGCATAAAAAAACGCCCAACGAGGGGCGCCTTTGATAAAGGAAAAGGTAGTGCTTAACCGCGAGGACCAGCTGACTTGATTGCGTCAGATACGTCGTATTTCTCGAAGTTAGCTTTAAAGTCAGCCGCTAGTTTAGCCGCGTACTCCGCATACTTGTCTTTATCTTCCCATGTATTGACAGGGTTAAGTAGTTTTTCATCTACACCTTCAACAGCAACAGGAATATCTAGGTTAAGTGCTTCGATATGTTGCGTTTCAACGCCTTCTAGCGTGTCATTAACGATTGCGTCGATAACTGCACGAGTCGTTGGGATATCAAAACGCTTACCTACACCGTAAGGACCACCAGTCCAACCAGTATTTACTAGGTATACTTTTGCACCAAATTCACGAACACGCTTCATCAGAAGCTCAGCATAAACACCTGCTGGACGTGGGAAGAATGGCGCGCCAAAACATGTAGAGAACGTAGACTCGATATCAGATGTTGAGCCAATTTCTGTTGAACCAACTTTTGCAGTGTAACCACTTAGGAAGTGATAAGCTGCCGCTTCCTCAGATAGGATAGATACCGGAGGTAGTACACCACTTACGTCACAAGTTAGGAAAACAACTGCGCGAGGCTCGCCTGCACGGTTTTCAACTTTACGTTTCTCAACGTGCTCTAATGGGTAAGCTGCACGTGTGTTCTGTGTAAGGCTTGTATCTGCAAAGTCAGGTACGCGATTTTCATCAAGTACAACGTTTTCTAAAATTGTACCAAACTTGATTGCGTTCCAAATTACAGGCTCATTTTTTTGAGATAAGTCGATACATTTTGCGTAACAACCGCCTTCGATGTTAAATACACTGCCAGGTGCCCAGCCATGCTCATCATCACCGATAAGGAAGCGTTTAGGGTCTGCTGAAAGGGTTGTTTTACCAGTACCTGATAACCCAAAGAACAATGTAGTGTCGCCTTGCTCACCAACGTTTGCACTACAGTGCATAGGTAAAACACCTTTTGCTGGTAACAAGAAGTTCTGAACAGAGAACATCGACTTTTTCATTTCACCGGCGTAATGCATACCTGCGATTAGCACTTTGCGCTCTGCAAAGTTGATAATAACTGTACCGTCACTGTTTGTGCCATCACGCTCAGGGTCACATACAAATGAAGGAACATTCATTACCTGCCATTGGGGTAAATCAGCTGCATTGTATTTGCTAGGTTCAATAAACATGTTTTTAGCAAAAATGTGATGCCAAGCAGTTTCAGTAGTAACGACTACTGGTAAATAGTGCTCAGGATCTGAACCAACTTCTAAGTGAGAGACAAAGTGGTCATTGCTGTGTACGTGTGCTTCTACACGAGCCCAAAGAGCATCAAATTTTTCGGCATCGAATGGACGGTTTACGTTACCCCATTGGATGTCATTTTCAGTGCTTGGCTCTTGAACGATAAAGCGATCGTTTGGAGAGCGACCTGTACGGCGGCCTGTTTTTGCTACAAAAGCTCCATTCGCTGCTAAAGTCCCTTCACCACGCGAGATAGCGTGTTCGACAAGTTCAGCTGCAGTTAAATCGACAAAACGAGTAGCGCTTGAAGTCATGTTTATACCTAAATGTGAGAATTGAACGGGATAGCTCTGGTTATTAAGTACCTAAAGCTTGAATTCATACTAACAGAAGCATTTGAGATATTCGAGCCCTAAAGGGGGCAGAAATTGCAATTTTTTGACAAAAAAACTGAATAATTTCAATGATACCGGTGTCATAAAATTAGCCATCTTTATGACACCGGTATCATTTTTTTGCAAACAAAAAGCCGCCAAAATGGCGGCTTTAATTCGAATGCACAGGATGTACCTTATTTAATTAAAAATAGATTTGATGTCCTGTTCGCTAAAACGGTAATCAGTTAAGCAATAGTGACAGCTGAGTTTAACTTCACCATGTTGCTCTACATCTTCCAAAAGTGCTTGTTGCCCTACATTAACTAAAGCACTAATGGTTTTTTCTCGACTGCAGCCACAAACAAAGTTGACTTCTTGTGGCTCGAATAATTGAGGATTGTCTTCATGATATAAGCGTGTCAACACAGTTTGTGCGTCTAACGTTAATAATTCAGCTTCCTTAATTGTGTCACTTAATGCCTCGAGGTGCTCGAAGTCACTTTGAGACTTTTCTTTGTTGACAGGCAGAACTTGCAAAAATAGACCTGCTGCTTTTACTGAGTCTTGGTCAATTTGAGTTGCAAACCATAATCGCGTCTTTAATTGTTCAGATTGAACAAAATAATCTTCAAGACATTTTGCTAGGGAATCTGAGGTAAGAGGAACTACGCCTTGGTATCTCTCGCCTTTTTCGGGAGAAATAGTAATGATCATATGACCCTTGCCGATCAGATCGCTAATACCTGAACCGGTGATTTCACCTTCAACTCGTGCGATTCCACGCATATTTTGTTGGTGGTTACCATTGATAACAGCGTACTTCACTGGGCCGTCCCCTTGAAGTTGTACTGCAATATCCCCTTCAAATTTAAGTGTTGCAGTCAGTAAACTTGAGGCGACTAATAGCTCACCTAACAAAGTTTGAACTTCTACTGGGTAGTTGTGACCAGCAACAATATCCTTCAGTGTATGCTCGACCTGGACTAATTCACCTCGTACGTCGAGATCGTCAAAAATATAGCGATGAAGTAAATCTTGTTTCATCTATGAGACCCTAATTTGATTTTAACTTAAGCAGCTCACGGCGCTGCTTTTTATCTGGCTTGTGCTCCGGACGCGGTGCGAAGAAACTATTGTTTTTTCTAGCAATGGCATTTTGAGCCCGCTTTTCAATGCTTTCCGCCGACTCTTCGTAAAGAGTTTGGGCTATTGGAGCGGCTTGGCGTTTGTCCATTAACTTTAAAACGGTGATGTGTTTTTCATCGTGACCCTGAGCGAGTTCGATGGTGGCCCCGACATCGACATGACGGCTTGGTTTGCATCTCTGGCCATTATATCTGACTTTGCCACCTTGGATCATTTCACGGGCTGTTGTACGCGTTTTATAAAAGCGCGCAGCCCAAAGCCATTTGTCCAATCTGACTTTTGTATCATCTTGGTTGTTTTCTGGATTGACTTTTGTCACAATTCTTTAACTACGTTGGCGTCTTGCTCGATGGTGAAATTTATCATATTTTAACCGTCAAAAAAAGCATACCGCCCGATAGGTCAAGGAATGGCATATGAAGAGTAGATGAACAAATGGTTAATACTGTGTTCATGTTACTCGTGTCATATCTTGTACCGATTTAATTTAAAGTTTCACATTTGGGCGCTTGTTGAATCGAAATCTAAACGGTACACTGAGGCGCTTAATAGAATAAGAACAGTCTCATTAAAGAATTTTATATGGAATTACAAATACAACAGTTACAGAAAATATTACAAGGCTTGCCCCACGCTAAGCTTAGTCGTGCAGTGGTGTTCTTAGCTGTTGTATATATTGCATTTTTACTCTCTCAGCTATTCTGGTTACTTTTTCCCAAACCTGATAGTGCGCCGTTAGATATTGCGCCTCATCAAGCTCAAAGCAGCGCTCAAGCTGTAAGTAGTGCAACCATTCTTGCGCAAAACATTTTTGGCAAAGCCAATGAGAAGCCGAAAGAAGCTGAAAAGCCAAAACCTGTCATCTCAAATGCACCTGAAACTCGCTTAAATGTGAAGTTAACGGGGATTGTTGCGATTAGTAAAAATGACAGTGCAGGACTTGCAATTATTGAATCTCAAGGCCGACAGGAAACTTATTTAGTGCAAGATGTGGTGAAAGGCACTCGAGCTAAACTAGCTCAGGTGTTACCTGATCGCGTTATTTTAGACGTCAGCGGCCGATTTGAAACACTCATGTTGGATGGCTTGGATTTTACGCAGACAGTAGCTATGCCTACAACAGCTAAGCGTAATTCAGAACCCGCAAAGCGTCGTATCAGTGATGAAACACGTTCAGAGCTTGCCCAACGTCGCCAAGAGCTTTTAAACGAGCCAGGTAAACTATTTGATTACATAAGAATTTCGCCAGAGCGTCGCAATGGTCAACTTGTTGGTTATCGCTTGCGCCCTGGTAAAGATCCTCAGCTTTTCGCGAAGATGGGTCTCAAAAATAACGATCTGGCCATTGCGATAAATGGTTATCAACTCACGGATATGAAACAGGCTATGTCGGCAATGAACGAGCTCAGAGAGAGTACGGATGCCAACATAACTATCGAACGCGATGGCCGCACTTTAGATGTGCAATTCAGCCTGTAAAAGACACTAATTTTGGAGTTAAAGAATAATGGGTAGAAAGCTACACCTCACAAGAATCAGAAAAGGGTTAGCTAAATATGCAGCTCTGTTGTTTGCGGCTGGATTGTCATTGTCAGTGTCTGCGGTTGAGTATGCGGCCAACTTTAAAGGGACTGATATCAATGAGTTTATTCTCATTGTTGGTAAAACGCTTAATAAAACCATCATCATAGATCCAAACGTGCGCGGTAATATCAATGTGCGCAGTTTTGAACTGATGGACGAAGAATTGTATTACCAGTTTTTCTTAAGTGTACTAGAAGTATATGGCTATTCAGTGGTAGAAATGCCAAACGGCATTATGAAGGTTGTACGAAGCTCTGATGCTAAAAAGTCCAACGTACCTCTGGTAAACGATAGCAGCGAAGGCGATGGAGATGTGATGATCACTCGCGTCGTCGAAGTGAAAAATGTATCGGTACAAGAGCTTGGTCCGCTTATTCGCCAATTTAGTGACCAAAAAGATGGTGGTCATGTCACCAACTTTAACTCTGCAAACGTAATGATGTTGACAGGTCATGCTGCATCGGTAAATCGATTGGTTAATATTATCAAGTCGGTCGACCAAGCGGGTGATCAGCGGGTAGATATTGTTAGATTAAAGCACGCTACCGCTGATGATGTGGTTCAAGTTGTAGAAAAAATCTATAAGGACACGGGTAAAGGCCGTGTTCCTGAATTCCTAATACCAAAAATCGTTGCTGATGGCCGAACCAATAGCGTGGTTGTCAGTGGTGAAAGCCAAGCACGTACCAAAGCAATAGAGTTAATTAAGCGCCTTGATGATGAGCTTGAGAATCATGGTAATACACAGGTATTTTATCTTGACTATGCCAAAGCTGAAGACCTTGTAAAAGTGTTGCAAGGTGTTAGTAAAACACTACAAGAAGAAGCGCAAGGTGGCGGTAAATCTAACCGCTCTCGTAGCAGTAATCGAAATGAAACCAGTATTGAAGCGCATGATGACTCAAACTCGCTAGTTATTACCGCTCAGCCGGATACCATGCGTTCTCTGGCAAACGTCATCGAAAAACTAGATGTACGCCGTGCACAAGTTTTGGTTGAAGCAATTGTCGTTGAAGTGCTTGAAGGTGATGGTATCAACTTTGGCTTACAGTGGATCACAGAGCAAGGTGGTATGCTGCAATTCAACAATGGTACAACGGTACCTGTTGGCGCACTGGCTGTAGCAGCAGAGCAAGCCCGTGACAAAACGATTAAAAGAACCGTTACCGGTGATGATGCGCAGCTAAATGACTTTGAAGAAACCGTTGAAGGTGATTTAAATGCATTAGGTCAGTTGCTAGGTGGTGTAAACGGTCTAGCCGCAGGTGTGGTTAAAAATGACTGGGGTGCAATTATCCAGGCTGTGTCGACAGATACCAACTCGAATATTCTAGCAACGCCGTCTGTGACCACCAT
Source organism: Pseudoalteromonas luteoviolacea NCIMB 1944 (assembly GCF_001625565.1). Taxonomy (GTDB): domain Bacteria; phylum Pseudomonadota; class Gammaproteobacteria; order Enterobacterales; family Alteromonadaceae; genus Pseudoalteromonas; species Pseudoalteromonas luteoviolacea_F. The sequence goes on from NZ_AUXS01000013.1 coordinate 255,782, forward strand.
GGACAATGAAGAAGCATCTATGATTGTGGGTCAAGAGGTTCCGATTATTACTGGTTCAGCGGCTGGTGATAATAACTCCAATCCATTCCAAACAGTTGACCGTCAAGAAGTTGGTATCAAGTTAAAAGTCACACCACAAATTAATGATGGTACAGCGGTACAATTAACGATTGAGCAAGAAGTATCAAGCGTCAGTGGTGCAACGTCAGTCGATATTTCAGTGAACAAGCGTGCGATTAATACCACGGTTATTGCTGATGATGGTGGCATGGTTATTCTTGGCGGCCTAATTGATGAAGATGTCCAAGAAAGTGTGTCTAAAGTACCACTACTTGGCGATATTCCTATCTTAGGTCACTTGTTTAAGTCGACTAATACGAGCAAGCGTAAACGTAATCTATTGGTATTTATTCGCCCAACTATTGTTCGCGATAGCCGCAGCATGAATGAGTTAAGCCATGCTAAATATAAGTTTATTCGCAACGAGCAGATCAAAAAGCAAGATGATGGCATTCAATTGATGCCGCTTGAAGATGCACCAGTACTGCCAGAGTGGAATGATGCGATGGTGTTGCCACCGACATATGAACAATACTTAGATCAGCAAAACGAGAAGAACGATGACTGAAGCAAGTATGAGTGTTGTTGAGGCACCTATTGAAGCAGAGTCTGCGGCAGTGACTGACGAGGCTACATTAGAGGAACAGCAAGTTCAATTGCGTTTGCCTTTCTCTTTCGCTCGCCGAGAAGGTGTATTGCTCAGTGACGACCCCAAGGGCTTGAAGGTATTTCACAAAGGTGATGTTTCGCTTGAGGCCCTATTGGAAGTGCGTCGAGTCGCCGGTGGCGGCTTTACCATTGAAGTTATCGACGAAGAAAAGTTTGAACTATTGCTTGAAGCGTCTTACCAGCGAGACAGCTCTGAAACTCAGCAAATGATGGAAGACATTGGGAATGAAGTCGATTTATTCTCACTTGCTGAAGAGATGCCACAAACAGAGGATCTGTTAGCGGCGGACGATGATGCGCCGATCATTAAGTTGATCAACGCCATGCTTAGTGAAGCAATCAAAGAAGGGGCGTCGGATATTCACATTGAGACCTTTGAAGCAGATCTGGTTATCCGCTTCAGGGTTGACGGTGTACTCAAAGAAGTACTCAAGCCAAACCGTAAACTATCCTCGCTTTTAGTCTCTCGTATTAAGGTTATGGCGAAACTAGATATCGCTGAAAAACGTGTACCGCAAGATGGCCGGATCAGCTTGAGAATTGCTGGGCGTGCCGTTGATGTGCGTGTATCAACTATGCCATCTAGTTTTGGTGAGCGTGTGGTGTTACGTCTACTCGATAAAAATAACGCGCGACTTAACCTCGAAGATTTGGGGATGACGGAGCGCAATCGTGAATTGTTCTCTGAAATTATTGCTAAGCCACACGGTATCATTTTGGTAACAGGCCCAACGGGCTCTGGTAAAAGTACCACTTTGTATGCGGGCATGACGCAAATAAACTCCAAAGATCGAAATATTTTGACCGTTGAAGATCCCATTGAATATGAAATCCCTGGGATTGGTCAGACGCAAGTTAACCCGAAAGTGGACATGACATTTGCGCGCGGATTACGAGCGATTCTACGTCAGGATCCTGATGTGGTTATGGTCGGTGAGATCCGTGACTTAGAAACAGGTCAAATCGCTGTGCAAGCGTCATTAACAGGTCACTTAGTGATGTCGACGCTGCACACTAATACCGCATCAGGTGCGATTACACGTATGGAAGATATGGGGGTTGAACCATTCCTACTATCTTCATCTTTGCTAGGTGTATTATCGCAACGACTTGTGCGTACGCTTTGCTCAAGTTGTAAAGAGCCACACTTTGCTGATGAGCGTGAATGTGAGTTGTTGGGCATAGACAAAGATTCTCAAACTACCATTTATCGTGCAGTTGGCTGTGAAGAGTGTAACTTTAACGGCTACAAAGGCCGAACAGGTATCCACGAGTTACTGGTTGTTGATGAGCATATTCGCGAGCTTATTCACAATGGTAAAGGTGAGCAGGCCGTAGAAAAGTATATTCGTAAAAACAGCCCAAGCATTCGTCAAGATGGTTGTTCACGAGTTCTGGCAGGGCAAACCACGCTAGAAGAAGTAATGCGAGTGACGCGTGAGGAAGGGTAATGGCGGCGTTTGAATATCGTGCCTTGGATGCAAAAGGCAAGGAAAAAAAAGGCATTTTAGAAGCCGATACAGCCAAGCAGGTCAGGCAAATGCTGCGCGAAAAGGCAATGATGCCTTTAGAAGTAGAGCCCGCAGCTGAAAAAGAGAAGTCGCAAGCTACGGGTGGCTTTACGCTATCGAGAGGGTACAAGCCTTCGGTGAGCGACATCGCACTTATTACGCGACAACTTGCCACCTTGATCCAATCTTCTTTGCCTGTTGAAGCCGCTGTAATGGCAGTTGCCGAGCAGTGTGAAAAACCGCGTTTAAAACGCATGCTCATGGCTGTGCGCTCAAAAGTTGTTGAAGGTTATACGCTAGCAGATGGGATGTCTGATTTTCCACACGTATTTGATAACTTGTATCGCTCAATGGTTGCTGCGGGTGAAAAGTCAGGTCACCTTGATGAAGTACTAAATCGCCTCGCTGATTACACTGAGCAGCGCCAGCATATGCGCAGCCAAATTACTCAAGCAATGGTATATCCGACGATTCTGGTTATTTTTGCCATTGCCATAGTTTCGGTTTTGCTTGGTACCGTGGTACCAGAAATTCTTAAATCATTTGAAAAATCGAACCAAGTGCTGCCTTGGACGACTGAATGGGTACTGGCTGCGAGTAACTTTGTTCAGGACTACTGGATGCAAGCGACCCTGGCATTGATTGGATTGATCGTTGCTGTTCAGCAAACGTTAAAGCGCCCTAAAGCACGCTTTTGGTATGATACTAAGTTATTGCAATTACCGGGCATTGGTAAGATTAGCAGAGGTATCAATACTGCGCGCTTTGCAAGAACATTAAGTATTTTGTCATCGAGTGCAGTGCCCTTGCTTGAAGGTATGAAAATATCCGGGCAAGTACTTGAAAATCAAAAAATTAAAGCCGCAGTTGCTGAAGCTGCAACCCACGTAAGTGAAGGTGCGAGCCTCAAAGCAGCTCTGCATCAAACAAAGCTATTTCCGCCAATGATGCTACATATGATTGCCAGTGGTGAAAAGTCTGGAGAGTTGGAGCAAATGTTAGAACGTGCTGCCAATAACCAAGACAGGGAGTTTGAAAGTATGGTGAGTGTTTCACTCAAATTACTTGAGCCGGCGATGATTGCCAGTATGGCATTAATTGTACTCTTTATCGTCATGGCAATACTCCAACCTATTATGGCAATGAACAAAGCAATTGGTTTGTAGTCAACATATTTAAAGATAAACACACTGGACTACACACGTCGTGTAGCCAATGCAACAGCATAGAGGTATAAATTGTGAAGAAACAGTCAGGTTTTTCATTACTAGAAGTAATGGTCGTACTGGTTATTATCGGTATGATCATGTCAATTGTGGCACCAAATATCATGGGTAGCCAAGAGGAAGCTGCAATTGATAAAGCGAATCTTGATATCACGCAAATTGAAAGTGCGATGAAAATCTACAAGCTACAAAATAAGCGCTATCCAACAACTGAGCAGGGCTTAGAAGCACTGGTTGAGAAAACGACCATTGATCCAGTACCAAAGCGTTTTCCTGACGGTGGCTTTTTAGATGAACTTCCACTAGATCCATGGGACAACCCTTACCAGCTAGTGAGTCCAGGTGAGATCGGTAAAATCGATATTTTCTCAATGGGTCCAGATGGTGAAGTAGGTACCGAAGATGATATCGGTAACTGGAGAGATGAAGAAGACCGCTAATGTCTCAGCCTGTGAATAACTCAACTCAATTACCAACAAGATCTCGTGGATTTAGTCTACTTGAGATCTTGGTGGTTCTCTTGATAATCGGTATTTCAATTCAGCTTGTGACTTTCACTGTGGGTGAAAGTGACGAGGACCTTCTGGAGAAAGAAGCCCTAAAACTGCATGGCATAGTGAATATGGCATCGGAGTTTGCCGTTTTGAATCAAGTTGAGTTGGGTCTTCACTTGGACAAGAGGACGCTAGAGTTCTTGGTCTTCGACGGTGAGCAATGGACTACTTTCGAAGCCGAAGAGCTTTACAAGCCCATAGAGTATGGCGAAGAATACAAGGTTGAGTTGGTGTTAGAGGATTTATCTTGGGCGCAGGATAATTTGCTAGAACAATCCGACTGGCAGGAAATTATGGGCTCCGGTGAAGATGATAATTTGTTGGAACTTCAAAAGAAAAAAATCCCGCAAGTGCTGATTTTATCGTCTGGAGAAGTGAGCGCGTTTCAAGTCACCCTTGAACTGGCGCAGGAGCCTGAGCCAGTTTATTACGTTGAAGGTGAGTTTATGGCACCGGTAAAATTGCGACGGGAGCCTGAACATGATTAAGTCAAAGCAGTCGGGGTTCACTTTGCTGGAGGTGATGGTCGCGATGGGGATCTGCGCAGTTGCCGGTATTGCAGCATTAGAAGCAACAGGCGCTCACATTAATCATATGAGCACCATCGAGCAGCAAACCTATGCGGCTTGGGTTGCTGAAAACCAAATGGTAATGGCGCGAGCAAAAGCCAGTGGTGGCAAATGGAGTGGCAAAAACTCAGACAATGGCGATGAAGAGTTTGCCGGGCATACTTGGTATTGGAGCCAAAAAGTCGAAAAAACCGCAGATGCTGAGTTTGTTAAATTGACAATAGAAGTGTTTGAAGACGAGAGGCGAGAAAACTCAGTCTATGATTTAACCACTTTTATGCATAAGGGCAAAAAGTGATGTTGTCAATTAAGCGCACACAAACTGGTTTTACACTGATTGAAGTGTTGGTTGCCCTATTTATTCTGACATTTATAGTGATCGCGTCTCACCAGATCTTAGATACTTCTATCATGGCCAAAGAAGCATCGGATGAAACGATTGCCGAGCTCGAAGGGTTGCAAACCACCTTTCGCTTGATGGATCAAGACTTCAATCAAATGACCAAACGGGAAGTACGTAACGAAGCGGGGGATTTTAGCCCTACTTACGTTGTCCATGGCCGTTATTCATTGGAAAGCCAATATGATGGAATTGCATTTGTACGTGATGGTTGGACTAACCCAGTGAGTTTATTACCGCGCTCTGAATTGCAGGCCGTGGGCTATCGGGTAAAAGATGATAACCTTGAACGAATTTATCGCGTATACATTGACGAATTAGACGGCGCTGAGCCGCGCGCTCAGGTGCTATTAGAAGACGTTGAAGAACTTAAGTTTGAGTTTTTAGACGACAAACATAAATGGCAGGATAATTGGCAGTTAAAGGCACTGCCGCTAGCAGTTGCCGTTACTATTCAAAGACAGGATTCAGAGCCCTTACGACGTATATTTCTAACCCCGGGAGATGGCAAAGTTACACAAGCAAAAGCGGCACGGGGCAATGGCAACAATATCTCCAATGGTCTCGATGATAACCAAAATCGAGATAATAATGCCGGCGGTAATAATAACCAGCGAGGAGGCAGGCCATGAGAAAACAGCAAGGTGCTGCACTGATCATTGTATTGTTTATTGTTGCACTGGCTGCGAGTCTCGCAGCTGAAATGTCGTCTTCTTTGATGGTGCAAGTGCAAAAGGCCGCGAATATTCAAACTCATCAGCAAGCTAAATGGTATAGCTACGGCACAGAGGAATTGGTAAAAAAAGTGCTTTTAGAAAGCCGCAAAGATGATCCTGATAAAGTCCATTTAGGTCAGCCGTGGGCAATTGACGAAGTCCCCTACCCAGTAGACCATGGTACATTGAGTGGAAAAGTAACTGATTTACAAGCGTGTTTAAACTTAAATGCGCTCAGAGCACCAAAAGAGCAAAATGCCAAGAGCACTGATACCAACCCAGCTCACAAAGCCCTTTTAGAGCTTTTGAAAAATATTGAAGATTTGCCAGCGCAAGAAAGTGAAGAGGCAATGGCTGACAGTGTCTATGACTGGTTAGATGAAGACAGTATTACGTATCGCTCAGGTGCTGAAGAAGATGAGTATATGTCTCGCCAAATGCCCTACATGACAGCCAATAATTTAATGGCGTCAGAAAGCGAGTTAAGAGTAATTAAAGGCTTCAATCCATTGGTAATGGAAAAACTGTTGCCTTATGTGTGTGTTATCCCTGGCAGTACAGATTTAGCCATCAACGTGAACACTGTATTGCCTGAGCAAGCATTATTATTAAGTGCATTATTTGATGGGCTGAGCTTATCAGGGGCTGAGGCTGTGATTGCCGCGCGCCCGGAAGAAGGATTTGATAACTTGCAAGACTTCTTTACCGAAGCAAAAAATCAAGGTGCTCAGGATACTAAAAAAGCTGAGAAAATTTTCACAATAACAAGCAATTATTTTAAGTTGCGTGCCAAGGCATCATTTGATGAGCGGTTGTTTAAAATGACCTCAATACTCGAAATAAAAGATGGTCGAGCAACTGTATTAGCACGCAAGTTTGGAGGCGTTCAGTGACAGAAAAATTATTGGTCCGTGTCGGCCAGTCACAGCAGGAACCTGTCAGTTGGTTAATATGGTCTGATTCAGATTCACAGATCATTGCCAGTGGTGAGTTAGAACACAGTGGGTTACTTGGAGAGTTAACGGAAAAAGCGTCGGGTCGCAGCGTAGCATTGTTGCTACCAGCATCAAGCGTGCAACTTAAACAAGTTGCCTTACCAACAAAGTGGAATCGCAAGTTGGAAAGGGCACTACCCTTTATGCTTGAAGAGCACGTAGCCAGTGACATCGATGAGGTATTCATCGCACTGGGTGAACCGACCACAGTTGAAGAGCAGCACTATATCAATATCGCATTGTGTGATTTAGAGTGGTTGCAAAGCTGGATGTCTGTATTTGGTGATTTTGATATTGAACCAACTGTGATAGTCCCAGATGCGCTATTGTTACCCACACCAGAAGAGGGAACATTAAGCGCCATTCAATTACAGCATCAGTGGTTGTTTAAAGGTGCCCATTGGCATATCGGTGCAGTAGAACTTGATTGGGTGAATGACTATTTAATGCTCTCGCCCGAGTCGGAGGTTGTGCATTATAGTCCCGCTGATAGTTTAGCGACGACCAAGAGTCTATGCGCCAAAGAAGCTGAATATGACTTGCCTTTGGCAATTTGTGCACAGGGCTTAAATGCGCTGCCAATAAACTTGCGCCAAGGTCCATTTGCAGCGAAGAAAAAGCAGCCTCAATGGTGGCGTGATTGGAGATCTGGTTTGATTGCGGCAAGTGTTGCTTTGTTGGCATTTGTGTCAGTTAAATCTGCACAATTGTTTATGCTGCAAAGCGAAGCTGACATGTATAAAACCCAAGCCATGAGCGTGTACAAGCAAGCGTTTCCAAATAAAGTGGTTAGGCCTCACCTGTTGCGTAAGCAAATTCAAGATGAGCTCGATGCGCTCAGTGGTGGCGAGCAAGGCGGCTTTTTAGAGTTGACTAATCACTTTGTATCGATTTATTCGCAAGTAGATGATTTTAGTCCAGAGACTTTCCGTTACGATCGTAAACGCAATGAGCTTAGGATCCGAGCAAAAGCCAAAGGGTTTCAGATATTCAGCCAAGTGAAATCTATTCTCGAGCAAAGAGGCATTGAAGTACAACAAGGTGCTCTGAACAATGACGGCGATTATGTCATTGGTGAAATAAGAATTAGAGGTGCAGCATGAAGCAGCAAGTGATTAATTATTGGCAATCGCTTAAAGAGCAGGAGCAAAAGTTACTCATTGTAGCGGGTGTGGTGTTTGTTATTTTTGTACTGGTGATGGGCGTGATAAAGCCACTTAATGCAGGAGTCGAAAAAGCACAAGCCGATTTGCAAAAGCAGCAAAACTTTCATGCATGGGTTTCAAAAAGTGTTGCACAACTAAAAGCCAGTGGTGCGAACCGTGCCACATCAAGTAATCAGAATTTAACTCAGCTAGTGAACCGCACTCGAGGCAGACATGGTATTCAGATAAGCAAAATGCAGCCGAGAGACAATACGCTAAGAATTAATATCGACAATGTTGAGTTTAACAAATTGGTCAGCTGGCTGGATGTACTTACGAACCAATACGGTGTAAAGGTAGCCAATCTTGATTTAGGTGAGGAGCCACAACAAGGCTATGTACGTGTTAGTCGTTTGGTGTTAGAGAATTAAATATGAAAAATGCAGTTAGTGTAGTATTGGCTTTCTTATTCGCGTTTATTGTTTTTACGGTCATAAGTATTCCGGCACCCGTAGCCTTACAATTAGTGCAATCACATATCCCAAATAATGTACGTTTAGGGGCGGTGACAGGTACCCTTTGGCAGGGGCAAATCAGCGGTGTTAGATATCAGAATTTACAGTTTAACGATGTGAAGTGGCAGCTCAACGGCTGGGGCTTATTATCGGGCCAGCTTCAGGGGAAATTAAACTTTGGCAACCCGCGCCAAGCGTCTGAAATATCTGGTCGCAGTACATTTGGAGTGTCACTTTTTGGCAATGATTTAGAGTTGAGTCAAACAACTCTAAGGTTTAGCGTCGAGCAGGCAATGCATCAAGTTAATCTGCCTTTACCCGTTGACGCCAAAGGTCGCATCATATTAAAGCTTGAAGAATTTAATAGTGGCCAGCCTTATTGCGAAAATCTAAAAGGCGATATCAGTAGCCCTGAGATTCAAGTTAAAGGTATGTCAGGTTGGTTTAGCATTGGAGATTTAAGCGGTTTATTAAGCTGTAAATCGGGCGATATAGCGATTGTTGTTGAGCCAGAAAACCTGCTAGGCCTACGCGCAGATGCAACGCTTGCTGAGAATATGCAATTTAAAGTTGCAGGAAACGTAAAACCAGATGCATCACTGCCTAAAGAAGTTCACGAAGCGGTTAAGTATTTAGGTCGTCCGGATGCTGAAGGCCGATATCCGGTGAGTATGTAACCGATGATGGATTTTAATTACTTGCCTGCACACGAAACGTTGCTCACTCAATATTTGGAGCAGCGTCCAGAGGCACTTAACTTACATGCACTCGAGGGTTTTTTGTTTGCCATCGTTTGTAGTCCTGACGGTGTGGAACCTGAAATGTGGTTGAGTGAAGCAACCGCTGCGGATGAACATATTTCCGAAGAAGTGGTATTTGCATTATTAGCTCTGCACCATCAAATTAGTGAGCAGGTATTTACGCAGGGCTTTTCGCTGCCATTCACGTTGTCGTCCTCGTGGCAGGATAAACAACAATGGAGCGTAGGTTTTTTGCATGGCTGCCAAGGGTATTTGAATAAGTTGAGTCAATGTGAGCAGCTCTCAGAGGAGTTGCAACAGGCGTTGGTAACCAGTACTGAGCTGTTAGGCTTTTTTAGTCTAGGACATGATCAAATAGAAGCTTACTGTCAATCGATAGAAGCTGACATCAATGCATTTGTGGAGCAACAATATCAACTCGCGGCTGAAATTGCGCCCGCTTACGCTGAGCTAATAGAACAAGTTGCTGTGAATAGCGGCTTATACGATGAGTAAAATAAAGTGCTGTAGCTTAAGCTGGTATGCTTAAGCTACATCTAGTTCGATATGTGTGCAACCTTTGGCGCATTGTGCGACAGCTTTTTCACCCTCTTTAACCGCAATATTTAAACTTATCGCGTTACCACATGTCTGGCACAATACAGTTTGCCCTTTCGATAATTTTTTGAGCAAGGCGCGCTGTTCATTAAAAGAGCGTGCTCTTAGTTTATTAAATTGTGCTATGTCTATCATTAGAATTCCGCTTTGTTTATAGCCTTTGCAGCTGCGTCACAAATTGTTTTTAATTTAGGCCCGTAAAAGTACAAGTTCAGCTCGTGCTCTTGACAATAACGTACGTGAAAGACTTTTACTTTTTCGTTTGTAGCGAGTGCTGTCAGCAAATATTCTTTTTCAGATTCAGTTAATTCAATCTCGTTGGCAATATGTTGCCTAGCTTGCTTAGCGGCAAGACTATATTGTGTTTCACTGGTCTCTCCAAGGGTGTCTACACCTTGCTTTAGCAATTTATCTCTGGGCTCTTTGATCAAAGGGTGATCAATGGTGAATAGTGCTAATACAATCAGTACAAGTAACAGATATTTTTTCATAAAGCTCGCTAATTTGATCTATTCGACTCAATCAAAGTCACAGTGTAATAAAATGCAAGAATCAAAAGCAAGCGAATTACTCAGGAATTATTCGTAGTTTTTGTCACCGTCGTGCGATTTATGGCTACGCGAAAAGCGAGCTGTTGCATATAATATCCTTAGTAAAAGTAAGGTCACTGTAGCAAGTAACCTGTCCAAGGCGCTTAAGGAGCTTGTATGGACAATAAGATCAAAATTAAAAATATTCCCGTTGAGGTCCAAACGCCAGAAAACCTTCAACCTGATCGATTTAACCCTCGCAATCGAATTTATGTCCGAGCTGTTAAGGGGATGCATCAACTATTGCGTCAGAGAATCGGCTTTTTAGGGATGTTGGCCTTTATGCTTCTTCCTTGGATCAATTTTAATGGACAGCAAGCGGTGTTGTTTGACCTATTGGAACAGAAGTTCAATATTTTTGGTTTGACACTATGGCCACAAGATTTGACCATTCTGGCATTCATTTTGATGATAGCGGCGTTTGCCTTATTTTTAGTAACGACTTTTTATGGTCGTGTGTGGTGTGGTTATACTTGCCCGCAAACGGTTTGGACTTTTATTTTTATCTGGTTTGAAGAAAAATGTGAGGGTTCAGCAAACCAGCGTAAAAAATTAGATCAACGGCCAATGGATTTCGATAAGTTTCTTAGGAAAGGTGCTAAACATTTTTTCTGGGGGGCTTTTTCACTATATACGGCCGTCACGTTTGTTGGCTATTTTACGCCGATCAGAACCTTGTTACCGGACTTAATGATGCTTTCTGCAAGTGGCTATGCCACTTTGAGTGTGGTCGTATTTGCAGTTTGTACATATGGTAATGCGGGGTGGATGAGGGAGATCATGTGTTTACATATTTGCCCTTATTCGCGTTTTCAATCGGCGATGTTTGATAAAGACACCTTTACGGTCAGTTATGACAATAAGCGTGGTGAAGGGCGCGGACCGAGAGGTCGGAAACAAGATCCGAAAGAGCTTGGTCTAGGTGACTGTATAGACTGCAAGCTCTGTGTTCAGGTCTGTCCCACCGGCATAGATATACGAAATGGCCTGCAGTATGAGTGTATTAACTGTGGCGCCTGTATCGATGCCTGTGATGGTGTAATGGACAAGATGAATTATGCCAAAGGTCTCATCTCATATACCACAGAGCGTAACTTGGAACATGCAAAAAAAGTGACTAAGCCCGTGCGCACAAAACTCATTGGCTATGTACTGATTTTACTGGTGTTGACAGGTGCGCTTGCAATGAATATCGCGATGCGAAAAACTTTTGAATTGGATATTATTCGGGATAGAAATCAGCTATACAGGGTTAACTTTGACGGCATGGTTGAAAACACCTACACACTTAAATTGATCAACAAAGCACAAACTTCGCAAACGTTTTCGATCTCTGTAAGAGGGTTGTCTCATTTCGAATTACTAGGTAAGCAAGCGGTCACGGTTGCAGCTGGCTCTACTTTAGATGTGCCTGTATCAGTTGTAATGGACCCCTTCGACTTAAATAAACCGGTAACAGAGTTTCATTTTGTGCTGTCAAGCGATGGACTCTCTCAGTCTCAAATATCTCAACCAACAAACTTTTTTAAAGGCCGTTGAACCATTGGCTTCAGGGTTCCATACTTAGTGTGACCCTGAAGCCATAATATATTTTGCTTCCTATCATACTTCGCTTTATCCTAGTGCGCTGTGACCCACAGGCTTTATTTGCCAATACCAGAACTTTTTACTTTATAAATGGACAGCAGCAATGAGTGACTTTAGTTATCAAAATCTCACGCCAGATTTAATTCTGGATGCAATAGAGAGTATTGGTATTTATCCTGAGTCGGGGCTACTCCCTCTGAACAGCTACGAAAATCGTGTTTACCAGTTTCGCAGCGACGATGCGAAGCGTTATGTCGCTAAGTTTTATAGGCCAAACCGTTGGTCTGATGAGCAAATAAAAGAAGAGCATGCGTTTTCATTTGAATTGGCTGATTCAGAAGTACCGGTTGTTAGCCCTATCACACGAGATGGTGAAAGTTTGTTTGAACATCAAGGCTATCGATTTGCTTTATTTCCTAGTGTGGGGGGACGACAATTTGAAATGGATAGTTTGGATCAGCTCGAAGTACTTGGCCGTTACATTGGTCGGTTGCACAGTGTCGCAAAACAATATGATTTCACCCATCGTCCAAGTATAAATACCGATAGTTATTTGACACAGGCTAGCCAAGACATTTTAAGCAGTGAATGTCTGCCGCAATCGCTGCAATTGGCTTTTTCGACAGTGCTAGAGCAAGTTGTTAAAAAAACGGAAGAAAAATTTGTAGTTAATGATACGATCAGATTGCATGGAGACTGCCATGCTGGCAATATTCTGTGGTCTCAAGAACAATTGATGATCGTAGATTTAGATGACTGCCGTCAGGGACCCGCTATTCAAGATCTCTGGATGATGTTAAATGGCGATCGCCAAAATCAAGTATTGCAACTAGACACTTTGCTAGGTGGTTATGAAGAGTTTAGCGAATTAGATATGGCTCAGTTACAGCTGATTGAACCGTTAAGAGCGATGCGTATGATCCATTATATGGGGTGGTTGGCAAAACGTTGGCATGATCCTGCCTTTCCAAGGAACTTTTCTTGGTTTGCGACAGACAAATATTGGGAACAGCAGATCTTGGCACTAAAAGAACAATTAGCCGCGCTAGATGAGCCGGCACTAACAGTTTATCCATAAAATTTAAGAGAGAAAGTACATGTTAAAATCTATTAAAGTGGCATTATTGGCGCTATGCATGCCACTTGCTGCATTCGCTGCTGAATTCAAAGAAAGTGTGCACTATGAAACACTGACTTTAGAAAAGAGCAAAACACCTAGAGTAATTGAGTTCTTTTCTTTTTATTGTCCACATTGTTATAAATTTGAGGGGCCAGCGCGCGCTTTACAAGCGAGCTTGCCTATTACTGTGCCATTCGAAAAAATTCACGTAAATTTTATGGGCGGGATCCCGCCTGAAGCACAGTCATTTTTGAGTTATGGCTACATAATTGCTAAGCAGTTTGGTGTTGACTCTCAGGTAGTTGAGCAAATCTTTAAGACCATACATGAGCAAAATGGTCGTTTCGCAAGCATGAAAGATGTTCAGAAATTATTAGAAGCGCACGGCGTATCAGCTGAGAAGTTCGACTCTGCATTGGCAAGTATGCCTGTTATCTCTGCAGAGAAAGCAATGCAAGGTGAGCAAAAGAGATTTAGCGAAGCTGGCGCATTGAAAGGCGTACCTACTTTTATTGTTAACGATAAATATCGCGTTATCACGCATTCATTAAGAAGCCAAGCCGAGTTCAACGAATTAGTTAAACACTTACTAGAAAAATAATTGTCGGAGAATATGATGTTGAAATCAATTAAAGCTGCCTTGTTGGCACTTATGCTGCCATTGGCGGCCAATGCAATGACTTTTGAAGCAGGTAAACACTATGAAGTGATTGCTGAGCGTGGCACTAAAAAGCCAGAAGTGACGGAGTACTTTTCATTTTATTGCCCAGCATGTAATAACTTTGAAGGCCTAATAGATCAATTCAAGCCTAAGTTAGACTCTGGTGTTAAGTTCAAAAAAAGCCACGTTGACTTTGTTGGTGTCCGTGATCCTGAACATCAAAAAATGATTGCTACAGCATTGGCTACTGCAGAGGTATTACCTCAGAAAAAACAAATTGTATCGGCAATTTTTAGTCACATTCATACTAAGCGTGGGAAGTTTAATGAACTTGCAGACATTAAAGATGTGTTTGTTGCTCAAGGTGTAGATGGCGCAAAATTTGACAAGATGTACAAGAGTTTTTCTGTGCGTACTAAAGCCTCAAAAATGGCGAGGCAGCAAAAACAACTTCAAGATAAAGGTGCTCTATCGAGTGTACCTACATTTATCGTTAATGGTAAATATAAGTTGGTATTAGGTAGAAGCTCTGGCATTACGAGTCCAGATGATATCGCTAAACTAATTAACTACTTGGCGAGTAAATAACAAAACGTTTAGCATACAAAAACCCCGCATGTGCGGGGTTTTTTTGTTCTAGGGCCAAGTGGCTTACTTACGAGTTAAAAATACACCTGATTCGACATGATGCGTATAAGGGAACTGATCAAATATAGCTATTCGCGCGATAGTATGCGTCTCAGTTAATATCTCGAGGTCTCGCTCTAGTGTATCTGGGTTGCAAGAAATGTAGATAATGTTGTCGTAGTTACTCACTAAGCGACAGGTTAGTTCATCCATGCCTGCACGGGGTGGGTCAACTAAAATTGTCTGACAGTTGTAAGATTGTAAATCTATTCCGTTGAGTCGAGAAAAGGAGCGTTTGCCTTGCATTGCGTCAGTAAACTCTTCACTCGACATGCGAATAATATCAAGATTACCGACTTGATTCGCTGCAATATTGTACTGTGCAGAATGGACTGATGATTTTGATATTTCAGTTGCAAGAACACGATCGAAGTGCTCAGCTAAGGCGATTGAAAAGTTACCATTACCGCAATATAACTCTAGCAAATCATTCGATAGTGGGGCCGCGATAGATTTTGCCCATGACAACATTTTTTCATTCACTTTGGCGTTAGGCTGTGTAAAGCTGTTTTCTACTTGCTGGTAAATATACTCTTTACCATCTACATTGAGCCTTTCAGTCACAAAGTCATCACCAAAAACGACTTTTTGCTTTCGCGCGCGGCCAATAAAATCAATTTTATAAGTTTCTTGTAGCTCAGCTCTAAGCGTGGTCATCGCTTGCTGCCAGTCATCATCCAGCTTTTTGTGATAAAGCAAACTAACTAATATCTCACCACTGAGTGTTGACAGATAGTCGATTTGAAATAGCTTGCGTCTCAGTATTTCATTGTGACGTAATTTATTCATCATCACTTGCATAAGCTCATTGACCAATGGTGCACCTGGATCAAATTGATCAACGCGTATTTTCTCTTTGCTTTGTTGATCAAACATTATGTGATACAAGTCTTCTCCATCGTGCCATACTCGAAATTCACAGCGTTGCCTGTAGTGATTTTTTTCAGAGTCATAAACCTCTAATTCAGGTGCGTTAAAGCGTGCAAATTGCGTGCTGATGCGCTGTTTTTTTTCTGATAGCTGTTGGCTATACAAAGAAGTATCAATATTGATCACGGCCATGCTGAGATTACCTTTATGTATTGCAAGGAGGCGCTATTTTAGGTGGCGAGGAACATTTGTCCAGTGCTTACCATTAAAATTGCACTTTTATTGTACAAAATAGCTTTAGCTTTAGCGTATATGGCCGATAATTAACTGATAGGGTATAGCGGAGAGCAATCATGAAGATCGGACAGTTGAATCAGCTGTTAAACCCAGCGATGCAGCACAATGCTGCCAAAGCTAAACCGACCATTCCTAATATCTCAATAAACTCCGATGTTTATCAAGGTAATAAGTCTCAGGTCGCAGCGAAAGTGCTCGATGATAAGTTGGCGCAAGCGCTTGGTATTGAGAAAAAAGAAGAGCAAGAAAAACCGCTCTTTGATTTCGAAGAGATTGTCAAAAATGTCCTTGGCTTTGTACAAGGTGCAATTAATAAAGCAAAAGCTGATGGCAAAGATGATGACACATTAAAAGGTATGCTTGAGCAAGCCCGTAAAGGGGTGCAGATGGGGATTGATGAAGCGACCGATGAATTAACCGAATCTGGTTTATTGAATGATGACATCACCGAGGGAATTGAAAAGTCTAAAGAGGGCATCTTTAATGGCTTGGATGAATTTGAAAAAGAATTGTTTGATCCAAGTCCTCAGCATTTGTCTGTGAGCGCGGCCCAATTTGCGAGTTTATCTAATAAAGCTGAGTACGCGTTTACTACCGCTGAAGGCGATGAAGTGGTAATTTCATTTAGCGATGCCTACAGCCAATCACGCGCAGCCAGTTACGAACGAGATGGAAACAATGTCGGTTTTGCCTATGGAGAAAGTCAATCTCAAGAAGTGAGCTTCTCTATAAGTGTCAATGGTGAGCTTAATGAAAAAGAACAAGAAGCCATTAATGCGATGATGGAAGATATTCGTGACGTCAGTGATTCGTTTTTTGCGGGTGAATATGACGAAGCGTTTGAGCTTGCTCAAGGATTAAGCCTTAACAGTGAACAAATATCAAACTTCACTATGGATTTAAGGCAGAGTAAAACATCAGCTGCTATTGCACAGTATCAACAAAGCAATCCAATGAAAGAGTTGGAGCAGGCGTTTGCACCACTTGACAAGAGGCTTGAAGGAATTAACGCGGATGCGGAGTCTTTGGGAATACAAGCACAATTGCCAGATATTATGGCCTGGATGAATGAAGGGCAGCAAAGACTCAATCAGTTTTTAGATTATGCACAATCCTATTTTGGAGCGTTAAATAATAAAGCTGAGACGCAAAATAGCTAGATAGCTTACACGGCGCAGTTTATTTTATGTGTATTGCATGGCAAACTTCAATCCTCGTTTTTGGGGGATTGAAGTTTGCCGCATATATTAGTTTTTGATTCAGGAATTGGTGGGACAAGTGTATTATCAGAGCTTCAGCTAAGGCTTCCTGATGCACGTTACAGCTATGTAATGGATAATGCGCTTTTGCCCTATGGACTCCAGTCACAAGAAACAATTACAAATAGATTAGTATCTCTGTTGTTTTGGATACACCAAAATGACGTGAACGTTGATATTATAGTTATTGCGTGTAATACAGCCTCCACTTACGCCTTAGAGACTGCCAGAAAGCACACTGAAATCCCAATTGTTGGTGTCGTGCCTGCCATTAAGCCTGCTGCTCTTAGTAGCACCAATAAACACATTGGTCTCCTTGCGACGCCAGCGACTTCCAAAAATGCATACACAGCAAATTTAATTTCAAACTTTGCACAAGGATGTAAAGTAGATATTCACCACTCGACAGAATTGGTAAATATTGCTGAGTCTTACTACTGGCATAGAGAATTACCCTATGAGCGATTGAAAGAGGAACTGAAACGTTTAAAAGTAGATCCTCGCCTCGATAGACTAGTTTTAGGTTGTACTCATTTCCCAATCATTAAAGAAGCACTGAAAGAGCTTTTGCATAATGAAGTTGAATTGGTGGACTCAGGTTACGCAATAGCAAAGCGGGTAGAATATCTATTAATGCAAACAGGCAGGTTATCAATAGTAAGTAGCCAAACAGCTATTGGAGTAGAAGAGTTAGCGTCATCTCAAATTGACATGACGCATTGGTATGCGACACACACAAATGGTGCCGCGCAATGTTCAAAGCTGCAATTAATTAAGCTAGAGAATTAGGCTCAGACTCTTCTTGCTTCTGCTTTGCTTCGCGGACTTTTAAAGTGCGCTGTTGAAATTCCATTTCATTAAGTTCTTTAATTGCTTTGTTTGCATCGTTTTCAGACATTTCAACAAAACCAAAGCCTCTTCTTTTCCCAGTATTTTTATCTTTTAATAGACGAACAGAGAAAACTTGCCCTTTTTCCTCAAAAAGTTCTCTGACTGCTTGTTCATTTGCTCTATAGGGCAAATTGCCTACATAAAGCGTTTTGGTTGGAATTGTGTTGCCATTATCCGGCTGCGCAATAGTTGTTTTATTAATTGTTAGTGCTACCAGACCACCTACCACAATACCAAGTGCAAATAAAATCGCGGAATCGATTTTATTTGCGAATAAAAACGTCACTACTGCATACCCTAGAATTGCGAGTATAAAAATAGTAACGAGTGTTTTACGACCTGAAGAATTCATAACGATCTACCAATAAACAGTGAATACACATTAATTTAACAAAGAAAGGTTGCTATCTTAACGACTTAATTAAACATCGCAATAATAAAATATAGATGTTGTGTAAAATTATGCTGATTTATTGAGCTTTAAGCGTCTTAAGGTATGGTTTTGCTGGGATTTTGAGCGATTGAATGTTTTTTTTTAAATTTAATAAAAAAACGCTTGCGCCAATCTTAAATCTCCCTATAATGCGCACCCACTGACACGGCGGGACGCAAACAGAAACGCAAACCAAAGTGAAGG
>NZ_AUXS01000014.1 GCF_001625565.1 Pseudoalteromonas luteoviolacea NCIMB 1944
CGCGTAATCATCATCGACTAATTGTTATTATTGTAGTGGCCTGAGGTGTTGAACACCTCAGCCCTATCTTTTATTAAGGAGGAAAATATGATTGAGGAAAAAGCACAAGGTGATTGGGGCAGTATGCTCAACGAGTATTACCAACTTACCAGACACCCGTTGCCAGGCGAGTTAGATTTCTGGAAAGGGCAGATCAGCAAAGGGGATTCGGTGATTGAAATTGGTGCAGGGCAAGGTTTCATCACAAAACATTTAGTTGAACAGCAACCGAGTAAGCTTTTACTGGTTGAACCTTGTGAGTCATCAGCTCGTTATCTAGAGCCACTCTCAAAGCAAACTAAGTTCATTGATATTTCATATGACCTATTTGAAACATGTGAAAACTTGCGTGTATCAGATTGCATCTTATTTCCCTATGACTCGTTGCCAATGGTAAGTTTTGACTCTTATGATCAGTTTTTTGCCAAAATCAGAGATAATTTAACGGATAGCGGTAAATTTGTATTTCATATAAGTACTAAAAAGTGGAACGAAGAGTACATTAGCAAGTTTGAAAAGACATACCGTACCACAAAAACATTTCCTTCTGGCCGTAACGTAACCATTCTTGCGTGGGCTGAAAAGCATTCAGATACTGGCTACACCAAATTCTTCTGCTTTATTGATAGTGAAACCCATGAGTCTGAATACTATCAGATGACTACCAATATCATTGATGAGCAGTTTGTTCAGTCAATGTGTGACAAGCATCAACTGTCTATTTCTAATGTACAAACATCATTTGATGGCTTGCCTGGAGAGGATGATTTGGTGATCACCCTAACCAAACAAAGAGCGGCATCATGAATGCAGATATCATCAAAAAGAAAAACTTTTTCTTGTTGTGGCAAGGCAGCTTGGTCAGCTTTATCGGCAGTCAATTACATTTGATAGCCTCACTGGCGTGGCTGAAGTCACACCCTGAATATACCTCTGCGATCCCACTTTATTTAATCGCGGCATCGTTACCGATTGCATTAATGGGGTTATTTGGCGGCGCTTTGGTGGATCGTGGCTCAAGTAGAAAGATGGTTATTTTTGGCGATCTTATATCGGGTGTACTGGCCGTGCTACTGGGCGCACTGTTTATATTTTCGGACTTGTTTGACAAACAATGGTTATTGATGGCGTTAATCTTAATTACGATTGGGATTGGGGTTTGCCAGTCTTTACACAAACCAGCCACGTTAAAGCTTATCAAACTCACTGTTACGAAGGATGAGTTGTGTGATGGGCATGCTTGGTATGAGTTTTCAAATCGCATTTCTGCTCCTATCGGTCATGCAATTGGTGGCTTTTTTATTACGGTTGTGAGTTTTGGTGCGCTGTACCTAGCGAATGGACTTAGTTTCATTGCATCAGCCTGGAGTGAATCAAAGATATCGCGCTCGCTAGAGCAAGACAACAAAGCCAATGAGCAGAAAAAGTTGAGTCTGAAAGACGTTTTTTCAGGGATTGGTGAAATATTAAATAACCCACAGTACAGTGGAATTAAATCTATTATTTTATTGGTTTTTATGTTGAATATATTTGTTGCGCCTATACCCGCGTTAATGCCATTTTTGGCGGTAGATATATTAGGCATGGAAATTAATTGGATTGGTTATCTATTCTTTATCTTAGGTCTTGGTTTATTTTTTGGTGTGTTAATTTCTAGCAAAGTATATAACAAAAAGATTCTTGGTTTTTGTATTGAGGATTTGCAGATACTCATTATGTGTGGCGCGTTTTTATTGTTGTATGCTGCAAGCAATTCGGTCGGTGTTGGGCTTGGGTTATTTTTAGTTGGTATGATATCTAGCTCGTTAAGTATTCACCTAACAACCCGCTTACAAGAAATGATCCCTGTGGATGCAACTGGTGTGGTGATGGGGTTTATCGTTTCTATGGCATACATCTGTACGCCTCTGGCACTGCTGGGGGTTGCGATAGCCCTTAAGTTAGTTGCACCTCAGGCGCTTACTTTATTCTTTTTATTTTCTGCGTGCTGTTTAAGTGTGTACATCATAATCAAAACAGTGACAAACCGAACGGATTGGATTGGGAGATCTGAGAATGTCAAAAATTAATGTCATTGCTGCTGGTGACTGTTTTATCAACAGAGATCTGCCCAAAAGCACTGAGTTTGAGCACTTGGCTGAGTTTTTTAAACAAGCTGATGTGCGGTTTTGTAACTTTGAGTCCACCTTATGTGACACGACGAATATACTGTTTCCTGCAGCCAGCTCCGGCGGGACATGGGCTCAAACTCATTACCGTACTTTAGATAATTTATCTGCGCTAGGCATTAATACCTTGTCTTTAGCCAATAACCACATTATGGATTATTCGCATGCAGGGTTGCAGATGACGACAAAGCACCTTGTCGAGCGGGGATTTAAGGTGGCCGGTGCGGGAAATAATCTCAGAGAAGCTGCTGCGCCGACCTACCTTGAAACACTAGGGGGGCGAGTGGCGATGGTTGCTGCTACGACAACTTTTCATGACCATAATCGCGCCGGTGAACAAACGCCAGATCTGTCAGGGCGTCCAGGTTTAAACCCTCTGAGAGTGGAAACCGTACATCAAATATCTGCCGATGCATTAGCCGTGTTGAAACAGATAGCGCAATCTACAGATATTAACGCCGAATTGGCTTATGCGGCGCAAAAAGGCAGCCTCATTAGTGACGATCCGGATCAGGTCTTTTATTTTGGTGACTATGATTTTCAGCAAGGAGCAGAAAGTAAAAGTATCCATACACTCAATGCCCAAGATGTCGAGCGTATCTTCCAGTCAATTGACGAGGCAAAGAGTCAGAGTGATCTAGTTATGGTGAGCTTGCACTCTCACCAGATGAAGTTGGGCGATGCACACACTCCCCCAGAGTTTTTGCAGCATTTTGCTCGCCAGTGCATTGAGCGAGGCGCGCACATTTTTCTTGGCCACGGCCCGCACCACAACCGAGGTATGGAAGTGTATCAGGGCTGTCCGATCTTCTATGGATTAGGCAATTTTATTTTCCACAACTTGACCGTGACCAAGCAACCTTGGGAGATGTATGAGCTACTTGGCTTAAAACATGAGAATCGCGTGACAGATGTACTGAATCGGCTCGATGGCAATGGTAGCAAAGGGTATAAAAAGCACCGTGAATATTGGACTTCATTCTTACCTGTTTGTGAATTTGAACATGGCAAGATGACGAGTCTTAAGATTTATCCGTGTGATCTGGGCGAAGGGGAACACAGGCATACTCTGGGTACACCGAGGTTGAGTTCAAGCCTAGCGAGTTTAGAAACATTTGTGCAGCTTTCTCGCCAGCTGGGAACAGAATTACAGTTTGGCGACGATCACCTAATTTATTCAATATAAATATCAATAGTAAAGGTGGCGTTGCTGCGCCATCTTTTTATATCTGAGCGATGCCATTCCTGTTAAATATTTCAGTTACTTCATATGTTTATTTTATGTTAAATTTTAAGTGTGCTGGGAAGATAAGACTGAGGGAATATCATGACTCAACGACCACTTACACATTTATTCAGTTTATTGATACTAAGTGTGTTGATTTCTTTTAATGCTTATGCAGAAAAGCTGGTGATGGTCGCAGAGGTAAAGGATTGGCAACAGGGAGCTGCAATACCACTTTGGTGCCATGCCCGAGCACTTCATAAATTCCACATTACCAGTCACAGCGAAGCGCAGCTCAAGTGGATTAAGCCCAATGGTAGTTATGTCGAGCAGGGAGAGGTCATTGCACTGCAAGACGCTTATTACCTTGCTAAACAAAAAGAGCTTCTAGAATTAGATTTACAAACAGCCAAGTTAACCTATCAACTCGAACAAAGCGAGTATCAACGGCTTCAGAATTTAAGCCGAGATCATACTTCTGAACAGCAACTGATGCTCAGAGCAAACAAGGTTAAAGCTGCACAGTTGGCAAAACATCGACTTGAATCACAAATATCAGTGGCCACACATAAACTTGAAAAACTTAGCCATACTGCGCCTATTTCAGGGCAGATCATCCAAATTGATGCACAGCCAGGGCAATTTCTTAGCCAAGGGGAGCTGTTAGCTATCATTGAGCCGCAACAAGCCCAAGAGCTGAGTTGCGATATGCCGATGCACGCATATCAGGCAATAGGAGGAAGCCAAGGTTTAAAGTACGCGATGTTTAACGCTGAAGGACTGAATGCGATGCACTTTCTGCGTGGCAGTAAAATATCGTCCGAAGACAAGCAAGTGGTGAATTTTGTGCTCGGATACGATATGTCGGCTGAGGTTGGATTGCTGGTAGGGGAAAGTATAAAAGTTGACGTCAGCATGGAGCAGGATAGTTTAACTCAAATCCCGCACGATGCATTACAAATAGACTCATCAAATCAATTTGTTTGGCGTTTAACCAACAGTGCCCATGTTGAACGGATCAAAGCTGAGGTGGTGTTTCACCTGCGCGATCAGGTGGTTGTCAGATCTGCGCTCCAAGTGGGGGAAAAAGTCGTGACGGTAGGAAAACAAGGCTTGACTGAGCAAGATCTTGTAAAGGTATCTGAATGGAATTCAGGGACCTTAACTCAGGCTCGATGGGAAACTGACCAGCTATGACAACACCACGGTCCTTTATCCAATCTGAGCAGGTGAACCGAGTCATTTTGTGTTTGGCACTGATGTCTATTGTGATTGCTGGCTATCAGGTTTTTTCGCTTAAAAGCGCTTTGCTCCCACCTATTGAAAAACCCCGGATAACTTTGCATACCAGCTGGCAGGGGAAGGGGGCCGATGAAATAGAGCAAACGCTGGTGACGCCTTTGGAACAACAATTGCGAAGTTTAAATGGTTTGAGTCGGATCGAGTCTGTGGTTTCAGAAAGCTTTGCTGCCACTGAGCTATTTTTTCATCCTGGGAGCGATTTGGATCAATTGTATCTCGAGGTCTTATCGCAAATTAATCAGGTGCCAAATTGGCCAACGCAAGTGCTACCTCCACGTGTGATCAACCAGTCATCTGGCGCGAATTTGACCCTCGCTTCGGCTATGTTGTATGGCGAACAGAATCACACCAAACAAGACTATATTCATGTGATGGAGAAAATTATAGAGCCGGCACTGGCTAAGGTTCAGGGGGTTGCACGTATTGAAACCGGCTTTAATAGTACTGAGCAACGCATTGATATTCGATTTCAGCCGAAGCAATTAACCCAACTGGGCTTAACTACTGAAGACATTGCCGCGGCATTGACTGCATTAAAAGATCAATCAGGTGGTCAAATGGTAATTGGTTCCCATGACTACAGTTTGCATTTTAACGGGCAAGTACCGTTAGAAGAACTGGGTAATGTGAATATCGCTGTACGTCAGGGGCATGTGATCCAGTTACACGAAATTGCAAAGATAGTACGCCAGCCTGCATCGCCATGGGGTTATGCGGCGTTTAAAGGCAAGCGGGCATTTTATTTTACCCTTGAGCCTAGTGCCAATATTGACTCATTGGCCACCATGGCAGAAGTAAAAGCGGTTTTTGAGCAGCTCAATGACGGTGTTTTGCCACGCTATGGCATGCAATTGTCCTTGAGCCGTGATGACGCAAAATCTATTAATTCTGCTTTGCTTCAAGTCTATGGCAACTTATTACTTGGCATTGCGCTGGCAGGTATGATGTTGGTGTTATTCTTTGGTGATTTAAGGTCTGTCGGCTTGATAATGCTTGCCGTGCCAGTGTGTTTATCTCTGGTTATATTGGGGATGAAAATAGGAGATTTTAGTCTCAATGTAATCTCTTTGGCTGGCATGGCATTGTCAACCGGTTTGCTATTGGATGCAGCCATAATTGTAATTGAGAATATAAATCGTCATCTAGGCTCAGGCAAGGCTGTTCATATGGCAATCGCACAGGGGACTCGAGAAGTTCGAGGTGCCATTGTTTCCTCGACGCTATCAAGTATTCTGGTGTTCATACCTATGGTAATGATGGAGTCGGTAGAAGCACAATTGTTTGTTGATTTGGCTTTTACTGTGTCCAATGCGCTGTTGGCTTCAGTTATCGTTGCGCTGGTGGTGTTGCCTGCGGTGGCTCGATATTCGTTACGTCCGCGACCCGCGCTCAATACGACTCACAATATGGTCAATGTACGATGGCATAGTGCGCCAGTAAATCACTCAGGGGTGCGCTACGGTGTATTGTTAGTGGGGTTACCCTTGGCCACAGTGCTGAGTGTGATGTGGCTGCCTGATTTTGATGTCCTCCCAAGCCCCAAACAAAAGAAAGTCAACGCCGTGGTGGTGTTTGAAGCGCCGCTATCAAGCCAAGCTGCTGAGCTGCAAATCGCGCAAAAAATTCAAGCGCGTTTGTTGCACGCGCAACAAAAAAAGCTCGCGCCACAATACGGTGCATATGGCATGTTTTGTAATACTCAGCTTTGTCAGTTGTACTTCTATCCCAGTGATGATTGGGATATGAGTCGTTTTAGGCACTGGCTAAAAACAGATATTTTGGCCGATTTACCTGGCACTGTCAGTTATGTAATGCAGGCTAAGTTATTGAATTTCGCCTTACCGGATAACCGCACTATTGAACTGCAATTGTCCGGAGCTGCATTGCCTGAATTGCAATCGATGGGACAAACTTTACTGTCACAGCTTAGAAGTTTATATCCGCTTGCCAAAATAACAGAGAAGTCGCCTTTGTCTAATCATATGACACGCATTGAGTTTACAGTGCGACCGAACGCGCTTGCTCGTTTAGGTTTAACCAGAGCGACACTGAATAATTATTTGGTCACGCTGACTGATGGAATGTATTTAGGTCATTATTATACGCAAGGTGCATCCTTACCTATGTATTTGAGTGGCGAACAGGTTAAGGATGTCGATAGCTTATTAAACACCGCCATTTTGGTGCCCGATCATGGCTTGGTATACCTGCATCAGTTAGTCACAACACAAATGGTTAAGGTACCGTCTGAGTGGCTTAGGGTGAATGGCGAACAGGCTGTTGCGTTGGCAATAGAGCCGCCCGAAGGGGTGGCCGTTGGCCCATTTGTGGAACAAATTAAGGCGAGTGTAAAAACGCAGTTAAAGCAGCTTGATCCGCAGCAGACGGTATTGGTCGCGTTCCAAGGGAGTGCAGATAACCTCAGTATATTTCTGCGAGAATTTTTGTTGCTAATTTTGTGTGCGTTGGCCGTGTTAAGCGTGTTGCTGTGGTTAACACTTAAATCTTGGCAGCTTGCGTTAGCTGTTTTATTGAGTTTACCTATGGCTTTATTTGGTGGTGTTTTGGCACTCAATGGGGTCGATATTATCTATGGGCAAAGCCTAGATATGATCACCATGATTGGCTTTATTATCTTGCTTGGTCTGGTCATCAATAATGCAATATTGATTGCAGAGCAAGTGCGTATTGGCCGCGCAAATGGTTTAGCGCAATCACAATCGATTATATGTGCGATTAAAAACCGTAGACGACCAATATATATGAGTACGGGAACCAGTATTCTCGGTATGCTGCCATTGTTACTTAGCCCTGCTGAGGGCGCTGAAATTTATCGCGGGTTAGGTGCTGTGATTGTCGGGGGAATGACGATTAATGCAATACTTGGCATGCAGTTTATGGCAGCCCTGTTATCGATGCCTTGGTTTGCCAATGCAAATATTGATGAAACAGTGAATATTAAACAGGTGGTACAACAATAATTTCTGATAAAAAGAGTAAAAGTAGTACCGAATGTGTGCTGTGCGGGGTTAAATGCTGTTTGAATTCGCTCGTGTAAATGGCAGGCGGTTTGGAGCGTGCTTCAAACCGCGACTGCAAGGGTGCGGCCGGCTAGGTGCGGCCGGCTGGCCTAATGCGACGACAATTAGTGTGCAGGACATGCACCGTTGCCGAGAGAAAAACACAAATCATCACCGTGAATCTTGTTAACACGACAAGCGCCACCACCACCAAATGACGGACAATCTGTTCCGCCACCAATTTGATCTGTGACATTAATGGGTAGGCTAGCTTTTTTAGAAAGGGCTTTGAGCTGATGCTTTTTCAATGTTAGTTTCATTGTTGTATTCCTGCTATTGGTTATTAATTAACCTAACTGTATATGAGGTGTATCAGGAATTTAACTGACCGTTCTTACAGGTATAAAAGACGCCTATTTTTTCCATATACACAGGCAAACATAGGGTGGTGATTTGAGTGATGACAATGAGATAAAAAGGCCTTGCTTCCTTGCGAAGCCTATTAGGACACTCAGTACTAAATTATCAGCTTTGCCATGATGCAAAGCTGAGACGAAATAGCTTCCTTACTCATTCAATCCTTGAATGACATATCGCGAGAGCTTGTGTCCTTGTCTTAAGTTGACGCTCTTTTCTTATTATTATGCTGCTCTTTTGTTGCTATATGCTGTGCTCCTAGGGTGGCAGCAGCAGATTACAGCAATCTAAGATGTCTGCATTTGCTATAACAGAACCTCTGTTATTTCAATGAGGTAAATAATACTGAGTTTTTAATTTGAAAAAAGCCGTTAGTTATTACAGGTGTACAAAGCACATGATTTGATCAATAAAGTTAGGGCCATCACGTGGTTATCTATGAAGAATTGATAAAGCTGTAAGAGCTGAGTCTCACGTAATATCAGGCCATGCGCATTTTGCATGGTTGATAGAATGTGTGGCGATTTTGCTCACCATTTTATATCAATTCTTTGACGTAACTTATCTTTATGACTATCAATCTTGATAAATCGAGTTAAAATATCGGCAATAATTTCTGAACGATATTTCACCCTGCGATTGAGTTTGGTTGGGCACACGGAGTGACAACCTTAAAGTGAGAGGTATGAGTGAAGAAATCTTAAGTTCAAAAAAGGATTCACCACTGATGGCATTAAATACAGTTATTCTAGCTGCGGGTAAAGGCACTCGTATGCGCTCTAAGTTACCTAAAGTTTTACATTCTATTGCTGGCAAGCCGATGGTTCAGCATGTAATAGACAATGCAACAGCGCTTGGTGCTAAGGCTACCAACCTAGTTTATGGTCATGGTGGTGAGCAGCTAAAAGCACGTTTATCTCATAATCAGGTGAACTGGGTATTGCAAGAAGAGCAATTAGGTACGGGTCACGCAGTGGCTGTTGCCAAAGAGTATATTGGTGATGATGACACAGTGCTGGTTTTGTATGGTGACGTACCACTGACGAAGCAGTCTACTTTAGAGAAGCTGTTGGCTGTGACGCCCAAAGCCGGTTTAGCTGTGCTGACGGTGACGCTAGATAACCCAACCGGTTATGGACGAATGGTCCGAGAAAACGGCAAGTTAGTCGGTATTGTAGAGCAAAAAGATGCTTCACAAGAACAACTTAAGATCCAAGAGATCAACACTGGGATTATGGCTGCCAATGGTGGGCTGTTGAAAAAATGGCTTGGTCAGCTATCTAACAATAATGCTCAAGGTGAGTATTACCTCACAGATATTGTGGCAATGGCACATCATGAAGGCGTTGAGATCAACTCAGCACAGCCAGATGATGAGATGGAAGTTGAAGGTGCTAATAATCGTGTTCAGTTGGCTGCTTTAGAACGTGCGTATCAGGCGCGCCAAGCAATCGAGTTGATGATTAACGGGGCCAGTTTGGCTGATCCGGCACGCATTGATGTACGTGGTGAAGTGACTACAGGTGAAGACGTCGAAATTGACGTGAATGTCATTTTTGAAGGTAAAGTGGTCATTGGTAATGAAGTGCGCATCGGTCCTAACTGTGTGTTAAAAGACTGTACGATTGGCGATGGTGTAGAAATTAAAGCCAACTCAGTTGTCGAGGAAGCACAGGTCAAAGCCAATTGCACACTTGGTCCATTTGCGCGATTACGCCCTGGTGCTGTGATGGAAGAAAATGCCCATGTTGGTAATTTTGTCGAGATGAAAAAGTCGCGACTTGGGTCGGGGTCAAAAGCTAACCACTTTACTTACCTTGGCGATACACAAGTTGGCGAGAAAGTGAATATTGGTGCAGGTACAATTACCTGCAATTATGATGGTGTGAATAAATCACAAACAATCATTGGCGATGGCGCATTTATTGGTTCGAACTCGTCCTTGGTTGCCCCTGTTACTATTGGTGCGCAAGCTACTGTTGCTGCAGGCTCCGTGATAACAACCAAGGTGCAAGACGAACAGTTGGCTGTTGCGCGAAGTAAGCAACGAAATATTTCTGGTTGGCAAAGGCCGGTAAAGAAATCGTAGCGATAAGATAGAAAGGGGAATTTATTTCCCTTTTTTTGTACCAGATTCCTTTCTGGATTCTAAAGTGATACATTAGCTTAGGGGTTAATTAATATTTAACAATAAAAACAATTAATTCGGGTGTACAAGTTATTATGGAAAATCTCTTTCGCAAAGAAGTACTTGAGAACAAGCGACACCGATTAGAAGGAGCTGTGAGCTTAGTTCAGCCACCTGTGTTTAAAACACTCACCTTTCTGATCTTATTTGTAGTGATCGTCAGCATTATTTACCTAACTTTAGGAAGTTATGCCCGTAAAGAGCGGGTTACTGGCGTTTTAGAACCCAATACTGGGGTATTGAGCATGGTTGCTTCACAGGAAGGGATCATTGCAGAAGTCTTGGTTGAAGAGGGACAGCTTGTTGCTGCCAATCAGCCCATCGTGCGTATTGCATCTGCCAAACACAGCACTCAAGCACTAGAACTCAATCAAACGCTACTCAATCAATATTCATTTCAATTGAAAAATATTGAGCGTTTAATAGCCCAACAAGAGCAACAATACCGCCTTGATTTGACCGAGTTAGAGCAGCAAAAAACAACAGCACAAAAACGCCTAGTTGAATTGAACCATCAGTCGCAGACATTTACTAAGCGATTGGAGTTAAATGAGCAAATGGTGGGTCAAATCAGTACCTTGAAAGGCACTGGATATATTTCAGAGCTGGAACTGCAAAGACAAAAAGACACCTTATTATCGCTGCAACAGCAATCATCTAGTATTCGCTCTGAAAAATTGAGTCTACAGGCGCAAATAGAGCAATACGATACGCAATTAGAAAAACTGCCGTTGCAACATGCTGAACGTATTAATCAGTTGAATTCTCAGCGTGCCGACATGGAAATCCAACTTTCATCAGTCGAGCAGCAGCGTTTAGGTGAACTAAGAGCACCAAAAGCGGGTGTCGTGACAGGGTTATTAGCCAAAGTGGGTAAAAATGTAGTCACCGGAGAGCGTTTGCTCAGTGTGATCCCTGAAAACAGTCAGATGCAAGCGGTTATTTATGTGCCTACTTCAGCCTTTGGTTTTATAGAGTCGGGACAAGAAGCTAAATTACGTTATCACGCCTTTCCATATGAAAAGTTTGGAATTTATGGTGGGGAAATAAAACAAATTAGTAACTCATTGATTTTACCTGAAGAAGCCATTATTCCAGGCATGATAAGTGAGCCAGCTTATCGTGTCATAGTGACGCTATCTGAGCAAAGTATACAGGCATATGGTAAGTCGACACCACTGCGAGCTGGCATGATGCTGGACGCAGATATCATTATCGAAGAGCGATCACTGCTACGTTGGTTGTTTGATCCGGTATTTAGTATTAAAGGACAGCTATAGCTGCAATAACGATAATAAAAGGCTTTATATGCACCAGGAAGATAACTCACCGGTACAAAAATTACAGTTTTGGTCAAGGAATTCGCTGCCGGTCATTTTGCAATCAGAGGCGGCAGAGTGTGGCTTGGCAAGTCTGGCAATGGTTGCTGCGTATCACGGTTACCACAGTGATCTAACAACACTGAGACAAAAGTTCAGTATTTCTATTGAAGGCGCAACGCTGCTCGATATCATGCATTTTGCAGAGCAACTGGAACTCAGTTCTCGACCTTTGCGTATTGAATTAGAAGACCTCGATGCACTGCAAACACCGTGTATTTTACATTGGGATATGAACCACTTTGTGGTGCTTAAAAAAGCCAATGAAAAGCGCATTGTGATCCATGACCCCGCGTCGGGCGAAAAAACTTTTACTCTTGAAGAGGCGTCAAAGCACTTCACGGGTGTTGCGCTTGAACTGACACCGACAAAGAGCTTTGAAAAACAAGAAAAGAAACCCAGTTTAAGGTTTGCCGACTTCTGGAGTCGGATCACCGGCCTAAAACGCTCTCTATTATTGATATTTTTGCTGTCAATTTTGTTGCAGGTATTTACCCTTGCCGCCCCCTATTATATTCAGCTCGTCATCGATGATGTGGTTTTGACAGGAGATACCAACCTCTTAACGGTGTTGGCGACAGGCTTTTTCCTCGTACTGGTGTTTGAAATTGCCACCAATGCGCTGCGTGGTTTTACGCTGCTGCACTTCGGTAACCAAATGAATATTCAGTTGGGTGCCAACTTATTTCATCACTTAGTACGTTTACCTATCTCTTATTTTGAGAAACGGCATATGGGGGATGTGGTATCACGTTTTGGTTCACTGCAACAGGTAAAACAGATCCTGACGACAGGTGTAATCGAAGCCATTATAGATGGCTTAATGGCCATTATCACATTGGCGATGATCTTCTTTTACAGTCCCACATTGTCGGTGGTTGTACTGACCGCCGTGATTGCCTATGCGCTTGTACGGATCGCCATGTATAAGCCATTTAGAAATATCAGTGAGCAAGAGATCATGGCGCGAGCGGAGGAAAACTCCAACTTCATGGAAACCGTGCGCGGGATCCAAACAATCAAGCTATTTGGCTCTGAAGTGAAGCGTGAAGGACAGTGGCAAAACCGCTATGCCAATGCAATTAACCAAAGTATTCGTCTGGGCAATTTCCAAATTGGTTACGATGCCATTAACCGTGCACTCTTTGGTATTGAAAACATCCTTGTGGTTTATTTGGCTGCACACCTAGTATTAGAAGGGGGATTTAGTACCGGGATGCTTTTTGCGTTTATGTCGTATAAACGTCAATTTATGGACAAGACCGCCAATCTCATCGAAAAGCTTATCGAGTTTAAAATGGTTGGGTTGCACTTTGACCGTATCGCAGATATCGCCTTGACTGACAAAGAAACCTTGCAGCCTGAGCAACTTAAAAAACATGCCGTCGAAGGTAAAATTGAGCTGAAAAATATTTGTTTTGCATACTCAGATGCAACACCTGACGTCTTACACAAGTTAAGTTTAGATATCGCACCTGGTGAGTCAGTGGCCATCACCGGCCCGTCTGGCTGTGGTAAATCAACGCTGCTTAAAATTATGCTTGGCTTGAATCAGGCTAAAAGTGGTGATGTCTTGATTGACGATGTGCCGATTGAGCAAATAGGGGCGCGTCAATATCGTCAGCAGATCGCAGCGGTGATGCAAGATGATGAGTTACTGTCAGGTTCGGTCGCAGACAATATTGCGTTCTTTGATACGCCAATTGATATGGAACGTGTCGTGTACTGTGCGCAACTTGCCGCAATTCATGATGATATCAGTCAAATGCCGATGGGTTATGACAGCTTGATCGGTGATATGGGGTCATCGCTATCCGGTGGTCAAAAGCAACGTATTATTTTAGCGCGTGCATTGTATAAGCAACCCAAAATTCTCTTTATGGATGAGGCGACAAGTCACCTAGATACGTCTTTAGAGTCAGATATCAACGAAGCGGTTAGTCGCCTAGATATGACTCGGGTGATCATTGCGCACCGAAAAGAGACGATTGCTTCAGCAGATAGGGAAATCCGACTGCAAAAAGTACACGCTGAAGAGCTTGAGGCACAAAACGAGTAGCCTGTTTTTACGAAGATCACCTATACCCAGCTAGCATAGTGTATAGGTGACAACCACAGGCTGAAGGAAACATATATAGATACAATATAAGCGATATAAATGAGGATAATAGGAACACTCTCTATTGAGCTACCTCATGATTTAAGTTAGCTTTTATTGATACAAGAAAAAAAATAAAGCTTTATTAATTAAGGAAGACCATGTCAGAGCAACTACTAATTACAGACAGCCAACGGCAAGAAATTGGCGACATCATCACTGTCCTAGCGCAAGAAGTCAGCCGCAATATTCAAACAGATACTGAATTAAAAAACGGCCTACTGAGCGGACTTGCTGGACAACTTTTATTTCTATTTAAAGCACATCAATTGGATCCAAATTCCGTTGATGAAGCGCTTTTTTCAGAGAAGCTAGAATTATTACAAGAGCAATTAGCTGAGCAAAGCTTCGAGTTAAGCACAGGCCTTGCAGGTCAAGCTTGGGTACTTGAGTATTTGAATCAAGCAGATCAAGATGATTATGATTCAGAGTTGCTGGAAGATGTCGATGAGCTGTTTACACAAGCGCTTGACTACAACCCGTGGCCGGGTGAAATTGAAATGGTGCTGGGCTTGTCTGGTTACGCACCTTATGCTGCTAGACGCAGTAAGTATTCAGACCAAACTAAATTGTTCGACATTATTGTGTCGGGGCTTGAGAGCACCGCGACGTATTTTGACAACGGTCACATCGCTTGGTCACAACCGAAAGAGTCAGTATATCGATTTGATACGGATGACAAAGAAAAGCCTGAGTTCAACTTAGGGCTGGCGCATGGTGTACCAGGGATGATCGCGGCGTTATTGCCGGCATTGAAAATCCCATCACTACAAGCACGTGTTACTAAATTGGTTTCAGGCGCATGTGATTGGCTATTGGAAAACCAAACTGGGCACAATCATGCCCCTTCATGTTATGGCTCATGTGCTGGTGAAGACGAGCCGAACTCTCGTCTAGGTTGGTGTTATGGAGACATCACAATTGCCTTGATACTGGCAAGAGCGGGCCAGGCGTTAGATCGCCCAAGTTATGTTGATAGCGCGCTGGAAATTGCCCTACATGCAGCTAAACGAGATGCTAAGAGCGGCTATATCAATGATGCAGGGTTGTGTCATGGGTTTGTTGGCCTTGCACTTATTTTCCAAATTGTAAATCAATACATGCCAAACCCACAGTTATTTAAAACGACCCAATACTGGGTTGACTACAGCTTAAATGAGTATCGCGAACGCGGGCTCGAAGCTTTGTACTCGTATAACGGTCTGAGCAAAGAGCACGAGGTTGACTACGGCTTTTTAATGGGCTTTGCGGGTATTGGGTGTGGGCTGATTAGTTTGTTAGATGACGATGTTAGTTGGACAGACTGTTTGTTGATGGTATAGGAGTACAGATATGTCTAGCAAACAATTAAAAAGTGATAATTTTTTTGTAATACGTACACCGCGTTTAGCCTTGGAGCAGCTGGTGGCATTTGGCGATGAAAACCAAGACACAAACACGCTGTTAAGTGCATGGTTGGCGACACCTGGGGTTGAAGAAGCGATTTATCTGGCCAGTCCATCACTGCTGGAGCGCATCGATCAATGGCGCACTAAACCTGACTCTAAACAGGGTAAAAAAGTCGCCCATGCACTGATTAAATACATGGTGCGCATGTGTTCGCGCCCTACACCATTTGGCTTATTCTCAGGCATTCATCAAGGGAAAGTAGATAGTCAAACCACGCTAACACCAGCAAAACACACTAAAGATACACGCAAAACCCGGCTTGATATGTTTTATTTGTCGGCGTTAAAAGAGCATTTTATTAAACATGCTTCACGTTCAGATCATCTGACCTATAAGCCAAACTCATCACATTACTTTATTGCCGAGCAGTGCCGTTATATCGAAACTTATTTGTCTGATGACACCATGCAGTATCGATTAAGCGCCGTTGAAAGTGATGAGTACTTTAAGTTTGCACTGGAATTGGCTAAACCGGGTTTGAGCTTCAATGCGCTTGTTTCGCATTTTCTTGCGCACTATCAAGAAGCGGATCAAGAAGAGGTCGAAAACTATATTCAAGATCTGATCGATGAAGGCGTGTTGCTTGCTGATATTCCACTGCCTTTGACGGGCGATTCTCCGGATCAAGCGTTACTTAAATCAATTGAAGGCATTAAAGAGTTGGATGCGGCGGACAAGCTGGCAACGGCACTGAGTCAAATAGAGCAACTTGAT
The DNA here is from genome assembly GCF_001625565.1 of Pseudoalteromonas luteoviolacea NCIMB 1944. Taxonomy (GTDB): domain Bacteria; phylum Pseudomonadota; class Gammaproteobacteria; order Enterobacterales; family Alteromonadaceae; genus Pseudoalteromonas; species Pseudoalteromonas luteoviolacea_F. The sequence goes on from NZ_AUXS01000014.1 coordinate 16,060, forward strand.
AACGCACGAAGTGGTGAGATCGCACCGTACAAGCAGCTGCTGTCTCACCTTGAAAACCTGCCGGTGAAGGCACAAGAAAACAAACTATTCCAAAGTGATATCTATCGCGCGTTTGAGCAATGCCAAATTTCTGAAATGGAACTCAAGCGTGTACAAAAACAATTGGAAGTGATCGCAGGGTTGACTATCACCAGTGCCGGATCTGGTTTAAGTCAGTTTATGACGCAATTTAACAGCCGCTTTGAAGGCCAGTTTGTGCCTCTAGATGTGATTTTGGACGATGAATCAGGCATAGGTATTTCTACCGAAACAGGCTACGAAGCACCGTTGGTCGCGGGGTTAAACTTAGCACGCAATGGTTCTAATCAGGCGACAGCGCCTGAAGTGAGCATGATTGACAGCATTGTTGAACGCGCGCTGAGTTTACCTGAAAACCGTGGCAAAGACTGTGTGGTGTTGAAGAGCAAAGAGCTCAAAGGGAAAATAAATAACAAAGACGCTGTAAAGAGTTTTCCATACTCTTTTGGCACTATGCTGAGCCTATATCAAGATGACAGAGGCAATCCTGTCTATAAATTTAATGGCTGTTATGGCCCATCCGCAGCAAACTTATTGGGCCGGTTCTGTCACCTTGACCCGCAATTAAAAGAGTCGGTCACCGAACATTTAACCCATGAACAGTCCCACAGTGAAGATGTCATTTTTGCAGAAGTTGTGCATATGCCTGAAGGGCGACCTGGTAACGTGATAGCCCGACCACATTTGAGGCAATATGAAATTGTATTTATGGCTGACAGCGCGTTGAGTGACGAATTCCAAATCCCACTCAGTGATTTGCATGTGTGGGTTGAAGGTCAAAAAGTGAAGCTGTGGAGCAAGCGTTTAAATAAGCAAGTTATCCCGCGTTTATCGAGTGCACATAATTACTCGGCACGCAGCTTAAGTGCCTATAAGTTCCTATGTATGTTGCAACACCAAGAAGGGCGCGCGCCGCACTTTAGTATGCCATCGAGTACAGAGCGCGCTTCATTTGTACCTAGAGTGATGTTAGATAACCTGATCCTCAGTGAGAAGACTTGGCGTATCGAGCGCACAGAGTTGGAAGCGGTCAATAAAAAAGGCCAGTTCAATCGCCAGCAGCTTGACGACTTAATGCAAAAATACCAGTTGGATGCGCAAGTGAGCTTTGCCATGGCTGACAATGTATTGCAGCTGGATTTACGCAATCCGGATATGTTTGCCATTTTATTAGGAGAAAGCAAGGGCCAGACGACAGTCGAGTTAAAAGAAGTACTAACCAGTGCTTATCGCTCTCGCGTAGTGGACAGCGCAGGTCACCATTATAACAATGAAGTGATAGTGCCGTTTTTCAACGAACATGCTGTGGTGCACAGTCATTTCTCAGATGATCCTATTGCAAATATTACTGCGGAGCCGATTAAGCGTCGTTTCAGTGCAGGCTCTGAGTGGCTAAGCTTAAAGATATATTCAGGTAACTCTTTGGTCGAACAGTTATTGACGGATGAGTTATTGCCTTTGATTGAACAAAATGCTGGGCTCTATGACAAGTGGTTCTTTATTCGATACGGTGATCCTGATTGGCATATTCGTCTGCGTTTCCACGGTGATCCGCAACTATTGTGTGGCCAACTGTTACCGCGCTTAAATGCACTACTAGATCCAAAAATTGAATCAGGAGAGCTTCACAAGGTTGAGTTAATGACCTACGAGCGAGAAGTTGAGCGTTACGGTGGTCCTGAATCAATGGGTTTGGTTGAGTCGCTGTTTATGTTTGATAGCCGATTAATCGCTCAATCATGTGCATTGGTAGAAGAATATGGTGAAGACATTCGTTGGCGTGTTGCGCTGGCATGCACCCATCGACTGCTGAATATGTTTGAGTATACAGATGAAGCGCGTTTTGCTTTGGTGAGTCAGCTGCGCGAGGGCTTCGGCCGAGAGTTCAACGAAACCAGTGCATTGCGTAAGCAGCTGGGTAGCCGTTATCGTGAATACCAAGAGAAGCTAGACGATGACTTTATCAAGCTAGTACCTGAGCAGGCGAATCAATGTGATGAGGCGCAATCTGCGATATTGAACATTTTAGAACAGTGGCAAAATAGCGCAGCGCCAGTGATTGAAGTTTTGAATCGCCAGATCACAGAAAAGCAACTGAATTGTACTCGGGATTCATTGCTGAATTCACTCTTGCATATGCACAACAATCGCATGTTCAAGGCGTATGGTAGAGAGCAGGAGCTGGTAATACACGACCTGTTACGCCGTAAGTACTTTTCAGCAGATAAAAAAGCATAATTGCGGACATGAATGAAAAAGCGCTCACTTGAGCGCTTTTTTTGTGCTTTGCATAGAGGCACACTAAAGTTAAAGCCTTGCAGAATAAATTACAGTCTAAAAAAATGAGGAATAAAATGATGAAAACTCTGCGTTGGTTGTTATGTTTAGCATGTATATACAACCCATCTGTCTGGGCCGGCGAGCTGGCAAGCGAGCTCAAAGTATTTAAGCCTTATTTGGGGACTTGGCAAGCCAGTTTCAGTATGTCAGCAGATGCGCCTGCAGTGGAAGATATCAGTCGTTGGGAGCGCGCACTCAATGGAACGGCTATCAGAACACTACACTCAATCAATTCAGGTGACTATGGTGGCGAGTCTTTGATTTTTTGGGATAAACAAAAACAGTCTTTGGTGTTTTACTACTTTACCACAGCAGGGTTTTATACTTCCGGACGTATTGAAGTGATCAACAAGTACGAGTTTGCAGCTTATGAGCAGGTTGTTGGTAACCAAAATGGTATTACCGAAGTCAAATCTACCAGTCGTTATAAAGATGGCAAATTTACTGTTGCAACTCAATATTTTAAACAAGGGAAATGGACACAACCAGAAACCCGTACTTATCAGCCCAGTGATAAAAGCGTGGTATTTAAATAAGTGGCTACTAAGCGATTATTTTTTGGTATTGGCTTGGCAAAAAGCGACGCCTTAGATATTCAGAGCTGGCTGGCTCAGCATGTGAGTGCGAATAAAGCGCCAACATTGATGCGTAACTGGCATCTGACTTTGGCTTTTTTGGGCCAAGTTGATAGTCAGCGAGAAGACGCGATGGTGGAGTTCGCAAAGACACTCGCTGCGCCGCCCTTTCAACTGCACTTCTCTCAAACCGGCTACTGGTCACACAATGGGATATTTTATTTGCGGCCCGATCACACTAATGCGCATCACTTATTACAGTTAGCTGAGCCATTGCGACTTTGCGCGGAGCGGCAGGGGTTGTATCGCAACCCTTATCCGTTTTCACCGCACATTACCTTATTTAGAGGTGTTAAACCGACGCCTCAGGTAAACAGCCCGCTCATGCCTTTTTCTATTGCCGTGACGCAGTTTCACCTTTATCACTCGCATTCACAGGCTGATGGCTTGCATTATTCGCCGATCCACACATTTAAACTTAGCGCTTAAGCCAAGACAGCGCCTTGGTAAGAATATAGTGACTTAGCTTTTGCAGCATGCCGGTATGGCCACATTGTTTAAATAAGCGCTCTGTGGCTTGGTTGCGGGCAGTACTGACATGTTTTCGTCGACATTCTTTGGCGGCATCTTGCCAGTTTTCGCTGCGAATGGCGTGCAATAAATTGGGCCATGCACGACTCAAGTTAGGAGTACCTAAATTGTACGCCATGTCGAGCAGCGCGAGCTGAGCATTGGTTGGCATACGGCGAAAGGGAATATAGCCGTTTTTTGCACTAAAGAGCGTTTCTAATTCAGCTTCAAACTCGGCAATTTTTTTCTCCAACAGTTTGATGCATTCTTCATGTGGTAAGTAGAGTTTGCAATGTGGTTCGTACCAGCTTGCCAGCCGTCCTGACTGGAGCCGTGTAATGTTTTCAAATTCTTGGCACTTAACTGCCCGACTTGCGGCTTTGTGCGTGGCTTTTTCTCGCAATGCCAATTTATTGAGCTGGTTGGCGCTGGTGATATGAAAGCCAGCTCCTAGGGTGACATTGCCCCGCGTATCAAGGTATAAATGGGCAATGACTCCTTCGTACAAACAAATGTGTTTGGCCGCTTTTCTACGGTTTACTGTATGGCGTTGGAACAACTCTCAACCTTTTTAACGTCTGACTCTTTGTTGACTATGTAGCATTGCTCTAGTAGAGAGCAATAGCAAGTATTTACTTCAATGTCATGGGCTATGTCGCCAATTTTCTCCCATAAGCTGTTGTTGAACTGGCTTCTTACCATAGAAAACAGCACCAAATCATTGCCATCAGCAAGTAGGGCATTGTTTGGGTTGCTGGTCACATACCAGCCAAACTGCTTCATGTAGTTGATGTCGGCATTGTCAGCTTGTGCTTCTTTCAGTGCTGACTGGTACGCCTTGAGGCTACAACAATCGTTTAGCAACTCGACCAAGCTATCGTATTGTGTGTCGCGGTAGGTAAATAACATGGATTTGATCAGTGCGGGGCCCGTTCCGGAGTTTGTGACTTTCACTTTCATATGCGCACGCTCTGCTTCAATATCGTAATCACTGTAGCTGACCTGCAGCCAAGGCCAGGTTTCTGCGTACAATTGCCTCTCAGCAGCAGTGACTTGCTCTTGTGCGGCTTTGGCTTGCATGTAGGTTGCGTAAAAGGAAGCAGCAGAGATTAAAATGGCACATAGCGCTAAAATACTGTTCATCTTTGAGCGTGACAAACGCAACTTCAGTTTGGGCTTAGTGCAGGGTGGTTCTGGTATTTGTTCTGGATGAGAAGACATTATTCATTTCCTTTTGATGCGATCAGGGAGCAGCCAAGAAGATGGTCAGCTGCTTGCCAATCTGCAATGTCGAGTTTGATAGTTCATTCCATTGCTTTAGCTTGTTTACTGAGACGTTAAATTGCTTAGCAATACGCCATAGACTGTCTCCGGATTTAACAGTATAGGTGTAATGTTGATCTGCCAATACCGGCAATACGAGGCGCTGTCCGATGCGTATGGTATCTGAGCGCAGTTGATTGAATGACTTTAACTGACTGACGCTGAGTTCATAATTGGCGGCAATGACACTGAGGCTATCACCACGGCGAACTGTGTACGTTTGCCACTGGTTACTAGGCATGGTCGGCAGGTTTTGCGCATAAGCGGCCCACTCTGCGGTTTTGTCTATGGGCATGATCAATCGATTGGGCCCACCGAGCAAGGCCGGAAAACGTGCGTAGCCGGTGTTCAATTTTGCCAACATAGACCAGTTTGGATCTCTGTCTAAAATTGTCGCAGCTGGCAAAGAAACGACGCTGATCGCCGGTTGGTTTGCAATGGCTGGAAAGGGCATAAGCTGTTGTTTAAGTAATTGTGTTGCAGCGATGAGCTTTGGCACGTAATGACGCGTTTGACGTGGCAGTTTGAGGGCAAAAAAGTCGGTTGATTTTCCCGCTTTACGATTGTTTTCAATGGCCCTTAAAACACGTCCTTCGCCGGTGTTATAGGCGGCAATGGCGTGGTACCAATTACCATCAAAACGCTTGTGTAAATAGGTCAAAAAATCCAGTGCAGCATTGGTTGAATCAATGAGATCTTGGCGTCCATCGTACCAAGGGTTTATTTCGATACCATAATGTTTTGCAATCAAAGGCGTGAGTTGCCAAAGGCCTGAAGCGTGTTTGTGTGAGTAGGCCTGCATGTCAAAGTCGGTTTCGATCAAAGGCATCAGCGCTAGTTCAATGGGGAGTCCACGCTTTTCGATTTCAGTGACAATATAGTACAACAGCGGATCTGCGCGCTGACTGATGGTATCCATGTAGTTGGGATGTTGGAGGTACCAATTTACCCGTGTCAGTACTCGAGGGTGACTTGAAGGAGCGAAACTGATTTGTTGGCGGATCCGCTGCCAAACATCTTCAACCTGCATTGGCGCAATGGGAAACGCTGAAGTTACAGTCTCTTTGCTCTGTTCTGGTAAAGGCGATGGCTCGATATGTAATTCTGGCAGAGAGTTTTGGCTAAGATCTGTCGAGTCTTCTTGGGTAGATTGGCAGGCCGTCAGAGATAGGACCCAAGCAATAAGTAGCGATCGTTTAAGCATGGTAGCGCCGTATTGTTGTTATTCTTCTGGCACTATTTTATAAGTTAGTGAAATAAATACACAAGTTAAAAAAATTGGTACACCAAGCTTAATTTACATAGTTTCTGTTTATTTTTTGAACTAAACTGGGTGTGAGTGCGTTTAAGTAAGTAGTTCCATTTAGCAAGAGGTGTTTTTATGGATCGCACAGAATTGAAAGAGCAATTTGAGCATAGTTATATGGATCCCATTATTCTGAGCTATGCAGACTCCAATCATTATTTGGCTGGTGGTTTAGATGTATTAGGTAATTATCATCTGATCACGGACAAACAGGGTAAAGTGGTGACCTACAATTCACTGCGTGAAGCTGAGGTTGAACTGGCACATCTCGGTGCCACAGAAGCCACCCTCGACATGGAAACCGCCTATGATGAAATGGTCGGTAGCGTCAGTGATGGCCACTGCCGTTTTAAGTTACCCTTAGTGCATTGACCTGAGTCCCTTGATGGGGCGCTATGCCCCAGTCTACAACTGTCCCAGTAACGAAATGGTGACAACAGGATCGACACGTTCATCAAAACGCCGTGTGCCTATGTACGAACCATGTCGATTGTTGGCGTAAAAGTTTTGCACATAGCTGTATTTGGCCGTGTTAAGCGCGGTCAAGGAGATATGCATCCGTAAATCAGTGAACAGTTGATATTCTGCAAATGCGTTTACTTCTACTTGGTCTTTTTCTATGTATATTTCGTCAACGTAATAATTGGTCTCTTTTTCTGGGATGTACATATCAAGTCCCCAGCTATATTGCTGCATATCTTGACGAAACTCGATATTCGCGCTTTGGGGTGTGAGGCCGTCAACAGGCCGGTTTCCTGCGAGTGGGTCATCATATTGCGCATGCGCAAAATCATAGCTGACGCTCAATTGACTCCCTTCAAGCCAGTGCTCTGTTTGCCAAGTTGCACTGAGAGAGGCGCCAAACTGACTCGCATGTCCCGCATTGCCTATCATAGTGTCGCCATCGGGTAATTGCAGGTATTCATGTATGTCTTTTTGCCACTGGTGAAATACATTGAAATTCATCACTAGGGTATCGGCTAGGCGGATATTGAACTGGGCCGCCACCTCACTGTATTGGCTTGGCCTCAGTTGCAGGTTGCCAGATTGTGTGCGGTCAAATTCAGCATCTTGGCTCTGCACAAAGTCATCAAAATCGAGCTGATCTACGTGATGCTGAGCAGTAAAAATAACATCCCAATTCGATTGAGGGTCGTAACTTAACCTTGCTACAGGTTTGATAAAACCCAAATAGGTTTTACTGCCTTGCTGAGCGCTACTGGATAACGTTGTACGCTCCGTATTTAAGCGAGTATACAATTGCCACTGTTCGCTTAGTTCTGTGGTGATAGCTGCATAAGGTTGATAGCGTAACTCGGTGACTTGGCCTTGCTCAAATCCACTGTCGTAATAGGTTATTGCATGCAACTGATTGCGGCTGATTTCAATGCCCATTTCTGGTGCATAGCGCATGTTAGGCGCGCTAAAATTAAATTGTACTACTTGCTCTTGCTGAACCTTGTGTTGCTGATATAAATCTGCAATTGGGCCGTGCTGATATGTTACCTCGTTGGCATCGGTCATATTACGATTGTGCAGCGCAATAAACTGCCATTGACTATGTTGGCCACTGTGTTGCCAATTAACACTCATTTCATACTCAGATTCAGATAGATAGCTATCAAACAGCCAGGGAAGTTGCTGAGCACTAGTGCGGCGTTGTGCTATTTGTGTGCCGTCATTGGTCGCTTTAATTGACAGTGCTAGCCGAGTGTCTTCGAGATTGCGCTGACTGGTTAATGAAACTTGTCGGCTATTGAGTTTCTCAAAGAAATCTTCATGGCCTTGCTCAAGCGTCATGCCAACTTTATCGCGTTCATCATACAGTGAGGTTGATTGATAGCGGTCATCTTGATAGTGCATATTGACCTGATGCTGCCATGCGTCTGCGGGTAACGAAATTTGAGCTGCCAACTCACTGGGTCGATAAGCCTGATAAGCTGAAGTGAGTTTACTGCGCGCTTGCCAGTGTGCGCTGAGTTTGGGCGCACGGGTGATCACATTAACCAATTGATTAAATTGATTTGCAGTGCCAAAGGGGTGACCGCTGTTGTATAGATGGATAGCGGCAATTTGGTCGCTTGGCAGCTGTCTTAAAATATTGGTGAGCGACTCAGACTTAGAAACAGCAGCTGCGCCATTGATCAGCACATTGCCTGCGGCAGCACTGAGCCCGCGTTGTGAGTTCGATTGCGATAAAGTAAAGCCAGGTAGCTGGTTGATTTTATCTAGTGCATTTTGTCCATATAGATTGTCGAGTGCCGAGTCTGTGAATTGTACAACGGCAAATTGCTCACTGTTAAGAGGCGGTACTTCTGCTGCGGCTGAGGCACCAAAATAGCATACACCTAGGCAGTAAAAACTGAGCGAGATGGCCCGATAGTTACGAAATGTCATGGTTGATTGAGTCCCTTGTCAACTTACTTGCTGACGATATTTGAATAAATCAATCTATGCTAATCAATAACCTAGGGATAGTTGGTCGCTTTTTGGGACGAATGGATAGGTATTGTTCACTCGTCCCAAGTGGCGCGGGACGAGTGCTGTGCTGGCTGCTACGCGACATGTTTGAGTTTGGCTTTGAGCGCGGGCTTAAATGCTTTACTCAGCGCAACGGTTTGACCGCTTTTGAGTAACACCAGTCCGCTGCCTGAGGGCTTGATTTGAATACGTTCAATGTAGTTCAAGTTGACCAGATGAGAGCGGTGGGTGCGGACAAATTGAGAGTTGGGTAGTTGCTGCTCAACTTGCTTTAATGTGATGCGCTTAAGGAAATGCTGATGCTCAGTATGCAGCTCAACATAATTGCTGGCAGAGTTAATATGGGTGATATCATCATAACTTAATAATGCGGTTTTGCTGCCAGCATCTACTTCAAACACGTCGTGTTGTTCGGTTAATTCTGTGCGTAAGAAAGTATGCCAAAGATAGCTGATCACACCTAATACCAATGGGTGTGACGGCGCGAAATAAAGCATGGTATAAGGGATCGGATCGCACAGTACCAAGAAGTCAAAAATGGCTTGATAGGTCATAGAAATACACAGCATCAGTGAGATAATCGCGATCCATCTTTGTTTCGTTAAAAGCTTTGCACTGTGGTATTGGCTGAGTAAACGAAATACGATAGGCGTCAGCACATACCAGATCCCCCATTCTTGCAAAGCCCATCCCGGTCGATTGTTGATCTCCTCAGCGGGTGGCATAGCCCAATCGTAGAGTACATAGGTCGCCGTCATGAAGAAGATGAATGCACTCCAACCTGCACAGGAGATCAGCCATTCCTTTTTAAGTTGTTCAGTCATCATGTAACCCTAAATCAGAAACGCGGTAGTAGTTTACTAGAATAATTCTATTTGCCTATATAATTGTGATGATATTTTAAGCAGGTTGCTTAACCGAACACACAACGAAAACAGGCGCCTTTTGGACGATTTAAATAAATGAGCTCACCGCCATGTTGAACCATTATCTGTCTCGATAAGCTGAGACCAATACCTGAGCCTTGCTGTTTGGTTGAAAAAAACGGCACAAACATCATTTTGCTGGCTTGTTCACTGACGCCCGGACCATTGTCACAGATATCGACACACAGTTGACCTTGTTCGTTAACTAAGCTTGTTAGCTGGATTTTGGGAGTACTATTAGCGGTTGTGGTCATCGCTTCAATGGCATTTTTACCAAGGTTGATGAGTACTTGTTCAATTTGTTTTACGTCGAGTGTGCACATAGTGTGTGCTGCACACGCTACTTCAAATTGCACACCGGGGTGCTGAGCAGTAAATAACTGTTTTATCGAATTTAGCAGGTCGTTCAGATTTGTGGGTTGCAACTTGGGCGCAGGTAAATTACTTAAGTGTCTAAACTCTTGTATAAATTCACTTAAATGTGCGCTTCTGGACGCCAAAGTCGTCAAAGCAAGGGATAAGTCTTGTTTGTCGTCTAGCTCGTCAAATGTCTGTCCTTCGGGGAGCAAGGTTAAGCAAGTTTGCGCCATCGATGCTAAAGGTGTGATTGAGTTTGCGACCTCGTGTGTCAACACTTTGGTTAATTGTTTATACGCTTGCTGCTCTTTGGCATTGAGTTGCTCAGTAATAGGTTGCAGTGTCACCACTTTGTATTCTTGATACTGCACTCGTAAGGTGCTTACTTGTATATACAGGGTGTCTGGCTGCTCTTTACGTTGCCACGTAAAGGTGCCATGTTGGTTTGTTGTGGCTTCAGAAATGAATTTATACGCCTCGGCACTTCCTGCATTCAGTGATTGTAAATGGTTGATTTTAATACCAAGTTGCTTGCTCGCAGCGGAGCTTTGCTCAATCACTTGCTCATGCTCATTACAGATTAACATCGGCAGATCCATATGATTGAATACCGCGTTGATAAACTGTACCTGTCGCTCAGCATCTATTTGTGCGGCTTGCATATGCGCTCGAGCCTGTTCGTAACTTTTGCGTAGTGGGTGAGCCAGTGGCAAACCGAGTGTGTGATCGCCATTGGCTAAAGCGCGAAACAATTGCTCAGGATAGCGCAATGTTTGTTGAAAGAGGCGACTGATCCAACCTATTTGCATAATGGTAATAAGTAGCATGACCGCCGTAACCGCACTGACTCCATAATGAGTAATGGATAGATACAGTAAAGCGCCACTCAACAGTAAACTGACAGTGCCAAGCATAGCCTTAAAGTGTATATCCATGGGTTACAGCCCGTACTTTTCTAGGCGGCGGTACATTGCGCCTCGCGTCAGTCCCAGCGCTTTAGCTGCGTGACTGACATTACCTTGGTGGTGCTTCAGTGCCGCACGTATGGTGCGCTGCTCAATAATTTCTAAATCAAAGGTATCAGATTGCAGAGCCTCATTTTGTGCATCATTCGTTTGCTTCTCAGCAACCAGCACGTGATGAATGGCAAGCTCGCTGCCTTCGGATAAGATCACGGCGCGCTCGATAGTATGGGCGAGTTCACGCACATTGCCGGGCCAGTGATATGCGCATAGTGAACGCATAGCACTGGGAGGCAGGGTTAAATCACGGCGGTACTTTTGCTGATAGATATCGACATAGTGCTGCACGAGCAGAGGAATATCTGCTTGACGCTCTCTTAGCGGTGGAAGGCGGATCTCAATGGTGTTGATTCGATATAACAGATCTTGGCGAAACTGCCCATTTGCAACGGCTTCTGGGAGTGCTTCATTGGTTGCACATATAAGGCGAATATCAGTATCGATGACCTTATTACTACCAATCGGGGTGATCTGTCTGTTTTGGATAGCAGCAAGCAATTTAACTTGCTGTGCGAGAGGCATATTAGCGACTTCATCTAAAAATAAGCTGCCGCCGTGAGCCAGTTCAAAACGACCAACACGATCTGCTTTTGCATCGGTAAATGCCCCTTTCTTATGGCCAAATAGCTCACTTTCAAATAAGTTTTCCGAAACGGCACCCATATCAAGGCTAATAAATGGCATGTGCGCGCGTGGACTTTGGGCATGAATGGCGTGTGCCGTGAGCTCTTTACCTGTGCCACTTTCCCCTGTAATTAAGATATTTGCATCGGTTTTCGCTGCTTTCTCTAAAGTATCAAACACTTGCAGCATGGCATCACTTTGGCCCAAAAATTCACTTTGGGGAGAACTGAGGGCCTGACTGAGTCCTTGTGTTTGTCGTGATAATTGGTTGAGTGCTTTTTTGTCTTGCGCATGTGCGAGCGCGGTGGCAATAACCGTCAGGAGTTGATCGTTTTGCCATGGCTTGGCAACAAAGTCGGTTGCGCCATTTTTGATGGCTTCGACGGCGAGCTGCACGTCACTATATGCGGTCATCAGTACCACGGCTATGCTCTGATCTTGGGCGTGGATTTTTTTTAGCCAGTAGAACCCCTCTTGGCCACTGATGGCATCTCGATCAAAGTTCATATCGAGTAAAATAACATCAACAGGATGACTATCAAGCAGTGATGCAACGTCAAACGGATTATTTGTCGTGATGATTTTTTTATGGTGCTTTTTCAGCAGTAATTTTGCTGCAAGTAAGACGTCTGTGTTGTCGTCGACGATAAGAATGGTGCCGTGCTTGTCCATGCGATGAGCTCGTTATAGTTATTTTTTGACCGTTAGAGCTTAACGTAAAACCCGTTTAACTGTCCAATTATGGACATCAACCTGTTCTGTTTTCGGACACTTATTAAAAAGAGTATTTAAATCAAACCCATAATTTATTGATTTATAAAGAATTAATTTTTGGCATTAAACTTGTTTTAACTAAGGTATCTAAGCCAAAGGAGCTGATACCATGGACAAAAAAATTACTACACCGACACGCCGCAGATTTTTAAAACCTGTGCTCGCAACGGCTGTTGCTCTACTGATAGGGTTTGGTGCATACAGCATGAGTCAATCGGCGCAACAACAAGGACTGTCTCAAACTGTGAACATGGCTGGCCTGACGATCAATAAAGTTGTCAGCGGAGGATTCAAAGATGCGTTGAGTGTGCGTGGGCAGGTGGTCCCCAAAACGACCATTTTTTTAGATACTGTTTCCGGTGGTCGTGTTGAAGCGCGCTTGCTAGAGCAAGGTGCCTATGTTGAGCAAGGGCAGCCTTTGGTACAGCTCTCCAATACCAATTTGCAGTTGGACGTAATGAGCCGTGAAGCGCAGGTGACTGAGCAATTAAACTTTTTGCGCAATACGCAAATGACCATGACCACCAATGCGCTTAATTTAAAGCGTGATTTATTGGATATTGAATTGGAGATCAGCCACTTAAAAAGAAAGCTAACGCAATCAGAAACCCTTTTGAGTAAAGGTTTGATCAGCCAAGAGGAAGTCGATGAAGTGCGTGAAAACCTACAATATAACCGTGATATTCATGCGCTAACCATAGAGCGCCAGAAACAGGAAAGCAGCATTCGCAAAGTGCAACTGGCACAGCTGGAGGACAGTGCAAAAATGTTACAAGAAAATTTACAGTTCGCGCGTAAAAACCTCGAAAGTTTGCAGGTCACAGCGCCAGTGTCAGGTTATTTAAGCGAGTTGGATGTGCAGGTTGGCGAGTCCAAACAAGCGGGTGCGCGCCTTGGTCAGATAGACATTCCAGGCGAGTTCAAGCTGGCGGTCAGTTTGGATGAATTTTATCTCAATCAGGTGTCGTTAGGCATGGCTATCGAGATTGCACATGGCGACCACATGTTGCGCGCAACAGTAAGCAAAATTGATAGTCGCGTCACGAATGCACAATTTCAAATTGAGGCTGAATTGCCGTCTGGGACACAGGATATCAAACGTGGCCAGGGGCTTGATGCACAACTGATGTTTAGTACTGAGCAAAGCCAAACGACCTTGCTGCCGCGAGGGGCTTTTTTTAGCACCAGCGGCGGTCACTGGGTGTTTGTGCTCAATGAGAATGGCACCCAAGCGCAGCGTCGCAACGTAAGGTTGGGCAAAAAGAATCAACACTATTACCAAGTATTATCAGGCCTTGCACCGGGAGAGCAAGTGATCACCTCTCATTATGGCAACTTTGATAAAGCCCATGTTTTAAATCTAAGTAACTAATAAAAAGCATTAAAGGACAGGAAAATGATTAAGCTCTCACAATTAAATCGCGTATTTAGAACCCATGAAGTTGAGACAACTGCACTCGACAGTATTAATTTAACCGTCAGTGATGGTGAATTTGTGGCCATTATGGGCCCTTCTGGTTGTGGAAAGTCTACCTTATTATCGATTTTAGGTCTGCTAGATGGTCCCTCAAGTGGTAGCTATCTGTTTGACGGCACAGAAGTGTCGGGCTATTCCGAGCAACAGATGGCAAGCTTGCGAAAAGCTTCAATCGGATTTGTCTTCCAAAGCTTTAACCTGATCGATGAGTTGACGGTGTTTGAGAATGTGGCGCTGCCACTACAATACCAAAATGTATCAAAAGCAGAAAGAAATCAGCGTGTTGAAGAGATTTTAAAACGTGTAGGTATTGATCATCGAGCCGAGCATTTACCGCAACAGCTATCAGGCGGTCAACAACAGCGCGTCGCTGTCGCCCGGGCATTGGTGATCAACCCGAAACTGATTTTAGCCGATGAGCCAACCGGAAACTTAGATTCGAAAAACTCTCAAGAAGTGATGGCGATGCTTCGTGAGTTAAATCGAGAAGGCACAACCGTGATCATGGTGACTCACTCTGAGAAAGAAGGAGACTATGCAGATAGGGTGGTCCGGTTATTAGACGGTCGGATCTTGGTGGATAAAGCCAGTCAAGTAACTCAACCAAGCCATGTTGCGTAAGTAATAGGAGGCATTATGTTTTCAAGTTATATCACCACTGCTGTGCGTGCATTTGCCAAGCATAAACAACATTTTGCGCTAAATGTGCTGGGGCTGAGTCTAGGCTTGGCTGCCGCCATTATGGTGACTCTATTTGCAGTCTATGAGTTCTCGTTTGACCGCACGCAGCCAAATGCCGAGCGGGTGTATCGGGTTCATACCGATTATCGCAGTTGGGGTTTGCAATTAGTCGGGACGGCAGGCACTGATACGCCATTTTTGATGAAGCAGCAAACTCAGGTTGAAGATGTCTTGTTGCTTGCCGATGCCGACAGTTTAGAGTTTTATAATGCGCCGTTGGCTTTGACTGTTAAAATCGCGGATAGACAAGTGCAGCTGCCAGATTTTTATTCTGTCAGCAACAATCTGCTCGATTTTGTGACTCTAAATGTGTTGTCGGGATCAGTGCAAGATGCCATTTCATTGCCGGACCAATTAGCACTGAGTCAAAGTACGGCGATCAGCTTATTTGGCCGCACGAATATAGTGGGCGAACAGCTGAACCATGGCTCAGGCAGTTATACTGTCGCTGCTGTATTTGAAGATTTACCAGACAATACGCATTTTTATTTTCAGACGCTGACAGCGCTGCCCAAACACGCCGATCCGGACGTTCATGGCTATGTGTATATGCGCTTGGCACCGAACGCTGATGCGGCGTTGATTGAAACAGAACTTAATCGCACCTTTACCGAGCGCCAGCAAGGTCGTAGAAAAACTTTATCACTGCAAATGATACCGCTGCTGGATGTGCACTTTAATAGCCGTGGCCCATTTGAAATGAAGCAAGGTGGCTCGAAACAAGTTATGTGGGTGAGCGTGGCACTGGCCGTGGTCTTGTTATTGGTGGCGAGCACCAACTTTATTAACCTAAATATCGCTGCTGCGGCCAAACGTGCCAAAGAGGTTGGTGTGAGAAAAGCCTTGGGCGCGAGTCGTTTGCAACTTGTTCAGCAGTTTTTGACTGAAGCCGTACTGGTTGCGAGTGTCGCTGGTTTAATTGCGTTTGCACTAGTGGAGATTGCACTGCCCAGCGTAAACCAACTGTTGAATAGGCAATTGAGCTTAGACTTTTCTATGTGGTTTTTAAGTGGCGTTATTGTGGTGATTTTACTGGTTGGCGTGCTATCTGGCTTATATCCTGCGCTGTTTATTTCTTCTTATAGTGCAAAAAGGGTATTGAGTGGCGATCTGCAACGCGGGAAAACCGCAATCTGGGTACGTAAACTGACGCTATATTTACAAAGTGTGTTGTCAATTGCGTTGATCATCGCAGCGGTGACCATCTACAAACAAATGGCGTTAGTGAATGATTTGGAAGTAGGTTATGGTAAAACAGAGCGATTATTGGTCAAAGATCTACCTGCGGAGTTAGTTTTCAAAACCGACAATAACCGTCTATTTGAGACCATTCGCAGCATACCTGGCGTTTCTCAGGCAACTGCCAGTAATACCAATCTAACCGTTGATATGAATGGTGAATTGCACTTAACTTGGCCAAATGGTGAGCAAGTAGAAGGCACACAACCGACCGTTTCAACCGGATTTTATGCAGCTGAAACACTAGGCCTGACGATTTTGGCTGGGCGTGACTTTTCTCCTCAGTATGGCACGGATTGGGCGCACACAGATGAGCAAGGCATTACTCGTTATGCAATATTGATCTCTGAAAGTATGATGCGACTTGCAGGTTACACGGATCCACAAGAGGTCATAGGTAAACAAGCAACAGCGCGCCGAGGCCGCACTCAAGTGAACATAGTGGGTGTTGTTGCCGACGTGAAGCTGGGCTCAGCGAAACAAACTCAGCTGCCGATATCATTTCGCGCTGGTGTAATTAGTCACTCGTCTGCAAATATCGTGGTCAAACTGGATGGCTCGGTGGCGGCATCTGATGTGGCGCAGCAATTGCGAACAGTAGTGACTGAACAATTGAAGCTTCATGAGGTATCTGTCACCCGCATAGAAGATGAATATCAGCAAGCACACATTAGTGAGCATCGTGTACAGCAGCTAGTTTTGTTCTTTAGCTCGTTGGCGGTATTTTTAACTTGTTTGGGTGTGCTGGGACTTGCATCGTTTTCTGCGCTTCGCAGGCAAAAAGAGGTTGCAGTTCGAAAGGTGCTTGGCGCTTCTCGCATTAGTATTGTTAATTTGCTTGCGAAAGAATATCTAGCATTAATCGTGGCGGCAATGGTGTTGTCATTCCCGTTAAGTTATTGGTTCTTGGACGGGTGGCTGAATCATTTTAATGAGCGTATAACACAGGCTATTTGGGTATATCTGTTCAGTGCAAGTTTTGTGGCGATGAGCACTTGGCTAACTGTTGCAACGCTGGCATTTCGAGCCGCAAGTATAAGACCATCTTTGATTTTACGTTACGAGTAATGGTAAAAAGCCAGCGCCGGGGCGCTGGCTTTTTTATTATGATTCTTTTGGCACACCGATATGTAAGTTGCCGTTTTTCAAATCCATTGTCATCACAAAATGCTTAAACACATCGTAGCCGATAATGCCTTTGACTTTAGCGCCTTTAACATGGCTGCTTGAGTGACTATACTGGCTGGAAACCTTTACTTTACTGCCCTTCTCTGGAAAAGCGACTTTAACGTTTGAGAGCGTATAAGGACCAAATTTTACTTCTTTTGCTTTTACAACTTCCATTGACTCTACGCTATTAACACCTGCAAAATCTACTTGCTCATTTTCAGTGTCTAGCCAGCCAAATTCTTTCGCAAAGCGGCGCTCAATGATAATGCCACCTGAAAAACCAGTATCGAGTAACATCCAAGCTGATTCACCTTCTAATTCCACTTTAACGATGGGCTGATCGAATCCTTTTTGCATTTTGAAGCCGATATTTTCAAACTTTTTTAAGTCGAGGTGATCGTGTGTAAGCAGCCTTATACGTCGGTTTGGGTAATCAATTTGGGTATTGAATAACTTAAAAAAACCGCGACCAAATAGGAGCGATTTTTCTGGTCCGCCTAAATTTATTTCTGCAATATTTTCTAGCTGAGTATCAATACCAAAAAACGACACAGGTACTTTTTGATATACCTTGTTGCGTTTGACATCGAATGCCCCTTGGATATTCATATTGCCACTGTGGGTATAGGTAAGTTTATTCGCCTCAATAAAGCTTTGATTGATTGAATTGCCTGAAGCTCCGGTATCCAGCACCGCGTAACTTTCAATGCCTGATACTGTTACAGGCACGGTGACCAGACCATTTTGATAGGTAAAGTCTAACCAAGGTGTCACTGCTGAGTGAGAGAACGCACTAAACAATAGCCCAAGTGAGAGTAATGTAAATTTCATTTGATGATGCTTATATAAATATTTAGTTATTTTCATTATTGCTATTTTAGGTACTGCTGTGACGTGTATCAATGTATTTTTGTGCTTACTGGGGAGCTGTTTCATTGGCATTCAATTCCATTTAAATGTGCTGTGTGATCGCAGTTAAGGACAGCTTCATAAAATTGTAAATTATTTAAGCAAATTTAAACTTGAATAATCTTCAATGTTTCGTCTAGAATACACGTAAATTTCGAAACGAAACTTATGTGAAAGATAAATGACCAAACGTAACACTCAACAGCGCCGACACACCATTGTCAGTCGTGTAAATAACGAGGGTGAAGTCAGTGTAGAGGCTTTGGCTGCTGAGTTTGAAACTTCAGAAGTTACGATTCGAAAGGATTTAACCGCTCTTGAAAAAAGTGGCTTACTACTGCGTCGCTACGGCGGGGCGGTGGCACTGCCTAAAGAGATTGTTGCCACAGATATAGATAAGCAAGATCCATTGCGTAAAGTCGCCATTGCAAAAGCCGCAGCGGCGTTGATCCGCGACCACAATCGAATCATTATTGATAGTGGTAGAACAACTGCTGCGATGATCCCTGAACTGGCGAAAAAGCGCGGTTTGGTGGTAATGACCAATGCCATCAACATTGCTAACCGCTTATTGTCACTTGAAAATGAACCCACTCTTTTGATGACCGGAGGCACATGGGACCCACATTCGGAGTCCTTCCAAGGTCAAGTTGCCGAACAAGTGCTACGCTCTTATGACTTTGATCAGCTATTTATTGGTGCCGATGGCATTGATGTGGCGCGCGGTACCACCACATTTAATGAGTTGATTGGATTGAGCAAGGTAATGGCAGAGACCGCAAGAGAAGTCATTGTGCTGGTTGAATCTGAAAAGATTGGTCGCAAAATTCCAAATTTAGAGCTGCCTTGGCAGCAAGTCACAACCTTGATCACCGACAACACCTTGGCACCTGAGATGCGCCAAGCGATCGAGGCTCATGGCGTAAACGTGATCTGTGCAGAGATCACACAAAAATAAACACACTAACGTGCAACAAATGGAGAGATTATGTGTGGCATCGTAGGAGCTGTGGCAGAGCGCCCAGTTA
This sequence comes from Pseudoalteromonas luteoviolacea NCIMB 1944, assembly GCF_001625565.1. Classification (GTDB taxonomy): domain Bacteria; phylum Pseudomonadota; class Gammaproteobacteria; order Enterobacterales; family Alteromonadaceae; genus Pseudoalteromonas; species Pseudoalteromonas luteoviolacea_F. Next base: position 35,000 of record NZ_AUXS01000014.1, read on the forward strand.
ACCGAATTCTAATTGAAGGTTTAAAACGTCTTGAGTACCGTGGCTATGATTCAGCGGGCGTTGCGCTGAGCAATGTGGGTGTACTTAATACGGTAAAAGCAGTTGGTAAAGTTGCAAATTTAGCTGCAGCGCTAGAGCGCGCAGAAGTAAAAGGCACAACGGGTATTGCGCACACACGTTGGGCAACACATGGTGGTGTAACCGAAGCGAACGCTCACCCACATTTATCAAATGAGCAAATTGCGCTGGTACATAATGGCATCATTGAAAACCATGAAGCGCTGCGCCATGCGTTAACAGAAGATGGTTATGCTTTCTTATCGGATACAGATACGGAAGTTATGGTGCACCTGATCCACCAATTACGCCAGCAACATGGCAGCTTACTTGAGTCAGTTCAAGCGGCAACAAAACAGCTAGAAGGGGCTTACGGTACAGTTGTATTCGATAAAGAAAACGACAATGAAATCATCGTTGCACGTTCAGGCAGCCCGTTAGTGATTGGTTTAGGCCTTGGCGAGAACTTTATCGCTTCGGATCAGTTAGCACTTTTACCAGTGACACGCAGCTTTATCTTCTTAGAAGAGGGTGATGTTGCACGTATTACGCGTGATACGGTTGAAATCTTTGATATTGAAGGCAACCCAGTTGAACGTGAAGTGGTTGAGTCTAACATCACGCAAGACGCTTCTGGTAAAGGCGAATACCGCCACTACATGCTAAAAGAAATTTACGAACAGCCACTGGCCGTGCGTAACACTCTTGAAGGCCGCCTTGAAAACGATCGCGTTGCAATCGATGCGTTTGGCGACAGCGCGAATCAGATTTTTAAAGATGTAAAACATGTTCAAATCATCGCGTGTGGTACGTCATACCACTCAGGTATGGTTGCGCGCTACTGGCTTGAGCAACTTGCAGGTGTGAGTTGTAATGTCGAAATTGCATCAGAGTTCCGTTATCGTGAGTCGTTTGTTCACGAAAATAGCCTACTTGTTACTATTTCTCAGTCTGGTGAAACGGCGGATACGTTAGCGGCATTACGTTTAGCTAAAGAGCAGGGCTACATGGCGTCAATGACCATTTGTAACGTACCAGGCTCTTCATTGGTGCGTGAGTCTGACTTGGCATTTATGACCAAGGCAGGCGCGGAGATTGGCGTTGCATCTACCAAGGCTTTCACGACGCAACTTGTTGGCTTATTGATGCTAACAGCATCGATCGCGCAAGAAAAAGGTCGTGACCAAAGTGTGATTGTTAATGCTATTAAGACTTTACCAAACAAGCTAGAAGAAGCGCTGAGCATGGCTGAAGGCATTGAAGCACTGGCGGAAGAGTTTGCAGACAAGCACCACTCTCTATTCCTTGGCCGTGGCTCACAATACCCAATCGCAATGGAAGGGGCACTTAAGTTAAAAGAGATCTCTTATATTCACGCAGAAGCGTATGCAGCGGGTGAATTAAAGCACGGTCCACTTGCACTGATTGACGCGGATATGCCAATCATTGTTGTGGCACCTAACAATGAATTGCTTGAAAAGCTTAAATCAAACGTTGAAGAAGTACGCGCTCGCGGCGGTATTATCTATGTATTTGCAGACAAAGATTCCGCGTTTGCTTCTGATGACACAATGCGTGTAATGAACGTGAACCACGTTGAAGACATCATTGCACCAGTTGTCTATACAATCCCACTACAGCTGTTGTCATACTATGTTGCCGTGATCAAAGGCACGGATGTTGACCAACCGCGCAACCTAGCTAAATCTGTAACGGTTGAGTAATTAGGTTTTTAGGGGTTTGAAAAGGCGCGTAAGCGCCTTTTTTGTTGCTATGCATTAATTACATATTCTCACACTTAAACGAGCATAGGCCGATATTTCAAATTTTCCGAAATAGCTAGCAAACTAACCGTTTTTTAATCTTTTGATATTTATAGCAAAAGCTCAGAGAGCACATTAGTGAAGTAGGTTGCAAATCGCTACCTTGATTGGCTGCGCTTTGAAGTATGACTTTTCATGGGTGTTAGCGACAAAGTTTGTGTAATTATGGCTGTCGGGTTGAGTGACTATCGCTATCAGGCTTAACTGAGCCTAGTAGCGATACGGTGAGGCGTAAAGAAAGCTACTTTTCAGCAAGGACCAAAATGCCTTTGGTGGTTGGGGATATTGCCTGTTTTGTCTCTCGGTCTACTAGGAGGACTCGACTAAAGCCGTTATTTAGCAGCATCTCATGCATTTCTTCAGGCTCCCAGTAATGGAGAGCGTCTTTTAAAGTAAATGACTTTTCCTGATCTTGCGTTTTTAATACGTAATGAATATCTGAGGTGTGTTGTTGTATTTGGGTGTCAATTGAGTTTTTGATTTGGATTGACAAGTCGATGCCTTCAAAGCTTGAGGCATGCTCAATATCATGCAAGTAGTCCCCTTGAGCCAACAAGTTAATTGGATAATAGTAGTCAAAAATAAATATCCCTTTGGGCTTTAAATGATCAGATATGTTTTGCAAAACAGTGGGGACAAGCTCTGGATCTACGTAACATAAAACGGAGTTGTGTGCATAAGCGCCGTCAAACTGGGTATCAGATTTAAACGATGCGATGTTATCAACTATGAAAGTTGGGTTGGCACGTCCTTCCAGTTTACTCACTGCTCTTGAAATAGCTGACTCGCTCAAGTCAACACCCGTGATATCGTAATTAAATTCAGAGAGGATGAGTGCATGGCGACCATATCCACAGCCTACATCAAGCAATTTTGTCGTCGGCTTACTGTTAACAAACTTAGAAAAAAGGTGGTGTAAATAATCACACTGCTGTTGCGTGTTCAGTTGGGGAGACAGAATGTGCTCTTGGACATCATCTATGTTGTTAATCTCATCTATAAGCTTAGTTTTATTAAGCATTTAATTACCCTTTTTATTTTAAAGAGAACTTATACTCTACTAAAACCAATGATGTTTTTATATTGGTTCGGTTGCTGTGTTGGTTTTAGTGTGTTTTAAATTTAATATAATTTAACTTTGTTTTTTACTGTAATATTTAACCGTGTTTTAGCTGTTTAATAAATTTGACGGCTAATGGGTGTAGGTGGTTTCTTCGTAGTTTTAAAAGAAGGGTATGTAAGAAAATAGCACTATCACATTTTGTTTTTATATGAATGTGATAGTGCAGCTATTTACACCAAAATTAGTGTAAAGTCAGACTCTATACGTTTAGAGTGTTAACACTTAGGTCAAGCATGTCAGAACGTTGATTATCTTTTTGTGCTTCGTTGTTGATCTCTACGTTCTTAACTGATTTTAGTTCACCGCCCCATGCTTCTACAGCGTTTTCTTGTGAAACTAAAGTGCTTGTATCTTTACCAAAACAAAATGACATATTTAACTCCTTTAATTATTAATATTATTTAAATTGCTATGGGTAATGCTAACAATACCCCTCAAGCAATCATATTCTCTAGAGTGAGAATTTAGTATCGTCCACTTTGACGCTATATTAATAGCTGTATCCAGTGGACCAAGAAGTCCATGAAAATGAACTTGAATCCTGTACTTTTTAGATATTGATTCTTTATCAAATAAATGGGCATTACTTTCTAAGTAACCTTCTAACTCTTGCCTATTATTAATTCTTTCTTTTGGATGCCAGAAGATCAAAATGTCTAAATCATCTGGATCAGGCTTTGTTGAAATAAAGGACCCACCTATAAAAATGCGCGCAATATGGATTTCACTGTTTTGCAAATCGCTTATCAAGATACATAAATTATCTGATAACTTTTTTCTTAGAGTATTATGTGAAAATAACAACTCTAGACTTTGCCATGAAATTTCGTAAGGAGAGCTGTACTTTAATACTCCGTCTTCGTTATGTATTAAAGAAGGTAGCAATCCTTTTTTATTGAAACTAAGTTCCTCAAAGGGAACCTCATTAAAATATTCCATACACCACTTTATTATTAATAATGTTGTTTGCTCACTTATTTATTCCAAAGATTAATTCAATAATTTTAAGCTGTAAAGTGTGTTTTATAATTATTTTTAATTTGATTTAAAATAATTATATTCAAGCTGTAAATATTGACAGTGATTTTTTATTTGTCTGATTTTATTGCAGTTTTGTGTCATTTTTAGCTCGGTGTGTGGGCTTTTTTTGACCGTTATATTTATATTTTTTAAATTGGTGTTGTTGGTTTTTCACTCTGTTTTGGTTGGCTTATTAAGAAGTGATGAGTTCATTGAAAGGAGGTAAGGTTTGTTTATAAATTTGGTGCTGGAATACCTTGGCCTATTTAATTGTAAGCCAAGGAATATACTTATCTGAACTTTGAGGTTTGTCTACACAGTTAATTTGTTTTTATTTATTTGAGGTCGAACTAAATAAGAAGACGTATTTACTCAAACTCAACAGCGAAGCAATACGTCTAAAAAGAGTTTATTAGCCAGTACGTTGCCTATATTTGGATCGTACTCCAGCGCCCTTGATGCCATATTTTGACAAAAATACCCGCTTGAATTGCGCGATACGCGATATTCAAACACCAAATTGCCAATAGCCCCATGCCAAAGTGATGGCTGGCTATCCAAGCTGCCGGTAAGAACACCAGCCACTGGATACTAAAGGATATTTTTAATACCTGTTTACTGGCACCTGCACCAAGCAGTGAATTAAGCAAGATCACGCCGACCGCATCAACAGCCAATAGCAAAGATATGAGTTGTAAAGGCAGCCTAGCCATGTCGACTAAATGTTGCTCATGGACAAAGGCGGATAACACGAGGTCGGGAAACAGCACCATGGGTAAGCTCATAGAGCACATAAACAGTACCCCTATCATTGCAGTATCCCACCCCCAGCGCTTCGCCTTTTCAGGTGCGTCTTGGCCTAATGCCTGTCCAACTAAAGAGGCTGCAGCTATGCCAAAGCCGATACAGGGTATGATCATAACCAGCGTAACATTGACCAACACATTCGCTACTGCCAATTCGTCAGTGCCTAAGGTTCCGATGATAATGAACATCACTGTTAAACCAATTGCCCGAAAAAGCTGTTGCAGCCCTTGTGGCAACGAAAAATTTATAATTTGTTGGAGCTGCGTCTTGGTTGGCAGCTGCTGGAAAAAACCAGCTGGTTTCGAGTGCTTAAACCCGAGATAAAAGCAGTAAATGGTGCCAATAAGCAGAGATAGGGAGGTTGCCACACCAGCCCCTGTCACGCCCATTTTTGGAAAACCCAAGTTGCCAAAAATCAATAAATAGTTGAGTACGACATTGCAGACAAGCATTAAAAACAATGAGTTCATGAACAATTTCGGACGTTTAATACCGCTCCAGTAGCCTCTAAATGACAAGGTCATGGCAACAGCTGTGATGGCTAAAACGCGCACCTGCAAATAGTCATTGCCCAGCAAGATGACATTGGGATCATCATGTAATAATGGGAAAAACAATGGAACCGTATTATACAGAGCAATAGACAATGGAATACCAATAACACCACTGATAAGCAGCGCACTATTGAGTGGGATGGCGGTTTCAGAGTCATTGCCTTTACCGTGCAAACGAGAAGAAATTGTCAGTACTCCACTGGTGAGCCCGATCAGTAGGGCAAAGGACACAAAGTTAACTTGAGAAGCAATACCGACGGCCGCTAAGGCGTCCGTGCCTAGTGTGCCCACCATGGCCATATCAATCACAACCATGACATTTTGAGACACCATGCCTGCAATGATAGGAATTGCAAAGCAAACGATTGTTTTTACTCGATCTAGCAAAACGATCTCCAGCTATCACCCGAGTTTGTTTTTAGGGTGATTTATAACATGCCTGACGCGGAGCAATCCGAGCAGGGTGGTTAGTACGAAATAGCGCTATCGCACCTAAAATAATCGAGGGCGAAAAATAACCTTTACTGTCTTGTGGTTATCACGCGCTCGCCAAAAGTGTGTGCTAGAAGCCGCTGTTTTTTTAACACCTAAAAGCCCACAGAAAAAGCTATTTTTTGCCCGTTTGTTAAATCAACCCACCAAGCAAGACAGACATTGTCTTATCAGTGATGGGTTGATGGTTTTGCAGTTAACTTGCTACTTTTTCTTCTTCTGCTGATCTCCAAGAGCGGTAAACTTCATTGCTGAGCGCGAGAGATTCCATTTTGTAAATCCCTACTACTTCGCCGTTAACTAGCAGATCACTTTGCCAATTAATGATGCGGTTACCGCCGACCTCAAGCACATTCATATCGCCATTGGTGATAAAGATAGACTCGTGTTTTTGTAGTGCTCTATGTAAGCGAATTTCAAGCGATTTCAAGATCCCCACCCCCTCTTTGAGAGCGGCTGATGCATTGGAAGCGCTATCTTGTGCGGTGCTTTGAGATGACAGCAACTTGCCCATTGAGCGCTGATGCTGTCTGCACCCTTCAATGAGGTGCGTCACATCAATGACGCCTGCACTATTGTCGTTGAAAATAGTGTCCGAATGATTTGGCATAAACCATACACCGGACTGATCCCAGGCAGATGTCGCAGTGCTGATAAATACGTTATCACCATTGTGTTTATTCACGGTGCTGCGATCACATGGACTGGCATCATCAGCCAAGGCAGAGTCAGACAACGGCGCATCAGCAGAAGAGGAAATCTGTTGAATGGTAACCTTGGCCTGACAAATATTTTTATCAAACTGGGTTACTCGAGTTGAGAAGGATTTTGACCCGGTGATCTGGTCATCATTCACCTCGGTACAGAATAACTCTGCGCTATCGTGTTCGCAAAAAGCATCAAATTGAATGGTCAAAGCCTGAGTATAATACTCAGATGCATTTGTGCGGTTCAGCTCTGAGGCTTTAATTAATTGCATCGTTGACTCAATTAATTGCACGCCTGTTATATGGTCGAGCGGGTGATCATTAAAAAATGGGTGGTCCTCGCAAACGATGGTGTCAGCTCGCAATGTATTGGCGTCGTCAAGATCAGGTTTGACGTTCTTGATGATGATGTTGCCAGTGTGCTGTTTAAGATTGTGGCTGATCTCTTGCAGGGCTTTATAGGCATTTTCATCATACTCTGGCACTTGTGTGACTGCGCGCTCGCTCTGTATAGTCGTTTGTGCAGTCGCTTTGTTTAGCAACTCGGATATCTCATTGATGGTTGATAGTGGTAACAGCTGAGCTGGTTCTAACGACAGCGCTGGAAACGCTTGGATAATGTCGTTTGTGAGCTTGAGTCGAGTAATGGAATCCACGCCTAACTCAGTCAGGTCGAGAGACGGATCCAACGCTTTAATGGCGTGATCTGTATGACGGGAGACCATCTCTTTTATGGTGTGGCTGAGGCCGTTTTGGGCTGAGCTCTGCTGCTTGGCTGATGACTTAACCACTGACTTTTTGGTCACAGTGACACCAGTTTTGCCGGTTTTTTCTTGAAGCAGTTGGACTATGTCATCGATGGTTTGCAAGACCAATATCTCAGTGACCTCTATCGAACAGTCTGGGTACATCTTGATCAATTGATTGGTTATCTTTAAACGCAGAATTGAATCAACACCAAGTTGGCCCAAGTCCACAGATGTGTTGATATTTTGAATTGGCAGTTCGGTACTCTCTGAAACGGCACTCAGAACATTCTGCGTGATGTCATCAGTGACCGCTACTCGGGCTGCCTGTGGTAAAGGCTTCTGGGTGTGCGAAGCATTAACAGCATCTGGCTGCATTGAGCTGAGCTTGGGTAAATCTGGTAGCCAATAACGACTTTGCGTAAATGGATACGACGGCAAGTTGATGCGTTTAGGGCGCGTGTTTTTATGCAGTGAGTGCCATGAAGAAGGGGTTGCACCGCGTACCCAGAAGCTCGCGACTTTATGCAGCGCTTTGACTTCAAACCAATGATTAAAGGCCGTTGTTAGTCCTTCATCTGAATCCCAATTGAGCGACTCTAGCTCTTTATCTACCGCCCCTCGGTAGAAGTTACCGCGCTTCGATGTGCCGGATAAAAATTGATATAAGGCATCCATTAATTTAATTGGCGTATCGACGATGATGGCCAGGCGCTCTTGCATGTCATGGCGGCCTACTTGCAAGGTATAGGCAATATCAAGCAGTGTTTGCTGGCTATTAAAGGTGTCATTGATACTTTGTCTGATCAAATGACTATGCAATCCACTGGCAACCTCCATCAGCTGCTCAGGGGTTTTAGCCGACAGTAAAATTAACTGTGCAGCAGCTTCATGGTTGCTGCTTGCCACGACGTTATCTGCTATTGGCTCTTCAACGACTACGTGGGCATTGACACCGCCAAAACCGAATGAGCTGATCCCTGCACGCAAGGGGATCGGCTCACCGCTCGCATCTGTCAAACGCTGCCAAGGTTGCGTTTTATCAACCACGTAAAATGGGCTTTGTTGCAGTGAAATCGATGGATTAAGTTGGTTGAAATGCAGTACACCGGGCAGCGTCTGGTGCTTCATTGATAGCAACACCTTGATTAACCCCGCGATCCCAGCGGCAGACTCACAATGGCCAATATTGGTTTTTGCAGTGCCTAGGCCACAATATTGATGTGGCAAAGTGTCAGATAAAGCGTTAAATGCTTCTTTTAATGCTTCAGTTTCAATTGGATCACCTAAAGGCGTGCCTGTACCGTGGGCTTCTATATAGCTCACAGATTCCGGGGCTATATTTGCAGCTTGGTAGGCTGACTTTATCAGCTGAGTTTGGCTGTCGAGATTCGGCGCGCGCAACGAGTTAGATTTGCCATCATGATTGGTCACAGCGGACCTAATAACGCCATAGATTGTATCATTGTCCTTGATTGCCTGATGGTAAGGCTTGAGTAAGACAGCGCCGTATCCTTCTGCACGCACAAATCCATTGGCCTTTTCATCAAACGTTTTACATGAACCATCAGCCGACAACATGCCAGCGCTGTGGGCTGCTTTGTAGACGCGCGGTGTTAAAATTAGATTTATCCCCCCGGCGACAGCAAGGTTACAGGTGCCGTTTTTAATTGACTCCACGGCGTGATGTACAGCAACCAAAGAGCTTGAGCAAGCTGTATTGATGACTTCACTTGGACCGTTAAAGTCAAACCACCTTGAAGCGCGATTAGCTATCATGCTCATGTGTACACCTGAGTCTAGATAGGCTCCATATTTTTCGGTAAGTTCAGGCTGCGCCAAGGTCAACTCTAGATAATCATTGTTATGGGCACCGATAAATAGCCCGACATTTTGATCGGCTAATTGCTTGGGGTTGTGTCCTGCACTTTCGAACACGCTCCATGTCATCTCCATCACTTTACGCTGCTGCGGATCCATACTATTGGCTTCAAGAGGAGAAATGCCAAAAAACTCCGCATCAAAGGTATCTATGTCGTATAAAAAGCCGCCTCGGTTTGGAAAACCATTGAGTTCAGACGCTTTTTTATCTCGAGAGAACGCTTGTCTGTTTGTTGGTATGGCTGAAATACTGTCGTTTTGGTGGATCAAGTTGTCCCAAAAGAGATCGAGATCGGTTGCGCCGCCAGGGAAGTGGCCACTCATACCAACAATGGCTATCGCGTCTTTGTCCTGTTCGTTATATTTGTGCTGATCTGCCTCTTGATGCTGGCCTTCAACGACATCGTTTTGCACCTCTGTTGATTGACTAAGTGAGCTTAGCGCTTCGTGCAAGTGGCCAGCAAGCTGGCTAAAGCTCGGGTATTTAAACAGCATGACCGGAGCAAATGCGGTTTTAAAGACTTCTTCAATTTTTTTCGCAATGACGACGTATTGAATTGAATCCAACATAATGGCGCTTAAGTCATCAACATTGGCAAGATCCTGTTGAGTTAGGTTTAGCTCTGATGCAAAAACTGTATTTTTCAAAGTCTCTATGATAGCTGCGATGTTAGCACTGTCAGGCGCTGTTGCAGTATTTGTTGCTGTCGTTTGGTGCGCTGTATCGCAATAATATGCAGGCAGTGTATCGGCTTTGCGCAAGTTTCGACATGCCTGTTTTTGGATTTTTCCGCTGCCCGTTCTGGGGATTGTCTTTTCAGGAACTAAATGAATTTCATGGGCTCTGATACTGTGATTTTGAGCTATGGCCTGTTTAATATCGGCGACGATGGCGTGATAGTCTGCTTGGCTTAATCCATCCTTGACCTCTTGTACCACAATGACTTTCTCTTCGTTATCGATCACTTGTGAAAAGACAATCATGGCAAGCTTTAGGTAGTCTACGTGGCGTTTAATTGAAGCTTCAATATCAATAGGGTGGTGGTTTTTACCATTGATAATGATGACGTCTTTTTCCCTGCCAACTACATAGAGGTAGCCGTCTTCTACAAAGCCTAAATCACCTGTTCTAAGGAAGTTTTGATCTGAATTAGCCACTTTTGCACTGAAGGTCGAGCTTGATTCATCTGGTCTATTGAGATACCCAGCAGCAATAGACGGTGAATGCACTAATATTTCGCCTACCATGCCTTTTTTACATGGTGTCAGCGTGCCTTTTTCGACAATCATCACAGACGTGTCACCACTTACCTTGCCGCAACTGGCCACAGTTTTAGCCTTATTGGCGCGCTCAGTGGGTTGGACTTTGTCTTGTTCCAAAGACTCTATGTCTAACGACATAAAACGTTCTTTGCTGTTGATGTCGCCGGACACGACTGAGCAAACTTCAGAGAGACCATAACAACAAGTCACGGCATTGGGGTTGAGGCCGAGGCATTCAAAGCGTGTATTGAAATTCACATAGCTATCATAGTTAAAAGGCTCGCCCCCGCAGACAATGGCCTTGAGGGATGCCAAAGGCTTTTGCTCTGATGATAAAAATGCATCGATGTTTACTTTGTTCACGCAGTAATCAAGGGCAAAGTTAGGTGCTGCGGTGTGGGTTGCCTGGTACAGTGAAATACGTTCAAACCACAAATTTGGCTGCAACAAGAAGTATTTGGCATCAAATATGACGCTAAAAGCGCCTCTTGATAGCGGCGCTAAAATACCAAACACTAAGCCAAAGCTATGAAACTGAGGCATCCATGAAGTGATCCGACTATCTCCGTTGATCTCCCATTGCTGCGCGCCGATATTTATTTGTGACTCTAAACTCTGATGGGGAATTTGCACCCCTTTTGGTTGAGAATTTGATCCAGAGCTATAGAGTAAAATTGCGAGATCGTCGGGTTGCTTAGGACGCTCGAGAGTGATTTTTTGATCATCGCAATTGAGCTGATTGATGTCTAATACCTGTGTATCTTTTAGCTTTTCAGATTCAGCAAGTTGTTGAGATATTTCCGTATTGGTAAGAATGCAAGTTGCTGCTGAATCAGCAATGATACGGTCTAGAGTTTCGGATAGCTTGTCTTTTTGTGTCAAGTCACCAAGGGGGATTGGGATGATGGCTAGGTTCGCATACCAACACGCCAAAAGGCTGTAGACATACTCCATCCCCTGCGGAAATAGAATAATGATTTTTTGCTGTGATCCCAACATACTGGATAACACACTTCCAAGTCGCTGAGTGTGTTCGATTAAGTTGGCTCCTGTGATGACGTCTAAGGTGTTGTCATCTGCTGGTGTAGCAAAGAGCTCTTTTTTCTTAAACGGAGCGATAAAGTCGATCACAGACTCCCAAAGAGGAGCACCACATGTGTCAATGAGTTGTTTTTTTTCTTGTTCTTGTTTCATTATTTATCCTTAAAATACGACATGTGGGGCGGTGTTTTTAAGACCCCAAAGGTGCGCAATTTTTAACTTGGTAAGTGCTAAATAACATCCGAGTGCGGGTGGGCATATTTACCGGAATACTTATCGACTGTGTCGAGCGATATCGTGGCTTCTTGTTAAAGTGATGAGTCGCTATTTCCGAAGTTGAGTCATTTTTATTTTTGCCTTGCCCATGTGCGGATACGCCGGGAGATATACCCTGAATAGCGTTAAAAAGACGTATCACGGCATCCATGGTTGCTAGCATCGCTATGCGAAACAGTACAAGCGCGCTTTGACCTCGCTGTTGTTTCAAATACCAATGTTTTAGTTGGCTATACATGGATACCATTACCTACGCCTATCTACTCACTTAAGCTTGTAACTTATGACGTTGTATTTTTCCTGACGGCGTACGCGGGAACGCATCAATGAATGTGATGGTTTCGGGGCAATACTGTGCGTCGATTGTCATTTTTATATGTTCTTTGAGACTGATTTCTAATTCGAAGCGGTCAATTTCAGCAGACTTATCCAAAATGACATGTGCGTGGATCGATGATTTTGCTCGATCTTGTACCACCGCACATTCCGCAACAATGTCATGGGTAGACAGTGCATTTTCCAACTCCAGCAAATTAAGACGTCCAGAATCTGTGATAACTTCGTTTTCAGCTCTACCATGAAACCAGTAATGCCCTTGTTCATCTCTGAGCACACAATCATCGGTGACATTCCAGCCATTGATCACGTAATTCTTTTGTCGCTCGTCTGAGAGGTAGCGACAACCTAGTGGACCGCGAACTGCGAGTAACCCAACGGTATTGATGGGCAACTCATGTCCATTTTTGTCAACGACCTTAGCTTCGTAACCGTAAATTGGCTTGCCTATTCGGCCGCGCTGTATGTCATCGATATCAGGACCTAAGAAGAGAAACAGCATCTCAGTACTGCCAATGCCATGGAAAAGCGCAATACCAGTCTTATCTTTCCATGACTGCCAAATGGAAGGCATAACGTGCTCACCGCTGGCAGTACAAAACCTCAAACTGGAAATGTCGTAATTGTCACATTGCGCTTCCATGGCTTGGTAGGCCTGTGGTGAGGTAAACATTAAAGTTGGGCGATGACGTTCGATATTCTCTAGTAACTCAATAGGCGTTGGGCCTTCCAATAACACTGTTGAAGCCCGGCAGTAGAGCGCGGAAAGTAAAAGTGAACCTAGGCCAAATCCAAACGCCAGCGAAGGGCTGCCTATTAAGCGGTCATTTTCAGTGATTTTAAAAACTCGCTGTCCCGCAGCCTGACATGCGATCAACATGTCGCGATGATAATGAATGACCGCTTTGGAGTTGTCGGCGGTAGTTCCTGAAGAAAAGCCTATCAAGCAACAGTCATCGGCAGCTGTCTCTACATTGTGGAACTCGGTAGGTTGATGATTTAATTGTTCATGATCTGACAGCTTGGCATCGAACGCGGTGACTTCACAGAGCATGTCGGTCATGTTTTGAACCGTGGTGAAACGTTCTTCATACCTGTCATCACATAAAGCGACTTTAATCTCAGCTTTATGAACCACTTTGACAATTCTTTCTGGCTCCAGAGTCGGTATGACGGCCACTGTCACCGCGCCAGCTTTTACAATACCCAACCAACAGGCAACCATCATGATGTTGTTTGGTGAGTACAGTAATACTCGATTACCTGGCTTTACGCCTAGTTCATTTACCAAGTAGTTGGCGACTTGGTTGGATTTATCAAGCAGTGTTTGGTAAGTATAAGATTCATCGGCAGTAATGACTGCCACCTTATCACCATAGCCTTCTGCAACTGCATTATCCAGCATTTCAGTCACACAGTTGAGGTTCTCAGGTAAATCGAATTTATCTAAGTTGATGATATCAGGTAGGTCTTTTTCATCAGGGCTATTCTCTTGAATAAAGTTATCACGATAGGCCAGCTCTTTATTGTTCATTATTATGTTCCAGTCCAAAAGTTTGTTTGTTCTTAATTTTTCTCTTGCACATCACAGGTTAATAAAATGTATTTTTATTTGTGGTACTGACTTATCCTGCACAGTGCTGGTTAGCAAAATGTGTTGCAATGTTTGTTTGGTAAAATAAGTGTATTTGCATGTAGCATTGGTTAATGTGGTGTGTTTTGCACAATGGCGGATAGCCGCCTGAGTGAACCTGTAATAGCCACTTAACCAAATTAAAATCAATATATTACAATTGCTTAGTCTTATTTGGTGTTACCCGTTTCGGATCATTGCGTATACTTCGTCGGGGGATACCCGTTTCATATCAAATACCTTTTTACTCATCCCTGCGAGGATATCAGGGGTATCAGCTTCTATACCCTGCAATGCCTCTAGTACGAGCTCATTTGCACTCATCTTGCCTGTGCCTCGCCCTTTGGTCATCTCTGTATCGACCAAGGGTGGAACAACCTCATAAACTTTGATTGAGGTGCTTTCTAATTGGTAGCGCAGCGCTTTAGTGAACATGCGAAATGCGGCCTTTGAGGCGCAATAAACGGGTGCAGACTGTTTTGGAACGGCTGCCAGTAGGGATGTAACATTGACAATTGCCGCCTCGCGCTGTTGCAAAAGTACAGGCAGCATGCGGTCGATCAGCTTCATTTGTGATGTCACATTGGTATTCATTTCTTCATCGATCAAGTCAATGTGGCTCTCTAGCTGCGTAAAGTTGTAGTTCCTTTGAATGCCTGCATTATTGATAAGCACATCGAGATCTGGATGGTGAGTGTGAATATACTCAACTAACTTTTGTTGCTCTTCATCTTTGGTGAGATCACATTGAAAGTAATCAATATTAGGAAGTTCTTTTTTTATTGTTTTTAGTTTACTTAGATTGCGACCGCAGATGACTATGTTATTCGAGCGTTTAGCAAGTTCTCGTGTAAATTCCAAGCCAATACCAGAGCCTCCTCCGGTGATTAATACTTTTTTTCCTGATAAATCCATGATGACTACCTAATACTTTCCTTACTATTTTCTTTGTATTTAAAATCTTTTCTTTCAGCACATCTAACAGGTGTTATTTAAATGGCCTATAAGACGATTTATTATCAAAGTAAGATTTAAGTTATACTCGGCTGATATTGGGTTCAGAGAGTTGGTTTTATTTTTTTATTAATTCAAGAAATTGTTCGAGACCATCTGAAGGTATTTCTTGAAACTTCTTCTGTAGCTGTTTGATACTGCTGTGCTGCGCATCATAGGTAACGTTATTTATACTAGTGACTGCGCGAAGGCCAATCATGGCGTTACTAATAAAGCAGTATTCGTATTTTTCAATTTCATTTATTTTTATTTCGGACTCTATGACCTTGTAATTAGCAGCAGCTGCGCTCTCTATTAGCAATTTCCGGGTGATACCGGGTAAAATTCCTGTTTGTATCGATGGGGTTACAAGGTTATTGCCGTTACCAAAAAATATATTCCACGTTGCACCCTCAGTTACTATGCCATCGCACAACATAAGTGCATCTTGCGCGCCCGCATTTTGGGCTTCAACTCGCGCTTTTAGATTGGCAATGATGTTTGATGTTTTTTGTAACGGACACGTGCGCAGTGCTTCAATAGTTGCGACCTGGATAGGTGTAGCATTGATACGTTCAACTTTTCTCCCAGTGACCAAGATATTGAATTTCTGAAAATCCCCTGGGTTTGATAGGGAAAAGTTTGCTGGAAAAATAGTTACGCGAACACCGCCATAGTAGTCTGCGTCTTGCTGGTCCAAAAAAGCCAAAATATTTTTTAATATTTCTTCTTCATTCGGACTTTTTCCAAAGATTGCCAATGAGTCACCGAGCAAGCGCTGCAAGTGGAACGACAGGCCTTTTACTTTTCTGTCTTCGACTAAAAAGCTAGTGAAACAAGCATAACCATATAAAGCCAGAGACAGGGTATCTGGATCTGGATGCAATGTGTTTTCATTTAGTATTGTTGTCATAAAATGCCTGCTAATAGCTGCTACGAGACAGTGCCATGTTTTATTTTTTAATGATTTCTTAAGTTTCTGGTTAATCCTATTACCTAACGATTTTGGGATACATTAAAAATTTATCCGCCTAAAACCGTTAGGCAATGAACCTCAAAACGACGCAATATGCTGTACTTCTATTCGACAGCTTCCAAAGCTTCTTCTAAATTGAAAATCTTCAATTTATTGCCATTCACTTCGCTGCGAATATTGTCACTTGCTCCACCGAAAAATTGCCATAGAGGTTTTAGCAATGCTTCTGTTTTGAGCATGATCTCATTAAATTCGGCATCAGGTTGAGATAGGTATGTGATAGCACCACCTGCACCAAAACGCACTTTGTCTCCGTCATAGGACAAGGTTCTGATACCAATATTGAGATCTGCTACTCGGTTGTAGCCTAAGTAGCCAATTGCACCACAGTAGACACCGCGAGCACTTTTTTCCAAGTCATCAATGATTTCCATGGTTCTTAATTTGGGAGCTCCGGTGATCGAACCGCCGGGGTAAGTTACCCTAATTAAATCCATTAAACTTTGATCATCTGCTAAATCTGATTCCACCGTGCTGACCATCTGGTGTACGGTTTTATAACTCTCAATGCCCATTAATACGGGGACTTTCACAGAGTTTTGCTTTGAAACACGGTTTAAATCATTACGCATCAAATCGACAATCATAAGATTTTCTGCGCGATCTTTTCGTGATTCTGACAACTGTTTGGCTAACGCCTTGTCTCGCTCTGGATTTGATGAGCGCTTGCAGGTACCTTTGATAGGTTTTGCTTGCACACGTCCTTCAGACGATACAGATAAAAACCTCTCTGGTGACGTACTCAAAATGGACGTGCTGTCACTTTGAATAAAGGCACCAAATGGGGCTGCATTGCCTTTACGCATATTTTTGTACAGATCATAGGGGTTAAAATCTGCTTTAAATGAAAAGTGGTTTGTTAAGCATACTTCGTAAGAGTCACCTTCAACAATGGAGTCCTGAGAACGTTTGATTGCCGATATGTACTCGTCGTAACTGGCATCCATTTCTAGCTCTAATTCATCCATCAAAACTTTTGAAGTGGATAATTCTTTATGCCTGCTTAATTCAACTTTGTTTATTTTTCCTTCCATGGTTTCTAACCAAAGTTGAGCTATATGGCGTTCATCAGGCGCGGTGTTGGCCACCAAATAGACTTCATTTGTGTGATGATCGAATCCAATGAATTGGTCAACATGCATCCAAATCATGTCTGGGATGTTATTTTCAAACTGTTTGCTCGCACCAAAAAGGGCTTTCATTTCATAGCTAAAATAGCCAACTAGGCCACCTACAAAACTGAAAGGTAAGGCTTCTGTACCTTCAACCTTTGTCGATGACAGCAGTTTGTCCATCTCTTTTAGCTTGGTATGGCCTTGCGCAAAGTCTTTATCATCTTCATTAATTTTATAATTGATGATTTGATCTTTATTAACACAGCCCATAAAAGAAAAACGAGACTTTGAATCAGATACAGATTGGCTATCTAACCAAAAACTGTGTTTTTCTTTTGCAAAAAGTGCAGAAAAAATGTCTTCATGCGCACTTTTTAAACGCAATTTTTTACTGATTATTTGTTTTGTTTCTGATTTTATTTCAGGCTTTGATTCTGTTTTTTCAATGTTATTTAAATCTAGTTTAGCCGGGACTTGAATACGCGCTTTTTTATTATGTTCGTGCGCCAAGTCTCTAAAGTTGGTGATCAACTGATGACCGTTTTCAGTAAGAATAGATTCTGGATGAAATTGCACGCCCCACTTAGGTAGTGTTTTATGCCTCAGACCCATAATAATGCCGCAGTCCGTTGAAGCCGTTTGGATTAAATCTCCATTTTTTGGCAGCTCAACCATCAATGAGTGGTAACGTACGACCTCAAAGTTTGGCGATATATTGGCAAACATAGGGTCATTTTCATGAACAACATTTGAAGTTCGACCATGGTATGGCACTGGGCAATGCAGAATTCGACCGCCGTGTTGGTGTGCAATACCTTGAAAGCCGAGGCAAACACCAAACACCGGAATGTCATTTTGAGCTACCGCATTTCGTGATATTTGAAAATCAGTTTGTTTGGTAACACTACCGGGCCCTGGTGATACTACAATACAATCAAAATCCATTGACTGAGATACTTCATCCCAAGAATATTGGTCATTGCGTATTACCGTTGGCATTTCACCAAAAGTTTCCCCAATATAATCAGCAAGGTTATATGTAAAAGAATCATAGTTATCAATAAGAAGACAGTGCAAAATTAGATACTCCTTTATTTACGTTGTTACATTTATTTTTTTATTATTTTAAAGTTATTGTTTTTATTTTATTTTTAGGGGCAGGAGAAATGCCATGTCCTTTCATCACTCCTACACACTAAACAAGTACTATGCACATTCTTAAATACGGTCAAAAAACTCCAATCGAAAAGCTCGCTTTTCAAAAAATATAGAAGCTTGATTAATACCCAGCATTAATTTATTGAACTTACTATTAATGAAAGTCTCTGACACAAATGCAAACTAATAAAAATCAATGGCTTAGCTTTTAAGTCCACACTTTTTCGCTGTAATTTGCCTGAGAATAAGCATTGATATTGTGAAAAATCTTGCAATCATCACTCAGTTAAAACCACCTCATTAGCGCCAATAGCTGACGGTAAAATAGTTGACCAGAAGTACCTTACCTCCTTCAACTGTCACAACTGACAGTTGCAGTTATCGCCCAGATTACTGAAGATTTTGCTTCAATAAAAACGCTGTTCATTACCACTCAGGTGCAGCTTTTTAAGCGATATTAGCTTTGATGCTGCTAAATTAATTTATTCTTTTGTTCAGGATAATAGGAAGATTAATGTAGCACCTACTTGATAAGGATGACAACCCGTAATTTTATTTTTGTATGAAATTTTTAATCTAGAGTTTTTTATTATTTTTGATAATTGTTTTGGAAATGTGGATGTTTGTTGGTTATTTTTTCTTGGCTTGAACTCGATTTTATCTCTATGGTTTTGGCGCTCTACTCCCTGTTTTTGAAGTGGTGATTTCCTATTCTTTAGATGTTTCTATGGCGTGTTTTTACGTCAATATCAATGTTGTTTTTAAGAAGGTCATACATTATTTGAATTGATTTTTTGTTTAATAACCTTTGGTTGTAAGGTGTTGTTTTTGATTGCTTTTTATTTTTTATTTTAGTTTTTATTTTGTGGCTTTTTTTGTATAGTTTTTTCTTTGCTTATTTTAAGTTTTTAAAGTTTATTTTTGTGCTTTTTGATTTTTTGTTTTGTGTGGTTTTGAGATTTTTAAGTTCTGTATTTTTTGTGTGGTTAAAATCAGGTTCTTTGCAGTGAAATAAGGTGTTTTTTTGTTGCTTATTGTTGCGTGTGAGTGGCCTTTATTTTGGCTTTAATAGGTTGGAATAAAAAATTAAAAAGGGAATATCTTAGTATACCTTGTGTCCTTATAGGGGTTGAAAAATTATCCTAAAGCGGTACTATGCATGTTTATTTAACAACGGAGCCATAAATACTTAACCGTCACGCGAAGTTGTTAATGGGGATCTGTGGTTATGCAAGCTTGTTAATGGATATTGTTATATTGCGGATAAATGAAGGATAGCGTTTGTAGGTACTGAAAGGTGCTAATTAAGGAGTTGATTATGATAAAAACTAAAAAACATCAATTTTTAATAATGACACTCAGTGTGTCAGTAGCGACACTATGTGTATCATGTGTATCTGGCTTGTCGGAAAATCCAACGAAAAGCACTGAGTCTAGTGCTGATGCGTTAGTAAGCATAACTCCAGAGCCGGACGTAGATGCATTAGAGCGTTTAGGTAAGCACGTTTTTTTCGATGAGATCTCATCGCCAGATGGACAGTCTTGTGCATCATGCCATGCACCTGAAGCAGGTTGGACATCACCAGATGCTGAAATTAATGCGGGGTCAATTGTCGTACCGGGAGCCGTGTCACATCGCACAGGCAATCGTAAACCTCCTACGGTAGCTTATACCAGTAGCGCTAAGAACTTTGGCGTGTCGCAGTTTGCTTGGGGTCCAGAAGAGTGTGAAAAAGAAAAGTATGGCTGGCTGTGTCAGGGCGGACTGTTTTGGGATG
Source organism: Pseudoalteromonas luteoviolacea NCIMB 1944 (assembly GCF_001625565.1). GTDB lineage: Bacteria > Pseudomonadota > Gammaproteobacteria > Enterobacterales > Alteromonadaceae > Pseudoalteromonas > Pseudoalteromonas luteoviolacea_F. The sequence goes on from NZ_AUXS01000014.1 coordinate 54,839, forward strand.
GTCGCGCTACTGGCTTTATGGTCGGTATGGAAGTCTTCGACGGTTCTTCAGATGAAGTAAAAGCTGCCTATAAACGATTCCTCGGGCCACTTGTTGATCAAGCGTTGGGGCCATTTTCCAATGATGTTGAGCACAATGTGCCTGATGGCAATGACAACGACATGCCAGGGGCCGAGTTTGTTTGTCGTCATGTGGCAAAATCAGAGTATGCGCGTTTGTACGAGCAAGCTTGGAAAGAGAAAATCGACTGTGAGCAAACGGGTGTAGATATCAGCTTTAAGCGTATTGGTGTGGCTCTTTCGGCATGGCAGCAATCAGATGAAGTTAACTCCTATAGCTCTAAACGTGACTTTGCAGTGATGAATGACAATGATGATACGCCAGGTGTTTCTCCATATTCAGAATTTACCGATTTAGAAAACCTTGGTAACGATTTGTTCTGGGGATTAAAGACCAAACTTAACCCCACTGGAAAGGATGCACAGTGCGCTGAATGTCACAACAGTGAAGCACGAGACTCCGTCGGTAACGAATTACATAACCAATTCACCGACAATACGTTCAATCACCTTACTTTGCCACCTAACTATGAGGCATCAAATTTTGATCCTGATCGACCGGATGTTGGTCTTTCTGAGCACACAAGTAAGACACCGCTTACAAGTGGTCATGCAGGTCACTTCCGTACGCCTACTGTACGTAATGTTGATATGAGATCAAGCGATGGGTTTACAAAAGCCTTTATGCACAATGGTTATTTTAAAAATTTAGAAGACATTGTTCATTTCTATAATACGTCATTGACGAAAGTCGATCCTATCAAGTGTCCTGCTGGGACGACTGCAAAACAGGCGCGTGAGAGAGACTGTTGGCCTGAGCCTGAAGTGAATACGTCAAACTCAGCGAGTAGTGAAATCATTGATTTGATGGGAGACCTCGGTCTTACCGAAAAAGAAGAAGCGGCACTGGTCGCGTATTTGAAGACCTTGACAGACACCAAAACGGTTCAGCCACCGACACTAGCTGGTCAAGATTAAGCGTGTCTATCACTGACATCAGTCTAAAAACTTGGAGTAAGCACGTTGCACAACAACGTGCATTCCCTAATATAGGTATTTGGCGATCGGTGATTAAAATGAGTTGGATAAACCAGCTTGTATAAAATTCGTCTCTTGTATTTTTGAGAGACAACAAAAACCACCGCAAGGTGGTTAATATAAAAATTGCTGTTAGCCAATTTGATTGATTAGATTTCAAGGAATGAATAACTTAATGAGCTTAGTGACTAAACTCATTGGGTATTCTTCCTTTATATCTCATCAGCTGTTTTGCCTCTCCGAATTAGTTGGATTGGCTTGAACACGAGTTAAGTATAAAGGGACTACCAAAGATGAATTTAACAACAATAACGATGAAAAAGCCGGCTGTAACGGCGGTTTTGATCGCGATTGTCGCTTTAATGGGGATTTTTTCTGTAGCGAAATTGCCCATTCAATTGCTTCCTGATATTGAACGCCCTCAGTTATCAATACAAACGGCGTGGCGCACAGCGTCGCCAAAAGAAATGGAATCAGAGATTGTCGTACCTATTGAACGGGTATTGGAAGGCATGTCTGGATTGGAAGAGTTGAATGTCAGCACCAGTACTGGGGTTGCCAGAATGAACCTGACTTTCTCCATTGGCACTGATATGCAAAAAGTGATGGTCGATGTGATTGGTCGAATGAATCGACTCGATCCACTGCCGCGCGATGCGACCCAACCTCAGATCAGACTCGGTGGTGGTGCGCCAGCACTGACATTTTTCTTTCTTCAGTCTTTACCGGGCAACCCTAAACCGATCAGTGAATATCGTGTTTTTATTGATGATGTTATTCGACCCGTATTAATGGCCATTCCGGGCGTAGGTAATGTCGAAGTGCGCAGCGGTGCCGGTAGCGATCAAGAATTACAAATTACCATAGACCCTCACCGCGCCGCTCAGCTGGGTTTGAGCATTCCAGAGTTGGCTCGATTACTCGGCCGTGCAAACGACGTATCGGGTGGGCTTGTCGATCTTGGACGACGTCAATATACGCTGCGCATGACGGGCCGTTACGATCCCAGTACGCTACCAGATCAAATTATTGATTGGCATGATGGCCAAGCAATTAAACTCGGCGATATTGCCACAATCGAAGTGGCAGACGGCAGGCGTACCAATCTTGCTGTACAAAATGGTAACCCGGCGATCAGTATTCGAATTGATCGCGAGCCCGGCGCTAACGTCCTCACTACACTTAACTTAGTAAAAGCGGCGGTTGATGAGCTTCGCCAAGGTGTTTTAAAAGAAAACCAATTGACCATGGAGCAGTCTTTCGACTCTTCCGTATTTATTTATCGTTCAATCAATTTACTGTCCAGTAACCTTGGGTTTGGCGTGCTATTGTCCATCGGTATTTTATGGCTGTTTTTACGAAAGCTAAGAGCAACCATGATCATTGCCGTGGCGATCCCGTTGTCGTTGCTGGCCACTTTCACTGTGTTAAAGTTGATGGACCGCAGTTTTAATGTGATTTCATTGGCGGGCTTAGCATTTGCAGTGGGTATGGTTGTAGATGCATCAATAGTGGTGCTGGAAAATATTATCCGGCTGCGAGAGCAAGGCAAAGACCGTTTTACGGCTGCTGTTCAAGGTGCAACGCAGGTATGGCCAGCACTTTTAGCCTCTACTGCTACTACAGTCGCCATATTTATACCCGTGCTTTTCTTAGAAGATGTAGAGGGTCAGCTGTTTGGTGACTTGGCTTTAACCATCGCGATTGCCGTGTGTTTTTCTTTGTTGGTTGCGCTGACAATCACGCCGCTGTTGATGAATCGTTACGTCTCAGATAAAGACCTCTCCAGTGCCGACCATTTGCACGCACTGTGGAATCGCATCACTCGTTGGGTAATGAATCTAACGTCTAGCCCGATGCGAAGAACGATATTAACCCTTGTACTAATAGGTGTGCCAGCCTCGGTTTCTTGGCTCGCACTACCAAAAATTGACTATTTACCGCCTGTCAAACAAGACAGTGTAGATGCTTTTTTAATGTTCCCACCTGCGACGAATATCACAACACTAGAGCGAGATGTTGTGAACGTAATGATTGAGCGTTTGCAGCCTTATTTAAATGGTGAACGAGAGCCTGCTTTGAAAGACTATTACATCATGGTCTTCCCTGATGGCGGTGGAAACATGGGTGTGATCGGTCAAGATTTATCTCAGGTCAACGAAATCAAATCCTTAATTAAAAATGAGATTTTGGCCGATTTACCTGATTTGGTTGGTTTTCCTAATCAACGGAGCTTGTTTGGCCGATTAGGCGGAAGCCGCAGTGTGCCGATCCATATTCAAATCAAAGACCCACAAGAACTCGATAGAGTCGCGAGGATAGCCACTGATTTAGTGAAAGAAGCAATGCCAAAAGCGAGAGTTCGCGTACATCCAAGAAGGCAAAGTGCAGAGCCAGAAATACGTGTTACGCCTATGGATGCGCGTCTAGCCGAGCAAGGCTGGAACCGTACAGATCTTGGCTTGTTGGTGAGTACGCTTGGTAATGGGGCCTATGTTGGTGAGTATTTTGATGGTGAAAAACGACTCGATATTATAGTTAAAACAGCGCCTTGGGATAGTCCTGAAAGTTTGGCAGATACACCAGTTATCACCTCGACTGGCAACCTAGTGACGCTCAATCAGTTGGGGAGTGTTGAACGTACTGTGAGCCCAGGCAGGGTACTGAGAGTGGATGGCCGTAGAACGATCACGTTGGAAGTTATGCCACCACAAGATCAAACGCTTGAAGAAACACTCGACATTTTACAAGGGCAGGTTGAACCCAGTATCCGTGCAGTACTCCCAGAGGATGGCAACATAATCTATGGTGGCAGCGCCGATAACTTGCGTCAGGCAGTGTTGACGCTCGGACAGAACTTCTTGTTTGCCATTGGCTTGCTATTTTTATTAATGAGCGCGCTATTTCGCTCCGTGAAAGACAGTTTCCTTGTAGTCTTGGCGATGCCTTTGGCTATGGTGGGCGGTATTGTCGCGTTACAAGCTATCAGTTCAATCACTTATCAGTCACTGGATTTATTAACCATGATTGGGTTTGTGATTTTACTCGGTTTAGTTGTGAACAATGCGATTTTATTGGTGCACCAAACTCGCATGGGAGAGCGCTCAGGATTAGATCGCCATCAAGCGGTTGAGCGCGCATTGCAGCTACGCTTACGACCTATTTTCATGAGTACTTCAACCAGTATCGTCGGCATGCTGCCACTACTTGCAATCCCAGGTGATGGCAGTGAAATCTATCGAGGCTTGGCTGCGGTCATTGTTGGTGGCATGACCATTAGTTCGGTCTTTACTTTATTGTTATTGCCTTGCTTGTTACGTATGGGCAAAGGCTTAGCACCGGCGACGGATGAAGCAAGCGATGAAGCGCAGGCGTCTTTGTCTCAGTCGTGAAAGCAGAATTAAAGTTAGCTGTGGATCGGGTTAGGACCTGATCCCAGCATAAATCAAAGTATTGGATTCAAATTAGGTAAGTAAGTAATGCAGAAGATTTTTAAACATAAAATTTTTGGGCAACAGGCACTGAGCTGCGGGCTGGTGTTATTGATGATGTTATCGACGACGTCAGCGCTAGCAAATGATAACGCGAAAGCTAAGCCTAAAGGGGTTGCTGTAGATGTGGCAACCGCAAAGTTGCAAGAAGTTGCGCCAGCTACATGGCTGTCAGGTGATTTAATCAGCTTAGTCGATTCAAGGATAGCCACTGAAGTTGCTGGGCATTTGCTCAATATTGCTGAGGTCGGGCAGCGCGTTAAAAAAGGTGATGTATTGGCAACACTCAATGACCGCCTGTTGCGACTGCGTCTGCGAGATAATCTAACGACTGTTGAGCGGCTCAAAGCCCATCTGAGCTATTTGTCGCGTCAAATTACACGAGAGAAAAAGCTAGCAGAGCAAAATAGTACTTCACAGTCAGAGCTCGATAGATTGGAAATGGAGCGAGACATGAGCCGCCAAGACTTAGCGGCTGCAGAGATCCAAGTCGAGCGCACTCGATACTTAGTTGAGCAGTCTCGGATCGTGGCGCCATTTGATGGTGTGGTTGTCGAGCGTTTGGCTCAGCTCGGTGAATATCTTTCCGAAGGCCAAGCTTTATTGCGCTTTGTGAATGTCGATGAAAAGGAAATTACGCTGCGTGCGCCGATCCACCTGTACGACAACTTAACTTTAGGGGCACGTGTTCAGTTGCAACCCGCTCAGGCACAAGCCATGTCAGCGCCTAAATTGGGAGTGATAGAACGCGTGATCCCTGTTGGCAACACACGCTCACGTATGCTGGAAGTACGGATCAAACCTGATTCACCTGATTGGGTGATTGGCGAAGCGGTTAAAGTCCAGTTGCCAAGTGGCGCTGCTGAAAAGCAAGTCACTGTGCCGCGAGACGCACTGGTATTGCGACAAAATCAAATTTTTGTTTACACCGTAGATGCTCAAGGAAAAGCACTTCGAGTGCCAGTGAATCTGGGCACCAGTACCGACGACTATATTGTGGTTGAAGGCAATATTAGTGATGGCGATACCGTCATTGTTCGTGGAGCGGAACGTGTTCGCCCAGGACAATTGGTGCGACCGCTTCTTTGATGTCTCAAAGAGGCACCTCGAAGTGCCTCTTTAGCGCTTTTGCAAAAGCGCAATTTGGATCTGTATATACAAGCTAACTATGCGTAATAAGGCGAGCAAAACATACAGCTGTGCGGCAAATGTCGTAGTTAAAACTAAGTAGAGGAAAGCATACCAGCAGAGTCAGTATTGAAACAGTTTGACAAAGTAAAGGCGCATTGGTGAATGAGGAAGTGATGCCGCAATAGTAAAAGTTGGTAACGCAGCGCCAGTCAAGCTTATGCTGACCGTTAAGAAATTATGCTAGGTCATCAGTGATGATGCACCTAGAGGTGAACTCGCAAAAACAGGGTTCATTGAAGGACTCGAAAATTAAGTAATAAATTAAAACATCCAAGGATTTTTATTTTTTGAATGCAAAGTAACTGGGAATGAGGAACTACTTATTTTCGCGTGAGATGACTGAGACATTGTGCGACGTCGAGCGAATTTTAAGTGGAGTTATTTTCAAAAAATATAACAAAAATATAATTATAAAAGGTGGATATTATGAAAGCGTTGGTTTTCCCTGGACAGGGATCCCAAGAAGTTGGGATGGGAGGGGAACTGTTTGATGAATTTGTCGATTATGTGCGTGTTGCAGATGACATTTTAGGATATTCAATCAAAGAGTTGTGTTTAGTCGATCCAAATAACGTTTTGTCCAAAACACAGTACACTCAGCCTGCTCTTTATGTGGTGAATGCTTTGTACTATCTAAAGAGAAAGCAGGAACTGAATGAAAAAGTAGATTTCTATGCTGGACACAGTTTGGGCGAATATACCGCATTGTTTGCTGCAGGCGCATTTAGCTTTGAAACAGGATTACAACTGGTAAAAAAACGTGGCGAATTGATGAGCACGGCGAAGAATGGGGTGATGGCCGCAGTCATTGGCCTGGATGCGATACAAGTCCACGATGTATTAAAAACACATTCTCTACATAATATTGATGTCGCTAACTACAATGCTCCTGTGCAAACAATCATTTCGGGCTTATTGCATGATATTGAATTTGCAAAAAGTGCATTTGAAGCGCGTGGCGCCAAATTTATTAAGTTGCCAGTGAGTGCCGCTTTTCACTCTAGATACATGAAAACTATCGAAGCAGCTTTCGGCCATTATTTGCAGCAATTTAATTTTGGTTCCCTCTCGGTGCCCGTTATTTCAAATGTAACGGCCAAACCTTACCAAGCAGATTCCATTGCTGAAAATCTAACCAAGCAATTAAGCAGCCCGGTCCACTGGGTAGACTCTATACGTAATATCAATGCAACTGGCCAATGTGACTTTGAGGAAGTGGGTCCAGGAGATGTGTTGAGCAAACTAATTTCATCCATATCAAATAACGAGAATAATAAGGAAGTAGCATAATGGATAAAGATATACATATTATTGGCGCCGGTATTTCTGGACTAGGTAGCGCACACTTTTTAAAGAAGAGTGGCTTTTCTTCAACGGTTTATGAATCAGAAGGGCAGCCCGGCGGGCGCGCTGGATATGAAAAGCTTGAAGATGGCTACTTTGAGACTGGCGGAAAAAACTTTGCTGAATCCTGGACGCATTTTTTTGAAATTGCCAATGACCTAAAGATGAATGAGCTCGATAAGCAGCATCATGCCTTTAATATCATCATGAATGGCGAGCTCAAGACATTTCGCAAAACGATGGGCTTTGCCGAAGTTGTGACCATGATGAAAGACATCGGCATCACGGGAAGCTTGCAGTTCAAGCGTATGATTAACTACAAGTTAAAACATAAACACCAACTCAATTTCGATGAAGGCAAGCTGCTTGAAGTTGAAAAAGAGTACGATCACGCACCGATCACTGAGCACTTCCATGAGAAACTTTGCAAAGGACCTTTGCGCATGTTTTCGATTATTATGGGTGGTGCCGAACCAGAAGAAACCTATTATTCTAATTTGCTTCATATCATGCCATTTGGTGTGGGCTCTTTACGCACCTTTAGCAATACGATTGGGGAGTTTTTTGAAACGCTAGCGGCCAATCACGATGTGCAATTAAATACACGCGTCAATAAAGTCCTTATTGAGGACAATAAGGTGGCCGGGCTCATGGTGGAAAACCAAGAGGGTGAGCAGCGCGTTGATGCGAGTAAGGTGTTAGTGACTCTACCACTGCATTTACTGCCAAACGTCATTGACTTACCTGAGCATGTAAAAGAAGCGATAAAGCTGGTCAGGTATTTCCCCGTTGCCTTGATCAACGCTGAGTATGAATCTGACATATTTACTGAAGACTGTCAGTCTATTATGTTTGACGATAGCTTCCATATCGGTCACTGTTCAGCAAACCGATCATATAAACTTAATTCAGTTCGCTTTACTATTGCCGGTAAAAAAGGGCGCGAGGCATTAAAGCTCTCTGATGAAGAGTTAGTCAAATTGGCTGAATCTGAATTCTCGTCCATTCTTCCAATTAAATCTCCAAGAGTTCGCTACCACGTGAAAAGGCATATGGGCGGGTTATGCGCTTATGGTGCTAATCACTCTCAAGCGAAAAAAATCATCTGCGATTATGTGAAGAGCATTGAAGGCTTAGAAATTGCCGGTGACTACTTGGAGGGACACAATATGGGTTCCTGTCTATCAGCAGCTAAAAAAGCGGTGAACAACTTTACTCAGGCCTGACAAATCAGCCAGCTCTTTTCGAGTAGAGTGATTTAATCACACCGGGCACCTTAATCACAGACCACTTCAGTCAGGGTTGAGGTGTCATCATGCGCCTTTAATTTAAGGGAAAGTTTAGATGATCCATTAACTTTAAATCTAAAAGGCTGACCTTTTTTACTTTTACTCAGATGTGACTATGGAATCTACAGTTTTAAAGTTTGATCGCACAGCCAGAGCACTGCACTGGGTGTCAGCGGTGGTAATTATATGGGCCATGCTGTCGGGTATACTTGTGAGTTTTATACCTTCAACGGCTCAGTCTCAAACAACCTTTTTACAAGACGTAAAGCAGGTAGTTGCAGACTTTAACGTATCTTTGACAATGTTATATATCCCGTTTTTTATTTGGCGAGTGGCGCATGCGGTACGCACCAAAAAGCCGAGCTACAGTGAAACATTACCAACTGCGCAAGTCAAAGTGGCGCACCTTGCCCATATTTGTATGTACAACCTGATTGCAATACTGCTTGTTTCGGGAGTGTTGATGATGGATAGGCCATTCGGTATGTTTGGTTTGTGGAGTATGACACCCATTGTAACGGATAAGACTTGGTTGCTCTTTTATTTTACGATTCATAAATACAGCAGCTATATATTGTTCGCATTTATCATCATGCACTTAGGTGCTTTGGTAAAACATCAATATTCAGGCAATCGCATCTTGCAGCGAATGTGGTAACCAGTATTGATAAAGTTTAAGGTGCTAAAGCCTTGATGTTGGACACTTTAATGGTGTGAGAGCCCATTTGATATTGGGGGGTGGGGTCAAGTTTTAAATTGGCTCGTGCCCACCCACTTCAGTCTATTCGTCCAAAATGAGTCGACTCTCACTGGCACTTTCAACTGACACCATCGCCAAGTTTAAGGTAATGATTAATATGCTTATTTTATAATCAAGCATGTGCGGTACTGTCGTAGCGCTTCCGACCAATGCGCGTTAGTTTGCTGGGAAAATTTGTGGCAATACCTAGTTATAGAACTTGACGGTTTAGCTACATCAGCTGCTTATATTCGCCAACGTAAAGGCGATTGCCATTGTGAACCCCTCCTCCGTAGACGTTATTCATAGTCAATTTTCATCGCCAAAAAGCACTGAAACTTCATTGTATAGTATCAGAATTAAAATTATTGACAGTATATTGTATACAAAGTAGTGTGATTAAGAATTGGTCAAAGTTCAAAAAAACATAAAAGGAACTCTTATGAAGCTTAAACTAAACAAACGTCACCTAAAAAGTATGTCTCTCAATGGTAAATCAGTCGGTATCGAAGCGACACCGCGTGTTGCTGGTGGTGGCCCAAACTCAGCATTTTGTGACACCAGAGACGAGTGCGATGGCACTAGGCTATGTACCGGTGGTCTGTGGACTTGTCGCGATTTTTCAATGAGAGATTGTTAATCAAGTCTAGGTGTGCAGTTGTTATGTGATAGCAACTGCACTTTGTAATTTAAGGCAGGTGTTGCTATTTAATGCCCCTAATGCGCCAAAATGACCTCAATGACAAATGCATCGTTGCTTGCAGTGTTAACTTGCTGAAGAACGCGTTCTGAGCTGGTGCGATTTTTTTGCTGCTAAATCTAATTCTATCGAAACCAAGCCGGTGTCTTTAAAGGTTGCACGCGGTTAGAGCAAATAAAAGCGTACAGGCACCAGTACTTTATTGTTAACCATTTTTTCGGGTGGCAGCGGCAGGGGTTGAGCGCGTTTAACAACGCTTTTTGCTTCTTTGTTGAGCAGCGGATAGCGAGAGGCTTGAACCACTTCGATATCGAGGGCTTGGCCTTGTGCATCTATTGTAAAACGCACCATTACGGTGGCTTCTTGACGGCGTTTTCTCGCCATTTTAGGGTAGCGTTTTTTCTTTGCTAGATGGGCGATTAACTCGGCTTGCCAGTTTTGTGTCATTTGCAAAGTAAGTATCTCATCTTGGCCTTGGTGCTGGGCCTGATTTTGCGTGGCTAATGCCTCTGCTTGGATAGCTTTGGCTTGACTTGCGCTGCTTTGCTGTTGCGCGGATTTTGTTGCAATCAACTCTGGTTTTTCAAGTTGTGGTTGAGGCTCTGACTTGTGCGGTTCGGCCGCCGCAACCTGTTCAGGTTCAGCGGACGGTTGCGGATCTGGCTCTGGTTGAAGTGTTGGTTTGGGCTCAGGTGGTGTGGTTTGCGCAAGCTTCTTTGCTGCGGCAATTTTTCCTTCATGCACTAACCCGATATCACTGGGGGTAATTGCTTTAACCTTTGCAGGAGGTGGTGCGCTGGCCGATTGAGCCTGTGAGCTATGAAGCTCTTGTGATTGGCTATGCGTCTTGGCTAAAGGTGCTAGCTTGACTACAAAGGGGGCTGTAGATGGAGTTGGGGGAAGCGGCGCAGCAGGTTGCCAACTCCAAAGCGCAACCCCAAGTACAGCAAGGTGTAAAACGAGGGCCCAGATAAATGCGAGCGACCAATCACGGCGAGAAAGCACTTAATTCAGGTCCTCTTCGCCGACCAGAGACACATTGAGATAACCTATGTCTCTGAGCGTATTCAGTAATGACATCAGCGCCCCATAATTAACTTGCTGATCAGCACGGATAAATATGATTTGTTCAAGGTTATTGCCACTGGCGTCATTGAGGACATGAGCGAGCTCTGTCTCGGCAATGGCTTTGTCACCTAAAAAAAGTTGTCGCTCTTTATCTAAAGATAAAATCAGTTGTTTTTGGTCTAGAGCTTGATGCTCTGCATTCGCACCGGGTAATTCAAGGGGCACTGACACCGTTGATAAAGGTGCCGCAACCATGAAAATAATCAGCAATACCAACATGACATCGATAAATGGTGTCATGTTGATTTCATTATTGAGTGCGAACTCATCTTGTTCGCCGTCATTCATCATCGCCATGTTATTGCTGCTCAAGCTGGCGGCCAGCGAGCACGAGCAACTGGCTTGATAAGGCATTAAGCTGTTTGCGATAAAGCGCAATATTTCGGGTAAAATGGTTGTACATCAATACCGCGGGTATTGCAGCGACTAAGCCAGCCGCGGTGGCCAATAAGGCTTCGGCAATACCTGGGGCGACGACGGCCAAGTTGGTGGTGTTGGTGGTGGCAATACCAATGAAGCTGTTCATTATACCCCACACCGTACCGAACAAACCGATAAAGGGGGCTGTTGAACCAATGGAAGCCAGCGAACCTGTGCCTTGAGTCAAACCATCCGTGAACTCGTCGACACGGCTCTTCATTCGCTGTAGGGATCTTTCCTTAATTCCTTCAGCTGTGGCATTATTTTTTGCGCCCCAGTCTAATTCAATGAGCACTTCAGTGACTAACTGTGCTTCTAAAACACTCGGAGTACGCAATTGTTCTAGGCTGTTTTTGCTGCGGCTGTTTGCTAGCAACTCACTGAGCCGGTTGCGTGCAGCTGCAATTTGCTTTTGCTTGGCGATAAAGATCCCCCAGCAAGCCACTGATGCAGCGACCAACATTAACATGACGCTTTTGACCACCCAATCTGCTTGCATAAACATACCGTAAGCGGTGAGGGAGCCGCCAGCGGCCGAGGCCTCAAATGTGAGCAATAGTGCAACACAGGCAGTGGCTTTTTTCATCTTTTGTTCAATCCTGCTTTATCTAAAAACAAACCCTTATGTTTAAAGAACGCGTGAGATTAAAAAAAGCGTAATTAGTTTTTAAATTTTTTTACTTTATGTATCAGCCATCGCATTTGGAATGCGGTCAGTTAATGGTTTGAGCAGATAACTTAACATTGAACGCTCGCCATTTTTGACAAAGGCTTGCACTGGCATCCCAGCTTGTAACACCAAGTTTTCAGCAAGCGCATCTTCACTGACTCGGATAGCTACTTGATAGTAGGGCTGTCCGGTGCGTTCGTCGTTCACTGTATCTTGTGCCAAACGCTCAACCTGACCGCGCACTTTTGGTGTGGTGCTGGTATTAAATGCGCTAAATAGCAAGTCGACATCTTGACCAAGGGCGACACTGTCAATCAGATTGCTCGGGATCTTTGCATTGACGATCAGTTGTTGCCCTTTGGGTACAATTTCCATCAGCAGCTGAGATTGAGACACGACGTCACCAAAGGCATCCAACCCAACCACTTGGCCCGCTACAGGGGCGCGAATTTCACTGTGCTCTAGACTAAATTGTGCAGTGATCATTTGTTGTTGAAACTCACTGATATTGGATTGATTCTTTGCCCTTTGTTGACTTACCTCTTGGCGGTAGCTTTTGCGAGTTTGCTGTAGCTGAGTATCTAGCTCTAGTAGGCGGGCACGTTGTGACAATAGCTCTGATCTGGCATTTGCAGAGTCAGCCCGGATCTCAGCGGCCTGTGCTTTCAATTGGTAAAGCTGCTCTTGCGATTGAAAGCCTTTTTTAACCAACGCTTGGGTGTCCGCTACCCAGTTGTCATAGACGCTCGCTCTTTGATTGTGGCTAGCTACAACATGTTCTAAGCCAGAGATGCGAGATTGTGTGGTGTGTTTGTTGTCTTGCAGTAATTTTAGTTGTGTGTGTAAAGCTCCACGGCGTTGCTCGAATACTTGTTGATTGAGCACCATGGCCTGGTGTGCTTGGGGTAAATTCACCTTGGTCAATGCCGCAGAGTATTGGAGCTGAGCTGCATCTGCCAATTCAGCGTTCAGGCGTTCTTTCTCTGCCAGTGCCATATAATATTGGGTTGTGGCAGCCGCTAGCTGACTTTTCGCAATTTTATTATCCAAGATCAGCAAAGGGTCTCCTTGCTCTACCCACTGTCCGTTTTGCACTAATAAGTCCGCAATAACCCCATTTTGTGGTGCCTGAATTTGTTTTTTATGCCCTGCAACAACCACTTGACCTTCGACAACCACGCCTTTATCCAGCGGTGCAAATGCACCCCAGACTAAAAACATGCCCAAGCTGAAGGCGATAGTGATCCAGCCAAGACGGATATGTTGACTGCCGGCGATTTCTTGATTTGCCTTCATGTTACGCTGCTCCTCTGTGGCCTTGCTGGGCTTTTTGCATTGCACCTAGTACCTGCTGTTTGGGCCCAAAGGCCTGCACATTGCCTTTATTGAGCAACAATATCTTGTCACTCAGGCCTAAAATATTGGCTCTATGAGTAATGAAAATAACACTGCAACCGGACTGCTTGAGTGTTTTGATGGTGTTTGCCAGTGCTGCTTCGCCAGCATCGTCCAAGTTCGAGTTAGCCTCATCTAGGATCACCAGTTTGGGGTTGCCGTACAGCGCCCTTGCCAAACCTATACGCTGTTTTTCGCCGCCAGATAGACCCATGCCGCCTTCACCTAAAATTGTGTTGTAGCCATTGGGTAATTTGAGGATCATCTCATGTACGCCAGCCAACCGTGCAGCATCGATGACAGCCTCGTCGTTTATATCACCAAAGCGGGCAATGTTCTCGCTGATACTACCTGCAAACAAGCCGACATCTTGAGGTAAATAACCCAAGTGAGGGCCTAAACTTTGTGTATCCCATTGAAAAATGTCAGCGCCGTCTAGACGCACCTTGCCCATGCGCGGAGCCCAGATCCCGGTGATCAATCGTGCAATGGATGACTTTCCGGCACCCGAAGGGCCCAGTATGGCGAGCACCTCACCGCGCTCTAGCTCAAAACTTACATTGCTAAGCACAGGAGTTTGAGCCATTGGTGGGATCAAGGTGGCATTTTCTACGCTTAATTTGCCACTTGGGGCTGGCAGAGCGAGTCCGACTTCTGGAGCTGGGTATTGGTGTAATAGCGCATCTAGACGTTGGCGAGACAGCTTCACACTCTGCCATTGCTTAAATGCCCCTACGAGCTGCTCAACTGGAGATAATAAGCGACCAGCCATGATAGAGCCGGCGATCATCATGCCGGCGGTGATTTGGCCATCTACTGCCAACCAAGCACCGGCGCCTAAAACAACTGATTGCAACGCGAGGCGCAAAACTTTGCTGGTGGCTGTGAGTACTGAGCTTAAGTTGCTGGCTTCACTTTGGTGGCTGATACCTGCTTGGTGCTGAGTTTGCCATCGCGCCTGCAAATTGCCTTGCATGCCCATGGCATGCGCAACTTCTGCATTATTGATGATACCGCTGGCCAGTCGCGTGGCATTAGCGGTTGCCAAAGAAGACGCCTGTAAGGGTTTTTTAGCCCAGACTTCATTGAGTAGTGCTAATGCGAATAATAGCAAGGTGCCGACCAGCGCAATGGTGCCGAGTAAGGGGTGAAAGAAAAACAACAACAGCAGAAAGACTGGCGCCCACGGTGCATCGAAAAAGGCAAAAATGCCTGTACCTGTCATGAATTGACGGACTTGGTTGAGGTCGTTGATAAGTTGGCCCGGATTGGCATTGCCTAATTTGAGCTGATGTTGATATACGGCTTCAAAAACCTTGCCGTGTAAATCGTTATCAAAACTTTCACTGACACCAATTAATACTCGGCTACGTACCCACTCCAGTGCGCCCATTAATAAAAAGAAACCTGCCACCATCATGGATATCATCAATAAGGTGTCTAAATTGGCTGAGCTCAATACCCGGTCGTAAACTTGTAGCATGTAAATTGCGGGAATGAGCATTAATAAGTTTATGACAGCACTGAAGCCTGCGACATGCAGTAAGCTACGCTTTTGCTTACTCAGTGCGGCTTTTAATGCTTCACTTGTCTGAGCTTGGGGATTCATGAGTTATCCCCTTGACGTCGAGCGCGCGCAATCCGCAAAGCGCCCAATAGTGCCAACCAGCCCCAACTTAGGGCACCGCCATTACCGTAGTGAACGGTTTCACTTTCTTTGACTTTGGCCTCTGCATTTACGTAGAGCGTAGTGAGCGCACCAATTCGAGCGCCGACGTCAGCATCTCGACAATTGATGGAAAAGGAGTACACGCCGGAATCAGGAGATATTTTGATACTGCCTTGTGGTGCAATATCCCCATCAGGCACCCAGTCGCCGCTCGCGACACCGCCTGTGGCAATACAGTTTGTCGCATTGCTGCTACTCCAGGTCACTTCGGCTTCTTCGCCAAGCTTTAAAGTGCCGGGAGTGATGCTGATAGAGACTGAACCTGTGGGCTTCATACCACTGAGATCGACTTCATACACAGTGCCCAAAATGTCATTTTCATACACCCAACCCGCTTGGTTAGTATAGCCACGACCACCATTTATGGTTGTACCATAGAGCCGCCCATTTTCTGCCAGCATTAAGCCTGTGGGGGTTTTGCCATCTACGTCTTCACCAGGTCCGCCTTTGAAGGAGTGCACGTGCTCAAAGCCACTCTCAATGAGCTTGCCATCTTTGAACTTGATATCTGCTAAATTAATACGGTAAATAGTCCCATCACTTGTCATATTGAGTGCTTGTTCGGGGTATTTTCCACCCTCTCTCACGGAGATTAAGTCGCTTTTATGTACGCCGCCACCCATCGTCGTACCGTACAAATAGCCGCTCTCTGTTATCACCATCGGGCCACGAGGTTGACTGCCATCTTCGCCGCTAAAGGTATGCAGTAAGGTAAATTCCGAGCCATCTTTTTTGAGTCTAAATACCGAGCCATGAGGGTTGCTGCCATCGTAATGAGGGTAGTCTGTATGGATCAAGCGCTCACGGTCACCAATCGCGCTATAAAATAGGTAGTCTCCACCGCAGAGACCATTGGCAAATGCAGTCTCTTTGCCACTGTATGTAATGATGCCTTTCGTTTTACAGCTTCCAACAGAGGTTGAACCATATAAATAGCCTTGTTCATCTTCCACTAAATAAGTAGCGATGCGGCCTTCAGTGGCGTTTGTATCCCACGGAATTTCACCTTGCTGTAAAGTAAATTCGTGCAGTATGGTAATAGCGTCCACCGGATTTTCACTGAGCTCGATAGCATAGAGCGCACCGACGGGAAAATCGTCGTCAATGGATAGAGTATCTAAAAATGGTATGCCTCTTGGGTAACCAATGTAGCCGTAAAGTATGTTGCCACTGAGTAACATACCGCCGGCAGCAGTAAAGTCACTATGCGGACTATTGTTAAAGCGATATAGTTCCAACAAGCTATTGTCGTGTTCTAGCCGCATTAACCTAGAATAGGTTTTGTGATCTGTATCGATAAACAGCAGGCGACTTTGGTTGTCAAATATGGGATTGACATTAGGTTGCGGGAAGAGCGTTTTATTTTCATTGTTAAATAGAATGGTTTTATTGCTGCCATCTGAGTGCACGAAGAAAACATTGCCTTTGCTGTCAATACTGTACAGTCGATCTAATTCTGGATGCTGTACAAACCCGACCAATCCATTTACATCTTTTGCCAATGCAAAATAATGACCTTCAACCGGTGTTAGTCCCCACATACTTGGTGCCACGACATCGTTGCCGGTACGTCCCATTAATGAGAGGCCAATCAATTGATCTCGTTCTGCGTTATAAATGGGCGGTGCAAATGGTTTTCCCGCACTCGGCCAACCTTCAGGCCCTGTATAGTGAAGGGACGTGAGGTAATTAACGCTGACATGATCAATTGCAGTGGTTGCAAGACTAGAGAAAGGTAGTGATAACAAAAAGATACAGAGTTTTTTCATAGTTGGCTCAATAAAAGACAGATAGCACTGCAGCTTAGCTGCAGTGCTCTAGGGTTAAGCGACTAGGTCGAAGTCAACTGCGGCAGATACACCCACAGTGCCTGTTGGGCCTAAATCAACACCATTTGTAGATAGTACATTCATCAAGTAGCTGAAGTCTGAGTCTTTCATGCCATCAACGATGTTGTGTGTCGTATTGTCACCAGCGTTACGGCCAATTACGCCGCCATTTGCATCAAAGCCTGCGTTTAGACCAACAGTGTCCAGACCGTCGAAGCTCACTAGCTCTTCAGTGAAGCTGTATTCACCGTTTGCATTTTGAGTTAGTCCGCGGCCGAATGAGATAGACGCGATTTCACCGTACATAGTGTGTGAAGGACCTGCGAAGAATGTGTAGTCAATGTAAGAACCATCAGCAGCTTGAATGATAAATCCTAGACTTTCAGCACCAACTTGGCCTTCTTGCGCATACTGTGTACCAGAGAAAGTACCGAACAGACCCCAAAAGCCAAGGTCTACAGTTGGGTTTGGATTCTCAGCACCAGCAAAGCTACCAATGTTTTCGTTGTAGTCAGTGTTAGTGAAAAAACGAGATGCATCAGTGAAGAAGTCGTTTAGGCTAGGGAAGTCGTAGCTAACGCTGTAAGTTACTTGTATAGACATGATAAATCCTTAATAGTTAATTGTTTTATAATATTGACCTAAAGGTCGTGTTGAGACATATCGGCTGCGCGCCAATCCGATATGTCCGTTGTTATTGGCAAGGGCATGCCCTTGCAATTCAAATTCGTTTTGCTTATTTGGCTTTGCGGAATCGTCTGCTCATTACCAAGCCCAAAATCAGCATTAACCCACCAAATGCACCACTGCTGCCTTTGTCTTCTTGAGGCTCCGGTGTAGGCGTTTCACTCGCATCAGGTGTTGGCTCTGGTTCTGGCTCTGGTTCTGGCTCAGGCTCAGGCTCAGGCTCAGG
>NZ_AUXS01000015.1 GCF_001625565.1 Pseudoalteromonas luteoviolacea NCIMB 1944
AGGTCAGGATCTTTACGGTGAGGCGGTGAATCTGCGTACCTCTACTGATGCAAATGGTACGTTTAACTTTACCGGCCTTCGCGCTTCTAACTCAGCAGGCTACACCATCACGCAAGGCGCTACAGATTATGTTGAAGGCCAAGATTATCTTGGTTCATCGGCTGATCAATTTGGATCACAAAGTGAAGTATCGGTAACTCTAGGCCAAGAAGAGCAAACAGCCAAAGAAGTTGTTTTTACTGAACAGCTTCATAACGATGCTCAAGTTTCCGGTAAAGTTTTTATTGATGCAAATAGCAATGGATTAATGGATGTTGATGAATTTGGATTAGCAGATGTGACGATCACGCTCGGTGGTGTTTCCGCATATGGTGAAGTGGTTGAGATTGAAACTAAAACCAGTAGCAATGGAGCATTTGTATTTGCCAACTTGGTAGCAAGTAATGAAGAAGGCTACACCGTAACACAAATACAACCAGAACTATTTAATGACGGCCATGAGTCACGTGATGGAGAGATCGTTTCAATAAATACCAACGACGTTTTCTCGGTATCATTATCTGCGAACCAAGAAGTCACTAATTTACACTTTGCAGAGTTGTACAAAGGTCGAATTGGGGGGGCAGTATTTGTCGATCGTAATATTGATGGGCAACTAGATAGTGGTGATGATGCTATCTCAAGTGTGGAAATTCAGCTCTCAGGTAAAAGTCATGCAGGTATTGATGTTAACTTCAAAACTGTAACTGATTCCGAGGGTCGTTTTGAATTTACCCAATTGCCGCAAAGCGATGCACAAGGTTATCAACTAGTCCAAATTCAACCAGCTAATTATGTCGATGATATCGATTATAAAAATGGTATTCAGATTGCGGATTCGGATCGCACAGATGTGATCAGTGGACTTGTATTAGAGCAAGGTGCAGGGCTAACGCTACAGAATTTCACAGAAGGCTTTGGTATTGCCATTAGTGGCCGCGTTTTTATTGATAGGACTGACTCGGGCCTATTCCCGAATAGTACGGAATTCGATGCAACAGACATTGCTATTGTTGGCTCTGAAATACGCTTAACTGGTGTTGATTATCAAGGCCACAGCATAGATCTTAGCGCGCCAACCAATGAACAGGGAGTGTATAGCTTTACTGATCTGCCGCCGAGCAATGAACTTGGCTATGTTGTAACTCAAACTCAGCAACCGCAATCATACCTAGATGGTCAAGAGTCTGCGCAGGGTATCGTCGTTACCAATTCAAAAGGAACAGACAGTATTTCAATCGGTCAGGTGCTTGAAGTTAAGCAATATGCAAACTTCGATTTTGCGGAGCTACCAAGGGCATCTATTGCAGGTGAAGTATGGGTGGATGCAGATGAAAATGGCTTACTTGAAGATGGGGAAACTCTGCGTATTGGTGGCGTGGAAGTTAGTTTAACCGGGACAACTTTAGACGGTGTCGCAGTCGAACGAAGTGTTTCCTCGAATGAGCAGGGCGTATACACCTTTGATTACTTATACCCAGGTACTTATCAAATTACCCAAAAACAGCCGAGTGCTTGGCTTGATGGTAAAGAGCAATTAGGCAATGCAGGTGGCGAGATCGGTGAGGATCAATTCACAGGTATATTGATTGCACTTGATCAGCATGCTACGGGGTACAACTTTGCTGAACGTGGCAGTGATTTAGCTGGTCGTGTATATGTAGATCTCAATGATGATGGTGTTCAAGACACATATGAGATGGGTCTACGCGATGTAAAGCTTACTATTTCAGGAGCTGATCTTGATGGCCAGCCTGTGAGTCGTGATATTTTCACAGATGCCTATGGACGTTATGAGTTTGAAGATCTGCCGCTAAGTGGTGTTGATGGATTCACTGTTACAGAATACCAGCCTGAAAATACACAAGATGGTCTAGATAGTGTTGGTAACATTGGCGGAGTATTGGGTGATGATCAGATATCTGCTATCCATATTGAGCGGCATGTAACCAAAGCACACTCATACAATTTTGGTGAGCAATTGATGGATCCTGCCAGTATCTCAGGCATGGTTTGGTTGGATAAAAACCATAACCGAGAGGAAGATGATAGCAACGGGCAAGGTGGTTGGATCGTAGAGCTATTACCAGATCCAATGACTGGTGAAGGAAATCCTTTAGATGCTGAACCTCTGGCGATTGTGGAATCCGATGGTAACGGTAAGTACACCTTTAATGGCTTACCAGTAGGTACTTATGAAGTACGTTTTAGGCATCCACAAGGTGGCGTAATTTACGGCCTTCCTGTTTCTGATGATCCAGATGCCAGCACTGAAAAAGGAACTATTTTAAATCTGCGTGTTAGCGCTGGTGAGCAAGTTGAAAATCAATCATTGCCAGTGGATCCATCAGGCGTGATTTACGATTCAGAGCTGAGAAAACCAATCAAGGGTGCGAAAATTAAGATCACTGGCCCGAGTGGTTTTGAGCCTGATCTGCATTTAGTTGGTGGCTCAGCCAATGTAGAGCAAACTACCAGCGATGATGGGTACTATCAATTCTTACTCTTTGCACAAGCCCCTGCTGGCGTGTATGAGCTCCATGTAACTGAGCCAAATGGTTATCAAAGTGGCGGATCGAAGCGTCTACCTGTGTGTACGAACACACTCAGAGTTGGTGCTCGAGAGTTACCAATTACGATTTTTGTTGAAGAAACTGTACCAACTTTGGATGCGCCCGAGCATATTGCCACTCAGTGTGCGAATCATTCAGATCAAGCGCTGCAAGATATGCATACTACTCAGTACTATCAGAGCTTCTACATTGAGCCTAAGTTACCGTCGGGCAATGTGGTAAACAACCATATTCCACTCGATGCATTTGGCGAAGATCTGGTGCATGTCAGTAAACAGGCGCTCAAGCAAGATGTTGTGATTGGCGAACTGGTGCCATATCGCATTAAAGTGACCAACCAATCAGATATGGAGCTGTCACCACTGGCATTTATTGATCAGCTTCCTGCCGGCCTTAAATATGTTGCGGGCAGTGCTAAAGTGGATGGCCTAGCTATAGAGCCTGAACAGCGCGGCAGGCAATTGCGCTGGGCTGGTAAATCTCTACAACCAGAACAGTCAGTGATGATCGAACTGATCGTTGTGGTGGGTACTGGTGTCAGCGAAGGTAAATATATCAATCAGGCTTGGGTCGAGTTTATAGGCGGTCTGTACCAAACGGGTACTGGCAACCGAATTTCAAATATTGGTGAAGCGACCGTTAGAGTTGTTCCAGATCCCATTTTCGATTGTAGCGATCTGATGGGTAAAGTATTTGATGATCATAATCGAAATGGAATTCAAGAAGCCGGAGAGTCTGGATTACCAGCAATTCGTTTAGCAACGGCGCAAGGTCTTTGGATCACGACGGATCAACATGGTCGCTATCATTTAGCGTGTGCGGATATTCCACATGCTGTTCGAGGTGGCAACTTTATTGTGAAACTGGATGAGCGTAGCTTACCTTCGGGATATCGTGTCATCAGTGAAAACCCACGAGTGGTGCGCTTAACACGCGGTAAATCACACCAACTTGACTTTGCCGCGAGTATCCATAAAGTAGCGCGCATCGAAATCACAGCTGAGTTATTTGACGGTGAGGCAATCATGCCTGAGTATCTGTCTCGTCTAACGCAGCTACTGAATGCACTAGATAAAACACCGACAGTTATTCGTATTGCATATCAACAATCTGAATTAGAGCAAACCACAGAAGCACAGCGTAAATCTCAATTGCTACTTGAATGGATCGAAACACAAGTGGCAGAGCGTGAGCTTCCAATCACTATTGAAACGGAAATGATCCCATTTTTTATTCCTGCTTTACCAGCCCACCAACAGCTAGGAGGAAGCGATGACTAATCGATTCTTACTGAGCAAAATATCGCTATTGTGTGCAGCGGCTTATACCTCTGTACCATCAATGAGCTATGCCTTTATCGACGCTGTTAATGACAGCAAAGTGACGTCTGCGGCAGGTAATACTGAACGGGTGATAGTGCAAAAGCACTTTGTGTTTAGCGGATTGGATGAACCCAAAGCCAAAACAGTCGAAATAGAGCGAACGGTTAAAGATGACAAGTCAGCTCAATTCGTAAAAGACTCTGCAATTCGCTTTGTTTCTGGTAAGCACTATTTAACGGGTACTACCAAGCTTGAAATGGATCGCATCATTGGCTTTTTGCAAGGCAAGCAAGATATTAAATTGCACTTTATAGGCCATGCTGACTCGCAAGGTCTCAGTGCCAATGCGCGTAAGATTTATAAAACTAACCAGGGTTTATCTGAGCACAGAGCTAATATTGTGGCGGATTATTTCCGTCAGCAGCTCAATCTTGAGCCTTCTTCAACAACAACGGAAGGTCGTTCCAATCGCGAGCCGGTAGCAAGCAATGCGACGTTAGCTGGTATGGCGAGAAACCGCCGAGTTGAAGTGATTGCTGTTTACACTGAAACACGCACGGTAAAAGATACACAAGTGATAGCACCGCCGCAGCGTCAAAAATTATGTGGTGATGTTACGGCAAACAAAGGGCCATTAAGTATCACGTTAGATGGCCAAGCTTTTATGGATGAAGATGTTGCCAACAATGCAGACGCTCAGCGTTGTGCGGATATCAATTTAGAGCGTTTCGAGCTACAGCTTAAATACGATCCGCTCAATATATTACCCAAATTGAATATACAACATGCACTGACAAAATCTGGTAATACCTTGATGCTACACCTAAAAGGCTACAGTAATTATCAGAGCTTTTTTGACTACGCAGAAGTGCAGATCCTTGCACCACACAGTGATAAAGTGCTGGCAAAAGTAGCACTTGATGACGCTTTGGAAGGTCGCTGGCGGCTACCTAGCAATATGCTGGGTATGAGTCTTAATTACCGCTTAAAAGTGTACAATAAGCAAGGTCGCTTTGATGAAACCAGTCTTGCGCAAGCTGACTTTAAACCACGCTATGCTGTCGATGACGACAAGCTCGAAGGGTATTTAATGGCTGGCTATGGCAAGTCAATGCTTGCCAAACAAAATATCAAAATTGCAGGTGGCGCATTGACCTTATATGGTGAGCAGGTCCCTGACCATCACCGCGTTTACTTTCTTGGAAGGGTGGTTGCGGTCAACCGTGAGCGCAAATTTGTTCACCAAGAAATCGTGCGCAGCGGTATTCACCGAGCAGAAGTTGCGGTATTAAATGCCGAAGGAGAAGGGCGATTAATTCATCGTGATCTCGAGTTGCCAAAAAGCGACTGGTTTTATGTGGCATTGGCCGATCTGACGATTGGGCAAAACAGCCATAATGGGCCAGTTGAGTTACTTAGTGCTGATCACAACCAAGATGGAAATGTTTTTGCTGAAGGACGTTTAAGTGGCTATATCACAGGTAAATGGCGTGATGAGTACAAGGTGACTGCGCGGATAGACACGCAAGAGCAGGGGCTGAACAAATTATTGTCTGGACTCCATGAAAAAGACCCAAAAAGTTTATTCCGTCGTCTTGAAGAAGAGCAACACCCCACAGAGTATGGCGATGACTCGACTGTAATTGATGATGCACCAAGCAATGGCAAAGTGTATTTAAAAGTCGAGAAATCTCAGTCTCATGTGTTATGGGGGAATTTTAATACCTCGTTCAATGATACCGAGCTGGCGCGTGTTGAACGTGGCTTGTATGGTTTACAGTTGCAATATATAACGGATGATCTTACCACAGCGGGCGATAACCAATCCCAGGTTCATGTATATGGTGCTGAGGCTGAAACGCTAGGTGCTTATGAGTCTCATCGTTCAACAGGTGGCTCTCTTTACTACCTGCAGAATCAAGATATTGTTCAAGGCTCTGAGCAAATCGCGGTTGAGGTCCGTGATAAAATTACCGGTTTAGTGTTAGTTAGGCGAGGGCTTATTGCAGGCCAAGATTACGATATTGATGCATTACAAGGTCGTGTGTTATTGAATCGACCCCTGTCTTCGTTCCAGCAGGATGATTTACTCGTGCGCACCGCAAGCTTGGACAGCAACCCTGTCTATTTGGTAGCGCAATATGAGTACACGCCGGGGCTCAATGGCTTAGATAACTTGACCTATGGTGCTCGTTTGAGCCATTGGCTAACTGATACAATACAAGTTGGTACTACGCTCAACCATCAAGAACAAGATTTGTTTGATGATCAACTCATTGCTGTGGATGCTACTTACCGGCCTAGTGATACGGCTTATATCAAAATTGAAGCTGCGCAAACGGAGGGTATTGGCAATACACTTAATTCGTTTACCGGTGGTATTGATTTTGAGCAGCAACAATCGAGTGAAATGGGCCAATCAGCAACGGGAAAAAGAATTGAAGCAGCATTTGAATTTTCTGATATTGGGTTGGATGAGCAAGGGCATGGCCAATTTTATTGGCAACAACTTGAGGCTGGGTTTAGCTCTACGGGCCAAATAAGCCAAGTCGATAGCCATTCAATTGGCACATTTTGGCAATGGCAAATCGAAGACGATCATGCCATTCAGCTCAAAGTGGATGAACAAAAAGCAGATAGTCAACAGCGGAGGCAGGCTGCTGAATTAGGGTATGTTTATCAATTGAACGACGATTGGCAAATTAGTAGCGCTGTACGTCAAGACAATAAAGAAAGCCTTGCAGAGCAAAATGAGGAGCTTCAAACGCCCCAACTTGATGATGGCGAGCGCATTGATGCAATCGTGCAGCTCAATTACGACGGCAGTGAAATGTGGCAGCCTTATGTTTATCTTCAAGGTACACTCGTAAGAGAGCAAAGTCGACTAGCAAACAACCGAGTTGGTATCGGCACAGAGGTGCTGTTGACAGACACGCTGGCTGTCAATTCAGAGCTATCGCATGGCAATCTCGGTGAAGCGGGCAAACTCGGGGTTGATTGGCAATACCAAGCGGGCAGCAATGCGTATGTTGAATACCGCGTAGACCCTGATGGCGGGGATTTATTCTCAACTGGAAGGCAAAAGAACTGGGTAACTGGCTCCAGACATAGATTTAATACTTCAACCAGTGTATATGCTGAGCAGATCTGGCAACAAGATAGTCGGCAAACTGGATTAACTCATGCGTATGGCATCGAACACGACTTTTTAGTTGGCTGGCAAGTTGGGCTTGGCTTTGAGCAAGGCGAACTTGAGAGCAGTAATGATATGATCGATCGGGATGTCACCACGTTTTCCTTGGGCTACCAAACAAATTCTTGGCAGTGGCGTAGTGCGCTAGAGTATCGTGAAGACAGTAACAGCACAGAAACCAGAACATCTTGGCTAGCTAGGCAGAACATCCATGCCAAACTCAGCGATGATTGGCGAGCGCAATTTCGAGTCGATTGGGCACAAAGTGATAGCTCTCGTGCTGAGAGTGAACCAGCTGGTGCACTCAACAGTGATTTTACTGAAGCACAGTTTGGCGTCGCTTATCGCCCAATATCTGCGAGCCCTTGGTCTGGAGTGGCCAGCTTTACTTATTTAGAAGACTTGGCTCCGGCATCACAGTTAAGCGGTATAGGTCTTGATAATACACCTCAACAGCGCAGTCGAGTTTGGGCGCTGGATGTGAATTACCAGCTGACACCGCGCTGGCGCATTGGTACTAAATTGGCGCAGCGGCAAGGTGAGCTGAGAATGGGCCGTGACACCGGGCAGTGGTTTGATTCAGCGGCGACACTTGGCGTATTGCGTGCTGACTATCATTTGATGCATCAATGGGATGCAACGCTTGAGTGGCGCTCATTGAGCGTTGATCTGGCTGAAGATAGCCGCTCAGGAGCCTTATTTGCGCTGCACCGGCATGTCGGAGAGCACATGAAAATCGGTGTTGGTTATAATTTTACTGACTTTTCTGATGATTTAACGGACTTAGACTACGACTCAAAAGGATGGTTTATCAACCTAGTTGGTAAGTTTTAAGTATTTACATTTTCTCCCAGAGCCCCAATAAGCTTAAAGTTAAATTATTGGGGCTCACCTCTTACTATTAAATTATGATGAGTCGGTGCTCTTTGGTTAGGCCATTAGTGTGTTTTGCGTTAGAATATAGCTATAACTCCTTTACACAGTGTTTGCATGCCAAAGCAGGATCCCTATCTCTCTCGAGAACAAGAAAAATACGATAATCCAGTTCCAAGTCGTGAGTTTATACTGGAAAAAATTAAAGCCAGTAGCAAAAAAACCAGCTTCAGTCAGCTCTGCCAAGCACTCAATGTGTTTGAAGAAGAGCGTCAGATTGCGTTTAAAAGGCGACTTCGGGCGATGGAGCGTGATGGTCAACTCCACTTCAATAAATTCAAATGCTACGTGATCCCTTGCGATGACGGTTTAGTCAAAGGCAAGGTAATTGGTCACCGTGATGGATTTGGTTTTTTGGAAGTTGAGGGAGAGAAAAAAGACTGGTTTATCACCAAACACCAGATGGATCGTGTGTTGCATGGAGACTGGGTGTTAGCTAAGGCTGCAAGCCGTGGCTCGGGCGGTAAAGTCGAAGCACGTATTGTACGAGTTTTAGAATCTGAACGTGCACCCATTATAGGTCGATATTTTGTTGAGCACGGCATGGCGGTAGTTGTACCGGAAGATCCACGTCTTACTCAAGATATTATTATTTTGCCCGGCAGTGAAAAAGGTGCGCGACACAATCAAATGGTGCAGGTTGAAATAACCCAGCGGCCAACGAAGCAAATGAATGCGGTTGGCAAGATCACTGATGTGATTGGCGACCATATGGCACCGGGTATGGAAATTGAAGTTGCGCTGCGCAATCACGATATACCGCATATTTGGCCGCAAGCGGTTGAGGATCAAGTGAGCAAACACGGCGAACACGTTGCAGAAAAAGACAAACAAGGCCGTATTGACCTTCGCAATTTACCGCTATTAACCATTGATGGTGAAGATGCGCGAGATTTTGACGATGCGGTTCACTGTGAACGTAAACGTTCGGGTGGTTGGCGACTTTGGGTTGCCATTGCTGATGTATCCCATTATGTAGAAAAAAATAGTCCGCTAGATAAAGAAGCTATTGAGCGTGGTAACTCGGTGTACTTCCCCGAGCAAGTTGTACCTATGTTACCCAAAGTGCTATCCAACGGGTTGTGTTCATTGAACCCAAAAGTCGATAGACTTTGCATGGTCGCGGAGATGACGGTTTCAGAAGCAGGACGACTGTCAGGCTATCGTTTTTACGAAGCTGTGATGAACTCCCATGCACGACTGACATATACAAAAGTACATGCAATTTTACAAGGTGATGAAAAGCTACGAGCAGAATATGCTGATGTAACGCCTCACCTGACAGAGCTTCACAACATGTATATGGCGCTTAAATCGGCGCGTCAAACACGTGGTGCCATTGAATTTGAGACACTGGAAACTCGTTTTGTATTCAATGCTTATCGTAAAATTGAATCAATAGTACCTGTTGTACGTAACGATGCGCATAAACTCATCGAAGAGTGTATGATTTTGGCAAATGTGTCGGCGGCAAGGTTACTTGAAAAACACGAAGCAAGTAGCTTATACCGTGTCCATGATGAGCCAGATCCTGAAAAGCTTAGCCACTTTAGGCAGTTCTTAAATGATCTGGGGATAGAGAGTCCAATTGGCCATGAGCCTACACCGCTTGAACTGACTGAGGCGCTAGCATCGCTAGGTCAACGTCCAGAGACTGAGCTTATCCAAACCATGTTACTGCGCTCTATGAAGCAAGCGGTATATCAACCAGATAATATTGGTCATTATGGCCTGGCGCTTAAAGCGTATGCTCACTTTACTTCACCTATCAGGCGTTATCCTGATCTGGTTGTGCATAGAGCAATCAAAGGGATCTTAGCTGAACAAGGGCAAAAAGTGTCTGGCGCGTATGTGTACGATGCGGATGAAGCCGATCAACTTGGTGAGCAGTGTTCGATGACCGAGCGCCGTGCTGATGACGCAACGCGAGAAGTGGCTGACTGGCTGAAGTGCGAATTTATGCAAGACCATGTCGGCAGTGAGTTCTCAGGTGTGATTTCATCAGTAACCAATTTTGGCTTGTTTGTTCGCCTTGATGAGTTGCAAATTGATGGCATGATCCACGTTAGCAATTTGGGTCACGAGTATTTCCATTTTGATGGTGCAAAGCACTGCTTAGTCGGAGAGCATAGTAAAACGGTATACCGTTTAGGCGACAAATTGAGTGTCGTCGTAGCATCAGTGAGCCTAGATGAGCGACGCATTAATTTGGTATTGGCGGATGAAGCCGAGCCTGATCGTTATGCAAGGCGTCGCAAAAAATCCAGCTCTGATGCAGAACCAGCTGCAAAAAGTAGTGTTCGCGCTCAGTTGAAAGCGGGTAAAATTCCAAAAGGAAAATCGGATAAACAAGACGACTCGCCAGATAAAGGCAGCAAACAGGCTAAAAAACGTAAAAAAACCACGCCGAAAGGGGTGTTGAAGAAGAGCAAAAAAGCGGGCGCATCAGGAAGTAAAAAAGCCGCTAAAAAAAGTACAGGAAAAAAAGCCACTAAGGCGAAAAGACCGGGTAAAAATGCCCGCAAGAGACAAAAAAATAGTGCCGGAGCATAGTTTTGAGTAATGAATTAATTTTTGGCTTTCACTCCATTGAAGCCATTTTAGCCAAAGAACCTGAACGCTTTTTAGAAATTTACGCATTGAAAGGTCGTGATGATAAGCGCTTGAGTGCGGTGGTCAATGAAGCGCGTAAGTATGGTATTTCAGTGCAGTTTATGCAGCGTAAAGCCCTAGATAACAAAGCAAAAGGCGAACAGCATCAAGGCATTATTGCCAACGTCAAAGCCCCGCGCACATTGAATGAAAACGATTTACAAGGGATCATTGATGCGAATGCAGCACCCTTTTTCTTGGTGCTAGATGGTGTCACAGATCCTCATAACTTAGGAGCATGCTTGCGTAGTGCTGATGCGGCAGGCGTGCACGCGGTTATCGTGCCAAAAGATAAGTCTGCCAAGCTGAATGGCACAGCACGCAAAGTGGCGTGTGGTGCAGCGGAAACGGTGCCACTTATTCAAGTAACAAACCTAGCGCGTACATTACGTGATATTAAAGACGCAGGTGTTTGGGTTGTTGGTACAGCAGGAGAGACAGACAATGAGATTTTCACATCTGATCTAAAGGGCCCTGTTGCGATAGTTATGGGAGCAGAGGGCGATGGTATGCGTCGCTTAACAAGAGAGCACTGCGACTTATTGGTGAAAATCCCAATGGTCGGCACTGTATCTAGCTTGAACGTGTCGGTTGCTACAGGCGTTTGCTTGTTTGAAGTGCTGCGTCAGCGCAATTTATAAGTTACTGTTAGAGACTTTACTTAACTAGTAAAGTCTCTAACTCTGCCAAATCGCCCACTCGATAAGTTGGTTGAATATCATCGGGACAAGTTTGACCATCATGTTGTAACCAGCAGCTGTCTATGCCAAATCTATTGGCACCCAATATGTCACTTTTTGGCGTATCTCCTACCATCAAAACATTTGCCTTATTAGGGTTACCTAACAGCTCTAAGGTGTGTTCAAATACTTGCGGATCGGGTTTAGCTACGCCAACTTGCTCAGAAATAACGACATGATCAAAAAAATGCTTAAATCCGGTATTGTTTAAACGCTTTTCTTGCAGCGCGCTAAATCCATTGGTGATGATGTTCAAAGAAGTTGTTGGATTGAGTGCCGATAATAAAGAGTGCGCGCCAGGTAAGGGCTTACATATGTCTGCCATGGCATTTAAAAAGCCAAGATTTAACAGCTCAGGTGAGACAGCCAGCTTTGTAGCCCAGGTATTAAAGCGAGTAATTTGAAGCGTTTGCGCATCAATTTTCCCTTCCTGATACTGAATCCACAAGGGCGCATTGAGTGTCTGATATTCATTGTAGTCTTGCTGACTAAATACCACATTATGTTGTTTGAACATGGTTTGTAAGCCGAGAAAAGCGTCAAAATGAAACAGGGTTTCATCGGCGTCAAAGATGATATGAGAATACTTCATCAATTATATAACTCTGAGTGAATAAAAGGAGCCATTGCCAAGGTGAGTGCCTGTGTGTATGAACTCTCTCTGGTGGCTAGATTATTTGTTAGTAAGCCAATCGCCCCGCCTTTTTGTTTGATATTGGTCGTGTTAAAAACTCGGTCCATGACATGGCCAAGCTCTTCACCTTGCTCAAGCGCATTATATATTTTCTCTGGCAGTGGGAGATTACAGCTTCTACTAACACTGGAGTGCTGATCATTGGCGATCACCACAAAGGCAAATGTCGCCGCACCGTAGTCAAACTTGGCGGCACCGCCTTCCATCGCGCAGTAAAAGTCCGCATCAAAATGTGCTTTGAGGTATTCGACTCTATTTTGAGCACCAAGACGTGTATCTAATTCACCCAGAGGTTGATCGGGCACGCCACTTGGTGCATGGCAGCCCTCACAGTGGATTTCCAGCTCCGGAAAGTACTGCTGAAAAATTGTTTTTGCGGCGTTAATTTTTACAGGGTTTTTTGAACCTACAAGTATTTTGAGCATAATAAATTTCACATCCCTCAAATTTGAGTCGTTAGTTTACTGAGGGAAAGTGAAATAAGGCAAATTTAAATATTTAGCTCCGTGGGCGCTAAGTTTTCATAGGCACGTTTTTTAATGAGAAGATCTTTTATGAGCGGGGTTAAGACCAGCTCCATTGCCAAGCCCATTTTACCGCCAGGCACAACCAATGTATTGACGCGAGACATAAAGCTGCCTTCTATCATTTGTAAATAATAGGGGAAGTTGACATCGTCAATGCCACGAAAACGGATCACTACAAAGCTTTCATCCAAAGACGGAATGTCTTTTGCGCTGAAAGGGTTCGACGTATCGACAGTTGGAACGCGCTGAAAATTAATATGTGTACGTGAAAACTGCGGTGTTATATGGTTTATATAATCATCCATACTGCGCACGATGGAGGTCATAACGGCTTCTCGTGAATGACCTCGTTCGTGGGTGTCGCGGATGAGTTTTTGGATCCATTCAAGGTTGATTATAGGCACCATGCCAATCAACAGGTCTACATGTTTGGCAACATTGTGTTCTTCAGTGACCACGCCGCCATGTAGGCCTTCATAAAACAGCACATCGGTGTTTTTTTCTAAATCTTGATACGGCGTAAATGTACCTGGAAGTTGGTTATAGGGGACGGCATCGTCGAATGTGTGTAAATACTTACGTATTCTACCATTACCTGTCTTTCCGTAACTTGCAAATAGCTCCTCCAATGCCTCGAAATCATTTGCCTGTTGCCCGAAGTAGCTCAAATGCTTACCTTCTTGTAAGGCCTCTCGTTTAAGTTTGTCCATTTCTGGACGAGTGTAGCGGTGGAAGCTATCTCCTTCAACAAGCGTGGCTTTGGCATCAAGACTACGAAATATATGTTTTATGGCGTTGGTAGTCGTAGTCGTCCCGGCGCCTGAACTTCCTGTAATGGCGATAATTGGGTGTTGTTGTGACATGGTAACCTCAATAAAAACGGAGTCTAATAGCGGCGGTTGGTTGAGCTGTTCACCTGTTTAGCCGCTCGCTGTTGCGCTGATATTGCGCTTGATTAAAGCTATGTGAAGCACAACTGCATTGTAGCCATCACCGCTGGAACATCTGAATTGATGTTACTGAAAGACGAGAATTTCGCAAGCGCTTTGCGAGTATACGATGTTGAGTGTGTGTAAAAAATTGAGGAGAACGTGATAAATTATTGGTTTTTGATTGGCTACTCGGTAAGATCAAAAATAAAAAAGGACGCATAATGTTTAAAGTCATGCTTGGCGCACTCTTTGCGTGCAGCCTAATGTCACAAGCTCATGCAGCTATGCCGAAGAGCCAAATTTGGTTAGCAAAAAGCCACGACAATGGAATTACCGTTAAACCACTGACAAGCGATGATGCCTATCATAACCAGCCATTGGTAAGTGCAGAGGGTGTCTATTATACAAAAGAGATCACCAGCGCAGAGCGCTCTCAGACTGATCTATTTTTGTATCGGTTTGCTGATAACTCTCATACCAATTTAACTAATACGCCTGAATCGGAATACTCACCAACCATTTATCCGCATAAAGATGGCGTGTCTGCGATTGTGGTTGAGCCGACTGGTAAGCAAAGATTGTGGTTTTACCCTGAAGAAGCGTCACAAAAACCCCAGCGTATTTTTGAGCACATTGAGCCTGTAGGCTACCATGCATGGGGCAATGATGATGATTTAATTATGTTTATTTTGGGAGAGCCTCACACATTACAATTCACTGATTTGTCTGGGCACCTACCTAAAGTTATTGCAAAAAACATTGGCCGTAGCCTTGCTTTTAATGCAAAAAGAGATGTGTATAGCTTTACATTTGTAGAACACGGTGAGCAGTGGTTCGCTACATATTCAAACCAGTTAGGTTCGGTAAAGAAACATTTTCAACTACCAAGTAGCGTAAAAGACTATACTTGGCTCGATAGCGATACACTTGCATATGCTATTGATAATAAAGTATTTACAAGGAACATAGATGCGCCAAAATCGGTAAAGTTATGGCGCAATTTTGAAGGTTATTGCAAAGCAAATATTACCCGACTAAGCTTCCATGAAGAAACTTTGGCTTTTGTCTGCGATCGATAATCTTGATATTTAGTCGTTTACAGTAGAGCTGTGGCGCATATTATTTTTTATTATTTTATAGGGTCAACATGATAGTTTTAGTAACAGGTGGTGCGGGGTATATTGGTTCGCATACGGTAGTTGAGTTACTCAATAAAGGTGATGAAGTGGTTGTGGTTGATAACCTAGCTAATTCTTCTGCCCTTGCATTGGATAGAGTTAAAAGGATTACAGGCAAAGATGTTACTTTCTACAAAGGAAGTATTTTAGATCGTGTTTTTTTAGACTCCGTATTTGCAAAACATACTATTGATCAAGTAATTCATTTTGCCGGTCTAAAGGCTGTTGGTGAGTCTGTTCAACAACCTATTGAGTATTACCAAACGAATGTACAAGGCACCTTGACGCTGCTGGATGCCATGCGTGATGCGAATGTATTTAAATTGGTATTTAGCTCGTCTGCCACTGTTTATGGTGATCCGCATAGTTTACCGATCCGTGAAGACTTTCCTGTTGGCGGCACGACAAATCCATATGGTAGCTCTAAGCTAATGGTTGAAATGATGTTACAGGATCTTGCAAAATCTGATGAACGTTGGGCTTTCGCGATATTGCGCTATTTTAATCCAGTTGGTGCCCATGAGTCTGGTTTGATTGGCGAAGATCCCAATGGTATTCCAAATAACTTGTTGCCGTATATCACACAGGTTGCGGTAGGGAAGTTGGAGCGCTTAGGGGTGTTTGGTGATGATTATGACACCCATGATGGCACAGGCGTACGTGATTATATTCATGTAGTTGATCTGGCTTTGGGTCACTTAAAATCCCTAGATCGACTCGCACAATTTAATGGTGTGCATATATACAATTTAGGCACAGGCAATGGATACTCTGTATTGGATATGGTAAAAGCGTTTGAGTCAGCATCAAACAGAGCCATTCCCTTTGACATAAAACCACGTCGTTCTGGGGATATATCTGCTTGTTATGCCGCACCAGAAAAAGCCTTGCAAGAACTTAACTGGAAGGCTGAAAGGGGCATCGACAGTATGATGAAAGATTCGTGGCATTGGCAAAATAATAACCCAGAAGGATACCAAGCGTAGTTGAGTGCATTGGTGTTTAAAGATTAACAATCCTGATGATGAATGATACTTCTTAATTGATTAGTGAAGTGCGCAGGTAATATGAATTTCAAAGGCTTCTGATGAAAAAACAAGCAGAAGCCTTTTGTTTGACTTAAAAAAATAGGGTTGTTACATTCCTTTAAATGAAAATATTCATTAAAGGAAATCAGCAAATGAAACTTCAAAAGAAAGAATTGAAGCAGCTATCGTCAAAAGACGTTAAAGTAATTGCTGGTGGAACTTCAGTTAGTAAGGCGCCGCCTCAGCAAATGGCGAGGATGATGCATTTACAGCAAGGATGATGCTTTTACAGCAAGGATGATAACACTTTAAAGAAGGGTACAGGCTAATATGAATGAAATTCTTGCCTATGTTGATTGGGTATTTAGAGCATTGTTTTTATTGGTTGTTCTCTTTTTAATGGTCATTTTCTGGGAGAGAAAGTTCAGCCTTTTTTTTGGTGGTAAAAGTAGTTTAAGAACTAAAGCCGATCATACACTCCACTCTTGTTTCCTTACCGCACTTTGCACTGTGGTGTTTTTTATCATCGGCAATATACTTTCCGACCACATAATAACTTTACCTATGGAAAAGATTGCACTGCGTCGATTATTTTACTTTTTAGGTATGGTTAATTTAACCTTTTTCTTTGTTTCTTTATTTTTACTTCATGCTATCAGGCAATGTGGGTTTTCGAATATTGCAAGGACAGTATCCTATCTAATGTTTATTGAACTGTCCTTGTATTTTATTCAGCTGGTAGTACGTGGGTACTTAGATATTAGTTACAGTTTATTGAATTCATTCGTTGCTGCATCTTTTTTCATATGTAATATCAGTGCGTTTATTATATTAATAAGCTATCCAACTAAATTATTCCTAGATAAAAAGCATTTTGATTTAGGTAATAGATGACCTCTCAGTGCATTGGTATACATGTTTTTTTATATTTATCTATTCTCTGATTTAGTCACCCCCTTACAAAAGCTGCTGCAATCTATTACTCCTTTTTCAAACTCATTAAATTAAAGGGGTGTAGGTTTTTTTACTTAAATTCAAGGTGTTTTATGTGGCCTGATACGTTGGCTTTTTATTATGGGTTGTTTAGCTGGGAAGGTGACTTTGTATTTTAAATGATGGGGTTTTTATTTTATTTTTCTTTTTATGTTGGTTTTAATAAGGGCTTTTACTTATTTGGAGATTAAAACTTAAGGGCCCATGTTTTAACTGCTAAGCGAAGTCAGCATGGAGAAAGGTGGTACTGACTTTGGTGGTGAACTTCCAAGACCTGTACGTTGATTTTTATTTCGAAATCGAAAATTAGCACTATCTCTGTTTTGCTTGTGCACACCCTACAAATATACAGTGTGTCAGGGACTTATGCTGCCGCTACAGATCCTATACTTTCCTTTTTTCTGATTGATGGCTTTTTACTGAATGTTTTACTTTCATTGTGTATAATCTTGCCATTAAACTTTACTCTAACTCGACATTTGTATCGAGTTTCACCGCTTGTAGTCTTGCGTTTTTCTATTGCGTTAAATGCCATTCGAAGCTCTCCTTAAAGGGTTCCCGTCCGACTATTTGGGGGAACCGGTGGGGGCACTCTATGTCGAAAAATAGGCTCAAACAAGCGTAAATCAGGTAAAATTGTCATTATGAAAAGTACTGATAAATCAGGCGTTAGCCCAGTCAATACCAGTGATTCAGCGTTTAGACGCTTCTCCGTTGCACCTATGCTAGATTGGACAGATAGGCATTGTCGCACTTTTCACCGTAAGCTAAGTAAGCATGCGGTGTTATATACAGAAATGATCACAACGGGTGCAATTATTTTTGGTAAAGGTGATTATCTGGCATTTGGTGATCATGAAATGCCAGTAGCGTTGCAACTTGGCGGATCCGATCCAAAAGCTTTGGCTGAGTGTGCTAGGCGTGCTCAAGAGTATGGATATAACGAAGTGAATCTGAATGTTGGTTGCCCATCTGATAGAGTGCAAAATGGACGTTTTGGTGCATGTTTGATGGCTGAGCCAAATTTGGTTGCTGAATGTGTTGCAGCGATGAAGGCGGAAGTGTCGATACCCGTGACAGTTAAAACTCGTATCGGAATTGATGAGCATGACTCTTATGAGTTTTTAACCAATTTGATTGAGGCATCTCATCAGGTTGGGTGTGACGATTTTATTATCCATGCGCGAAAAGCGTGGCTTCAAGGCTTGAGTCCAAAAGAAAACAGGGAGATCCCACCACTGGATTATCCGCGTGTCTATCAACTCAAGCAAGACTATCCACATCTACATGTGAGTATCAACGGAGGTGTAAAAACACTGGATGAGTGTTTGCATCACTTAGATCATATAGATGGAGTGATGATAGGAAGAGAGGCCTATAGCAACCCATTTTTGCTATCTCAAATAGATGAAAAGCTCTATGGGGATGCACCATTTACTCAAACAAGACATGAAGTTGTCCGCAGCATGTATGACTATTTCGAGCAGGAAATGACTCGTGGTGCAAATTTCTGGCATATCGCAAGGCATATGCTAGGTATTTTCCAGAATCAGCCTGGTGCACGCGGCTTTAGACGTCACCTATCTGAAAATGGACATAAAAAAGAAGCGGATATCAGAGTTATGGAAAAAGCGCTGACGTTCGTTCCTGAACACAAATAAATGGCTGTGGCCAAAAAGACTATTTTTTGGCCTTTTCAACTACAATTTAATAATCCACATTTTTTCTCCCTTCTGCTTTTTATACTAATCATCTGATAATTAAACGATTTTATCATTGGCATAAAGATTGGAATGTTAAAGTCACTATATGTTACTAAGGAACATGTTATGGCTTTAATCGACCGCATAGAAGATTTAATCAAAACAGAAATAAACACTTTATTGGGGAAATCAGCGCTCTGTGCTAGTTCGGGATCACACGTGAAGACGAACGTGTCGAGAATTCAATCCCTTATTGCACAGTTAAAAGTCGAAGAATCGGTTGTTCGCCGGCAAATCGCAAGTTATGAAAAAGCAATAAATGACTGGTATGAAAAAGCGCAATTTGCGTTAGAGAAGGGGCGGGAAGATCTAGCTAAAGCGGCTTTGCGTGAAAAGCTAGCATGCGAAAATAAAGTACAGCAAGTGCAGCAGTATGCACAGCAGCTATCAAATTCCCTCAGCGAGCTTGAAAATGAATACGCTGTATTGCATTCACGCACTGAGTCTTCTCAAGTAAAAATGAATCGATCAATTCGAGAAGAGTGTCTGTCAGCAAGACTGAAGTTAAAGCAGGCTTTGCACAGCCCCGTGGTACGAGACTTGGCGTCTCACATAACGAATTGGGAAAACAGATTACTAAAAACAGAGGACAATGTGTCAAAAGGAGTGCAATTCGAAGATGGGCAGACAAAGAAAGTAAAATTTGAGTTCAACAACCTGCTGAAACAAGAGCAAGTTTCTTCTATGTTGCAGGCGCTGAAAAATAAGGCTGCCTCTACATCGACAAATAAAACTTTGTCAAATTAAGGAGCCAATATTATGTATTCAGACAGAGTTAGAGATTTAAAGCATCAAGCTGCACAAAAGAAAATCGCTGGTGTTTGTGTTCAGTTAGGAAAGCACTTCGATTTACCTGTATGGCTGGTCAGGTTACTGGTTGTACTACTGGCACTCAAATTTACTTGGCCATGCATCATAGGATATGGCATTGGGTGGTTATGTATGTCAAACAAGAAGTAGGGGGTGTGATGAAGTTTATGGCAATTGTTATAAGTTCCTTGCTGATTTTACTGCTATTTTCATGGCTATCCATTCCTTTGACAACTCTAGGGTTATCAGAGCTATTTCAAGGGCTTGGGTGGGTTGGAATTGAGCTATTTGGCTTTTTGCTGTTAATGATAGTGGGATTTGCGATTGTGGCGTTACTCAGTGTAGGAATACTGGGTGTTGGGTTAGTTGTGCTCATTGGGCTAGTATTGGCGTTTTTATTTAACTCCGCCATGATTGCAATTCCACTTTTCTTATTGGTTACATTAGCTTGGCTAGTGTTTGAAAAAAGTGCTGAACACTGATTGATTAAGGGGAATACGAATATAATTTACTGTGAATTCAGTATTCAAGCGCTGTATAATCAAGGCGTCTAATACTGTTTTAATCAGAATTAAGGAATCCAGCTATGCGCAAAGCTTTTGCATTTGTATCACTTTTGTCGTTTTCTTGCTTAGGGGTCGCTCACAATCATCAACATGATGGGCATGAACACCACCATCATGCAACACAAGATTCAGCAAACCTTCAGGTATCACAAGCAAAAATTCGAGCTTTTCTACCGGCTGCAAAGTCAACTGCGGGTTACATGACGGTATTCAATAACTCAGACAAGCCGATCACGATTGTCAGTGCAAAAATAGAAGGCCTGGGGCGCGTCGAAATTCACGAGCATATTCACAGTAATGGAATGATGAAAATGCAGCCTGTTAAAGCACTTTTAGTACCAGCGAAGCAGCGCATTGAGTTTAAGCCAGGAGGGCATCATTTAATGGGGTTTGATCCAAAAGTTAAGTTAAAAGTAGGCGAAACCCGCAAACTCACACTATATTTTTCTGATGGTGAGAAAGTTGAAAATGAAATTAAAGTTGTTTCGTTAAAGGATGCATTTTCAAGTGAGTCACACCATCATCATCATTAGGAGTTAGGATGAAAGAATACAAGGGCAAGGTATTTGCCGCGTTGTCAGGTGTGCTGATTTTAGGTTATGTGTTGGCAGTATATTGGAGCTTTGAACCTGATCAATTTGATGTTGTAGAGCGCGCCAAGCTACGTGCTGATGCTCAAGGGGCAACCTTAGTGACGGGATATGTTACTAGTAATACATTGGTTGAAGTGATGCAGACACTGTTAGACAAACCGGGTGGGTACCTATCTAATGATGTACTACCTCCAAGCGTATTAATGGATAATATGCCCGCTTGGGAGTTTGGTGTTTTAGAGATGTCTAGAGATTTGGCGCTGTCAATGCGAAAAGATTTCAGTCGCTCGCAATCACAATCGACGGAACACCCGAGTTTAAAAAAAGCGCAACCGAAATTTAATATTAGTTCTACGGCCTGGATATTGCCCAGTGCGGAGAGTGAGTATCAAGCTGGTATTAATTATTTACATGAATACCAAACGCAAATTTCAAATCAAGCGCAGGTAGATAGCCAGTTTTATGCCCGGGCTGACAATTTAAGAGGGTGGCTCAAAGAAGCCGAAAAACGTCTAGGTAGTTTAAGTCAACGACTTAGTGCGAGTGTCGGACAAGAAAGAATCAATACCGATTTGGCTGGTGAGTCAACGGCTGTGCAAGCGACAGCAGGTGCCCAACAGTCTATGGTAAAAACGTCATGGTGGAAAATAGACGATGTTTTCTACGAGTCACGCGGTGCGACCTGGGCATTAATACACTTTTTAAAAGCAGTAGAGCATGACTTTTCTGATGTGTTAGAAAAGAAAAATGCCAAAGTGAGCTTGCAACAGATTATCAGGGAGCTTGAAGCCACACAGGAAACTGTTTGGAGCCCGGTAATTTTAAATGGCAGCGGTTTTGGATTTGTGGCCAATCACTCTTTGGTGATGGCAAATTATATTTCTAGAGCAAATGCAGCTCTTATAGAACTCAGTGAACTTTTAGCGCAAGGATAAAAAAATGAAAAAGTATTGTTTAGCGGCAGCGTTGTCTTTGGCTTGCCTTACACCTGCAGCACATGCTGATACTTTATTAGGTTTATATTTAGGAGCAGAAGGGTGGCAAAATGACCCCGAAGGTAGCTTTGCTGAAAAAGGCAATCTTCAGTCATTCGATTTTGAAGATGAGACGTTTTCGAGCTTTTATGCTGCTTTAGAGCACCCTGTACCATTGGTGCCTAATGTTAAGTTGAAATACACTGAGCTTGAGCTGGTGGGTAGTACAACGTTGACAGATACGTTTGAATTTGGCGACAGCAACTTCACAGTCGGCACAAAGGCAAACACAGTCGCAGA
Organism: Pseudoalteromonas luteoviolacea NCIMB 1944; assembly: GCF_001625565.1. Classification (GTDB taxonomy): domain Bacteria; phylum Pseudomonadota; class Gammaproteobacteria; order Enterobacterales; family Alteromonadaceae; genus Pseudoalteromonas; species Pseudoalteromonas luteoviolacea_F. Next base: position 21,811 of record NZ_AUXS01000015.1, read on the forward strand.
TTTAAATCACATCGATTACATTTTTTACTATGAGTTGTTTGACAATGACTTAGTTTCTTTTGATTTTGGTATTAATGCCAAACAGTTCGATGCTGATGTTACTGTAACGGGTGATGTGAACGGTACGACTGTGACTGAAACAGTCGACTTTTCAGGCTTTGTTCCTCTTGGTTATTTGAGAGCTGAGGTTGGCTTACCATTAACTGGTCTGAGTGTTTTTGCAGAGGGTAGCTTATTAGCGATAGACGACAGTAAAATCCAGGACTATCAAATTGGCGTCGCTTGGGAGTTTATTGATAACCTAGCTGTTGATGTTGCTGTAAGAGCTGGATATCGTTCACTTGTTTTAGAGTTAGATGACATCGACGACTTTGATTCTGACATTGATGCGTCAGGTCCATTTGCTGGTTTACAGGTTCACTTCTAAAAGCCGAGCAAAGTAGCATGATTAAGCCCTGTGATAGCCAAACGTTGTCACAGGGCTTTTTATTTTCAAAATTATTCGAAGGTGAGCGTGAACTCTTCTTCCAGTGTTTTACTAAGTAACTGTCGATACGTTTTGTTGACCGGTGTATTGATGAGTTTTTTCAACTCATCTCCTGTTTGTGTCAATTTATAGTAGCTGAGTACGAGATCGTTGCTTTTGGCCTCAAAGTTTATTTTTTTGTTTTGATAGATGAGCGTGAGGGATTGGCCTTTTTGAAGGCTCGTGGATTCAATTTCCTGTCGATACATCAAATTAATATCCATCAGAGTAAGGATATGTGGGAAGCTTAATCCCGCTTGCGCTAGATTGATTGTTTCTGTGCTTCCTTTTCTCAATAAGTCTAAAATTGAAGGCTTTTTGTAGTATCCGAGGATAATCAGGTAACTGTCTTCTTTTTCTAAATAACCACAGAGAGATGCGCATTTTTGCAATGCTTCAGCTTCTCGTTGAGTCATCAATTTAAGTGTTTGTAAGCTCTTTATTGAAAAAGTGCCAGGGGCTATGGACTCACCAACTAAAATCTTGGCCCATAATTTTTGCATTGTATGATTAGCAATGTCTTCGGCAAGAGAAATAAAGTGCTCTAACCAATCGGGGTCGGGTCGTCCGCGACTGGTGACATCGGGACACAGAGAGAGCGACATGCCCATTACCGCCTCAATATTTTGTTGACGCTGAATTTTTTGCAGTTGCTGTCTTTTTAAAGCGCGTTTTAGGGGGCTATGCTGGCTTTGTACAAAAAAGCTAGTTTGCTGAGCCGTATTTGGCGTCGAATAGCGTCCACTAGATTGCATGGGCTTAGCTTGTTTAATCATTGCATAGCCGAGCTTCTCTTCTATCAGCAAAGCTAAGCTAGAACGTGCTTGGGCGCTTTTAATTGTCATTCTTCATGCCCCACTTGTTGTAATTTAAGCTGTGAATTCATTTCATTGACTGCCGTTTGTACTATTTTTTCTAAATAATGCTTAGTGAGTAAAGCATTTAAGCCACCAATGACAGGAGAAAGTACTTCGCCTTGAATAGTGATTGTGATGTCTTTAGTTTCTTGTTGTAGGAGGATGCGCATTTTGGCTTGGTGTTCTTCATGAAAACGTAGGTGATATTGAAGTTCGTTGTTTTGTCTTTCAACCAATGTTGCATCAACTCGGCCTCCTGAGTGATTGAATGCGACAAACCCGCCTACTTTTTCTGCATTTTGTGTCGATAGCAGGTGAATTTTACTAGACTGTAAAACACTGAAAGCTTGCACCCAATTTTTTGTCGAGAGCATAAACGGCGCTGCGTTCGCGTGCTCACTAGGCAAGGGAGCAGAGACAGTAACTCGGTAGGTAGTAGGCAGCATATTTACAACGATTAAGCTTATAAGTAAGCTAAATATAATCACTTTTAAAGCTGTTTGAATTAATTGCACCATGCCTCCCTCTGCGTTTTATTTGCACCTCAACAAAGCGCAAGTATTTGAACATCGTCTATAATATTACTTAGGTGTTAACGAATGTAGATCACGATAGTAAAAACCTATCATATTTTATAAGATGAACCATAGAGAAAGCTGCTCTTGCAGAATTGATGTGATTAAGCATAAGGTGGATGATGGCGTCTGAGCAAGAAGATTTTTTGTTTGCAGATCAAGAGGTTTCCCATGATACTCAAGAGAATGTAACGGGGTACTGGGATGTATTGGTTGTTGATGACGACCCAGAAATACACTCTGTGACTAAGCTTGCCTTATCTGGTGTCGAGTTTTGGGGGAGAACTTTACGGTTCCATCACGCATACTCAGGTAAAGAAGCCGTGGAATCACTACGGCGCAGGTCAGAGGTGTGCGTCCTTTTACTCGATGTGGTCATGGAAAGTGATGATGCTGGGTTAAACGTTGTAAAGCAAGTTCGCGAAGAAATTGGCAACCATGCTGTGCGCATTATTTTGCGTACAGGGCAACCGGGGTATGCACCTGAAGAAAAAGTTATCCGTGAGTACGACATCAATGATTACAAAATGAAAACCGAACTTACACGTGGTAAGTTGGTGACTTCGTTGATGACCGCAATCAGATCCTATCAGCAAATTTGTGAGTTAGAGCAGCAAAGTGTTGCACTGACTAATATCCTTGACGCATCTCAAGCCATTTTAGGGCACACCGATATGGTGTCTTTTGGTAAGGCTGTGGTGTTGCAGTTGGCCAAAATAATTGGCGCTCAAGAAAGTGGCTTGGTTGCGGGTATCAGCAGTGGATCTCGCGTGATTATTTTTGGTGGTACAGAGCAATACGACGAATTCATTGGAGAGGGCCTAGAGCAACTCGACAATGGACGAGTAATTATGCAGGTTCAAAATTGCTTCGATAGAGAAGTCCATCAACACACTGGGCATGACATTACTTTTTTACTCAAAGGTAAGAGTCGCAAAGCAGCCATATTTTTAGAGGTTGACCATGCACCGAGTGCCTCGCAGCTTCAATTTGCCGAAATTTTCTTAACTAATGTGGGCGTGGGCGTTGATAATATCAAACTCATTAATGAATTACGCGATGTTGCCTACAAAGACACTCTGACTCGTTTGCCAAATCGCGCCAATTTTGTGGACTTAATTGCTCAGCACTACAGGCCTAACGGCAGCGATGAGCTAGTTTTCGTACTATTAGATATTGCTCAGTTTTCCGATATTAACAATGGGCTTGGTCAAGAAGTTGGCAATTTACTGCTGTTGGCGGTTAAAGAGCGACTGTGCATTGAATTTCCTCAAAGTAAATTACTCTCAAGAATTGGTGCTGATGTCTTTGGCTTGTTGTTGCCGGCACAAACGTTTGATGAACAAAGTTTCATCGATATATTAACAGTGCCCTATCAGGTAGGTGAGCACGTTTTAACGATGCATTTTCATGTTGGTGTATGTCGACAGGCCGATTTTCACCACTTAGGTCTTGAGACACTCAAATTGGCTTATATTGCATTGAATCAGGCTAAACAAGCGAACAAAATCTTAGATTGGTATACCCCAGACTTAGAAGAAAAAATGGCTTGGCGTTTGGGTTTAATTCGCCAATTGAGACAAGATTTTGAGTTGCATAAATTAGAAGTTTGGTACCAGCCACAATTTAGTTTAGAAACCAATAAAGTCATTGGCTGCGAAGCGCTTTTACGTTGGCCTTCGGGCAATGGCGACTATATCTCTCCGGGAATTTTTGTACCACTAGCTGAAGACTCGGGTCTAATCGTTGAAATTGGCCAGTGGGTGTTAGAGCAAGCTTGTAAATTACAGCAGCAATTAAGTGCTCAAAATATAGATATCAGTGTCGCGGTGAATGTGTCTGTGCCCCAGTTCAAAGTCAATAATTATGCTGAACAAGTTAAAAATACCATTCTCAGCCATCAGGTAGCGCCGGAGAAAATCGAGCTTGAAGTAACTGAAAGTGTGGTAATGGATGAAATCAAGACAGTGATAGAAACGCTGGGCGAATTGAAGTCATTTGGTGTCGAAGTGGCAATTGATGACTTCGGTACAGGCTTTTCTTCTTTGAGTTATTTACAGCAGTTGCCGTTAGCGAGATTAAAAATCGACCGAGCTTTTGTAAAAGACATCCCTGATTCTGATAGTGGTGCAATTGCTGAGTTGGTGATTTCATTGGGGCGTCATTTAGGCTTAAAAACAATTGCAGAAGGTGTGGAAACACAAGAGCAGGCGCAGGTGCTTAAAAAGCTTGGCTGTGATGAGGTTCAAGGATTTTTATTAGCAAAACCGATGCCTAAAAATGAACTGTTAGAGTTTTTGGGTGCTGCTAACAACACTGAGCGTGGATGAGTGCTATTTAGTGTTGTATAGCTAGAAATGGCAAATAAGCCTCTTTTCGTTATTCTATTCTCATTTATGGCTAAATTTTAGATTAATAATTACAAAGGTTTAGTGTTCTTAGCTTATATTCACGTCAGATATAGTGCGGTATGGAGTGTCGCTGAGGTATAATAGATGCCTTGCAAATTTTATGAGCCGTCACTCTATGAATACATCAAAGCCCTCAGGGCTTCAAGCTGAGCGTTCGCTTTTTTCATATCCCAAATACTGGGCAGAATGTTTTGGTCCTGCGCCATTCTTACCTACGTGCCGTGCTGAAATGGATGCATTAGGATGGGATAGCTGTGACATTATTATTGTTACAGGCGATGCCTATGTTGACCATCCTAGTTTTGGCATGGCTGTGATTGGCCGGGTGTTGGAAGCACAGGGGTTTCGTGTTGGAATTATTGCACAACCTGACTGGTCAGATAAAACTGCGTTTGAGTCATTGGGTAAACCAAATTTATTTTTTGGTGTGACGGCTGGCAATATGGATTCAATGATCAATCGTTATACTGCGGAAAAGCGTATTCGTCACGATGATGCATACACGCCGGGTAATATCGGTGGCAAACGGCCAGACCGCGCTGTTGTAGTATATAGCCAGCGCTGTCGAGAAGCGTATAAAGATGTGCCAGTTGTGATCGGAGGTATTGAAGCGAGTTTACGTCGTATTGCACATTATGATTACTGGCAGGAAAAGGTACGCCGTAGTGTTATTTTCGACGCCAAAGCGGATATTCTAATCTATGGAAATGCAGAGCGCCCGCTGGTCGAAGTAGCGCATCGCATAGCCAATGGCGAGTCAATGGACACGATTCAGGATGTGCGCGGCACAGCGGTTATTCGTAAGACGCCGATAGCAGGCTGGCGTGGTAGTGATTCAACTGCAATTGATAAAGTTGGCAAAATTGATCCTATTCCGAATCCCTATGGTGCGGATGATATGGGCTGTAGTAAATCTGAATTTGCCAAAGCTGGTGTTGACCTTCAGAGTGATATGGCCAAGCCCATTACAGTGCAGCCGCCAAGGCTTAAACCTTGGGAAAAAGTGTACGTAAAATTGCCTGCTTTTGAACAGGTGAGTGTCAATAAACCTCTCTATGCTCATGCATCTAGGATCTTGCACCAAGAAACGAACCCGGGATGCGCAAGGGCCTTGTTCCAACGTCACGGAGATCGCTCTGTGTGGGTTAATCCGCCCGCTTTTCCGCTAGAAACGGAAGAGATGGATCATGTCTTTGGTTTGCCATATCAGCGTATTCCTCATCCGGCATATGGAGATGACAAGATCCCTGCATACGATATGATCAAGACATCGGTTAACATTATGCGTGGTTGTTTTGGTGGGTGTAGTTTTTGCTCAATCACAGAGCATGAAGGGCGCATCATTCAAAGTCGTTCAGAAGAGTCAATTATCGAAGAAATTGAGCAAATACGCGACAAGGTTCCTGGCTTTACAGGTGTGATTTCAGATCTCGGCGGGCCAACGGCAAATATGTATAAATTACGCTGTAAAAGTAAAAAAGCCGAGAGTACATGCCGTCGTTTATCTTGTGTGTACCCTGATATTTGCAAGCATATGGATACTGACCATACGCCAACAATAGAGCTTTATCGCAAAGCCCGTGATGTCGAAGGAGTCAAAAAGATTCTCATCGCGTCAGGTGTTCGTTACGATCTGGCTATTGAAGATCCTCGTTATGTAAAGGAGCTGGTGTCTCACCATGTGGGTGGATACTTAAAAATTGCCCCTGAGCATACTGAGAGTGGCCCGCTTTCTAAAATGATGAAGCCGGGTATGGGCACTTACGACAAGTTCAAAGAGCTGTTTGATAAGTATTCTAAAGAAGCCGGTAAAAAGCAGTATCTGATCCCTTATTTCATCTCAGCACACCCAGGGACAACGGACGAAGATATGGTGAATATGGCGTTGTGGTTAAAAGCGCATGACTTTAAGCTGGATCAGGTGCAAAACTTTTATCCCTCTCCGATGGCCAATGCTACGACCATTTACCATACCGAGATGAATTCGCTGCGAAATATCAAAAATAATCATGAAGAGGTAGCAGTTCCAAAAGGAGCAAGGCAACGCCGCTTACACAAGGCTATTCTGCGTTATCATGATCCTGCTGGGTGGCCACAAATTCGCGAAGCACTGAAGAGTATGGGCAAAGCACATTTAATTGGTCGCGGCCCAGAGTGTTTGGTGCCTGATGAAAACAGCCGGGGTAAGTCGTCTAAACCGGGACACAAGCGAGGCAATAAAGCGCTTACTAAGCACACTGGCTTTAGTCAGTTTAATCAGGCAAACACCAAGCCGAGAGTCGGTAAAAACAAACGCAAACCAAATAAGAGCAAACCAACTCATCATTAAAAAAAGCCGCGTGATGCGGCTTTTTTTACGACTTAAATTGCGAAATTGAACTTATTCTTCAGGACGATGTGGTTTACCTGATGTGATCCACTGCGGTGCAGGCATGCCACGCAGGTAATGATCAAAGTACTCCATCATACGGACTGAGAAGTCCACTTGATTTGGGAACTGCTTTAAATGATGTGGTTCGCCTTCGTACTGCAAGAAAATAGCGTCTTTGTTATGGCGGCGCAGTGCCAGATAGTACTGGATCCCTTCTTGCCAAGGTACAGCGCCATCTTTATCGCCAAACATTAGTAAAATAGGTGTATTTACTTTATCGGCAAAAAAGACTGGAGAGTTTTCAATGTACAGCTCAGGCGCTTCGGTTAAAGGTTTACCAATGCGACTTTGTCCTGTTTCATACTGGAATTGACGTGCCAACCCGGATTTGAGACGAATACCGCTATATGCTGAAGTCATATTTGACACAGGAGCACCTGACACAACAGCCTTAAACATGTCTGTTTGAGTGACGGCAAATGCACTTTGGTATCCAGCCCAAGAGTGACCTTGTAGGCCAATCTTATGTTTATCAGCTATCCCTAAGTCAATGAGCTTTTGTGCTGCGTTGATAAGGGTTTGCGTTGATGATGGACCTGGCTTACCAATCTCAAAGCGAATATCTGGTAAGAATACTGCGTAGCCATTCGAAGTAAACATTGGGAAGTTTGGTCTATGGTTTAGCTCCATCTTCGGGAAGTCGTACATGCGCTGGCTCATATAGCGGTAAAAATAGATGACGACAGGGAGCTTTTGACCTGGCTGATAATCAGCCGGTTTTATGAGCACGCCTTGCATTTGTTCGCCGTTAAAGCCTTTGTATTGAATTAACTCTGGTTTTTGTCCCCAGGCAAAGTTTTTAACTTGTGGGTTTAGATTGGTGACTTGTTTTGGTGTATTAAAATCACTGTTTGACTGCCAGTAGTCAGGGAACTGGTGGTAGCTTTGCTGCGTGAAGATGACTTTATCTGCGTGTTTTGCTTTTTTCACTAAATCAAAACGCGCAGCTCCTTCTAAGACGGTCTCGAGCGCACCAGTTTGTAGGTTAAGCTTTGCAATATGGGTTTGTTTATTTTGTAAATTGTGAGCAGACAAAAAGAGCGTTTCATCCGCAGCAAAACCCACTTGCTTCTTATCGAGTTTGACCACTCTGTAACGGGTATTACTCTCTTTACCTGATGTGAGCCTTTTGGCTTGGCCTGTGACGCTGTCAAAAGCCCAAATATCATATTTACTGTATGCATATAGGGTACTGCCATCTTTTTGCCATCCAGCAAAGCCGTAGCCTGGGTTAGGCTCCGGATAATCATGTTGGTCATCGGCAAAAATTGCTGTTCGTACAGCTTTGCTGACCGCATGCTCTTTTTGTTGGTGTAAATCTTTTAACCAAATTTGGTCATTTAGAAAGTAAGCTGCATGTCTGCCAGAAGGAGAAAGGCTGGGCTTGTTTGGTGAGTCCTTAACGATATACCCTTTTGCACCGGTGCTTACTTTGACTGCATAGTAATCAGCATAAAACCCGTCATACATGATTTTTTCTAAATAAGGCTGGTCATTTTTACCTAGTAAGTAGTCAGCTTCAGTATTGAGTGTGATATCGCGAACGGTTTCGTCAGCAAGCTGCACCACTTTTTGTGATTCAATGTGGTAAACCGCTTGATACTGACGTTCTCGATTGGTTTTTTTCCAAGTATTTTGCTCTCGAGTTTTGATTTCGGGATCGTTGTTATGCCAAATATTGATGCCTGATTGCTGGCGAATAGTATTGAAGTCACGTAGCGAAGTTGAGTCGTCATATTTTAGCTTTTCGACTTTGTCATTGAGCAGTGGACGGTTATCGAAATAGAGTCGTTCGCCTTGTTCAGACCACTTTAGTTTAGCCGTTTTTGAACTATACCACCCACTTGGGTTTTCTATCTTGCTCAGCTTGTCTGTTGTTGCATCCCAAAGGGTCACATCATAGCTGCGGCGGCGTTTATCTTCATTGACGTAGTTGCCTAAATTAAAGGCCACAATACTGGAGTAAGGATGCCATGCAATGGCACTGACCGTGACACCTGGTTCGCTAAATAATGGACTCGTTGTCTTGTTGTTTAAATCTAGATATTGAACTTGGTTCTTGGCGCCAGTACTGTCATGTTGGCTAAACAATACCCCGTATTCTGCGGGGCTTAGTCCGTAGTTGATGACGTTTTCGAAGCGCTGAGTTTGTTGAGACGTCAGATCAACAACAACCAACGTGAGTGGTTTATCTTTTTTATCTGCATTGATTTTAGGCGTATCTGCCTCGACGTCTTTATCTTTTTGCGCAGCTTTACTGTCCTCACGATAAGCAAGCCAGCGTCCATCATCACTTAATTGATAGTCCTTCACTTGGTTAAACACGTATTGCTTTGCTGATTGTGTGTTTACCAGTACCAAATTATTTTTTAGAGATTTTTTTTCTTTTTTACTGGCCGTTTCCGACTCTAGCAAGGTTGGGACTTGTGTAAATGCGGCCCATGTAGATGACTTATTTAGATGTGCCTTTGTACCGCGTTCTACCGTTGCAATAAGCTTATTGGTTTCTAAGTTATAGACTTGTCCTTGTGTGTTACCGCGGTATGGTTTCGCACTGAGGGCAAGGAACTTGCCGTCTTCAGCAAGCTGAGTCGTCTTCGCATATTTAAAGTCAAAGACATCGGAAAATTCGAGTGGGGCTTTATTGGCCACAGCTTGGCCAGACAATAAAGCGGCTGCAATGAGCGAGTAAGTAAACTTCATAATTCTGTCTGTTTGATTAATTATTTGTATCTTTGTAACACTTTTAGCGGTCAAACAAAATCATGGTGCGTTGTGTGGAAGTGAAAAGTCGTTGGAAGCGGTTTTGTACCGCTTCTTGTTACAACCAGATGCGTTGTAATTCTTGCCAATGATTATTGAATGTCGCAGTCGGCTTCGCTTTAAAGTCGCTGCGTACAAACTGATTCATTTTGCCTTCTACATGAGCTAAAAATAAATTGGCCAGTGCAGCTTCATCGCTGTTGAACGCTTTGCCTTCTCGCAACTTTCTTTCTCTTAATACTTGCTTGAATTGCGTTTCAAGTTTTTCAAACAAGCTTTGCACGCGCTCTCTTAGACGCTCTTGCTCTCCTTGTAGTGCATCCCCAGTCAAGATCCGTGTGATCCCTGGGTTTTTCTCTGAAAAGGTTAATAGCAAGTGGAGGATATTATAGATACGGCTTTGTGTATCCTTTTCGTTTTCTAAAATAATATTGATACGCGAAAGTAGTGTGTCTTCAATAAATTCAATCAGCCCCTCAAACATTCTAGCTTTGCTTGGGAAGTGGCGATAGAGAGCAGCTTCAGAGACGCCGACTTCAGCTGCGAGCTTAGCAGTTGTGATCCGTTGACCTGGGCTAGTTTCAAGCATTTGCGCAAGAGATTGAAGAATTTGCTCTTTGCGATTACTGCGTTTAGTCGCTGGCATGAACTTTCCTTTAATAATTATCGTTATTCTGGTCTGTATGGTGTATTTTTATTAGGTCCATACTTAGTAAAGACCTATGTTAATGTTTTATTCAGCTTCTTTCCAGCCTTTTAACACTAGGTAAACCAAGTTTACCAGCAATTGCTTTAACGACAGTGAGTGCTAACTCTTTTTTGTTGGATGCAGGCAAAGATTGTTGATCATTTTCCCAAAATAACGTTAAAGCATTGTTATCTGAGTTAAATCCAAGTCCTTCTTGTGAAACATCATTGGCACAGATCATATTAAGGTGCTTGTTTTTCAGCTTGCCCAATGCATACTTTTTGACATCTTGGGTTTCTGCTGCAAACCCAACGGTATATGGTCTATTTTGTGTGAGTGCGGCAACCTCAGCAATGATGTCGGGGTTTTTAACTAAGGCAATGGTCATTTCGTCACCTTGTTTTTTAATTTTTTGCTCAGAGATATCCGCGGCGCGATAATCGGCAACAGCAGCACAGCCAATAAAGACATCTGATTTTGCAGCAAGCGTTATGGCTGCATCACGCATCTCTACTGCACTGTTGACATAGGTGACGTCTACGCCTTGAGGTGCAGGTATATTGACTGGACCTGAGATTAAATTTACGCGTGCCCCCAAGGCACACGCAGCTTGAGCAAGGGCATAGCCCATTTTCCCTGAGCTGTGATTGGTGATATAGCGCACTGGGTCAAGTGCTTCTCTTGTCGGGCCTGCGGTAACAGTAAAGACTTTACCATCGAGTACCTGAGGAACAGGGCTTAGTTGTGCTGTGCAGTGTTCTAGGAGCTCCATGGGTTCTAACATTCTTCCCTTGCCAACATCGCCACAAGCTTGCTCACCGCTGCCCGGCCCCCATATTGAAACTCCAAATGATGCTAAAGTGGCAATGTTTTGTTGAGTTGCGGGATGGGCATACATCTGTTGATTCATGGCTGGTGCAATAGCGACCTTGGCGGGTGTTGCAAGCACCAATGTGGTTAATAGGTCATCGGCTATTCCATTGGCCATTTTTGCGATAGTGTTGCATGTAGCCGGTGCAATTAAAATGAGATCAGCCCATTTGGCAAATTCGATGTGCCCCATTGCAGCTTCAGCTTGAGGATCAAGGAGTGAATCTGATACGGGTTCACCTGAAACAGCTTGCATGGTGAGTGGCGTAATAAAGTGTTTTGCCGATTCAGTCATAACCACTTTCACTTCGCATTGTTGCTCTTTTAAACGCCTTACAAGTTCTGCGCATTTATACGCTGCAATACCGCCACTTATACCCAATACTATTTTTTTGCCAGATAAGTTCATCTTTACATTCTCACAACTCAAACTGAGTTAAAGATATCACAGCCTTCGGGCTGTTTTGAATCTTCTCATGAAAAGTCAGTCATTAACTGAACAAAGGATAATCTTTGGGCGTTTTTTTTATTCTCTTACGTGTTAAATAATGAGTCGTTATCAGCTTCAATGAATGTTATATCAGGGAAAGGATATGCAATTGACACAATTACCGAAACACACCAGGCCAAGAGAAAAGTTACTATCTGATGGCCCGGACACGCTCAGTGATGCAGAGCTATTGGCTATTTTTTTGCGCACAGGAGTCAAAGGCATGAATGCCATTGAGCTGGCAGATTCTTTGTTATCACAGCGACAAACATTACAGAGCTTATTTAATACGTCCCTTGAAGATTTCCTAGCCCTTAAGGGAATGGGTGAAGCGAAATATGTTCTCTTTCAAGCTGTGCTTGAGTTATGCCGGCGCTATTTAAAGGAGGGGTGTGAGCGGGCGTTTAAATTTGAAAGCCCTGTACAGGTGCATAACTATTTGAGCTTTCAACTCAAAGGGCTAGAGCATGAAGTATTTATGGTTCTATATTTAGATAGCCAAAATCAGCTAATAAAGGACGAAGTGTTATTTCGTGGCACGATTAATACTGCGTCTGTTTACCCAAGGGAAGTGGTAAAAGCGGCATTGAAACATAATGCAGCTGCAATTATTTTTGCTCACAACCATCCTTCGGGTGTGTGTGAACCGAGCCATGCAGATAAAGTTTTGACTGAAAAATTACGAAAAGCATTGGCACTTATGGATATCAAAGTGTTAGATCATGTCCTTGTGGCAGGAAATCGCTGTATATCTTTCGCAGATAGAGGCTTGTTATGAGCTTTTATTGACCATTTTTTGGCTGCAAACCGTTATTTCGCTTAAATTTTATAAAATAGTTTAATTTAAATGCAGTTTTTACTTTCCACAGCGGCCTATGATCATTATAATTGGCCGCTATCAAATTTTACCCATGAGCTGACTAGGATATCATCAGATCCTTGATCTCTGCCTGCAGATGCTGTATAAAGAGCGCCCTTTGATTTTACCCGGGGCACACCAGTGTAAGGCCTAAGGGGAAATTAAGCTCGAGCGAAGTTATTGGAGATACATAGACATGTCTAAAGTCTGTCAAGTTACAGGTAAGCGCCCGGTTGTTGGTAACAACCGTTCACACGCGCGCAACGCAACTAAGCGTCGTTTCCTACCTAACCTACAAACACACCGTTTCTGGGTTGAAAGTGAAAAGCGTTTCGTTACTCTACGTACTACTACTAAAGGTATGCGTATTATTGATAAAAAAGGCATCGACGCGGTATTAGTAGATATCCGTGCTCGCGGCGAAAAAGTATAAGGAGCTAAATCATGCGTGATAAGATCCGTTTAGTTTCAACTGCTGGTACTGGTTATTTCTACACTACCGACAAGAACAAGCGTAACATGCCTGAAAAAATGGAGATCAAAAAGTACGATCCTAAAGTACGTAAGCACGTGATCTTCAAAGAAGCAAAAATCAAGTAATTTTGCTTTAAGAATTGAAAAACCCAGTCTCGTACTGGGTTTTTTGTTGCCTGAAATTTAGTAATTGCTCGGGATTTACAGTGTCAACGCATGTATATCACCCGGCGTTAGCTTTAACTCGACATAGGCAATTGTCTTTGGACTAGTACTGATAGCATACTGGTGCAAAAAACCATTGGGCTGCGCAAGCAGGCGCTGTGTTTGCTCGGTATCTAAGTCAAATTGAAAATGCCTTCCTCAGACTGATAAAAATAAATGCGCCCGGCTAATATGCGCCAGTTGAGCCAATAGATGTTTCCTACATTTGGTAGCACGAGCAGCTCTTGCCCTTCACTCAAAGTCCACACGCCACTGATATGCCGTTTGGCATAGTACAACTTAGCTTGATAGTAAAAGCCGCTGTATCTACCTGCGTGAGTTAATTGTGAATACTGCTTTGTACGGCGATCAAATAACCAAAGTTGCCAGTCACCTTGTTTGTTGCTGTAAATAATTTTATTTCCACCACTATGCTGTGGGAGATACGTTATCCTCCCTAGTACTAATATATTTTTCCCGGGGATTTTGCTGGCGCAGCAAAGCCGAGTAAATGTGATTGACCGTTTGGCAGCGCTTAAAGGTGGGTAAGCAGGTGATACGTATTAAAGGAGTAATGAGTTATTACGATGATTTAAATACGGCAAGAATACTTGAGAGCGCGATCACCATACCTGTAAGTATCATTGGTGGTGATTTTTGAAAGTCATAATATTGACCTCGCCCACGAAGATGAAAAATCGGCTTTGATACAGTGGCATCAAGAGGGAGTGGCATGGAGCCAAAGGCTCGCTTATAAAACAGGCAGTATTTATTACCTTTAATTAATGCAAGTCATCAACTTTTCTTTGAATATCCTGAAACAGTAATTGAAGTGGTTTTAGCAAGACATCAAGCTCAGTAAGGCGAATGAACAAAAAAACCGAAGCGGTTGCTTCGGTTTTTTTAGTGTAAAAAGAGGTTATGCAAACGCTTCTTGTAGCGGTGGCACAACTTGCTTTTTACGGCTCAATACACCATCAAGCCATACACGGCTTTGCTCAGGTGCCTGACCATATGCTTTTTCAATAATGCCTTCATCGTTTGATGCGATCAGCATTTGTGAGCCTTCTTTCATGATGTCAGTAAGAAGTAGCAATACAGAGTGGCGACCGCCTTCTTCTTTTAGTTTTGCAATATCAGCTTCAAGATCTGCTTTGATATCGTCAAATACCGATAGGTCAATCACTTCTAACTGGCCAATACCAACTAGGTTACCGTTCATGTTGAAGTCTTTAAAGTCACGCATTACAAGATCACGTGCTGGCGTGCCTTCAACTGCTGATTTGACTTTGAACATTTCCATGCCAAATGCTTTGAAGTCCTCAATACCAGCAATCTCTGCAAGTACTTCAACACATTTAATATCAGCAGTTGTACAGGTTGGTGATTTGAAGATAACTGTGTCAGATAAAATTGCACCTAACATCAGGCCTGCGATACCTTTAGGGATCTCAACGCCATAAAAGTCATACATCATTTTAATAATGGTATTACTACAGCCTACTGGGCGGATCCAACACTCAAGTGGTGTTGAAGTGGTTAGGTCACCTAGTTTGTGGTGATCTACAACACCTACTACTGTCGCTTCGTCAATGTCATCTGGTGCTTGTGTTTTTTCTGTGTGATCAACGATATAAACTTCTTCACCCGCATAGCTTAATTTAAGCTCAGGGGCTTCGAAACCAAAGCGATCGAGAATAAACTGTGTTTCAGGTGATACATCACCTAAACGTGTAGGGATAGCTTCTTCTCCAATTTGGTTTTTGAGGTAAGAAAGTGCAATTGCACCACAAATTGAATCAGAATCAGGGATTTTATGACCCACTACATACATTGCCATTGACGGACTCCTAAAAAATTTTGTCGCTTATTTTAGCAAAAATTAACCACATTAATACAGTGTCGGAAAGGTTTTGGACCTAGAAAATAGTCTAAGCTGAGATTATGAAATCCTATGGATCGGTGAATTAAATGTACAGCTGCGCTCAACAGCAGGGTATAGTACAGTGATCTAAGCAATGAAATAATCAGTATTGATGGAACTGACATGGGACTGAGCCGTAAAGCGTGGAACAATGTGGTTATTTTTTCTATGTTGATCATGATTTTTTTTCTCAACGGGTTACATCACAAATTAAACCCACAACAAGCTGAATTAACACGTGTTATGGTTTTGCCGGAGCAGAGCTTTGTACTCGCCATGGCGTATCCTGGTGTCAAAATTGAGCGTATAGGTACAACGTGGCGCATAGACAATAAACTTGTGGATGGCACTTCGTCGTCTTATAGCGCCCAAGACTTAGTTCAGATTGTACAGATGTGGCAAAATTTGGAGTTGCAGGCTGTTGAAAAGCAAAAGGTTAATCCAGAATCAGCGATATCTGTAGCAACTTTTTGGTTGGCGGGTGAAGAGCTACCTTTGAGTTACCAGTTGTATCGCGGATCCGACACATACCTGTTGTTTGCTCAACGTCAACAGCATTGGTTGGAACTGAGCGCAGACCAAGCTAAACAATTATTTAAACCGATAGATATATAGTTATGCCAGAATTACCTGAAGTTGAAGTCAGTCGCATGGGTATAGAGCCTCATGTCAAAGGGCAAGTTGTTAATCATGTTCGTGTCCATAATGGTCGACTGCGCTGGCCTGTGCCAGAAGAAGTCTCATTGTTGGAAAACACTGAAATTACGGCTGTGAAGCGAAGGGCCAAATATTTACTGTTGGAAAGTGATGTAGGGACTGCAATTTTGCATTTGGGCATGTCAGGTAATTTACGTGTCGTGTGTCAAAGCGAGCCGTTAAAGAAGCACGACCATATTGAACTCGTGTTTGCTAATGGGTTGGCATTGCGTTTGAATGACCCGCGTCGCTTTGGGGCTTTTTTATGGCAAAACCCACAGCAACAGCACAGTGTATTTGCTAAATTAGGCCCCGAGCCTCTTACCGATCTATTTGATGCCAAACACTTGTATCAAGCCAGCCGTGGAAAAAAAGTTGCAGTAAAGCAGTTTATCATGGACAACCATGTAGTCGTGGGGGTCGGTAATATCTACGCCAATGAGTCATTGTTTAAAGCTGGGATACACCCAAAACGTGAAGCTGGCAAAATATCTTTGGCGCGTTATCAAAAGCTCACACCAATAATTAAAGACACCTTAGCCGCAGCTATTGAGCAAGGTGGGACGACTTTAAAAGATTTTGCACAAAGTGATGGAAAACCGGGTTACTTTGCTCAGGAGTTATTGGTTTATGGCCGTAAAGGTGAGGCGTGTGTACGTTGTGAAACGACCTTACAAGAGATCCGTTTAGGGCAGCGCAGCACAGTTTATTGTACTAAGTGCCAACGCTGACCAAAGTGATTGTTATGCTTGGTATACGGCAGATTCAGCAGCCTGTGTACGATAACATAACTGCGAGAGGATCGCCGTCATCTGTGCGATGCGAAGCTCAAAGCTACGTTTGAGTGCGCGTTCATTACGGGTATGATCGCCGTCACCATATGGACCAAAGCCATCCAAAGTTGGTGTACCAGTCGCTGCTGCCGTATTGGCATCGGATACGCCGCCTCGGTGCTCAATCGGTTGTTCCTCACCTAAGATCTCATTGATTTGCTCAAGTAAAGCTTGCTGTGCTGACGTTGGCGCCATAACGCCACGTTGCAAGCCTCCTTGTATATCCACTTCTACACCAGTAATTTCAATGGCCATACAAATGTTTTCTATGCCTTCTAGCAATCTTTGTTGCTCTGCTTGATTAGTAAAGCGTGCTTCTACTTGTAATGTCGCCTTGCCAGAGATGGTATTGGCACCTATCCCACCTTGTACTTTACCAACGTTGACTGTGCTACCCGCTTTGAGATCTGTGAGCGAAGTCATTTCTAACAACATATTTGCCATGGCAAAATTAGCGTCGATTCCGTCTCGATAGTGGTTGCCTGCATGTGCAGGTTTACCTGTGACAGTAATGTGATAAGTTGCGATCCCTTTTCGCGCGACGACCAACTCATGGGATTTACCGGCGGCTTCAAATACAAAACATGCATCGTATTGCTTGGCTATTTTAGTTGTCAGTGCTTGACTATCATCACTGCCAATCTCTTCGTCACTGACTAGCAGCCAATCTATGTTCAGCAGCTGACCAAATTGCTGCTTCAACTGTCGCAGCGCATTGAGTGCGACCCAGTTCCCGCCCTTCATGTCACACACGCCGGGGCCATAAACATAGTTATCATCCTCATGAAACTCAGTGAATGACCCGTCAGGAAACACCGTATCTAAATGGCCCAGTAGCAAAACCCGTTTACCTGTGTTACGTGCGGAGCGAAACAGCAAATGATCGCCGATCAGTTCTCGTTGATAGCGGGTAAGTGAAAACCCTAAAGGTTCTGCCAAAGCAACCATTTGCTCACCGTGTCTATCCACTCCGGCTTTGTTTTTACTGTGCGAGTTGCAGCGTATTAAGTCTGCTAGTTCTGCATAGTCCAGATTCATCCTAATCTTCTCCCTGTGAAGGTTTGGCTCATCGTGGCGTTTTTCAGTTGCAGTTCGGTGAAGCTTTTATGAACAGTTTTTAGATCATTAAAAGGATCAAAAATTTGTCATACAGATGGTCTTAACTAGTAAAACATCGCTCTATTTCAGCACCTATTTTTAACCAAGGAGATACTTTATGACAGCCGTATCGCGGGCGCCTCATGTCGGGATTTGGATGTACGAAAATGGCGGAGGAAAAGAAATTGAACAACAGTTGGTTCACGCGTTAGCAGAGCGCGGGATCCTAGCGAGTACGGGCCTCAATTTACGTGATGCCAGAGCGCGAGATGGTGGTATCGAGTGCAATGGTGTTGCAATGGAGCAGTTGGATGCCTTTTTGAGTTACAACGCGGGACAACAAACGCAATATCAGCTTTATCTCTATGAAACACTGAATGAAACCGTACCAACACTCAACAACTATCGCGCGTTCGCTTTAGCGGAAGATAAGTTCCGTACGTCTCATTTACTCAATAGTCATGGGATCTGCACACCAGATTATCGCCTATGTCATAAAAATGATATGGATGGCCTACGTGCTGCACTGCATGATTTTGGTGGCAAGTTAGTTTATAAGCCGACAGATGGATGGGGCGGTGTGGGCATTGTCAAGATCGAAGGTGAACAGGCGTTAGATATGATTTTGCCATTTTTGACCCGTACAGATCTTCGTTACTTTTACGTCGAACGTTTTATTAACTATGACAATACAGATTACCGAGTCGACATTGTCGATGGGCAGTTTGTTGGGTGTTATGGCAGAAAGGCTCCGAAGGACGATTGGAAAACCAATGTAACTAGCGGTGGCAGTGTATTCGTGCGAGAGGCTAATGACGACGTGATAGAGCTAGCGTTGAAAGCGACCAAAGCATTAGGGCTTGAAATCGCGGGGGTGGATCTGATTTATGACCGCGAAAAAGAGCAATATGTGGTTTTGGAGGTCAATACCATTCCTGCGTTTGCAACTCCTGAACAAGAGCAGCTTGGACTGACATTCAATCAAGCAAAGATCCAAGCAATGGTTGGTTTGATCGAAAAAACGGTTGCCAACAAAACTTCATACCAATCAGCCAAGGTGGCCTAATCTCATGACAAACAAAACGCAACTACCAAAAATTGGACTGCTATATCTGGACTATGTCTTGCGCTTTTTCGACAAGTCTAATTTTAAAGGTTGGCCAGACAAAATTGAAACTGTGGTTTATCACTGGGGCAACGACAAAGCGCGCTTTATCGCCGAAGTGAAGCGTAAAAAAATTGATGTATTGATCGGCAATATTCCCGCAACCGCGTATGAGACATTTAGAGAGATCGCAAGAGCACTGCCTGAGGTGCGATTCTTGCCCTCCTTGGATAGCCAGTTTTCCAATAAATCAAAGGAAAATGTGACTCACTTTTGCCGCAAATATAAATTACCGGCACCTCATACAGAGATATTTTATATCCCTGACAGAGCACAGCAATATCTTGCCAATGCTCAGTATCCAAAAATCATCAAGCGCTCTTATGGACCTTCTAACTATGGCGGATATTTTGTGCACAAGGTCGACAATGCACAAGAGGCTCAGGCTCTACTGAGCGAAAAGAAGTACTATCCGCTTTATATTCAAGATTTTGTGCCCATGGAAGCGGATATCCGGGTGATGTTAATTGGGCACAAACCCGTTTGCGCGTTTTGGCGTCGTCCGCCAGAAGGAGAGTGGCTGACTAATACTAGCCAAGGTGGCAGCATGGATTACCAAGCGGTACCCAAGTCTGTGTTAAAACTGGCGACTGCCGCCTCCAAGGCTGCAAATGCGGAGTATTGGGCATGTGACATAGCACTCGGTAAGGATGGTAAGCTGCGGATCTTAGAGTGTGCGACCGCATTTGCTGCATTTCCATATATCCGTGATTGGATCGGGCAATATTTAATGTGGTTACTCTCCAGTGGCTACTTTAGAAAGCCCAATATCCCGTTATACAACTGGGAAGAGTTAGGCAAAATAGATTCTCGTTTGTTACGTACTATGCGTCATATTGGGTTTTCTCAGTATGCCCCCAGCCAAGATAGTGGCGAGTTGTTCAGCGCATTTGATGAACAAGCTTTTCCGATTTTAGATACTGAGTTTAAATTTGGCGAAGAGTGGCCAAGTGAAGTCTGGAACCTCCAAGATAACTTTGTGTTTGGAGCGAAAGCGGTAGATGCCAAAGCTATGCAGCCGATCCCTGCCAGCGACGAAATAACTGAGGACCTCAATAACTATGAAGCGCCGCAGTTTGACGAAGCGCAGGTGAGGGCACTGTTGAACCAAGTGCGTGGTATCGGTGAAAAAATGGTAGAAGATATCATGACGACATTCGGTGCTCATGGTGTTGTGGAAGCACTAAATACCGATCCGACAAAACTCTGTGTGGTTAAAAACCTCAAGGAAAAAAAGCTCGAAAAAATTGTTGAGCATTGGCAAAACCATGCCGGGTAAATTCTCTGGTTTTTATATTGATTGTACCAAATGGCGACAGTGGCAACTGTCGTCTCATTTCGCCCAATGAGTAAATCTGTGCTATGAAAATTCAATATGCTTCCTATCAAGATACGATAGATGCGCTGCAAAGTGCAATGAATGAACACCCCCATTTAATTCGACTGCAAAGTATTGGCAAAACATGGGAGGGACGTCCAATCATGTTGGTAACAGTTTCTTTAGATGTGACCTATGCCGATGATAAACCAGCCCTACTGTACACAGGATCGATTCATGCGAGGGAGTGGATCGGCAATGAATTGGCACTTAAATTTATTCAGTATGTGACAGAAAATTACCGCTTCAACCCAAAGCTACAAACTGCGCTGACACGCAACACATTGTATATGGTGCCCTGTTTGAACCCCGATGGGTTCGAGTATTCTCGCAATCACTTTTCATTTTGGCGTAAGAATCGTCGCAACAATGGAGATGGTACATTTGGTGTCGATCTTAATCGTAATTTTGATGCCAAATTTATGCGTAATCAAAACACAGGTTCAAACACATATGGGGGTCCTCATGCTTTTTCAGAGCCTGAAACTTGTGCTATCCGTGACTTTGTAGAGCAGCATGAGAATATTCGCATCGCGCTAGACTACCACTCTCAAGGCAATGTTTTTTTCCCTGCGCATAAGTTTAACCATGAAGTTGAGGTTGAAGGGGCTGACTTAAACATCTTATGTGCCAACATGAATCATGAGATAAAAAAAGTGACCGGCAGGCAGTATGGAATTCATCGTGGCAAGCCACCAGCTCAATTAATACACGGCAGTGGTAGAGAGTATTACTATCGCAAAGGGATCATCGCGACTGTTGTTGAGGTGGGCACTAGAAACATACCTGACTATATGAAGAATATGTCAGAAAGCGTGGCAGAGAACATTCCTGCAATTTTGCATGCACTTGGTGAGGCTATTAACTATTCGCCTCTGGCACCGCTACGTGTGGCTGATTTTACTATCAAAGCAGTCGATCATGAAGGGGTCGAGCTGGAGTGGCAATATGAAAATCGAGATGACATATATTTTGAGTTGTATCGTAGCGAAAGTAACAAAAGTCCCTGTGGTGAAGAGAGCTTAATTGCCATTACCAAATCGCTGTCATTTCGTGATTCTCAGCTACGCAGTGGGCAAAGCTACTTTTACAATATTCGTGCAGTGGATAAGGTCACCAAGATCAAGTCGCCTTTTAGCCCTGAACTAAGATTGAAAACGCATTTGGCGAGACATCAAAGTGCACGCACTTTGTTTCCAGCAAAAGAGTACGTAGGTTATCTTTCAGAGAATTTCACCTCGAAAAATAAAGAGCACTTTGGTTATAACTCAATGTTTATTGGTGTGGATAAAAAACGGGGAGTGAGTCTTGGTCTAGTGCAATTTGATTTGAGCAGCTTACCGAGTGGCGCCAACATTGAGCGGGCTGAATTTTCTCTTTATCCTATGAATCGCGTCGCCGCAAAAATTGAAAAATACGGCGAGTGGTCAGTTTCCATCATTGACCCCGATAGTCTGACCGATATCTATGATTATCAAGCTGTGAGTGAAGCAAAGCCTTTACATACACTCGGACAAACATTTGAGTCGGATAAAATGACACAAGGGATTTGGATGAAATGGCAGCTCAATGGTGTAGAGCGCGCGTTGTTGAATTCTTTGATAGCGCAAAATCGCTTGTTACTGCGTTTACAGGGTCCTAAAGCGTTACCAATAGGTAACGATTCTCAGGTTATGCAATTTGATATAGGCTATGGGCCTTTTGGTAGCGGGTTACATTATCGTCCAAACCTAGAGCTTGTTTATCAGGTCCCAGAGCAGCAATTGTCGTTAAGTCCAACTAGGTGCAATACCATCTATAAAAACGCGGTAGTCGCAGATAGGCTGGCCTCAGGCTTTGATGAGCAAGGAGAAATTGTGTATGGCCAAATGGCTTTTGAGCTTAATGCCGATCTCCCGGTGGAGAAAACAGTTTTTACCCAAGCTTGCTTGACGTTGCGAAGTAGCAACAGCATTGCCAGTGCTAAAGATGTACGCTTCACCATTGAGCTGGTGGAATTACAAGATGTGGATTTTCAAGCGGTTAAACAAAGGCAAAAAATAGAATATATAGGCTACGAAGTCAGTAACGAACAGCTGCGTGAACGCGCTGAACACCACTTTATCTTTGATAGTTATAGCCTACAGGCCTTAGAACGTTTGCATCAGGCACATACGCCCTTTTACTTCATTATTCGTGCCACCTCGGAGTCTCAAGCGACTAACGCATTGGTAAACTGGGCTGCATGCCAAGATCAGCATCCCGCCCAATTAAAAATACATTATATAGAGCGGCGAAAAAATGCATTAAAAGCACCCCAAAATTTGGCTGCACAAATTGAGGGTGGCGTTGTTAAGCTGACTTGGGAAAATCCTGAGGATGAGGACTTTGTTGGGTGTTTTGTGGTGCGAAATCGCTTCCATCCGCCTCGCTCTCCCTTTGATGGCGTGAAATTATACGGTGGAAAAGATGCGTATACGTTGGATAATTTTGGCAACGCCAAGTTAAGCAAGTATTACGCAGTATTTAGTTACGATGATGTGCCTAATTACTCAGAACCCGTGGCGTTATTTTATTCAGGAGATGAATAGATTGCGCGATGCAGGAAGCACAAGCTTCCTGCCATCTCTTATAAGCTTTTTGATTTTAACTTAAAATAAACTTTAAATTAATAATTTAATTCCACTGCCACACGCCTTCGCTTTTGTTTTAACTTATTAATTTAATTATTTATCTGGATTTATTCTAACTTTTTGTGGCAAGAAAAATTCTCAATCCACCTGATACTTTGTTCGCCAGTAAGCGAGGAAGTGTTAACACCTACTAAGGCTGTTTTATATTCTTTTGTTTCATATAAAGAAATGCAACACGCGCTTGCTGAGAGTATCGCTCTTCCCTATTTTTTATTTTTACTTGAGCCGGTTTTGGGGTGAATTGTATGGGAACGGGAGGGTGGCCAAACTGTCCGTAAATGGGTGACCCATTTTAAATTCGATCGACGCGATGGAGAGCGAAGATAAGAGCGATACGCAAGGATGCTAAATAAATATGAATCATACTTGCAGGCAAAGTAATAATATTTGGCGCCATTTAGAGATGTCAGTTAACATTTAGATTTTACTCTATTGATGAATAATATGTATGACAGAACTGTATCACTGGTTTGATTTGTTGGGTGTTATGGTCTTCGCAATTTCAGGTACTTTGTTGGCACATCGTAAGCATATGGATGGTTTTGGCGTGGTGGTGCTGGCCACGGTGACAGGGATTGGAGGCGGTACCATGCGAGATATAATTTTGGATACACCAGTGTTTTGGTTACATGATAGCAGTTATTTTGTGGCCATTTTTAGTGCTGTACTGCTGTGTATTTGGTGGCTTAATCGTCAAAAGACGGTGCCTAAACAACGATTATTGTTGGCAGACGCATTTGGTCTCGCATTTTTTGCGGTTATGGGTATGCAAAAAGCAATGAGTTTAGATATGCCTGATACCACTGTGATTATTATGGGTGTACTGACAGGGTGTTTTGGTGGCGTGATCCGAGATGTACTGGCGGATGACATGCCAATGTTATTAAAAGGAGAGTTATATGCCATCACCTGTATTTTAGGGGGCGTAGTATATACGCAGCTAACACACCTCGGTGTGTCACTTGAAATTACTATGGTCGTGTCGATGCTATCTATTTTATTGTTGCGCTTGGCTGCGATACGTTGGCATCTTGTATTGCATGTATTTAGGTACAAGACTTAGCTAACCATCCTGTACGGCTTAAAGTTGCGTCAAACTAAATCGAACTCAGCGGGTCATTGACACCTTACATTGAGATAAACTGGGACAAAGGATGTCACTAGCAAAAACTTATACACGTGCACAAGTTGGTGTTAATGCGCCGCTTGTGACAGTAGAAGTGCATTTAAGCAATGGTTTACCGGCATTCAATATTGTTGGTTTGCCTGAAGCGTCGGTAAAAGAGTCTAAGGAACGCGTTCGCTGTGCTTTAGCACATTGCCACTTTTTATTTCCAGAGCAGCGTATTACGGTGAATTTAGCACCGGCAGATCTACCGAAACAAGGTGGACGCTATGACTTGGCCATTGCCGTGGGAATATTACTGGCATCTGGGCAAGTGCAAAACCGCCAAATAGGCGACTATGAGTTTTATGGGGAGTTAGCGCTTACGGGCGAAGTTCGCGAAGTAACAGCGGTGATCCCTGCATTAATGGCAGCCGCTGCAGCTGGGCGCTGTTGTTACATTCCAAAACCAAATCAAATGATGGCGAGCTTAGTGTCCAGTGGCGTACGTAAGTCCGTCGTGAGCTTGCGGGATGTTTGGGCTGATTTAGGCGGGCAAAATGCGCTGCCTTATGACGAGGTAATGTCTTGCCCTGAAGAGACACAATTGAATGCTCATGTGGATATGAGCGAGGTGAAAGGTCAAACCGCAGCTAAAAGGGTACTAGAAATAGCTGCCGCAGGGGCACATAATGTGTTGTTTTTAGGTCCTCCTGGTACAGGTAAATCTATGCTGGCGCAGCGCATGCCTACGATTATGCCACCAATGCAGTTGAAACAAGCATTGGAAACGGCAGCAGTGTATTCGCTAATAGGGAAAGAAATCGATCCTCATAAATGGCGTCAACGTCCATTTCGCTCCCCACATCATACATGTTCAGCTGTAGCACTAGTGGGTGGCTCTTCAACACCTAGGCCTGGGGAGATCTCTCTTGCACACAATGGCATTCTTTTTTTGGATGAACTTCCAGAATATGAACGTAAGGTGCTAGATTCTCTTAGAGAGCCAATGGAAACAGGTATGGTGAATATTTCACGGGCGGCGCAACAGGTTGACTTTCCAGCTCGATTTCAACTTATTGCAGCACTCAATCCGAGTCCAACAGGGTGCCACCATGACAAGCGCTCCACTCCTGAGCAAGTGTTACGTTACCTCAGTAAGGTGTCGGGTCCCTTTGTGGACAGAATTGATCTTCAAATTGAATTACCAAGATTGAGTACTGCTGAGTTGCAGTCGGGTGCTGAGTCTGAAAGCAGCGCCTCCATTCGTACTCGTGTTGAAAGCGCGCGGTTAGTAGCAATGCATCGTCAAGGTAAAGAGAATGCCTTGCTATCTAGCAAAGAGCTGGAGAAGTATTGCGGCTTGCCTCAAGGCGTGGCCGATTATTTAGCGAATGCCACAGAAAAGCTGCATTTATCGCCGCGTTCCTATCATCGAGTGGTTAAAGTCGCAAGAACGATAGCCGATCTCAGTAAACGCGATAATATAGCGCTGCCAGATATTAAAGAAGCACTTAGTTACCGCGCGTTTGAGCGCTTGCTCTCCCAGCTAATCCGTTAAGCAGAAAGCATGTACCCTTTGCCACGGACAGTGACAATGCGTTTTTGATCTTTTTCATCACCGAGTTTTTTACGTAATCGACCGATTAATACATCGACAGTGCGATCGCTAGGGCTCCAATCTGGTTGGCCGATATCTTCTGAAATTTTTGCGCGTGATGTCGCTTTGCCCGCATTGGCAATTAAGCAGATCAAAACCTTGTGCTCTGCTTCAGTTAACCTAGCTTCATCGCCATTTGGGTTAATTAAAGTGCGGTTATCTGGGTGCAATTTAAAGTCAGCGTACTCGATGAATTCTTCTGATTCATCTTCGTTGCGAGCGCCTGCTAAACGTTTGTACAGTGCGCGCATACGCAGCTCAAGCTCTAGTAAATCAACGGGTTTACAGACGTAATCATCTGCACCTTGTGCAAGTCCAGCGATGCGGTCAGCTTGTGAGTCGCGACTTGATAGCATAATCACACCGAGATCGGTTAATGTATTAAGTTCCTTAGCTAGCTGCAACCCATCTGTGGCAGGCAATACAATATCTATGATAGCCATCATAAAAGGAGTGCCTGTTTGGGCTTGCTCCTGCACGTGCTCTAGGGTCCGAGCACCGGTATTATCAACGGTGATTTGAAACTCCGTTTGCGCAAAGTGACTTTCAACTCTTTTAGCCAGTAACTCATCGTCCTCGACTAATAATACGTTTATGCTCATGGTCTCGAAACTTATTCAACAATTAATCTTAATCTTAGCACCGAGAATTCTCGGCTGAGAACCCTAAGTTATCTATTTTTATATAAAAACTCTAATGAAAAGCGACATTAATTAGTACGCTATTTGGTCACTTTTTAAAAATCATGAAATAGTTCTAGCTTTTTATTACTTGCACATAAAAAAATAGCAGCACTAAAGTGCTGCTACAAGGTTTTATTTACCATACATGTGTTGCCACCATTGTGGCTCGTCTTTTAGATGCTTATCGAAATAAGCAAGCATAGTATCCCACCACTGGAAACGACGGTCTCTGGCAAATATTTGGTGATCTGCACCTTTATATTCAATAAGCTCGACGTCTTGATTGAGCATTTTTAAGGCGGTGTACATAATGTGGCTTTCTCCGACTGGTACGTTCACATCAGCATCGCCATGAACTAATAGCAGAGGGGTTTTAACTTTATCGGCATTGAACACAGGACTTTGCTGACTGTACAGCTTGCTGTTATTCCACGGGTAGCTATGCTTAGATGCCTCAGATGAGTATAGGTACCCCCACCAGCCATGACCCCAGTATGAAGTTAGGTTAGAGATCCCCGCGTGTGAAATTGAAGCGCTGAACATATCTGTTTTGGTGGCCAATGTCATTGTCATGAAGCCACCATAAGATGCGCCTAAATTACCTAAACGGTCCTTATCGACAAACTGGTACGCACTTAAGAATGCATTAGTGCCTTCAATGATATCGTCAGCTGCACGGTTGCCCCAATCATTGACATGTTTTGCCGAGAATTCTTGACCAAACCCTGTTGCGCCTGATGGTTGCAACACATAGACAACGTAGCCATTAGTTGCCCAAAAGTTAAATGGGTAACGGCCTGTAAAACCGCGTGAAACTGGCGATGTACCACCGTAATAGTAAATCAGTGCAGGGTGCTTTTTGTTTTTATCTAAGCCGTGTGGGATATATACGCGGCCTTTTATTTCAGTACCAGCGGAATTGGTAAAGTTAAACTCTTCCAGTGCGGCTATTTCTGCATTTTTGTATGCTAGAGGTTTTGAGTCCCACAGTGTGCTGACACGGTTGTTCTTTGCATTGAGTTGAACCAGCTTTTGTGGCGTTGAAGCTGTTGTTCCAGTGGCAATAATAATAGGGCTGCGCTTGTCGGCAACACTGTATCTCTCTACAACGTCTAATTTAGCTTTAAGTGGCTTAAATTTATTTTTACTCTCATCGAATAAATATAGCTTCTTGCGATCTTCATCAGTCACTCTTAGTACTAGATCACCGTTATTTAATACTTTGAATGAATCAATCGAAGGATCAAATTGCTTACTTAGGGCTTTAGTTTCTTTGCCTTGTGTATTCATCCAGAACAACTGTGTGTCATAGTTGTTGGCTAGCACACCTTGAGCGAGTGTACGACCAGCTCCGTTGCCGAACTCTGCACCTGCTGTGACATAGATGCCATCATTACCATAGCGGGCATCATTGAATGTACCGTACTGGCCCAAAACTTTACTGCTATTGTTTGTTAGATCAAACTCTACCAATTCAGTTATGCCATGATATGGTGCATCGTAATGCTGTGGTGAGCGAGTCGCTAGGATACGCTTATTTTTGGCGTCGAAATCTTCAAGAGAATGGCTAAGGTCATGTTCAGTCACTGCTTGAATTAGACCTGTGCTGATGTCCATTAAATATACTTGGCTGATATTGCGCGCATAAGACCAGCGATCTTCTAGGCCTTTATAGTGTTTAACTATCTTGTCGCCTTCTGGAGCTGTTTTGGTCCAAGAGAAGATCAAAGTATTGTTATCAAAGAATTTGAACCCACTTGCGCCGGTTAAATCTTCAGCGATGACTGTTTCTTTAAGCGTTTTGATATTGAGCGTTTTAAGCTGTTTGTTTTGAACAAAGACCACAGCTTTAGAATCTTCTCTCCAACTAACCCCATTTGCATTAACGCCATTTAAACGATATACGACTTCACCGTCTTCGTTATAAAGTACAGTATCACGTAGCGCAGAGTTGCCTTTATTGTCTTGATATTGCTGCTTGGTGGCAACGTAGTGGTTTGCATCAGGAGATAGTGAAATTGCGCTGATAGTCGGAGAGTCGAAAAGCTGCTTTGCGGACAACGCTTTGGTGCTTTTTTGGGTAAATACCAGGGCATCATGCTCAGCATTTGGAGTATAGTCTACGACTACTTTTTTCCAATCACTGACTTGCTCAGCGACAATTAATAGTTGGTGATCGCCAGTGACGGCGTTCAATGAATAGCTATCTTTGCCTTCAATTTGTTGGCCATTCAAAAAGACATGGGCTTTCTCTATACCAGTCAGGTTCAGTTTACCTTGTACAAAGCGCGCTGCAGAAAACTCAAGTTTTAGTGCCTGTAAGCCACCCATTGTTAATGCATTGACGTCAGCCAGTGGTTGCCACTTGATCTGTTCGCCAAAGACTTCTAATGAGCTATTGTCTTCACTTAACTTGCTAACGAGCGTGTTCACAATTGCCGTTTGGTGGCCGGTATGGTGCGGTTTAGTTTGAATGTTTTGACCAATTGGACCAATAAATTGAATGTGCTGGCTATCGATTGGCGCTGCGCTGAGTTGCGTAGCTATTGCGGAAAATAGTAAAGTTACCGCTGACTTAAATTTCATAGTATGCGCCTATTGTAGGTAAATAATATGCGTTAATATAACATATTCATAAAGATTACTATGGGCTGTGCGATTAAGTGCTGTACAGCTAAGATATAAGAGAACGGTTGTTACGTGAGGAGTAGACCTTGTTTTTGTTAATTAGCTACATGTTTTTAGCTATCGCGATTTCTTTTTTATGCTCGGTTATGGAGGCGGTACTACTGAGTATCACGCCTAGCCATGTTGGGATGATGAAGCAACAAAACCCAACTTTGGCATCACGTGTGCAAAAGTTGAAAGACAATATTGATAAACCTCTAGCCGCTATATTGACGCTCAATACGGTTGCTCATACCGCAGGTGCAGCGGGGGTTGGTGCTCAAGCTGCCGTAGTATTTGGAGACGCGGCCGTTGGTATGGCTTCCGCGGTGATGACCTTGTTAGTACTCGTGCTGTCTGAAATTATTCCAAAAACGTTAGGTGCGACTTATTGGCGTGGACTCACGCCGAGTGTGAGTTTCGCTTTGGTGTGGATGGTGCGCCTATTGAAGCCATTTGTGTGGATGTCTGATCAGTTAACCAAGCTCATAGGTAAAAAAGGTGATGAGTCTATTTATATTCGTCAGGAAATAGAGGCCATGGCGGAAATGGGCTCTCAAGCAGGCGCATTACAAGCTGAAGAATCAGCAACCATACGCAGCTTGCTCCAGTTTAGACATGCAAAGCTAGAAAACTTAATGACACCAAGAACGGTGTTATTTAAGGTGCATAAAGATATGACGGTGCATGATTATCTTGCAGATCACGGTTCAGTGTCTTTCTCGCGCGTGTTGGTTTTTGACCAAAACAGCGACGATATTGTTGGGTTTGTGCACAAAAATGACATTATGCTGGCTTATCACCGACTTGGTGAAGATTATAAGATCAGCAAGCTAATGAAGCCACTGTACACAGTGCCAGAAACCTTGGCTGCCCCGACTTTATTTCAAACCCTGTTAGAAAAACGTATTCATATTGCCCTGGTGGTCGACGAATATGGAGATATTCAAGGTATCGTCACGTTGGAAGACTTGTTGGAGTCCCTGATGGGCATGGATATCGTCGATGAACGTGAGCAAACTAGCGATATGCAGGCGGCGGCGAAACAAAAATGGCAACAACGTATAGACAATCATAGCCATTTAATTGTCACTGAAAATGAGCCTGAAGGACAAGATAAAAAGTAGTCTCAGACGTGCTGCGCTGGAAAGTTAAGGGTTTGAGTTAATCATTCTTTCCCATGAGTGTATCCAGCGCACAAATTCAGAGAGGGCTTTTGGTCGGCTGATCAAATAGCCCTGCATTAGCAGGCTGAATTTATACCTTTCTAAGTATTGAAGCTCTTCAATACGCTCAATGCCTTCGGCAACAATATCGAGTTGTTCATTTTGGGCTATGTCTATCAAACTATCGACCAAAACTTGTGAAAACCGATCTGACTCGATATAGGTGATCAAAGAGCGGTCGATTTTAATTTCTGTAAACGGCAGCGTTTTCAGCTGGTGGATATTAGTAAATCCAGTACCAAAATCATCAAGAGCAAGATCAAAGCCACGTAACCTGAGGCGGTTGATGGTTTCCAGTTGTAAACTGGTGACAATTGGTTGATGCTCGGTGATTTCGACAATGACCTCTTGAGGTTTTAAACGATTAAGCTCCAAAATTAGCGCAAGCTTATCTGGGCAGCTGGTATCATTGAGTTGAATGGGTGAAAGGTTAAAGGCCAACTTGAACGGGTAGTTTAATTCATTTCGGATGAGTTGAAACTCGGTTGCTGCTTTTTCAAAAAGCTGAAAAGTAAGCAAGTTTATCAAATCTAGATCTTCTGCAACGCCGATAAAGCGTTTTGGCAGCATGACTTGACCGTGCTCTTTAGACACAATACGCGCGAGTACTTCAATACTTTTAATTTGTTTGGTACCACGGTGCACCTTGGGTTGATAAAAAGGTGTGATCTCATGTTGGCTAATTGCCTCTAACAGCTTTTCTTCAGTGATGGGCTGTTCATACTCTTCTTCTGTTCCGACAAAGCTGTCTAATTTTTTTAAGTTTCTTTCAACATCAATGAGCTGCACTGGCTTTGCGATATTGCCAATTAAGTGTGTACAGTGTTGGCGCGCCAAATTGGCCGCTAAATCAATGATGCGATTTTCCATCTCTGAAATGATAATGATCCCGCCGGGATAATGTATTTCACCTAAATGGCGAATAAATTCCATACCATCCATTTCAGGCATGTTGAGATCAGTGAAGATGGCATCATAAGGGTAGGGGGACTGACGTATTTTTTCCAGAGCTTTTGGCGCACTGTCTACGGCGGTGACATGTTCAATATCGAGTTCAGATAGAATGGCTTGCATCACTACAAGGATCGCGTGAGAATCATCTACAACAAGTATACGTCGGCTACGATTGTTCATAATTTCCTGTCCCTAGGGCTGACTGTCTCTATGTGCTCGTTAAAGTTAGGCTGCTCTAATCTCTTTCATATCATTAATTAGATGACAAAAATATTTCAAAGAGGTCGAAAGACTCGGGTGAATTCGACATCCTAAGCGTAGTACAACTTGGTAAGAATTCACTCATTGTCTCTTCAATAGAGACTATGAATTGAGGATAATAGTGAAAATTTCGCAAAGTAGTGAATACGATGACAAGAATTGAGCTTCCTATCGGTGGCATGGCTATATCGATTATGGTAAGTCAGCATACGGTGGTACAGGTGTACAAAGAGCAGCAGTCAGTCCCCATTGAGGAGCACAGTGAACATCAGTTTAGTGTGGATTTAGGGACACATGTTTTGATGTTGGATACCACACAATTACAAACCAATGCGCTTGCTGTATCAATTGATCAATCACCGTGGCAATGGATTGAAGTACCTCATGCCATAGAAGAGCGACGGGGCAACTGGTTGGGCTTAGCGGCACTGGGTTTTAAGCTATTTAAAAGTGCCAAAGTAGTCAAAGCGGCATTGCTTGGTGCATCGGTAGCCGGGTATGCGTGGTTGTTTTCTTGGCAATTTGCATTGATGCTGGTGGCTTGTCTTGTGGTCCATGAATATGGGCATGTGCGCGCTATGAAATACTTTGGGTTGAAAACCAAAGGTTTTTATCTGATCCCTTTTGTCGGTGGCTTGGCTATGAGCGAAGATAAGATGACCACCCGTTGGCAGGATGTCATTATTTCTTTGATGGGACCCGCGTTTGGCTTGTTTACATCGGTGCTGGGTGTGGTGCTTTATTATGCGACCGGTGCGGAAATATTCGCAGGTGTTGCGGTACTCAGTGCACTGTTAAATTTATTTAACTTACTACCTATTTTGCCGCTGGATGGCGGGCATGTACTTAAAAGTATTAGTTTTTCAATGCGTTCTTGGGTAGGTTTGCTCGCTTGCCTTGCAGGGTTAGGGCTTGGGCTCTGGATCAGCTTCAGCTTTGGTTTGATGTTGTTGGCATTTTTCATCTTTATTGGCAGCATTGAAATTTTATTGGAATGGCGTACTCGTCATCAAACCCACATGCTGCCCTTAGACCGTTATGGACAGGTTGTCTCCGCTGTATTGTATGCGCTTGTCGCTGTCGGGCATATTGCCGTGATGTGGCATTTTGCAGACTCAGACAATGTGATCCTGAGCCTGCCTGTGAAAATTTTGTCTAGCTAAACAAAGGTTAAGATAGCCGCAATGATAATGCCTGTTACTAGAAGTTGTAGCAGGCAAAATCCCATAATATCTCTTGCTTTTAGCCCTGCAATTGCGAGCACAGGCAAGGCCCAAAATGGTTGGATAAGGTTTGTCCACGCATCTCCCCAGGCGACCGCCATGGCTACACGGGCAATATCGGCTTCTAAGGCCTGGGCCGCCGGGATCACAATTGGCGCCTGCACAGCCCACTGCCCACCCCCTGAAGGCACAAAAATATTCACTAAACCTGCACTCAGAAAGCTCCAAAAGGGCAGGCTTTGTGCGTCACTGATTGAGACGAATCCCGCTGAAATTTGCTCTGCAAGACCTGTTTGAACCATAATCGCCATGATCCCAGCATAAAATGGAAATTGGATCACAATACCGGCGCCCCCTTTAATTGCCTCTTGCAAAGAGTTGAGAATAAGGGTGGCCGAACCATGAAACAGAATTGCCAAGAACAAAAAGAGTGCAATGATGATATTGAGGTTTAGTCCACCTCCGGTAGCAATAAAATAGTAGCCTAAGTAGCAACAGCCTAGTAAGCCTATAGCCCTGCCAAGTAACGGTGTGTGCTCTAACCGTTCTGCGGGCGTTAATATATTTACCGTCTTTTCTGGCTCTGATGTTTTCAGCTTCGTTTTATCAATTAAAACTTGCTCTTTTTCAGGTGGTAACATAGCGCGATTTAGCAGCGGTAGCACCACCAGCATTGCACCGAGCAAGATTAAATTAAAGTATGAAAAAATGGTTTGTCCGGTGTTTAGAATACCAATTTGTGACTCGGCAAAGTGACCATCTGATGCAATGGTGAGGGGCACTGAGCCTGCAAGCCCGCCATGCCATACAATAAAGCCAGAATAAGCGCTGGCGACCAGCACCCGGTAATCTACATTGATGTGTCTGGCCAAAGCTTTGGCAAAGAGCGCACCGACCACTAGGCCAAAGCCCCAGTTTAACCAGCTTGCGAGCATCGAGATCAATGTGACTAATAAAATAGCTTGCTTTGGAGACTTGGCACAGCGTGCAAGTTTATTGAGCAGCCTGCCACAAAAGGGGGTATTTGCCAGCATAAAGCCTGCAATCAAAACAAGTAACATCTGCATCGCAAATGTCAGTAAATTCCACAATCCACTTCCCCAGATTTGTACGGTTTCAATCGGGGTGGTTGGTGTGAATAGGGTTGCCATAAACATAACAAACAAGGTTAGTATAATGACAAAAACAAAGGGATCTGGCAGATAGCGCTCGACAAGTCGACTCAGTGGCCGTGTAATGGTGTTTAGCATGGATAAAGTCCTGTTGTTATTATGTAGGCCAGCATGGCTTTTTGTCACATAGTGAAGTGTATATGAAACAATGTGCTAAACAATAGTGGTGATATTGAACAATGTAACTAATAAAAGGACTAATAGTTAGTTAATTAGACTAATCTCAATTCTTTAATTTGAACTCTTTGTTTTTAACTTGTTGATACTTAACAAGTTAAATGTTGGCATATATTGTGATTAGTATTAAATATAGTGAATGAAGCAAGGAGCTTCTGTACACTCTGTCAAAATTTGATGTTTTTGGAATAGACATACAACAAAGAGAGGTATTTATGGCAGGACAAGGTTCTGGCGGTAATGTTATTGCGGCAATATGTAATGTATTTTTTCCTGGTTTAGGGCAGTTAGTTCAAGGCCGTTTGTTGGCAGCCATTATATTTGCCATTATTACGGTTGGTGGTTATGCACTGTGGTTTTTAGTCGTGCCCGCTATCATTGCTGCCGTTGTACACCTTTGGGCAATCATTGACGCAGCAAAGTACTCTTCACGGGATTAGCTTTGATAGCTAGATATATAAAATAGCTAGCTCAGTTGTATGGACAGAGTCATACCACTGAGCTTGACATATTAGTTGTCGGCTTAGCCTACCATTTACAATAAATGGCCCCTTTTTACTTTCAATGTTCTTTTGAAAATTCTCGTTTAAAGCTATTTGCAAATCAGCGAGTTTAGTCTGCTTATAGTGTTGTTTCATAAAGCACCTTGCAATACCATGCGGCTGGATTTTAATAAACTGGAAATTTCAATGCAGTCTCAAATTGAAAAACAGGTCATGATGACTAAAAAGCTCGCATTAACCGCTGCTGTTGCGCTGTCTCTTAGTGCATGTGGTGGTGGTTCGGGGGGATCAAATGACGCCCCGCAGGTAGCAGCTACACAAACAATTACTTACCAAGCATTACCTCACTTTGTCGATGCTAATGAAGGTGAACAAGTACGTTTGTCGCTCAATACAACGGGAAGCGGTGCGTCAGCTTTAAAGTTTGATTGGAAGGTTACATTTAACAATCAGCCTTTGACAATCACAGGGCAAGGTTCTGATTCTATTTCTTTCACAGCGCCTGAAGTAGACGGTCGTCGCACAGTTCAAGTAAGAGTGTCATTGTCGGAAAATAGTGCTGCTAATACATTTGGCTTTCAAGATCAGAATTTAACGGTCAATGTTGCTGATTTAACGCCCACTGGACCGACTGTAAGTCCGGAAAGTGATCTGGGCAATGTCGTAACAGAAGTCGACATGTCTGCGATGACGGCAGGTAGTACTTGGATAGAGACACAAAACGTATATTCTAAAGAAACACAGCTAGATAACGCACATACGGCATTGAATGTTCAGCTTACGCGTTCTTTTA
The DNA here is from genome assembly GCF_001625565.1 of Pseudoalteromonas luteoviolacea NCIMB 1944. Classification (GTDB taxonomy): domain Bacteria; phylum Pseudomonadota; class Gammaproteobacteria; order Enterobacterales; family Alteromonadaceae; genus Pseudoalteromonas; species Pseudoalteromonas luteoviolacea_F. The sequence goes on from NZ_AUXS01000015.1 coordinate 57,149, forward strand.
TTATGGGATCGGTTGATCAAAATAATCAGACGATTGAAACAAATTACTGTGGTTTCAAAGATGTTACTTCTGTTGACCTGGCTTCTGTGTTTGCCAGCGTAAGTTGTGATTCAGGTAACAGAACACGACAGTTTTTCCAAAAAGATGGCAGTTTCTCTGTTGTTGAAAAGTGTGATGACACTGTAATTGGTCAAAGCACATTCAAACAAAAAAGTGCAGAATCTGTCACCAATTTTGGTAGTTTAACAATTAATTTTGCTAATTACCCTAAGCTTGAAAACAGCGCATGTGGTGTCATTGTATCAACGGTAGGTGAATCAATTAGCACAGAGAATGAAGTGCTGGCCTCTGTTGAGGCGACTGCGTTCCGTCTAATTACTGAATATGAAGGTAATAACTTTGAGGTTATGTTTGGCTTTGAAGGGACGACCGATGATTTCCTTGTTTCACTGGGTGGTATAGCTGGCTCTGAAAATAAAGCATCAGTTCAATCAGTTAGCTATGCGGAGCTTAACGGTGAAGCTACACGCGGACTATTAAAGTTAGACTTTGGTAATACTGATCTAAATATTAAAGGTACATTCGATTTAACTTTACCTAGTTCAACGGGTGTGAGTGAACAGCTTGAAGGTGAATTTGATCTTGTACTTGAATAAGTGTTGATAGCTGTTCAAAAGGGTCGTATTGATAACCAAATTCAACTGTAAAGTTACGAGGGTTGCAAAGATACATTTTGCAACCTTATTTTTTAAAATATCTTAAAGAACAAGCCAGTACAGCCACAGACTCATAGTTAGTGGGCTTAGAAGTGTGGACATGACAACGCTACTTGCCAGCGTTGCTTGCGCACATTTTTGCTGCCTAGCTACAAGGTAAGCATTCACACCAAGTGGGGATGCGGCCATTAACGTCAATACAGAAATATGCACCGAGGGTAAGCCCAACATCGATGCAAACCCCCAAACTATTGCAGGCAATAGCATGAGTTTCACTAGGCTTAGCAGTAGTGCACTCTGCCATGCTTGTTTCAATGAGTATTGCACTAAACTGACTCCCAGTACAAAAAGAGCACCTGCAATAGCGGGTTTAGCCAACCAATCTAATCCAGAAAGCACTAGAGTGGGAATAGAAAATTCAACTGCGTTAAGGAGCAGTCCTAAGCTGATACTCAATACAATCGGGTTGATAAATAAAGGTTTCAGTGTAGTTATAAGAGATTGTTGAGCTGTACTTGAGAACAAAAAGCTCAACGCAAACAGCAATGCACTATGAAAGGTAATAATCATAAATACCATTGCACCAGCATCATTGCCTAGGGCTGCGATGATCACCGGAAGGCCAACCAAAACCGTATTAGAATAGGTTCCCCCAAGTCCCCACATAGCAGCGTCACTTAAAGCCTCTCGATGAACGAGCCACTTTGCTGCAAGGGTTAAAAAGTAGCAGGCAGCCACGGGTAAGTAGAATGCGAGCATAATCTCAGCTGAAGCAACCTGAGACAGATCGGCACGATACATGTTTAAGAATAAAAATACTGGAATGGCGAGATAAAAAATAAAGCGCCTAAGCCCTTCTAGTTGATTGGTTGCAATAAAGCCACTCTTACCGCATACAAACCCGGTGAGTACTAAAAAAATCAAAGGAAAAAGAATTTCAACGGGTGTCATAAGCATACTGTTTACGCGTTAAGGAGCAGTATTATACGAATTACACAAATATTTTCACTGTCTTAATGAGGCTTATATTATTAACCGGATTACCCTTTTATTGTGAGTTAAGGATATAATTAAAGACTGTCCAGAAGAAATGAAAGTAGTATGGAATATCAGTTTATTAGAGATCCAATCACCGGCTATCGTGTTCGTATGTCGCAAGAGCATGCGCTGGTAGGTCGTTGGCTGAACGAAGAATTGGCAATTGCCGATGTGAAACAGTTTGTACAACAAATGGATATGATAGGCCAAGGTCAGGAAGAAATACACTTAGAAGGCAAAGAAGTACGTCTTACGCTATCAAAAGATGAAGCATTATTTGAAGCGCACACGCTGTATCAAAATGAGGTTGATCTATCTCGCTATGAAGATGATTTTTTAGAATTAGACGAAGATGGATTAATGGCAGGGTGTGGGTTTGAAGATTTTCAAGCCCTGATGCTTGACTGGCAAGCATTTACTCAGGGCCGCAGGTAATTGTCGTTTAAGCTGTTGCTTGTTGAGGCGGTGCGCCGTATAAACGTTCGGCTCTTTGGAATAGCACCCAAGAGGTGAGAATATATTTATCATTGGAGCGCGGCATGTTGCCCCTGTGAGTATGGGTGAAATAACTAGGGGCGATCACCATACTGCCCTGCTTTGGTGCTAGCTTTTTGTTTTGATAGAAAAACTCAGTTTCTCCGCCTTCTTCAACATCATTGAGGTAAAACATAAATAACAACACGCGGTGTAGCGCTTCATTGTGATGAAGTTGAGGGTATACCTCACTGTGCCAGTATGGATAGCCGCCTTTATTTACGGGATACTTTTGCGCTTGAATGGGGCCAAGTCTAAACAGTTGTTGAGTTAATACGTGAAGTTGGGGCTTACCTACTTCTTCAAAGTTTTCTACAGTTAGGTTTACTGGTTCACCTGTTTGCGGATGGTAGACATTGAGACCAAACGCCCCTAGCATCATAAAAAAGTGTTCTTCGATGTATTGAAATAGATACTTTGATGTGACTTGTTCAATTTCTCGCAATTGATTTTGATATTCAGGGTGATTGTTGAGATATAAATCTTGGCTGACTTTTTTGCTAAGGTCGACGCCGCCAGAAGTTTGCCCTTGAGCTAAATGTGGACTTTTATCAAAGGTTTGCATAAATTTGTTGCAAAACTCTGCACTGAGTGCATTGTCATAAACGCGAATAAAATCAGTCATCTCAATCCTCAAAGGTTGTTAGAATTATTATGCTTACAGAAAAAATCATGCCACGTTTTAGTGAAACTGACGTGCTAGGCCATATAAACAATACCGTACTCCCCGTTTGGTTTGAAGCGGCAAGGGCACCTATTTTCAAAATTTTTACACCAGATTTAAATCCACGCAACTGGAAGTTGATTGTTGCTAAGGTGGAAGTCACTTTTAAAGGAGAGCTATTTTACGGTCAGGAAGTGGAGATCAAGACCATGATTGAAAAAGTGGGCAATAGCTCCTTTGTTATTTTACAGCAAGCCTGGCAGCACGCAGAGTGCTGCGCTGAGGGGCGAACTACCATGGTACGTTATGACTTTGCAGCGAAAGCATCGCAATCTCTTGATGAACGTGAGCGAACTGCGTTGTCAGAGTATCTCGTAAAGTAGCAATAAGGCGCTGTATATACAGCGCCATCTAGTATTGGTTATTTGGTCATTACCCGAGTCTTAAATTGATGTCCTAGCGCTGCGGAGATGCAGGGGAGGACATCGTATTTGTAGCTTGATAAAGTATTGGAGTCATCGAGTTTGGTGATTTGTAAAATCTCGTAATCATTCAATTCAATTACTCGTGTTCCTGATGCATGTTCACAACGTGAGCGTGAGTCAGCTTCATACTCATAGATAAAATGTGCCAATATACGTTTTAAGTGGGTTTCGTACTTAACCGAATTTTCACTGACTGTAGAAATTCTCATTTTAAAATCTTCAAAGTCAGGGTCTTGCTCTGCCGATACTTTTTGTTGATCTGCGGGCTCAAGTTTTAATACATTCACTGTGCTAGTTTGCGGTCCTTCATTATTTGCAGTTGTCACATTGATAGGTTGATTGGCGATAATCTCAAACCACCCTTTGAAAAACTGATTCACGCCACCAGACAAGCCTGTGTGCGATAACAGATTGGCTACTTGTACCAGAATAAATAAGCTAAAGATAAAACGTAACAGCCCAGTGGTCACTGGGAATTTGTAATCTATGGGTTGCCAAATACGGTGTAAGCCAAATGGCCTAAGTAATATCAGCATTAATAAGTATAACGGCTGAATGATTTGTAAGAGCAGCAACAATACAATGGTGGTAAGAAAAAACCATGTTGGCAGCGAGAGAAGGACACTGAGATTATGGCTATATGGCAAAGGATCTGAACTGACACCTGTAATGTCATTGATCATGCCAGCGGCTTGTACCAATGCATAGTTAGCGATAAAGGCATAAAAGAGTAAAATAATTGCCTTACCAGGTAAACTCTCCCAAAACACCAAAAATTTTGGCCAAAATTCATAGGCCATGGCACACAGAACAAGTACTGCAACCAAATTCACCCAGCCGGTATTATCCTGATTTGCAAATACTATTGCGTAGATGCTAATAAAAAAAGCTGAAAAGTAAAGTCGTTGTGGTGTGTTAAGTGAATGCCAAAAGCGTTCGAATGGTGCGCTTATTTTTGTCGCAGCTTGCTTCATTGCGATCCAAGCGGGGTGGTTCATTGTTATTATCATCCCTACTGTTAAAACCAAGTTGCAGCGGCGAGTATACGCCGCTGCACCTCAGTATTTATAACATAGGCTTAAGATAACGACCAGTATGGGATTGCGGGTGCTGTGCCACTTCTTCAGGTGTGCCTGACACCAAAATTTGACCTCCGCCTGAGCCTCCTTCTGGGCCAAGGTCGACAATCCAGTCTGCGGTTTTAATGACATCCAAGTTGTGCTCGATAACCACAACCGTGTTGCCATGATCTCGAAGCCGATGCAGTACTACTAGTAGCTGTTGAATATCGTGAAAATGCAGGCCTGTGGTTGGTTCATCCAAAATGTAGAGTGTTTTACCTGTATCCCGCTTGGATAACTCACGAGCTAACTTAACTCGTTGTGCCTCACCGCCAGAGAGTGTTGTAGCTGCTTGACCGAGACGGATATATGATAAACCAACGTCCATAAGAGTTTGTAGCTTGCGGTTGATAGCGGGAATTTTATCGAAAAATTCTCTGGCATCTTCAACGGTCATCTCCAAAACTTCATGGATATTCTTACCTTTGTATAACACCTCTAGAGTTTCTCTATTATAACGTTTACCTGTACATACATCGCAGGGAACATAGACGTCTGGTAAAAAGTGCATCTCTACCTTGAGTACCCCGTCACCCTGACAAGCCTCACAGCGACCACCTTTGACATTAAAACTAAATCGACCCACTTTATAACCACGAGAGCGGGCCTCTTGAGTACCTGCAAATAGTTCTCGGATCGCAGTAAAGATACCTGTGTAAGTTGCGGGGTTGGAACGCGGAGTTCTGCCTATTGGGCTTTGATCAATGTCGATGACTTTGTCAAAGTGATCCAGACCTTTAATGTCCTTATGTGGTGCAGGCTCTGACACTGTAGCACCATTTAAAGCACGGTGCGCCAGTTTATATAAAGTGTCATTGACCAGGGTCGATTTACCTGAACCTGATACACCTGTGATGCACGTCATCAAGCCAAATGGGATCCTTAAGTCGACATTTTTTAAGTTGTTACCAGTTGCTCCAAACAGCTCTAACCATTTATCATTTGACTGGTGTCGCTCTTTTGGTACTGCGATTTCTTTACTACCTGCTAAATACTGCCCTGTTAGAGAGTCTGGGTTTGCAATAATGTCTTCTCGACTCCCCTCTGCTACCACATGGCCACCATGAACGCCTGCACCAGGGCCTATATCAATAATGTGATCCGCGGCGCGTATTGCGTCTTCATCATGTTCGACGACAATAACGGTATTTCCGAGATCACGTAAATGTGTCAGTGTGCTAAGAAGTCGATCGTTATCCCTTTGGTGTAGGCCAATTGAGGGTTCATCGAGTACATACATAACGCCTACCAGCCCGGCTCCTATTTGGCTTGCCAGCCTGATCCGTTGAGCTTCACCACCCGATAAAGTGTCAGCACTGCGCTCGAGAGATAAGTAGTTGAGTCCAACATTGATTAAAAATGACAGTCTATCGCGGATTTCTTTTAATACTTTTTCAGCGATTTGTGCTTTTTGGCCCGTGAGCGTCAACGACTCAAAAAACTGACATGCTTCACCAATACTCATCGTTGTGACGACTGGTAGATTAGTATCGCCAATAAAGACGTGTCTCGCTTCTTCTCTGAGGCGTGAACCATTACAGCTTGGGCATGCTTGACTGGTTTGGTATTTTGCGAGCTCTTCACGAACTGAAGTGGATTCGGTTTCATGATAGCGGCGGTTCATATTATTTAACACGCCTTCAAACTCGTGATTTCGGGTGATCAGATCACCTCTATCATTGCGATAATTAAAGGCAATTTTGGTGTTGCCAGAGCCTTCTAAGACAACCTTTTGCGCCGCTTCGGGCAGCTCGCCAAAGGGAAGCTCTAAATCAAAGTCGTAGTGCTCTGCAACAGAGCTGAGCATCTGAAAGTAATAGAAACTACGCTTGTCCCACCCTTTAATTGCACCGCCAGCAAGACTTAACTCAGGATTCTGTACAACTCGATTTGGATCGAAATACTGCCTTACACCTAGACCATCACAGCTTTGACAAGCACCGGCTGGATTGTTAAACGAAAACAGCCGAGGCTCCAACTCCGCCATTGCGTAGCCGCAGGTTGGGCAGGCAAAATTGGCTGAAAAAATAATGTCTTCAGCATCTGGGTCATCCATACTGGCAATTTGTGCAATACCATCTGCTAAATCCAGCGCAGTTTCAAAGGATTCAGCTAAACGTTGTTGCAGGCCATCTTTGACTTTAAATCGGTCGACCACAACTTCTATCGTGTGCTTTTTATGCAGTTCTAATGTCGGAGGATCTGACAGGTCACATACTTCACCATCGATCCGTGCTCGTATGAAACCTTGGCTTGCCAACTGCTCTAATAACTTAACATGTTCACCTTTACGGTTTTTAACTACCGGGGCGAGTAACATGAGTTTACTGCCTTCAGGTTGAGCCAGAGCTGTATCAACCATTTGGCTGATAGTTTGCGCTTTCAGAGGGAGATCGTGGGTCGGGCAGCGGGGTTCTCCAACACGGGCGAATAACAGTCGCAAATAATCATAGATTTCAGTGATGGTACCAACTGTTGAGCGCGGGTTATGCGAAGTTGACTTTTGCTCGATAGAAATTGCAGGGGATAGCCCCTCAATGTGGTCAACGTCAGGCTTCTCCATCAGAGATAAAAACTGTCTGGCATAAGCGGAAAGAGATTCTACATAGCGTCTTTGGCCTTCAGCGTATAGCGTATCGAAAGCGAGCGATGACTTCCCTGAACCAGATAGTCCTGTAATGACGATTAATTTGTCTCTTGGGATGGTCAAAGAGATGTCTTTGAGGTTATGCGTTCGCGCACCTCTTACTTCTATTTTATCCATAGTGGCCTTTTGTGAATCTCATGTGCTTGCAACCAATTCTTGGAGTGTATATCACATTCGCTTATTTTTAATATTTCACCGCTGCGCTGAGATATGTATACCTTACATGACACTATTTGAAGCTAAGTGATCATTCAATGGGTATGCAAACTAAATTATGGGTAGCTGTATACTCATACAGTATACATAAAAGCTGTGGTTATTCTACCTTTGCTACGTGCTAAGCGCTGTGATGGCTCACTCAAATGAGGTAGATTGCAAAACTAGCTGGATTAAGCCCTGCATGGTATCGCATCGCAAAGACAAAATTAAGCTTTTGTAAAAATAAACAACTAAACTTGTTTTTGAGTATTGGCAACAGAGTTGTGTGTGTGCGCTTTTTGCTTTTGAGTCTTTTTTTTCTGTCGCCAGTGTGGGCGTGTGAGATGACGGTGCGATTTGAAAATTACGCCGCACAATCGCGCTTGGATGAAGAAAAAGGCTGGCATGGCATGGATGTAGACTTTGCTAAGGCATTACTTGATGAAGCTGGGTGTAGTTATAAATTTGTCAGTATTCCTTGGGGCCGATCTTTGAAAATGCTCGAAGCAGGTAATATTGATTTGGTGCTGAGTGTTACGCAAACTGAAGAACGTACCAAGTTTGCCCACTTTGTTGGCCCACAACGGATGGAAACTATTGTATTTGCTATGAATGCAGAGCGGTTATTTGATGTGGAAACAATGGAAGACTTATTTTCTCTACCTGTGCCAGTAGCTATTCAACAGGGGGCATTTTATGGCCCTAGATTCACACAGCGGTATGAAAAACAATTAAACAAAGGTACTCAATTTATTTTTGTTCCCGATAATCAAACTAAGCTAAGTTTACTAAAACATGGGCGCATAGCCGGATTTTTGGAAGAAAAATTTAACATCATTTTTCAGTCAACCAATCACCCTGATTTTATGACCATCAAGATCGCGCCCTTAATAATCAATCAGTCTCCTGTTTATTATGCATTTAGCAAAAAAAGTGTGTCTGAGAAGCAATTAAAGCAGTTGACTGAAGCCTTTAGTTCATTAAATAAATCTGGGCGTTTAAGTGAGATATTAAAAAAATATCAGTTAGACTGAGTTTTTGCTAAACTAGCTCGCGATTTTTTACTGTTTGACTTTACATTGCTTTATGTCCAATCAATCTTTGAACCAAATTGAAAAACGCGCCGCATTTTCGTTAGCGGGTGTCTTCGCATTTCGCATGCTCGGGTTATTCATGCTCATGCCTGTGTTGGCGATTTATAGTGATTCTTTCGAAGATGTGTCACCGCTTTGGATTGGTTTGGCCATTGGGGCGTATGGTTTGACCCAAGCGCTATTGCAAATACCAATGGGGTGGCTATCGGATAAGTACGGGCGTAAACCCATTATTATTGGTGGGTTAGTTGTTTTTGCTATCGGCTCTGTGATAGCGGCAACGGCTGAGTCTATTTACTGGGTAACCGCCGGCAGGGCTCTTCAAGGTATGGGGGCGATTGCCAGTGCGCTACTTGCCTTGGCGTCTGATTTAAGCCGTGATGAGCAGCGACCAAAAGTGATGGCCGTAATAGGTATGTGTATCGGGCTAAGCTTTGCGGTGGCGATGTTAGTGGGCCCCATGGTCGCAGCTGCTTTTGGTATTGCGGGGGTATTTTGGTTAACTGCAATTTTGGCTTTAGTGGGCATCTTGATTGTGTTATTTGTGGTTCCAAATGCAGTGCACAAAGCACCTAAAGGCGATACGGTGGCATCCTTGTCAGATATCAAGAACCTTATTAAACACCCACAACTGCTGCGTCTTGACCTTGGGGTGTTAATGCTACATTTAACGCTAACAACCCTGTTTGTGGTGTTACCAGCCAAGTTAATCGACGATGGTCTGGACGCACAGTCTCATTGGCAAATATATATCCCAGTACTCATTTTAGCTTTTGTGTTGATGGCGCCAATGATGATTGTTGCGATCAAAAAACAAAAAGAAAAGCAGGTCTTTTTGGGCGCAATTGCGATGTTAAGCATAAGCACTTTTCTGCTGATTTGGCTATCACATTCACTGTGGGGCATTGCACTGGCTATGACTTTATACTTCATCGCATTTAACTTCCTAGAAGCCACAATGCCAGCATTGGTATCTAGAATATCGCCTGCTACACAAAAAGGTTCAGCGATGGGCGTGTTTTCTTCCGGCCAATTCTTGGGGGCTTTTCTAGGTGGTGTGCTGGGAGGGTATCTCGCGCAAAACTACGAAACGCAATCTGTATTTGCCGCTGCGGCAGGAATTGGGGTAATATGGCTGGTTATTGCATGGCGCATGCAAGTCCCTCCACGTAGTAAGGCGCTGAGCTTTGTAACGGAACTCGATAAACCTCAGCATGCACAAACACTTGCTGATAAACTGGTTACATTACCGGGCGTGTTAGAGGCGACTGTTGTCAGTGAAGAAAATCGCGCTTATCTAAAAGTGGACGAAAGTAAATTTGATTTAAACCAAGCTAAGCAAATTTTATATCCTGCGTAACGGGTACTTGGTTGCGATGAGAAGTCGAATTCGAAGCGCAATCGTTATACAATCGTGTTGTAGAATATAACTAAGCAATGCTTGTAATTGTGTGAGGAGAGGGTGCCATGGCACGCGGTGTGAATAAAGTAATCTTGGTGGGTAACTTAGGCCAAGATCCTGAAGTACGATATATGCCCAACGGTAATGGTGTGGCGAATATTAGTATTGCTACCACTGATAGTTGGAAAGACAAAAATACAGGCCAGATGCAAGAGCGTACTGAATGGCACAGAGTGGTGTTGTTTGGCAAATTAGCTGAAGTGGCTGGTGAATACTTACGCAAGGGTTCTCAGGTTTATATTGAAGGCCGTTTGCAAACGCGTAAGTGGACTGATCAAAGTGGTCAAGATAAATACACCACGGAGATTGTCGTTGATATGGGCGGCCAAATGCAAATGTTAGGCGGTCGCAACGAGCAGGGTGGTCAATATCAGTCTGGTGGTAACCAAGGTGGTTATGGTCAGCAGCAAGGCGGTTTTGCACCTCAGCAAAACAACCAACAGCAATATGGTCAGCAGCCTGCAGCTCAGCAAGGTGGCTTTGCTCCTCAGCAACAAGCACCTCAACAAAGTGCACCTCAACCACAAAACAACAACTTTGGTGGCCAGTCTCAAAGTGCACCAGCTCAAGGCAGTCAGCCACAGGGCGGTTTTGCACCTCAGCAGCAAGGCAGTGCTTCTAATCCAATGGAGCCACCAATCGACTTTGACGACGATATTCCGTTCTAAGCGTTATCTGAGATCGACTGTTGATACAACAGAAAAAGCCTCGTTTGATACGAGGCTTTTTTGTTTTTGGCTTTTAAGACGTAATGAGGTTCAAACCCACTAAAAATAATACATGCAAGATCAGCAGCTTTTAGGATTCTTAATCAGGTCTCCTTGAGTTTTGTATTAGATTGAACAAAACTTTAATCAGAATCATTAATGGCAGCTCTATCATGTTTCACTTTGCGCTTACAGAACACTCAGTTAAACGTGAGTACGTGTTTTTGGGGGCGTGGTGTGTGTTATTCATGGTATTAAACTTGGCGATAGTCCAGTTTACCGGCACTTGGATAGCAGAAGAAGCAAATCGTCTAAATGTTCAATTGGCGTACTACATTGTACCCGTTCCAGCTCAAGAGTTAAGTGTGTTGGCCCAGCAATTTGGGTTTAGTATTTTCCCCAGCAATGATGCGTTAATAGCTTGGCTTTCAAGCCCTTATCATTTTAAAGTTGGTGAGCATTCAATGAGCCTCTATCCAAGTAATATGATCAATTGGGCTGTTACGTGCTGTTTGTGGCTCAATGCAGTATTAGTGAGTGCAGGTGTATTGGGCTGGATTGCTATGTCGAAGCGGGCTAAGTCCCCTGATCGTAGGCGCAAACTGATTGGCGATAAAACGATGAGTGCCAGCCCAGATGTAATGCATGTTGCTACAGAGCAGCAAGTAACCATGTTTGCGATGTTTAAGTGGCGTTGTGAATTACCCAAACATATCGAGCCACAAAGCCATTTTAGCGTGACATTGGCCAAGTGTTTTAACAAATATAAGTACTGTTCGGCCAAGTATCTATCGTCAGGTACACTCACCGTCACACTCAGCGTATTAAATAAAGATGAAGTAGAGCAAACTGTTAAACGATTGCATGAAGTGGTGTATCAGGCTTTGCTAGCTTTCAGGGGGGATTTATCACGCAGCGCGGTAAAATGTGGAGCATGCTTTTACAGCGAAGGAGCAGACCAAACACAAGTATATCAAATTGCGAGGTCGTCCCTCAGTGTCGCGCAAAATCACGTTTGGCAGCATATTCATATGTTACCGCTCAATCACACCTTAGCCGAAAGCCTATTGGATGCTGAAATCAACATCATGGAAGACATTAGAGCAGGTCGGTTTGTGTTATTTTGCCAGCCCTTGTTTGATTTTAAATCACAGGATGTGATCCAAAGTGAAGCGCTGTTGCGTGTAAGACATAAAACCTTGGGGCTGATCACCGCTGGTCAATTTATCCATAAAATACATCTTAATGAACACTTAATTGAACTTGATAAAGCCATCGTTGTACAGGCGTTAAAAGTGCTGGCAAAAGAGCCTAGAGGGTTTTCTGTGAGTGTAAATTTACACGTAGTGAATTGGTCCAATAGTGATTTTTTAAACTGGCTGATTGTGACGCTGAAAGAATCGGGTCGAGCGAGCGAAGTGACCTTGGAATTAATGATTAATGATTTTTACCAACATAAGGCTTATTTTGAGCAGTTTTTTAGCTCGCTGGCGTCATTAGGAACGAATGTGGTATTGGATCATGTTATTAAACCGCTAGACATAGTGCAGCTCCATACATTGCATAATGTGGTGGGGATCAAACTTGCCTTTGAATTAATTCATGACATTAACAGTTGTGCCAAACGCAGGGCGGTCGTCAAACAAATCGTGAATCAAGCGAAAAAGTTGCAGATCCCAGTCTATGCAGTGGGGGTTGAAACACAGGATGAGTTTAATTGTATCAAGCGATTGGGTGTAGATGGAGCACAAGGCTATTTCTTCAGTGCTCCGCTGTTAGAGTTGGAAAACAGTTTAAATTAGTTGTCGATAACGCAAACCATCAAGCCCTTGCAAACCACCTGTATGTATGGCGACGATGGTGCTGCCGCGAGGGAAGTAATCTTGTTGAATGAGTTGCCAAAGGCCAAAGAGCATTTTTCCACTATAAATAGGTTCTAGAGGGAGATGGTATTGGCGTTTCATGTGCTGACAAAACTGCCACAAAGCAGCTGAAAATTTGCCATAACCTCCATCGTGAAACTGCGAAAGTATCTGCCAGTTTGGTTTTGTTGCAGCACTGGGGTTCAATTTAGTGACCTCTTCATTGAGATAGTGAGCGCCTTTTAGTACCGCAAGTCCCAGCACGTGTGTTGCATCATCAATACCGTTTAGTAGCCCCGCGAGTGTTCCACCACTGCCGACAGCACAGCAAAGGTAGTCGCTTCTAGGGAGAGATTGGGCTAGCTCTTTACAACCTTGTAGGGCGAATTTGTTACTGCCGCCTTCGGGAATGATGTACGCGGTTGGAAATTGACGCTGAAGTTGTGCCAAATAGTCTGTTTCATGGCGCTGGCGATACTCGACACGGGTAACTGGAAGCAAATTAACGCCACAGGCTTTTGCAAAGCGAAGTGTTGGATTTTTGGGGTCTAGGTTTGGACCTCTGACAATGAAATGGGCAGGTATCTGAAATACCTTGCTCGCCATTGCTGTGGCGTATAAATGATTGGAAAATGCGCCACCAAATGTAAGGAGCGATTGGTATTGCTGACGTTTTAGCTCTAGGAGGTTGTATTTCAGTTTTCGCCATTTATTACCTTGTACTGTAGGGTGAAGTAGGTCGTCTCTTTTTATAATTAAGTCGATTTTCTTTTCTACCAATAATGGGTGATTAATGGTCTGAAGAGGCGATTCTGTGTGGCTTGAGGTCAGCATATGATTTTCGAATTATCTATAAATAGGCGCTTTGAGGTTATTATTTCATGAAAATGTGCTCAGAACACTGGTAAGGACGTGACTATTAGTTGTAAACTCAGATATTAATTGTGCAAGGCTTGTGTTTTACTTCGTAAGTACATAGCATTAAGCATTAAAACATTAAAAATAACAAAGACCAAAACAACTGCCGCTGTTGGGAATGGAATATATGCGAATTGCTCCTTTATCTCTTTTTGTCTCTGCCGCCTTATTGTCTGTAAGTGTTTGGGCACAAGATACTGCGACTGTGACAGCTATCGAGTCAGAGCGCTCCGAGAAACAAGCTGAGTTAGATAGATATACTCAGGTATTAGACAAACACGTGGCTGAAGAAGCCCGTTTACAATCACAGCTTGAACTGTTGAGGAATAACTCGACAGAGTTGGACAAAGAAAAAAATCAGGCACTAGATGCCATGAATGACTTGTATCGTCGCCTTATCGACGATCCTTCTATCGATATTTCCTCTGCACAGACGAGATATCAGCAATCAGTGGCTGATCATAAGTCTAACAAAGAAGATATTGCGATGCAGTTAGCGGCCATAGCATCGCACCGTAAAGATATTGAGCAAATTCGCGTTAGCAAACACACCTTAGTTAACACACTTGCTAGCTTAAAAGACCAGCTGAGCACGGCGCGCGTTGAGCGACTTCGCAATGAGTTTACTCGAGAGGGGACATTGGAAGTTGAGCATACCATTAACTGTAAGCGCACCGAGACACTGGCAGCGTGTGAACAGAGGGGCCAACAGCTAGGATTGCAAAAAGCGACCAAGCGCTTTATCGATCAAATCTTTGCCAACTTAACCGAGCAGCGTATTGTCGAACCAAAAAGGCACCTAGCAGGTGCTCAAGTGCAGGTTGTCAGTAGCCATGTAATAGGCAGTGCGTTTAGCGGTCAAGGTAATTACAGCGTTAATTTAAGTGTCACAATGCGTGGTGACGTGAACAACAGTCGCCTGTGTGGCTTGTTGACACTTGATAATCGTTTTTGTAGTGAGTATGGCACACCGCTGTCAGTTGGATATCAAGCAAGCTATCCAACAACATTTAGTGATAGCCAGCTCACATTCAAAGATGAGTTAGATAAACCTGAAACAAGTATTCCTAGTGTTACTACATTGCAGCCAAAGGCTGAAATCAAATCACAAATTATTCAGCAATCACCACAAGACAGACAAGTTGATCTGACATTACGTTCAAATGTCTATGATGATGAAGTGTTTATTGATGGCGTAAGCTACGGCTCGACCAAGTTAGTTGTGAGTGTACCACTTGGCTCATACGATATTGAAATTCGCAAGCTCGGTTATGAGTCATATACGGCAAGAGTCGATGTACGACGTGCTCGAACGATTAACGCGAAGCTCATAAAAAAGCCTGAGTCGATTGCTGCACCGACACCCAAAAGAGAGCAAGTTGAGCGCCAAGCAGCGGTACAAAAATCGGTGACTCCTAACTTGATTAAAAACAAAGAGGTCATTATCCCTGCTGGGTCCTTCCAAATGGGGGATTTGACGGGAAATGGACTAGCCAATGAGCGCCCTGTTGTTGAAAAAGTGCTCAGTCATTCGTATGCAATGCAAAGTAATGAAGTGACGGTTGCTGAATTTCGACAGTTTGTCACCAGCTCAGGATTTCAAACTGAAGCAGAAAAAGGCGCTGGATGTGCTCACTACAAAAATGGTGAGCCGATTTGGGAAAGTGAATACAATTGGAGCAACCCAGGTTTTGAGCAGGCAGATAACTTTCCTGTTGTTTGCGTGACATACGAAGATGCAAAGGCTTATGCCAACTGGTTGTCAGCCGAACAGGGGATCCAATATCGTCTACCCAATGAAGTTGAGTGGGAATACGCAGCGAGAGCTGGTACTGGTTCTGAGTACCCGTGGGGCAATGAGATTGGTAGAGGGCTCGCTAACTGCGGTTGGTGTGGTAGTGAGTGGTCAAATAAAAGTCCTGCTCCTGTAGGTGAATTTTCACCAAATAACTATGGTTTATATGATACCGTTGGCAACGTGTGGGAGTGGACGCAAAAGCGAGCTTCACAAGAGGATGTAACGGTACGCGGTGGTGCATGGAATTTTGCACCTAGCTTGGCTCGAGTGTCGACTCGCCTAGCGCTAGCGCCTGATTTTAGAGCCAACTACATTGGTTTTAGATTGGTTCGAGAAAGATAACTAAAACGTGCCCTGAAATAAGGGCACGTTCAGTCAAAGTGCAGTTTGCATTTTGTAGACTTAAATATTTCAGCCTTAGCGCACAGTTGCTTTGGCTTGGTTAAAAGAATTCTTTAAGGTTACCCAGCCTCATGTTTAAAAAGCTACGTGGATTATTTTCAAATGACCTGTCTATTGATTTAGGCACGGCTAATACACTGATTTATGTAAAAGAAGAAGGTATCGTATTAAACGAGCCCTCGGTGGTGGCAATTCGTCAGGAGAGAGCTGGCGGGCCAAAGAGTGTTGCTTCAGTAGGCACTGCTGCAAAACAAATGCTAGGCAGAACACCTGGAAATATTAAAGCCATCAGACCTATGAAAGATGGTGTTATTGCCGATTTCTATGTTACTGAAAAGATGCTTCAACACTTTATAAAACAGGTTCACAATAACAACTTTATGCGCCCAAGTCCTCGCGTTTTGATTTGTGTACCGTGTGGTGCAACACAAGTTGAAAAACGTGCGATCCGTGAATCCGCAATGGGTGCAGGCGCCCGCGAAGTATATTTGATTGAAGAGCCAATGGCAGCAGCGATTGGAGCTGGCCTACCGGTATCTGAGGCGACAGGTTCGATGGTTGTTGATATCGGTGGTGGTACTACTGAGGTTGCAATTATCTCGCTCAATGGTGTGGTTTACTCGTCTTCAGTGCGCATTGGTGGTGATAAATTTGATGAAGCCATTATTAATTATGTAAGACGTAACTTCGGTAGTCTGATCGGTGAAGCTACTGCTGAACATATTAAGCATGAAATCGGCTCCGCATTTAAGAGTGAAACACCAATTGAGATAGAGGTACGTGGTCGTAACCTTGCTGAAGGTGTACCGCGCTCGTTTACCCTGAATTCCCATGAAATTTTAGAAGCGTTGCAAGAGCCTTTGATGGGCATTGTGAGTGCTGTTATGGTTGCCTTGGAGCAATCGCCACCAGAACTGGCTTCAGATATTTCTGCTCATGGTATGGTGTTAACTGGTGGTGGGGCTTTACTGAAAGACCTTGATCGTCTATTAATGGAAGAAACAGGTATCCCAGTTGTGGTTGCTGATGATCCTCTCACTTGTGTAGCACGAGGCGGTGGTAAAGCATTAGAGATGATAGACATGCATGGTGGCGACGTATTTAGTTACGACTGATGAATTTACTGTTTGGCCGAAGCATATCTTTACAACTGCGACTTACTGTCGCAGTTGTGCTTAGTATTGTCCTGATCATAGGCGATAGATACACCTCTGGCGGCACGTTTGTCAGAACCACGCTAAATACGTTAGTAAGCCCTGTTTTGTATGCAGCAAATATACCCTATGAGCTATTTAACGTCGGGGCAAAAAGCTTGCATACCAGAGATAGATTGCTCGATGAAAATGAAGTGCTCAGGGCCAAGCAATTATTGCAAAGCGAGCAACTTCAACAGTACCAGTTTCTGCTCAAAGAAAATAATGAACTAAGGGCACTGCTAGGTGCGTCTGCGCGTCAATCCCATAACCGACAAATTGCGCAAGTGCTTTCGGTGCGTTCCAATCGATATAACCACCAAGTAGTCATTAATAAGGGCACCATTGATGGAGTGTCGGAGGGACAAGCAGTTATCGATGAGTTAGGACTAGTAGGTCAACTAACACATGTAGGCACAACGACATCCCGTGTTTTACTCATGACAGATACAACCCATGCGACTCCGGTAAGAATACTGAGAAATGATGTCAGCATGGTGGTTGAAGGGATAGGTAAAATTAACCTAGTTCAATTGGCACATGTTTCCCATAGCTTGGATATTCGCATCGGCGATATTTTGGTCACTTCAGGGCTCGGTAGTCGTTTTCCTGAAGGTTATCCTGTCGCCGTCGTTACAGAAATCGATAGAGATGAGGGACTGCCTTTTGCCAAAGTTTATGCTGAACCGATTGCTCAGCTAGATAGGGTAAGATTGCTGGTAATTTTGGGAGAGAACTCCACAGAGGTCAGTGATGAGCCGTAGTTTTTCTTTTATTACCTTTAGTGTTTTTTTGGCACTTATCATGGCATTAATGCCATTACCTTTCTCATTAGAACCTTTTAGGCCTGATTGGGTCTTACTGGTATTGATGTATTGGTCTATCGCGCTACCACATAGAGTGAATATAGGCTGGGCTTGGTGTACAGGACTGATCATGGATTTGGCCGTAGGTTCGCCATTGGGTATAAATTCATTGACCTATTCTGTATGTATTTATATTACGGTCAGTAATTTCCAGAAACTAAGAAATTTCTCACTGTGGCAACAAGCCATGTTAATTGGCTTGTTTTTAGCGCTCTACCACTTATTGCAGTTTTGGTTAAATCATTTCCTATTAGATATTTATTTTAACCCTGCATACTTATGGCCAGCATTGATTGGCATGTTATGTTGGCCTTGGATATTTCTATTGCTGAGAAAATACCGTAGACACTTTAGGATCCGTTAATGGCAGTAAAATTATATTTGGCTTCGGCTTCTCCACGCCGAAAAGCGCTATTGAGCCAACTGGGATACACCTTTGAGCAATTTTCTGTTGATGCCGATGAGAGTGCACACCCAAATGAGGAGCCACATGCCTTGGTTGAGCGCCTCGCGCGTTTGAAGGCACAAAGTGGAGTTGGTATTGGTGATGAAGACCGTCCCGTACTAGGCAGTGATACTGTTGTTGTGGCCGATGGAAAAGCCTTGGGTAAGCCACAGAACAAAGCTGACTTTATGTCAATGATGACAATGCTTTCAGGTAAAACTCATCAAGTGATGACGGCAATAGCAGTGGCCGATAAGCATGCAGTAATAAGCAAAACAGTGATAACTGACGTAACATTTAAAGTACTTTCTACGGCAGAAATAGAACAGTATTGGTCAAGCGGTGAACCGCTAGACAAAGCTGGCGGTTATGGAATTCAGGGCTTAGGCGGTCGGTTTGTGACGCAATTGAGTGGTAGTTATTTTGCTGTAGTGGGACTGCCTTTGTACGAAACAGACGAACTAATTCAAACTTTTATGGCGGAACGAGATGAGTAGCGAATTATTGATCAATGTGACACCAAGCGAAAGTCGCGTCGCACTAATTGAAAATGGCGTATTGCAGGAAGTTCAGGTAGAACGTGTTGGCAATTTAGGCATTGTTGGCAATATATATTTGGGCAAAGTGAGTCGAGTCTTACCGGGTATGCAGGCTGCTTTTGTAGATATTGGCTTGGAAAAAGCTGCATTTTTACATGCTTCCGATATTGTCAGCAGTGCATCTATAGAAGAGGCTGTTGATGAACAGCCGGTAAAAAAAGTACAAGATATTAGAGAGCTGGTTAAGCAGGGCCAGTTTATTATGGTTCAGGTAGTCAAAGACCCTATAGGTACCAAAGGGGCACGTTTGACCACAGATATAACCATTCCGTCTCGCTATCTGGTATTTATGCCTGATGCCACCCATGTCGGAGTCAGCCAAAGAATTGAAACAGAAGAAGAGCGCGATCGCTTAAAACGCATTGTCGCTCAGTATAACGATGAAAATGGCGGGTTTATTGTTCGTACAGCAGCTGAAGGTGCAGCTGAGGCTGAATTGAAACACGATGCTGAATTTTTAAAAAAACTCTGGCAAAAGATAGTCAGTAAGCGCAGAAAAACCAGCAAAGCGAGCATACTGCACGAAGATTTAACACTCGCATTTCGTACTTTACGCGACTATGTCGGTGAAGATATGGAGCGTATTAGAGTGGATTCAAAGCTCACATATCAACAGCTAAAGTCTTTTACAGAAGAGTTTGTTCCGCAACTCTCAGAAACACTTGAGTATTATCCTGGTGAACGCCCTATCTTTGACTTGTTTGATGTAGAAGCCGAAATTCAAAAGGCGCTGCATCGTAAAGTGGAGTTAAAATCTGGCGGGTATTTGATCATTGACCAAACAGAGGCAATGACAACTGTAGACGTGAATACCGGTGCGTTTGTAGGCCATAGAAACCTCGAAGAAACGATCTTTAATACCAATGTTGAAGCGACATCCGCAATCGCTCGTCAGCTTAGGTTAAGGAACCTTGGCGGTATTATTATTATTGACTTTATCGATATGATTTCCGATGAACACAAGCGGCGCGTATTGCATTCATTAGAAGCTGCGCTGGCAAAAGATCGTGCTAAGGCAAATATTAATGGTTTATCTGCACTCGGTCTTGTAGAAATGACGCGTAAACGCACTAGAGAAAGCTTAGAGCATATTTTATGTGATGTTTGCCCATCGTGCTCAGGCAGAGGTTCACTCAAAACAGTAGAAACAGTATGTTATGAGATATTACGTGAGATAGTGCGGGTAAATAGGGCCTATGATGCTGACAAGTTTATGGTGTATGCATCTGCGGCAGTCAGTGAGGCGTTGGTGAATGATGAGTATCATAATTTGGCAGAGCTTGAGCTGTTCATCGGAAAGCAAGTGAGTATCCAAACTGAGAACTTGTACAGCCAAGAGCAGTTTGATGTGGTAATGATGTAGGCCAATATGCACCCCAAAACAATCTGCTTTTTTTGTATCAGAAAAGTGTGGCAAATCTTTGCTGTCACTTTGGTTATGATCGCGGTATTGGTTTCGTTGCTAAAATTAAGCCTGCCATATGCCAATGATTACAAAAATAGCATTGAATCTTTGATTTACAGGCAACTTAATGTTGAATTGAGTATCGGCTCTATCAGCGCCAGCTGGCAAGGAACAGGGCCTGCCTTACTACTCGAAAATGTCAGTTTTGAAGACAATCAAAACGCACCGATTTCTCTGCACATTGACAACACCAGTTTACAGGTCAATGTCGTGCAATCTCTTAGGCAATGGCAGTTGGTGTCAAACTATTTCGTGTTAGATGGCTTCAAAGCAAATATTCACCTTGATAGGCTCGATTTGCAGGGAGACTCTGGAGATTTTGAGCAGCAAGCATTGATCGAAGGATTGTTTTTGGGGGAAACGGGGCACTTTGCAGTACAAAACAGTGAAGTAAACTTATTCAAAGAAAATAGACCACACCATAGTGTGCTTATTCAAGATATGGTGTGGCAGAACAGCGTCAGTGCACATCACGGTGAAGGTCGCTTAATATTCCCAAGCCTCTCACTGGGAAGCTTAAATACACGAGTCAAACTCAAAGGGGAAACTCTACAAAGCATTGAGGGTGATATTTATCTGCAAGCCAGTGAACTCAATGTTTTAGACTTAATCGGTGAGCATTTCAATACTAACCATCGCGATTTAAGTGCAAGTATAAACGGGCAATTGTGGGCCAGTTTAGAGTTGGGCAAATTAAAAGATATTTTGGTTCAATTTGAACCGAGTTACATCACTTGGTTGTCCGAAAATAAGCCTAATAAACTGGGTCTAGATAGTGGCCAATTCTATCTCAAGCCGTCAGGTCAAGGCTGGTCACTTTCAAGTTCGGAATTTATATTTCGTAGCGCTGAGCAAGTATATCAACCCGCGCATTTTCAAGGGTCATGGTCTGTCGATCAAGGAGCCCTTTGGCTTCAACAACTTAACTTAGAGCCGTTTGCACATGCACTTGCTCTTACCCACTATAACTGGGCAAAGGAAGTTGGTAAAAGTGATTTTCAAGGCACTTTGAGCAAAGCAAGGTTGCAATGGGGTGCTCAGGAAGGTTTAAGTATTTGGGGTTCCTTACTGGATGTTGGTTGGCAAGAAACCGAAGCAGCCCCTGGCTTAGAGGGGCTTAACCTAGAGCTTAATTGGCACGCGCAGCGTGGTGTCGTGAGCGTCAGTGCGCATCAACGTCAGCTGGTTACCGGGCCGCGTTTTGTAGCGCCGATTGACATCGATGAGCTCAACGGTGACATCCACTTTTGGCAGGACAGTAATGCTAAGTGGCATGTCGATTCCGATAATTTATGGCTGAGTAATTCACAACTTGCGGTAGCGTTAGAGTTTCATACTCGGCTATTTGAGCAGCCTGAGCTGGATTTATACGCAGAGGCCTACGGTAAAGACGCGTCTATTGCAGGGCGATATTTTCCATTGGATCTTATGCATAGCAATTTAGTGGAATACCTTGAACGCGGCATCATTGCTGGTAAGCATGTTAATGCTCAAGTGCTGTTTTCAGGGCCTTTGGCTGCGTTTCCGTTTCGAGATAAACAAGGGCAATTTGAAGTGCTTGCGCTCATTGATGAGGCTGAATTTTTATTTGCTCCGGATTGGCCTAGTGTGAAAAATGCGGGCGTAGAATTGCATTTTCATAATGAGCGTATGGATATTACGGCGGGCTCAGGGCAATTAGCAAATCAATCGATAGCCGGTGAAGTGGTGGTAAGTCTTCCCGATCTTGAGCAAGCCGACAATCTTTATGTCAACATAAAACAGCAAACAGAGGCTGCAAGTTTACTGTCATTTTTTGCGGCCACGCCAATCGCAGATCCACTCGTCAATGTATTTGAAATCGTACAAGGTTCAGGTCAAGTATCCGGCAATATTGAACTCGACATAGACCTTAATAATCTCGACGTTGTCGCCAAAGGTGTTGTTGACCTCAATGATATTGGTGTATTCCTGAGTAAACCGGGTATGCAATTAAACAATGTTTTTGGAGAATTGACTTTCCATGATGATGAAATAGCACTCCTTAATGCCAAAGCAACTTGGCTTAATATGCCAATGGATTTTTCTGTCAATGGCAGTGGCGATCAAGACAGTTATGAAGTGAGTGTGTCGACTAACTTACTGGCATCAAGTGAGCATTTACTCCCCTATGGGCATGGTTTAATGGATGGTTTCATTGCAGGTGAAGCGGCGTTGGAAACCCAGCTAACGTTAAATTTTGCTGAGCAAGGTTTTAACTATTTAGCGAGTTTTAGCTCCGATTTAAGTGATGTGTCTGTCATGTTACCCGCGCCGTATAGCCAAGAGACTGGTACCAAAGGGAAGCTAATTGGCGAAGTGAGAGGTGATGATATTTCCAATCTGATCACCGCAAACGTAAATGATTTACTCTACTTCAATGGCATTTTAGATAACCAAAGTGGCCAGTTTAGCAAAGCACATTTGATTGTGAGCGAGCAAAATCGTGGTTTAGAGCAGTCGGGATTTAACGTAACTATCGACCATGCTCAGTTACAACTAGATGAGTGGTTTGCATTTTTAGATAGGATAATAGAAAAAAGCGAAAACTCAGACAGGGATGCAGAAAGTCTATTACCTGCACTCAATGAAATCCGAGCTAATCTCAGTGAGCTATCTGTCGGAGATGTACTGTTTAACGATGTTGAAATGGTGATGCGTCCGAATGATCAAGGTTTGTCAATGCGCTTAAATGGCAAGGAGCTCAGGGCACAAGTACAGTTTCCCACGCAGCAAACTTCGCCGATAAGAGTGCAGGCAGATTATCTAAGGCTCAACTCAAAACAACCAACTCAAGAAGAGGAAGGCCAAACTAGTTCACCACAAGATGATAGCTGGCTGGCCAATATTCCGGCAATAGAATTTGGCTGTGATGATTGCCGTGTGAACCAATATCAATTAGATAGAGTGACCTTGTCCATGCTTGGTAACGGTGAGCAACTGACGATCAGCAATCTTAACATTGATAAGGGCGCACATTCTTTGACAGCTAATGGCAGCTGGAAAAGTGGTCGCTCACAACTAAGTGGTAATTTAAGTAGCGCTGATTTTGGTGACTTGATGGAAGAGTTTGATATCACCTCTACTGTTAAGGATTCCCAAGCAAATATTGATTTTGATTTAAACTGGCAAGCAGCGCCGTATGATTTTCAGTGGGCAACATTAGGCGGAGATATTAAATGGCGGTTAGGAGAGGGGCATTTAACTGACATCAGTGATCAAGGCGCGCGTGTTTTTTCATTGCTGAGTCTCGACTCTTTGGTACGCAAATTGAAGCTCGACTTTCGAGATGTATTTGCAAAAGGGTTTTTCTACAATCAAATGGAAGGCAGCTTGCAATTAGATAACGGCATTGCTTATACCCAAGACACTAAAATGGATGGTGTGCCTGCCGATCTTAGTATTTCAGGTTATGCCAATTTAAAAACTCACGAAATCAATTATGATTTGGCAATTGCGCCCCAAGTTACTTCAAGCCTACCGGTTATTGTGGGCTGGATGGTTAATCCTGTGACCGGTCTTGCCGCATTGGCAATTGATAAAGTTATCCATTCTGCTCGAGTGATCTCTGAAATTAACTTTAAAGTAACCGGCACAATGCAAGAGCCCATTGTCACCGAAGTGGACCGCAAGAGCAGGGAAGTTACACTCCCTGGTGTAAAGCCTCCAGCTTCAACTGAGTCTAACGACACAAAACAGCCAGATAATGAAAATCCTGAAGGGCCTAAAAAGGATATGGAAAATACCGTGCCTATACAGGCCCCTGTCCAGCAACAAAACCCTTCAGATACAAAAGCCAATCCCTCTGAGACTGAACAAAAGCTCAAACAGCTTGGTAATGGCGTAGTTGAAGCTCCAACCATCACATCGTCTGACAGCGAAGCACAGCAAAGTATCACGGCTGATGAGGGCAGTTTGTCGAGTGGTAAAGCTGAAACACCGTACATCTTTGACTTAAAGTGATATGAATTTTATGACTGTAAATGATGCTAATGTAGTTGTGCTCCCAATGTGTTCAGGCATAGATCCTGAAAAAAACTTTGACTATGTCGCACAACAGTTAGAAGCACTCACCATAGAGGGGCCGACCTTAGTGTGTTTACCCGAAGCTTGGTTGGCGTTTTGCAAAAGTGGTGCTGATACCTTCAAGATAGCAAGTAGCAGCGAGTATTGGATAGAGAAAATCTCGCAGCTATGTAGGAGAAATAAGATATGGCTAAGTGCAGGAACTATTCCTATCCCGTGCACTTCTGAAAAATACTATGCAGCGAGCTGCCTGTTTAACGAACGAGGGGAGCTCGTCGCTCAATACAATAAAATCCATTTATTTGATGCTGATGTACATGACAAATCAAAGCAGTATAGAGAGTCTCAACACACCGAAGCTGGGAATGAAGTTGTAGTTGTAGATAGTCCCTTTGGTAGACTAGGCTTAAGTGTGTGCTATGACATGCGTTTTACAGGACTATATCAGGTTCAGCGCGAGCAGGGTGCCTCTATATTACTGATCCCCAGCGCATTCACTACCGTGACGGGCAAGGCACATTGGTTACCGTTATTGCAAGCTAGGGCCATCGAAACACAGAGTTTTGTTATCGCCGCGGCGCAAGTTGGTGAGCACCAAAATGGACGAGCAACATTTGGTCACAGCGTGATAATTTCTCCTTGGGGAGAGGTACAAGATAATAGTGAATTATCTTTGCAGCCAATACAAAGACGGTTAAATTTAGCCGAGCTGGACAACATCAGGCTGTCTATGCCTGTGTTCAAGCACAATCGATTTAAGAGCAATATTATATGAATCAAGTTGAAAAAAGCTTGTTAGCTGATAGCCAGTTAACTAGAGAACAGCTAGAGCAAACACTCAGCTACATTCACCAGCACAATGTGGATTATTCCGATCTGTACTTTCAATCTAGCTATCATGAAACTTGGGTACTTGAAGATGGCAAGATCAAAGAGGGAAGTTATAACATTGAGCGTGGTGTTGGTGTGCGAGCAGTGAGTGGAGAGCAGACTGGGTTTAGTTATTCTGATGCCATCAATCTGGAAGCCATTAATCAAGCTGCTGAGGCGGCGAGATCGATTGCTCAACAAGGCAAATCGCAAAATGTGCAAGTGTTTACTGATATACAGGCACCAGTTCAATTTCAGCCAGTTCAACCGTTATTGAGTATGAGTGATGAAGAGAAAATCTCATTGCTCAGAGAAGTCGATAGTGCAATTAGAGATTTGGCCCCGGATGCAGAGCAAGTCGTTTGCTCTATCGCGGCGGTATATGAAGAAGTATTGATAGCGGCGAGTGATGGTACGTTTGCCACAGATATTCGTCCTTTAGTTCGTTTAAATTGCTCTGTGTTATTGGAAAACAATGGACGCAGAGAGCGGGGAAGTGCCGGTGGTGGTGCGCGCTTGGACTACGGATACTTTAAAGAGCTTGAAAACGGTAAGCCTCGTTGGATGAGTTATGTCGAAGAAGCGGTAAGACAAGCACAGGTTAACCTGACAGCTATTGATGCTCCCGCTGGTACCATGCCTGTGGTCTTAGGCGCTGGTTGGCCGGGAGTACTATTACATGAAGCTGTAGGACATGGTTTGGAAGGTGATTTTAACCGCAAGGGGGCATCTGCGTTTAGTGGTCGAGTGGGTGAGCAAGTGGCGTCATCACTATGCACGGTCGTGGACGATGGCACCATGGCTAACCGACGAGGTTCTTTAAATATAGATGATGAAGGTACGCCAGCAGGTTATAATGTACTGATTGAAAAGGGTATTTTAAAAGGTTACATGCAAGATAAGACCAATGCCCGTTTGATGGATGCAAAGCCCACCGGTAACGCTCGCAGAGAATCATTTGCCCATTTACCTATGCCTCGAATGACAAACACCTATATGTTGCCAGGAGAGACTAGCCAGCAAGAAATCATCAGCTCTGTGAAGAAGGGAATATTTGCGAGAAACTTTGGTGGTGGCCAGGTTGATATCACTTCTGGGAAATTCGTATTTTCTGCTTCAGAGGCGTACTTGATTGAAGATGGTAAAGTAACGCAGCCAATTAAAGGCGCAACGTTGATCGGCAATGGCCCAGAAGCAATGCAGCAGATCTCTATGGTTGGAAACGATTTAGAGCTCGACAGAGGCGTGGGTGTTTGTGGTAAAGACGGTCAAAGTGTCCCGGTTGGTGTCGGCCAGCCAAGCCTTAAAATTGATCAGCTAACAGTAGGTGGTACTGCGTAATATCAGTATGAGGGGAAGCGTGTCCCCTCATACTATCAACTAAGGCAAGATGGCTTCTTTCAAATATTGAAACAGCTCTTTGTACCCTTTTGCTGGTTTTTCTGCTTTCAATTCTTTGTTCGCTTGACGGACGAGTTGACGCAGTTTTTGTCGCTCCATGTCTGGGTGTTGCTCAAGTAATTCATTTATTTTGCTATCACCTTGCGCCAACACTTCATCACGAACGCGCTCCACCTGACCCAGTAATACTTCCGCTTGGTTGTTTTTATTTAATAACATATCTAATGCAGACTGAAGTTGCTCTACATTATCAGTCGTTCGAAGCACTTTCGCGATGTAATTCATGTGACGGCGGTAGGCGTCGTGTTTACCACGAATTTTGTCAGCGAGCGCCATGGCTTCAATGAGCTCATTGCTCAGTGGTAGTTTATCGCGTTGCTTTTTCCCCAACTCGGCTATATCAATACCAAGCTGTTGATATTGTTGAGCATCTCTTTTTAGCTCGCTTTTGGATACATAGATGATTTCTTCATCTTCGATGTTGTGATCTGGTTTTTTTGCCATAATCTAAGGCCATAAAATATTACAATTATATTGATTATACCAAGAAGCGACAAAAAATATCGCTCATCGTGCGGCCTTTAGTGATCTATCCCAGCGAAAATGCCACTCCTGTGTTAGGATTGTAATGTTTACAAGTATTTGGAAAATCAACATGAACGATAACCAAGCTGGATCTATATACCAGCAAATCGATGAAGTAAAAGACGCTGTCTCCGAAGTACTGGATCTTGCATCCCAGTTGGGTGCAACTTCTGCTGAAGCGGCTATGAGCCGTACTTCAGGGCTATCGGTTAGTACGCGAATGGGCGAAGTCGATACGATTGAGTTTAATCAAGATGGTAGCTTGGGGATCAGTGTATATGTTGGTAATCATAAGGGTTCAGCTTCCACTGCAGATCTAAGTGAGCAAGCATTGCGCTCAGTTGTGAAAAAAGCCATAGAAATAGCTAAGTATACAGCCGATGATGATTGCAATGGTTTGGCTGATAAGGACCTAATGGCGTGTTCTATGCCTGAACTGGATCTCTATCACCCTTGGTCATTATCCCCGCAAGAAGCCATTCAACACTGTATAGAAGCAGAAAAATCAGCGCTTGAATTTGATAGTCGCATTGTAAACTCTGATGGTGCGAGCATAGCCTCTCATCAAGGGTTACGAGTGTATGGAAATAGTCATGGATTTCTTGCCGGTTTCCCTCGCACACGCCACACATTGAGCACTATGGTTATTGGCCAAGAAGGCGATGTGATGCAAAGGGATTCAGCGTTCAGTATTGCGAGAAAACACGAACTGTTAAAAGCGCCCAATACAGTAGGGATTGAAGCCGCGCAGTCTACAATTGCCAAACTAAATAGCCAAAAGCTATCAACGATGAAAGTGCCAGTGGTGTTTCGTGCTGATATAGCAAACAGTCTATTTGGTCACTTGGTTTCTGCGATTGGCGGTGGTGCGCTGTATCGTAAGTCGAGCTTTTTACTTGATACACTTGGTAAGCAAATTTTTAATCCATGTGTTTCTATTGCTGAACGACCGCATTTATTGCAAGGTTTGGCGTCGAGCTCGTTTGACAGTGAAGGGGTGTATACGCAGGACAGAGAGATAGTCGTCGACGGTACATTGCAAACTTATTTAATGGCAAGTTATGCAGCAAGAAAGCTGGGTATGAAGGCGACAGGGCACGCGGGTGGTATTCACAATTGGTTGATTCAAAAGACACATGATGACCTGAGTGCTGTGCTTAAAGAGATGGGCACAGGTTTGTTAGTCACAGAGTTAATGGGGCAAGGAGTGAATACGGTAACTGGTGATTACTCTCGTGGCGCTGCGGGTTTTTGGGTAGAAAATGGCGAGATTCAGTATCCTGTAAGCGAAATTACCATAGCGGGAAATCTCAAAGACATGTTCCAAAATATTCAAGCAATTGGTGGGGATGTCGAGTTGAGAGGGGCCGTACAAACAGGCTCAGTATTGATAGAAAGTATGCAAATCGCCGGAGCGTAAATAGACAAAACTCTATGATTTATTGCTCTAAGCCAAGCTTAGAGCAAGAACCAGGTTGCGGTGCCTAGAAACGCAAATATTCCGACAATATCCGTGACTGTAGTCAGGACTACGCTTCCTGCTAACGCAGGATCTATCTTCATACGCTTTAAAAGCAAGGGGATACTCGCTCCAGCGATCCCGGCAGCAACCAAATTCATAAACATGGCAAAGGCTATCACTGCACCAAGCTTAAAGTCCCACTGCCAAAGGGCTACTACACCCGCGATTAACAAAGACCACAGCACGCCATTGAGCGCGCCGATAGCAAGCTCTTTACCAAGTAAAAACCTTTGGTTAGTTTGATTGACATGGCCTAAAGCAATACCACGGATCACCAGTGTTAAGGTCTGGCTACCTGCAACTCCACCCATGCTGGGTACTATGCCATTGAGTACCGCTAGAATGGGTAAAATATCGAGCGTACTTTCAAAAAAGCTGGCGACAAAGGCTGCAAGTAGTGCTGTTAGTAAATTGATCCCAAGCCAAATTGAGCGTCTTTGGCTACTTTTCATAACAGGTGCAAAGGTATCTTCCTCATCCTCTAGACCTGCCATACTCATTAAGCTATGTTCGGCATCCTCTCTAATTACATCAACGATATCATCAATGGTGATCCTGCCTAATAGCTGCGTTTGATCATCGACTACCGGTGCCGAAATCCAATTGTGGCGCTCAAATAGCTGGGCTACTTCGCTTTCGGGCATTGTCACTGGGATCGTTTCTCTTTCCTCGTTCATCAGCTCTTGTACGAGCTTGTCTGGAGGATTAGTCAGCAATATACCTATGGGTAAAGAGCCCAAAAAGCGGTTTTCTTTGTCGACGACATAAAGGTCGTCGGTACCCTGTGGTAATTCTTCTTTTAATCGCAAATAGCGCAGTACCACATCTAAACTTACATCAGGTCGAATGGTGATGGTATCACCATTCATCAATGCTCCAGCAGAGTCTTCATTGTATGACAGTGCGAGTGTGGCACGTGCTCTATCTTGGCTATCCATTGCACTGATAACATCTTGATAGACAGGGACGGGCAAGCTACGCAGAACTTCACCTAAGTCATCATCGTCCATATCTTCCGTGGCTGCCGCGATTAACTCAGGCTCCATTTTGGCAATTATACTTAGTCGGACGTCTTCAGATAGCTCTTCAAGTACATCCCCCTGGATATCGGGATCAACTAATTGCCATAAGGCTGTTCTAATTTTATGAGGCGATGATTCGAGTAGTAGTGCTGTATCACATGGTGGGATCTCTGCCAATGTCTGTCTGACTTGAACGAACTGTCCACTGTTTATTGCTTTAGTTACTTGCTGTAATTGTTCCAGTGTATAGTCTTGTTCAAAAACGTCAGGCATAGGCTTCCAAATTTCAATTTAAGAATTAGTGATAGTGTTTTTTGATTAGCCATCCAGGACGGCTAATATGTATCCCACTAGATATGTTGACAGTGATCAACCTTGCGGCCATTACTGCCTTAGCATTCTAAAGTTATGGCGTTCAAAATAAATAGATCTGGGAGATCCTATCCGCGCCGTGCCAAATTACTGTAAAAGTGAAAATAATATAATGATTATAGCTGCTTAAATTAAAAGTATTGTATTACAGTTTATTTGCAGTAACAGATCTGTTGGGACAAAAAGTAGAACCCTCACAGCTCATTCGAAGTTAGACGTCATTCTGATTCATGGAACTTATCTTCAATGAGATTTCCAATTGCGAGCAAAGCGTCTTGTGCATCGGGACCTGTGCAGGTTACTTTTACTTCTTTACCCTGACTGCTTTCCAGCAGCAACAGAGCCAATACGCTGTCTCCTGGCGCACTTTTATCACCTTGATATAGAGTAACTTGAGCGTTAAATTGAGTAGACAACTGTGCTAGTACTGTTGCTGCTCGAGCATGTAAACCCAACTTATTTTTTATTAGAAAAACGCCTTCGTATTCTCGCGTCATTACTCTTGTTCTCGGTGACGAATCTTGACATTGGAGTGAGTCCTTTGAAAGCGCTCTCCAAGTGTTTGAGCCAAATATACGGAGCGGTGCTGACCACCAGTACAACCGATAGCGATTGTTAAGTAGCTTCGATTATTACGCTCTAAGTGTGGTAGCCAAGTTTGCATAAAAGTCTGAATTTGCCAAACAAACTTTTGAACTATGCTATGGCTTGATAAATAATCCACTACGGGCTGATCTAAGCCTGTTAAGGGCTTCAATTCAGGCTCCCAATGCGGGTTTGGTAAAAAACGTGCATCAAAGACATAATCAGCCTCTTTAGGGATCCCGTGCTTAAACCCGAATGACTCGAACGTGATAATAAGCTGTTTGTCTTTTTGCCCGAGGATTTTTTCACGTACACTCTCTGCTAACTGATGAACACTGAGATCTGTGGTATCTATGGTGACATCAGCACGGCGGATTAACACATCAAGTAAGTTGCGCTCTTGTTTTATGGCCAAGTCTAGAGGTAAGTCGTTTAAAGACAGCGGGTGTAAGCGTCGCGTTTCAGAAAAGCGTTTAACCAGAGTTTGATCGTCACAATCTAAATAAAAAACACGTGGTTTCGCAAAACCAGGTAAATACTCTAAGATATCATGAAATTCTTGTTGCTCTTTAGGTAAGTTTCTAACATCGATGCTTACCGCAATTTTATTGTAGCTATCAGAGACACTGCGAACTAGAGCAGGCAGCAGGTTAACTGGAATATTATCAGCGCAGTAATAACCCAAGTCTTCTAAAACTCTTAATGCAACAGATTTACCTGAGCCAGAGCGGCCACTGATAATTATGAGTTCCACGTTTAATTCCTATTATTTATCAAACTCAACAAGGACTTGATGAAGCTCGCTATCATTACTTGCTTGCCTAAGTCGTTTACAAAAAGCTTTGTTATTTAGTTTACCAGCGATACTGGCTAAGGTCTCTAAATGTTGTTTATTTTCACCATCTGGTACGATGAGTGCAACAAAAATGTCCACATTGCGATCGTCATAGGCATCAAAAGGAATGGCTTGTTGGTTTACAAGTATGATGGCAATAATGTTATTTAAACCTGGCAACCTGCCATGCGGGATCGCTATCCCTTTACCTATCCCTGTACTGCCTAGCTTTTCGCGGTTTAAAAGTGCTTCTAGAATCTCATGTTGATTGGCACTTGGAATTTTTGACTGCGCCAGCTCACTAATATATTGAAGTATTCTTTTTTTACTATTAAAAAGGACCGCAGCTTTGCTACAGTCCTCGGAAATGAGTGTGCTAAGTTTCATGATTTAGTGTCGAGTTAGCTTCTCTTTATGTTTAATCACTTGTCGATCTAGCTTATCAATTAAACCATCAATTGCTGCATACATATCTTTATGCTCTGTAGAAGCAAACAATTCACCTCCGTTGACATGCAATGTGGCTTCTGCTTTTTGTATGAGTTTTTCGACATCTAAGATTACATGTACGTTGTTGATGTGATCAAAATGCCTTTCTAGCTTCGCAAACTTACTCGTTACGTAGTCTCTTAATGAATCGGTAATTTCTACATGGCGACCAGTTAAATTTAGTTGCATAAGCATTTTTCCTTCTTTTGTTACGCCTAAATCAAGCTCTTACGTTGATTAGACGGTGGAATAGCCAAAGACTCTCGGTATTTGGCAATAGTACGTCTTGCCACCTTAATACCTTGATCAGCTAATACATCTGCAATTTTGCTATCACTTAAAGGCTTAGCAGCGTTTTCAGCAGCAATTAGCTTTTTGATGAGTGCTCGGATCGCTGTGGAAGAACATTCACCACCATTCTCGGTACTAACGTGGCTCGAGAAGAAGTATTTCAATTCATAAATGCCACGAGGCGTGTGCATGTATTTTTGCGTTGTTACTCGAGATATTGTCGACTCGTGCATGTCAACCATTTCAGCAACATCATTGAGTACCATAGGTCTCATTGCCTCAGGGCCATGTTCAAAGAATGCCTGTTGTTGCTGCACAATGCAATTAGTAACTTTCAATAAAGTTTCATTTCTGCTTTCAAGGCTTTTAATAAACCATTTTGCTTCTTGTAAATGAGAGCGAATGAATTGACTGTCACTGCTTGATTTTACAGAGCGAGACATAGCAGCATAATGATCGTTAACTCTTATTTTAGGCATAGAATCAGGGTTTAGCTCAACAACCCAACGTCCCTTGACCTTTTTAACGGAGACATCGGGGATCACGTAATCGGCCTCTTCTTGCACTATACTTGCAGCAGGCTTAGGGTTTAAGCTGTGGATCAACGTCATCACTTCTTTTAGCTCACCTTCTTTGAGCTTTGTTTTCTTCATGATAGTACGATAATCACGATTCGCTAATAGATCGATATGTTCATCGATAACTAGCTTGGTTTGTTCAAGCCAAGGCGTGCCTGCCGCAAATTGATTGAGTTGCACAATTAAGCATTCCTGAAGGCTTCGAGCGGCGATCCCTACTGGGTCAAAGAGTTGGATGCGTTTTAGGACAGCTTCAACTTCATCGAGCTCGACGGGGTCTTGATCATTGTCGAGATTCAAGCTTTCTAAAATGTCTTCGCACGATACTGTTAAAATGCCAGAGTCATCTACACCCTCAACAATTGACAGTGCGATCAACCTGTCCGTCGCGCTAAATGGTGTGAGCTCAAGCTGCCACATCAAGTATTCTTGCAAGCTTTCAGTTGTCTGTCCTTGGTAGACGCTTTCATCTTCAGGCATAGGCCCTGATGAACTTACCGGCGCCGCACTGATGTATTCATCCCAAGTCACATCCATCGCCATCTCATCGCTGAGGGTCTCTTTATTTAGAGCTGTATCAGTGTCTTGTTCATAATCGCTGATCTGTGGCTCAGGGATCTCCTCAGAGCTGGACTCTGCTTTTTCGCTTGCCTGTGATTGCTCTTGCGTTTTGTCTAGACCGTTGTCAAAAGATTCTTGTTCGTTTTCTTCTACTTCCAATAAAGGATTGCTGTCCAGCGCTTCTTGAATTTCTTGCTGGAGGTCTAATGTGCTCAACTGCAGCAGGCGTATCGCTTGCTGTAGTTGTGGTGTCATTGTTAATTGCTGCCCCATGCGCAGCTGTAGCGATTGCCTCATGTATCTCTAACAATCCTTTCTGTTGTTACGCTTATTCTTAACTATAGCCTGAATTGTTCGCCTAAGTAGACATCTCGGACTGTTTGATCCGCTAAAACATGTTCAGGGCTACCTGAAGCAATTAATTCACCATGGGAAACAATATAGGCTTTTTCACATACATCCAATGTTTCACGTACATTGTGATCTGTGATCAACACACCGATTCCACGATTTTTTAAATGCTCAATAATTTTCTTTATATCTAACACTGAAATGGGATCAACGCCAGCAAAAGGCTCATCTAATAGAATAAATTTTGGATCTGCGGCTAAAGCGCGAGCAATTTCTACTCGACGACGCTCTCCACCGGAAAGCGCCATTCCTAAACTAGAGCGAATATGTTGAATATTAAATTCGTCCAATAATTCGTTTAGTATCGTTTCACGCTGAGCTTTATTTAGGTCTTTACGTGTTTCCAAAATAGCCATTAAATTTTGATAAACCGTCAACTTTCTGAATATCGATGACTCTTGTGGTAAATAGCCGATCCCCATACGTGCGCGGCTATGCATTGGCAGCAAGGTGATATCCTGCTGATCAATATGAATGCTGCCTTTGTCACTTGGCACTAAACCCACAATCATATAAAAAGTGGTGGTTTTACCTGCGCCATTAGGCCCTAGCAATCCCACTATGCTTCCAGCTTCAACACTTAGTTCGACGTTTTTTACAACTTGTCTGCCTTTGTAGCTTTTGGCGAGTGCTGTGGCTTTTAGTGTGCTCACTGTTGCTCCTTGTTACCATCTTGTTTTTTATCAACAGGGAGTAAGACAGTTCTTACACGCTTACCTTCGTCATTGGCTTTTTGTGCGCTGATCAGCTGTTTCTCCATATCGTAGAGAATTTCTTGAGCGGAAATCTTTTGACCGGCTTGACTGATCTCTGCGTTGCCTTTGATTGTCAGAAGACGATTTGCTACATCGTAACGCACTTCGTTGGCGCTGGCTTTTAGTAGTGAGCCATCAGTTTGTCGTTCCTGAAAGATTGCTGGGGAGCCAGTTGCAACTAATAATTGTTTATTTTCGCCTAGCTCCTCTCGTCTGTGCACTTCAAGTCGATCGGCAAAGATTTTTCTCTGGCCATGAATAATTTCGACATTTTCTTCAAATACGCCGATGTTAGTCTGTAATTGTGCTTGCTGCTTGCCTGAACTGATAATGACTTGCTCTGGGTTACTATTAGCCAATACGCAGTGTGGCAGTAGTCCAATAGCACAAGTGAATAGTAGGGTTGCACTTAGTTTATTGCTTATCATAAATCGTTTCGGTGTGGTTGATGAGTTCAATGACCTCAATATTGAGA
Organism: Pseudoalteromonas luteoviolacea NCIMB 1944; assembly: GCF_001625565.1. GTDB lineage: Bacteria > Pseudomonadota > Gammaproteobacteria > Enterobacterales > Alteromonadaceae > Pseudoalteromonas > Pseudoalteromonas luteoviolacea_F. The sequence goes on from NZ_AUXS01000015.1 coordinate 92,159, forward strand.
TCGGCGATAAGGCCTTTTCCAGTAATGGTTACACTCGGGCCTGTAATGACCACGGGCTGTTCTGAGCGCATCATCCGGTTGGTGATCTCGAGCCGGAGGTTGTCTGCGTCAATGTGCGTGATCATTGCTGTTTCGTTCAAGTTGGTTGCTTTAACGTTGCCTTCTAAAATCAAGGTATCGTTTTCATATAAAGTGGCTTCGTTTGCAGCGAGTTGCCAATTGTGCTGCCCATTGTGTAATACAAAAATAGGGGCTTCAAAATGGCTAAATCCCAACTCCTGATAGAGCTCCATTCTTTTTGCTGTAATTTGATAACTGAGCTGCCCATTTTCTGCAAAAGAAGTCTGTTTCAAATCGACTGCTACATAATCAGGCTTGGCAATTGTTTCTTCTTGTTGTTGAGTTTGCTGCTCTGTTTGTATTAAAAAAGGATACCAAAGCCACAGCATGGTAGCGCCGAAAACTACGAGTAGTATGACTCGTAAATTAGTCATGTACTGCTCCCATTAGAGAGTAGCTCGTTGCCCTGACTTAACATTAATAAGTCGGTGAGTTCCCTGACGGCGCCAAAGCCTCCAGGCATCATAGTCGTATAGTGAGCCAAGTTTTTCACCAGCGGATGCGCGTCAGCAACAGCCACTGCAAAGCCAACTTGTTGCATGACAGGGATATCAGGTCCGTCGTCACCAATATAGGCGATTTGCTCGTCAGTTAAATTAAGTTCGGCCTTTAATTTGTCATAAGCTTGCAGCTTGTTTTCTTGGCCTTGGTAAATATGATTAACGTTTAGGCTAGTCATTCGCTGCTTAACAATTTCTGAATGGCGGCCTGTGATCACGGCAACTTCAACACCTGTTTCAATGAGTGCTTTAATCCCAAAACCGTCTTTGGTATTAAATGCTTTTAGTTCTTCACCTTGATTTCCCAAGTAAATGCGGCCGTCAGAAAATACACCGTCAATATCACAAATTAGCAGTTTGACTGCTTTGGCTCTGTCACCTATTTGAGATGTGATGGGTTGATAAAGCTCACTAAACTGCATGTTATAATACTCCTGCGCGCAATAAGTCTTGGGTATTTAATGCCCCAATAGGGTGCTGGTTTTCATCGATCACAATGAGGCCATTAATTCGTTTCTTTTCCATAATATTGAGTGCTTCAGCTGCGAGCATATCTGGTGAAGCCGTAGTACAGCAAATCGTCATAACCGAATCAATAGTATCATTATGCAGATCAATTTTTTGCTCAATAACCCGGCGTAAGTCACCGTCGGTAAACAGACCACACAGTTGACCTTGTTGATCGACAATAGCGGTCATGCCTAGCCCTTTGGCTGACATTTCAAACAACGCATCTTTTATTAAGCTACCAGTCGGTGTTTTAGGCACCCCGTCACCTTTGTGCATAATCTCTTCTAAAGTAAGGAGAAGTCGTTTTCCGAGACTGCCGCCGGGATGAGAGAGTGCAAAATCATCAGCGGTAAAGCCTCTGGATTCTAGTAGGGCTACAGCAAGTGCATCCCCCATTACCAGTGTTGCCGTGGTGCTTGCGGTGGGGGCTAATCCCAACGGACAAGCTTCTTTAGATACCTTGATGCAAAGATGGACATCTGCTTGCTGTGCCATGGTCGATTGCTCATTGCCAGTCATGCTTATGATATGCGCCCCAATTCGCTTAATAACAGGGATGATACCGATCACTTCACCAGTTTCGCCAGAATTTGAAATCAGCAAAACGACATCATCGGAGGTGATCATGCCTAAATCGCCGTGGCTCGCTTCTCCGGGGTGAACAAAGAACGATGGCGTCCCAGTGCTCGCTAATGTAGCAGCAACTTTATTGCCGATGTGACCGGATTTGCCCATACCGATAACGATGACACGCCCTTTACAGTTCAGCATAAGCTCGCAGGCGTTAGCAAAGCTAGTATCGATAAACTGGTTTAATTCAGTAATTGCTTGTTGTTCAATTTCCAAAACACGCTTTGCAGATTCAATAAATGACAGGTGCTTCATGCCAACTCCTAAATAATGGCGTACATATAGCCAATAAACGCAGCGAGTAACACGCCACCTTCCAGACGATTAATTTGTCGTTTACCTCTGAGGTTTACGCTCATTACAATGAGCGCGACCGTCGCACCCAGCATTACGTAGATATCTCGCTGTGCGATGTTCATATCGAGTGATGCTGGGTTTAAAATACCAGCAATAGACAATACTGCGAGGATATTGAAAATATTCGAGCCAATGATGTTGCCAAGTGCTAAATCATCTTCATTCTTAAGCACACCCGCTACACATGCAGCTAGTTCAGGTAAACTCGTACCAATAGCGATAATGGTCAAGCCGATCAATAAATCACTCATACCAAAGAATTTAGCAATATCAACAGCGGAGTCAACGAGCACGTCAGCACTGATTGGCAGTATTATCATGCCAACAATCAACCAAAAAACAGCCTTGCCAGTAGGTACATTGTCTGGGACTTCATCACATGCCTCAGAAACTAACGGGTCGTCTTCTTGAGCGTGATTACTGTTTTTAGTGATATAAATTAGGCCTAGAATAAACGTTGCGAATCCGACAAGTAAGACATAGCCCTCTGTTGCACTGAAATAATTATCGCTCACAATGTACCAAGCACCCAGCGAAACAATAATTAAAAGTGGCATCTCGCGTCGTAGTATTCCTGAGCCGACGGCCAAAGGTCTGAGTAAAGCTGTAATACCTAAAACCAACAGTATATTGGCAATATTGGAACCAATGGCATTACCGACAGCTGTGTCGGTTTTATCAGATAAAGCGGCTTGTGCTGCAACCATCATTTCGGGTGCGGAAGAACCCATGGCAACAATTGTTAGGCCAACAATTAAAGTGGGGACGCCAAGGTTTTTTGCTAAAGCAGCCGCACCAAAAACAAATCTATCTGCGCTCCAAACCAGTGCAACAAAACCTAAGATAAGAATGACAAAAGATAAAACCATGAAACCTATGCCGAGCAACTAAATACAGTGCGGTAAATATTATCAAATGCGTTGTCAAATGTATAAATAATCTGTTCTTGATAGCGTATTACTGTAGACGGGTAAACCGATAAATTTACGAGAACGGGTGATAATCCACGTTTTGTAACCGTGTCCATTACAAAATTTTACCAATTTGCATTTTCCATCTTGGTGTAAAAAAACGTATTATTCACCAATTGGTGAAATCGATATATGGAGAGCGACTTGTCGCAGTCAATCGTTGAAGTCAAGGATGTAACCTTTTCTCGCGGTGATAGGGTCATATATAAAAATATGAGCTTCTCAGTGCCTAGAGGTAAAATTACAGCCATCATGGGGCCTAGTGGTATTGGTAAAACAACCATGTTGCGCTTGATAGGTGGTCAACTTCGCCCAGATAGTGGCGATATTACGTTTATGGGCTCAAGTGTGCCAGCTATGTCTCGTTCTGAGTTATATCAAGCACGAAAACAAATGAGCATGCTATTCCAAAGTGGCGCACTTTTTACCGACATGTCCGTTTTTGACAATGTTGCTTTTCCACTACGTGAACATACTCAGCTAAGTGAAGACTTAATTCGCCTTATCGTATTAATGAAACTACAAGCGGTTGGCTTACGCGGTGCGCGATCGCTTATGCCTGCAGAGCTGTCAGGTGGTATGGCTAGGCGAGCTGCATTAGCAAGAGCAATAGCACTTGACCCTGAACTAATTATGTACGATGAACCCTTTGCGGGGCAAGATCCGATTTCAATGGGTGTGCTGGTCAGAATGATTAAATCTCTGAATGAAGTGTTGGGACTGTCATCACTCATTGTGACCCATGATGTCACTGAAGTACTCAGTATTGCTGATCATGTTGTTATCATCGCAGAGCAGGGTGTTATAGGCAGTGGCTCACCAGAACAGATGTTGGCACATAGTTCTCCGCTTGTGCAGCAATTTTTGCAAGGATTGTCGGATGGTCCAGTCCCGTTTCATTTTAAAGCTGCGCCGTATGAACAGGAATTATTGGATGGAGGCCTATAAGCGTGGATTTTTTACAAAAGTTAGGACATAAAACGCTCAGCCGCTTTGCATCTATCGGTCGTGCGACACAAATGTTACTAGGGGCTTTGTTGAATGTGCCCAACCTCCGACAAGGAACACCTTTACTGATAAAGCAGCTTTACATGGTTGGTCACCAGTCTCTTTTGATCATCATGGTATCAGGTTTATTTATAGGCATGGTGTTAGCGCTGCAAGGCTATACGGTGTTAGTAGGTTATGGTGCTGAAGACAGCTTGGGGCCATTGGTAGCACTGAGCTTGTTACGAGAGCTTGGCCCTGTTGTGACAGCCTTATTATTTGCCGGTCGTGCAGGCAGTGCTTTAACCGCAGAAATTGGTTTGATGAAAGCAACAGAGCAGCTATCTAGTTTAGAAATGATGGCTGTGGACCCTTTAAAACGCGTTGTAGCACCTCGTTTTTGGGCCGGCTTTATCAGTATGCCTTTATTGGCATTGATATTTTCCGCTGTGGCAATTATTGGCGCACACTTAGTCGGTGTTGATTGGCTAGGCGTGGACTCTGGAAGCTTTTGGTCAATCATGCAGTCTCAGGTTTCGCTACAACAAGATATAATGAATGGTCTTATAAAAAGTTTTGTATTTGCGTTAATCGTTACGTGGATCGCATTGTATAAAGGCTATGATTGTATCCCTACTTCAGAAGGGATAAGCAAGGCGACAACGGAAACCGTTGTGCATTCTTCACTGGCTGTTTTAGGCTTTGATTTTGTATTAACAGCAGTGATGTTTTCGAGTTAAGGGTTAGGAAAAATGAATACACGGAAAATAGAAATTTTAGTTGGCTTATTTGTAGCCTTAGGTGTCGCTGCGTTTGTTATGCTTGCTATGAAAGTGGCTAATGCTGGGATCAGTGGCAATGGTGAAACATATAGACTGGAAGCCAAGTTTGACAATATCGGCTCGTTAAAAACTCGTGCTCCAATTAAGGTAGGTGGTGTTGTCATTGGTCGTGTTGAGGGCATTCAAATTCATCCTGAAGAGTTTGTCCCAGTTGTGAGTATGAGCATTGATAAAACGTATGAATGTCAGTTCTCTGATACCACTTCTGTATCCATTTTGACCTCGGGTATACTTGGGGAGCAATACTTAGGTATTTCACCTGTTATCGCTTCAGAATCTGCAAAACAAACGTGTTTAGGGAATGAAGTTTCAGCACAGGATGAAGTAGATCTAGACGATCTCTTTGGTGTTGAAAGTCTAGCGCTGAAAGACGGCGATGCGATAACGGATACTAAGTCAGCGCTCGTATTAGAAGAACTGATAGGTCAATTCTTGTTTAATCAAAGCAGCGAGTAAGCAGATATGTCGAAGAATCATTTTTTTGTTGTGAGCATTTTTATTTTCTCGTTGTTGGTATCGTTTGCCAATGCGATGCAGGTTGACTTGAAAGACCCGTATAAAATGGTTCAACAGGTTGCAGAAAATACCTTTCAGCGAGTAGCCAAAGATCAAAATATTATTGCCAAAGATAAAGAGCACTTGAGAGTGATCGTTGAGCAGGAGCTTTTACCTTATATCGACTATAAATATGCGGCTTATAGAGTATTGGGCAGCTATATTCAAAAAGTGCGTACGATTAAAGATAAGGAAGAGAAAAAGCAGGCGGTACAGAACATCAAGGTGTTCATTGAGGTGTTTAAATCGTATTTAGTTGCCACGTATGCGGGCGTATTCACTCAGTACACAGATCAAAAAGTAGAGTTTGAAACACCACGTGCTATAGGCGACGCGAATGTGGCTACTGTAAAAACTAGGATCATTGAAGCGGGTAAACCTGATATCAAAATTGACTTTAAGGTACGTAAAAACAAACAAGGCGAGTGGCGTGCATTTGATATGATGGCAGAAGGGATCAGCCTACTTGATGCGAAACAAAGTGAGTTACATGGTATTTTGCGTCAGCAGGGGATTGAGCATGTGATCACGCTGTTAGAAAAGAAAAGTCAGCTGCCGGTCCAGTTTAGAGGGGACGATGGAAATGCCTAATTTGCACTTCACTAAGGTTGCTGATGATACGGTCGCGGTTAAAGGTGAATTGACTCGTGACACGCTGATAAATGAATCACTTCTTAATCAATTGTTAGAAAATGCGCAGTCAGAGCTGTATTTTGACCTTTGTGAGGTCTCAAGGGTTGACACCGCGGGTTTAGCTTGGTTAATTCACTCTTTAGGAAAATTGAAACAACAAGGCACACGCCTTGAGTTAAAGAATAGACCTGAGCAATTGCAAAATTTAATGGAATTGGGGCAGGTCACAACCTTATTTGAGTGAGTCCAATGGAAACGAATCAAGTCGAAACTGTTTTACAACAATCTTTGACCTTAGACGAAGTAAAAGTAAAAGCGAATGGCAGTCACTATGAAGTGATTGCCGTTGGTGAGTGTTTTGATGGACTAAGACGCGTTAAAAGAGAACAAATGGTATACGCCCCATTGATGGAAGTAATCAAAGATGGGACGATCCATGCAGTAAGCATAAAAGCATTCACACCTACCGAGTGGCAGCGCGAGCAGAAGTTTATTTTGCCACAATAATTAGGAGCCACAATGGATCAATTTGTAATCCAAGGTGGCACCACTTTAAACGGTGAAGTCACTATATCTGGAGCCAAGAATGCGGCTCTACCCATCTTATTTGCTGCATTACTTGCAGATGGCAAAAGTACATTTAGTAACGTACCTCAGCTGCGCGATATTGTTACGACAGAAGCGCTACTGCGAACACTAGGTGCTGAAGTAAATTGGCGTGGAGAATTACTGGAAGTAGATGGGCGCTGTGTTGACAAAGTACTGGCCCCTTATGAGCTTGTAAAGCAGATGCGTGCGTCTGTTTTAGCGCTAGGACCATTGTTAGCGCGTTTTGGCAAAGCACAGGTCTCTTTGCCAGGCGGCTGTGCCATTGGTGCTCGTCCGGTTGATTTACATATCTCAGGCCTTGAAAAGATGGGCGCTCAAATTAGTGTTGAAAATGGTTATATCAATGCTCAAACGCCACAGGGAAAGCGCTTGCAAGGCGCGGAAATTTTCATGGAAACCGTGTCGGTCGGTGCGACAGAAAACCTCTTAATGGCCGCAACTTTGGCTGAGGGGACCACTGTGTTAGAAAACGCAGCTCGCGAACCTGAGATCATCAATTTAGCACTGTGTCTAACTGCCATGGGTGCCAAAATTCAAGGGGCGGGTTCAAGCCGCATTGAAATACAAGGTGTTGAAAAGTTAGATGGCTGTGAGCATAAAATTCTACCTGATCGCATTGAAACAGGCACATTTTTAGTCGCCGCAGCAATGAGCAAAGGTGAAGTATTGTGTCGCAATACGGATCACGCTAGTCTCGAACCTGTACTTGAAAAGCTACGTCAAGCCAATGCCGCAGTTGAGGTCAATGGCGATAGCATATTTGTCAGTATGAAAAATCGAGATCTTAAAGCGGTAAATATCAAGACCATGCCACATCCTGGTTTCCCAACAGATATGCAAGCGCAATTTACGGCACTCAATGTGGTTGCAAATGGCAGTGCAACGATTACCGAAACGATTTTTGAAAATCGCTTTATGCATGTGCCAGAGCTTCAGCGAATGGGCGCCAATATTCGTCTTGAAGGCAACACTGCAATTTGTGATGAAACCACGCGTTTATCGGGTGCACAAGTGATGGCAACAGATTTGCGTGCTTCAGCTAGCTTGATTTTAACGGGCATTGTCGCACAAGGTGAAACTGTCGTTGACCGCATTTATCATGTTGATAGAGGTTATCAAAAAATAGAAGATAAGCTCAGTCGTCTTGGGGCAAATATTCGCCGTAAGCACAACTAAGATCGCGCGCTAAGTGAAGAAGCTCACCATAGCTGGATGAACCAATTATGGTGTCGCTTCACCGCTCGCTTTTTCTAGATAGGAGCACTAGTAAATCGGGGTTTCAAGCTCGACTACCTCGACCATAAATACGAGGCGCTCTCCATTGCGATTCACTTCAAACTCAAGCTCGGTACCGGGTTCTGTGTTGCCAATGGTACGCAGTGTTTTTTGCGGGTTGGTAATGGCATTTCCCGCAACTTTGGTGACAATGTCTCCATCTTTCATGCCCGCTTGCCAAACAGGACCTAGGGGGTCAAGCTCGCTGATCCGTAGACCCATGATCGGGGTGTAAACATCGGTAATAACCTGCCCCTTGTTATCCACTGCGGTGCCTTTGAAACCCAAATAGCCCCGAATAACGCGGCCGTCTTCAATAATTTTAGTCATAACATCCTTGGCAAGCCGATAGGGTACTGCAAAGGAGATACCTTCAATATCAATGTTGTATCGAGTGGTGAATTGAGCAGATGTAATACCAACTAAAGTACCATTTGAGTTGACCAGAGCGCCGCCTGAGTTACCCACGTTGACCGCAGCATCGGTTTGCAGCAGGCTATTATATTGGCTCTCTGTTAAAGTTTGTTTACCTGTGGCACTAATGATCCCTTGCGTGATGGTTTGTCCAAGGTTGAGCGGGTTGCCGATGGCCAGTACTACGTCCCCAATACGCGGGATTAAATTGTCATTCATTGGAATAACTGGCAGATGATCTTCATTGACTTTGATGACCGCGAGGTCTGTAATGGTGTCGAATCCGATCAGCACACCATAATATTGTCTACCATCGGGCAATAAAACAATGATTTGATCTGCACTATTGATAACGTGATAGTTAGTTAAGATATAGCCATCCGAACTCATGATCACCCCAGAGCCCAATTCTTGGATGCGATTTTGGCGCTTAAATCGAGGTACAGAACTAAAACTTTCTGAAAATATGGTGACAACAGCAGGTGCTGCTCTGCTAACACCATTGGCAAAACTCATTTGCTGAACAGTGTATGGCACGTTTAGATTGGCTGCTTTTTCTCTTAACTCAGGTTTTAACCAGAGGATCAAAAGAGCAATACCGAGCCCTATCAAAGCGGGGGCGAGAATAAATCTAATAAATTGAAGCACGGTTTATTGTTATACGTATTTTATTTTGTGATAAAGCTATCATGACACAAAACAACGCAGCGGCAAGAGCCACTGCGCAATTCTAGCTGTTTTTTGTAACTCTTTACTGAATTAGGTAGAAAACAGAATCTCTTCCGCGTTTAATGCCAAGTACAATGTTGCCTTGAATATCGTCAATCAGACTCTTCATTTCTCTGACAGTAGTTACTCGTTGGCGGTTAACCTGCATTATCACATCGCCTTCTTGCAGTCCGACTCGAGCTGCTGGCGAACGCTCATCAATACTGACAACTACAATACCTTGATTGCCATTGCGCTCATTACTTTCAAGGACCGCACCTCGTAAGCTTGGATGGATCCGGTCAGCCTGAGCTTGTCGTTCATTTTGGCCTTGTAATTTAACATCTAAGGTACGTTTTTTACCATCACGGTAAATGCCGACTTCAATTTCACGGCCTTCTCCAAGGGTGGCGATTTTTCCGCGCAGCTCTTCAATACTTTCTACTTTATCGCCGTCGATACTGGTAATCACATCATTTGCTTTAACTCCAGCTTCAGCGGCTGCTGAATCAGGGGTGACTTCTTGAATATAAACACCTTGTTTGACATCAAATCCTTGGGCTTCAGCAAGACCAGCATTGAGTGTGCGGCCGACAATACCAAGGGAGCCACGTCGGACTTGGCCATACTCGATGATTTGGTCGACTAAGTTTTTCATCATGTTGGACGGGATTGCAAAGCCTATCCCAACATTACCGCCTGAAGCGCCCAGAATTGCGGTGTTAATACCAATTAGCTCACCTTTTAAGTTGACTAATGCGCCGCCTGAATTCCCTTGATTGATTGCTGCATCAGTTTGAATAAAGTCTTCATAACCTTCGATATTCAGGCCACTGCGGCCAAGTGCACTGACGATACCTGATGTCACTGTGTGGCTCAAGCCAAATGGGTTACCGATGGCAACTGAAAAATCACCAACACGGAGTTTATCTGAATCAGCGAGCTTTACTTCTGTAAGATCTTCGTTATCAATCTGAAGCAGTGCAATGTCAGATTCTTTGTCAGCACCAATTAATTTGGCCTTAAATTCGCGGCCATCTTTGAGTGTAACAATGATATTGTCGGCTTCGTCTATCACATGGTTATTGGTGACAACATAGCCTTCTCCGGCATCTATGATCACCCCTGAACCTAAACCGCTAAAAGGACGTTTTTGTGTTCGTGGAGCTGGGTTGCCGAAGAAGAAATCAAATGGGTCAACACGGCGGCGTACTTCTTTAGCGCCTGAAACTTGGATACTCACGACGCCTGGTGTTACACGCTCTAACATCGGCGCTAGCGTCGGCAGTTGTTGGCCATCGACCGCAACAGGTAGCCTAGCTTCTGCGCTATGTGGAAGCAAAAGTAAGCTGGAAGAGAAAAGCGCTGCGGATAATAAAGTTAATTTTAATTTCATAGTCTGGAAATTCTCCTAAATAACAGCGTTAAACACATCACTTTTACTGCTTATTAAGCAGCCGCTTAGAATGCCCTTTAAGCGGTATGATGTGAGTCAGAATTAAAGAGCGGATAATACCCGCTCTGTTATTCGGTGGTTATTTCTAAAGACTATGAGGCTGAAAAAAAGTTCATCAAGAAGTTTTTAATTGCTCGCTTTTTGCGCGATCATCGTTAAATAAACCGCTTTCTCCTTCGGCATAATCAACCGGTTGTTGGTGATGAGTTGACTCACTATTACGCCTTTTTTCAGGTCTTGCGCGCAATGATGCTTGAAGTTGTTCAGTGGTCTCTTTAGAGAAAAACGGCTCACTTGAGTGACTGCGTTTTTCTTCAAGTAAAAGCTGGTTGGTGTCTTCTACGTGCTGAAGCAGTTGGCTGTAATTGTCCTGCATTTTGCCAACTAGCTTTTTAGTATTTGCTAAGTGGTCTGCGACGTCCTGCCTATATTGTTCCAAGTTTTGCTCAGCTTGCTGCGCTTGCTGTTCTAATTCTTCATGTTTGAACTGCTTTTTGGTAAAGAGTGAACCTAAGAAAAATGCACTGATCGCCACGATGATCAATAAGCCCAACCATGCAATTGTTGTCATATTTACTCCTGTGTAAGGTGAGTATCACCTAATTACTTTTACTAAAATGCTATCTATCGATAGGTTAAATATACGCTGAGATTGGATGCGTGTTAATATATTGGGCAAATAAAACTGCTCTGTTTAATAAAAAATATGATGACGCCGTGGGAAAAGTATCAACAAGATCTTACAAGAGATGACTTTCAGTACGACAGTGCGCAAGAGAATGCGGTAAAGCATTTGCAGCGTTTATATGACGATTTGATATCTCAACCGCCTGAGCCAAAAGGCTTCTTTGCTAAGCTTTTTGGTAAAAAACAAATGGAGCCCGTAAAAGGACTCTATTTTTGGGGAGGGGTAGGCCGAGGTAAAACGTATTTGGTTGACACATTCTATGAAGCTTTACCCGGTGACAGAAAAATGCGCGTGCATTTTCACCGTTTTATGCATCGTGTTCACGATGAATTAAAAAAGCTCAAAGAGGTAAAAAACCCACTCAACGTTGTTGCCGACATATTTAAGTCAGAGACGGACATCATTTGCTTCGATGAGTTCTTTGTCCAAGATATTACCGATGCGATGTTATTAGGTGGCTTGATGGAGGCGTTGTTTGAACGCGGAATTGTCCTTGTTGCGACGTCCAATATTGTGCCTGATGAGCTGTATCGTAACGGTTTGCAGCGAGCGCGATTTTTACCTGCTATAGCACTTGTTAAAGCCAATACAGAAATTGTCAATGTGGATTCTGGTATAGACTATCGATTACGTACGTTGGAGTCCGCAGAAATTTTTCATAGTCCGCTTGATGCACAAGCCGATGACAATTTATTTGAGTACTTTGATAAGTTGTCACCAGAACCTGGCGTGTTTGATTCTGAAATCGAAATTGAAGGGCGTATGATTAAAACGCGTAAGGTATCAGATTGCATCGCTATGTTTGATTTTACGCAGTTATGTGAAACGGCTCGTTCGCAGGTAGATTATATGGAGATTAGCCGTTTGTATAACACGGTTATCTTATCGAATGTAAAGCAAATGGGGCAGTCTAATGATGATGCTGCACGGCGTTTTATTGCCTTGGTCGATGAGTTTTACGAGCGCAATGTGACCCTGATCATTTCTTCAGAGGCACCCATTGATGACATTTATACGCAAGGTACATTAAACTTTGAATTCAGACGTTGTATCAGTCGCTTACAAGAAATGCAATCCCTCGAATACCTGTCACGAGAACACTTAGCTTAATTAAATAACATTTCTAGTGGAAAAATCAGCCACACGCTGGTTTTTCCAAGTTACCCTTGCTATAATCCGCGGCCTGCCACGTTGCGTTCTATAGCCCTCGTCGGCTTAGCCACCGACTTGAGCGGCAAAAAAGTCTTAAACTCGAAGGGGTTGAAGCACCATTAGTAGAGCGGTAGTCCTTTGACTACCAGTGGTTTTAACTGAAAACTTTGGATTTTATAAATGAAAACGTTTGTTGCTAAACCAGAAACTGTAAAACGTGACTGGTACGTAGTTGACGCTGAAGGTAAAACTTTAGGTCGTATTGCTACTGAAATCGCTGCTCGCCTTCGCGGTAAGCACAAGGCTGAGTACACTCCACATGTTGACACTGGTGATTACATCATCGTTATCAACGCTGAGAAAGTTACTGTAACTGGTAACAAAGCACAGCAGAAAATGTACTACGCTCACTCTGGTTACCCAGGTGGTCTTAAGTCTGTTAACTTCGAAAAACTTCAAGCTAAAAAGCCTGAAATGATCATCGAAAAAGCAGTTAAAGGCATGTTACCTCGCGGTCCTCTAGGTCGTGAAATGTTCCGTAAACTTAAAGTTTACGCTGGTAACGAGCACAACCATGCGGCACAACAGCCTCAGGTTCTAGACATTTAAGGAGCACTATCATGGCAAATCAATACTACGGTACAGGTCGTCGTAAAAGTTCAAGTGCTCGCGTATTCTTACGCCCAGGCACTGGCAACATCGTAATTAATCAACGTTCTATCGAAGAATACTTCGGTCGTGAAACTTCTCGCATGGTTGTTCGTCAGCCACTAGAGCTAGTTGAACTAACTGAGAAGTTTGACCTTTACATCACTGTTGCAGGTGGTGGTATGACTGGTCAAGCTGGCGCAATCCGCCACGGTATCACTCGTGCACTTATGGAGTTTGACGAGTCACTACGTCCTACTCTACGTAAAGCTGGCTTCGTTACTCGTGACGCTCGTCGCGTTGAACGTAAGAAAGTTGGTCTTAAGAAAGCACGTAAGAAGACACAGTTCTCAAAACGTTAATTTATTACGTTTCAGAATTTGCAAAAACCCAGCCTTGTGCTGGGTTTTTTGTTTTAAGTACTATTGTGATGTTTAAACTATTGGTACAATTGCGATTAGCCGCTTTTCATTCACCGAGGGGGTGATTGAAACGACAGGTGAACAGCCACAATTTGTTGGGTTCCTTCGATTTGAAAAGTTTCATTGAAGCAAACTACAGGCGAATATTGTGGTTTTATATTTTAAAAACAACAATAAAAATGAAAGGATTAGTCATGAAATACCTTATTAGTATCTTTATTCTCATTTCCACATTTGCAGTTCAAGCAGAGGTGACCTGTAAGGGTAAAATTATTAAACTAGTGAAGTGGACAGATAAGAATCAAGCGGCGATTTATTTAGACAACACAAACACTCGCTGGATCTTATTACCCGACGATCAAACTTCATTATCCATGGCATTGACTGCATATGCATCGGGAAAAGAGGTTGCATTATATTGGCGAGATCGTGATGTAACGAGCTGTTCAGCTGGCTGGGAGCACTATCGTAAATTGAATGGCTATTTTTTAATTCAATAGTGATATTTAAACATAAAAGCAAAGCGGTTTATGCCGCTTTGTATGTCCTCTAAAAATACCTTCCGTACTATTTTAAACTTTCTAAAAAGCCTAAATGTTATTTTTCGGCTGACCAATTTATCGCCATTTCTCTGCTACACTTGCAGGGCAAGTAAATTATATCGCGATATCATCTGATTAATTTTTCATTCATTTGAAAAGAGGTTGATCTTGGTCAGGGAATCATTGCGAAAGACGTCATATCATAACCTGTCGTTTCTAGTCTTGGCTGTTTATTGAAGCGTTTAGCACTTTATATGGTCATCATTAGAATAGTAATAACCTTGTTAAATAAATGGTTTTTACTAATGATCGCGTCTATTTTGAAATATCTTAAAATTAACCTGCTGTAACTGATGTTCTCAATATAGCAAGTGTTGAGGATCATAGTGGAGATAAGTGGATGAGCAATGCGCCTGTTGACAACAGCCGACGCCGTTTTTTAACTATCGCTACCTCTGTCGTAGGTGGTGTTGGTGCGGTTGGAGCTGCTGTTCCTTTTATTGCGTCTTGGAATCCAAGTGAGCGTGCTAAATCTGCAGGGGCTCCTGTAGAAGTGGACATAAGCAAACTTGAGCCTGGACAACTAATTCGTGTTGAGTGGCGAGGGAAACCTGTATGGGTTATTTATCGTACACCAAAAATGCTAGAACAAATGAAACAACACGAAGATCAACTTCGTGACCCCAACTCCAACGAGGCACAACAGTTGGACTCGGCAAAAAACAGCTACCGCTCAAAGCGAGAGGAAATTTTTGTTGCGGTTGGGATCTGTACCCACTTGGGTTGTTCTCCAACGTTTATGAATGGTGGGTTCGGCGAGAAAGTGGAAGGTACGGCTGATGGCTTTTTCTGCCCATGCCATGGTTCTAAATTCGATATGGCTGGACGTGTTTTCCAAAATGTTCCCGCACCATTGAACTTGGAAGTACCACCGTACACCTTCCTTGATGACACCACAATTCTTGTGGGCGAAGAAGAGGAGGTGGCATAATGGCAACTAAATATGAAGAACAAAGCCCGGCTACAGATGCGCCGAGCAAGCAATCTAGCGATGGTGTTGTCAGCTCTGTAGTAGGCTGGATCAACGATCGCATTCCTATGACGCGTGTGTGGAATATGCACATTGCGCAATACCCAGCTCCGAAAAATTTCAATTTTTGGTATTTATTTGGTTCCTTAGCGATTTTGGTTTTGGTTAATCAAATTGTGACAGGAATTTGGTTAACAATGAACTTTGTGCCTTCTGCAGAGGGCGCATTTGCTTCAGTTGAATACATCATGCGAGATGTTGAATACGGTTGGTTGTTGAGGTACCTCCACTCCACTGGTGCTTCTGCATTTTTTGTCGTCGTATACTTGCATATGTTCCGTGGCATGATCTACGGCTCTTATCAGAAGCCAAGAGAATTGTTATGGCTCTTTGGCATGCTGATATTTCTCGCGCTAATGGCTGAAGCCTTCATGGGTTATTTATTGCCTTGGGGTCAGATGTCATTTTGGGGGGCACAGGTAATTATTTCGTTATTTGGTGCGATCCCGTTTGTCGGCGAAGATCTAACTCTTTGGATCCGAGGTGATTATGTTATCTCCGGCGCGACCCTAAACCGTTTCTTTGCATTGCATGTAATTGCCTTACCTTTAGTATTAGTTATTCTTGTGTTCCTACATATTGTAGCGCTACATGAAGTGGGCTCTAACAACCCTGACGGTATTGAGATCAAACGTAAAAAAGGCTCAGTGGCTGAAGAGGACAAGCCTAAGTTTGAATTCCATGAATACTACACGAGTAAAAAAGACATTGTAGATGCCATTCCATTCCATCCTTATTACACTGTAAAGGACGTCTTGGGCGTTGCTGGTTTCCTTATTTTGTTCTGTTGGGTCGTGTTTTTCATGCCTGAAATGAATGGTTTCTTCTTAGAAGCGCCAAACTTTGAAGCGGCAAACCCACTTAAAACACCAGAACATATCTTCCCTGTTTGGTATTTTACGCCTTTCTATGCGATTTTACGTGCTATTCCTGATAAACTATTTGGCGTAGTGGCGATGGGCGCCTCAATTGTTATGCTGGCATTATTGCCATGGCTAGATAGAGGTAAGGTGCGCTCCATTCGTTATCGCAGTATTTGGCATAAGTTAAATATCGCACAGTTTGTAGTGACCTTCTTAATTTTAGGTTGGGCTGGTGCTACACCACAGACGGTATTTTCTACAATCTTGTCGCAAATTTGTACTGTGACGTATTTCATGTTCTTTGTATTGTTATATTTCTATTCAAAGAATGAAGCGACAAAGCCACTACCGACGAGGTTGACGAAATGATGAAAAAGCTATTAATCGGTTTGTTCGCATTGTTGCCAACCTTCGCAATGGCAGCAGGTCCATCAGTTCCGCTTATGGACGCTAATATTGATTTGAGGGACAATGCATCTTTGCAGCGTGGCGCTAAACTATTTATGAATTACTGTTTAGGTTGTCACCAGATGCAATATCAACGTTATGAACGCACCTTTCGTGATATTGGTATCCCTGTTGAAATAGGTAAAGAGACATTAATTTTTGATGACTCTAAAGTAGGTTCGCACATCCTTAACTCAATGTCTCAGGATGATGCTGCCAAATGGTTTGGTGCGGCACCGCCAGATTTAACCTTGATATCTCGAGTTAAATCACCAAATTACATTTATACCTACTTAAAGTCGTTTTATAAAGATGAGTCTCGTCCTTTTGGTGTGAATAATGTTGTATTTCCACTGGTGGGAATGCCTCACGTTCTACAAGAACTACAGGGCTTACCAACGGCAATTACAGAAGATGTCGTTGAAAATGGTGAGACTGTAACCAAAATTGTGGGTGTCGAAACTGACGGCTCCGGTGAGATGAGTGATGATGAATACGATCAAGCAGCAAGGGATCTCACTAACTTTTTAGCGTATGTGGGTGAGCCTTCTCGATTAGAATCAGAAGCAATAGGTATCAAAGTGCTTGGATTCTTGGTAATCTTCTTCATCTTAGCTTTCTTATTGAAGAAAGAGTACTGGAGAGACGTTCATTAATTTGAACACTCAATGGTGATTATAGGTAATAGGGGCATATGCCCCTATTGCTGTTTAAAGTGATTTGATTACTTTGTGATTAATTTATGGAGGTAGGCATGGCCGTAGCTGCCAATAAGCGCCCAGTTATGACTCTTTTTTCTGGTGCAAACTGTATGTATAGCCATCAGGTTCGTATCGTTTTAGCAGAAAAAGGTGTAAGTGTTGATATTCATCTGGCTGAAAAGGATAACTTGCCAGAAGCGCTACACGAAATTAACCCATATGGTACTGTTCCGACGCTGATCGATCGTGAACTTGGCTTGTATCAAGCAAATATCATTATGGAATATTTGGATGAGCGTTTCCCGCATCCACCGTTGATGCCAGTATATCCAGTTATGCGTGGTCGCAGCCGCTTAATGATGCACCGTATCGAAAATGATTGGTACAGCCTTGCTGATAAAATTCTATCAGGAAACGATGCTGATAACGCGCGTAAAGAGTTAACTGAAGCTCTGCTTGCTGTGGCACCTATCTTTGGCGAAGCACCTTACTTTATGAGTGAAGAGTTTAGCTTGGTAGACTGCTTTATGGCACCATTACTATGGCGTTTGCCTCAATTGGGTATTGAACTTAACGGCAGTGGCGCAAGTGAATTGAAAGATTACATGCTTCGTTTATTCGAACGTGAGTCTTTCCAGGCGTCTCTGACTGATATTGAGCGCGAGATCCGCAGCTAATGACATCAAATCGACCTTATTTACTAAGGGCGTTCTATGAGTGGATAGTGGACAATCAGTGCACTCCACATATAGTAGTCAATGCCAACTATCCTCATGTTCAAGTGCCAGTCCAATTTGTACAAGATGGACAAATTGTACTTAACGTGAGCCCTAGCGCGGCAAACAACTTCTCAATGGATAACGACGCACTGAGCTTCAGTGCGCGTTTTTCTGGCCAGCCTATGCAGGTATATGTACCTGTTGAGGCGGTTCTGGCTATCTACGCGAGAGAAAATGGTGAAGGGACTATTTTCTCTGAGGCAAGTATTGAAGAGGATTACGAAGAACAAGCGTATGACTCTGCTGATGACGTAGAGCAGGAAGTTGAAATACAGTCTGAGGACACTGAAGAGAAACCTTCAGGTACAGACAAGCCTAAAAAAGGCGCGCATTTGCGCGTTATTAAATAGAAAAAAACCTGCAATAGCAGGTTTTTTTATATCTGATCACTTATAAATATTCGAATGCTTTAATAACCTTTTCAACTCCGTGGATATTCCGTGCAATCTCAACGGCCTTTTCGGCTTCTGCGGGAGCGACCATTCCCATTAGAAAGACTTCAGCATTTTCAGTAACAACTTTGATATTACTCCCATTGACATTGTCATCAGCAAGGAGTTGTGTTTTTACTTTTGACGTCAGCCAAGTATCGTGTCCTTTTGTAGCAAGGCCGATATTGCTGCCAATACGGATCTGATTGAATAATTTCTTTACACCAATAACAGACTGTACTGCCTTGTTTGCTTCGGTACGCATTTCTACATTGGCAACTTGCCCCGTTAGCAATACAGTTCCGTTTACACTTACTACATTAATGTTGGCATGTTTTGCTAGCCTTTGAATTTTCTTGAGTGCGATGGTCGCTTTAATTTCAATGCTATTGTCGTCGATTTGGGAGCCAATTGTGCGCCTGTCATTGGCTGCCGATACGGCGCTGGCTGTTCCTGCAACAACAGCGGCTGCACACCCTTGAAGCAAAGACAGTATCGAGATTAACAAGATGGTTCTTAACATCATAATTAGGCATCCTGTGGGAATAAAATGTTGTCGATGAGCTGGCTTAGGCAATGTACTGTAAACATGTGAGACTCTAAAATTCGACTAGGTCGTTTACTAGGGACTCTAATTTCTACGTCATTAGGTCCCAATAATCCTGTTAGTTCGCCACCGTCATTGCCCGTCAATGCAATGACCTTTAAGTCTTTGGTCAAAGCAGATTCGACTGCACTGATAACTTCTTTTTCATTACCATTGAGCGCAACAGCGAAAAGTAAATCTCCTTCTTGAGCTACAGCCCTGATCTGACGAGCATACAGCTCCGTGAGAGTATTAGTGTGTTGGCTACTCAAATTGATGTTGGATTGACTCAATGTCAATGCAGGTAAACATGGGCGCTCAGTTTCATAAAAGTTAATCAATAAGCTGGCAAAATGCTCAGCAAGCATGTGGCTGCTAGGCTCACCACAGCAGATCAATTTATTGCCATTAATTAAGGTCTGAGAAATGACGTATGCAGCCGTTTCTAGTTGTTCTGGAAGTGCCTCTCCCGCCGCTATTTGCGCTTGAATGCTTTCGGTAAAGATGGCTTTGATAGATTCTTGCATATTAAAAAACGTTCTTTATCCATTGTATCGCATGTGGGGTGTTCCCCTGTATTGCAACAAAGTCTACGCGCAGCGCAACATTATGCAAGGTAAAATCTTGCATATATTGGTAGATACTGCGCCTTAGACGCTGTTGTTTTTGTTGTGAAAGTGTATTGAGTGCACCGCCATATTTGAGACTTTTGCGGTATTTAACTTCCACAAATACCCAAGTTTGGGCATCTTTCATGATTAAATCAATTTCTCCATGTCTACACAAGTAATTACGTGAAACTGGTGTTAGGCCGTGTTTTTTTAAGTAACGCTCTGCAATAGTTTCAAAGTAAAGACCTTTCTCTCGTGTATTAGTAAAAATTCCTTTTAGCATTTCATCTGTCCTTAATTGATTGCTCCTAGCAGCTTAGGGTGCCCCAGAACCATACTTTATTCTTTTTGCATAAAAAGAGGAGTCGGCAGGCGTTCATCTAAACTCACGAGGCGAATACTATTTTTATGGTATTGTCCCCAACTTAATTTTCTGTGTATTTGATTGGCTTCTTTTATGCTCAAAGAGCCCGTTAAACCATCGAATTCTTTGCCTGGAATTTTGCTTAACTGCTTAAGTTCCGGAATGAGATTGAGTGCATCATGTGCCATCGCAAACAGCCGCTGCTCAATATCTGCTTGTTCAGGCCACAAGCGGGCATAGGTATCACGTAAATTTCGTTCGTTGATGGCATCGGGAAGCATCCAAGGAAGCTCGGTAAAATATAACCCTTCTAAATCACCTTTGTCTGTTTTGTCGATTTGTTTGCTGTAACTTCGAGAACTGGCGTAGAGCGGGATCCGCTCCGCAAAGGTACTGACATTGACATCCAGGTACGGTTTGATCAAACGGGTTTCAATTGCGTCGCCTAAAATATAAATCGCGTCTATGTCTCGCCTAGAGCGTGTTTCACTTTCCACTTCACTACGAAATAAGCTTTTAACTTCTTTGATCCTAGCTTTTGAGCTATCCACCTCAAGCAACCCAGTGATCACCTCGACCATGTCTTCACTGTTGTTGTAAAACCCAGCCTCAGGCTCTGTTTTACTGAAGTTTTGCCACTGTGAATTAAAGTGAGCAATGAGACGTTGGCCAGATGGTGTATTCGGTGCGAGCAGCATAGGCTTTTGAAAACCTTTTGCTAAAAAGTGTACCATTGCTTGTTCTACTTCATGCTCAGGGTTAAGAGCAAAATAATAGTGTTCAGTATGGATGCGCTCGGCATCTTCTGGGTCTATTTCATTCAAAAAAATAGCAGCAGATTGAGCGACAAAACTGCTGGATTTAACTTTGACTATATTGGATTTTAAAAGTGGCCCTATGATGAAATCTGCTTGAACTTTTTGTAGTTCTCTCTCAATCAGCTCTGCGCTGTCCATTTCATCAATAAAGTAAATTTCATTTACTTGGCTTTTATCCATCGCAGCTAAGAAACCATTTTTCAACGCGGCACCTAAACGCTCGCTACTACCTGATTGTGGTAATAAAATTGCTAGCTTAGTTGCTTGGTAGGGCGCCAAGTTGATGGTCGATTTGACTTCACTGGGAATAATGAAACTGCCCGGGTGATTTTTATAGCGCCTTTGCCAATTATTCATGGCTTGGTGCAGTTGCACGGTTGAGCCTAAATAGACTTGGTGATACTTTGCAAGTTTGACCCACCCCTGTTGAATGACTGAACCGCGGTCAAAGCGCTCGAGCGCATAGGAAGATAGCTGTTGTAAAGCGGACCAAATATCTTTGTCTAGTCCTGCGATGGTGAGTTTATTTTGTTGCGCGATATCTGCGCTCTTAAAGTAGTGAACGAGCGCCTTTTTGGGTAATTTTTGGGAGGCAAAAATACTGCCTGTCAGATACTGGTGCCATCCTCTATGCTCTGCAAGCTTTAGCTGTGCATTGACGGTTTGTAATATGGTGTGGGCACTCTCATATTTTCCTTGTTCTTTTTGCGCAAAGGCGATGTATAGCTTGTTTTGCACATGATCGACACTTGCTTTAGTCTCTAGTTCAAAACATACCTGCTCTAGCACCGGCCAGTTTTGTTCGCTGATAGCTGCTTCTCTAGCACTGTAGAGTAACTGTATTCTGCTAGCGCCTTGTTTGGATAGAGCAAGGGTATACAATGCATTTGCATTTAGATTTTCCTGTGGCTGGGCTTTTTGGACCTGAGATTGCGGGTTACTTACAGGTTGTTGGTTTTTGGGGGTTGTACCACACGCTGATAACCCGGACAATATAGCCACTATTAGACTTAATTTTTTCAGTTGCACGCGTATACCTTCACTCATCACCTTGTATGTGAATATCTTACTGACTGATCTTGGAGAGCTCAATGACAAAAGCCGAAACCTTAGACAAAATAGGCACCCTTTACATCGTCGCAACACCTATTGGCAATTTAGACGATATTAGTGAACGCGCGCTGAAAACCTTGGCTGAAGTAGATCTGATCGCAGCAGAAGATACGCGCCACACTGGCAAACTATTGAGCCACTTTAATATTAAAGCAAAAACCTTTGCTTTGCATGATCATAATGAAAAACAAAAAGCGCAACAAATCGTAGACTGGTTGAACGAAGGAAAAGATATCGCTTTGGTGTCTGATGCAGGCACTCCTTTAATCAGTGATCCTGGCTATGCTGTGGTCAATCTGTGTAGAGATGTCGGCGCAAAAGTTACACCCGTGCCTGGCGCGTGTGCTGCGATTGCCGCTGTCAGTTGTTCCGGGTTGCCGACCGACAAATTTCAATTTGTCGGTTTTACCCCAGCAAAAAGTCAGGCAAGACAACAGTTTTTTAAAGATGCGTTTGATTCGGGGATCACCAGCATTATGTACGAAAGCACTCATCGCATTATGGCCAGTTTAGGAGATTTAGCTACCGCGCTGGGGGAACAACAGCAGGTGGTGTTTGCGAAGGAGTTGACTAAAACGTACGAGACGTTTTTTAGTGGTCCTGTGTGTGAGTTGATAGAGTTTTTGACTGATGAGCCGGAGCGCCAACGAGGTGAGCTGGTGTTAATTTTGCCTGGAAAAGGGAAAGAAACGGCAGCAATCACACCTGAAGCACAGAAATTAATCACACTTTTAGAGAGCGAGATGCCGCTTAAGAAGGCATGTGGAGTTGCAGCAGAGTACTTCGGATTAAAGAAAAATGCACTGTATAAAGCCATCATTGCTCAAAGAGAAGAATCCTAGAAAAATCGCTGTGATTTAGCCTAGAAAAGGGTATAATACGCGCCGAGTTGGCCGGATAATCGCTGCTTGTGACGAAAATGATCAAGGGGAGGAAAGTCCGGGCTCCACAGGGCAGGGTGCCAGCTAACGGCTGGGGGGTGAAAGCCCACGACAAGTGCAGCAGAGAGAAGACCGCCAACTTCGGTTGGTAAGGGTGAAAGGGTGCGGTAAGAGCGCACCGGACCACTGGTAACAGTTGGTTGCAAGGTAAACTCCACCCGGAGCAAGACCAAATAGGGTTCCTTATGGTGTGGCCCACATCGGAACCGGGTAGGTTGCTTGAGCCTAAGAGCGATTTTAGGCCTAGACGAATGATTATCACCTCGCAAGAGGGACAGAACCCGGCTTATAGGCCAACTCACATTTTTAACTGATCGCCCATTGTTTTGGGCGATCAGAACTTACCTTACGAACTTACTATACTCTATCTAGCTATCAAAGCTCACGTATACCTCGGCATGCAATTTTACGCACTTTTAAATAAGCTCCCCTTTTCATATTACACAGGCAAGCAGAGTTAATAATTGCCTATGTTTTATATAATTTCCATAAATACAATAATATAGGAATAAAAGCGTAACTTAGTTGACATGTTCCTGAAATAAAAAAGTCATTTTTAAATCGTAGACTTGCCGCTGCTCACAATCGATTACGTTTTAGGAACATAAAAATGAAAATGAAGCTTATTGCGCTTGCGGTGTCCGCAGCTGTGCTTTCCGGGTGTAATGATGATACTTCGACAGTTGAAGTCCTCAAAGAAGTTGAAGTCGTCAAAGAAGTCCCAAAAGAAGTTGAAGTGATCAAGGAAGTTGAAGTAATTAAAGAAGTACCAACAAAACAACCTGAACCACCTGCGCCACCAACACCAGTTACCTCAGTTAAAAATGTCATCTTAATGATTGGTGATGGTATGGGACCTCAGCAAGTTGGTTTATTGGAAGAATATGCTCAACGCGCACCGAACTCCATTTATAAAGATAAAAATAATCAAACTGCACTATCCAAATTTGCCAATGCTGGGCACCTAGGACTTTCGCTTAATGCACCTCATGGTCCTTCCGGTAGTCTGGTAACTGACTCTGCGTGCTCTGCAACTCAGCTTGCAACCGGCATTGCGGCTGGATCAGAGATGATAGGCCTAGATACACAAGGCAACAAAGTTGCGACTATCCTTGAAAAAGCCAAGGCCATGGGTAAGGCAACGGGTTTAGTTTCTGATACGCGTATTACTCATGCTACTCCAGCGGCATTTGCGTCACACCAACCACATCGCTCCTATGAAGATAAAATTGCGCAAGAACTTATTTCATCAGGCAATGTGGATGTCATGCTTTCTGGCGGTGCGCGAGTTTTCCTTCCTAAAAATGTGGCAACAGATACAAAAACGCAGGATCAATTAGCTAAGCTAGGCATGCCTGCAAGTGTGTATAAGAAGTCAAAACGCGATGATTTGAAGAACCTTGTTTTAGATGCGAAAAATGAATACGGCTATACGCTAGCGTTCGATAAGACGCAATTGAGTAAAGTCGAAGGCGATAAATTGCTTGGCTTATTTGCAAATTCTGGCATGGACGATGGTATTGCTTACAGAAAGTGTCAGCAAGCCAATGACTGTACTCAGCCATCACTGAAAGAAATGACAGTTAAAGCGCTTGATATATTGGCCAAAGATGAAGATGGCTTTTTCTTGATGATTGAAGGTGGCCAAATTGATTGGGCTGGTCATGCAAACGACGCGGGCTGGATGCTCAACGAATTGCTGAAGTTTGATGAAGCTGTGGAAGCTGTCTATGAGTGGGTCAAAGATCGTGACGATACGCTTGTCGTTGTGACGGCGGACCACGAAACGGGTAGTTTCGGCTTTAGTTATTCTGATCACAACACGCCTACAGCTGTGGCTTTGCCTGGTGATGGTATGGGTGATGCTCTTTATAAACCTAAGTTTAACTTTGGCGCACTGTCTTTACTTGATACTTTGTACAATCAAGAAGGAACATTTTACGACATTATGGGTGACGTAGATGGTAACTATAATTTTGCAAATAGCAGCGCTGAGCAATGGCAAACTGCCATTACTAAACACACACCTTACACCGTTACACTAGAGCAAGCGGCAACCATTCATGAATCTCATGAGGTCAATGGCGATGGCCACCCACTGCCTCATTTTGAAGATTTCTCTGACTTTTACGTCTACGGCACGGAAGACTTTACTGGAAAGATCGCACGTGTTGTTGCAACTCAGCAAAATGTGGTTTGGGGTACTGGTACCCATACAGCAGCGCCTGTACCTGTCTATGCATTTGGCCCTGAAGGCGTGACAAAGCAATTCTCAACACTACAGCATCATGTTGATATCGCGACCAAGATGATGAATGCGTTGGGTGTAAATGAATAATTGATTCAATCCAAACGACCAAAGCCATCTTAATGATGGCTTTTTTTATGCTTTACCACGCTCTAGGTACGAGATAAACGCCTCTTTTGGTAATGGTTTACTATAAAAATATCCTTGTCCAAAGTCACAACCGGCTTGTTTGAGAAGTTCATGCTGTGTTGCTGTTTCAATGCCTTCAGCTATCACTTTGAGCCCCAGCTGGTGCGCCATCAAAATCATAGTTTCACACAGTACTAAATCGTCTTCATTGATTTCGATACCGTCAACAAAGCGTTTATCAATTTTGATAAACTCGGTATCCATTTGTTTGAGGTACGCTAGTGATGAATAGCCTGTGCCAAAGTCATCTAAAGCAATGGCAAACCCTTGCTGGATTAATTTTGTAAGGCGTTTTTGACTGCGCCCTTCACCTTGCATCATTAAACCTTCAGTTATCTCAAGCACTAACATATCTGGTGTGAGTTGATGTTTAGAGAGTTGATGTTGCCAAGCTAGCAGCGTTGTGTGTTTAGCGCTAAATTGGATCGGTGAAACGTTAATGCTTAATTGTAACTGGCTATGCAAGTTGCGGGTCTTTTGCAGCACTTCAACAGCTTGGTCAAAAGCAAACTCGCCCAACTGATGGATCAACTGAGTTTCTTC
This sequence comes from Pseudoalteromonas luteoviolacea NCIMB 1944, assembly GCF_001625565.1. Taxonomy (GTDB): domain Bacteria; phylum Pseudomonadota; class Gammaproteobacteria; order Enterobacterales; family Alteromonadaceae; genus Pseudoalteromonas; species Pseudoalteromonas luteoviolacea_F. The sequence goes on from NZ_AUXS01000015.1 coordinate 117,902, forward strand.
CGCTAACGGAATAAACTGAGCTGGACTTATCATCCCTTTATTAGGGTGTTGCCAGCGGATCAATGCTTCTGCTTTAGTGATCTGGCGCGTATGCATTGAAACAATAGGTTGAAAGTGCATTTCAAACTGGTTTTGTGCCAGCGCAAAGCGCATATCTTTTAGTAGTAAAATGCGTTGCTCTGCTTTTTCTCTCAATTCTGAGCTAAATAGGGCAAAACCATTTCTGCCAATCTGTTTGGCTTTATACATGGCTTGATCGGCTGCTTTTAGTAATTGCTCGGTGTTCTTACCATCCTCTGGGGCGAAGGCGATACCAATACTTGCCGCGATGGGGTAGGTGTCGTTTTCCAATGTAAAAGGGACTTTTAGTGCGTCTAAGATCTGCTCGGCTAATTCAATTGCATTTTTACGGTCTGTACAACGATCGTAGATCAACACGAATTCGTCACCACCTATCCGCGTTAGCCTTGCTGAAGACTCGGATAATTTTTTGAGGCGTTTGGCAATTTGTTTTAGCAGGATATCTCCGTAATAGTGCCCCAGCGTATCATTAATGTCTTTAAAATGATCAATATCGAGTAGCAGTATTGCAAAGGTGTGTTCCGGCAGTCCAAACAGAGTATTCAGCTGTTTTTTAAGGCTGGTGCGGTTGGGGAGATCAGTGAGCTCGTCAAAGTGGCTTTGTCGCCAAAGCTGTTCATCTTTTAACTTTTTATCCGTGATATCTGCAAAAATACCAACCCGGCGGTAGGGTTCATCATGTTCATCGTAAACCGTATCTATGGTCAACCACTCTGTATAGAGCTCACCATTTTTACGTTTATTGATGATTTCACCTTGCCACTTTCCTGTCTTGATAATTGATTGCCAGAGTTGCTCATAAAAGCTGGCATCGTGGCGACCTGAACTAAGGATCGAAGTTGTTTTACCAACGACTTCACGCTGCTCAAACCCAGTTACTCGAGTAAAAGCAGGGTTAATATCTAAAATATACCCTTGGGCATCTGTGATCACCATGCACTCACTGCTGTTATTGTATGTTAACGCTGCTAAGTTAAGAGCCTCTTCTTGCTGCTTTTTCTGACTAATGTCGCGCATAATGAGTATCGCTTCATCCTTGTGATCGATACGCTGTATACGGATCTCAAAAACAGTATTCTGGCCATTTTCTTTGTGTGCATATTCAAAATAAGTACTTGCTTGGTTTTCAAGCATTGCCATCGCGGCTTTGATGCGAATATTGATATGAGTGGGAAAGATTTCTTGAATGTACTGCTTATTGTTGACTCGATCACCATGTTTATCGAGGATTTTAGCCGCTTTGTTTAGCCTTAGATAGTTATCGGGAAGGGCTTTTATCAAGGTATTGAGTTCGGCATTTTTATTGTGTGCGATGGTTTCAGCATGCAGTCGCACTGCTGCCATTCGTTCAAAGTGTGCCGCAAGCTCTGCCAGCTCTTTGGGCATATCGGCGTGCTCAAGTTTATGTTCTTTTCCGTGCGCCAATGCACCTATTGCCTTACTAAAGTTATTTAGAGGCGTCAATAATGAGCGATTGAGCTGAGCACGGCCAGTCCAAAAAAGCACCAGTATTGTAAGTAAAAACAACGCGGTTACAAGTATAAATTGACTGTTTACTTCATGCAGTGCGTCATCGAATGGAAAATCAAAATAGATACTGAGCTCAGATTGGGGGGCTTGCAACGGCAGCCTAAAGTAAACGTGATGAAGCCCTTTTTTATCTTTGACTGTCTTGGTCACATAAGGTTGAAGGTCACTAGGCCAATCGTCGCTTACCGAGCGCCCGAGTGTTTTTTTCGAATAAGGGTATTCGGCTACTATCTGGGCATAGTTGTCTGCAACCATAACACGTGTGCCTATTGGCAAGGGCAGGTGAGAGAGTGACTCACTCCAATTTGTTAGTCTGCGTACGGCAAAAATTACCATTTTTAACTGACTTTGTTGATAGACAGGCTGTGCAAAATTGAGGGTTTCGCTATATACACTGCGATCGTTTTGGTACTCACCGATGCTAAATGTTCCAGTTCTGATAGCCTGCAAAAAGTAGGCTCTGTCGGCAATACTAATGGGGGCTTTGAGTGGATGTAACGAACAAAAAACATGGCCTGTGGGGGTCGCTAAGCCAAAATTTGCAAACTCTTTATTAATAATCAACGCATGTTTTAGTAACTTTGGACAGCCTTGTTGTTGCGTATCTAACAGTGTCGCATCTTTGGCTAAATTATAGAGCAAATGCTGCGTGTCAGTAATGTCTACACGTTGCAAGGTCGCGATCTGGTTGGCAAAAAATAGCGCATCTTGCTCTTTGCCATGCAAAATATCCGAACGCTGTTCAACCAAAAGTGCAAAAACCGCTAAAAAGCCAGGTATGGAGAGCAGCAGCATTAGTCTAAAAAAGCGGTGTTTTATTGATGAATAAAGAATAGTGAGATCTCAATTTGTAAATACATGTATATGATAACCGCGAGTTTGTAAATCGCCAAACACAAGCACAATTTATCTAATTTAAGATATGATTTTTATCAAAGAGTTGAGTGAGAAAGGCTTAATTGGTGGTGATATTTTTCATTCATCAAAAGCGATTTTCCGCAAAATTTATTATTAATTTGCGCTTTGTTTTCTTCTATTCCCACTTTTTACCACACTTATCATAAACTTCGTTGAAAGCCTGATTTTTTCTGGATTTTGGCTTGCTTTATGACGCCCTGATAGCTTGACAAAATGGCTTGTCAAGCCCTAGACTTGTCAACTGTGGTAGAATGTGGGTTAAAGTGGATCAATTTGGATCAAAATGTACATTTCTTAGTGAACAGGGCAACAGCAAGATGTTTCGCGGCGCGAACTTAATTAGCCTTGATGATAAAGGGCGATTCTCGATACCGACCAAGTATCGCGATACTTTGTTGTCTGAAGAAATGGGCACTGTCATTTGTACCATTGCGATTAATGAACCCTGCCTGTGGGTGTATCCCTTATCTGAGTGGCAGGATATTGAAGCGCGTTTACAAAAGTTATCGAATACAAATCCAAGGGTCAGACGGTGGCAAAGAATGCTGTTGGGGCATGCCACTGAGTATCAATTGGATAAAAATGGCCGCATTTTATTAGCTCCAGCCCTGCGCAGTTATGCCAACTTAGGGAAGAAGTTAATGCTTGTCGGCTTGTTAAATAAGTTTGAGATCTGGGATGAAGCACGTTGGAACGAACAAATGCGTCTCGATACAGAGATCGAGCGCAGTGGTGACGTGGAAGAAAGTTCAGATCTTGATGGTTTTTCTTTATAGAGTACAGGTGTAGCTCACAATTATGAGTTCAGAATTAGAACATATATCGGTGTTAATGGATGAAACACTCGATGCACTAGATATCAAACCCAGTGGTACATATATTGACGGCACTTTTGGACGTGGCGGTCACTCGGGACAAATTCTGAAACGTTTGGGTGAGTCAGGGCGTTTACAGGCAATAGATCAGGATCCTCAGGCGATCCAAGCGGCACAGAAGTTTGCTCAAGATACACGCTTTTCTATTGCACACAATCGTTTTTCAAATATTGCGCAAGTTGCCAGTGAAGCAGGACTTACCGGCAAAGTGGATGGTATTTTGTTAGATATTGGTGTGTCATCTCCGCAGCTGGATGATGCCGATCGTGGTTTTAGCTTTATGAAAGAGGGACCATTGGATATGCGCATGAATCCAGAAGCTGGACGTAGCGCAGCTCAGTGGCTTGCCGAAGCCGAACTGGAAGACATGGTGTATGTAATTAAAAAGTATGGTGAGGAAAAGTTTGCCAGACGTATTGCGCACAAAATTATTGAAACCCGTGAAGAAACTGAGATCACAACAACAAAACAATTAGCAGATCTAATTGATGAAGCTGTGCCAGTTAAAGATAAACACAAACACCCTGCAACACGCACATTTCAAGCTATTCGTATTTACATCAATAGTGAACTAGAAGAAATTCAAACGGCACTGTCGGCGTCACTTGATGTATTGAAACCAGGTGGCCGATTGGTTGTTATTTCTTTTCATTCACTAGAAGACAGAATCGTTAAACAATTTATTAAAAAGCAGAGCAAGGGGGAAGCAATTCCGAGAGGGCTACCGCTGACAGATGACCAAATCAATAAAAATTTGACACTAAAAGCGATAGGTAAAGCGATCAAGCCAAGCAAGACGGAAATTAATAATAACCCCCGAGCAAGAAGCTCTGTACTGCGTATTGCTGAGAAATTGTAAATGGCTAAACCTGTGCAACGTCAACCTCAGCTTTTTTTGGAGATTTGCCAAGTTTTGTTGGCGAACAAGCTGACTTTTTTGCTGCTCGTCAGTGTATTTATATCATCTTTGGTGGTGGTGCAAATAACACATTCGACTCGGCAACAGTTGATATTGCAAGATCAGCTACTCCAGCAAAGAGATGAGTTGGACCTAGAGTGGCGCTACTTACTTGTAGAAGAAGAGTTTTATTCTCAGCATGCAAGAATAGAAGAAATCGCAAAAACACAATTAAAAATGTTGCGTCCTACAAGTAAAGAAGAACAGGTGATAGAACTACCATGAAAACGAAGAATACGTCACCACAAAACTTAATCGCATGGCGGTTCATCCTTGTTTGTGTGATGTTGGGCTCTGTGTTTTTAGCCTTGATAGCTAGAGCTGCATATCTGCAAGTTATAGAGCCAGACAAAGCGCGAGAAGAAAATGCCAAGCGTACTGTGAGAAAAGAAAAACTGCATGTTCAGCGTGGTATGATCTATGACCGCAACGGCAAAGAACTCGCAGTGAGCGTACCGGTTGTCAGTGTATATGCTGATCCTTATGCACTGGAAAAAGCATTGAAGAAAAAGGTGTTACGTCAGGCGAGAAAAAACCGCGAAGACCATGTTGCGCTGGCCGAAAATGAAACCCAGCTCAAAGCTCGTACACAGCAATTGTACCAAGGTCAGGCTCGTTGGCGTGAGTTGTCCGATGTCCTACAGCTTCCAGCTGATCAAGTAAATACTAAATTGCGTGGTAACGCAAAGCGTCGTTTTGTCTATTTGAAACGTCAAGTAACGCCTGCGGTGGCTAAATATATTAGACAAATGCGGTTGCCCGGAATCCATTTGCTTGATGAATCAAAGCGCTTCTATCCAAGTGGTGAAATTGCTGCACACGTTTTAGGTGTGACCAATATTGATGGCATTGGTATTGAAGGAATTGAAAAACGTTTCGATACGGCACTGACGGGAACCGAAGGGCTAAGGACTATTCGTAAAGATGCACAAGGTCGAGAAGTACAAGTTTTGTCAGAGGAAGAGCGTGTCGAACCTGAAGACATTCATCTCAGTATTGATCATCGTATTCAAACCATTGCTTATGTAGCGTTAAAGTCAGCAGTTTTGACATATCAGGCGACTTCAGGATCAGCCATGGTTGTCGATGTGCATACCGGTGAAATCCTCGCAATGGTGAATAGTCCGAGTTTTAATCCAAATGATATGAGCACGGCAGCACCATATAAACGCCGTAATCGCGCTATTACAGATTTATTTGAACCCGGTTCTACTCTTAAGCCCTTGGCAATATTAGCGGGTCTAGAATACGGTGCGATCACAGCGGATGAAATCATCGATACTTACCCCGGTTGGATGCGTTTAGGTGGTAGCTTAGTAAAAGATACGCGTAATCATGGTGAAATGTCGCTGCGAGAAATATTAAAAGTGTCCAGCAATATGGGCGTGGCCAAAATCAGCCAAAAATTGCCCAAAGATTATTTTGTTGGCACGTATCAAAAAGCGGGGTTTGGAGAAGATACTGGCACCATGATGATTGGAGAAAGCTCAGGATTATTCTATCCAAATAGAAGGTGGTCAGATTTTGAAATTGCTACATTATCATATGGTTATGCTGTTTCTGCCAGTACGGCGCAGATAGCAAGACTTTATGCGATGATAGGTGCTGGTGGTATTTCTAGACCTCTAACAATACTAAAGCAGGAGCAACCTCAACCTGGCGAACGCATCTTTAAAGAAGAGGACACCAAAGCGGTGATCTCAATGATGGAATCAATTTTTGAGAAAGGCGGGACGGCATCCATGATCAAAGTGGACGGCTATCGGGCTGCTGGCAAAACAGGAACATCGGAAAAAGCCATTGCCGGTGGTTATGGTGATGAATATGTTGGCTACTTTGCCGGTGTTGCTCCTGTTAGTGACCCTCGTTTAGCGGTCGTGGTGATGGTTAATGAACCTGGTGGTGATGTGTATTATGGAGGTCAGACCGCAGGCCCTGTTTTTGCCGAGATTGTTTCTAATTCATTACGTATGTTGAACGTAGCTCCAGACAAAGAAAGCGTAGCATATTTATCAGGAAAAAATGACGATGCGTGACTTAACTAAAGTGCTCAAAAACTTTGGCGTAGTAAGTCCCCAAATCAGCGTGAATGCACTGCGTTTAGACAGTCGCGAAATATGTGTGGGCGATTGCTTTATCGCTGTTGTTGGACACCAATTGGATGGTACACAATTTATATCCGCAGCAATTAAACAAGGCGCAACATGTATTTTGGTTGACGACAGTACACACCTAGGCAGTTTCGAGGTGCCTGTCATACGCGTTACAAATTTAAAGCAAAATTTATCGCAAATTGCAGCTCAATTTTATCAAGAGCCAAGTACAAAAATGACTGTTGTTGGTGTCACAGGCACTAATGGAAAGTCAACAACAACGGCTATGATTGCGAACCTAGCACAGCAGTGTGGTACACCGAGTGCCGTGATAGGAACGTTGGGCTATGGCGAGCCTGAGCGACTAACACCTTTAACTAACACGACCCCTTCGGCTGTATTGTTGCAGCAAATATTTAGTGAGCTACAGACTCAATACCAGCAGGTGGCGATGGAGGTGTCGTCACACGGTATTGTGCAAGGGCGAGTTGAACATGTTGACTTTGACATTGCTGTTTTCACCAATTTAAGTCGTGATCACTTAGATTATCATGGTGATATGGAAAATTATGCGCGAGCTAAAAAGCGTCTGTTTAGCGAGAGTAATGCCAAAATTAAAGTGCTTAATATCGATGACGCATATGCGCAGCAGTGGCTTGACGAGTTTGACACACAGCAGTGTGTAGTTTATGGCAAGCAACCACAGGATAATGTGTACGAGCACTATGTGTTTTTTGATAACGTACAGTGCCACCAAAATGGAATTTCTCTAAACCTTAATACTTCTTGGGGCAATACTGAGATCACAACAGGCTTGTTTGGACAGTTTAATATTTATAATTTGTCGGCCGCGATCGCTTCTTTATTAATTCAAGGCTACGCGCTTGAACAGCTTCAGGCCGCAGCAACCAAACTGTTGCCTGTTGATGGTCGCATGCAAGCGTTTTATCAACCCGGATTCCCAACCTGTATTGTCGATTATGCGCACACCCCTGAAGCGCTGGAATTAACACTGCGGGCTTTGCAGCAACATGTGCCGGGCAAGGTTAGCTGTGTGTTTGGATGTGGCGGTGATCGTGACAAAGGAAAAAGGCCACTGATGGCCCGCGCAGCAGAGCAATTTGCTGATACGGTGATCATTACCAGTGATAACCCTCGAAGTGAAGACCCTAACACAATTATTAGTGACATTAAGGCTGGGCTCAGAGAACCTCAGTATGCTGTGTCACAACCAGATAGAGAAAAAGCCATTAGATATGCGATTGAACATGCTGATGAAAACAGCGTGGTATTGATTGCAGGTAAAGGCCATGAAGACTATCAAATTATAGGAAACCAGACATTAAGCTTCTGTGATAGAAGTTTAGTGAAATTAATTTTACAGGGGGAAAGTGCATGATCAAGATGGATTTTTCTTGGCTTGCAGAAGTACTTGAGGCCCCTTTTAGTGGGCAGAATTTGGCGGTTGCCAATATCAATACAGATACAAGAACAATAACCGATAACGAAGTCTTTTTAGCGCTCAAAGGTGCAAATTTTGATGGTCATAAGTTTGTTGAAGAAGCAAAAAATAAAGGTGCTATAGCGGTCATTGTATCAGAGCGTGTCGACGCTGATATTGTTCAGTTTGTGGTATCTGACACACGTGTTGCGTTAGGCAAGCTTGGGCAAGCGGTTATAAAACAGGTTGCGCCAAAAACCGTCGCAATAACGGGCAGTGTGGGAAAAACCACGGTAAAAGAGATGACTGCGGCAATATTATCACGCCGTGGCAAAGTGCTCGCGACCAAAGGGAATTTCAACAATGATATTGGTGTCCCTTTGACTTTACTGCGTTTATCGGAAGATGACGAATATGCTGTCATTGAACTGGGCGCCAATCATATTGGGGAAATAGCCTATACAAGCGGTTTAACCAACCCAGATGTTGCTGTTGTGTGCAATGTTGCTCCTTCTCATTTAGAAGGTTTTGGCTCTATTGAAGGTATAGGTCAAGCCAAAGGAGAAATATTTGGCGGGTTAAAGTCTGATGGTGTAGCAATTATAAACTGTGACAGTGAGTTCGCCCCCATGTGGGAGGAGAACTTGACTTCTCAATCAGTTCAACGCTTTTCTATGAACAGTAAACTGGATGTGTGGGCTCAAGACATTCAACTGGATGAGTCTGGATGTGCCGAGTTTGTGCTTTGTACGCCGCATGCGTCACAAAATGTAAAGTTAGCACTGCCAGGCAAGCACAATGTGATGAATGCCGTGATCGCAGCCTCTTTAACGCTTCCTTTTGGTACGTCGTTAGAGGATATCGCCGTTGCACTTAAAGATATGCCAATTGTAAAAGGCCGAGTCAATGTCATTGATGTGTCCAGTTCATTGCGTGTTGTTGATGACACATACAATGCCAACGTACGTTCAGTCAAAGCAGCCATAGAGTTATTGAAAGACATGCCTGGTACACGAGTATTGGCACTGGGAGACATGGCAGAGTTAGGTGAAGATGCACGGGCTTACCACAAAGAAGTCGGTGAATATGCGAAGCAGCAAGGTATTGACGCAGTGTATACGCTGGGTGTGTTGAGTCGCTATGCAAGCGAAGTATTTGACACGCCAAATCGTCACTTTTCTACCCGTGAACATATGCTCGAAGAGCTTTCACAATTCATTAAACACGAGACAGAGCAGTGCACACTGCTTGTCAAAGGATCGCGTAGTGCCCGCATGGAGCTATTGGTCGCTGATCTGATTTCAGCGCATACAAACTCAGAAAGTGGGGACCGACAATGTTAGTTTGGTTAGCAGAGTATTTAACGCAATACTACAGCGGTTTTAACGTATTTTCTTATTTGACAGTACGAGCTATTTTAGGGATTTTAACCGCCTTACTTATATCGCTGTATTTTGGTCCTAAACTGATCCGTGCATTACAGCGCATGCAGATAGGTCAAACGGTAAGAGATGATGGTCCTGAGTCTCACCTATCCAAATCAGGCACACCCACAATGGGTGGTTTGCTGATCCTAGGAGCAATCTTTGTCAGCTCCTTAATGTGGGGGGATTTGAGTAATAAATACGTGTGGGTCACATTGTTTGTGATTGGTTCACTAGGTATCGTTGGTTTTGTTGATGATTACAGAAAAGTGATCCGTAAAGATAGTAAGGGATTGATTGCAAGGTGGAAGTATTTTTGGCAATCCGTTATTGCAATATCCGTCGCGGCATTTTTATATTCAACGACTACCTCAGCTGCTGAAACGTCTCTTGTTGTGCCGTTTTTCAAAGATGTATTGCCACAGCTGGGACTGTTTTATCTTGTAATGAGCTATTTTGTGATTGTGGGAACATCTAATGCGGTGAATCTAACCGATGGTTTAGATGGTTTGGCAATAGTACCTACTATTTTGGTAGCAGCAGCTTTAGCGATCATTGCTTATTTAACTGGTAACGTAAACTTCTCAAATTATCTCCACATTCCTCATATACCATTGGCCAGTGAGCTGGTGGTTGTCTGTACTGCTATCGTCGGAGCTGGACTTGGATTTTTGTGGTTCAACACCTATCCGGCCCAAGTATTTATGGGTGATGTTGGCTCTTTAGCGCTGGGTGGAGCTCTTGGAATAATCGCTATTTTAGTCAGACAAGAATTGGTACTAGTGATCATGGGAGGGGTGTTTGTAATGGAAGCCTTATCTGTCATTTTACAGGTAGGTTCATATAAGTTACGTGGCCAGCGTATTTTTAGAATGGCACCTATACACCATCACTATGAACTAAAAGGTTGGCCTGAACCACGTGTTATTGTGCGTTTTTGGATCATCTCCTTCATCTTAGTATTGGCTGGTTTGGCAACCTTAAAGATAAGATAATGAATTATTTAGAGACGTTGAAGCAGAAAAAGGTCACAGTGCTAGGGCTCGGTATATCCGGGCTTGGTACCGTGCGCTTTTTGTTACAACAAGGGATCTTTCCTAAAGTAGTTGATACGCGACCTGTTCCACCAGGTGCGGATTGGCTCGCGCACAATGCTCCAGAATGTGAGGCTGTGTTTGGCCCACTTGCTGAAGGCGCGTTGATTGATACCGATATAATTATTATTAGTCCAGGGATCCCGCTGTATGACAGATATGTTGTAGAAGCGATAGCGCACGGTGCTGAAGTGGTCGGTGATATCGAGGTTTTTGCGCGACTAAACACGGCTCCAGTCGTTGCCGTCACTGGATCAAATGGAAAATCTACTGTGGTAAGCCTAGCAGAAACGGTTTGTCAGTCAGCGGGATTGAAAGTGGGTTTGGGTGGTAATATCGGTACTTCAGTGCTGGACTTACTTGATCAAGATTTAGATATTGTCATTTTGGAATTGTCGAGCTTTCAGCTCGAGACCACACAAAACTTAAAGTGTCGCAGTGCCATGATCCTCAACATTACTGAAGATCACATGGACCGATACCCTGACTTTGAAGCTTATTGCGCGGCGAAAAAGCGCATCTATCAAAAAACAGACTTACTTGTTTTCAATGCTGATGATGAAAAAACCCATCAAGCACACAGACACTCAGTTGGCGTTGGTTTGCACAAAGCGGACTACTGTATTGCAACGACTGAGCAGGGCGACTTTTTTAGTATAAATGGCAAACACGTTTTCACAGTGGATAGCTTAAAGCTATCAGGCAAGCATAACCAGTTTAATGCTTTGGCTGTCATGGCATTATTGTCACCTTTTACAATTACTAAACAGGCTTATCAAGACGCTTTTTCGCGCTTTGGTGGGCTTTCACATCGCTGCCAGCTGATTGCAGAAGTAGCCGGGGTAAAATATTTTAACGATTCTAAAGCGACGAATGTCGGCGCAACGGTCACGGCACTTGAAAGCTTGCAAGCCGAAGCTCAGAAAATAATTCTAATTTTAGGTGGAGATGCAAAAGGGGCTGATGTCTCTCCATTGGCTGCACCAATTCAAAGCTATTGCAGGGCAATTTACTGTTTTGGCAAAGATGCGGCTCTGTTTTCTTCGATGCATACTCATAGTCACTTGGTTGGTTCATTAAAAGATGCAGTTATTGGGGCAAGTCAGCAAGCGCAAGCTGGCGATATCGTATTACTAGCCCCGGCGTGTGCAAGCATTGATATGTATCCAAATTATATGGCTCGTGGTGATGAGTTTTGCAAATGGGTTGGGGAGTTGTAAATGATTGCGACCATCAACCTAAAAGGCATATTTAAATCGAGCAAAGCAGATACCTTGTTTGATTTACCATTGTTATATGCAATGTTGTGTTTAATCGGGGTCGGGTTTGTGATGGTCACCAGTGCCTCTATGCCTGTTGCGGAAAGGCTGTACGATAACCCTTATCATATCATTGTGCGTCACGGCATGTTTTTGATTATGGGAATGGTGCTTTTTTGGTTAAGTACGTCTGTATCCATGGCTTGGTGGAAACGCTTTAATCCTTATTTGTTGCTCTTTGGGGTGGTGCTGTTGATCTTGGTTTTAATCGTTGGTCGAGAGGTGAACGGAGCTAAACGTTGGATCCCAATTGGACCCGTTGGTGTGCAAGCAGCGGAAGTAGCAAAGCTTTATTTTATAAGTTATATCGCGGGCTATTTGGTTCGTAAACGAGATGAGGTGCAAGAAAACATAAAAGGGTTTGCAAAACCTATTGTGGTGTTTGCGGTTTATGCCTTTTTAATACTGATGCAGCCAGACTTAGGCACGGTTGTTGTGATCTTCGTCACCACAGTTGGTTTACTGTTTTTAGCTGGTGCAAAGCTCTGGCAATTTTTTGTGCTCATGCTCACCGGCATTTTCTTGGTGATTATGCTGATCATTTTTGAACCTTATCGAATGGCAAGGGTGGTAGGATTTTTAGAGCCCTGGAAAGATCCATTTGGTAAGGGATATCAGCTTGTTCAGTCTTTGATGGCTTATGGACAAGGCGGCTGGTTTGGTCAAGGGCTTGGTAACAGTGTGCAAAAACTACAGTATTTACCCGAAGCGCATAACGACTTCATTTTTGCAGTAATTGCCGAAGAACTGGGCTTTTTGGGTGTTGTTTGTGTGTTATTTATGTTGGGTATGTTGGTCTTTCGTGCTTTGGTCATCGGCCAACAAGCACTCAAGTCGCAAAAAGAATATGAAGGATATTTAGCCCTCGGAATAGGAATTTGGTTTGCGTTTCAGACATTAGTCAATGTCGGAGCGAGTGCAGGTATGTTGCCAACGAAAGGACTCACTTTGCCATTTGTATCTTATGGTGGCTCAAGTTTATTGGTCATGACAATTGCTGCAGGATTGCTGCAACGAATAGATTTCGAAACCAAAATGTCTACGAGGCAGGCAACTTCAAGAGGTGGTAAGCGATGAGTAGGCGATTATTGGTTGCTGCTGGTGGTACAGGTGGGCACATTTTCCCGGGTATCGCTGTCGCAGAAAAATTGAAACAACTTGGCTGGGAAGTTTCTTGGGTTGGTACTGAGGATAGAATGGAAGCTCAGGTTGTACCTAGTCATGGCTTTGATATTGACTTTATTAAGGTAAAAGGGTTGAGAGGCAATGGTTTAAAACGCCTGTTAAAGGCCCCTTTTATGATCCTTAAAGCCATCATTGCAGCGAGAAATATACTCAAAACCCATAAACCAGATGCTGTGCTTACGATGGGGGGTTATGTAACTGGGCCTGTTGGGATCGCAGCAAAAATGTTAGGAGTACCACTTATCATCCACGAGCAAAATGCGGTGGCTGGTTTTAGCAATAAACTATTAGCCAAGTTGGCTACGCGTGTATTGTGCGCCTTTCATGGTGCGTTTGCGGATAGGGCGTGTGATATTGTAGGTAATCCAATAAGAGATTCGGTGACCCAGATTCAGTCTAAACCGATTACACAGCAAGTGAATTGCCTAGTGGTTGGTGGTTCTTTGGGGGCAAAAGCATTAAACGACACATTACCTGACGTCTTTTCATCTCTCAATGAGAATAACCAAGCATCGTTAGCTGTTTGGCATCAGTCAGGTAAAGGGCATGGTGACGGCGTAGCCAAGCGCTATGAAGGTCAATCGTTTGACTGTAAAGTCACTGAGTTTATCGAAAATATGGATCAGGCTTATGAGTGGGCTGATATTATAATTTGCCGCGCGGGCGCTTTGACTGTTAGTGAAGTTGCGGCGGCAGGAAAAATGGCCGTTTTTGTGCCACTGCCTCACGCTGTAGATGATCACCAGACATTAAACGCTCGCGCTTTAGTGGATGAACAAGCTGCCCTAATGGTTCCTCAGTCTGAGCTGAATATGTCAAATATGGTTTCACTGTTAGAGCCATTTTTTGCCGAGCCACACTTAATTGAAGAAAAAGCATTGCGCGCCAAAGCGTGCGCGCAACTTGATGCCACAAGTTCAGTGGTTGAAATAATTAAAGAAGTTACTAATCGAAGAGAAAGTTGTGAAAGAAAATAAATATCGCCGTGCTATGAGACGAATCAACACCATTCACTTTATTGGAATAGGTGGTGCTGGTATGGGCGGTATAGCAGAAGTGTTGGCGTATGAAGGGTACCGGATCACAGGCTCAGACATTGCACAAAATGCGATGACAGAAAGGCTGTTAAAAATTGGTGCTGAGATTTTTATAGGTCACGATGCGGCTAATGTAACTGATGCTGATGTGGTGGTGGTCTCCAGTGCAATTGATACAAACAACCCTGAGATCATGGCCGCTCAGCAGGCACGTATTCCGGTTGTAAGGCGTGCTGAAATGCTCGCTGAGTTAATGCGTTTTAGGCACGGAATTGCGGTGGCTGGTACTCACGGAAAAACAACAACAACTAGCCTAGTCGCAAGTATTTTTGCTGAAGCTAAGTTAGATCCAACATTTATTATTGGTGGGTTGCTAAATAGCGCAGGAAGTAACGCTAAAGTGGGCAGTAGCGACGTACTCATTGCCGAAGCTGATGAGAGTGATGCTTCTTTTTTGCATTTACAACCAATGGCTTCCGTGATCACCAATATTGAAGCAGATCATATGGATACGTATGGTGGTGATTTTGAAAAGCTCAAAGATACCTACGTTGATTTTATTCATAACTTACCGTTTTACGGATTGGCAGTTGTGTGTATTGATTCGCCAGTGGTTAGAGAGCTGTTGCCACGATTTGCAAGGCCAACAATTACTTATGGTGAGAGCGAAGATGCGGATTATCGAATGACCGACTATGTGCAAAACGTGGAGAGTTGCAGCTTCACGGTATTGCATAAATCTGGTTCAAGCGTTGAGATCACGCTAAATATGCCAGGTAAACACAATGCACTTAATGCGACGGCTGCCATCGCAATAGCAAAAGATCACGATATTGATAGCAGTGCTATCCAAGTTGCTTTAAAAGAGTTTGCAGGTATCGGGCGACGCTTCCAGCACTACGGTACGTTTACAAATGATTCTGGTGAAGTGATGTTAGTCGATGATTATGGTCATCATCCATCTGAGGTGGCTGTGACAATTGAAGCTGCGCGTGCCGGTTGGCCTGATAAGCGGTTAGTAATGCTGTATCAACCACATAGATATACGCGTACTCGTGATCTTTATGAAGAGTTTGTTAAAGTGCTCGCGGAAGTTGATCAATTGATCTTATTAGATGTCTATGCTGCTGGTGAATCGACCATTGTTGGTGCAGATAGTAAAGCTTTGTGCAGGAGTTTACGTCAGCGAGGAGTTGAACCTATCCATGTGGCCCAGCACGAAGAATTGATGACTGTGTTGGCGGATGTGATAGAAGACAATGATTTAGTGATCACTCAAGGTGCAGGTAACATAGGTCAGATCGTGAAGCAATTAGCCGCGACAGAACTATCCAAGCAAAAGTTAAGAGCGGAGAGTTAATGAGTAAATTTGGAAAGGTTGCTGTTTTACTAGGCGGTAGTTCAGCTGAACGAGAAGTCTCTTTGGCCTCAGGTAATGCGATTGTCGCAGCACTAAAAAGCCAAGGGGTTGATGTGATCGCCTTTGATCCTGCACAGCGCAATATCTCGGAACTAACCGCGCTCAATGTAAAGCGTGTTTTTATCGCTTTGCACGGCAGAGGTGGTGAGGATGGTACAGTGCAAGGTGCTCTTGAGTTTATGGGCATCCCTTACACTGGTAGCGGTGTACTGGGAAGTGCATTGGCAATGGATAAAATTCGTTGCAAGCATCTATTTGAATCGGCTAAGTTGAGCACGGCAAAATATGCGGTTGTTGATAAACATAGTGGCTATGATGCCAAAGCTATTATTAAAGAATTAGGTCAAGTCATGGTAAAGCCGAGCCACGAAGGGTCGAGCGTTGGTATGGCGAAGGCACACGATGAAACATCATTAATAGAAGCTTTGAATGCAGCGTTTAAGTTTGATAATCAAGTGCTAGTAGAACAGTGGATAGAAGGGCGAGAATTTACAGTTGCTATCTTAGATGGGCAACCGTTGCCTGTTATTGAGATGCGTACTCCACGTGGGTTTTACGATTATCAAGCAAAGTATAAAGAAACGACAACAGAATACATATGCCCAGCAGAGTTAACACCCGCTTATACTGAGCAATTGCAAGTGATGTCGTTACATGCATTCGAGTTGGTTGGTGCTAGCGGTTGGGGGCGTGTTGATGCAATGCAAGATGCAAATGGACAGTTTTATTTACTTGAAGTAAATACTGTACCAGGCATGACGGAGACTTCTTTGGTACCTAAGGCGGCAAAAGCACAAGATATTAGCTTTGAACAGTTAGTCGTTCGCATTTTAGAGCAAACGTTATAATATGCGCCCAAATATGAAAAAAGCGTTTACGAAAGTCGGCAGATTGAATTGGTCTGCGATACTTGGTGTTGGCTTTTTTCTAGGTGTGTTGTTTTTTTTAGTGCGCAGTGTGTTTTGGGTCAGCGACTGGTTGGTCGAGCACCGAGATGCGCAGATTAAAACGTTAACCGTGTTGGGAGATCCTTTTTACACTGAGGAACACGACATTGTTGAAGCGATAAAACGAACAGACTTAACCAGCTTTTTTCAATTAAATGTGAAAGCGGTTCAGGCTGCCGTTAAGGATTTACCTTGGGTTGCATCTGTGTCTGTGCGTAAGCAGTGGCCTGACACAATTCAGGTTTATGTTGTTGAGCATAAACCCGTCGCATTTTGGAATAG
This sequence comes from Pseudoalteromonas luteoviolacea NCIMB 1944, assembly GCF_001625565.1. Lineage (GTDB taxonomy): Bacteria > Pseudomonadota > Gammaproteobacteria > Enterobacterales > Alteromonadaceae > Pseudoalteromonas > Pseudoalteromonas luteoviolacea_F. The sequence goes on from NZ_AUXS01000015.1 coordinate 134,506, forward strand.
TGATTCACTACTAAATGCGGATGGCGTCATATTTCAAGCTAATAGCACTAAGTTATCTACTAACTTACCTCAGTTGTATGGCCCCGAGGGAAGTGAAGGTGAAGCTTGGGAAACGTTTTTGCAATTGAAGGCCATGTTGGCAGTCAATTCATTCGAGTTGACTAGTTTGGCGCTTTCCGAGCGGTTTGCTTGGCAGTTATGGTTAAAAAATGGCATCGAACTAAATTTAGGCAGAGAAGAAAAAGCAAAGAGAGTGCAAAGATTCATTGACGTGTATCCGCTTTTAAAAAGACCCGAAGGTGCACTGCTTGATGTGATCGATTTGCGTTATGATACAGGGCTGGCGGTAAGTTGGAGATACCCCCAGGTACATGAGAAAAAAGAAAAGAGTAAAGCATGACCAAGTCAGCAGAAAGAAACTTAGTGATAGGACTCGATGTAGGTACTGCAAAAGTAGTTGCTACCGTCGGTGAGATCACATCCGATAATCAATTAAGTATTGTTGGCGTTGGTAACCAAGTTGCGCACGGTATGGATAAGGGCGGAGTCAACGATCTTAATTTGGTATCTGATTCGATTAAACGTGCAATTGATGAAGCCGAATTAATGGCAGATTGCAGAATTAGCTCGGTGTATCTGGGTATTTCGGGTAAACATATTCAATGCCAAAACGAAAGTGGTGTAGTTGCAATTAATAACACAGAAGTCACAGATGATGATATTGCAAATGTTATCCATATTGCTCGGTCTGTGCCTATTTCGGCAGAGCGCAAAATGCTGCATTCGTTGCCGCAAGAGTACAGCATTGATATGCAAGAGGGGATCAAAAACCCGCTTGGTATGAGTGGAGTAAGGATGGAAGCGAAAGCACATATTATTACTTGCTCCAATGACATGGCTAAGAATATAGAAAAGTGCGTAGAGCGATGCGGGCTTGAAGTTGATCAGCTCACTTTTACAGCTTTAGCTTCTTGTTACTCAGTTTTGACAGAAGATGAAAAAGAGCTGGGGGCTGCTGTAGTAGATATCGGTGGCGGTACTATGGATATTGCCATTTATGTAAATGGCGCGCTGCGTCATACGGCAGTAATTCCTGTTGCCGGTAACCAAGTTACCGGAGATATTGCAAAAATATTTAGAACGCCACTCTCACATGCTGAGTCTTTGAAGGTACAATACGCGTTTGCTAGCAGTCAAATGGCCAGTGTTGAAGAAACAATTGAAGTGCCAAGCGTAGGCGGACGGCCCTCTCGGATCATGTCTCGTCATACCTTATCTGAGGTAGTTGAGCCGAGATTTAGAGAGCTGTTTGAGTTAGTTCAAGAAGAAATTCGTCGCTCTGGTTTTGAAGACCAAATTGCGGCAGGTGTTGTCATGACCGGTGGCAGCGCCAAAATGAAAGGGGCTTTGGAAGTTGCAGAAGACATCTTTCAAATGCCCGTAAGGATAGGAAAGCCTGTTGGGATCACAGGATTAACAGATTATGTTGATGATCCGGCATATGCAACAGCGGTAGGTTTGTTACAATACGGCCGTACGCTGCAAGCCAAAAATGCACAAAAGGCGAAAGTAGATGCCGAAGAAGGTTGGTGGAGCCGAGTAACTAAATGGTTTCAAGGTGAGTTTTAAAGCTCAAGTCGGAGAGTGAAGATGTTTGATATTATGGAGCAACACGGCGAAGAAGCCGTAATTAAAGTAATTGGTGTTGGCGGCGGCGGTGGCAACGCCGTTGAGCACATGGTAAAGCAAGAAATAGAAGGTGTACGCTTCATTGTTGCCAACACTGACGCGCAAGCGTTAAGAAAGTCATCTGCGGATGTCACTGTCCAGCTTGGTACGCAAATTACGCAAGGCTTAGGGGCAGGTGCTAACCCAGAAGTTGGTAAAAGTGCAGCTGAAGAAGACGTTGAAACGATTAAAGCGAGCCTCGAAGGTGCTGATATGGTCTTTATCGCCGCAGGTATGGGTGGCGGTACAGGTACTGGTGCTGCACCTGTGGTTGCGCGTGTCGCCAAAGAGCTGGGGATTTTGACCGTTGCCGTTGTTACGCGTCCTTTTGACTTGGAAGGTAAAAAGCGTATGGCAGCAGCCGATCATGGGATCGGAGAGTTGTCTGAAATTGTAGATTCACTTATTACAATTCCTAACAACAAGTTACTGAAAGTACTTGGCAAAGGGACTACATTATTAGACGCATTTGCAAAAGCTAACGATGTTCTTTATGGCGCGGTGCAAGGTATTGCAGAATTAATTACCCGTTCAGGTCTGATTAACGTCGACTTTGCTGATGTAAGAACGGTAATGTCGGCAATGGGTACTGCCATGATGGGTACCGCAGCAGCATCTGGTCCAGATCGCGCACAAGAAGCTGCTGAAGCTGCTATTTCAAGCCCGCTGCTTGAAGATGTGGATTTGACAGGTGCAAAAGGTATTTTGGTTAATATTACCGCTGGTATGGATATCACCATTGAAGAGTTTGAAGTGGTGGGTAACCACGTCAAGGCACTGGCGTCTGAAAATGCAACAGTGGTGGTAGGTGCAGTTATTGATCCTGAAATGAGTGACGAATTACGCGTTACTGTTGTGGCCACGGGCCTTGGTGGCGAACGTAAACCTCAGTTTGGCATTGTCGATAAAGGCATTCAAGGTCTTGCTGGACAAGCTGCAACTGGGACTCATGGCCCAAGTCATACTAACGATGACTTTGTGCCAAGCTTTGGCGGTGCGGGCAATAAGCCTGTTGAATCACAGCCTAGCAGTGATACAGGTGCAGGGTTTAGCGCAGAGCCCAACACAATACAGACCAAAGAGACAATTAAAACGACTGAGCAACCAAAAGAAACTGGTGAAAAAGAAAAAGGTGACTATTTCGATATCCCAGCGTTTTTGAGAAAGCAGTCAGACTAGGATAAAAAATGACCGATTGGCAAGGGGTGTTATATGTGATACACTCCGCGGTCTATCTAACTTAAAGTGGGCGAATATATGATTAAACAACGTACAATTGCAGAAGTTGTTAAAGCCACAGGTGTAGGTTTACACAAAGGTGAAAAGGTCACGATCACTCTCCGACCTGCGAGCGCAAATACTGGTATTGTATTTCGTCGCGTAGATCTAGACCCTGTTGTCGATTTCGAGACAACTCCTGAAGCTGTGGGTGATACGCAATTGTGTACTTGTTTAACTAATAAAGATGGTGTTCGCCTTTCTACGACTGAGCATTTAATTGCGGCGGTCGCAGCTTTAGGTATCGATAATCTTATCGTTGAACTAGACAGTGCCGAAGTACCAATTATGGATGGTAGTGCATTACCATTTATATATTTGATCCAAAAAGGCGGTATTGCTGAGTTAAATGTAGCGAAACGATTTATTCGTATCAAAGAAACTGTACGTGTTGAAGACGGTGACAAATGGGCTGAAATCGAGCCGTATGACGGGTTCCATATCGATTTTGAAATTGCATTTGATCACCCTGCAATTAATGCAAGTCGTCAACGCATTGGTCTGGATATTACTGCACAAAGCTTCACGCAAGAAATTAGTCGAGCGCGTACTTTCGGTTTTATGAAAGATATTGAGTATATGCATGCCAATAACCTAGCGCTTGGCGGGAGCATGGATAACGCTGTTGTATTAGATGACTTTAAAGTGCTAAACCCAAATGGTCTGCGTTACAAAGATGAGTTTGTAAAGCACAAAATATTAGACTGTGTGGGTGATTTGTTTATGACGGGTCACAACATTTTAGGCAAAGTGACATGTTATAAATCTGGTCACGGTTTAAACAATAAACTACTGCGCGAGGTCATGGCAAATGAACAAGCGTGGGAGTGGGTTAGCTTTGACGAGCCTGTTACCATGCCAGCACCTGGTTTGGAAGCTGGACAACAAACAGCAACAGCATAAAAAAATGACGCGAAAGCGTCATTTTTTTTAGATTGCTTCAGCAATTATTTGTTGGCGTGTTTTGCCAATTTTAAAAGTTTTTCTTTAAGCCCAGCAGGAGCTGCGTCGGCCAGCATTGTGAGTTGCTGCGCAGTAGATTCACTCAAACGGTGTTGTTGGGAGGCGGGCTTTTTAGACTCGACGACACGTTTTGATAACCGTTGTTGAGCTTCTGGGGTGGCGGTGATTTTCACTTGGCTGCAATCATGAAAGCCTGATTGTCTGAATTCCGACAAGATTTCCATTTTGAGATAACCAAGGCGAGTAGCCAATGTTGCGGAAGCTGCTTCGATGTGTAAAGTACCTTGACTATAATTAGAAACACGACACTTTTTACTCAGAATTGGTCCCAATGCCTTATTCAAAGGTGCTTGTAACGCTGCAATATCTTGCGCTTTTTCGACATAGTTGGATAATTTGTTAGACCACTTAGGTGCCAACTCAGAGAGCGATTTAGGGTCAAATCTATTTTTAGCCATACCGTCTCCTCTATATAGTATATAGTTTGCGCTTATTTAACATTACACCTAGCAAAGGCCATTGCAATATTTCCACCTGCTCTATTTTACCTTAATTTTACGCTAGGGTAATGCTTAGTCGCATTCGAAATGTCGATATCTAATATAGGGCAGTCTTGTTCTGTATATTCGACTTGAAGTTTAGAGCAGCTATCCCCATATCTGCATAAATGACAAACAATACCGTCATATCCGAAGGATATTATAGAGTGACCATATGCGTAATTACGTGTATTCTGAACCCCCCTTGCGATAGACATGTTATTAAATAGGAACAGTTTTCGCTTAGGTGGTTTGCAGATGCGCATAGTCTGGTATGATAGGGTATAAAATTAACTCGGCACACAGCACAAATTCGACTTTGTCGCCAACAGGACTTAGTAAGCCTTTTGGGAATACGCGAATGCACGGGCTTACAAACATAAGATTGAAATGGTTTAAACATGATAACTAAAATTTTTACCAAGATTTTTGGTAGCCGTAACGACCGGATGATCAAAAATTTACGCAAAACGGTCGCTTTAGTTAATGCTTTGGAAGAGCAGTATAGCAAGCTATCTGATGAACAACTAAAAGCAAAAACAGCAGAGTTTAGACAAAGATTTGAGCAAGGAACCAGCTTAGACGAATTACTTCCTGAAGCATTCGCTACTGTTCGTGAGGCCTCAAAACGCGTCTTTGAAATGCGTCATTTTGACGTGCAAATGATAGGTGGTATGGTTTTGCATCAAGGCCGTATTTCTGAGATGCGTACTGGTGAAGGTAAAACACTGACAGCAACCTTGCCTGCATACCTTAATGGTTTAACAGGTAAAGGTGTCCACGTGATCACCGTGAATGATTATCTGGCAAAGCGTGATGCTGAAAATAACCGCCCGTTATTTGAGTTTTTAGGCCTGAGTGTAGGCTGTAATATTCCAGGTATGATGCCTGCACAGAAAAAAGAAGCTTATGCAGCTGATATCACGTACGGTACAAACAATGAGTTTGGCTTCGATTATCTGCGTGATAACATGGCGTTTAGCATTGAAGAACGTGTACAGCGCCCATTGCATTATGCGGTTGTGGATGAAGTTGACTCGATCTTAATTGATGAGGCAAGAACACCGCTGATCATTTCAGGTCCGGCAGAAGACAGCTCTGAACTTTATACCCAGATCAACAAAATCGTCCCTGAGCTTATTCAACAAGAAAAAGAAGATGAAGAAGGCGTTGAAGGCGATGGTGATTACACAATTGATGAAAAATCAAAGCAGGCCCATTTAACCGAGCGTGGTCAGGTTAAAGTCGAAGAACTGTTGATTAAGCACAGTTTGATTGAAGAAGACGATTCTTTGTATTCAGCAGGTAACATCACGTTATTAAGCCATATTTATGCGGCGCTACGTGCACATAAGTTGTATCAAAAAGATGTCGACTATGTGGTTAAAGATAATGAAGTTATTATTGTTGATGAACACACGGGCCGTACAATGGAAGGCCGTCGCTGGTCAGAAGGTCTACACCAAGCTGTAGAAGCCAAAGAGGGGGTTCGTATTCAAAATGAAAACCAAACTCTTGCTTCGATCACATTCCAAAATTACTTCCGTCTATATGACAAACTATCGGGCATGACGGGTACAGCAGATACTGAAGCATTTGAATTTCAGTCAATCTATGGCTTAGATACTGTAGTTATCCCTACCAATAAGCCGATGATACGTGATGATCGTGCAGATTTGGTTTACCTGACTCAAGAAGAAAAGTTTGAAGCAATTTTGGCCGATATTAGAGACTGCCAAAAGCGAGGACAGCCTGTTCTTGTTGGTACTATTTCAATTGAAAGTTCTGAATATCTATCTCACTTTTTACGTAAAGAAAAGATTGAGCACAATGTCCTTAATGCTAAGTTCCATGCGCAAGAAGCTGACATCATCGCTGATGCTGGTTTACCGGGGAATGTTACAATCGCTACAAACATGGCGGGCCGTGGTACGGATATCGTACTAGGTGGTAACTGGCAAAATGATATTGCAAAAATTGACAACCCAAGTGAAGAGCAAATATCAGAGGCTAAAGCAAAATGGAAAGAGCTTCACGATAAAGTACTAGACGCCGGTGGTTTACATATCATTGGTACCGAGCGCCATGAATCACGACGTATTGATAATCAGCTACGTGGTCGTTCTGGTCGCCAAGGGGATGCAGGTTCAAGCCGTTTTTACCTGTCTATGGATGATGCATTAATGCGTATTTTTGCTGGTGAGCGTATGACAACAATGATGCGCAAACTAGGTATGCAACGCGGCGAAGCAATTGAGCACCCATGGGTAAACCGAGCAATAGAAAACGCACAACGCAAAGTGGAAGCGCGTAACTTTGATATTCGTAAACAGTTACTAGAGTACGATGATGTAGCAAACGATCAGCGTCGAGTTGTTTATGAGCAGCGTAACGAGCTACTGGAAGAAGGCGATATCTCAGAAACAGTGAACGCTATTCGTAGCGATGTACTCAATGGCACGATTGACCGCTTTATTCCACCGCAAAGCTTGGCTGAAATGTGGGATATCCCAGGTTTAGAAGAGCGCTTAAAAGCCGACCTACTGTTGGACTTACCAATTGGTAAATGGCTTGAAGAAGACAGCAAATTGTATGAAGAGTCACTACGTGAGCGTATCATCGAAGAGGCCGAAGCTGCATACAAGCAAAAAGAAGAACAAGTTGGTGTTGAAGTACTGCGTCATTTTGAAAAAGCAGTCATGCTACAAAGCTTGGATCAACATTGGAAGGATCACTTGGCTGCAATGGATCACCTGCGTCAAGGTATTCACCTACGTGGTTATGCACAGAAAAACCCTAAGCAAGAGTATAAACGTGAGTCATTTGAACTGTTCTCTAATATGCTTGAAACGCTTAAAGTTGATGTGGTTGGTGTACTGAGCAAAGTACAGGTGCGCGCCGAAGAAGATGTTGAGAAAGTTGAAGAGCAGCATCGTCGTAGCGAACAAATGCCAAGACAATATCAGCATGAAGAAGCTGAAAAAGTCGGCGGTGAGGCTCCGCAAGGCGCAGCGGTTGCTGCGAGAGCGGAACCTAAAGTTGGCCGCAATGAGCCGTGTCCGTGCGGTTCAGGTAAGAAATATAAACAGTGTTGCGGTAAACTAAGCTAGGCGTACACTGAAATTAATACAAAAGCGGCCTAAAGGTCGCTTTTTTTATGGGGTAAAAAGATGACTAAAAAAGTAGTCAATGTTGCAGTTGGTGTGATTGAAAAACAAGCACAGTACTTTGTCTGTAAGCGAAGTGATGAGCAACACCAAGGTGGACTCTGGGAGTTTCCGGGTGGAAAAGTGGAAGACAATGAAAGTGTTGAGCAGGCGCTTTCAAGAGAGCTCGCCGAGGAAATAGGTATTCAAGTTGAACGCTCGGAGCACTTAATTACTATTGAGCATGATTATGGTGATAAGCAAGTCTGTCTTGTTGTACATGTCGTGAAAGCGTTCTCTGGTGAAGCCACAGGGCTAGAAGGGCAACCAAGTCAATGGGTCAACTTTGAACAGCTTAAAGCCCTTGATTTTCCATCAGCTAATGTGGCCATTATTGATGCTTTGGCAACGTCAAAATAAGCAGTTACAAATGAATTAAGTGCCTTGGATTTTAATCTGTATTGCTGCAAGGTATGATTCATATATGATTTAAAAGGAGCCGACATATATGCGTAAAACATTCGCGGCAATTGGTGTGGCCCTGGCACTGGGCCTTGTTGGCTGTAGTGAGCAGCCACAAACAGAGCAAACTCAAGAAATCGTACAGCAACAAACGTTAATTTCGGGCATTGAGCTCGAAAATATAGACTCATCCGTTCGTCCTCAAGATGACTTTTATAGGCATGTGAATGGTAAGTGGTTTGAAAGAACTGAAATCCCTGCTGATAAATCAAATTACGGATCTTTTACTGAGCTAAATGAGAAATCAAAGGCTGCACTCAAGGTGATCTTAGAAAGTGCTGCCAACAACCCTTCGGCAGCTCCGGGAAGCGACGAATACAAATTGGGTGCATTTTATAAAAGTTATATAGATGAGCTCGCGCGAGAAGAAATAGGTGTTTCGGCGCTTGATGAATATTTAGAACCGATAAAAGCCTTAAAAAATAAGTCTCAGTTACCGGCATTGATTGCCAAATTGCAATTGCAAGGTGGCACGACTCCTTTTTCTTGGTATGTTCACAACGATGCAAAAAACTCTACCATTAACACTTTGTATCTGTACCAAGCTGGCTTAGGGTTACCTGATAGGGATTTTTACCTGACAGAATCTGAGAAATTCAGTAAAACAAAAGCGGCATATCAAAATTATATTACCAATATTTTATTTGAGTTTGGATACAATGAGCAGCAGTCTGAACAAGCCGCTAAGCAGATATTAGAGCTTGAGACGAAAATAGCACAGGCGCAATGGAGTCGTGTTGATAGTCGTGATGCATCAAAAACATATAATAAACTTAAAGTCGGTGAACTAAACCAACAAATGGCTGGGTTTGATGTCGCGGATTATTTCGATGCACTGGGTATTAAAATTGAGGAGTTGGTTGTCTCTCAACCTTCCTATTTTAGCCAATTATCAAACATCATTCAAAACACTGACGTTGAAGTATGGCGCGCATATTTGACTTTCCATTTTGTAAGTAATTTTGCAGATTTACTTGAACGCAAGTTGGTGGATTTACACTTTGACTTTTATGGAAAGACTTTACGCGGTTTGGAAGCACAATCGCCGATGTGGAAAAAAGCAGCAGATGCCAGCAATGATGTGCTAGGAGAGCTACTCGGCAAAATTTATGTCAAAGAGCACTTTCCGCCAGAGGCCAAAGCTCGAATGCGTGAAATGGTTGACAATTTGATCCTTGGTTTCGATAAGTCGATTGATGACTTAGATTGGATGAGTGCAGAGACAAAAGTTGCTGCAAAAGCGAAGCTCAAAAAATTTACTCCGAAAATCGGTTATCCAGACAAGTGGCGTGACTACTCTAAACTGGAAATTAATGCCGATGACTTGGTGGGTAACTATGTTCGTTACAACCAGTGGTCATATCAAGCAATGATCGATGAAGTTGGCAAGCCTGTAGATCGTTCAAGGTGGTACATGACGCCGCAAACAGTGAACGCATATTACAACCCAGTAAATAATGAAATCGTTTTTCCTGCTGCTATTTTACAGCCGCCATTTTTTAACTTAGAAGCGGATGATGCCGTAAATTATGGTGCGATTGGCGCAGTAATTGGACACGAAATTGGCCACGGCTTTGATGACCAAGGCGCTAAGTATGATGGCGATGGAAATTTAAGAAACTGGTGGAGTGATAGTGATTTATCTCAGTTTGAGGCCCGCGGAAAACAACTCATTGATCAGTTCAATGGTTATAAGCCTTTCGATGATGCCCATGTTAATGGTGAACTGACTCTCGGTGAAAACATTGGTGATTTAGGTGGTTTAACCGTTGCCTATAAAGCCTATAAATTGTCTTTGCAAGGCAAAGAGGCCCCTGAAATTGATGGGTATACCGGCTCACAGCGATTCTTTATGGGCTGGGGGCAGATTTGGCGCAGAGAATACCGTGACGAAGAGCTCAGAAACCGCTTAATGACAGACTCTCACTCGCCAAGTGAATATCGCGTGATCGGTATTTTATCTAATATGCCGCAGTTTCATGAAGCCTTTGATGTGAAAGAAGGTGACGGTATGTACATAAAGCCAGAGGAACGAGTAAAGATCTGGTAATACTAAGTACACGTTAACAAAAGCCCGCTCCTAGTAAATCTTGAGCGGGTTTTTTTGTGGAATAAACGGGCTTTTATAAAATTTGATAGCGCTGTCATTTTTTCTTCGATATGATGAAAAGCTAACAATAAGTTGGTTAGTATTATTCCCTTGAGTCGCGTCAATCGTCTGCAGTAACGCTATACCATAAAGTCGTATAATTCAGTATGCGCGGCAGCGACGAGTAGCTTTTGCTAGAATGTGGTTTCAAGGAATAGCCTTTAGGAGCGAATATGAATCTACGAAAAAACATGCTGGCGCATATGTTTGCGACGACCCTGATCACGTCCTCGTGGGGGGCGAGCGCAATGCTTTCTCAATCACAGCTTGATGCCTTTGCTAAAGACACGCAACTCACTTTCGCGGTTGAAAATAACTTTCATGGTGGTGCAGGCAGTTTTATTGGCTCCATCTCTTTAAAAAACAACTCGAAAATCGCACTACCTAAAGGTGAAAGCGATTGGCAGATTTATGTGCATTCGGTGAGAAAAATTAAGACCTTGGCGTCAGCAGGTTTGCGTATTGAACATGTCAATGGAGACTTACACCGCTTTGTTCCTACACCGGAATTTGCGGGGTTAGCTGCAAATGGCTCGCTGAAGATCGAATTTGAGGCTGGCGCGTGGATTGCCGCTTATACGGATTTTATGCCTCGATCATTTATTGTTTCAGGTCAATCACTACCAGTCGTGTTTGCTAATACTGATACTGAAGACATGCAGGCTTTTGTAGCCCCCATCGAGCGTGATAATCAGCTAAAAAGACATAATGAGCCGCTTGATTATTCTCCGATAGCTAATGCAGCTTGGCGTTATGAGCACAATCAGCATAGTGTCAAAGTAAATAGAGAAGCGGCACTAAAGCGAATTATCCCTAAACCTCAGAATGTCGACTTTAATCGTGGTGTTGCTGAATTGAACGGGCAGTGGCAAATTAGGTTTGCGGGCCGACTGAAGTCAGAAGTGAGTGTTTTCCAAGAGGATCTTTCTGAATTTGGATTAAAATTAGATGCCAAAGCAGATCACATTCCAGCTGGTGAATCTCCAACTATCTATTTGAAAGTTGAATCAGAGCAGGGACGTTATGAAAGTCGTTCTGGGAGCTACAAACTAGAAATTGATGACGATAAAATTGAGATTGTCGGTGTTGATAATGCTGGTGTATTTTATGGCATACAAAGTCTGTTGGCATTGCTCTCAAAAGAGTCGAACGGCGGGGTAACTGCACCAAACGTTGAAATTGAAGACACGCCGAGATATGACTGGCGAGGTATGCATTATGATAATGCGCGAAACTACCACGGCAAAGACGCATTATTTAAACTTGTTGAGCAAATGGCACGTTATAAACTCAATAAGTTTCATTGGCACTTTTCTGATGATGAAGGCTGGCGATTAGAGATCCCGGGTTTACCTGAGTTGTCAGAAATAGGCGGATATCGCTGTTTTGACTTAGAAGAGCGTCAATGTTTGCTAACCCAACTAGGCACAGGTCCATTTAAGTCAGGATCAGGCAACGGCTATTTATCGCGAGAAGATTTCGTCGAACTCCTCAAATTTGCTAAAGCGAGGCATATCGACATAATTCCAGAGATAGAGGGACCAGGTCACGCTCGAGCAGCTATTATTGCGATGGAAGCGAGATATCACACGTTAATGGAGCAGGGTAAAGAAGCTGAAGCACGTGCTTTCTTATTAAGCGATCCTGACGATAAGTCTGAGTACTTAACTGTTCAAAATTACACAGATAATTCATTCAATGTCTGTATGGATTCTACTTACGCATTCATAGAAAAAGTGACTTATGAATTGCAAGGTATGTATCGTGAAGCAGGCACCCGACTGGAGAATTTACACTTTGGTGGTGATGAAGTTGGCGCGGGCTCTTGGACCCAGTCACCTGCTTGTGATGTACTGTTCAAAGACGCTAACAACGGCATTGCTGGCCCTGCGGATTTAAAGCCCTATTTTACGCAACGCATCGCAAAGATCTTTGCCAAGCGTGGTATCGCACCAGGTGCGTGGGAAGATGGCTTAATGTATGACAGAGTGAATCCATTTAAGCGTGATGAGTTTCCAAATCAAGTGTTTACTGCCAATGTGTGGGATAACATCTGGGAATGGGGTGTGGCAGATAGGGCATATCGTTTAGCCAATGATGGATATCAAGTTGTACTATCTCATGGTACGCATCTTTACTTCGATCACCCGTATGAGGCACATCCTGAAGAGCGTGGGTACTATTGGGCTGCAAGATACACCGATACTAAGAAAGCATTCGGCTATATGCCTGATGATGTATATGCCAATGCTGATTTCACACGTAATGGTGAAGCAATTGACAACCTTGAAGCGCTAGTTGGCCGACCTTTACCTAAATTAGAAAAGCCGCACAATATTTTAGGTATGCAAGGGCAGGTATGGACAGAAACAATCCGCACGGAAGAGCAGGTGATGGCGATGATATTTCCGCGCTTACTTACCGTAGCTGAACGAGCTTGGCATAAAGCTAGCTGGGAAGGTGAGCTGCCAAATGAAAAATTGCGTGCAGCAGATTGGCAAGAGTTTTCAGCGACACTGGCACTTAAAGAGTTAGATAAACTCGTTGCGTCAGGTGTCAATGTGAATTTACCAGTCCCAGGCGCGGTGATTGAAGGTGGTAAGTTACTAGCAAATAGCGCGTTTTCGTTCTTGACCATAGAAGTGAGCCAAGATGCAGGACAAACGTGGCAAACTTATACAGGTCCGATGACGGTTTCAAAGCCATCTGACATTCGTTTGAGAACAGCATTAGCTGGTAAAAAATACAGCCGAATTACAGGTTTAGAGTAATTTAATTGGGTCTTTTGGAATTAAGTAGGGGCGTTTGCCCCTTTTTTAAATCCAGAATAGTATAATTTCTAACTAGAAATACGTGTAAAATTAACGTAAAGTTAAATGTCAGCGCTGTCATTTGTTGGCGGGCATGACGATTAGATGGTGGAATATAATTCGAAAGCACCGTCAAAAAACAATAAACTTTTAACAACGAGTAAAAATTTATGGAAGCCACTGTGTCGAATTCAACACCTCGAAGCAACGCCATACCATTGGCCATAGTTGCTGCTATGTTTTTTATTTTGGGTTTTGTGACTTGGTTAAATGGGTCACTGATGCCTTACTTGCAGCAGCTATTTGATCTCAGTTCAGTTCAAGCTTCATTAGTTTTGTTTTCTTTTTATATTTCGGTGACGATTACAGCAATACCGTCGGCAAAAGTTATTAAGAAAATTGGTTACAAAAATGGTATGGCATTATCTGTCGCTATGATGATGGGTAGTGCTTTGTTGTACATTCCAGCTGCACAAGCACAGCTTTTTATTTTGTTTATTATTGCGCAATTTACGATGGGTATAGCTCAAACGCTGCTACAAACAGCAGTAAACCCTTATATTGTTAGATTAGGCCCTGAAGAGTCTGCAGCTGCACGAGTTAGTTTGATGGGGATCCTAAATAAAACTGCTGGTGTTATCGCGCCAATCGTGTTTACCGCATTAGTGTTGGGTGGATTTACTGAAGTTTCTGACACTGCTTTAAGTCAAGCAGAAAAAGATACAATGGCTCAAAATCTGATATTACCGTACCTTGGACTAGCTGCGTTTATTGGTTTGTTTGCATTGGCAATTAAGTTTTCACCACTACCTGAAATTACTGAAGAAGAAGAGTCGGGAGCACGAGGTACTGTGAGGGAAGCGCTTGCTCATCCAAATCTAGCCCTTGGTGTTGTTGCACTATTCTTATATGTTGCTGTAGAGGTAATTGCAGGAGATACAATAGGCTCATTTGCTCTGGCTTTTGGTATGGATAATTATACGGTCATGACTTCATATACAATGGGCTTCATGGTGTTTGGTTATATCTTGGGTATTTTATTGATCCCTCGTGTTATATCACAGCAAAAAGCTTTGGCATCATCAGCTATTCTTGGAATGGTGTTGTCTTTTGCGATTGCATTTTCAAATCCAGAAAGTACAATCAATGTTATATTTGCAGGTGAAATGCCTTTAGCAGTACTATTTTTAGCAATTTGTGGTTTGGCAAATGCCATTATGTGGCCTGCGATTTGGCCACTTGCATTGTCAGGGCTTGGTAAATTGACTAGCGTTGGCTCAGGCCTACTTGTTATGGGTATTGCTGGCGGTGCATTTGGCCCTTTATTCTTGGGTTTAGCTAAGGGCCCAGAAGCGACAGTAGCTTCAAGCCAAAGTGCGTATTTAATTTTATTTCCTTGCTACGTCTTTATACTTTTCTACGCCTTGAAGGGTCATAAGATGAAAAGCTGGAAATAGGTAAACAGAATTTCTATTTATAAGTAGAAATAATCCCGTGTGTAATGCCACCTAATTTAGGTGGCATTTTTTGTTTTCAGGATAATACTAACAATACAAAGATAAGAACTCTGGAACAAAAGCTCTTAAAGAGCTAATAACCTTTCTTTTTTGCAAAGAAATTTGATTTAAGTGATGTACTAAGAATTTAATCTCAGTGTGTTTTTGTACTAGGTTATGGTGCAACATAGCTTGTTAAGTAATTGTTGATGAGCGTATAAAGTGGAGGTGCTTATTTGAACGGTTCTTGACTTGGCTCGAGAAAATTTTTCAATTTACAAACTGTAACTTAATTGTAATCATTTTTAAGCTTACAATTAAGCACCTTGAATTTATAGAAAAGTCATAAGGAGATTGAAATGAAATTTCAAGTTAAGAAAAAACAGTTGAAAAATATTTCCAAAACAGAGAAGAGTATAGATATTAATTTAACTCGTCAAATAGCGGGCGCAAGTGCAACACATACGGTGTATAGTGCGGGAACAAATTGTGTTCATTGATTAACAAGATATTAGGTTAAGGGCTTGTTTTGCCCTTATTCGTTCTGAATAAGAACATATAAGAGGGAGATGGGGCGACTGATGGGGCTCGAACCCACGACAACCGGAATCACAATCCAGGGCTCTACCAACTGAGCTACAGCCGCCACAATGTTTCGTGTAACACCTCTTGGGTGTGGCGCGCATATTACAGAACTTTTCTTTTAATGCAAAGCCTTTTTTAATTTTTTTGAAGATTTTAGTCGGTTTGGGGAAAAATTCCACATTGTGACTAATATTTATACCTGTTGTTAATGGTTGTACAAAAATTTCAGTAACAGGAAACTTTATGGATATATTACTCGATTGGTTCAATAACAATTCAGACTTGGTTACGCATTATATACTCCAAGGTCTGCTCGCCTTACTCATTTTCTTTATAGGGCTCAGAGTCACACGCTTTTTATCGAGCTTAACTGAAAAGGCAATTTGCAATCGAAAAGTAGATAAAGCGGTTGGCGTGTTTTTGTCTAACATTGTCTACGCATTAGGTTTTGTCGCTACATTACTAATGGCATTGTCACAGGTCGGGGTGGAAACCACCTCTTTCATTGCTATTCTAGGTGCGGCAGGGTTGGCTGTTGGTTTGGCGTTACAGGGATCATTGTCTAATTTTGCCTCTGGGGTGCTCATCATTATTCTTAGACCCTTTAAATCGGGTGACTATATTGATGCGGGTGGGCAATCTGGCAGTGTTAGGAAGATTGAAATCTTTTCTACAGAATTGGTTACGCCAGACAATAAAGTCATTATAATACCCAATTCTTCTGTCATGTCTGGCGCGATAGTAAACTATTCCAGAGAGTCGACCAGGCGTATCGATTTGGTCATTGGGGTTAGTTATGATGCCGACCTTAAGCAGGTTAAAGCTGTGTTGGAGGGGATCTTGACGGGTGAATCTCGAATCTTAAATGACCCAAGCTATACCGTGGCTGTGTTAGAGTTGGGAGACTCTAGCGTAAACTTTGCAGTTCGACCATGGGTGAACACCAGTGATTACTGGCCAACGTATTTCGATTTGCTTGAAAACATTAAAAATGCATTAGATGATGCGCAAATTAATATTCCGTATCCGCAAATGGATGTGCACTTACAAAAAAACTGAAAATAAGGTTGATTTTAGAATGAAATTAAAACTGATCTCTCTGTGTGCATTAGTCGCTATGTCGTCACAGTTAGCTGCCAAAGAAACAAGCTCTGATAGTACGCCTGTTGAAGAGAAAGAGTGGGATATAACGAGTGAAGTAGGTGCTATCGTAACTAGCGGTAATACGGAAACAACGACACTAAAAGGTGAAATCAAAGCGAAACACCACTTAGACAATTGGCGCAACGAATATAAGGTCGACGGCATTTTCAAAGAAGATGAAATAGAAAATGAAGATGGCGAAAGAATAAAAGAGCGCACCAACGAAAAGTACTCTTTATCAGTGCAAGGAAATTACAAGCTAGTTGAAGATCACAGTCATTTGTTTATCTACGGTGCGTATGACTCTGATTATTTTGGCGCCTATCGTAGCGAAACAGTATTTTCGGTCGGTTACGGGTTAAGGCTTGTAAAGCGCAGCGATATGTACCTCGATTTTGAAATTGGGCCAGGTATAAAGCGTTTTGAATATCAAGAAGACAGTACAGAAATGAAAGATGGCAAATCTTTGGCTGGAGAAACTGAGAGTGAAGCGATTGGTGTTGCTAAACTTGACTACGAGTGGACACTGTCTGACAACGCAAAGTTTACCCAAGTGGTGGCAATAGAATATGGTGATACGAATACGAAGACAGAGTCAGAAACTGCATTGCTAGCAAAAGTTAATGGTTCTTTACAAATGAAAGTAGCCTATAAAATCACCAATAATTCAGAGGTTGACGATGATAAAGAGAAAACTGATACAGAAACATCGTTGACTCTGGTTTACAGTTTTTAACGTGGTGGTACGTTTGGTAACAAAGATATGACAAAAAAAAGGGCTTTGGCCCTTTTTTTATTGGTTTGATCTCGTGTAAAATGCGCAGTCTTAAATTTTTGATGTGCTTCAAGGTGTATAAATCAGATGATTCTTAAACGAATATTAGTTTTTGTTTTGCTAAGTTTTAGTGCTATTTCTGTGGCTTTTACGCCTACACCAGAGCAAATCGAACAATTTTCAAAGTTACCTAAAGCGCAACAAGAAGCACTTGCACGTCAGTATGGCTTTGATATGTCTAGCCTCAGTAATTCAACAGATAAGAACAAAGATTTAGACAGTTTCAAATCTAGTATTAGACCTCGTAATGGTGAAGAGGGTGACGCCGAAAAGCAAAAAGATGAATTTGACCCAACTGAAGAGCCTTTGACACCTTTTGGTTATGAACTATTCTCAGGCGAGCCCACTTCTTTTGCACCTACTGAAATCGCATCTGTACCATCTGACTACATCATTGGCCATGGTGATTCTGTAAGCGTAAATCTGTATGGTAAAGAAAGCACCACGCACACTTTATTTGTAGACAACGAAGGTCGATTGACTATTCCTGACTTTTCACCAGTGCAAGTTGCTGGTCTTACATATGATGAATTAAAAAAGTTAATTGCAAATAAAATTGCAAAAGAAGCGATTGGCTTAAATGTGTTTGTTTCGATGGCTGAATTACGTTCAATGCGTGTCATGGTGGTCGGTGAAGCGTACAAACCGGGAAGCTATACTGTATCTCCTTTATCTACGGTTACTCATGCTTTATATGTTAGCGGCGGACTGACAGAAATCGCAAGCTTGCGTAATATTCAAGTCAAACGTGCAGGAAAGACTGTAGCGACCTTAGATCTATACGACTTACTTTTGAATGGTGATACTAGCGGTGATGTAAGTTTACGTTCTGGTGATGTTGTATTTATTCCTTCTGTAGGACCTCAAGTTTCAGTAGAAGGTGCAGTAAAACGTGAAGGTATTTTTGAGCTGACAGCAAAGGATGACAAAGATTCACTGGTTAAAATGTTTGGTGGATTTAAAGAGAATGCCTTTACTAAACGTGTTCAAGTTCGCCGCGTTTTTAATGGCACTAAAAACCTTGCTGTATCTGCAGATTTTTCGTCAGAAGATAGTGAATTCGCCCCGCAAGGTGGTGACCACTATGTGGTACAAAGTGTTAACGATGAAGTGGTTGACTCTGTCACTTTAATTGGTGCTGTAGTAAGGCCTGGGTTATATGAGTGGCAGTCAGGAATGACAGTAGACCAGCTGTTAAGCAACTTAAAATCAGACTTATTACCTCAAGCTGATTATAGCTATGCGCTTGTAGTTCGTGAAAAATCGATTTTAGGTGATGTAGAAGTTATTCAATTCTCTTTAGCTGAAGCTCTAAAAAGCAAAAATATGCCATTACAAAAAAATGATGAGATTTATATCTTTAGTCGCTTTGAATTGAGAGAGACAGAAGAACAAGCACTGGCAAATTTAGCGTTAACTGAAGAGCAAAAAATTCAGCAGCAGAAAGTTAAGTTGTGGCATTTATTTGAGTATCAAGAGTTCAAAAACAAAGTACAAACATTTGATGATGTTGTACAAATTGAGTTAGAAAAAGCCGAATTACTAGAAGATGAGTTAGAACCTCAAGATGGACAATATGCTACTTTCAGTCGTACAGAATTACTAAAACCGCTGTTAAAACGACTTGAGTTTCAAGCTTCGTCGTCTGATAAGTCTGCAACAATAGAAGTAATAGGTCAGGTACGTTTTCCTGGTGTATATCCACTTGCAAAGAACGCTACTGTTGGAAAAGCCATTGATGCTGCAGGTGGTGTATTAGAATCAGCTTATGCCCAGCGAGCTGAACTTACTCGTTTTATCAACCAAAACGATCAGCAGTTTAAACATATTCAAGTCAATATTGATGAATTGGAAGCGCTTGATATGAAACTGCAAAGCCGAGACACGCTAAACATCCTCATGCAACCAAACTGGCTAAATGGTTATAAGGTAACAGTAGAGGGTGAAGTTCGTTTCCCTGGAACTTATACAGTGAGTCGTGGTGAGACGTTGCAAGATGTTATCAAGCGCGCGGGTGGACTGTCTGAATATGCAGAGCCAAAAGCGGCCGTGTTCACACGAGAATCAATCAAAGAGCAAGAGCAACTTCAATTGGCAAAACTGTCCGATGAGCTTAGAAAAGATATTGCTTCTAAAAGCTTCCAGAATTCAATCGGTATGAACAATAGTATCAGCTATGACGAAATGAATATGCTTTTGAAAGATCTAGCAAGTGTAAAAGCTGTTGGCCGCTTAGTAATTGATTTACCAAATATACTGGACAATAAAGATTCTGTTGTTTTACAAGACGGTGACGCTTTATATGTTCCAGGAAAGCAAGATTCTATTTCTATTATTGGCGAAGTTAACTATGCTTCATCTCACTTATTTAAATCAGGTGTAACGATTGATCAATACCTTGAGCTGAGTGGTGGTGTAAAAGACAGAGCGAAAGAAGACCAAATTTATGTCATTAAAGCAAATGGGGCTGTATTTATTCCTAATTCATCAAGTTGGTTTGCAGTCAGTAATGAACATGAATTAGGTCCTGGAGATACGATTGTTGTTCCAATGGATGCCTCTCATATGGATAACCTAACGCTGTGGAGCACAGCAACACAGATCTTTTATCAGCTAGGTGTTGGTGTCGCTGCTATTGCGAGAATATAGGCATTAAAGTGTATTCATTTTATAGTTTTTTAAATGTGCAGTGGTTAGAGAGTAGGATTAAGAGATTCAATGGAAACATCTAAATTAAATACTGAAGACGGTTATCAATCTAGACTCGAAAAAGATGAAGTTGATGTTTCTGAGCTGTTTACGGTCGTAGCCTCTAGAAAGTGGTTTTTGTTCGGTATAACATCGATTTTTGCAATTTTGTCTATTGCGTTGTCTTTGTCTTTGCCAAATATATATAAATCAGAAGTGCTGCTTTCTCCTGCACATGAGTCAAAAAGCTCGAATCTTGGTGGGTTAGCGGGTCAACTAGGTGGGATAGCTGGCCTGACCGGGATTTCTTTAGGTGGCGGCGATGATAAAACAACGCTTGCATTAGAAGTTTTAAAGTCGAGACAATTCATTAAAAGTTTTATTGAAAAACACGATTTACTGCCAGATCTAATGGCTGTAAAAGAGTGGAATCAGGGGAAAAATGAAATTGTTTATGACGAAGAGTTATACGATGTTGATAGTAAAACTTGGGTAAGGGATGTCGAACCGCCAAAGACAGCTAAGCCTTCTCGTCAAGAAGCATATATAGAATTTAAGAAGGTCTTTGAAGTTAATGAAGCTAAAGATACTGGTTATGTAACAATCAGTATTGACCATCAGTCGCCAGAAATAGCACAGCGTTGGGTCGAGCTTCTTGTAATGGAAATTAATCAAACTATTAAAACTATGGATGTTGTTGAAGCTGAGAAAAGTATAAAGTTCTTAGAAGAGCAGCTTTCAAAGAACGATATCGCTGAGCTTAAAACGGTTTTATTTGGCTTAATTGAAGAGCAGGTTAAGACTATTATGTTCTCCGAATCTCGCGCCGAATATGTGTTTAAAACAATAGATCCTGCGATTGTACCTGAGTTAAAACACTCTCCAAAGCGCGCTGTAATCTGTGTCGCGGGTACATTATTTGGATTTATTGTTGGCATTGTAATAATTCTAATTGGCTTATTTAGAAATGGTCAAAAGGGTTAGGTAAAGGGTTACTGACCCTTACTAATTAAACTGAGTGAAGTCTTAGATGGTTTATTTTTTACCTTTTATAACATCTTTCGTTGCTTGCGTTTTAGCCGTTTATTTGGTGTATCCGTTGTCTATTAAATATGGACTAGTGGATTCGCCATGTGCGCGTAAGCAACATAAAGGAGAAATCCCTTTAGTTGGAGGGATTGCAATCTACATAGCCATATTGCTCTCTTCATTGCTGTTTTTTAGAGATGATCTCTTGATCGTGTATGTTATATCAAGTACTGCAATACTCATTGTAGGGGTGTTGGATGACAGATTTGAGTTATCGGTAAAGTCACGCATCCTTATTCAAATTATCGCAGCACTGTTCTTGATCTCTCAATCGGGCCTGTACATTGATAGCTTCGGTTATATTTTAGGTAACGAATTTGAGTTATATCTTGGTAAGTTTGGTGTGGTTGTTACTGTGATCGCTGTTGTTGGGGCGATCAACGCATTTAATATGGTGGATGGCATAGATGGCCTTGCAGGTATGTTGAGCTTGGTTTCATTCACTTGCTTAGGTTTCCTGTACTATTACACCGGTAGTCAATGGGCTATTTTACCAACCGTATTTATGGCCGCAATTTTGGCATTCCTCATGTACAACTTGCGTTGGCCCTCTCGCTCAGTACATAAAATATTTATGGGTGACGCTGGCAGTATGCTTATTGGCTTCACCGTTGTTTGGTTACTTATTGTTGGTGTTGATACGAAAGGAGAGGCAGAGGCAATTCTAAAACCTGTCACAGCTTTGTATCTAATCGCCGTTCCTTTTATGGATATGGTTGCAATTATGTACAGACGGGTGAAAAAGGGTAAATCTCCGTTTAAACCAGACAGAGAGCATCTGCATCATATATTTGAACGTATCGGGTTCAGTCGTAAAAGGTCGTTACTCTACATTTCCCTAATAGCAATTGTTATCGCCATTGCTGGATGTTTGATGCAAGTCTTAGGTGTACCTGAGTGGATAATGTTTTCAATATTTTTGTCGCTGTTTTTAATTTACAACTTTGCTTTGATGCATGTATGGAAAATCACGACTTGGGTGAGAAAGCATCGTGATAAACGACTTTCCTAACGTTAGTAAAAGTTAATTTAAGAGACTCAGCATGAAACAAATTCTCAATTTGATTGGCAGAAAAGAAGCACTATTTACGCAAGATATCTTATCTGCTGAAAAAGAACTAAAAAAAGCCGTATCTACATCTAGGTTTTTGGTGTTAGGTGGTGCAGGTTCAATCGGTCAAGCCGTTACCAAAGAAATATTTAAAAGAAACCCAAAGAAACTCCATGTTGTTGATATTAGTGAAAACAACATGGTGGAGTTAGTCCGTGATATCCGGAGCTCATTTGGCTATATAGATGGTGACTTTCAAACGTTTGCGCTAGATATTGGTTCAATTGAATATGACGCCTTTATCAAAGCGGATGGTGAGTACGATTACGTTTTAAACCTATCCGCATTGAAGCATGTACGCAGTGAGAAAGACCCATTCACTCTGATGCGTATGATTGATGTAAATGTTTTCAATACAGACAAGACAATTCAGCAATCAATTGATAAAGGTGTAAAGAAATACTTCTGTGTATCAACAGATAAGGCAGCTAACCCAGTTAATATGATGGGTGCATCAAAGCGTATTATGGAAATGTTCCTAATGCGTCGCAGTGAACAGATTGACATTTCTACTGCGCGTTTTGCTAATGTTGCATTTTCTGATGGTTCTTTATTACACGGATTTAATCAGCGTATCGAGAAAAAACAGCCTATCGTGGCTCCGAGTGATATCAAACGTTATTTCGTTGTACCTCAAGAGTCCGGTGAATTATGTTTAATGTCTTGTATATTTGGTGAGAATAGAGACATTTTCTTCCCTAAATTGAGTGAGTCGTTGCACCTTATCACTTTTGCAGATATTGCCGTTAAATACCTCAACGAACGTGGTTATGAGCCTTATCTGTGTAAAGACGAGAATGAAGCGCGGGAGCTTGCTAAAACACTCCCAGCAGAAGGTAAGTGGCCTTGTTTATTTACTTCTAGTGATACAACCGGTGAGAAAGACTTTGAAGAGTTTTTCACTGATAAAGAAGTGTTGGACATGGAACGATTCGAAAACCTAGGTATTATCAAAAACGAAGCACTCTACGAGAATGAACTTTTAGAATTGTTCGAAAATACCATTGCCAAATATAAATCAGATAAGCAGTGGAGCAAAGAGGAAATCGTAAAGCTATTCTTTACTATGATCCCTGATTTTGGACATAAAGAAACTGGTAAATACCTCGACAGCAAAATGTGATTTGGAGCCACCATGACGCCATTAAAAATCAATGACTTTGTGCGTGAACTGTACGCAACTAATGAATTCATTCCTCTGCATGCTCCAACATTTTGTGGTAACGAAAAAGCCTATGTTACGCAAACAATTGACAGTACATTTGTCTCAAGTGTGGGTAAATTTGTCGATGAGTTTGAAACAAAAATGGAAGAGTTAACTGGTTCTGCTAAGGCGGTTGCCACGGTAAATGGTACTGCCGCATTACATGCCGCTTTGTACATGGCAGGGGTCCGCGCCGGTGATCTTGTAATTACTCAGGCCTTAACATTTGTGGCAACGTGTAACGCTGTGCACCATATGGGGGCAGAAACTGTTTTTGTTGATGTATCGCCAACAAGCTTAGGATTATGTCCTAAAGCGTTGGATGAGTTTTTGCAGGAACATGCAATTCAAACTGAACAAGGGTGTATTCATAAGCAAACTAAGCAACGCTTTCAGGCTGTAGTGCCAATGCATACCTTCGGTCATCCTGTTGAGCTAGATGAATTAATGCAAGTATGCAGTAAATGGAATATAGCAGTTGTTGAAGATGCGGCGGAAAGCTTAGGCTCATACTATAAAGGCATGCATACTGGGACTTTTGGCGAGTTTGGTGCAGTTAGCTTTAATGGCAATAAAATAATAACAACTGGTGGTGGTGGCATAGTTTTGTGTAAATCAGCGGAAGCTGGCGCTCATACCAAGCATATAACTACCACCGCAAAAGTGCCCCATCCATTCGAGTTTTTTCACGATGAAGCTGGCTTCAATTATAGAATGCCAAACTTGAATGCCGCATTAGGGTGTGCCCAATTGGAGCAGCTTGAATTATTTGTAAAACAGAAAAGATCGCTTGCTCACAAGTATTGTGACTTTTTTGCAAACTCAGACTTTAAGTTCGTTGTTGAGCCTGAATACGCACAGTCAAATTATTGGTTAAACGCCGTAATTTGCCCAGACAAAGAGGCAAGGGATAGACTACTTAAAGAGACCAACGCAGCGGGTGTGATGACGAGGCCAATTTGGCAATTAATGCACAGATTACCTATGTTTGAAAATGCTCCGCGAGGTGATCTTAGCAACTCTGAATATATTGAATCTAGGCTAGTTAACTTACCAAGTACTCCTTTGGAATTAATATGAAAGTAGCAGTCGTTACAAGCACAAGAGCTGATTTTGGCTTATTGTTGCCTCTGATACAAAAGTTAGAAGCCGACCCTTTTTTTTCTGTTAGTATTTTGGCTACGGGCAGCCACACTGATAGCTCCCGGGGTGATACACTTCAAGAAGTTCACAATGAGGGTATCCAAGACCTTCATGTGATAGAAGTTGATACTAATGATACGTCAGATGTAGGGGTAGCGGTTTCAGCTGCACACACTTTAGAGAAGTTCTCGACTAAATTCGAAGAGTTGAAACCGGATCTAGTAGTTTTATTGGGCGATAGGTATGAGATTTTATCGGTCGCAATGGCTGCATTTTTATTAAAATTACCAATTGCGCATATCTCAGGTGGAGATGTGACCACTGGTGCTTTGGACGACTCTATAAGACATAGTATTACCAAATTATCTCATATTCACTTCCCTACTACTAAGGAATATCGACAGAGGGTTATCCAGTTAGGTGAGCAACCTGACCGTGTTTTCAACGTCGGAAACCTGTGTATTGATAATGTAAAGATGCTTGAGAAAGTCGAGGCTAAAGAACTAGAACAGTTTTTAGATTTTGACTTGAATAGATTCAAGCAAAACATATTAGTTACTCTGCACCCGGAGACAACGAGAGATAACCAAGCGTCCTTGAATGAAATTTTCTTTAATGCGTTAGCACAGTTAGAGGATGTGGGTATAATTATTACCTACCCAAACCATGATGCGGGCGGGGATTCCATTATTGAAAGTATTCTGAACCTTAAGCGACAAAAAATAGACGCAGTGTGTGTGCGTGAGTCGTTAGGCATGCGCCGTTATCATTCATTATTGACTCATGTAAATGCAGTGATTGGTAACTCCTCCAGTGGGATCACTGAAGTACCGTCATATGGTATACCAACAGTTGATGTTGGTGATAGACAACAAGGTAGGATCAGAGCTAAGTCCGTTATTAACGTCGATTATTGTGATGCAAGCATTCAGAATGCAATCACCCTAGCTCTTGGTGAAAAAATGCAGCAAGAGTGTCTATCCGCAAAAAATCCATATGGCGATGGCAATACCGCAGAGAGAATAGTTAAAACCCTGAAGCGTATTGAAACGAATGGGTTAATTAAGAAGGTTTTTTATGATGCATAATATTAAGCATGTTTACATTATTGCTGAGGCGGGCGTAAATCATAACGCAGACTATGATATGGCTAGGGAAATGATTAAAGTCGCAAAGGACTCCGGTGTAGATGCGGTTAAGTTTCAAATAGCTGTGCCAGAGCTTGTTATGACTAAGTGGGCAGATAAAGCTGATTATCAAGAAGCAAATACTGGCGGTGATGAAAGCCAGTTAGAAATGTGTAAAAAATTGCACTTAAAATTGTCAGACTATGCTGGTCTTAAAGATTATTGTGATGAGCTTGGAATTACGTTTTTAGCAACTGCATTTGACCAACCTTCATTCGAAGTACTCAAAGAGTTGGGTGTAGATACTTATAAAATACCTTCTGGTGAAGTAAACAACCTGCCTTATTTAAGAATGCATTGTGAAAAGGATATTAAGGTTATTCTTTCAACTGGTATGGCAACAATGGCAGAAGTTAAAGAAGCTGTTGCTGTATTGACAGAGGGCGGTGTCGACAAAGCGAATATCACGGTGCTTCATTGCAATACTGAGTATCCAACGCCGATGGGAGACGTCAACCTTAAGGCTATGGCTCATATTCAGACAGAGCTAGGGGTAGAAGTCGGTTATTCTGATCATACAAAAGGTATCGAAGTACCTATTGCTGCTGTTGCTCTAGGGGCAACTTGTATTGAAAAGCATTTCACATTAGATCGGACATTACCTGGACCAGATCACATTGCAAGCATTGAGCCAGATGAACTGAATTTAATGGTAAGTTCTATCAGGAATATCCAAACAGCGATAGCTGGAAGTGGTGAAAAGAAGCCTTCAGAAAGTGAAAGTAAAAATATCGCCATTGCGAGACGTTCAATCGTTGCGAGTGGACCAATCAAAAAAGGTGAAATTCTGACGGAAAAAAATATCACGGCAAAGCGCCCAGCAACGGGGTTGAGCCCAATGCTTTGGGATGAAGTAATTGGTACTGCTGCGATTAAAGATTACGCTGAAGATGACTTAATTGAGCTATAAAATGAACAAGACTGTATTATTTCCAAATGCTGGCCGCAGAGTTGAGTTAATTGAACGTTTTAGAGCTGCGGCAAAAAAAAGCGACATTCAACTGACCATTATTGGTACAGATATTACAACGGATGCACCAGCACTCCAGTTTTGTGATGTAACTTACATCTTTCCAAGAGAGCGTAATGAAACGACAGTAGGAAAGTTTAGCGATCTTATTGAAAAGCACAGCATTGATATTGTTGTTTGTACTATTGACCCAGATCTTGAGTTTTTTTCTAAATACAGAGATCAGCTGTCAAATGTCAATGGGCGTAAAATCAATCTGTTATTATCCGATGCAAATGTTATTAATGCATCTTCAGACAAACGTAAGACCGCAAGCTTTTTTGAAAACATTGATGTTCGAACGCCTAAAGTTCTAGATAAACCGACAACTTTCCCTGTATTTGCAAAGCCAAATAATGGAAGTGGTTCATTTGGAGCTAAGTTACTTAAAGATGAATCTGAACTTGAGACGTATTTAAAAGAGTTTGGTGAGCATGATCCCATTTTTCAACAGTTTATTTCTGGGACTGAATACACTATAGACTGTTTTGTAACCGATGAAGGTATAGCGGTCGCTTCTCCTCGAGAGCGCGTCAAGGTCAGAGGTGGTGAGGTAACAGTCAGCAAAACGGTCGCACTTCCTGAGTTGGAAGCACAAGCCAAAGAGGTTTTGTTATCAGGTGGTTTTTATGGCCCTGTAACACTTCAGGCAATTGTAGATGAAAAACTAGGTATCGGTTATTTTATTGAAATAAATGCACGTTTTGGTGGCGGCTCTATTTTATCTATTGAAGCAGGTTTAAATAGCCCGAATTACATACTGTCTGGCAGTCCAGACTGGTTTAAAGGTTTACGAAGAAACCTCACGATGATGAGGTATGACATGTCGGTGTTTAGTGAAGGTTAAGATGAAGAAGCTGGTAATCTTTGATTTAGATGACACTATATATGCAGAAAAGCAATATAACTTGGCATGCTATCGTGCGGCTTCCGATAAATTTTACGAAGATTTTAAAGTAGATATATACCCTTATATTTTTCAGGAGTTTAATCAAGGTAATTACCGTGATTTATTCTCATTGGCAATAAAAGAGGTTGGGGTGGAATGCTCAGAAGACTATATTCGAAATGAACTAGTTTCGACTTATAGAAGTTTCCAGCCCGAGTTGACACCTTACAAAGGGTTTGAGCGTCATATCGATAATCTACGTGATAAATATGCATTAGCAATCATCACAGATGGACCCCTAGATATTCAGAAGGCAAAAATTAAGGCTTTGGGGATTTCAGAGTACTTTGATGTTATTCTTTGCTCCTCAGAGCTGGGAGCTGATGTACGCAAACCAAGTGCTCAGCCTTATGAATATGTTTTAAATAAACTAGGTATGTCATACAAAGATAGTGTTTACATTGGTGACAATAAAAAGAAAGATTTCGTGTATCCAAATAGTTCAGGTATGCATTCTATCCATATATTGAATAAAGTGGAGAATGACAATCTGATCTACGGACGCCAAGACGGTGAAAGTGCGCAGCATTACTGTGAGTCATATGAAGAGTTGGTAATGTTGTTAGAGTCTATTTTTGAATAATCACGTATTGTAACTAAGTATGCTGAACAAAGTTAAATCGCTGAAAAAATCACTAACTAGTGATAGAGAGAGTATATGAGCCACTGTTGGAAAAACGCATTAATTTTTGAAAATTACACAATCAAGCAAGCCCTTGAAGTAATAAATAGAGAAGCTTTGCGTATTGCAATTGTTGTTGATGAAGACGGCAAATTAACAGGAATGATCTCAGATGGTGATATTCGCCGAGGTTTACTAGAGGAAGTAGCGCTGACTGATTTGGTTACTGAAGTAATGAATACTAGCCCAGTAACAGCGATAGAAGGGACGCCTAAGCATCAACTTGTTGCACTAATGCGTGAAAGAGATATTTTGTCTATACCTTTGCTTGACTCTGAAAATAAAATAGTAGGCCTTGAAACACTACACAGCGCACTTCAAATAGAAAAGCACGACAACCCTATCTTTATTATGGCTGGCGGGTTTGGTACGCGGCTTAGACCACTTACAGATAGTTGCCCTAAGCCAATGCTTAGAGTCGGCGGTAAACCTATGCTGGAAACTTTGATAAATCACTTTAAGGCAAGTGGATTCTATAAGTTTTACATTTCGGTACACTACTTGCCAGAGGTCATCACTGAGTACTTCGGTGATGGCAGTCAATTTGGTGTAGAAATAACCTACGTTTACGAAGATAAACCATTAGGCACAGGCGGTGCTTTATCACTGTTACCGGATGATATCCCTAAATCTCCCCTTATAATGGTTAATGGCGATATCTTAACAAACGTTGATTTCGCAAAAGTTGCGCATTTTCATGAACAAAATAGCGCAGACGCGACAATGTGTGTTAGAGACTATGAAATCAAAATACCGTTTGGCGTTATTGAAGGGGAAGGACATACGATTTCGGGCATCGTGGAAAAACCTACCTACCGTTACTTTGTTAATGCTGGGATTTATGTGATATCTCATAAAGTGATAGAGTCTCTAAAAGGGAAAAATGAGTATTTGGACATGCCAACACTGTTTGAGTTGAAACAGCAGGAAGGACAGAAAGTGCTCAAATTCCCAATTCATGAATACTGGTTAGATATAGGCCGACATGACGACTTTAATAAAGCGCAAATTGACATTCACAATTTAGGCCTAGTTTAATATGTTGAAAATATTAGCTATTGTACCTGCAAGGGCAGGAAGTAAAAGGCTTCCTAAAAAAAATGTTAGAAAACTCAATGGTACTCCGCTAGTTGGCTACACTTTGAATGCCGCAACGGCTTCAAAATATATTAGCCACACTATCGCAACGTCAGATTGCCCAGAGGTTTTAGCGATAGCCAAAGAGTATCCAAACACAACTGCATTGCTACGTCCAGATGAACTGGCAAGTGATACCGCGACATCTATTGATGTTGTTAAACATGCTATTGATTATGCGCAAGAGCAAGGTATTGAGTTTGACACAATTTGCTTATTGCAGCCAACTTCCCCGTTGAGAGATTCGGAAGATATAGATAACGCGATCGAGCTATTTATAGCTAAAAATGCGAAGGGTGTCGTATCAATGACTGAATGCAGCCACTCACCTTTGTGGGCGACGCCTTTGGAAACTGAGGGGCAGTTTAAGCAATTTTTAAGTACGCTGACGGGAACACGTTCACAAGATTTGCCAAAATATTACCAACTGAACGGTGCTATTTACCTCGTTGATAGGGTTATTTTCAAGCAAGAGGGTAAATTGCTTTTTGAACACGAATTTTATCCTTTCATTATGTCTAGTGAAAACTCAGTCGATATAGATACTGAAATTGATTTTCTAACAGCTGAGTTGATAGTTAAAAATAGAATTTAGTCTTTATCTAATGCAATTTAGCATTAGTTCTTTTTGTGGGTGCCAACTAACTGCGCTCAAGCCTCTATAAGTAACTACAAGTTAGTTGAGTTTTATTATTCGGATGAAAAATATATGCAGTTAAGTGGTATCTATTACCAAAACGCAATTTCAAGGCTGGTATTATTCCTATTTTTCTTTACACCATTTTTATCATTGTTAGTTTACAATGCCTTTGGAGTAAAGATTCTAGCCGCAGTACCTGCTTTGCTCAGAGACATGCTGGTATTGCTTTTTGTCGTATTTGGTGTGATTTACAAATTCTTCTTAGATAGAAGAATTCACTTTACTCTGTTGCTTTTTTTCTTACTAGTTACATCTATCTCTATTTCAATTCTATCTGTAAATTTAAATTCAGTAGGCTTTGATGAATTCGTAAGTGTTATTGCTAACAATATTAGACGGTTTATATTCCCGTTTCTAATTTTTTACTTTTTCTTATTTTACTTTAAGTACAAAGATATTAGCTTACTCGCTAAGTTTATTACGGCGTTTTGGGTTTTTGGCCTTTTTGAGTGGCTTATGCCACTTATGTTTTGGGAAAAAATGGGGCTTTTAGAATACTGGAACGAGTATGCCAATTCAGTATCTTCGACTGGTGGAACTCATGATGAACTGCAAGGTTATCCTCGACTATTTACATTTGATACGTATTACTTGATAGGTCAGAAATCGAGACGATTGATCTCTTTTTATATCGAGCCGACAACGACTGCTGCATTAGCCCAAGCGTCTGTGATTTTTGGGTTGCTGTTCAAAAGAAAAGCGATTGTTTGGCTAGCGAGTATTGCTGGTTTTCTGACCTACTCCAAAGGTTTTATTATATTTTTTATTCTTTTAACTCCAATGTTAATTCTGTATAAATATGTATCTCTACGTTTGCTGAAATTTTATTGTAACATAATTGCCTCTTTGCTCTTTGGTATGTTATTCGCAGGCTTTTTTATCTTTTTAGCATTCCCGCAAATTGTTCAGTTCGGATTGTTTGCACATTTAGAAGGGCTGTACGAATATTTCATACACTTTAATATTCTTGGTTACGGCGTTGGTAACGTAGGAAGTTTTAGGTTTGACTCTATGTGGGGAGGTGTATACCATCGCGTCGGAGTTGAATCTTCACTGGCTAATTTAATATCTCAACTCGGTGTATTGGGCTTCCTCGCTGTTTATGGTTTGTTCGTATTTTTCTTAAATAGGGCTATCACAGAAAAAGAGACAATTTATGTCTATTTTGGGGTGATCTTGTATGTATTTGTTTATTCAACAAGTAATTCATCCACAGGCTACTCAGGCAACTTCCTAATTTATCTACTTGTTGTGATTGTATATAAGTATTCATCTATGAATTCCGTGAAATTGAAGAGAGGGGAAGAAAATGCCTAAGGTTCTGTATTTAGATAATTTTAATAACTTTGACTTTTTTCTTGAGCTTTCTAAGCAGGCGCATGATATTGATATGGATTTCATTGTTTTTAACAACCTGAAAGATGCGGTGGTTAAAAAAACGGATTCTCAGAGCTTTATCTTAAAAGCAAACATGACAAAAACTCCCAAGTGTAATGCAATTACTGATCAAGAATTTCGAATTGCAATAAAAAATGATCGCTTGTTAGGGTTATTACCAGAGAAGTTAAGTTTGAGGTTGATGAAAGGTTATGTAAGTCAGCTTGAAGAAATCCTCGATGCTAAGCAGTACGACATTGTGTTGGGTGAAATATCTTGGGCGCTGGAATATTTAGCATTTTTGTTGTGCGAGAGAAAAGGGATTAAATACAGGCATCTATTAAATTTACCTCTACCTGAAGTGAAAGCAGTGGCGTTTGATGCAGACCATAGTATGGCAAGCTTAAAAGAATGTGCGAATTGTGCATCTGACTCTTCATTTGAAATTAGTTATCAAAGCATGTGTGTACGCGTAAAAGAATGTTTTGAAAAAGGCAATATTCCAATGAATTATAAACCACTCATTTCGAGTGACTATAGAGAGTGGAAACCTCTTTGGTGGCTGAGTGCGCTTTCATACCATTCTAACAAGAGAACATATGCGCCTTTATATGAGAAAAGAGCGGTATCATTGAAAGAAGCTTTGAACGTTTCCAACAAAAAAGTGCTTTATTTTCCTCTTCATGTTCAGCCTGAGTCTACGCCAGATTATGTATCGCCTTATTACAGTGATCAGTTTGAGTTAATAGCAAGGGTGAGTGAACAGCTTGGTGACGAGTTTGTGATACTTGTAAAAGAGCATCCAAATAAGTTTTCTCCGAGATCTGTTAAAGGGTTTGAACGGCTTATGAGAATTAAGAATGTTATATTCTTGTCGTTATCTGAAAATGCAAAAGATATTATGGAAAAAGCCGATCTAGTGCTCACTATAGCTGGTACAAGTTGCTTGGAAGCGGTCAATATGCGCAAACCTTCAGTTGCTTTCTCCAATATCTATTACACAGATCTGCCGGGTGTCTTCGACGGCAGACAAGCACTAGAGAAAAATCAGCTAAAATTATTGCTTGAAACTGCGCTAGAACACACTGAATTCAGTGACAATGCCAATGGCCTTGTTGAAGAGTTTGGTGTAACAGGCTTTGTGCACGATCCAGCTTTATTTCCGGAGTTATTTGAAAGCCAAAATCTCAAAGCCGTAGAAGACCTCATCGTTCACCTGTGTGAAAATAGGGTTGATTCTTGAAAAAAGCAATAAGTGGTGTCCTTGGTATCAAGGTTTTAAATCAGTTGTGTGCATTTTT
The DNA here is from genome assembly GCF_001625565.1 of Pseudoalteromonas luteoviolacea NCIMB 1944. GTDB lineage: Bacteria > Pseudomonadota > Gammaproteobacteria > Enterobacterales > Alteromonadaceae > Pseudoalteromonas > Pseudoalteromonas luteoviolacea_F. The sequence continues at coordinate 167,277 of NZ_AUXS01000015.1, forward strand.
GGTATCTATCGGAATTGCACGATTTTACGGTGAGTATCAGCTGGGTCAATTTGCTTTGTTTACGACACTGGCTATGGTGTTTTGTATCGTTTCTTCTCTCGGAAGTAATGTTTATTTACAGCGAGAGCTTTCGGGGGAATCTTTAGAGCAGAGTAAGAACTTGCTGGTGCAGGCTTGCTTATTTCGGGCACTTAATACCGGTATTTTGATTATTTTAGCGGGTTTATTTAATGCCGTAACAGCCTCTTTTGAATGGGGTCAATTTGCCGTATTCTTTGCTGTTTTATTTTTCTTTCAGTTTCTTAATTTTGCTGCTTATATACTTAAATCTCAAAGTAAATTTGTCGTCTCAGAATTGCTTGAGTGGGGCGTATTCAGGCTCGGTATTGTTATTGGCTTTATTGCATCGTTGCTTTACCTAAATGCTGACATCATTTACATATCATTATTGGGCATACTGGCACTGACTAGCTGCTTTGTAATTTACAAAGGTCAGTTACAACTGGGGTTGGAACCAACAAACTTTACTTTTGATTTCGAGAAAGTAAAAACAATCGCAATCGGATCACTACCATTTTTAGTAACACAGATCTCCGCATTATTACTAATTTACACTGATACATTATTTATCGCGGCCTTGCTTGGTTATGAACAGCTGGCTTATTACGATGTATGTTATAAATTGGCGGCAGTGGTGCTATTTTTAAATGCCTCTATCACATCTGTCATTTCTACCAGAATTAGCCAGCTTTATAAGGCAGGAGAGCTAAGCTCTGTACACAACTTGGTTAAAAAAGTTTGTGGTTATGCGTCACTTGCTGCAATTGTTGGCTTTTTTGTAGCCATTGCACTATCTAAATTTGCATTAGGCTTATGGGGAGAGGAATTTATACAGTATAATGATCTGTTTATGCTGTTATTGGTAGGAATTCTCTTGCAATTTGCACTGAGCGCAACGTCGACGTACCTTTCTATGTCAAGCAGAGCAAAATTGTGTGCTAAAATTACGCTTTTGTTTGGTACGGTGAACTTATTGCTTAATCCATTGTTAATCTCAAAATTTGGGCTTATTGGTGCTGCTGTTGCAACGCTATCAGCTCAGGTGGCAATAACGTTATCATGTGCATATTTCTATTTAAAACAGCGCAAGGCTGAGCTACTCACTGTGGGTAAATAAGCTCGTCTGCGAATTCGATAGTTTTGTTAAATAAATATTTGCGTGGCTACTTTAGGTGTTTGCATTGAAGGTAGCTACAAACCTATGGTTTCCTAATGAAAAAAATGTTGTTTATCAGCCCGCGTGAACCGGTCAATGTAGCAGGCGGCGGGTTATATAAGACTAAAAGGCTACTGGCTTATTTTCGCGAAAAGTTTCACGTCAAAGAGTTTTATCTAACTGAATCAAGCTCTGTTAGTCAAGAAAACATATATCAAGTTAAAATCAATGATAAGAAGTACCAGCCGACGCTCGCAAACTTGATTGGAAGCTATATAGAGGGTGTCCCGTTATCTGTGTATAGAAACACACCTGAAGATTTTGATAGTAGGCGATTTAACGAGCTGGCGAGCTGGGCCGATATCATTTTTGTTGATCACTTCTTTATGTATCAGTTCGTACCAGACTCTTTTGCTGGTAAAATTATATTTCACGAGCATAATGCGGAATTTAATATTTGGGAAAGGCGCGCTTCAATTGAGGGGAATATTCTCAAGTCTTTATTACTAAAGCGTGAAGCCAAACGTGTTTTCCAATATGAGAAAAAAAGTGCATTGGCATCTGATCTAGTATTCGCTGCGCCAAATGATATTGCCTGCTTGAAGGATGCTGGCTGTGATACAGCTCGTTTTGCGACAACTTATCACTTAGGTGAAGATAGCCTATTGAATACAGCGTTAAACAACTTCCATGGTCTTGAGAATAACTTGGTGTTTCTCGGCGGGTTAGATTGGGAGCCAAACTTTAATGGTGTGTTGTGGTTCTTAGAAAATTGCTGGGATACTCTACGTAGTGAAACGAATGGTGAAGTTAAGCTACATTTAATTGGTAAAATTAGTGAGCAGCAAAAAGTTCAATTGTCAGAGTATTCAGGTGTAGTGTGTTTAGGCTTTGTTGATGATCTCAATGATGCATTGTCTCAAGCTAAGGTGTTTATATGCCCATTGCAGTTTGGCAGTGGAATGAAAGTTAAAAATATAACCGCTTGTTATAAAGGGCTGCCTGTTGTAACGACCTCTATCGGAGCTGAAAGCATTGAGTTTGTGGATGGTGAGAATTGTCTAATTGCGGATCAGCCAAGAGAGTTTGTTGATGCTATTCGTTCTTTGCTAGACAGCAATGAATTATGTGCTGAGATCGGCGCCAATGCTAGGGCAATGTCAGAGAAACAGTATTCTTGGGAAGAAATGCTAAACAGCATGTATCTTGAGATAATTAAATAAAAGGTTTGTAGAGTTAAATTCATGTCTTTAAAAGTTTTTGGAATCGATTTTAAAGGGTTGTCTAAAAAAGAAGTAATGAACGTCGACGACGAGTTGAAGTTCGTAACAACGGTGAATGCAGAGTTCATCGTTGAGGCCAATAAAAATAAAGACTTTCTTAGAATCCTAAACAACAGTGTTGCAACGTTCGATGGGCAAATTCCATATATAATTGCCAAGCTAAAGTCAGGTAAAAAATTTGACAAAATCAGTGGCTCGGATCTGATTTACGATGTCATAAAAAAATCAAAAGATAGCCAAGAACATGTGTTCCTGCTTGGCGATAGGGAAGATGTTAATCAGCGCGCTGTAGATAAAGCAATAAATGAATATGGTGCTCGCTGTTCGGGCTTTTCACCGCCATATGAAGCTAATGGGTTTTCTGAGCAATCTAATAATGCCATGCTAGAAAAAATTTCTAATGCTAAACCCACATACTTGTTTGTTGCATTTGGTGCTAAAAAACAAGAGCAATGGATTTATGACAACTTAGAAGCCTTGCAAAATATTGGCGTAAAGTGGGTAGTCGGGTGTGGCGGAAGCATTTCATTTTTCTCAGGAGAGATTAAGAGGGCGCCGCTGTGGGTTCAGAAGGCTGGCCTTGAAGGGGTATATAGACTAGTCCAAGAGCCTAAATTATTTCGCTTAGTCAGACTAGTTAAGAGCCTGAGGGTTTTCTTTTACGTCTGGAAGTAACCTTTTGCAATTGGTTATAAGGTCACTCTGCAAATACTAGATAAAGTAGAGATAACCTTAAAATTTAGAGTTTGAAATAGCTTAATTGAGCCTTATGCCCGATTTTGTGCCTATTAATAGGCAGGTATTTTCAATCATTCAATGTGATACTCCTTTGCCATAGCGTGCAAACAGACACTGCTTGCAAAGGTTTACAATATTATTGTTTATTTGGTGTCTAGTTACCAATAAATAGACAAGTAGTTTTTAGGGTAAGTCTGCAATTTAGTTGTAAGGGTTGGCCCATATTATATTTAAGAAGTTAGGTGACATATGATTTTACCAATTATAATGGCGGGTGGTTCAGGTACACGCCTATGGCCTTTATCACGCGGCAATTATCCTAAGCAATTTTTAAAACTACATGGTGAAAACACCATGTTGCAAGAGACTATTTCTCGTTTGAATGGTCTTGAGCATAGCCCTGTTATGTTGATCTGTAATGAAGAACATCGCTTTATCGCGGCAGAGCAAGTGCGTCAGCTTGATGTGAAACACAGTGGGATTTTTTTAGAGCCGGTAGGCCGTAATACTGCACCTGCTATCGCGTTGGCGGCTTTCAAAGCGATTGAAAATAATGAAGATCCATTGCTGTTGGTACTAGCAGCAGACCATGTGATCGAACATCAAGCTGCATTCTTAGAAAGTGTTGAAAAAGCTACATCTTTGGCACAGCAAGGGAAATTAGTGACTTTTGGTATTGTTGGAACCACGCCTGAAACTGGCTATGGCTATATCAAAAGAGGTGAAGCGGTCGAAAATGGCTTTGTTGTAAATAGCTTTGTGGAAAAGCCAGACTTAAGTACAGCAAAGCAATATATTGCAAGTGGTGATTATTACTGGAATAGCGGCATGTTCTTATTCAAAGCAAGTCGTTACCTAGAAGAGTTAAAGGCATTTCGACCTGATATTTACTCAGCCTGTGAAAAGGCGGTTGAAGTGCAAAATAGTGATATGGAATTTGTTCGCGTTGATAAAGACGCCTTTGAAGCCTGCCCAGATGAATCTATTGACTACGCGGTAATGGAGCACACTCAAGATGCTGTGGTTGTTCCTATGGATGCGGGCTGGAATGACGTTGGTGGATTTGCTGCGTTGTGGGAAGTTTCCGAAAAAGATGAAAATGGCAACGCGTTTATTGGTGATGTTAAGTCTGTTGATACAAAAAATACTCTAGTATTTGGCGAGGACAAGCTTGTCTCAACAGTAGGCGTTGAAGATCTTGTTATTGTTAACACTAAAGATGCAGTACTGGTTGCCCATAAAAACGAGTCGCAAAAAGTAAAAGAGATAGTGAATCAGCTCAAACGTGATCAACGCTCTGAAGTTACCTTCCATAGAGAAGTATATCGCCCTTGGGGTAAATATGACTCAGTAGATAATGGTGAGCGCTTCCAAGTTAAAAGAATCACAGTTAAGCCTGGCGCTAAGCTGTCAGTACAAATGCATCACCACCGTGCTGAGCATTGGATTGTTGTGTCTGGTACAGCAAGAGTACACTTGGATGGTGAAGAAAGATTTGTTACTGAGAATGAGTCAGTCTATATCCCAATTACATCTGTTCATGCATTAGAAAACCCTGGCAAAGTTGATTTAGAGTTAATTGAAGTTCAGTCCGGATCTTACCTAGGTGAGGATGACATTGTCCGCTTTGAAGATCGATATGGAAGAGTTAAATAATGACAAACGCGAGCCATTTAATTAAGCAAAGCGGCATTGCATTTGGTACAAGCGGTGCGCGTGGGCTGGTTGAACAATTTACACCAGCCGCGTGTTATGCATTCACTGTCGCATTTATCAAAGCGATAGAAACAGACTTCTCGTTTGAAAAGGTTGCTATTGCAATTGACAACCGCCCTAGTAGTGCTGCTATGGCGAAATCTATTTCAGCAATGGTCAATGCACTAGGCTATGACGCGGAGTTTTTTGGTGTAGTACCTACCCCAGCTTTGGCGCTGTATTCTATGCAAAACCGCATACCATGTATCATGGTTACAGGTAGCCACATTCCTTTCGATCGCAATGGTTTAAAGTTTTATCGACCTGATGGCGAAATCACAAAGGCAGATGAGCTTAATATTATTAAGAGTGATGCAGAAGTTGTGGCGCCTGAGAGTGAACCTGAACTTGAGACGCTGAGCGCTGCGAAGGACTTGTATATTGAAAGATATACACAGCACTTCCCGAATAAACCTTTTTCAGGTAAGAAGCTTGGTGTGTATGAACACTCAAGTGCTGGACGCGATATCTATAAACAGATTTTTGAATCACTGGGTGCTGAAGTTATCTCATTAGGCAGGAGTGATCAGTTTGTACCAATAGACACAGAGGCAGTTTCTGAAGAGGATAAGACTAAAGCGCTTAATTGGTCTAAAGAATTAAAATTAGACGCTATTTTTTCAACTGATGGCGATGGTGATAGACCCTTAATTGCTGACGAGTTAGGGCAGTGGTTACGAGGTGATATATTAGGTCTTGTGACGGCAAAGTATCTAGGTGCTAAGTTGTTGGCAACCCCTGTGAGTTGTAATAGTGCAATTGAGTCTTCAGGCGCTTTCAAGCAAGTTGTGAGAACAAAAATTGGCTCACCTTATGTGATTGAAGCATTTTGCAACCAAGAGGAAAGCTTTAAACCATATGCTGGTTTCGAAGCAAACGGCGGCTTTCTTTTAGGTAGTGATTGTTATTATGCTGATGGGCTGTACCACGCGTTGCCGACAAGGGATGCGGTACTTCCAGCTCTGGTTCTCTTTAATGAATCATGGTCAAAACAAAAAGCTATCAGCACTATCATTAGTGACCTGCCAAAGCGATTTACTGCCAGTGATCGAATAAAAGAAATTCCGCGTGAAACCAGTCTTTCTTTGATCGATAAACTAGCAAACTCCGAAGACGTTAGAAATGAGCTTAGACAAGCACTTGTCTTAGAGGGGACTTTGGAATTAACCAATGCCATAGATGGTTTTAGAATGTTTTTTACCAGCGGTGAAATCGTTCACTTTAGGCCATCTGGAAATGCACCAGAGTTAAGGTGTTACGCTGAGGCTGATACGCAGAGTCGAGCCGAGGAATTAGTAGTGCTTGCTTTGGGTTATATAAATCAAATCTCAGCTATCTAATGCGAAGCAATGTAAAGTGAACTTATCTTTATAGAGTTCACTTTATCTTTACTTGAGATTGGTTTGACTCAAGCGCCTATTTGCGAACTTGGCACTGATGTGACATGTTCGCAAACAACGTATAAATTTGTACTGCATAACCTGCTGAGTTAATAGCCATAACGACAGCCAAGACAATCAGCTCTATCTGTGAAAAGCTTTGTTTTGAGGTGTCTTGGCCAAAATTACTAAGCTTTTAGACGACAACTTCAGTGTTTTACCGCTGAACTTTTAGTAAGCTCACACCAAATGATAATAATCTAACCAACCGAGAGTTACTTCTCTTACTTGCAGGAGTTGTTCGTCAGGCGCTACTCTTTCTTAAGCTTTTAGGAGGTTGCTTGCCAGTGGTGTTCACTCTTAAAGCGCCGTCGAGTTGTCTTTAGCCGCGCCAAACTGACCGCCTGTTACCCCTTGAGTTGGGCTTTGTTTCAACCGCATTTAATGAAGCATGATATCCATGTTCATATCAAAAAGAGCGTTAACCTCTAGCGCATTAACATTCTTGACACTTTTGCCATGCATTATGGAGCTTAATCCTTGATATTGTGATCAAGCCCATTTTAAGCACTGGCTAATGAAAGTTAGTTAACCATTTGGTTGGCAGGGAAGGTGGAATGAAGATAGCTGTGGCAGGTATAGGTTATGTTGGACTCTCAAACGCGGTGCTTTTAGCGCAACACAATGATGTTATTGCTTACGATATTGACCCGACTAAAGTAGAAGCTGTCAATAACAGGGTTTCCCCAATTCTTGATCCAGACATCAGCAATTATCTAACTGAAGGCAAGCTGATGCTAGCGGCGACGACAGACAAAGTAACGGCTTTTTCAGAGGCCGAGTTTATCATCGTTGCTACACCTACGAATTATGATCCTGACAGTAACTGCTTTAATACAGTGTCCGTTGAAAATGTGGTTGAAGATATTCTCGCTATTAACTCAGATGCCTCCATTATCATAAAGTCAACGGTTCCGGTAGGTTATACAGCTAGTTTGAGAGAGAAGTATCAAACTGACAGATTAATTTTTTCTCCGGAGTTTTTGCGTGAGGGGCGAGCACTGTATGACAATTTATATCCATCACGCATTATCGTTGGAAGTAAGTGTCAAAAAGCACATCATTTTGCAGAACTTATGAGTCTTGGTGCAAAGAAAAACGCTATTGAAACAGTGTTTACAGGCTCAACAGAAGCAGAAGCAGTGAAGCTGTTTTCGAATACGTATCTCGCTATGCGTATCGCGTATTTCAATGAATTGGATAGTTATTCGGAAGCGCACAAATTAAACACACGAGAAATAATACAAGGAGTGTGCTTAGACCCCAGAATTGGTGATTATTACAATAACCCTTCGTTTGGCTATGGGGGCTACTGCCTTCCTAAGGATACCAAGCAGCTTGTTGCCAATTATCAAGACGTGCCAAGTAACATTATTGGCGCGATCGTAGATGCTAACCGAACAAGAAAAGATTTTATTGCAGAATCTATAGTGAGCAAATTACCCAAAGTTGTAGGTATATACCGGTTGGTGATGAAATCTGGCTCGGATAACTTTAGGGCATCTGCCGTACAGGGAGTGATGAAACGAATTAAAGCTAAAGGTATTGAAGTTATTGTATATGAGCCCACGTATCATGAAGATAGATTCTTTAATTCAAAAGTCACCAATAGCCTTGAGCTACTAAAGCGTGATGCGGATATTATTATTGCTAACAGGATGTCTCCTGAGTTAATGGACGTCAGGGATAAGGTGTATACGCGCGATTTGTTTGGAAAAGATTAAACATTGAAGTTGAACTGACTGTGCTAACCCCTTCGAAATGGTTAGACATAGGTCGAATGGAGTTTGGCTAGCAATCCTATTTTTTTGGTAAGGCTATGTATATAAGATATTTATTAGTGCCAAAATAGAAGGGGGGCTGTATAGAATCTTTTGCCTTGCTGTGAATGGCCGTATTGAGGTTAGTCTTGTGAAGCCGTAATGTCGCTTTTTTTATGCGTTTCGCTATGTTTTATAATTGGCGGTCGAAAAATTATTCTGTATAATGCATCGCGTTTAGGGAGTTCGTCCAATCAAATACAAGGAGTAGTATGATATCAATCCCAATTTTTGTTCCGTTATATTCGTATGTGATTGTCACTGAGCCTAGCCTTTAAGATTGAGAGCAAAGATAGATAGGGCTTTGTAAGGTTAAAATTGCATTAAAATGTTAAAATTTCAATTTCTCATTGGACTTATTTTTGCAATTATCTATTTGGGTTTATCCAAACTCGTAGTGTGAATCTTATAAAATTGAAACCTCTCGAAAAGGCGTGAAAATCGGCACAAGATCAGCCTTTTTATGTTTGAGCACCTTTTATCTTGGCAAGATTCTACTTAGATGGCTATTGCAATAAATCTTTAGTAAAGCTCATGTAACATTAACGCAATGTAAACTTGCGATTGGAATCCGTGCATGCTTTAATTAGCCATCGCGTAAGCAGGACTAATGCTCTTAAGTGACTGAGAACTTAGTAACAAAGAATAAGTATTAAAATATATTAGGAATAACAAATGGCCCGATGCTGTAAAAATATCATTGCCACTTCCCTTGCAGTTGCAAGTACATTGGCAATGAGTGGCTGCACCTTGATCCCAGGTGGGCATTTTGAAGGAATTACGTCAGGTGATAAAACTACTGGTTTGGAGCAAGAACTCTCAAAAGTTAACATTCAACTTATCGACTCCGAAACAATAAAGCAGCAAAAGCTTAAATCTCAAGTAGTGCAAAAAACAGGCCTTCAGGGTCTAGATGTATCTAATTATGAATACCATTTAGGAATTGGCGATGTAATCACGGTTGGTGTTTGGGACCATCCTGAATTAACAATTCCTGCTGCTGTGCAAAGAACAGCAGAATTTGACGGTTTTAGAGTACAAGCTGATGGTACAGTGACATATGCGTATGCTCCTAAGGTGCCGGCAGCAGGAAAAACTGTTGTAGAGCTTAGAGAGGAGCTTGTTAATCGTCTCAGCCGCGTTATAGAAGACCCGCAAATTGATGTCAAAGTCGTTGGCTTCAAAAGTCAAAAAGTGTATGTCACCGGCGAAGTTGACAGACCGGGTGTTTACCCGATCACTGAAACACCTTTAACCCTAATCGATGCCATTAATACTGCCGGCGGACTAAATGAAAGAGCTGATTGGCAGACGGTCACTTTTACTCGAGGGGATATTGTTGAGCACATCCAGTTAGACGATTTTTATTCTGAGGGTGACATTTCTCAAAATAGATTGCTTAAGCATGGTGATATCATCCACATCGCGCGCAATGACAAACGCAATGTTTACGTCATGGGTGATGTAAGTAGAGTTGGCACAGTTGAAGTTAAACGATATGGCCTGAGCCTAGCCGAAGCGCTTTCAGAAGTTGGCGGCATCAATGAGCGCAGTGCGAATGCGAACGGTATTTTTGTCTTGAGAAAAAGGGACCTAGAGAAGGATGGCGTTATTGCTGATGTTTACCAGTTGAGAGCAAATAATATTGCTGCGTTGGTATATGCAGAGCAATTCTCATTGCAACCTCAAGATATTGTATATGTTACTAGTGCACCAATTGCTCGCTGGAACAAAGTAATAAGTCTGTTATTACCATCATTGTCTACTGTAGATGCAATTCAAGATATTGATAATCAATAGGTGGGTATCAAAATAATGTTTGATAGTATATTGGTCGTTTGTGCCGGTAATATCTGCAGAAGCCCAACTGCAGAGTATGTTTTGAAAAAAAAGCTGTCACAAAGTAGCATTCATGTTTCTTCAGCAGGCTTAACCGCATTGGAAGATAAGCCTGCGGATCCTATGGCTTGTGATATCGCAGATACTCAAGGCATTGACATGTCTGCGCATAGAGGGCGCCAGCTCAACTCACAACTTGTTGCAAAAAACTCAGTTATTCTTGTTATGGAAAAGCAACATCTAACTGATTTATGTAATAGATACCCACAAGCACGCGGCAAAACCTTCCTATTAGGTAAATGGTTAGACGACAAAGAGATCCCAGATCCATACCGTCAAAGTCGAGAAGCATTTGAACACGTGTATGATTTAATCGATAGCGCATGTAGTGCGTGGCAGAAGTATTTATAAGGATGAAAGAGTCAATGAATGCTCAATCAAACCTATTAAACGATGGACAACAGAAGCAAGTCAAACAGCAAGCGCAGGAAATCGACTTAATGGCGCTTTTAGGTGCCTTGTTAGACCGTAAGCTATTTATTATTTGTGTCACAACGCTTTTCATGATCATTGGCGTGGCTGTTGCTGTTTTCAGTACTCCTGTTTATCAGGCGACTGCGATGATCCAAGTGGAAGAAAAAGGCGGTGCAGTCCCTGGATTTGATGAATTAGGCGGTATGTTTGAAAGTACCTCAGCTGCTGTCACTGAAATTGAACTATTAAAGTCTCGCAGCATTATTGGTGAGGCTGTTGATAGCCTAAACCTTGACGTTGTCGTAACGCCAAAATTATTCCCAGTGATCGGCGGGCGTTCATTTCGTAAGTTTACGCCAATGCAACAAGGTGCTTTAGCTGAACCAAGCTTTGGTGCAGACAGCTACGCATGGGGTGGAGAACAAGTTGATGTATTCAGATTTGAAGTACCTAAAAATGCAATTGGTGTAGGTTTTACGCTTGTTGCACTTGAGCAACAACAATTCGAACTGCTAAATGGTAGTGAGCAGAGCGTGTTAAAAGGTCGTGTAGGTGAAGAAGTTACCAATGGCGATTTTTCTTTGACGTTAGAAACTATGATTGCACGACCTGGTACAGAGTTTACGCTAGTAAAACGAGATCGTCTCAATACGATTTTGAACTTACAAGCTGCGATTAGTGCTAGTGAAAAAGGAAAAGACTCAGGCATTATCAACCTCAGCTTACAAGACTCAGACGCAACATATGCGGAAACTGTTTTAAATAAAGTGGCTGCAATCTACGTGCGTCGCAACGTTGAGCGTAATAGTGCCGAAGCGCAAAAATCTTTAGAGTTTTTAGAGTACCAACTTCCACAAGTGAAGAAGCAGCTCGAGGCTTCTGAGCAGCGTTTTAATGACTATCAAGTTAAACAGCAATCGGTTGATATTTCTCTAGAGACAAAGGGAGTGTTAACTCAGCTTGTTAAACTTGAAACTCAGTTACAAGAATTAGAACTGAAAAAACTAGAGCTAAGCCGTAAATTTAAACGCAGCCACCCAAGCTATCAGGCTGCAGTAGAGCAAATTGAGGCTGTTGAGAATCAAAAACGACGTTTGGCAGACGAAGTTCAAGTATTGCCTGAAACGCAACAAGAGCTACTGCGTTTAACTCGAGATGTTGAAGTTAACAACGAAATCTACACTTTGCTGCTTGCTAAGACGCAAGAGCTGGATATTGTACGTGCGGGTACCGTTGGTAATGTCAGAGTGATAGACATGGCCGAGGTTAATGTATCAAGACCTGTTAAGCCACAAAAAGTATTTATTGTAATAATGGCGACAATGCTTGGTGGTATGCTTGCTGTAGCTATCGTATTAATTCAAAAAGCGATGCACAGAGGTATTGAAGACCCAAGTGAAATTGAAGCACTAGGGCTACCTGTTTATGCAAGTGTTCCTTATTCAGAATATCAAGTTAAATTGACTGGCTTTGCAAAGGCTCGAAAAGGTAAGGCTGCCAAAGCGAAATCAATTTTGGCAGTAGATAACCCAGCGGATCTGTCAATCGAAGCATTGAGAAGTTTGAGAACAAGTTTGCACTTTGCAATGATGGAAGCCAAGAATAATGTAATTGCTATTTCGGGACCAAGTCCGGGCGTAGGTAAGTCATTTATATCCGTAAATTTGGCGACGGTTTTAGCACAAAGTGATAAAAAGGTGTTGATCATTGATGCTGATATGCGTAAGGGCTATTTGCAAACTCAATTTGGCATCAAATGGGACAATGGACTGAGTGACTTTTTGTCAGGCCGCATTGACTTGGAGGCTGCAACTAAGAAAACTCAAGTTGAAGGACTTGATATCATGACTCGCGGCCAGATCCCACCAAACCCGTCAGAGCTGTTAATGCACGAAAATTTCGTGAAATTAATTGAAAGTGTCAGCGCAAAATATGACTTAGTAATTATTGATACGCCACCAATTTTGGCTGTAACCGACCCTGCAATAGTAAGTGCTCATGCTGGAAGCACCTTACTTGTAACGCGTTTTGGTCAAAACCATGCTAAAGAGCTTGAGTTAACTCGAAATAGGTTCGAACAAAATGGTATTGATGTAAAAGGTGTTGTATTTAATGGCGTAGTCAAAAAAGCAAGTAATGCTTATGGTTATTATGGATACTACAACTACGAATATAAATCGGATAAGTAATTAGTAAGTCAGCAAGTCAATTACTTTGCTCTGAATAGAAGAAAGATGTTTAAGTTTGTAGCTTACATGGGAAGTTTTTATGAAAGTGTTAACCGTTTTTGGTACTAGACCGGAAGCAATTAAAATGGCGCCTCTAGTTCATGCATTAGCGAGCGATGAGCGCTTTGAAGCTAAAGTATGTGTGACTGCGCAGCATAGAGAAATGCTAGATCAGGTATTGGAGTTATTCAAAATAAACCCTGATTATGATTTGGATATCATGCAAGCAGGGCAAACACTGCCAGAAGTAACTAGTAGAATCCTACTGAATATCACGCCGATCTTGAAAGAGTTTAAGCCTGATGTGGTATTGGTACATGGTGATACGGCAACTACGTTTGCAGCGAGTTTAGCTGCCTACTATGAGCAAATCGCGGTTGGCCATGTTGAAGCTGGACTGCGTACTGGCAACATATATTCGCCTTGGCCTGAGGAAGCAAATAGAAAGCTGACAGGCGCACTTACTCAATTTCACTTTACGCCGACGGCGACATCAAAACAAAATTTGTTGGCGGAAAACTTTAGCGAAGAAAATATTTACACGACAGGAAATACTGTTATCGATGCGCTATTGATGGTTAAAGAGCAAATAGAGCAAAATGCAGACCTGTCAGATACATTGTCGGCACAGTTTCCGTTTTTAGATGAAGATAAAAAGTTAATCCTAGTTACAGGACATCGCCGTGAAAGTTTTGGTGGTGGATTTGAGCGTATTTGTGAGGCGTTGGCACGTACCGCTAAAGCTCACCCTGATGCGCAAATTTTATATCCAGTTCATCTAAACCCAAATGTTCAGGAACCAGTAAACCGCATTTTGAAAAATTTGGACAATATCCATCTAATTGAACCTCAACAGTATTTGCCATTTGTTTATTTGATGAATCGCGCTCATGTCATTCTAACTGACTCGGGCGGCATTCAAGAAGAAGCACCTAGTCTTGGAAAGCCCGTACTTGTTATGCGGGAAACGACTGAGCGTCCGGAAGCTGTAGAGGCTGGTACGGTTAAGCTAGTTGGGACTGATGTGGAACTGATCACGTCATCAATCAATGAGTTACTAACAAACGAGCTAAGCTACGAAAAGATGGCTAGAGCGCATAACCCGTATGGTGATGGAAAAGCATGCCAGCGAATTTGCGATGCTTTAGCAAAAGCTTAGTACAGTTTCGTTTTTGCCTTTATTAGATCTAAATATTTAAAATTGAACATTAAACTTGTAAAAGGGATCTCATGTCTTTGAACACAATCTCTGTAATTGGTCTTGGTTATATAGGTTTGCCAACGGCTGCGATGTTTGCTTCGCGAAAAAAGAAAGTCATAGGTGTTGATGTAAATCAGCACGCAGTTGACACGATAAACCGAGGGGAGATTCATATTGTAGAGCCAGAGCTCGATATGATTGTTCATGCAGCGGTTACAGAAGGTTATTTGACTGCGACGACGTCGGCTCAAGCCGCAGACGCATTTTTAATTGCAGTGCCTACGCCTTTTACAAATAGCAACTCAGAAATACCTGAGCCTGACTTGTCATATATCCAAGCTGCAAGTAAAGCTATTGCACCAGTTTTGAAAAAAGGCGATTTGGTCATATTAGAGTCGACTGCGCCTGTAGGTGCCACTGAGCAAATGGCAGATTGGTTAGCGGAACACCGCCCAGATTTGAGCTTCCCACAACACGCAGGCGAAGCGTCTGATATTCGTGTCGCCCACTGCCCTGAAAGAGTATTGCCAGGACATGTTGTTCGCGAGTTAGTTAAAAATGACCGCGTAATTGGCGGCATGACGCCGAAGTGTTCGGCCTTAGCAATTGAGTTATATGAGACTTTTGTTGAGGGTGAGTGTGTAACAACAAATGCACGCACTGCGGAAATGGCAAAACTCACGGAAAACTCGTGTCGTGATGTTCAGATCGCATTTGCCAATGAATTATCAGTGATTTGTGACAAGCTAGATATCGACGTTTGGGAGTTAATTTCACTTGCAAACCGCCACCCGCGAATAAACATCCTTAATCCAGGACCGGGTGTTGGTGGTCACTGTATCGCGGTTGATCCATGGTTCATCGTTTCAAAAACACCTGATGAAGCGAAGCTGATTCAAACAGCTCGCCAGGTGAATGATGCAAAACCTGAGTGGGTCATCGATAAAGTAAAAATGGAAATTGCAGATCTATTGTTAAATGAACCAGACAAAGCTTCTCGAGATATTACAATCGCATGTTTTGGCCTGACATTTAAACCTGACATTGATGATTTAAGAGAAAGCCCTGCGTTAGAAATTACGAAACGGGTTGCTGACATTCATAGCGGTAGAGTTGTTGCTGTTGAGCCTAATATAGATACGTTGCCTACAAGCTGTAAGGGAATAGAGATGTTAGAGTTTGAACAGGCCATTGATGAAGCTGATATATACGTTTTATTAGTTGATCATAAAGAGTTTAAGAATAGAAGCGTCAAGGGACGTGTAATAGATACAAAAGGGGCTTGGTAAATGAAATACCTTGTAACTGGAGGCGCTGGCTTTATTGGTTCAGCTGTGGTTCGACATATTATTAATAGCACTGAACATTCAGTAGTTGTTGTAGACAAGCTAACTTATGCAGGTAATTTAAATTCGTTAGCTGATGTGTCTGAGAATGAACGTTTTGCTTTTGTTAAAGCTGATATATGTGACCAAGAACATATAACACAAGTCTTTTCAGAACATAAGCCTGACATTGTGATGCACCTAGCCGCTGAGTCACATGTAGATAGATCTATTGATGGACCAGCAGAGTTCATTCAAACAAATATTTTTGGTACATACGTAATGTTAGACGTTGCACGTAAGTACTTTAATGGCTTAGAAGAAGCACAAAAGCGCGCATTTAGATTTCATCATATTTCTACTGATGAGGTCTATGGTGATCTGGATGGGACGGATGATTTGTTTACCGAAGAAACATCGTATTCTCCAAGCAGCCCTTATTCAGCATCGAAAGCTTCTAGCGACCACTTGGTTAGAGCTTGGAACAGAACGTATGGTTTACCTGTTGTAGTGACAAACTGCTCAAATAACTATGGGCCATATCACTTCCCTGAAAAATTAATCCCGCTAATGATCCTCAATGCACTAGAGGGCAAAGCGCTGCCAGTTTATGGTAACGGTGAGCAAATTAGAGATTGGTTGTATGTTGAAGATCACGCCGAAGCGCTATTCCTGGTCGCGACCAACGGCAAAATTGGTGAAACATATAACATCGGCGGACACAATGAAGTTGCAAATATTCAAGTGGTTAGAACTATATGTGGCCTACTTGAGGAAATCAGACCTGAAAAACCGGCAGGCGTTGAAAACTATGCCGATTTAATCGAGTTTGTAACAGATAGACCTGGGCATGACGTTCGTTATGCGATCGATGCTGCAAAAATAGAAAAAGATTTAGGCTGGACGCCAAAAGAGACTTTTGAGACCGGCCTGAGAAAAACAGTTGAATGGTATTTAGCCAATGAAAGCTGGTGGACATCTGTATTAGATGGTTCATATGCACGCCAACGACTTGGAAATGAAAACTCTTAAAAAGGAAATACGATGAAAGGTATTGTACTCGCTGGTGGCTCAGGTACTCGGCTTTACCCAATCACAAAAGGTGTCTCTAAGCAGCTTTTGCCAATTTATGATAAACCAATGATTTACTATCCGTTATCGGTATTAATGTTGGCCAATATTAAAGATATCTTGATCATTACTACAGAAGAAGATCAAGCAAGCTTTAAGCGTTTGTTGGGAAATGGTGAAGATTTCGGATTGAATTTAGAGTTTGCTATTCAAGAGAAACCAGAAGGCTTAGCTCAAGCGTTTATTATCGGTGAAGAGTTCATTGGTGATGATGACGTTTGTATGGTGCTAGGTGACAATATTTTCTATGGCGCAACATTCACACCTAAGCTTTTAGCAGCTGCGCAGTCAGTACAAGAAGAGCGAGGTGCAGTGCTATTTGGCTATGAGGTGAACGATCCTGAGCGCTTTGGTGTTATAGAGTTTGATGACTCCAACAAAGTGATTTCTATTGAAGAAAAACCACAGGCACCTAAATCTAACTTTGCCGCAACAGGACTCTATTTCTATGACAGCTCAGTGGTAGAAAAAGCTAAGTCGTTGACTCCGTCAGCACGTGGAGAGTTAGAGATCACCTGTTTGAATAATCTCTATCTAGAAGAACAAGCTTTGAGTGTTGAGCTACTAGGGCGAGGTTTTGCTTGGTTAGACACGGGCACACACGAGTCGCTAATGGAAGCCTCTCAATTCGTACATACAGTAGAGAAAAGGCAAGGTTATAAAATCGCATGTCTAGAAGAGATTGCATATAACCAAGGCTGGATCTCGCAAGAAAAATACGAAGAAGCTATCAAGCTGTACTCTAAAAACGGTTACGGTGCATACCTGAAGAGAGCTATCTAGTTAGGTATGAAGATACTTCATGTCAGTCATGCAAGCCGGTTTTACGAAGATTTTATTGATTTAAACTCGCATTTCGATGGCTTGCATGAGCATAGCTATTTTTTATTTGGTGGTTCTGCGAAAGAGTCAGTAATAAATAATAGCAACGTACATATCGTCAATAAGAGTGCAAAAAGCTACTTGTGTGGCTATGCAGCGCTGCTAAAACGTTTGTTTACTGCAGATAAAGTCATGCTGCATGGACTGTTTGATAATCGGCTTTTGATGTTGCTGAGCGCTATGCCATGGCTTTTAAAAAAGTGCACGTGGTTTCTTTGGGGCGGTGATTTGTACGTTTACAAAGAGCGTAAGCAAAATGCATTCAACGAATTTTTTCGTAAAAGAGTAATAAAAAAGCTTGGTAATATAGCAACTTACGTTAAAGGTGACTATCAATTAGCTCAGCAATGGTACCAGACTGAAGCTGAATATATGCCCTGCTTACTATATCCAAGCAACATCATAGTTGGTGATCCAAATGTGCATTCTATAAGCAAGCCAGCTGATAGTGAAAAGAAGGTGTTGGTTGTCGGTAATTCAGCTGATCCTCAAAACAATCACTTAGAACTATTGCAAGTTCTCAGGGAATGGAAGGGGGCCATTGGCAAGCTGTATTTACCTTTGTCTTATGGTGACAATAAGTATGCTGGTCAGGTAATCGAACAATATAAAAAAGAATTTGGAGAAGATGTAATCACTCCGATTTTGGATTACTTACCGCTGCAAGAATATTTAGCCATGATTGCTGAAGCAGATATTGCAGTATATGGCCATCGTAGGCAACAAGCTATGGGCAATACACTGCAATTATTGAGCAAGGGAAAAACGGTATATTTGCGTGGAGATGTAACCCAATGGGCATATTTCGATTCTGTTGGTATAACGGTTAAAGATATCAACAAAGTCGACGAAAATAACTTGATGCTCAGTGCGGATCAAGCTTCGATGAATATCGAAAAATTACATCAAATTCACCATAAAGACGTTTACCTCCAACAACTACAGACAATTTATTCGGAGTAGATGATAATGTTTAGGCTTTGTGTTCAGGGTCAAAAAGGGCTGGAGTCTCTAAAGGGATTCCACTCTGTTTTGGGGAATGAAGGGATTATTGTCTCGATAGGGAAAGATGCCAATGTAGTGAATGACTTTAGCTCTGAAATTCAAACATATTGTGAGTCAAATGAGATAAAAACGTTTGATAAAAGTATGGGGTTAGAAGCTATTTCTTACACTGTAGCAGTTGGTTGGCAAAGGATCATAAATGATGTGCCAATGGACAGTATCATTGTAATGCACGACTCAATCTTACCGAGATATCGTGGATTTAACCCACTTGTATCTGCGCTACTAAACGGTGATGAACAAGTCGGAGTAACGGCGATAATTGCAGAGGAAACTTATGATACCGGGCCCATCGTGGCTCAGGAAATTGCGGATGTTTCTTACCCGATTAAAATATCTAACGCCATTGAGCTGGTTTCTGGCTTATATAAAAGCCTGTCGGTTAAAGTCGCAAATGCAATTGCCGATGGTAAATTGACTACTTCGGTACAGGATGAATCAAAAGCAACCTACAGCCTGTGGCGCGACAATGAAGATTACTTTATCGATTTCTCTTTGAGTGCAGAACAGATACAGAGACATGTCAACTCTGTTGGTGCGCCGTATATGGGAGCGCAAGCGTATCTAAACGACGAACATGTCTTTATTGATGAAGTAGAAGTTGTTGAAGACGTGCATATAGAAAACAGAGCTATCGGCAAGGTTATCTTTTTGAAAGATCAAATTGCGACAATAGTTTGTGGTAAAGGCTTAATAAAAATTCTATCGATGCGCGATAGTCAGGGCCAAGCGATTAGAGTAAATAAATTTAGAAGTAGGTTTAAATAGTGATTGAATTTAATATCCCTTACGTCGGCCCTAAAGCGGGCGAGTATCAGTTAGATACATTAAAAAGAAAAAAGTTAAGCGGTGACGGTTATTACACACACGCTTGTTCATCATTTTTTGAAAACCATTATGGTATTAATAAAAGCCTATTGACAACGTCATGCACCGACTCATTAGAGATGGCGGCTATACTTCTGAATATTCAGCCTGGTGATGAAGTTATTGTGCCTTCATATACTTTTGTTTCCACAGCGAATGCATTTGCATTACGTGGTGCAAAACTGGTTTTTGCCGATAGTAGCGCGGAAAACCCAAACATTTGCCCTAAGAGCATTGCGTCTGCAATTACTGAAAAAACCAAGGCTATCGTGATCGTACACTATGCGGGTATCGCCTGTGATATGGATGAGATCTTATCTGTGGCCAATGGCATTCCGGTTGTAGAAGATGCGGCTCAAGCAATTGACTCATATCACAATGGTAAACTGCTAGGTACTCTTGGTGTATTCGGTACCTATTCGTTCCACGAAACTAAAAATATTATTAGTGGCGAAGGTGGACTGTTACTGGTAAATGATGATGAGTATTCAGACCGCTCTGAAATCATCCGCGAGAAAGGAACCAATAGAAAGCAGTTCTTTAAAGGCGAAGTAGATAAATATGGTTGGGTTGATATCGGCTCATCATTTTTACCGTCTGAATTGAATGCGGCATTGCTATTTTCTCAGCTGGAAGAGTTGGACACGATTCAGGCGCGCAGAATTGAAATTTGGGAAAAGTACCAAGAAGGCTTTAACAGTCTAGGTGAACAGGGTGTTGTTGGGCTGCCATACTTGCCGAGTTATGCGACCAATAATGCGCACATGTTTTATCTATTATGTAACTCGTTGGAAGAGCGTGATAACTTGATTGCGTTTTGTAAATCAAACGGGGTTAAAATCGTATTCCACTATTCTTCTTTACATAAAAGTGATTACTTTAGTGCGAAACATGATGGGCGCGAATTACCAAACTCCGATCGCTATACGGATGTGTTAGTCAGACTCCCGTTATATCCAGATCTAGATAACTCAGAAGTGGAAAAAGTAATTGCTACGATTAAGGAATTTTATTTAAAGAGTTTGTAATGTTAAATATTATTCACTTTTCTACGAATGACTTTGGGGGCGCAGGACTCGCTGCCCTCAGAGTCCATGAAGAATGCCTTTCTGCTGACTTTAATTCAAAGCTGTATGTTTTAAATAAAAGAAGTACGTCAAGCCATGTCTATTCAAAGTCATCCAAAATTAAGCGAATTTTTAATGCGCCAATAAACCGGTATGACAACTTTAAGAAGTCTTTATTTCTGAAGAACAGAAACTCTTTTTATTCTTTAGTTGGCAACGGCAATGTACTGGATGAAACCGCGCTCAGAGAGGTCATTACACAAGACACCAATATTGTTGTGCTGCATTGGATAGCTGGCTTCATTGATATCTCACTGATTGAGAATGTGTGTAGAGAAATGGATGTAAAGATAGTTTACTATCTTATGGATATGGCCATGTTGACTGGCGGTTGTCATTTTAGTCACGGTTGTGAACAATACAAAAAAATTTGTGCAAACTGTCCCGAGACAAGCAATGAGCAGTATCGGGTTAAAATAGCGGAACACCACTTTAAACAAGTCAGGTATAGCATTCGGTTGGCGCCTTATGCCATGGCATCAAGCAAGTTTTTACTAGATCAAGCTAAGGATTCTGCGCTTCAATTTGCAGACTACCTCATGACACGTCCACCAATTAGTAAAAAATTTGAATATCGTCCCAAGGCACAGAGCTCTGGGAGTTTTAAGGTTCTAATGGGGGCCTATAAGCGTTCTGATGAGCGCAAAGGGTATCGAGATGCTCTAAGAGCATTGGCAATACTAGATTCATTTTTGAATGAAATAGATCAAAAAGTCGAGGTGCTGGTCCCGAGCGCTGACTTTGAAGCTGATTTTCAAAGCTTTAAGAATATTACGCTTAAGATTTTTAGCTTTGCAAAAAACGATGAGCAATTAATTGCTTTATACAACAGCGCAGATCTGCTGTTTAATACCTCTTTGGATGATTCAGGTCCAATGATGGTTTTGGAGTCGCAGATGTGTGGTGTGCCATTTGTCGCCACAGAAGTTGGTGTCGCCAGTGAAATCGCACAAATGTTTCCAGACAATGGTGAAGTTGTTGCGCCGAGTGATGCAGGCAAAATGGCAGAAAAGATTTTTGCCGCGATTAAGTCGCAAAAAAGTTGCGCCCAAAGAAGCGCAATATCGGTGAATGTGAGGGAATATTACAACCTTTTCAATGGTAACGTTGAAAACTTAAGAAAAATCGGCGCTTCTGAGACAGCAAATGAAAATTAACTTTCTTCAGCAGATAATCAGTGGCGGTGTCGCAAAAGTCTTTTCAGCACTGGTTGGCTTTTTGTTGGTGTCTGTGTCCATCCGGTTTTTAGGTGGTGAAAAATATGGGTTATGGATGAGTTTGTACACATTCGTAACCTGGTTTTCGATGCTGGATTTTGGTATTGGCGGTGGGTTGCGAAATAAGCTTTCCGAGTCCCTTGCCGAAAAGGATTATCAAAAAGCAAAAGAATATGTCTCAACTGCGTATATTTCTTTAGCGGCTATTTGCTCGGGGCTCATTGTTGCTTTTGTTGTTTTTTCTCAGTTTATAAATTGGGAAAGTGTGTTTTCGCTGGATCCAAATTTGGTCAGTGTTGATGATTCTGTGGCAATTATCCAATTAACGATAGTGACGTTTTTAACTACGTTGTTTTTCAAACTTTGCGTTAACGTATCGTTTAGCTATCACAAGTCTCAACACTCAACTTATGTTTTCCTTGCCCAGCAGTTATTGGGATTGATAGTTGTGTTTACATTCAACTATCACGGAGAAAGCGGTTTCGAAGCCTTTATCGTATATGGTTTTGTGATAAATGCAGCTAACTTTTTAGTGCTAGTGCTCTTTAACTTGTATGTTTTTATTTCATTGGCACCGGAGTTGAAGCCAAGTTTAAAGTGCTTCCATTTTGACAAGCTTAAGTCTGTATTCAACCTAGGTGGAAAAATTTTCTTAATACAAATTTGCGCTGTATGTTTGTATTCGACTGATATATTTCTGCTTAATAAATATGATGCGGCAATTTCTGCGACGCAGTATGCGGTTTTACAAAAGTATTTTGGAATTGCCGTGTTTGCCTCGAGTATTCTAGTCGCGCCAGTTTGGTCGGCGATCACATCCCTAAAAAATAGTGGTGACTTGAGTGAGTTGAGGCGCTTTTATCAAAAACTGTTAAAGTTATTCTCGGGCATATTTCTGATGCTACTGGTGCTGTATTTCAGCTTCCAATATGTAGCTCCCATATGGCTAGGCGATACGGTTTCCTTTCAAAGTAATAGTATCCTGCTTATGGCCGTGTACACCGGGATTTTAATTTATTTGCAATTGTTATCATCTTTTCTCAATGGATATGGCGCGGTCTTTGTCCAGCTTATATTTGCCAGTTTTGCAGCTGTCGTAAATATAGTAGCCACTGTGTGGGTTCTAAAAGTCATGAACGGAACCGTTGAGCACGCGCTAATGATATCAATAATTGTAAACGTACCGTCAGTAATTGTTTTTAGTGTGCAGGTATCAAAGCTCCTGAACACTCAAGCTAAAGGAATTTGGGCTAAGTAAATGAAAATATTATATAATCGCTATAAAGGCTCAGGAAACATGACTCAGTGGCAGGCCGTCAATTACATTGACGAATGGCAGCGTGCTGGTTATGAAATAGAATACCTAGAAGTTAACTACTCCGACAAAGAGGGGTCAGCCGAGCTAATTTCATCTACATTACTTGGTAGTGATTTTGATATCTTTATTTCAGCTTGTGACGACCAAGTTATGACAAGTGACGTTCGCGATGCCATGAAGAAAAAAGGTGTACCGAGCCTGCTCATTTGTTTTGATAACTTATCAGTCCCGTTTAAACATAAAAAATGCAGCACCTACTTTGATCTTGTCTGGCTCACTTCACATGAGACTAAATATTTGTTTGATAAGTGGGGCGCAAACACCATGTTTATGCCGTATGCGGCTAACCCATTCACTTATCAGCCTACGAGCGGTGAAGAGTTATCTGGGATGGCGTTTGTGGGCACAGTTTACGGGGGTCGCATAAATAAAGTCGAAGAAATTCTAAAGCGCGATATTGACGTTAGGTTGTATGGTGGCAACTCTCCTTCAGCAGAGGGGGAAAATCCTGCAAAGAATTTACTCGCGAACCTTTCTTCTAGTTTAGACAATGTTTATCGACTGTCTTCATTTCCAATTGGTAGACAGGCGCTTAAAGCGGCCGCGATCAAGTCGACTAAGAAATTTGAGATCTCTGACTCGTTACAAGCATTGATAAAGAACCGCTCTAGCCTGTCATTTGAAGAGGTCGCGAAAACATACAGCCGCAGTAAGATGTCTCTGAATATTACAGAGCTTTGGAACACTTATTTATTGGCTAAACCTATTCATAAGCTGCATTTGCGTACGTTTGAAATTCCAATGAGTGGTGGATTGCAAATCGCTTCTCGTACCGATGAGATCCAAGATTATTTTGAAGAAGATAAAGAAATTGTTTTATATGATTCAATGGATGAGTTTGTAGAGAAGAGTCGTTTTTACCTGCGAGATGACAACGCGGCATTGCGCGAACAAATTAAACATGCGGCCAGAGAGAGAGCTGCCTCAGAGCACAGTTGGCAAAAGAGGTTTTTAAAAGCATTTGCAGCTTTGGGGGTTAAATGAAGTATGCACTCTTTTTTAACTCATTAATATTTATCTCCCCTATTTGTGCATACTACTTAGGGGGGGCAAAGCTGCCTACGCTCTTTATTGCATTGGTCACGATTGTTTACTTAGTTTTTGGACTGAGAAAGATAAATATTTATGCTGGCTTTTATCCTATGCTAGCTGTTTTTCTACTATTTAGTGTATCAGCTCTTTACTGGCAGGATATGCGAGTAGTCAGTGTACCAATTTATTTTTACGTAGCACTGCTGCTGGGATCTGTCTGTACTAGGGATGATGTCAGTGATTTTGTTGATCTAGCCAGCTATTTCATGCTCTTTCTTTGTATAGGGGCTGTTTTGTCCATGTTTTATGTGGTTTTAGGTGGCGGGCCGATATTCACCTTCCCGAACCCGGATGGACGCTTAAACTATGTGTTTTTTGGCACGATGACGAATAGCTATTGGAGTGGCTTGATACGGCCAAGTGGTATTTTTGATGAGCCAGGCGCATTTAGCTTTTTCATTTGCGCTGTTGTGACACTGAGAAAGATATATAACAAAAGTAATAATATTAGCTGGGCTTTACTTGTACTGGGGATGTGTACATTGAGCATAGCTCATGTTGTATTTGTCATCTTTTACTTTTTGAGTGAACGCCCTGATACTCGGCGCATACTCGTGATGTTTTTAATACTGTTTTTGTCATTTTTATTGATTAAAAATAGTAGTTCGTTTGAACTCTTTCAGCAGGTCTTCTTAAATCGATTCCAAATAGGGGATGACGGCATGATGAAGGGAGACAACCGAAGTGAGTCTATTTTTGCTGCAATAGAAATACTTATGAACAATAGTAAAGTCATTATTTGGGGCTTGTCACCAGATTCTTATCTTAATTCTGTAGAATATATGAGATCGAGTGGCTTGCCAGAAATAGGTTCAAACCCTTTGAGTCAGCTAGTGAGAATGGGTTTACTTCTTTCATGTGTGTACTACACCGTGTTGCTTATTTTGTTTAGCACTGTCAGAAAAGGCGCTAAATATCTGGCAGTCGTCGGCTTTGGTATGTTACTGCTGCAGCGTGATTTTATATATGTAGTGTCATATAGCATGTTTGTTGTTCTTATAGTAAGAGCATCAATGAATATTGAGACAAATAAAAATATTGAGAGTCAGTGATGAAGGTGCTTTTCTTTCAACGTGTTCCTGCCCTTTTTCGCAAGGAATTCTTTGAGCAACTAAATACCAAAATAGATGTTTTCTTGGCGACAGGTACGCCCAGCGAAAATGAAAACATGAAGTGTTTTGAGGAAGTATCGATAAAGAAGCACCTCAAATCAGAAATAAATTACCACTTAGGTGATCGGGTCAGTTACGACAGCAATTGGAAGAAATTTGTTGAAGACATCGAACCTGATGTGGTTGTGATCACACCTACGCCAAGAATGCTGAGTAATTATTTGCTGATTAAGCATTGTAAAAAGAAAGGGATCCCTGTGATTGGTTGGGGGATGGGGGAGATGCCAAATCGAGCTGGTTTTAAGCGAGATCTTCATGCCAAGATCCAGCGTACATTAGTCGCTCAACTTGATGGTGTAGCGTGTTACTCGTCAACCGCTAAGTCTTACTACCAATCTCTTGGTGTTAATTCCCTTACAGTGGCGCACAACTCAATTGATACCAACAAGGCTATTGAGGATTTGGACGTTGTAAAAAGCTACGATGAAGACAAGCTATCTGAAATTACAGAGGCACTAGGCGTCGATATGTCAAAGCGCAGGCTGGTGTATCTTGGTCGGATCATCCCTTCAAAGCGGTTAGACAAGTTGGTTGAATCGCTTGCGAATGTTGAGAATGTACAGTTGATTGTTGTGGGAGGCGGAGCTGAGGATTACGTCGAGAGTATTCGTCGCCTAGCGCAAAACAATAATGTTGATATTCTTTTCGTAGGCCATAAATCAGGGGTCGAGTTAGCTGAAGTGATGCATTTGGCGGAGATGTTTGTGCTGCCTTCTTTAGGCGGGCTGGCAATTAATCATGCGATGAGCTTCGAGCTTCCTTGTATCGTGTCTCAAGGTGATGGTACAGAGCGTGATCTGGTGACAGATGATGTAAATGGCTACATATTTGAGTCTGAGAATTTTGATGATTTAAGACAGGTACTGCTCAAAGCTCTGAAAAAAGACTCATTTGAAGAAATGGGTGCAGCTTCGCGTTCGGTTATAAAAAACAAAGTAAATATTAACCTGATGGTAGAGGCAATGGAAAAGTTTTTACGCAGCCATAGTAATGTCAGCAACAAATAAAATGAAGATACTTCATATTAGTACCAATCTGAATGGCGGTGCAGGTAAAGCGACATTCAGGATACACGACTTAATGAGAAAGAGTGGCATAGAGTCAAAAATGCTGGTCAGATACGGAGCTCCGAGCGAGGGCAGTGACGTATTTGCAATGTCGGATTCATATAGTTTTTTGAGTAAAGGTTTAAGCGTTGTTAAGCGTAAACTGCACTTTAAGGATAAATACTGTGCTTATGAAGTCAGTGATCCTGCTGTGGACAACTTCTACGAGTTTTACAACTCCTTGGATTTTGAACCTGACATAATAGTGCTGCACTGGGTATCAGGATTTATTTCGCACAAACACATTGAATGGCTGAGTAATCATAGCACTGCTAAAAAGATATTTTGGTTTTCCATGGATATGGCGCCGTTTACAGGTGGTTGCCACTATTCTTGGGGTTGCGAGGGATATGGCAGTAGCTGCAAACAGTGCCCTGCAACGACAAATATTCTGGCATCGAAGCTTGTATCAAACTATTTTGCAGAAAAAGCACAAATTATTCAAAAATGTGATATTGATTTAATTGTGCCCAACAGGTTTGTTGAGTCGCAAGCAAAGCTGAGCGCACTGGGTTTTTCAGATATACATACTTGTTATTTACCAATTGATTCTAATGTGTTTTCTGTTAATCAAACGAGAGAATTTGATAAAGAGATTGTAATACTTTTTGGTGCTGCTAATTTTAAAAATAAGCGAAAAGGATTGCAGGAATTTATTAAAGCCATTGATTATTTAAGCGAACAAGTGCCGTTTGAATCCATGGCTGAACATGTTAAAGTTCTCATACCTGGCGTAAGTGAAGAGATTAGACGCCTTTTTAAGTTCGATTGTGAATTTATAGAGTATGCTAATTCTGACGAAGAGCTCAGTAATATTTATTCTCAGGCCCATATCTTTGTAAGCACATCGCTTGAAGACAGTGGGCCGATGATGGTTGTAGAGGCATTGATGAGTGGTTTACCTGTTTTGTCATTTTCAACAGGTATCGCGAAGGATGTTATATCAGAGGGAGACAATGGCTATTGCTCTCCCATTGGTGATTCTAAAAGTGTTGCAGAAAACTTAATAACCTACTTAAACTTGACACCTCAAGAGAAGAGGGATATGAGCCTGTGTGCTCGAAATTCTGTAATAGAAAAAATGGACGTTAAAAAGCACAGCGAGAGCTTTTTAAAAATATTGAATATAATTTAGGGTGAATAATGAGTAAAAAAGTAGCTTTAATCACTGGTGTGACGGGTCAGGATGGCTCTTACTTAGCTGAATTTTTATTAGAAAAAGGTTATGAAGTACATGGAATAAAGCGCCGTGCTTCGAGCTTCAATACTGAACGCGTAGACCACATTTACCAAGACAGACATGAAGAAAGCCCTAATTTTTTCTTGCACTATGGTGACCTAACAGATACTTCTAACTTGACTCGTATTCTAAAAGAGGTAGAGCCAGATGAAGTATACAATTTAGGTGCACAAAGCCACGTAGCTGTTTCATTTGAAGCGCCAGAATATACTGCTGATGTAGATGCAATAGGTACTCTGCGTTTGCTTGAAGCGATCCGCTTCCTTGGATTAGAAAAGAAAACAAAATTCTATCAAGCATCAACTTCAGAGTTATACGGTGAAGTACGAGAAATACCACAGAAAGAGACTACTCCTTTCCACCCTCGTTCACCTTATGCAGTAGCTAAAATGTACGCATATTGGATTGCGGTAAACTACCGTGAATCTTATGGTATGTATGCTTGTAACGGTATTTTATTTAACCATGAATCACCTCGCCGTGGCGAAACGTTTGTAACACGTAAAATTACACGTGGCCTAGCAAATATCTCTCAAGGTTTAGAAAAGTGTCTATATCTAGGTAACATGGATGCTTTACGTGACTGGGGTCACGCAAAAGACTATGTACGCATGCAATGGATGATGTTACAGCAAGATCAACCTGAAGATTTTGTTATCGCAACAGGTAAGCAAATTTCTGTACGTGAGTTTGTCACCTTATCTGCAAAAGAGCTAGGTATTAGACTTGAATTTAGCGGTAAAGGCGTTGATGAAATTGCAACAATTGTAGCGATTGAAGGTGACAATGCATCAGCATTGAAAGTTGGCGATGTTATCGTACGTGTTGACCCGCGTTACTTCCGCCCAGCTGAAGTTGAAACACTATTAGGTGATCCAACAAAAGCGAAAGAAAAACTAGGTTGGGTACCAGAGATCACTGTTGAAGAAATGTGTGCTGAAATGGTGCAGCACGACTTAGCGAAAGCTAAGCAGCATGCAATATTGAAATCACATGGTTATGATGTAAGTGTATCGGTGGAATAACACCTCATTTTTATCATTGAGTGTTTAATAACCCAGCACCTGCTGGGTTTTATAATGGAAAGAAGATGAAAAATAAAACTGTTTTTGTCGCAGGGCATAATGGCATGGTTGGTAGTGCTATTGTTAGGAAGCTAAAGGAAGCCCAAAATATAGAGGTGATCACCCGCAGTCGCGCCGAATTGAATTTGTTGGACAAAGAAGCGGTTTTTAGCTTTTTCCAAGAAAATGATATTGATCAAGTATATTTAGCCGCGGCTAAAGTGGGTGGAATTGTTGCAAATAACACTTACCCTGCAGAATTTATCTATGAAAACCTGACTATCCAGAATAATATTATTCATGGTGCGCATTTATCAGGTGTCAATGACCTACTATTTTTAGGCTCGAGCTGCATCTATCCGAAGTTTGCTGAGCAACCTATGGCAGAAAGTGCTCTGCTCACTGGTACATTGGAACCGACAAACGAACCATATGCCATCGCTAAGATTGCGGGTATCAAGTTATGTGAGTCATACAACCGCCAATATGGTCGTAACTACCGTTCTGTTATGCCAACAAATTTATATGGTGAGAATGACAATTTCCACCCTGAAAATTCGCACGTTATCCCTGCGCTGATCCGTCGTTTTCACGAAGCCAAGTTGGCGGGTGACGACAAGGTAACGGCTTGGGGTAGTGGCAAACCAATGCGTGAGTTTTTACACGTTGATGATATGGCTGCCGCGTCAATTCATGTGATGAACCTAGACTCAGAAACTTACCACGCAAACACGCAAGAAATGTTAAGTCATATTAACGTTGGTACAGGTGTCGACTGTACGATCAGAGAGCTAGTTGAAACAGTTGCAAAAGTTGTTGGCTTTGAAGGCGCGGTTGAGTTTGATACTTCGAAACCTGACGGAACACCTCGTAAATTAATGGATGTTTCTCGCCTTAAATCTTTAGGTTGGGAGTATTCGATTTCGTTGGAAGAAGGTCTCAAAGCAACTTACGAATGGTTTTTGGCAAATCAAGATAACTTCAGAAAGTAATTGGTTTTGCCATGTTTCTTGATAAAAATACATTTTCAACTGTTATTGAGAGTACGCCTTTAGTTTCTATTGATTTAGTGATTTTAAATCAGCATGGAGAAGCTTTGTTGGGGCAGAGGCTAAATCGCCCTGCTCAAGGCAACTGGTTTGTTCCAGGAGGACGTATCCAAAAGGATGAGTCGTTGGCCAATGCCTTTGAAAGGCTAACGTTAGAAGAGTTGGGTGAGCAGTTTTCTATCACCGAGTCGGAACTGCTAGGTCCCTATGACCACTTCTATCATGACAACGTTTTTGGCCAAGACTTCAGCACGCATTACGTTGCGATTGCATATGTACTTAGATTGAACAAACAGCTTGAAAAGCTGCCAGTGGATGTTCAACACGGTAAATATCAATGGTTTAATGTAGAACAGCTTTTGATGGACCCTAAAGTACATAAACATACCAAATGGTACTTTGAAAAGTTACAGAACACACAGGAATAAAAAATGATACTTCCAGTAATTATGGCAGGAGGCTCTGGTACTCGTCTTTGGCCTCTTTCTCGTGGGAATTACCCAAAACAGTTTTTAAAGCTTCATGGTGATAATACTATGTTGCAAGAGACCGTTGCTCGACTGAACGGACTAGAGCACTCTCCTGTGATGTTAATTTGTAACGAGGAGCATCGCTTCATTGCAGCAGAGCAAGTTAGGCAGCTCAATGCCGAGCACAGTGGCATATTCTTGGAGCCTGTTGGCCGTAACACGGCTCCCGCTATTGCTTTGGCCGCGTTCAAAGCTGTAGAAAACGGTGAAGATCCGATGTTACTGGTTCTAGCCGCCGACCATGTCATAGAAGATCAAGCTGCATTTCAAGACAGTGTAAATCAAGCTAAGTTACTAGCTGAAAAAGGTAAATTAGTAACCTTTGGCATTGTTGGTAACACACCTGAGACGGGTTATGGCTATATCAAACGCGGTGATGCGTTTGACAGTGGCTTCGTGGTGGATAAGTTTGTCGAAAAGCCAGATTTGGCTACTGCTAAACAATACGTAGAAAGTGGCAATTATTACTGGAATAGCGGTATGTTTTTATTTAAAGCGAGCCGTTATTTAAATGAGCTTAAGACGTATCGCCCGGATATATATGCAGCCTGTGAGCAAGCTGTACAGGTGCAAAATAATGATATGGATTTTGTACGTGTTGATAGAGCTGCATTTGAATCATGTCCTGATGAGTCTATAGATTACGCAGTGATGGAACACACCAAAGATGCTGTCGTTGTACCCATGGATGCCGGTTGGAATGATGTGGGTGGCTTTGCTGCGCTTTGGGAGGTATCTGAGCAAGATGACAATGGCAACGCCTTTATTGGGGATGTGAAAGCTGTTGATACGAAAAATACCTTGGTATTTGGTGAAGATAAGCTAGTAGCAACCGTAGGTGTTGAAGACTTGGTTATTGTAAACACAAAAGATGCCTTGTTAGTGGCTCACAAAAACGAGTCTCAGAAAGTGAAGCAAATCGTCAGTCAACTTAAAGAAGATAGCCGCTCCGAAGTGACCTTCCACCGCGAAGTATACCGCCCGTGGGGTAAATACGACTCGGTTGATAACGGCGAACGTTTTCAGGTGAAGCGTATTACCGTGAAGCCGGGAGCTAAATTATCGGTCCAAATGCACCATCATAGAGCTGAGCACTGGATAGTGGTATCAGGTACGGCTAAAGTGCAAATTGATGATACAGAGCAATTCGTGACTGAAAATGAATCTGTATATATTCCTATTACAGCAGTACACGCTTTGGAAAACCCAGGCAAAGTAGACTTAGAACTTATTGAGGTTCAATCCGGTTCTTACCTTGGGGAAGATGATATCGTACGCTTTGAAGACCGATATGGACGAGTAAAGTAATGATGAATACACGGAATATAATTGAGCAAAGCGGTATTGCTTTTGGTACTAGTGGAGCAAGGGGGTTAGTGGTCGACTTTACACCACAAGTGTGTGCCGCTTTTTCAATCGCATTTGCTCACAGTATAAAAGACAAGTTTAGCTTTAAAACGATTGCTATTGCTATTGATAACCGCCCAAGCAGTTTTGAAATTGCACAAGCTTGTGCAGCTGGCTTGCAACAGCTGAATATTGATGTTGTTTATTATGGCGTGGTTCCGACCCCAGCACTGGCTTATACCGCAATGCAAGATGATATGCCGTGTATTATGGTCACAGGTAGTCATATCCCATTTGACAGAAATGGTCTCAAGTTTTATCGGCCAGATGGGGAGATCACTAAGCAAGATGAACTGGCTATTTTAAGCGCCGAAGTGAGCGTTGACAATATAGACCTTGCCAATGTGAACTTAGCCCAAAGCGGTAAAGCTTCGGAGCTGTATATAGCGCGTTATACTACGCTTTTTTCTAGCGACGTATTGGCGGGTAAAAAGATAGGTATTTACGAGCACTCAAGTGCTGGGCGCGACATATACCGTACTCTATTTGAGCAGCTTGGTGCACAAGTAATTAGCTTGGGTCGAAGTGAGCAGTTTATTCCGATCGATACTGAGGCTGTATCAGAAGAGGATAAAGAGAGAGCCAGAAAGTGGGTCTCTGAGCTTCAGCTAGATATGTTATTTTCGACTGATGGTGACGGTGATAGACCCCTTGTTGCCGGAGAAGATGGTGAGTGGCTAAGAGGCGATATTTTAGGTCTGCTTTGCAGCCAAGCGCTCAGTATCGAAGCATTGGCTACACCGGTTAGCTGTAACACAGCTATGGAGCTGTCAAATGAGTTCCAGGAAGTTGTACGTACCAAGATTGGCTCACCGTATGTCATTGAAGCGTTTGCGGCTCTGACCGAGAAGTACAATCAAGTCGCAGGTTTTGAAGCCAATGGCGGCTACTTATTGGCCAGTGACTTCGAATTTAATGGCAAGCTCATTAAAGCCCTTCCAACAAGAGATGCTGTATTGCCAGCGCTTATGCTCATTGCGCAAGATAAACTATTCACAGAGCTGAAGGCGTCACTGCCACAGCGCTATACCGCTAGTGACAGATTAAAAGACTTTGCTCGTGAAAAAAGTGCAAAACTAATTGCTGATTTAGGAGAAAATCCCTCTGAATTTTTAACCTCGTTAGCAATTGGTACACTGAAAGCAGTATGCACTACAGACGGTTTAAGGCTCACAACTCAAAGCAATGAGATTGTTCACCTGAGACCATCAGGAAATGCACCTGAGCTGAGGTGTTATGCTGAATCTGAATCTGAGACAAAAGCTCAAGCACTTGTAGAAGATGTTTTAAAATTAATTGTGGAAACGCGTGGATGAAAGTAAGTATTGTTACTGTTTGCTACAATAGTGCAGAAACGATCGAAGATACAATCAGATCGGTTGTCTCTCAGACATATGATGACATTGAATACATTATTGTCGACGGCGGGTCTACAGACAATACGCTGAAAATAGTTGATAAATACAAAGCACATATCGATGTTTTGATCAGCGAACCTGATCGTGGTATTTACGATGCTATGAATAAGGGCGTTGAAGCGGCTACTGGTGACGTTGTTGGTATTTTAAACTCTGATGATTTTTATGAAACAAAAGAGTCCGTTGCAAGCATCGTATCCGAGTTTGATGATGCAACAGATATTGTGTTTGGCGATCTCGTCTTTGTGAATGCAGATAATTTATCTAAAGTTACGCGTTTTTACTCGTTACCTAAGTTTGCACCTTGGAAACTTAGATTTGGTTGGATGCCTCCTCATCCAGCCACTTTCATTCGCAAAAGCAGTTACGATAAGCATGGTTTGTATAAACTAGACTATAAAATTTCTGCCGATTACGAGATGTTTGTTAGATTACTTTTGGTTCATAAGTTGTCGTTTAAACATGTTGCAAAAACACTGGTACGGATGAGAGATGGCGGGGTCAGCACGTCGGGAATTCAGAGTTCGATAAGGCTGAATCAAGAAATTGTAAAGGCTTGTTTAGAAAACAGCATTTATACAAATTTGTTGTTTTTACTAACTAAGATCCCATTTAAGCTTTTTGAGCTAGTTAAAAGGCCTAAAAATGAAGTCTAAGTTACTTGTGACTGGCTATTCCGGGTTTGTTGGTGGTCATTTAATAGATCACCTTGGAGATGCTTTTGAACTGAATTTGTTGGGGAGAAAAGCGTCAAGCCAGGGTAAGGTGTATAAATCCAATATAGATGCGACGTCAGATTATAGTGACGCGCTAAATGGAGTTGAGGTGGTGATTCATTCCGCAGCGCGCGTTCATGTTATGAATGACGATGCTGCGGAGCCGCTAGAAGCATTTAGAGCAGTCAATACTGCTGGTACGCTAAATTTAGCACGCCAAGCCGCTGACGCTGGTGTTAAACGCTTTATTTTTGTGAGCACAATCAAAGTCAATGGTGAAAAGACCTCTGGTCGAAGTGCTTTTTCATCAACTGATGAGTCTAAGCCCGAAGACCCTTATGGTATTTCAAAAGCGGAAGCCGAATCACAACTCAGGTCATTGAGTGCACAAACGGGTATGGAAGTCGTGATTATCCGTCCCCCGCTTGTATATGGCAGAGGCGTCAAAGCAAACTTTGCATCATTGATGAAATGTGTTGGTAAAGGTTTTCCGTTACCATTTAGATTGATTAATAAAAACAAGCGCAGTTTAGTGTCGGTTTATAACTTAGTTGATCTTATCGAGACCTGCATCTCGCACCCGATGGCTGCAAATCAGGTTTTTTTGGTGAGTGATGATCACGATGTTTCGACTGCTGAAATGATTGCGTTAATGGCGAGGGTACAGGGGAAAACCGATTATTCATTACCCGTCCCTAGTGTACTTTTTTTGTTGGCGGGAAGGTTGCTTGGCAAGTCAGATGTAATTGATAGGCTGACAGGTTCATTACAAGTAGATATTGAGCACACAAAGAAAACATTAAACTGGAAACCACCTCATTCAATTGAGGAAGGGTTTAAGTTGTCGGCTAATCGAGCTTAATGGAATTTTAAAATGATAAGATTATTAGATTTTTTACTGGCCTTATTTGGCTTGATTGTGGCATTTCCTTTTTTAGTCCTAATTTTTATCATAGGTCTTTTTGATACAGGATCACCTATCTTTACTCAAGAGAGAGTTGGTAGAAATAAAAAGCCCTTTATTTTGGTTAAATTCAGGACGATGAAAGTCGATACGGCATCTGTAGCAACGCATTTGGCAACGCAAGCTTCTATCACGCCATTAGGTGGGTTTTTACGTAAAACTAAATTAGATGAGTTACCGCAATTGTGGAACGTGCTTAAAGGAGAAATGAGCTTAGTGGGACCTAGACCTGGGTTGTTCAATCAAGATGAGCTGACTAAAGCGCGTGATGCACAGAATGTTTATGCAGTTCGCCCTGGCATTACAGGGTTATCGCAAGTAAATGAGATCGATATGTCTACGCCTGAGCTACTGGCAAAAACAGACAATGAGATGATTGCAACGATGAGCATAGGTAACTACTTCAAATACATTATTATGACAGTCGCAGGTAAAGGAAGCGGTGACAGAGTTAAAAAACACTAGTTTTTATACAAACCGAGATCTTTTACAAACTCTTTAGAAGCACAAAAGCGTATTTTTCACACCCAGTGATGAAGGTGAGATCACACAGAGTGAGTGCTTCTAAAATGACAGAAGTTGAATAAATGTGTATATTTAACTTCTATAACTTTATTATTACAGCGTAAAACCGAATTACGTTAGCTCAAGGATTTACAGTGGATAGTTGGTTCCGAACTTTACTCAATACTTCCCGTTCAAAAAAGCGAATTTTAACGCTTGTTATCGACTCTATATTTATTTTTAGTGCATTTTGGTTAGCACTAGTTGTAAGACTTGATAGCTTAGCGCCATTCTTTGAAATAAAAAATTGGTTGTTACTTGCTTTAATTTTACCGGTCAGTTTGTTTGCGTTTGTAAATTTAGGGTTATATCGCGCAGTATTGAGGTACGTTGGCGCTCACGCGGTTGGCGCAATCGTAGTAGGAACAGTTATTAGCACAGTTGTGCTTGTATTGTCGTCTTTTTTCACCAATGTCTCCATCCCTCGTACCATGCCTATTATTTACGCTTGGCTGTTAGTGCTTTCTGTCGGTGGCTCTCGAATTATGGTGCGGGCAATGGTAGGCAGGCTTGCAACGGTAAATAAAACACCAGTAGTGATTTATGGTGCAGGTTCAGCTGGTCGGCAATTGGCACCAGCGATAGGCGCAGGCGAGGAGTATTATGTAAGTGCGTTTATCGATGATGATAAGTCGAAACAGGGCGCGATATTGCAAGGGATCCCTGTAATTTCATTCGATGGTATATTCAGCTTAATTGAGCGTAAGAAGGTGAGAAAAATACTGATGGCGATGCCAAGTGAGAGTCGTGCACGCCGTAGAGAGATCCTTTCACAATTAGAAAACTTACCTGTAGAAGTAATGACCATTCCAGGTATGGCTGACGTTGTAGAAGGGAGAGCGACATTAGACGAAATAAAAGATGTTGAAATAGAAGACTTACTTGGCCGCGATCCTGTGACTCCACGTCAAGAGTTATTAGATGCCAACATTAAAGGCAAGTCAGTTATGGTCACGGGCGCTGGTGGCTCAATTGGGTCTGAATTGTGTCGTCAAATTATAAAACAAGCGCCAAAAAAACTGGTGTTGTTTGAACTCACAGAATTTGCCCTTTACTCAATAGAAAAAGAGCTTAGCGAAATTATAAACTCCAAAGAGTTGGGGATTGAATTAATCCCGATAATGGGCTCTGTTCAGCATATCAATCGCCTAGAAACCTGCATGATGGCATTTGGTGTGCAGACGGTTTATCACGCCGCTGCATATAAACATGTGCCATTAGTGGAGCACAATGTGGTTGAAGGGGTGCGAAATAATGTATTTGGCACTTATTACTCAGCGAAAGCAGCCATTAATTCCAAAGTAGAAACTTTTGTTTTAGTAAGTACGGATAAAGCTGTTCGTCCAACCAATGTGATGGGGACGACTAAGCGGATGGCGGAGCTATGTCTTCAAGGGCTCGCTCAAGATAAAGAAAAAGGTATACATCAAACGAGATTTTGTATGGTCCGCTTTGGTAATGTTTTAGGGTCATCTGGCTCGGTGGTTCCCTTGTTCCGTCGACAAATAAAAGAAGGTGGACCCATTACATTAACCCACCCTGACATCACAAGGTTCTTTATGACCATCCCAGAAGCGGCACAGCTCGTGATACAAGCAGGTGCCTTGGGCAAAGGTGGTGATGTTTTTGTTTTGGATATGGGTGAGTCTGTGAAGATAAAAGATCTGGCGACGAAAATGATCCACTTATCAGGACTCGAAGTGAAGAGTACGTCAAACCCGCACGGAGATATTGAGATCCAGTGCACAGGTCTAAGACCTGGGGAAAAACTGTATGAAGAGCTTTTGATTGGAGATAATGTTGGACAAACAAGTCACCAAAGAATAATGACAGCCAAAGAAGTTATGCTGCCATTGACAGAGCTCAATGTGTTTTTGGAAGCACTTGATATCGCCTGCCACAATTTTGATCACGAAATGATCCGAGAGTTACTGCTGGACGCGCCTACAGGGTTCAATCCAACAGATGGTATTTGCGATTTAGTGTGGAATGAAAGGAAAAAACAAATGGAGCCAGCTGACTCAAACGTTGTTAGCTTTAAATAGACCCATCTACCTGAATATATCAGTGCGAAATACCGGTGTATTTAATTGCACTGATATATTTAACTCGTAAAGTAGTACAACACCAGTGTTATGTTTTTTTTATCTCGTTTAGCGTAAACTGGTGATGAAAATTAGCACAGCCCTTTGCAAATACTTGTTTGGAATAGCCTTTAGAAGTACTCGAGCAAGTGATCAAAGTTATATTGTAATTAGTTATTTTGGATTAAATAATAATCATCGGAATTTAGAATATGTCTAAGCTTTTCCCTTATGTGGCATCATGTTTTGTGGTGGTATCTGCTCCTAGCATAGCAGCAGAGCCGTTAAATACTTATCAATCTTTTACTGGATTTACAGGGCTTATCAACACTTCTAATGCCGAAGTAATGGAAAAGGGTAACTGGGGAGTGGGCTACAATAACATGCTTGATTTTCGAGGGAATCAATATGTTGATGGGCACAACTTTGTGTTTTCTGCAGGTATATTCGATGGGCTTGAAGTAAGTGGCTTGGTTGCATCGAATAAAATGCATGAAAACTTATTTTATCCAACTTCAGGACCTGTCGGCTCACAAACACGGGACCTGTCATTTAATGCTAAATATCAAATTCCACTGATCCCCAATGATTGGTTTAAGCTGAGCATAGGTAGCAAAGATATCGGCGGTGCTGCAAATAATTATAAAACCAACTTTGCTGTAGCTTCAAAAGAGTGGAGTGATTTTCGCTTCTCGCTTGGTTTAGCGAGCAGCGATCATAGTACTGGGCTGATGAATGGCGCGTTTGGTGGTGTGGAGTGGTTACCGACCGAATGGTTTGGATTACAGATAGAACATGATGCAGAAGCGTTTAACGCCGCGGCAAGGTTAACAGTACCAAAAGAGTGGCTATTTGATTTGGGAGAGCTGACACTAACTAGCCGTTTTTATAGTAATACCGACTACTCTCAAGAGGATACTTACTGGGCTGTAAACTTTATCGCGCCATTTTCTGAGCATGCCCAACCACACCGAGATAGGGTAAAGGCCGCGCCAGCGCCTGTAGTTGTGCACAGTAGTACAGCAAAAAATACCCCAATGAAACCAAGCCATAAAGCACCTAGAGCGTTTAAACAGTCTAACTCTCAAAGCGACGCGGTTGGTTCGAAGAAGGCCGATAGAGCCGAAATGAATAGGTTGGCTAGAAAGTTGAGAAATGTGCTCATTGCGGATGGTTTTGAAGCGGTAAGAGTTGGCTTTAACTCGCAGCCTATGGTTATCGTGTCATTTGAAAACGCCGTTTTTAATAATAACGAAATAGACGCCTTGGGTTTAGCTGCCGGCAGAGTCGCTGAAGTATTCTCGGGCACGCCCGCTAAGTTTATGTTAGAGCTTCAAAACCACGGTATTGCAATGCTTGCGCTATCTGGTGATACCACAAACTACGAACAGTTTATAGAAAACGACTTTGATCCACAGGTTTCCGTCAAAATGGGCGGTATGCGCGGTGTAAGCGGAGTAACTTGGGTTGGTTTAGAAAGCGCTAATCAACGCTTTTTGAAACCAAGGGTAACACTGAGTCCTGAAATTAATTCAGCTCACGCCACTGAGTTTGGCGTTTTTGATTATTCATTGGCGTTAAAAGCAGATATTAATGTGCCTTTATGGCGTGGTGCGGGTTTCAATCTCACAGCCCAAACTCTAGTATCTGAAAGTGATGACTTTGAAGACAAAAAATTCTTTGATGACTTGTCCGAGGATAATGGCGTAAGAAGCGCATTCTTCTATCAAACTTACCAGCTGCCTTGGGGACTTTACAACCAGACTAAAATTGGCTTTTTCAGAGAGTTCCATAAATATAAAGGCCTAATTAATGAAACTGCATGGGTGAGCCCAAATGGAAGCCATAAAGTCACCAATACATATGGCTACTTTGAGTATCAAGATTACAGCGGTGATAGAGACTATCATACGGTTGACTACCAATATTACTGGGCTGATAAAGATGTTAGCTTTCACGTGACGGGTGGTAAGTTCTGGCGTAAAGATAGCGGTATCAAAGTCGAATCTAGATTCTGGTTCGGCGACAGTTACGTAGCAGTATATGGTGAAGACACCAACGCTAGGGTTGCGGGGATAGCAGTCAATATTCCATTATCTAAGCGTAAAAATATGAATGTAACCAAGTTTGGACAGATAAAAGGAACTAGTGCTTGGCGTTATCAGGTAGGTACTCGAATCGGTGAAAGTCACAACAAGTTGGTTTATCAACAAGCGTACCAACCAAAAGTACCTGTGACTTTGAGCGACACCTTTTTCAACCAAGGTCGTAGTTCTGTAGAGTATATTCACAACAACTTATCGAGATTGCGAGATGCTTATTTAACTTATAAATAAGTAGTTCTTTTTACAGGCCTGAATTGACGCGACTCCCGTTAACATAACTGTTTTCTGAGCGTTTCAATTTAGGCTTGAACTCAATCTAGTTACCCCCTGAATTATAAATAACTCCTAGACAAGCCCTATCTCAAAGGGGCATTATCAATCACAGCACCTTAATAGCGCCAACCTCTAATTATTTAAGTGATCCAGACAGATATGACATGTTCTCTAATTGGTTAATTTCTTAGTAGTTTGAAAAAGAGCAGGGTTGGCAAGAAAGTCCAACGCTACTCGTAGTCATTTTCAAACTGGCAGTTGTTTGCAAACGTGTCGAGATACTAAATAGAGACTTTAAACCATCTCGCGACACTACAATGTCATCCTGCTTTTTGACCAAGCTAAATGAAGATTGATACTCGATGCGTTCTACATTGTTAAATCAGGGCGAAACATACTACGTACAGTGTCATATAAATTTATTAGCAGTTAACGTCAAAACGAAGGTGACATCGCATCGAGCACTTGCTACACCGTCGTACGATTAAAAGAGCAATAGACGCTAAGCTTAATAATAAGCAAATGGCTAACTAGGTGAACAAGGGGGTTGTCTATTGCTCAGTCGCCAAATCAGCCTCTAGCACGCTGATATTAAATCTGTAATACCTAAGCGTAGGTGGATTGAGTTTGTTTATCTGGCGCACATTTAGATGTGTTTAAATTAATCTCCAAATATACTCTTGTCTGGCATATCTCTAAATACTTCTTGAACAAAACCTGTTGGCGACCCAGTACTAAAATTAGGTCATTTATTTGAAGGGGGTTTTTAAGGGGGTTTTTAAGGGGGTTTTTAAGGGGGTGGGTGTTTTGTTATTTATCTACCGAGCAAGCAGACAAGGCACGCAGTTTTATGCCTTGTAAAATAAAAAAGCCGCGATAAATCGCGGCTTTAAGTTTCAGTTTACTTAGTAAAATTAGTTACCACCAGTAGCACCAGTAGTAGTTGTAGTATCACACACTGTAAGCATGTTTAGAGACAATGCATCAGTACTACCTGTAGCAGTCTGTGTTTCCCACGTATTAGTGAAAGTATTGAAGAATCGGAATGTGTAATCAACACCTGATTCTAGGTCAATACTGAATTCACTGCCGTAGTAGCTGTCTTGTAGGTTAGACGCAAGTACTGCACCACGGTAAAGTTGAACTGTTGTAGGACTAAGAACTGGGTCAGCAGCTTGGTCTACGTCATCATTGTTGCTACATACTGCAAATGTAGATACAGGCTTAGTAACAATTTCAACGTTGTCAACTGGCGCTAGTTGTAGAGTTGCACCATTTAGGTCACAAAGAGGACCGCTGTATACAGATACTGTGCTGTCAACTGCTGTTCCAGTGTTACCTTGAATACCGTCAAGTACATTTACGTTGTTTTCTAGAACACGTACTTCTACATCAAAGCTAGGCGGGTTGCGGAAAGTTGCGCGGCTTAGTGCTGCACGGTTCCAAGGTTGTGCGTCAAATCTGTAGCTGTTTGTTAGTAGCTGTACAGAAGTGAAGCGTGAGCTTGGCTGGCCGTCGCTGTCAACAATATTGAAAGAAGAAACGTTACAACCACGTTGTGCGAAGAAGTCCAAGTTCCAGTAAGATAAGTGATCAACTTCAACTTCTACGTTGTATGTTGAGCTGTTCGCATTACCATCGTCTGCAACAACACCGAAGCTTTCAAATGACCATTGACCGTTTGATTCTTCGTAACTCCACACTGGGAAGATTTGACCAGGTTGAACAGGAGTTGGCTCACTTACAAGTGCTGAAGCTAGACATACACCAGAGTCTGTGTTGAAACCTCTTGCAGCCGCTTGAGCTACAGTTTCACCGTCTTGTTGAGTAATTGGACAAGGAGTACGAGTGTCTTTGTCAACTTTCATC
Source organism: Pseudoalteromonas luteoviolacea NCIMB 1944 (assembly GCF_001625565.1). Lineage (GTDB taxonomy): Bacteria > Pseudomonadota > Gammaproteobacteria > Enterobacterales > Alteromonadaceae > Pseudoalteromonas > Pseudoalteromonas luteoviolacea_F. Next base: position 208,915 of record NZ_AUXS01000015.1, read on the forward strand.
GCAACAGTGATAGAGTTGCCATCACCGAAAGTTTTTACTTTTTCGCCTTGTTCGTTAACAAGTTCGATAGCAACGAAACCACCAGTTGTGAAGTTACCTTCAACAGTTTCTGCACCGTTTGCAACAGCAAGGTTTAGACCGCCTGGGAACGCGTCTAGTGAAGACGTTTGGTCTGTTGACGCAGCTTCAGTGCTGGCCTCTACTGCCGCAGCTTCGTTTGCGAAGTAAGCAACAGTTAGAGATGGAGCTGATTGAAGTGGCTCACCATTGTCTTGTACGAATTGAGTACCTGCAGGAAGGACAACCTCTGCACCACCAACTGCTTTCTCAGCTTGAGCTGCATCAATTTCAACAGGTAAAGTGATTGAGTCTGCACCGTTTACAACAAGACCACCAGCAGCGCTATATTCTACAGTAACATCTGCACCAGCAAGTTCTGCAAGTGTTTTAGTCTCTGCGACAACAGGAATGTCAGCACTTTCGAAAGTACGAGCTGTTAATCTTACAACTTCAGTTAGAGTTTCACCTGCACCAATTGTTACTTCAGCAGTATTTGAAAGGAAGTTGTCAGACTGAACTGTGAATGCAAAAGTCTTGCTTTCGCCTTCAGCAATTCCGTCAACTGTGTACGAGAACGCACCAGCTGTGTTGGTGTTGTATTCGTCATTTGCTGTGATTGCAACACCTGAAGCTGTTTGTAAGCCTTCAATTGAAGAATTGAATACAACTTGAACAGATGTGCCATCAGCTAGCGGAGCACCTAGTGAATCAGTTACAGTGACTACGAAGCCACCATCAGCCAATTCAACAGCAGTTGGTGGAACCGCGACTGTTTGATCTCCACCCGGATCTGGCGGAGTAATTGTAACATCGTTGTCATTGTCGCTGAAGCAGCCTGTTAAACCTACTGTTAACCCTAGTGCGAGGGCAAGTTTAGTTAGCTTCAAATTTTTATTTCCCATGATTTTTACCTTTTCCTTTAAATACAAGTAAACTGAGAGTTTTAACCAATTAAGTGCAGATGTAAGACAGCCTTGCCCTGCATACAAATTAGTGAATAAGAGAATAAGCGTACATTAAATGTTCGTCAAGTGAACAGGTCTAACTTTATCCAAAAATTCACGTTTAATAATAACACATTGATCTAGAATTGGGATCTGAACTGTGCAATGTTAATAAAATAATAATATACAACTCATTACAGTCTCGAGAAAGCATCGACAAAATCGTTTAAAGCTTCCAAATCTACTGGCTTTAATCCTGAGCCTGTTCTCTCAATGAGACCCTTTTCAACGAGCTCACTGACTACTCGGCGATAGGCTCGTTCTGTCGTCGCAAAGCGCTCTGCTTCTGCACTCACCGTTGAGTACGCTCTGAGCAGTGTCGAATGTTTATCTTCAGCTCTTAACAAGCAATCTTTTGCAATATTGTAACTCAGGGGCAACAGCAATTTATCAAGGTTTATTTTTTGATTTTCTGTAAATTTGGCGGCAATTGTTTGTGCTGTATAAAGGCTTAATTCAGGTTGCTCGAGCAGTAACTGGCGCCAGTGTTTTAATTCAATGAGGTTGTATTGAACATCACTTAAACATGTAACGGTGTAAATACAAGGCTGGTTGTTGAGCGCTTCAATTTCCCCAATAAGTGTATTGTTGCAATCTAACTGGCCAAGTAATAACCTTCTGCCATTGCCTACATCATAGCTGAAAGAGACAGTACCACTTCTCACCAAGATCAATTTGCTCAGCGGTTCATCCTGATGGATCAAAACTTCTTTTTTGCGATGCTGAAAACTATTACCGGCAAAACTTAATAATTGTTCGACCAAAGTAGTTGAAAAGTGATATTGGAACATCTGGTTAGCTCTCGGACAATTGTCCTATTTATTAAATTATTATAAAGATAGCATGAACTGAATTATTCAAGGCTATACGCGTTACAACTTTTTAAGACTTTATTCTTGCTTATCCTTAAATGGGTGAATTTGATACTCAGGGTTCCGCGCACAAACTGAACTGTGCAAAATACGGCGGATTAACTGAATAAAAGTGTAGAGAGTCTAAGCTTTAATTGGGCTCTAGAGGCTCTATATGGTCTGCTATTATCCTTAAAAAGTGACTTGAATATCGTTTTACTTACTAATGCTAACCCAACTGAGAGGAGAGAACAAATGACTTGGGAATATTTAGGCTATCTGGCCTCAGTCTTTTTGGTGGTTTCTCTTATGATGACCAATGTCACTAAATTACGCTGGTTTAATTTAGCTGGGTGCATCTGTTTTACGATATACGGTGCAATGATAAGTGCATGGCCAGTGGTTTTGACCAATGGCTTGCTGGCATTGGTCAATATTTACCACCTTTTCAAACTTGTCCGATCTAAGGACTAATTACGTTTGTATTTAGGTTTACCTGCAATCCAAGTTTGCTGTACTTGTATATTGTGCAACTGGGCCTCTTCAATTTGGAAATAATCGCGGTCAATCAAAATAAAGTCAGCCCATTTTCCATGTTCTAAGCTGCCGACTTTAAATTCTTGAAAAGCCGCGTACGCTGCATCTAAAGTAAATGCAGTGAGTGCTTGCTCTCTGCTCAACTTCTCAGTGTTGCGCCATCCTTGTTTCGGTTGCTGTGTTTTATCCATTCTTGTTATTGCCGCGTATAAGCCATCGAATGGATTGGCTAATTCAACAGGGAAATCAGAGCCCGCAGCGACCTTAATTCCATGTTTAAGAAATGTTTGCCATGCATAAGCCCCAGTCAGTTGAGACTCTCTCAATCGCTGTTGCGCCATATGCATATCTGAAGTTGCATGTACAGGTTGCATTGATGGAATTATTTTCAGGCTTTTAAATCGAGGGATATCATCTGTATCGACAATTTGAGCGTGTTCAATTCGATTGCGAAGTAACTTACCACCGGTTTCCTTGAACACGGTTTTATAGCTATTCAATACAATGCGATTGGCACGATCACCAATGGCATGGGTGTGCGCACTAAAGCCATGTTTAACACTCTGACGTATTAGTGCTTCCAGCGCCGGCTGTTGCTCGAGCATTAGACCTCGGTGTCCCGGCCTATCTTTGTAATCTTTTAATAGAGCTGCGCCTCTACTACCTAGCGCACCGTCAGCATAAATTTTTACACTGCGTATCGTGAGATAGTCAGTTTGTTCTTTCACAATACCGGCTTTAAGCATTTTTTCGAGACTGGGGTCAGATGCGCTTAGCATAGCGTATATTCTAAGCGGCATAGAGCGTTGCTCTGACCTGTTTTTATACAGGCGCCAAGTTGCTTCATCGATACCTGCATCGTGTACTGAGGTGATCCCTAAACTGAGGAGGTGGGCAGCGGCCTTATCAAGCGCAGTGTTTAATTGAGCTGGTGTTCGTTTAGGCACATGTTTTAGGATGAGCGGTTCCGCTTTGTCAATAAATATGCCGCTGGGCGCGCCATCGGCCAGTCGCACAATCTCTCCGCCATCTGGTGTCACGGTATCTTTGTTTATTCTGGCGAGTGCCATGGCTTTGGAGTTAACCCAAATCGCATGACCGTCGACACGGGTAAGAACCACGGGTCTATTAGCTACGAACTTATCAAGGTCTTGTGCTGTTGGGAATTGGCTGGGTGTCCACTTTGTCTGATCCCATCCTCGGCCAATGATCCACCCTGTGGGGTTATTTTCGGCGTATTGCTTTAGACGTTGACCAACTTCAGCGATGGATTTAGTGTGTCTTAAGTCAAGTCTGGAGAGGTTTTCACCTAGTCCAATCACATGACCATGTGCGTCTATCAAGCCAGGTAACATGGTAAGTCCTTGACCATCAATAACCGTTGACTGTGGGTATTGTTTTAGCGTGTCTGCATTACCTGTTTTAACGACTTTTCCATCTTTGATCACTAAAGTAGAAAATTGCGCAATTTTCCCAGAGCGTGTCGGTGTGTACCCTTTGACATTATGAACGACTGTAAATTGTGCGTGGCTGACATAACTTGCCAAGCACAAACAGAGCAAAAATAATCTTCTCACGATATGGCCTTTTTGTTGTTATTTTTCCAAATAATATAAATGCTTTATTTATAAGTGTATATCAAGCTTTGGAATTTATTATTTAGGCATATTTCAAGCCAATGCCTAGATCGGAACTGATGAGAGGTGTTATTCCTCTTTATCCGCCTTAACCGCCAGTTTAATTGCAATGATCACAATCGCAAACATCAAAAATGGTAAAGCCGCAAGGCTGTACTCTGCCCAAGAAGTGTCTTGGTAGCTTGGTTGCAAAATAAAGTGCCCGCCTATGCACAGCCCGATACTGATAAGGAGCAGCGGCAGCATGATCAATTCCTTTTTGTAGTGTGATTTTTTCATGTTTACCTCCGACTTTGAGTATACACACTTTAGTGGCCACGAGATTGACATCGATCAGAAGAGTTCTGCTCATTAAACATCAAATGACCCCACACCTTGAAATAATTTATATTTGTCTGATCGTTTTGTATCCAATTAATTTAGCCCATGATATAAAAATAGCCTTGTATTGGATTTGTGGAAGTAAAATAGATGGCTAGTCGCAAAGTGGTTGTGGTGAAGCTTGGAACTAGCGTGTTAACCGCTGGTGGGACACTGTTGAATAAGCCTCGGTTGGTCGAACTGGCAAGTCAGTGTGTTGAGCTGCGCTCTGCTGGTTGGCAAGTAGTTCTGGTGTCTAGTGGCGCGGTTGCTGCCGGGCGAGCAGCTTTGAACAAAGAAATAGGAAGTTCCATAGCTGAAAAGCAAATGTTAGCAGCAATTGGACAAGGTCAGTTAATACATTTATGGCAAAGTTTATTTTCAATCTATGACATTTCGGTTGCACAGCTATTGTTGACCAGGGCTGATGTGGAGAACAGAGCTCGTTATCTCAATGCCAGAGATACGCTAAATCAACTTCTGAGTCACGATGTGGTGCCAATTATCAATGAAAATGATGCGGTAGCGACGTCTGAGATAAAAGTGGGCGACAACGACAATTTATCCGCGATGGTCGCAATTTTAGCAAATGCCGATAGGTTACTGTTGTTGACTGATCAAGCTGGTTTATTTACTGCCGATCCTAGGCAAAATCCAGATGCGCGTTTAATTGAAACTGTAGATGAAATTGATGAGGATATTATAGCTATAGCGGGTGGCTCAGGTACGACATTAGGTACTGGCGGTATGGCAACCAAGTTGCAGGCGGCTCAAATTGCGCAACGGGCAGGCATTGAAACGGTGATCGCAAAAGGGAGTGAATCCAATGTGATCGTAAACATTCAATCGGGACAGGCGAAAAGCACTAAGTTTATTCGTTTTGATGCGCCGTTGGATGGACGCAAAAAATGGTTGCTATCGGGTCCGAGGTGCAGCGGTGCTTTGATCTGTGATGATGGCGCGGTTGATGCCGTATGTACACAGGGAGCAAGTTTATTGGCTAAGGGTATTACGGATGTAAGTGGGCAATTCTCGAGAGGGGATCTAATTGAACTTAAAAGCTTGCAAGGGCGAGTGATTGCCAAGGGGCTAGTGGCATTTGATCATCAAGAGTTACAACAAATCAAAGGATTGCACAGTGCTCAAATCAGTAAGGCACTCGGTTATCAAACTGCAAACGTGGTTATTCATAGAGACGACCTTGTCTTATTGGAGCACGTTGCAACCTAACTTAGAGGGGCTAAGCTATACAATGTGAGAGTATTGGGAGGCTTAAGTGTGGATATATCGCCATGCGGACATGATTTTGCGATTAGCTTACTGCAAATGCGCAGTGAAAATGATCTATACAAACGCATTCAACAAATCCTGACTGAACTACTTCCCAATATTCCTATGGCAATGTATTTGGCGCCAAGTTTATCAGAAAAAGAACGCCTGAAACTATTGACGTTATCATCAGCAGTTTCACCCCCCGACCTCGAATATCTGCTAGCAAGAGCGGAAACCTTAAAACACCAACATATATTGCGCGGAGAAAGCCATCTTTGCATTGTTCTGAGAAATAATAAGGCAGTCATGGGGTTACTGTGGATTGGAGAGAAGCTACCGACAGCGCGCAGTCACTTAATAGCACATTTGATAAACGTGTTTTATCACCAATTAAACACCCTTGCACTGAGCCGTATAGATCCTCTGACTCAGTTGCTCAATCGGCAGACCTTTGATGATAAAGTCATTGAAATCACAACAGGGGAGGGGTTTGTGATTGAGCGTGAGCAACAAGGCGTGAGAAAGTGGTATTTAGCATTATTCGATATTGACCATTTTAAAATAGTCAATGACGATTTTGGTCATGTAATTGGTGATGAAGTTTTACTGCTAGTTGCACAGCAACTTAAGGATAACTTTCGAGCGGAAGACTTTGTCTTTCGATATGGTGGGGAAGAGTTTGCAGTGCTATTCCAGGCACATGACAGAGCTGAAGCTAAGTCATTACTTAACCGTGTTCGCAAGGTCATCGCCAATTTTAATTTTCCTCAGGTACAGCGCTTGACGATTAGCATTGGTTACACAGTTTTGGAAGAGATAGCTCAAGTTTCTGAATTGGTGCATGAAGCCGATTTAGCTTTGTATCACGCCAAGAAACATGGCCGAGATCAGGTGGTCGACTTTGAAGAGTTAGGCATAGCTGGTCAAGCCAAAGCGGACACAGACATCGAACTCTTTTAAAGCGTTTAACGATAATATTGTCGTACTTTTGAACACATAATTAGCCAGCGTTTTTGGGATCTTTTGCGCGTATGTTGTGCAACAATGTGATATTCTAGCCGGAAATTTGATTGGGAGAATATTCATGAAACTGATCCGTTGGTTACTTGGTCGACTTATCTTACTATTTGATTTTATCTTTACACCAAGAAGCAAAAAGCGCTCAACGCAAGCGCAACAACAACTGGACAATATTACGCAAAACCTCAAGCTCTATCAGTTTAAGGCTTGTCCATTTTGTGTCAAAGTCAGACGCGCAGCAAAACGAGAGGGGCTCAAGCTTGAAACTCGTGATGCAAAGGACAATACAACTTACCGTCAAGAACTGCTGGAGCAAGGTGGTAAAGTTAAAGTACCGTGTTTAAGAATTGAAGAACAAGGTCAGGTTACTTGGCTCTATGAATCAAGTGATATTGTGAGCTATTTGCAGCGATTAGAACAACCAGCTTAACTTTCGGTTCTTTATGTTGGCTATTTTCCCTGTATTGAGGCTGTGCTAGCATTCCATTTATTATTTTAAAGTAACAAATTTAAGAGATTTATCATGACAATCCGTACACGTGTTGCGCCTTCTCCAACGGGTGATCCGCATTTAGGAACTGCATATATTGCCTTATTTAACTACTGTTTTGCCAAGCAGCAAGGTGGTGAGTTTGTACTTCGTATTGAAGACACTGATCAGGTTAGAAGCACCCCTGAATCAGAGCAGGCTATTATGGATAGCTTACGTTGGTTGGGCCTTAATTGGGATCATGGTCCGGACGTGGGCGGTGAATTTGGCCCTTATCGTCAATCTGAGCGCACTGAGTTATATCAAAAATTTGCGCATCAGTTGGTAGAAGAAGGCAAAGCATTTTATTGCTTCGCAACAGCAGAAGAGCTTGACCAAATGCGCGAAGAGCAAATGGCTGAAGGCCTTCGCCCTAAGTACGATGGTCGTGGTTTGCGCCTGAGCAAAGAAGAGATCCAAGCCAATTTGGATGCCGGTAAACCCTATGTGATCCGTATGACGATCCCTGAAGAAGGCACATTTAAGTTTAACGATTACCTACGTGGTGAAATTGAAATCCCGTGGGAAAATGTTGATATGCAAGTGCTATTAAAGGCTGATGGTTTCCCAACTTACTTTATGGCCAACGTGGTTGATGATCACCACATGCAGATCAGTCACATTTTCCGCGGTGAAGAGTGGATCAACTCTGCGCCTAAGTTATTAAAGTTGTATCAGGATCTTGGCTGGGAAGCGCCTGTACTGGGTCATTTACCCCTGCTTCGTAACCCAGATAAATCTAAGCTTTCTAAGCGTAAAAACCCAACTTCGATCAATTATTATAAAGAGATGGGCTTCCTACCTGAGGCGGTGCTCAACTATCTTGGTCGCATGGGTTGGTCAATGCCTGATGAGCGTGAAAAGTTTACCTTGGCAGAGATGATCGAACACTTCGATATGAAACGAGTTTCACTTGGTGGGCCTGTTTTTGATGTTGACAAACTAAGCTGGTTAAACGGTTTGTGGATCCGCGAAAACTTGAGCGACGAAGAGCTGATCCAGCGTTTTGTTGATTGGAAGTTTAATGCGCAAACACTGGCTAGAGTATTACCAGAAGCAAAAGCACGTATCAATACGCTGTCTGATCTAGTTGACCTTGCTGGCCATTTTGTCGGTGGCATTCCTGATTACGACCCTGCACTACTAACTGCGGGCAAAGCAGATGATGCGGTGATCACACAAGCACTGCAATTCTTTATTTGGGAGCTTGAGAAGCTACGTAGTTGGAATAAATCGGAAATTTTTGCGATTGCGAAAAGTGTCGCAACTTTCCATGAATTGAAGATTAAAGAGTTTTTAGAGCCGATTTTTGTGGCGATCACAGGCAAAACTTCTTCAACATCAGTGGTTGATGCGATGGAGGTACTTGGATCTGACCTTTCTCGTGCTCGTCTACGTGTAGCCCTTAACCACATCGGTGTGTCTAAAAAGCTGGCTAAAAAGCTAGAAAAGGCGTACCGAGAGTACCCAACTATCGGCTAACCGACAATGCATGGCAAGTGGGTTTACTTGCCATGCGGATCTTGAAGCAGTATCAATTGATCTAGTAGCTGTTTAAGCTCAATGATTTTTTCCAACGGCATATCAGTTTGCTTGAGCATTTGTGATGGAATACAAGCGCACTGAGTTTCCAAGCTTTTTCCCTTTTCTGTCAGAAATACATAACATTGCCTTTCGTCTTCAGTGTCTCTTTGGCGTTTTAGTAAGTTTCCTTGCTCTAAACGTTTTAACAGCGGTGTGAGTGTATTACTTTTAAGCTGAGCACGATTGCCAATTTCTTTGACAAGAAGCCCATCTTGTTGCCACAAAATCAGCATTACAATGTATTGTGGGTAAGTTAAATCATACTTTTTTAATAGTGGCTGATAAAGCCTTGTCACGTGTCTAGATGCGGCGTATAGACTGAAACAAAGCTGGTTATCCAAATTGAGTTCAGGAAACTTATCACTCATTAGCTGCTCTGTAATGCCTGTATAATATCTGCTTTAATTTTCTCTGGTTTTGTCGTCGGTGCATAACGTTTAAGAGGTTGCCCATCTTTACCGATAAGGAATTTAGTAAAGTTCCATTTGATATTATTGGTCAACAACCCAGGCAGCGCTGTTTTCAAGTATTGATAGATTGGATGTGCATGTTCACCGTTGACGTCAATCTTTTCCATCATAGTAAAATCTACGCCATAATTGATCAGGCATCCCTGTTGAATATCTGATGCACTGCCAGGCTCTTGCTGTCCAAATTGATTACAGGGAAAGCCAATAATTTCCAGTCCGTCACCATACAGTTCTTGATGAAGCTGCTGCAAGCCTTCATATTGTGGGGTTAATCCGCATTTGCTGGCAGTATTCACGACAAGAACAACTTTACCTTTAAGGTTAGAAAAAGCATATGGTTTGCCTTGCAGTGTATTTGCTGTGAACTCGTAAAACATATTTAATCTCTTATGATTTAATCGTGTGCGATTTAAATGTTAGATCAAATATATTGGACTCGCAAGATTAAAGATCAACTTGTGTGTTTAAGTAAGAAGTCAATCAGCAGCCTAACGCGCAGTGGAATAAGGTCCTTTCGTGGATAAACCAACCAAGTCGCATTGTCCGTAACTTGATGGTCATCTAATAGTGAAATTAGTTCACCATTGACAATACTGCGTTCAGCGATATCTTGCGCAAGGTGAGCGATACCTAGACCAGACTTACAGGCATGTAGGATTGCTTGAGGGTTATTACTGCGCCAGCTTCCCGTTACTTTGATTTCATCGATCCCTTTGTCGCCCAGAAATCGCCAGCGATTTGAGATAGCAATTAAACAGTTATGTTTGGATAAGTCCTGCGGTTTTTCTAGTGGTGGGGCATTTTTTAAGTATTCAGGGCTGGCTAGCAGTTTCATATAGCGTGTGCTGAGTTTTCTCGCAATCAGCCGTGAGTCTTGCAGGCGACCAAAGCGAATAGCTAAGTCGAAACCATCTTCTACCAAATCGACGTTGCGGGCATTAAAATCAATATGTACATGCACCTCCGGGTATAGTTTACAAAACTTGGCAATAATGGGAGCAACCCGGTTGGCCATAAAGTCTCCAGCACCGGTTATTTTAATGGGCCCCTTAGGAGTATGTTGAACGCCTTGTAGTTCGTTATTGGCATCGAGTAACTCTTGCTGGATCACTTTTAACTTATTGGCATATGCGAGCCCCTCGTCAGTGAGCTTAATACTGCGCGTCGTTCTTTGTAATAGCACTGTACCCAAACGAGTTTCCAGTTGTTGGATTTGGCGGCTAACATGTGATGTCGATACATCAAGCGCGGTGGCTGCCTTGCTAAAGCTACTATGCTCTACAACCGCTAAAAATATATCCAAGCCCTGCCACATCTTTTAATTCTACCTGTGCAATTATCTATCACTATATTAATTGATTATTGCTGTTGTGCAAAAGTGAATTGCGTTATGAATAATGATTTTCTGTGCTCTAGTTATTAGACTGTGTGCGAATTAACAAACCGACCGTCATTGCAGGAGCATGCATGCTGAACTTTAATTTTTACAATCCAACAGAGATTTTTTTTGGTGAAGGCCAAATAAGTCAAGTGACTAACGCAATACCAAAAAATGCCAAAGTATTAGTTGTTTACGGTGGCGGAAGTATTCATAAAAACGGTATTTACGAGCAAGTAAGTGATGCGCTAAGTGACTTTAGCTGGGAGGAGTTTGCCGGTATAGAGCCAAACCCTACTTACCAAACATGCATGCAGGCTGTGGCAAAAATTAAGGCTGAAGGGTTTAACTTTATTCTCGCTGTCGGTGGCGGCTCAGTAATTGATGGTAGCAAGTTTATTGCGGCAGCAGCTGAGTTTAGTGGTGAACCTTGGGATATTTTGAGCAAGGGGGGTGAGGTGAAATCAGCGCTGCCAATAGGTGTGGTGTTAACACTGCCCGCGACGGGATCCGAATCGAACAGCTTCAGCGTTGTATCAAATAGTGATACTCAAGATAAACTGCCGTTTGCCTCAGCTTATGTTCAACCTAAGTTTGCAGTGCTTGACCCACAAGTGATGAAAACATTACCTGTGCGTCAACTGACCAATGGTGTGGTAGATGCGTTTGTTCACACCATGGAGCAGTATTTAACGTATCCAGTTGATGCAAAACTGCAAGATCGTTTCGCAGAAGGGCTACTGATGACGTTAATGGAAGAAGGTCCAAAGCTGGTATCTGACGATGTCGACTATAAAGTACGTGCCAATGTGATGTGGTCAGCGACTATGGCGTTAAATGGCCTAATAGGCGCGGGCGTACCGCAGGATTGGTCGACACATATGATTGGACATGAAATCACTGCCGTATATGGCTTAGACCATGCTCAAACACTTGCCGTGATATTACCGAGAATGATGTTTGCACAGCAACAATCAAAACGCGCCAAAATCCTACAATATGCAGAGCGTGTTTTAGGTCTAGATATATCAGACGAAGAGCTGGCGATAGCATCTGCTATTGAGCTTACGGAGCAATTCTTCCATTCTGTTAATATGAAGACTCGGCTGAGTGACTACGGTGTGGGAGAAGAAGCTGTTGAGGCTATTACCAACCAACTTGAGCGTCATGGGATGACAGCCCTTGGTGAACAGCAATCCGTTACTCTTGACAAGAGCCGTCAGATTATAGCCGCTAGTTTATAATATAGTCAGCTCATATGCGGGCCACATCGGTTGGCCCGTAATTTTTGATAATTTAATTCCTCATTGTTGTCTTGCCACAATAATTTTGCGCTTTATAACGCAAAAGCATCGTTTTTGATTTATTCCTCAGGTAACCTCTGCTGTCACACAATCAATAATAGGGGCAATTATGATTAAAGTGTGGGATGGGTTTATTCGTGGCTTTCACTGGTTGTTAGTGATCGGAATTGCAGTTTTATACGTGTCAGGAGATGAGGGGTGGCTTGATCTCCACTTTGTCACGGGTTATTTATTATTGGCCCTTATGGTGGCAAGAGTGATATGGGGCGTGGTTGGTAGTGACACGGCAAAGCTCAGTGCACTGTGCCATCACCCTAGAGCGATATTTAGAGCGCTCAAAAGTAAAGCACCCCATGTTGGCCACAACCCCGCAGGGAGTTTGATGGTGCTGTTTTTCTTTGTGGTTATTTTTGTACAGCTAATCTCAGGTTTATTAACCTCAGATGATATTCTAATGGATGGACCGCTAGTGCAATATGTTAGCTATGACTGGGTAGAGCTGGCTGGAAATATTCATAAAACCAATATCGATATATTGTTACTGGGTATTGTTATCCATATCCTCGCCATTGCAATCTATCGCCTTAAAGGTGTTAAACTGCTACGCACTTTATTGACGGGAAAAATGACAGCATCTGAGCACTCTCCAAAGTTGAGAAATGGGATGTGGGGTTATATTATTTTTGCCGCGCTTGCTGCTACTCTTATCGTTTTTTGGGGCTTAGAGCCGCTGGGTGCCATTCTGTAGTTTTTAGGCTGTGATACGTCTACTTAACTATTGTTGCACTTTGAGGTCAAATTCACGCATCAACTCCACTGAGGCGCAGTCTCATTTCCACAAGACTTGGGTTGAACGTGAAGAGATAGCGTATTTTATCCAGTGATATGACCTCTCTGTGCTTATTTTCTGCTAATATAGCGCGATTTTCATGCAAGAAAGAAGTTAACTATGCTTACACCTTACTATCAACAAGAAACCAATAAACTCGTGATCAGCCGTGAACAAGGTAGCCAATTTGCCAAGCAAGTGGCAGATGACTTTAACCCTTTGCACGATATAGACGCAAAAAAGTTCTGTGTTCCTGGTGATTTACTATTTTCATTGGTACTTGATAAATACGGTGTGAGTGAAAATATGCACTTTACATTTGCTGGGATGGTAGACGAAACCTCTCAATTAGAGTTTCCTGAAGGCAGTGATGCGTTTGATATTATTTCAAATGAAAAAACCATGCTTTCAGTGAAGCGCTCAGGTCAAAGTAAACAATGTGCTCAATTGGTCGAGAGTTTAATCAAGAACTATGTGGCTTTTTCTGGTAAGGCATTCCCACATGTAATCATTCCTTTAATGGGTCAACAAGAGGTAATGATAAACCCGGCACGCCCTATGGTTATCTATGAGTCTATGTCGATCCATTTAGATACGCTGGACATTGAAGAAGTGACACTTGAGGCTGCAGATCCTGAGTTTAGCTATGAAGGTAAACGTGGGAAAATCATTTTACGTTTTGAACTGCTCAGCAATGGTGAGAAAGTCGGCTTTGGTGAAAAGCACATGCTAGTTTCTGGCATCAAAGAGTATTGCCAGCAGGCAATTGATGACCTCATCGATTACTACAATGAACGTAAAGTAACATTAAAATAAAAAAGAGCCAGCAATTAGCTGGCTTTTTCTTTATTGAAGCAACACGTTTGGATCAAGTTTAAAATGATCTCTTGGCTTGGTTTGATCTTGTCCATTGCCAAATGCTCATCAGGCTGGTGGGCTTGGGCAATAGAGCCTGGACCCATTACTATGGTTTCACACCCTAGTTGTTGCAAAAAGGGCGCTTCTGTACAGTAATTGACAGCAATAGCTTTTTGTTTTGATAGCTTCTCTGCTAGCTTTACGAGTCCCGAATCGGTTCTACCGCTAAACGCGGGAATTGGATCATGAAGATCAATGACATCTACGCTGCCCGGATATTGTTCGTTAATAGGCTTGAGTGCAGTAAGTAACATCTGTTCTAATTCAACAATACTGAGCCCAGGCAGCGGACGAATATCAATGTGCAACTCACAGCAGCCACAAATTCGATTGGCGTTATCCCCGCCATGGATGTGACCTAGGTTTAGAGTTGGATGTGGTACAGCAAAATGCTCAACTGAATATTTATTCTTTAACTCTTCTTTTAATTGCAACACCTGTGTAATCACTTGCTGCATAATTTCAATGGCATTCAACCCTTTTTCCGGATCTGAGCTGTGGCCTGATCGTCCAGTAATACGGATAGCGCTGCTCATATGCCCTTTGTGTGTAAATACTGGCACCATATCGGTTGGTTCACCGATGACGCAATACTTCGGTTTAAGTGAGGTGTGCTGTGCAACTTGTTGAGCGCCCGCCATTGTGGTTTCTTCATCTGCGGTGGCAAGGATCATTAGTGGGGTAGTTTGTTGGCTGTGTTCAAGCTGACGAATGGCATTTAGTACAAATGCGAAAAACCCCTTCATATCAATACTACCAAGGCCAAACAGCTTATTATCTTTTTCTGTTAATTCAAAAGGATCTGAGTTCCATCGTATATCATCGAAAGGCACTGTGTCGGTGTGACCTGCGAGCATCAAACCGCCTTCACTTAAATTTTTATCTAGCGGTTCTCGCCTTGCTAGCAAATTGAACTTGCCGGGGGAGTGAGTCAATTCAGTGATCTCCACCTCAAAGTCCAGCTCTCGGCACCAGTTGGCAAGTTCGTCTATAACTGCTTTATTGCTGAGGTCTAAAGATTTATCGATGGCACTAACCGATGGATTGGCGATCAGCCTTTTATACATATCGAGAAAATTGGGCAAAGACATAATACTCCAAAATATTTATTCAAAGATGTTGCATAAAAATTTATATGTGTTTAGTATGAATATCAATTCATTTTTAAAGAATAATTATCTTAGGGGTGGGCGATGCGAAGAACATTTCATCTATAGCAAGTTTGACTCCCCAATCAATCAACTATAAAAGAGTTATCGATGTTAAATGTTTCTACTATCGGCGCCAGTGGATATAGTGGTGCAGAATTAGCCAAATTACTAGCAAATCATCCTGAATTTAATTTGATTGGCTGCTATGTGTCAGAGCAAAGCTTAGACAAAGGTAAGTTGCTCAGTGACCTTTACCCAGAGCACGCAGGACTGCTGGATATACAATTAGCACCATTAACAGAACAAGCGTTTGTACAGATCGCTGCGCAATCTGAGTATGTGTGCTTGTGCACAGATCACAAGGTAAGTGTTTCCCTCGCTCCTAAACTGCTCGACCTAGGCCTTAAAGTTTTTGATTTGTCAGGAGGCTTTCGCTTAGCGGATGCGTCTCAATACCAACATTTTTATGGCTTTGAGCATCCACACCAAGCCTTATTAGATGAAGCCCAATATGGTTTGGCTGAGTGGAATGCTCATGCGATTAAAGATGCTCAGCTGATTGCCGTAGCAGGATGTTATCCAACCGCCGCACTCAACGCACTAAAACCGCTTAAAAATGCGGGTTTATTAACTGATGCACAAATTATCATCAACGCGGTTTCCGGCGTGACTGGGGCAGGAAGAAAAGCATCTTTGACGACGCATTTTTGCGAAGTCTCCCTCTCACCTTATGGATTATTCAATCATCGCCACGGCCCTGAAATAACGCAATATTTAGGACACCCAGTTTTATTCACACCCCATTTAGGCAATTTCTCACGGGGGATCCTCGAAACTATCTATGTACAGTTGAAAGAGGGAACCACGCCACATGACGTCGAAGCTGCTTTCCAATGTATTGCTGATGAGCCTTTGATCAGACTAAAAGGAGACAAATTGCCGTCTATCAAAGGTGCTGCTAACTCGCCTTATGTTGATATTGGCTGGCAACAACAAGATCAGCAATTGATCGTGGTTGTGGCAATTGACAACCTCCTTAAGGGGGCCGCAGGGCAAGCACTTCAATGTATGAACATTGCCAGTGAATTTACACCGACTTTGGGGTTAAAAGGATGAATAAACTAGCTAAGAAAACCTGGGTTATTAAAGTTGGCGGCGCGGTTTTAAATACAGAGCAAGCCGCGCTATCTCTGTTCCAAGTATTGTATGAATTGAGTCAAGAGCAAGACAAGCAATTTGTAGTTGTGCATGGTGGAGGGGCTTTAGTCGACCGCTGGTTAGAAGATGCGGGTTTTGCTACAGCAAAACATCAAGGATTGCGGATCAGCCCAAAAGAGCAGTTACCATACATTGTTGGTGCATTGGCCGGATGTGCAAATAAACAGTTGATGTCTCAAGCCATTGTTGCTGGCTTACAACCCGTTGGAACATGTTTATACGAAGCCGGTTTTTTAGCCAAACAAAAGCTCAAAGCCTTGGGTCAGGTTGGTACCTGTGTCGCCGAAGAAGGACTTGGCTTGCTAGAGAGTCTTTTGGCATTAGGCCGGATCCCTCTAGTCAGCTCGGTAGGTATCGGCCAAGACGGTGGGCTTTACAACATAAACGCAGATGAAGCCGCAGCCGCAATCGCTCAAACGATTGGTGCAGAGTTGGTTTTTATGACCGATGTCGAAGCGGTTTTAGATGCACAAAAACAACCTTTGCATTCGTTGAATGTTGAGCAAATAAATGAACTTATCCAACAGAAGGTTATTGTGGGCGGGATGGAGGTCAAAGTTAAGACCAGTCTTCACGCTGCCCAACACTTACGACGTGGTGTTTATATCTCAAGCTGGCAAAAGCCAGAAAACTTAATCGCCTTATTACAAGGTGAGCATGTCGGAACACAAATTTTACCTTAGGATAGAACATGAATCAGTCATTCATTACGGGCTTAGAACTCGATAAAAATAAACTTTTAGATCTTTTCAATCTAGCCCATCAAATAAAAGCACAACCGCAGGACTTTACACAGGCATTGGCAGGTCAATCCATTGTTACTTTGTTCGAGAAGCCAAGTCTACGAACTCGCTTATCTTTTGATATTGGAATTAATAAGCTAGGTGGTCATGCGGTTTACTTGGATCAGCAGAACGGAGCAATGGGAAGCCGTGAGTCCGTCAAAGATTTTGCATTGAACATTTCGACGTGGGCAGATGGTATTGTCGCTCGCGTAAATCAGCACAGTACACTGTCAACCTTAGCTGAATATGCTGATGTACCTGTGGTAAATAGTTTGTGTGACCTTTATCACCCATGTCAGGCTTTAGCTGATTTTATGACGTTGCAGGAGGTATATGGAGACGTTAGTGGCCTTAAGTTAGCGTACTTGGGAGAGGGGAACAATGTGACACACTCCTTAATGTTATTGGCCGCGAGCTTAGGAACAGACTTTGTTGCGGTATGTCCCAAAGGCCACTCCCCTGATGCACAAATCGTTAAACAGGCTGAGCAAATGGCCGCAGTTAACGGAGCGAGTATTTTGATCAGCGACCGAGTGGAAGCGGCCGCAGGTGCCAATGTGCTGTACACGGATACTTGGGTTTCAATGGGTAGCAATGTATCACTTGAACAAGCAAAAGATACATTTATGCCATACCAAATTAATACGCAGCTGCTAGAACAGACTGGTGCACAGACAGTGTTGCATTGCCAACCTGCGCATAGAGAGTATGAAATTACCTCTGAGGTTATGGATGGCAAGCACGCAAAAATTATTCAACAAGCTGAGAACCGGATGCACGCCCAGAATGCGCTACTGGTGACTTTGTTAAACAAACAATATTAGAAAGGTAATGAAAATGAGTGAAGTAAAGAAGGTCGTACTGGCGTATTCTGGCGGTTTGGATACGTCTGCAATCGTACCCTGGTTAAAAGAAAACTACGGCTGCGAAGTGGTCGCCTTCGTCGCCGACGTCGGTCAAGGTGAAGAAGAACTTGCCGGTGTAGAGGAAAAAGCCATAGCCTCGGGTGCCAGTGAGTGCCATGTTGTTGACTTAAAAGAAGAGTTGGTGAGCAATTATATTTACCCAACGCTCCAAACTGGAGCTATCTATGAGGGTACGTACTTGTTGGGGACCTCAATGGCGCGTCCGATTATTGCAAAAGCGCAGGTTGAAGTTGCGCGCAAAGTCGGTGCTGATGCCTTGTCGCATGGATGCACGGGCAAAGGTAATGACCAAGTGCGTTTTGAGTCATGCTTTGCAGCGTTGGCACCTGATCTGAAAGTAATCGCGCCTTGGCGTGAGTGGAGCCTATCAAGTCGTGAGTCACTGCTTGACTACCTTGCGCAAAGAGATATTCCATGTACTGCGTCGGCAACCAAAATTTACAGCCGTGATGCAAATATTTGGCATATTTCTCACGAAGGCGGAGAGCTTGAAGATCCTTGGAACCAACCGAGTGATCAGGTTTGGACGTGGACATCTTCTCCTGAACAAGCGCCAGACTCTCCAGAGTTTGTGTCTGTTTTGGTTGAACAGGGGCAAGTTGTGGCAATTAACGGCGAGAGATACAGTCCCTACCAATGCTTAGTAGCGTTAAATAAAGTTGCTGCAAAGCATGGTGTTGGTCGAGTAGATATCGTCGAGAACCGGCTTGTAGGCATGAAGTCTCGAGGTTGTTACGAAACTCCTGGAGGCACAGTGATCATGGCTGCACTGCAAGCGATTGATGAATTGGTGTTAGATAAATCGAGTCGTAAATGGAAAGAAACCTATGCCAGTGAGTTTTCTCATCTGGTTTACGATGGCCGTTGGTTTACACCACTAAAAGACTCTATTTTGGCAGCCGCGAAAGCATTGGCTGAATGTGCAACTGGTGAAGTGGTATTAAAGCTATATAAAGGCCAAGTGGTTGCCGTACAGAAACAGTCGATCAATAGTTTGTATAGTGAAGATTTTGCGACCTTTGGTGAAGATGATGTTTATGATCAATCACATGCGGAAGGTTTTATTCGTCTGTTTTCACTTTCAAGCCGGATTGCGGCATTGAATAAACAAAATCAGTCCTAATTCGCGCAAGGAGTTATATATTATGGCATTATGGGGTGGGCGCTTTTCAACAGGGCCTGATCAAGCGTTTAAACAATTCAATGACTCACTGCCGTTTGATTATCAGCTGGTTGAGCAAGATATTGTCGGTTCAATAGCTTGGGCGGGCGCTTTAAGACAAGTCGAAGTCTTGTCCAGTGATGAGTATGACCAGTTGGTTGCTGGGCTAAATGCGCTGTTGGATGAGTCTTTAGAAAATATGGCCTCGATTGCAAATAGTGGCTTTGAAGACATTCACTCTTTTGTTGAAGCAAAGCTCATTGAGAAGGTCGGGGAGCTTGGCAAAAAGTTGCATACAGGTCGCAGTCGAAATGATCAAGTCGCAACAGATTTTCGCTTGTGGTGTCGTCAAACTGCCGAGCAGATCGTAACTGCGTTAAAGTCATTTCAAGGTGCATTGGTAGAGTTAGCGCAGCGAGAGCTTGGCACGATTTTACCTGGCTACACACATTTGCAACGAGCACAACCTGTGTTGTTTAGCCATTGGTGTATGGCCTACGTAGAAATGTTGAACAGAGACATTTCGCGGTTGAGCGATGCCATTGATCGCTTAAACGAATGTCCTTTGGGGTCTGGCGCACTTGCGGGCACCGCTTACCCTATAGATAGAGAGGAACTGGCACAGCAGCTTGGCTTTCAACGCGCCACTCGAAACAGTTTGGATGCAGTATCAGATAGAGACTTTGTGGTAGAGATATTAAGCTGTGCATCCATATCTATGATGCATTTATCTCGGCTGGCAGAGGATATGATTTTTTACAACAGTGGTGAGTCTGGCTTTATAGAACTGGCAGATAATGTTACTTCTGGTTCGTCTTTAATGCCACAAAAGAAAAACCCCGATGCTTTGGAATTGATCCGGGGTAAGACAGGCCGCGTGTTTGGTGCATTTAGCGCGATGATGATGACTTTGAAAGCGCTTCCTTTGGCATATAACAAAGATATGCAAGAGGACAAAGAGGGGCTGTTTGATGCACTGCCAACTTGGATTGCTTGTATTCATATGGCTGAGTCATGTATTCGCGGTGTAAAAGTGAATGCTGATGCCACGCTTAAAGCCGCACAGGGTGGGCATGCAAATGCCACCGAGCTTGCTGACTATTTGGTAGCGAAAGGGATCCCGTTTCGAGAGGGGCACCATATTGTCGGGCAGCTAGTGCAAGTCGCAATTGCGCAACAAAAGTGCCTAGAGGAGCTTTCTATCGCAGAGTTTCAATCAATTTGTCCACAAATTGATGATGACGTATATCCGCGGCTAGAAATTGCCGCCTGTATTGCCGCTAGACAGGCTTTGGGCGGCACATCATTGCCTCAAGTCCGCACTGCAATACAGCAGTTTAAGTCAAAAGGCTAAATTTTTAGATATCTTCTATTGTAGTGAGGTAGGGTGGCTGCCTCACTAGACTCTTAATCTGTACCCATCATACCTTACACATCTTTGTTGCTATATTTTGATTATTTTAATAATGAAAATTATCAAGCTCTTAACCTAATTTATTTTTATTGGAACAGTGGCGAGAGGTGTAAAAGCACAGCACCAAATGATTGGCCAAGGTACACTGACGCATCGTACATTTTACATATATTTGGTTAGAGAAAAATTTATAACTTGATACTTTATAACGAGTTATAAATTTTCTCCTCCAGCTCAGAGCCATATGAAAGTGGCAAGAAGTAATATTTGATAATTCGTCATGCAATGATGGAGCTGCAAATTTAAATTGTGCAATTGTTAATCGATTGGTCTTTTTGGTAAAATATTTGTATTTATTTTGAAGGTTTTGGCTTGTTTGTTGCTTATTTACAGTCGCAATTAGTTTTGGCTGTGAAAATTATTGTGTAGGCCGAAATGAATATATTTATTAAAGGGAAAACAATGGCTAATTTAAATATCAAAAATATTGATTCATCGAAAAGTGCTGGTAAAACAAAGACGCTTTCTGTTAATGTGATTAAATCTTTAGCAAGCTTGAAGGCAATATCTGGTGGACGTGCTAGTGGTAATTATCCCAAAAAGCGCTTTCCAACTATCATCGTAGATAATGGCATATGATTACTTCGGATTAAGTATAGGAGCCCTCGTAATTTGGGGCTTTTTTATGGCCAGTTTACTCCATGTATCCTTTTACATACTGGCTGTTAATAAAAATGTGCAAGCCTTGGCGTGTGCGTTCATTCTTGCTGCATCATACAGTCTCAGCGATTTAACGACGTCTGTTAATTTTGAGTCGATCGACTTTGCGATCTACTTTGTCTATGACATAGTTACGTTGGCTATTGTCATAATGTCTCGGCATTTCTTTTACAAATGTGACTCAAGACAGCCATGCTACATTTATTGCACGCTCGGCTTAACGATTAACGCAATGTTATTTCTGGCGATGTTTATTGACTCTCATTTACTTGGCACTGATGAACCATGGGCACTTTGGTACTTCTATTCATCTATGGTCAATATCGTCGACTTGGTGATGGTGGGGGCACTGATCCTCAATAGAGATTTTCTGGGTTTACAACTGATTTCTCGCAAAGTGCTAAATATTAAAACCACATAAAGACGAGGCTGCTACTCCTGCGCGTCATAGCAGCCACTTGCCATTGTTAGTACTGAAACTCCCAGCTTACTCCGAGGGCATGGTGTGTATCGCTTTGTTGGTCTGTTTCATCCTCCCACATAGTGATACTTGCTTTAAATAACCCTTTTGCTAACGCGTGCTGAAAACCAAGCTCAACCAGTGACCGCTCGGTGTTAATCGCTTCGAAGTCAGTAAGCTTGACTTTACCGTATCCGCCCGCACCTTCAATTTGAAAGTAGTCAAAAGCCACTGTCAAACTTTTAGCTTGAGGGCCGATGGCAGCGCCAAGCCAAAGATCATATTCTTTGTAGTCTGAGCCTTTGCCCAATTGTTGAAAGTTACACTGGAAGCTCGCCGATTGGGCTAAACAATCCGTGGTGGTATCACTGTATTCGACATAGCCTTTAATGCGGTAATCTTTATCGGACCAAAAGCTTTCTATACCGGCGCTAAATAACGCTTCATCTGGCAAAACGCCATTGTCATTGTTTCCGCTGTATTCGCCATAAATTGCAAAAGGTTGCCCACCAAGAATTGAAGAGTACTTGAAGTCAACGCTGGTGATACGCTGCTTTTTAAGCTCAGAGCTGGTGTCCAAATGAGTAAACAAAAAGTCGCTTCCAGTTGTTGCAAAGCCCAGTTCTAGGCCTTGTATGGGAGTCGCAGAAAAGCGTGCACCCCAAAAGTCGCCTTCTTTGTCGACTGGCTTGTGTTTCGCTGCGATAGCAGTGATTTGCCAAGGTCCAATAAAGGATAGAAACTTTGGTCCACTATAATTGGTGTTTGCTCTACTTAAGCGTACCGCTTTCATTGGCGGTGCGTTATTTGACAGCAGCAAGGCCGTTTCATTACCTGGACCCCACCAATAATCTATTCGTTCAGCACTTAGAGACCAATCACCAAGAAGCACTGCAAGGTGGCTGCCGTGGTGATTGACATGCTTTCCATCTAGTGCTTCGTCGGCGTAATTTACCTGTACTCGTGCACTGACATTATTGCTGGTAATTTCCCCAAATGTGGTGACGCCAGACTTTTCTCTGCTGTTTTCACCCATACCCGTGTCAGTGTTTGGTTTTTCTCTGAAATGCATTTTTACGCCAGAGTGTGCTTTATTTTTTGCGTGTTGAAGTGCGTGACGAAGATGAGAAACCGCAAAGGCACTTTCTGTGCTTAGAGTCGCTGAATCGATCTGTTTTAGGTCATGTGCAATACCTTGCCATAACAGCGGGTACTGATTGACCGGGCGGTTGATTAGACCATGGCTAACAAGCAAGTCTATAGAGTGTTTAAGCGCGCTGTCTTCGGCTGATATCCAAGGGCCTGCGTGGCTATTTAGTGACAACGTGCATAGACCAATAGCACTGAGGTACCTTAATTTCATTGATGTAATTTCTCCATAAGTGCTGTAGCTACAATTGGGTCTACAAACTCACTGACATCTCCATGGTGAAGTGCCACTTCTTTGACTAGCGTTGATGAGATAAAAGAGTTTCGCTCTGAAGGGGTGAGAAACACACTCTCTAACTGCGGGTATAATCTGCGATTCATATTGGCAAGTTGAAACTCATAGTCAAAGTCTGACACTGCACGGATCCCCCTGATCAAGACGTTTGCATTTTGTGCTTTAGCTAAGTCCACGAGCAATCCCGAAAAGCCAATTACTCTGACATTAGGTATATCGCCAAGTACTTGCTTTGCAAGATCAACCCGTTCTTCCAATGTAAAACAAGGTTTTTTTGTTGGATTATGGGCGATGGCCAGTATAACTGTATCAAACATGTTTGCTGCGCGTTTGATAAGATCAGCGTGTCCATTAGTTAAAGGGTCAAATGTACCAGGGTAGAGAGCTATGACTTTCATGGGATTATTGTAACACTAAAAATTTTTGCTATGTTAGCAAGCTTCTCAAGCAAATTCACTGGTCTGCTTTCAAATTTGCTCATTTAACCTTGTATATGTTTAGTGCTATTTTCAATTAACCAAGTGGCCGCTAAGCCGTTAGTATAATTAAGCGTGTAAAGAGAGTTGGATATGAATACCAAGGAAAAAATAATCCGTACGAGCATAGCCTTGTTTAACCTGCATGGTGAACGAGCGATAACGACCAATCATATTGCCTCTAATATGGGGATAAGCCCCGGTAATTTGTATTATCACTTTAAAAATAAAGAAGATATTATTAGACATATCTTTTCTCTTTACAGTGAGCATTTAAGTACTCACTTCAAGCCGCTGAGTATTGACCATGAACCTTTGGAACAATTGACGCAATACTTAGATTCATTGTTTGAACTGATGTGGCGCTATCACTTTTTCTACGACAACCTGACGGACATTCTGGCACGTGATAAAGGTCTAAAAAAAGACTATATTGAGTTTCAGTCGCAGCTGTTTGAGCAAGTAAAAGCCGTTGTTATCGGCCTGCGCAGTGCCGGTGTGATTGACATCGAGGATTACGATGTTGATGAGCTGGCTCACATGTTAAAAATGGTTGTGAGTTTTTGGACTCCTTATGTCAAAGCGCGTCGGTTGACAGGTGTTTTAGAGCAAAAAGATATCTACAACGGCATTGTTAAAGTATTGATGTTGTTTAAACCCTACGCCACACAGATGAGCAGTGACAAGATTGCTCAGCTGCGTGACTACTATCAGGAGCAAGCGGACACCAGTTTACCGAGCATTGCTTAAATACATTTTTCAATTCAATTTAAGCTGCTGAATTACTTAGCAGCTTAATGTTTCAACTGTAAACAAGTTGCCATTCTGTCTGTTTATTTCCTAGTCTTTAATAAGTTTGCTATAATCCCGCGCCTTAAAATGATTCAACGTTTTGTACGTTTATAGTTTCACACCAGCGAGTAACTTCTTATGCTTAAATTTATCGTCAAGCTGCACCCTGAAATTGTCATCAAAAGTAAGTCGGTGCGTAAGCGTTTCACTAAGATTTTAGAGAAAAATATTAAACTCTTGCTCGGTCGTGTTGATGAAGCAGTCACAGTTAAAAATAACTGGGATAATATCACCGTGGTTAGTCAGTTAAGTGATGACAATACTCGGTTGGCTTTAATTGATGGTTTAAAGCGCGTACCAGGGATCACCTTGTTTCTAGAGGTCCAAGAAGTTACTTTTGAAACGCTAGACGATATTTACCAACACACGCTGCCACTGGTGCGTGAGCAGATAGAACATAAAACGTTTTGTGTGCGTGTCAAACGCCAAGGTAAGCACGACTTTACGTCTAGTGATGTTGAGCGTTACGTCGGTGGTGGTTTGAATCAGAATGTTGAAACGGCTCGCGTTAAATTAACCAGACCTCAAGCGACCGTAAAAATAGAGATTAAAGATCAGTTTGCTTACATTGTGCGAGCTCAGTATCGCGGCCTTGGTGGATTTCCACTACCTACTCAAGAAGATGTTTTATCACTTGTTTCCGGCGGATTTGACTCTGGTGTGGCAACTTATCAAATGATCCGCAAAGGCGCGCGTACACACTTCTTATTCTTTAATTTAGGTGGCGCTGCTCACGAAATTGGTGTGAAGCAGGTAAGCCACTATCTTTGGAAGCAATATAGCTCTACCCATAAGGTGAAATTTATTACTGTCGATTTTGAGCCTGTCGTCGCTGAAATTCTTGAAAATGTTGAAAACAGCCAAATGGGTGTTGTACTTAAGCGTATGATGATGCGTGCGGGCAGTTCAGTGGCACAAAAACTGGGTATTCAAGCGCTGGTAACAGGGGAGAGTATCGGGCAAGTCTCAAGCCAAACTCTTGCCAACTTAAGCGTTATAGATCGAGTGACAGACACCTTGATTTTACGCCCTTTGATCCAAAATGATAAAGAAGAGATCATTCGTATCGCCAGAGAAATAGGCACATGTGAGATGGCTGAAGCAATGCCAGAATACTGTGGCGTTATTTCTAAAAAACCAACTGTTAAAGCGGTACTGGAAAAAATCGAAGCGGAAGAAGCTAATTTTGATTTTGACGTACTTGATACTGTGGTGAGTAACGCGGTTATTAAAGATATTCGCGATATTGAGGCTGAAGCAAAAGAAGAAGTGAAAGAGGCTGAAAGTGTTCAGGAGCTGCCGGAAAATGCTGTGGTAGTGGACATTCGCTCACCTGAAGAAGAAGATGCAGATCCGCTTGAGATAGAGGGAATTGAAGTGATCCATTTACCGTTTTTCCGTCTCGCGACTAAATTCGGTGATCTGCCTCAGGATAAAGATTATTACCTATACTGCAGTAAAGGAGTTATGAGCCAGCTGCAAGCGTTGATTTTGCACGAGAACGGCTTTACTAAGGTAAAAGTGTATAGACCATAATGACAGAGCAGGCTTAAGTCTGCTCTTTTCTTTTTACTTGTTGCCACAAGATTTCGTTTTCTGTGGCTTGGTATCCGTACTTTTTCGCTGTGGTGGCGATATAGCCACATATTGCATCAATTTCAGTTTGGCGTTTTAGCTTAATATCTTGGGCCATAGATGAAGTGTTATGCTGTGTGAGCGCCATGACTTTATACGCTCGCGCTAACTCGGTTGCGAGTTGCAATTCCACCCCCTCACATTGAGCAACAAAGCAGGCTTCATTGAGTAGTTTTAACACTTGTGTTGCATAGGCGGGAGTTTGCAATGCACCGTTTGGACACTCCAATAAGGCCGTCAAAGGGTTGATTGCAATATTCACACATAACTTTTGCCAGCGGACTTCAGCAATATCATTGGTGAGCTCAATGGGTTCAAAGTGTTGCATAAAGTAGTGGTTATATAGTTCTGTAACTTGCCTCCTAGCCTGTACATTACAGGCCCCTAACTGTGTAAGCCCTGGTCCTTTGAATATCACAGTATTATAATCAGGTTTCATCCCTCCCATTGATGTACTCAAAAAGTAGAGAGCTTGAGTCGGTTGCAAAATACTATTGAAATGGTTGAGGTCGCTCATCCCGTTGTGGCTCAAAATCACATTGGCATCTTGGCTTAGGTGAGGGGAGAGCGCTTCCATGGCCGAAACTAATTGGTAAGCTTTGACTGGGACAATACATGTGTGTATTTTTTCATTGAGGTCCGCCAGTGTAGTCAAATTAACATTTAATCGTGTACGTTGCTTGCCATTGATAAAAAAGAAGTCTTGCTTTGAAGCGGTGCGGGTAATTAAAGTCACACAGTGGTTATGCGACAGTTTTTCAGCGAGTAATAAGCCGACGGCACCACACCCCAAAATGTAAATATCACTCATTGCTCCCCTCGGCGCAGTCTATATTTGCGAAACAGCCAGATGGCTACAAAATAGCTGATGGCGCCCATCACATCGGCAATGAAATCACCGAGTGATGCTTGTCGATATGGTAAGGTAGATTGCATCCATTCAACTGCTGCCCCGTAGCCGATTAAGAGTGTCATATGAAACCAAATTTTGAATCTAAATGCGTGGTGGGAAAAAAACGCTAGCGCGAAAAACACACCAAAATGCACCACTTTGTCTAGGTGCTCAATTCTAACGACATGATTTTTAACTTCTTTTGCAAACAGATAAGTAATGACTATCAAAAATAACAGCAACAGTGTTCGATATACTTGTCTTGTCACATGCACTCCAACTCCAACGTGATGAAGATTCAGTATAACACTGAAATATTAAAAGTGGCTTAATAGTAAACGTATGAATAGTCAACAATATAAGCGCTTGATCGTTTCTAAAAATAACTGGCGTGAGCATTGTGTAAAAAACTATATATTATTGCGTCTGAGCGTTGTTATAATTCTCCGTAAATTTGTTTTGAGGAGAAAGCAATGCCTTCTTTTGATATCGTATCTGAAATAGAAATGACGGAAGCTAAAAACACCGTTGACAATGCAAACCGAGAGCTGGAAACACGCTATGACTTTCGTGGTGTTGAAGCATCAATTGAGCTTAAAGATGAAGTAATTCAATTAAAATCTGAATCTGAACAGCAGGTAATGCAATTGTTCGACATGGTGGTTGGCAAAGCAGCAAAGCGAGGCTTGGATGTTGGCAGCTTCGAGTTGAAAGATGTAGAGCGCAGTGGTAAAACTTTTGCTCGCAAAGTTGCGTTGAAGCAAGGTATTGATAAAGATATGGCGAAAAAAATCGTCAAACTTATCAAGGATTCTAAGTTGAAAGTACAGGCTGCTATTCAAGGTGAAGAAGTGCGTGTAACGGGTAAAAAACGAGATGATTTACAAGAAGTCATGCAGTTGATCCGCACAGCGGAACTCGGTCAGCCTTTCCAATTTAAAAACTTCAGAGACTAATCTTAAAACTCTGAGAGTTTCAGTGTCTAAATATGGCACTGGAACTCTAGACGTCCATTGACAATCCCCCCTTAAATCTCGGACAATATGCGCGGAATTTCGAGGTGCCAAAAGATATATACGGAATATAAATGTAATGGATAATCGGGAAGTTGGTGCGCAAGTATAGGACTTGGTAAACCCAACGCTGCCCCCGCAACGGTAAAACTAAATTTAAATAGTTGAGCCCGGAGACCGGCCTTGAATTTGACTTATTTGATGAAACTTTGTGCGGTGGGCACAAGGTAGGGGATCTTCATGATAAAAATATCTGCGCTAAGCGCTGCTGTAATAGCAGCGGTTTCATTTCACACGTCTGCTTCTCAAGAAATTGAACGCATTACAGTAACCGCAAACAAAATCGAACAGTCACAAAAAGATGTGCTAGCAGCTGTGTCGGTTATAGACCGCGCTGACATTGAGCGCAGTGGCGCACGTGACCTTGCAACCATATTATCTCAGCAAGCTGGAATTCAAATTAATGCAAACGGCAGTTTTGGTCACACGACGAGTATTGCATTGAGAGGCGGAAGTTCAGATCACACTTTAGTGTTAATTGATGGTGTTCGAGTGGGTTCAGCGACATTAGGTTACAAGTCGATTGAAAAAATCCCATTGCAAAGTGTTGAGCGTGTTGAAATTGTTAAAGGCTCACGCGCTGCGATTTATGGTTCGGACGCAATGGCAGGTGTGATCAACATTATTACTCGTCGAGCTGAGCATACCACAGCTGATGTTACTGTTGGCAGTAACAGTTACCGCAATGGGCAAGTGGCGACGTCTTATACCTATGAAGACCTGACAATATTGGCTAACTTAGGGCATGAAGAAAGCGATAATTTTGACGTATTACAAGGTACACAGCCAGACTCAGACGGTCATGACAATACCAGTTTGGGCCTCAAAGCCGAGTATCAAATCGCACCTGATAGCAAGCTATTTGCAGCTTTCCAAGGCAGTGAAGGGGATACATTCTATGATAATCCTTTTGGTTCACAAAACGACACTGCGTATCTTGATGAATACGATAATCAAGTGCTGAGTTTGGGCTTTGAAACTCAGTTAGGTCGAACCTCACACGCCTTTACAGTGACAAAATCTCAAGATGAATCAGTGAGTGTAGACGAGTCTAAAAGACAGAAAACGATCACTAAGCGCACCATATTTAACTACGATGGGCATATCGATGTCCAAGAAAACCTTGTTGTTTTGGGCGGGGTAAGTGCATCAGAAGATGATGTATCGGCTTCGACGTTAGTTTATGAGCAAAGCACACGAGATACTTTGGGTGTGTTTGTGGGGTCAGTGTATGAATATGACCAAGCGCTTGTTGAAGCGACAGTGCGTTACGATGACGATGACCAATTTGGCAGTGAAGTTACACACAGCGTAGCATTGGGGTACAAGGTACACCGTGATGCAACATTTAGATTTGCGCATAATACAGGCTACAAAGCTCCAACTTTCAATGACCTGTATTATCCTGGTTCAGGAAACCCGGCACTACTGCCTGAAGAGTCAGATAACTTTGAGCTTGGCTTGAAAGCGTCACTGGCTGATACCACGGTTGATTTTGCAGTTTATCGCACCGATTATACAAACAAAATAGCTTGGGCGCCGAACGCTCAAGGCAATTGGGCACCTGCCAATATTGACAATGCTTTGCACCAAGGTTTGGAGGTCAGCGTGTTAAACACGTTGATGTTCGGTATCGAATCTAACTTTAACTATGCTTTTGTGAACGCCAAAGACGAGTCGAAGGGCAAGCCGTTGCCACGTATCGCTAAGCACTCTGCCAACTGGTTGCTTTCAAAACAATGGAATGAACTAGAGGTGGTAACTGAGCTTCAATTCCGAGGTCAACGAGACAGCTCTAGATCTACACCTACTGGGGAAGCTTTCAACTTGAGTTCATATACATTGGTTAATTTAGCAGCCAATTACGAACTATCTGATGCACTAAAACTATCGGCGAGAGTAGAAAACTTGTTTGATAAAGAATATGGTGCGGTGGTATCAAGTCTAGTATCGAATGAACAACAAGAGGTCGTTTCTGTAAACTACTACAATACACCTGAGCGACGCTTCTTTGTTAATTTACAATACCGCTTTTAAGTCATAAAACAAGGTGAGCTGATGCTCACCTTTTTTACTTTAAATAATCGCTAAATCGCTGTTCAAACTTAGCAACTTTTGGCGCTATCATGATACTACAATACCCTTGGTTAGGGTTTTCATCAAAATAGTTTTGATGATATTGCTCAGCATCATAAAATACCTCAGCCGCACTCAGTTCGGTCACAATAGGCGCATCGTAGTGTTTTTGAATCGCGCAAATATGTGCTTGTGCGAGGGTTTGCTGTTCATCTGAGTGATAAAAAATCACACTTCTGTATTGAGTTCCAACGTCATTTCCCTGCCGGTTCAATTGTGTCGGATCATGAAGCGTAAAAAACATCTCAAGTAATGTCTCGTACGTAACCAGCTCGGCATCAAATTCCAATTGCACTACTTCCGCATGTCCGGTTGTGCCCGAACAGATCTCTTTGTAGGTCGGATCAAGTGTGCTACCACCAGTGTAACCTGAGGTTACTGCCGTGACGCCGTTAACTTTGCGAAAGGCGGCATCAATACACCAAAAACATCCACCACCAAACGTGGCTAAATGTAGTTTGCTCATTATTCAACTCCTTCGTTTTGCTCACGATGAGGGTAAGCTTGCTGCTGTTCACCAAGTGCAATGGCCGTATGCTCTGGTGATCGTGTGCGTCTAGCTAGTATGCTATAAGCTGTTGGGATCACAAACAAGGTGAGAATTGTGGCTAAACTAACACCAGCAAAAACCACGACACCAATTACCATTCTGCTTTCGGATCCAGGACCAGTTGCGAGAACCAGTGGAATGGCGCTCATCACTGTTGTAAGTGAGGTCATGACGATCGGTCGCAACCGTTGGGTCGCGGCGGTAATAATGGCTTGTTCAAATGCGACTCCTTTATCGCGCAGCTGGTTCGCAAATTCAACAATCAAAATGCCATTTTTAGCACTGAGGCCAATTAACATAACAATACCGATTTGACTGTAAATGTTTAATGAGCTGTCACTGAAGTATAGACCTAGCATTGCGCCTATCAATCCAAGTGGCACGGTTAACATGATCACTAACGGGTGAACAAAGCTCTCGAATTGCGCTGCCAGCACTAGGAAAGTCACAGCCAGAGCCAAAATAAATACATAGGTCATTGCCGATGCCCCTTCATAAAAGAGCTGTGATTCACCTTTATAGTCGATAACGCCATCGGTGTGGTTTTCGTCAGCTGCGACTTGATTTAAAAAATCAAGCGCTTGTTCTAGGGTATACCCTTGTGCAAGGTTGGCAGTAATCGTGATAGCGCGCATGCGGTTAAAGCGGTTAAGCCTTGCCGCTGTCGCTTCTTCTTTGACTGTGATCAGGCTATCTAGTGGCACAAGCTGGCCTGTACGTGAAGAAACATAGACATTGTTGATATCTGTAGGGGCACTAAAATCCGCTTTTTCTCCTTTTAGGATGACGTCGTATTCTTCGCCACGATCAATGAATGTGGTAACTCGTCGTTGGCCTAACATGGTTTCAAGAGTACGGCCAATGTCATTGCTTGATACACCTAAATCAGCCGCTTTTAGTTTATCAATACTGATGAGAAACTGCGGGAAGGTCTCTTTGTAATCATGATCTAACCTGACTAGCCCCGGATTGTTGCGGGCTCGCTCAAAAATGCGATCTCGCCAAGCTGCTAGCTCTTGATAGTCATTACCTTGCAACACAAACTCAATTGGGCGGGAAGAGCCACCACCACCTATGCCACGGCGCATGATCGCAAATGCTCGGACGTCAGTAACTTGTTGCATCTTGCCACTGATCTCAGACATTACTTGCCAGGTTGAACGTTTGCGCTCATCCCAATCTGGCATGCCCACGATAGCGACACCCCCGCGGTTACCCCACCCAGGCACGCGAACCAAGACTCGGCTGAGCTCTTCGTTTTCCAAATATGGCATTAAGTGCTGTTCTATTTGTGCCATATTTGCAGCGTTATTTTCATAACTCGCCCCTTCAGGGCCATTCATCATAATAAAAAAGGTGCCGCGGTCTTCTTTGGGAGTAAGTTCAGAGGGAATTTGCTTAAAGAGTCCGTAGCTGGCGGCAACTGAAAGTGCTAGCACCAATATCAAGCCATATCGGCTATGAATATTATTTTTTAGTACATTTTGGTAGCCAAGCTCCAGCTTACCAAACTGTTGGTTCATCCACTGTGAAAAGCGGCCTTCTTGGCCTTGCTTGAGTACTTTTGAGCAAAGAGCAGGTGATAACGTAAGGGCGGTGATACTCGAAAATATAACCGCAGCGCTGACTGCCAGAGCGAACTCGGTAAATAGCGCACCAATACGACCATCCATAAAGACGAGCGGCACAAAAACCGATACCAAGACTAACGTGGTTGCGATAATTGCAAACCCAACTTCTCGTGCACCACGAAATGCGGCGAGTAGCCTAGGTTCTCCTTGCTCAATTCGGCGGTGAATGTTTTCCAACATGACAATGGCATCATCAACAACCAAGCCAATTGCGAGAACCAATGCTAATAATGTTAGCAAGTTAATAGAATAACCCATTGCCAGTAAGAACATAAAAGTTGCCACCAAGGCAACGGGGACCGTGACTGCGGGGATCAAGGTCGCGCGAATATTACCGAGGAAAATAAAAATGATCAGTACCACTAGGCCCATGGCGATGGCGAGTGTTCGGTATACTTCCGATATCGATTCACGAATAAAGATAGAGGAGTCATAACTGTCTTCTATCCGAGTGCCTTCAGGCAGATTTCGTTTAATAGCAACAAGTTCTTGTCTAACGTTATCAACTACTTCCAGAGTATTGGCTTTGGCTTGCTTTACGATACCCAGGCCTATCATATTGTTGCCATTGCCGCGGAATGTACTTTCTTCATCTTGCGCTTCTAAAGATACCTTGGCAACTTCGCTCAATCGGATCAGGTAGCCATTCTCTCCCCGTTTGATAACAAGATTATCAAAATCGGTTTGAGAGGTATAATTACGTGCTATCCGCACTGCGAAGTCACGATCTAGTGATTCAATTTCACCGGCGGGCAGTTCAACATTCTCTCTACGTAACACATTTTCTATATCGCTACTTGTCACACCTCTGGCGGCCATTGCTTTGCGATCAAGCCAAATTTTCATCGCATACCTTCGCTCTCCACCGATTTGTACTCGGGAGACACCGTCAACAACGGCTAGACGGTCCACTATATAACGTTGAGCGTAGTCTGAGAGTTGCAGTGTATCCATTGACGTACTATTGAGTACAAACCAGGCTACGGCGTTTTCATCATCGCTGGATTTAGACACTTCTGGAGGGCGAACTTGCTCGGGGAGTCGATCTAGGGCGCGAGAAACTCGTTCACGAACATCGTTTGCTGCGGCGTCAATGTCTCTATCAATATTAAACTCGATGGTGATGTTAGAGCGACCATTGCGACTCGATGAATTAATGCTTTTAATACCTTCGATGCCTGAAATACGATTTTCAAGTACTTGGGTTATTTTGGCTTCGACTACTGCCGCTGACGCGCCAGTGTAATCTGTGCTGACATTGACGATAGGGGTTTCAATATCGGGGTATTCACGCAGAGGTAGCATGGTAAAAGCCACAATACCGAAAGTAAGCAACAGTAAATTTATGACAATGGCAAAAACAGGGCGCTTTACGGCCGTATCAGTGATCTTCACGCTTTACCCCTTTACCGTAACTTGGCTACCGCTGCGAATTTTAGTTGTGCCTTCGGTCACAACCAACTGTCCCGACTCGATGCCTTTAACCGCAACCCAGCCGGAAAAGCGATTTAACAAGGTGATCTGTTGTTGTTTAACTTTATTATCCTCAACAATATACACAAAATGTTTGTCTTGCCTTGGGATCAGGCTTTTTTCGGGCACCATTAAGGCGTCTACCTGTTGTAGTTGCACTGCGACGTTAAGTAACATACCCGGACGAAGTTGCTTTTCAGCGTTGTCGAAACTGGCGGTGACTTGAATACTGCGAGTGGATTCGTCAATACGTGGGTCGATATGAGAAATGTGCCCCCAAAACAGCTGTTGTTGATATGCGTCACTGACTACACTGGCCTTCATGCCTAAAGTTAATTTTGCTAAGTATTTTTCTGGGAGCTGAAAATCTACTTTGATGGTGTTGATGTCATCTAAGGTGGTCAGTGGTGTGTTGTCTTTTACGTAGCTGCCGATTGACACCAAGCGCTTCCCTAATACGCCATCAAAGGGCGCATAAATAGTCATTTCTGAGAGCTTGAGTTTTGTGGCTTGAAGCTGAGTATTGAGCGCCTCGACTGTCGAACGCTGTGCATCAAGCTGAGAGCGAGCGGCAGACTGTGTTTTGGCCAGCTCTGTTAAGCGGGTCAGTTGTCTTTGTTGTTCTTTTAAATTGATAGTCAACTCTTTGACAGCTAAAAGCTCCTCTTTATTGTTCAGCTGCGCTAATTTTTGCCCACGCGATACTGATTGACCATCGCGGAATAAAATGTCGCTGATATAATCACTGTGTGAACTTGTAATGTCGACCGCTTGGTTGGCCCGAGCAGAGCCAATAGCTTCGGCGGTGATTGCGCGATGTTGAGGGATAACCGTATGAACAGAGACTTCTACAGCCCTGCTGGCACGATTTGATTGCTCACCTTGTGATGCGGGAAAATAGAGATAGCCGCACAATGCAATTAGCATTAAAATAAGGGTAGGAAAAAGGGCTTTGCCCGACTGGTTTGCACGCATAATTTAATCTCACTATTTGTAGATGATTAGTGTACAAAAATTCTTGAGGGAGAAAATTGCGGATATCTTGTATATTTGTGTATTAAACGAAAATATAACAAGACTCCTTACTGTGTACCCAAAAGGTTACGAAAATGCGTAAAGTAAAACCCTGTAAAAAGTGTCTGCAATTACGAAAACTATTCGTGTGGTTGATTGCTATGCTGATATTTTATTGGTGGTTCTACTATGCATAAAGTATCACTGCGCGCCACAGCCAATCGTCACAGTATCGAGTTTATGCTCGCAGGTGGTATCTGCCTTGTTATTATTATTGTGTTTGTTACGCTGCGGGCCACGCCGCCCACAATATTGGAGCTGGCGCTTGCAGCAGCTGCTATTTGCTCGATATTACTGGGCTTTTTAAAAAGTCAGCAGCCTTTTTACAGCATTGAAATGAGCGCCATTACACTCAATTATGTCCATAAATATGGCGTTATGCATGTTTCTCACAAGAATTTTCATTCCAGCGGTGTCCCTTTTGTAACACAAGGAGTTGAAAACCTTGAGTTAAATGCTGTAGGTATTAAACTAAACAATATTGATGAGTTTTTGATAGAGCTGACCCCCCGTTTGGCTGGGAAGCTATTAATAGAACAGCGGCATATTTTTTTACAAGCTGTTAAAATACATTGCGCAAATGGCAATTGTCCATCAGAATGGCTAATAGAAGAAACCTGCTATGAATCGCCGGACGGGCGCTCATATTCAGGCCTGATGGCCATGTTTGCAAATCGGATGCAAAACCTTAAAACGATTACTGGGTATGATCTCATCTTACCTGCGAATGTTTTAGACAGGGATATATGGCAATTTGCTAATATTTTAAACCACTGGAAGTTAACGCCAGAAAAGGTGGTCAAAGATTTGCATGAGCAAATTGCCACCGCTAGATGAAGTAACAGGATATATACATGAGCTTCGATAGAGCCTTTATTAAAAGTGGTCGTAATACCATTATCCATAAAGATAAAAAGCTCGATTTAGTGATCGTGAATGGGGAAACTCACCCAAAGATTAAGGTAACAGCCACGGGTTTAGTGCCGTTTAAAGAAGAGTTACCGAGAAATCGTCGGGAAGCTAAAGAGCGCTATTTAGAGGTGGTGCAAATTTCAAGTGCAGACGTATTCAGCGAAGTTAAGCGACTGCTGTTTATTCAGTCATTAGACGGTCGTGAATACAAAGTAGATTACAGTAAGGTTGGCACTAAGTTATTTGTTCGTATCCATCAAGATAGCTACCTCTAACATGACACGGAGGTAGTCAGTTAGGAGTTGTAATGCTAAAAAAATCGCTTGTCGTCATGGCCATCTCAACGGTGTTGAGTGGCTGTGGAGGTTCAGGTGGCTCAAATGAAGAAGTTGTCAGAGCCAGTGTCAATGCAGGACAAGATGTCACTGTCATCGAAAAGAACGAATTTACGCTTAAAGCTGCTGCTTCTCCCTCTGGAGGAACATTTAACTGGCAGGTCACATCAGGCCCGTCTTTTGATGGATTTCCACAAACTGGGGAAGAGTTGACTGTCACTGCTCCCGATGTAAAAGGCAACAGCCTCGCTGTACTGAAAGTGGACTACCTTGCGCCAAATGGCGAGCTGGTGAGCGATACTCTGAATGTCAATATTACATCTAATAACCAGTTGCCTGTTGCGGTTGTAAAGCAAACCGCGCCGGAAGAGTCGTCAAAATATAAAGACACGATAGTTTTATCGGCGTCGGAGTCGAGTGACCCCGATGAAAACGGTCAGGTGGTAGGGTATAAATGGCAGTTGATCTCAGGGCCGAGCAACATCTCAGTGGAAGATACGGGCAAGGTCACTTTAAGTTTTGTACATCCTTTATTAGCTGAAACACAAACTGCGGTCTGGCGCTTAACTGTCACTGATGATGAAGGGGGCAGTACAACAACGGATATCAGTGTTGCTCTGGCTAAAAATGATGAGGTTGTGCTTGCCGAAGCCGGTGAGGACCAGCAGGTACTTGAGTTTGATACAGTCACGCTGGACGCAACCAAAAGTGTCACTGTTGACGGACAATATACGTGTAACTGGCAGCAATCCAGCACCGGCAGCGCTATCACCCTTGCCAATAACACCGAATGTAAAACGACTTTTCAAGCCCCTGATAAAGAACAAAATACCTTTGCTACCTTTAAAGTGACGGTGACAGACTCTTCTAATCGCAGTGGTGATGATGAGGTTCGAATTGATATATTACCCAAACCACTCAGTAACCTGAATGACAGTGGTTCAAGCACCTGCTACAACAATTCTACAGCTATTTCGTGTGGCGATAGTTCGTTTCCAAGGCAAGATGCTGAGCTGGGTAGAGATAGCGTAGCGCAAGTGATCTCTAAAGAGGGGTCTGGCAATTTAGCTTTTGACTTTACTAAACTTGATGCTGACGGCAAAGAGCTGCAAGATGATGCGCCGACATTTAGCTGTGTGCGGGACAACATCACAGGGCTAGTTTGGGAAGTTAAAGATCAAACTGCAACATCAGTTCGTTATGCGCAAAACCATTATACTTGGACGTTTAATGCAAATACAGCTGGTGGTATTCAAGCGTTTATCAATAATGTCAATGGACTAGCTGGTGGTTATTGTGGCGGTAACACGTGGCGTTTACCGAGTTATACCGAGCTGATGAGCATTGTCGATTTTGGTCGAAATAGTGCCCATGTATTAGATCCTGCCTTTTTCCCCAATATGCCAGATGAAGCAATACAGGGACATTTGTACTATTGGACAAATCAAACGGCAGTAGGTGGAACCGATGGACTGGATGCTAATCTTACCAGAGCTTATGTAATTGATATGATAACCGGAAATGACGTGCCAAGAGCAAAGGCACAAACCGCGTATGTGAGACTTGTACGAGGAAATGCCAATGCAAATTAAACTTCTAATAGCCACTTCCTTGTTTAGCTCTGTGGCATTTGCTCAGCAATGTGCCTCGGACACTTCTGTTCCGCTGTCTACGCCTGACGAGCGATTTATCGTAAATGAAGACGGTACAGTCTGCGACACCAAAACGGATATAATGTGGCAACGTTGTACTTTCGGTTTTGTATTCAACGCAGAAACAGGGAGCTGTGATAACAAGGAGCAGCAGCTTAATTGGCAGCAGGCTTTAACGGCAGCAAATAATAGCCGGTTAGGGGGTCATGATGACTGGCAGGTGCCAAATGTTAAGGAACTTGCAACCATTGTGGAGCGCAGCTGTGAAGATCCTGCGATTAATGCCACTGTCTTTTTGGGTAATCACAGTGGTAATTACTGGACTAGCACGACTTATGCAAAAGATATATCACGAGCTTGGACATACCAGTTTGCGGATGGGTTGAACGATAGATCAAGTAGCAAAACCTCAGACGCGTTTGTGCGTTTAATGCGATATACATTTTGCCCGCAATCAGAAAAATAAGTTTGGTTAAAAATTAAAATTTGCTACCCTCATGCTATTACGTATGGGGGTAGTATGAAGTTGTCTATATCTAGCACTAAGTCTGTTTTATTCTCGCTGTTGTTTGGCGCATCAAGTATTGCCTATGCAGATGATAAATGTGACGTAGAGTTAGGGCATGGTTTAATTATCACTGATTCGGTGATCCGCATTTTAGATAATGGTCAAACACGTGTTCAAATCAACAATGACAAC
Source organism: Pseudoalteromonas luteoviolacea NCIMB 1944 (assembly GCF_001625565.1). Taxonomy (GTDB): domain Bacteria; phylum Pseudomonadota; class Gammaproteobacteria; order Enterobacterales; family Alteromonadaceae; genus Pseudoalteromonas; species Pseudoalteromonas luteoviolacea_F. The sequence continues at coordinate 247,339 of NZ_AUXS01000015.1, forward strand.
CAGCTGCTCGTCCGTGGGCTTTGGGTGCAACTCAATGAGCAGGAAACTCAAGTATTACAAGAATATGCAAAGGGGATCCGGGACACTGTACCCGAGCTAGTTAACCTTGCCACTGATGGAGTAAACCTTGGATTGAGCGCCATTGAGCAAGTGGTCGAGGGAATGTCAGATAGCAATCCAGAAGTACTGAAAACACAACTCCAATACGTTGAACGCGCACTGATGGACAAGTTCAAGCGCGGAGAAGACTTCTATTACATTGCTCCTCAATCACTCTCCAAAATTGACGACTTCTTTACAAAAGAGATCAGCGGAAAAATTCACTCCGCAGTACATGGCTCACTAGGTGCTATCTTAGTTTCGGTAGGTGATGCGTTCAAATCTCGAGAAGGCAATATTGAAAGTCGATTTTCGGATATGGGACAGCGTATGGAGATCATCTCCAAAGAAATCGATAAATCTTTACAGCAAAAAGCGGCACAGCTAGAAGTGAAGGCCAATGAATACTGCGAGTGTCTCAATACACTGGACGAAACAGAAAAGCGCTTACAGGTCATTGTGCCAAGCTTAGCCGCATTTGATTTGGTTCAGATCCGCTCTTAAAGTGTAATCCCATAAATGCGTTTGGCATTGCCAAAACTAAGCGCTTGCCAAAGCGTCGGATCAATTTGTTGTACCAGTTCGTAATAGTGCGCCCACAGCCTTTGATAGTTATGCTCGATTAGGCACACCGGGTGATTTGAAGCAAGCATTACGCGTGTCGGTCCAAAATTCGTTAACAAAACGTCGAGTTGTTGTTTTGGGTTCATTGGTGCATCAAGCAGCTCTTGACCTGAAAATTTAATAAAGCAGTTATTCAGCTTTGCTAGCTTTTCAATATTGTCCTGCCAATCGTCACGGCAAGTCATAAATCCGGCGTGGTTGATGACCAAACGGCTATTTTTATGAGTTTGATGTATCTCGAACAAGTGTTCACAGACCGCAGTATTATGAATTTCAAATTGTGCTTCGAAGTGCAGACCTAACTCGCTTAAATGCTGTATGTTTCGGATCACATTAGGAGACAGTAGGCGCTCGGCATCTTCTCCCTCTGTAATATCTCGTATGGCCACCAAGCTGGGATGGTGTAGTTTTTTAAGCGCCGCGTTAAAAAGTTCTGGAGGGTTATCTATTTTAGCGTAAGCGACCGCTTTATAGGGTAATGGTGGGACGACATTTGCCAGCCATTGGAGCTCGTTAATTGGATTGCTATTATCAAACCCTGCTTCAACATGAACACATGCTGCCACTGCAATCGAAGGCATGTCCAGCAAGTCTGATGGCAAGTGGTTTTGCTTTATCTGTTCAATATTATTCCAAGCTGGTGGATTGTGCTTGAGCCATTGGTATTGGCCTTTTTCAAGGTCAAAAAAATGCAAATGTGGGTCGATAATCTTCATTAGCGTGCCGTATAACCACCGTCTATAGTTTGTAAGCTACCGGTAATAAAGGCAGCATCGTCACTCAGTAAAAATGCAACCAGAGCGGCAATTTCCTTTGGTTGACCGAGTCGTCCTAAAGGTTGTAGTGCCGCCTCTTCTGCGACAATCTCGGCCTTATCAGCGCCACTTTTAGCACAATACTTATCAATGGCATTGTGAAAAAGAGGAGTTTCTATGGTGCCTGGGCAAACAGCATTTGCGCGAATATTATACTGCGCGTAATCTAATGCCGTTGTTTTAGCCATAGAAGCCAGAGCGTGCTTGGTTAAGTTGTATGCAAATGAGTTTGGCTTGCCAACATGTGCTTGATCTGAGGAAATAAACACAATTTTGCCATTTTGTTGTGTTTTCATACTCGGTAGTACAGCTTGTACCGCCGCATATGCGCCTTTTACGTTAAGCGCAAAAAGTGCATCCAGTGTTGCTTCGTCAGTTTGTTCTATGGTGGCACTGAGGTGTTTACCTGCATTTGAAACGAGCGCATCAATGCGGCCTGTTTCGGCGGTAATTTCAGCTATTGTTTGTTTAACTTGCTCAACTTGACTGACGTCACAGTGACGAAATTCGCCAGTTTCGCTGTGGGCAATGTCGAGGTTAAACACTCGGTAGTTTTGGCTTTGCAGCTTCTCAACAATGGCTTTACCAATGCCGAAGCTGCCACCAGTGATGATGGCAACAGGTTGCATATATTTTCCTTAGTGATCGTGTCCGCAGCCACCAGCACCATGAACGTGGCCGTGGGAAAGCTCTTCGGTAGTTGCAGCTCGAACACTCACAACTTCTACATCAAATGTTAAAGTCTTACCTGCGAATGGGTGGTTCAGATCGCAATCTGCATTAAAACGGCCAACTTTTACGATAGTTACTTGGTGTCTACCCTGATTCGAGTCGACGATGGCTGTCATGCCAGGTTTCCAAACTTTACTGTTGCCAAGACCTTGTAAGTGCTTGATCGGAATTCGCTGCACTAGACCTTCTTGATATTCACCGTAGCTGTCTTTAGGCTCAAGAGTCACAGTGAACTTGTCACCAGCGGCTTTACCATCCAACGCTTGCTCTAAGCCAGGTAACATGCCTTCTTGGCCGTGCAGGTAGCTAAGTGGTTCTCCACTCGTGCTTGACTCAATCTGCTCAGTGCCTTCTGTCAGCGTGTAGTGAAACTCTACCGCGGTATCTTTTGCTATTTGCATATGTGCTCTTTATATCTCTTTGATGTGAGCCTATATTCTACGCTAGCCCTTAGTCTGGGGGCAAGTTAGGTTGATTTGGCTTAGGTGCTTCTTTGAGCTGTAGAGCACCTTCCAAGACATCTAAATAACTCGGTTCGTTGGCGTGTGTCTCTGGCTGCGGGTTGGCTTGGCTTGGTAGGTGTAATATCAGCACTTTACCCGGTGATAATATACTGGCAGCTTGTAAGTTATTCCAATCAAGCAAATCTTTTAATGGCACTTGATAATGCTGGCTTAAATCCCACAGTGAGTCGCCGGAAACTATTGTATGGTGATGTTCAATGGTGGGCTTTTTAGGTATGGCTTGCTGCTCTAAATAAGGGCTTATCTGGTAGTCGACGGTCAGTGAACGGTCTAAGTTTGCTTGATTGATCAGCAGTGTTTCACCAACCCGAATTAGGTTACTTTGTTTATTATTTAACAGCTTTATTTTTTTTACCGAGGTGCCAAACTGGCGTGCAATGCCATAGAGCGTGTCATTTAATTTTACGTTGTAGCTGCGGCTGAATTGCTCACGATAAAACGGACTTTGCATAAGCGCTTTTTCTGAGAGTGGAACGAGTATTTTGTGGGGGCCTTGCTCAGGGCTTTGATGGCGTAAAAAGCCTGTATTAAGGTCGTGAAGCTGTTGTTTATCAATGTCGAGTAATTTTGCGAGTACACCAAAGTTAAAAGCTTGACCAACATCCAACATTGTCGTGCTCGGTGTGTTATTTAAATTCGGGCGTTTGAACCCTGTTTGGGGGTGCTTGAGCAAATAACTCAGTGCTAGCAACTTAGGAATATAATCAGCGGTTTCTTTTGGCAGTTTGAGGTGCCAATAGTGCGTACTTTTACCTGCTTCTCGATTGCGTTTTATCGCCGCTTTAACGCGCCCCTCACCAGTATTATATGCAGCAATGGCATGTAGCCAATTGCCTTTAAAGGTTTTATGCAAGTACTGTAGGTAAGACAATGCGGCATCCGTGGATGCCAATACATCGCGACGGCCATCATACCAATCATTGCTTTGCAGGCCAAAGTGATAGGCCGTGGCGTCAACTAACTGCCAAACGCCGACTGCACTTTGCTGTGACACTGCAAGCGGGCGAAAGTCACTTTCAACAAAAGGTAAGAGCGCGAGATCAAGCGGCAAGTTGCGCTGTTCTATCTTTTTTACGATATGGTATAGATAAGGTGAAGCTCGGCGATTCACCGTGAGTAAGTATTCAGGTTGAGACAGGTACCAATCAACTCTGGTTTTAAGGCGAGGGTGTGGAGTCTGCTCAAAACTGAGGTTCTGGGCTATGTGCTGCCAAATATCAGGCGCTTTATACGGTTTTAGAGGTTCAGGCTCCGGTTTAACAACACGCTCAATCACTTCAGGTACCGGCTTAAATATTTTTTGCGTCAATAGATCATTCAACACATCTTGATGGGATGCGCTTTGGGTAGGCGTTTGCTTACATCCTATTATGCTGATTAAAGTGATGCAAAAACAAAAGTTTGCACATAGGTTTTTATACTTCATAAAAGTAACGCACAAGAAACCACAAAGGGTATTCGATAGTTGAAGTAGCATAGTTCATGATCAGTACTATACCTGTTGATGGTTATTTGTTCAAAATCTAGCGTGTTATTTTTGCTTTAGCGCCTGTTCAAAATATGCATTGAACTGCACTGAAGAGATGTTGTGTTTTAAATATACTTGGCGTAACTCGCTGAGTTTCTGTGGTGTATGAGCTGAATTTAGCAACTCAAAAAAAGCGATCGGCAGATGTAATTGTGACTTTTTATAGGGCTTGCCAAAACTGGGTAATACCCAATTGAATGCCTCGGATTGTTCGATTGAACGCAGTGTGTTGTGCCATGCTTGGGTATTCGACTGTGCAACGTAGGGCAAAGGGTTGACCGTGTGGCCACCATACAGGGCACCATTGCTTGGAGTCTGTATGTAAAGTCCGTGGCCCTTGTAACCATGTAAAGGTTTTGCGTGCAGAATGAAGTTCCCTAATTCCAAATGGAGTGGTTTATCAATTTGTGTAATTTTCGGTGCTTTTAGTGCGCGCCAGCGCGCTAATCGCTGTTTGGCTTGTTGTAATTTTGCATGCCAATCTAGTTGTGCCGACTTAGGTGCTGAAGCAATACGCTTCTCACTCAATTGTAAACTCTGTTCAAAGCCCTGTAATTTATGTGCAATTTCTTGTTCTAGGGCACTATTTAGCTGGGTGTTTTCATGTCCGTACGAGGCGGTATAAATAACCGTTTCGGGAAATGCTCCTTGCAGCAACATCACACCAGATAATTGCTTTAAATCTAAATTGGTGGCGAGCACGTAACAAAGTGGTACAGTGAGCTTTGAGCGAATTTGCGCAATCAGCAACTCAATCGCAACGAAGTCCCCGTGGCTGTCGACTAATGCGGCGCATTTGTCTCCTTGGATCAGTGCTTGATTGGGCAGTAAATAACTGGCTTGTTTAGCAGGTTGAATAAGGGTTGTATGGTCGTCTATTGGATGCCAAGTTGCGGCGAGTGATTGGATCGGAAGAAGCAGCAGAAAAAAGAGGCCGACGCCGATTCTTGATGGCATGTTACTTAGCCCCTAAGTGGGCACCTAGTCGCTCAACTAGCTGACTGCTCTTTGCTCTCGCCGATTGCTGTTCTTGCTCTAGTGCCTGAAAATCGTGACAGAGATGAAGAGCTGCCATTAGTAGGGCATTTTGATCTGTACGAACTGTATCTTTGCGTTTCATTTCGTCGACACGCGAATTGAGTAGCTCAACAGCATCCACAAGCGCTTGCTCTTGACCTTCAGGACACGAAAACTGGTGACTTTTACCAAGTAAGGTAACAGCCACCTGGCTTACTTTATCTGTCATTAGCTCGCCTGATGAGCACTCTGAAGTTTATCAAGTAGGCTGCTAAGTGTTGTGCTGGTTTCTTTTTGCTTTTCTTCGCGTTCAAGTAACTCTAGCTGCAACGTCTCATTTTCATCAACTAATTTGCTGTTTTGCTCTTTTAATTGATTGATTTGCTGCTCTAGTTGCTCATTTTTGCCAATAAGCTGATCTACCAGTTGTTCGAGTTGTGGAAGAATATCGTTCATTTTAAATGCGCTCTTATCACTGTGTTTTGTCATGCAAATGTAAAGCAAAGTGGGCTTTATTACCAGTATTTGCGTAGCTTTATACTGATTTTTGCGCCGTTTTGAGAGATAATTCCGATAACTTCGTATTTTGTTCATTTGTTATTCATTAAAGTGGTCAGATTTCGGCCGCACGGATTTGAGACGAATTTTCAAAAAGCCACTTATAGTCAGTGAATAAGGCATATTATGCTCAGTTATAGACACTCTTTTCATGCTGGTAATCCAGCAGACGTAATCAAGCACTTAGTATTGGCAGAAGTGCTCTCATACATGACTCGCAAAGATAAGCCTTTTGACTATATAGACACACATTCTGGCGCTGGGTTATTTGAGTTGGCTTCCAGTGACGCGCAAAAGACTCAAGAATTTGAAGACGGAATAGGGCGCCTTATGCACTATGGCGGCAGTAACGAGGCAATTGTCCGCTATCTAGATATGGTAAAAGGTTTTAACGAAAAAGCTTTAGCCTACTACCCTGGATCCCCAAAAGTGGCCGAACAATACCTGCGTAAACAAGATAAGGGGTGGTTCTTTGAATTACACCCGCAAGACTTGCCGATATTGCAAAAAAACACGGCACATAAACGTTCATTGCGTGTAAAGGGTGAAGATGGTTTTAAAGGCCTTCTCGGTTTGGTTCCTCCGTTGTCTCGTCGTGCTGTGGTGTTGATGGATCCGCCTTACGAAATAAAAACAGACTACCAAAAAGCGGTAAATACCATTTTAAAAGCGCATAAAAGCTTCACCTCGGGTACGTACATGATTTGGTACCCAGTCGTTGACCGAGCGCGTATTGATCAAATGGAAGCCGAACTGATAGTCTCTGGCGTGAGGAATATCCAATTATTTGAATTAGCGACTTCGGCGGATACTGAAGAGCGAGGTATGACGGCATCGGGAATGATAGTTATCAACCCTCCCTACGTGCTCAAAGATACAATGGATAGTGTACTGCCGGAATTGGTCAAAGAGTTAGCTGCCGATGAAGGGGCATTTCGCAGTATTGAACTGGTTGGCGAATAACCCCAACTGTATGGCCTCCTGATCTTAACTAAGATCAGGTTGGATTTTATTTGCTCCGCTGGCGAACTTTTCATATGCTGAAGCTATGGATGCCAGAAATGCGTGCAAGAGTGAAGGATGTTAATGAGTAGTGAAACTGCCAAGGTAAAAAAAAGTGCCGTTCAGTATATCGCTCGCCAAGCTATCTTAAATGGCGAGTTACAGGTACATGCCTACGAGCTGCTATATCGGGACTCTCACAATAATGTGTTTCCCAGTGGTATCAGTGATGGGTTAGCAACGGGTCGGCTATTTTTTAATTCACTGCTGTTTATTGGTTTAGATAGACTCGCCGCGGGTGCGCTGGCGTTTGTAAACTTCTCTGATGAAACGCTGATCCAAGAGCTTCCTAAATTATTGAGTCCACAGGGGCTCGTGGTTGAGATCGTTGAGCGATCTCAAGATATCGAAAGTCTGACTTCCACGGTCACGAAACTCCAAAAGGTAGGTTATCGTTTTGCGCTTGATGATTATGACGGTGATCCTCGTTGGCAGCCGCTGTTGGAATTAGTGGATTTTGTTAAGATTGAAGTCGAACTGCCGATCATCAAAACAACCATGATGGTTAAAAAACTTAAGCGTCAATATCCTCACCTACAGGTGATTGTTGAGCGAATTGAAACACAAGAGCAGTTTAACTTTATCCGCAGTGCGGGTGCCGATTACTTTCAAGGTTTTTTCTTCGCTAAACCTGAGATGCTTAATCACGGTAATGTTGAACCATCTAAACTCGCGGTATTCGATTTGTTGCGTTGTACCGCGAAAAAATCCCTCTGTTTTAAAGAAGTACAAGATCGCGTATCGAAAGATTTGAGTTTAACTGCACGTGTATTGCGCCTTGCAAATGCCAAAGCAGGTGAAGATCGTATTGAGATCCGCTCCATATCCCAAGCTGTCATTTATCTTGGCGAAGATGCAATACGTCAGTTTGTGAAAGTGCTAGCTTTGAGTGAGTTGGGTGCTGATAAGCCGACAGAGCTGACTAAGTTAGGCTTAAACCGAGCTAAGTTTCTCGAGCTATTTTTGGCTCCTGGTGGCGAAGAAATGGCGGAGCAGGGTTACCTGATAGGCTTGATGTCTGTATTGGATGCCATCTTAGATGTAGAGTTGTCTGTTGTGGTTGATGAGTTTTCGCTCGATCCAGACTTAAGCAGTGCACTGCTAAGTTATAAAGGTTTGATTGGTGGAGCACTTCGGCTTGCTATTGAAGTAGAGCGCAACAACCTGACAGAAGCGGAATTGATTTTGAACGCCATTCGCCCAGCGACCGATGTACAAGTGTTATTTGACTTGATCCTTAAGAGCCGTGCGTATGGCGACGAAATGTTCGCTGTGGCGCGAGATGATTTGGGGCAGCATGAAAATTAATGCGCCGTGAGCCAATCGCGCGTTTTGTCACTTGGTACTGTATGTGTTGATACAAAGCGACAACGGTAAGCTTTTCCAATATATCTGTTCTTGTTCAAGATCTGCTGCAAACAAACTATGTTGTTCAAACCAGCTTTGATCAAATGACAATTCAACAGTGCTATTGGTAACTGACAGTGTGTAGTCAGGTACTTGGCTTTTTTGGCGCTTTTGATGAAAAAGAATAGCCAATCGCAATAAGGTGAGCAGTTTGGCAAACTGGCCTTGCGACTCCAATTCAACGAGTGTATTGAGCTCCGATGGTTTGATTTTTTTTCGGTGAAATCGAATGAGCGCACCGAGCAGCTGTTGCTGCTCTTGCGTAAATCCTGGAAGTTGGCTATTGCTCACAACATAAGCACTGTGTTTATGAATACCCGAAGAGTTTATCGCAATGCCAACCTCATGTAGTTGTACTGCCCAGCGCAATATTTCAAGGTCTAAACTCTCCAATTGCCAGTGTACTCTAGCGGCTTTGAATAGACGAGCGACGGTGTGACAAATATGCTGTGCATGCAAGGTATCAACTGCATACTGTTCAGCAAAAGAGGTAATGGTTCGGGTGCGAATATCGAACTCTGCATTTTGCGCCAGCTCGTGCAGTAGGCCTTCACGTAAAGCATAATCACAGTAAACCATCTGTTCAATATTAAGCTGGTTAAATGCACCAATTAGCACTGCAAGCCCCCCAGCAATACTGGACTTACGCTCTTCTGGTAACGTTTTGAGGTTAATGTCAGCAAGTGACTGAGCTTGAACAAAGTAAGCTTGGATCAACTCTAAAGATGCTAAAGTTAACGTTTTATTGGCAAATAATTCTTCATTGATGGCTGCGAGGGTTTTAATCGTGCCTGACGTACCTAAACACGTTTGCCAGCCAGTCCTTGAGTAACTGGCTGTGATGCCCTCAATATTTTGTTCGGCATGGATGATGGCTTTTTTAAAGCGTTTCTCTGAGAGCTTGCCATCTTCGAAAAAAAGTTTACTCATGGTTACGCATCCAATGTTACGGCTGGTCAGTAATTTGTGATGCTGATGTTTACCAATGATGATTTCTGTGCTGCCACCACCAATATCGATCACTAAGCGGTTGTTTTCGTCATGGATATAATTGGCAACACCTTGATAAATGAGTCTTGCCTCTTCTTGACCAGAAATAACGTTGATTTTATATGGGAAAACGGATTTTGCTTGTTTTAAGAAGGTGCGAAGATTGCTGCAGTTTCTCAGCGTGTAGGTTGCTGCTACTTCAACATTTTGTTTATCAAACCCCTTTAGAGTTGCTGCAAACTGGGCCAATACATGCATTGCGCGCTCGATGGCTGTGTTGTCGAGGTCGAAATTTTGATTGAGACCGGCAGCCAGATATACCCGCTGCTTTTCTTTATGGAGAATTTGCAATCGACCATCCACCTCCCTTGCTACCACTAAATGAAAACTGTTTGAGCCCAAATCAATGGCTGCAAAAGAGGGGTATGTTGTCATGTTAAATCCTACTGCTTTCCCATTTTTTTATGTGATCGTATATTGCGATCTGTGAGCGAATTTTTTTCTTATTGCCGCGATTTACATAGTTGTTCTTTTGTTCACCGTCTATCAAGCGCGCCTTCACCCGATCTCGAAATTGTAGTTCCAATGTATCAATGATCAACTGTTTTAATGTGTCGTCATAAATAGGTACGCCGACTTCAACACGGTGATCTAAATTGCGTGTCATCCAATCCGCGGAAGAAATATAAACCTGAGGGTCGCCATTATTTTCAAACACCATGACTCTTGGATGCTCTAAAAAACGGTCGACAATGCTGATCACGCGAATATTGTCACTAAAGCCTGCAATTCCTGGTACTAAGGCACACATACCACGAATGATCATGCGAATTTTTACACCTTCCATTGCGGCGCTGTAGAGTTTTTCGATCAGCTCTTTGTCGACTAAGTTATTGACCTTAACAGTAATACGAGCTGTTTTCCCCGCGCGAGCATTTTCTACTTCTTGCTCTATGAGCGAGTATATTTTTTCTCTGGCATTGAGTGGAGAAATCATTAAATGCTTGAAGCTAAAAGGGCGATAGCTGGTTTCGATGAATTTAAACACATCGTCACACTCATTACAGATCTCCGGATGTTTGGTGAATAAGCTAAAGTCAGTGTAAATTCGCGCGGTTTTTTCGTGGAAATTACCCGTCCCAATATGAGCATATTTAACGATTTGTCCTTTTTCTTTCCTGTGGATCACACAAAGCTTACTGTGTACCTTCAGTGCGGGTAGACCAACCATGACTTTGATACCATATTCACTGAGCATTTTGGCCCATTCAATGTTGTTCTGTTCGTCAAAACGAGCCTTTAATTCGACCATCACGGTGACTTTTTTACCGTTTTTGGCTGCATTGATAAGCGAGGCTATGAGCTGTGAGCGGCTCGCAACACGATAAATATTGATTTTTATCTGTGTTACTTTTGGATCAAATGCAGCTTGGCGCACATATTCCAGCATGTGATTAAAGGTATGGTATGGATAGTAAAGCAAAACATCTTGTTCAGAAATCGCTTTAAATGCACTGTCATGTTTATCAAACGCACTGCTTTTGAGAGGAGGCAAAGGTTTATTTTCCAAATAGCCTCTACCAACATTAGGAAAAGCGATAAAGTCCCTAAAGTTACGATAGCTGCCACCTGGGATTAACGCATCTTGCTGTGTCACGCCTAAACGTTTTTTCATCACTTTCATAATGCTGTCAGGCATGGCTTCGTCGTAAGTTAGTCTTACCGGCTCAGCATATAAACGCTGTTTGAGGCCTTTGGACATTTTGTCTAACAGGCCTTCTTCTAGTTCATCATCAAGGTTGTACTCTGCATCACGGGTCAGCTTGATTTCATAGCCTTCAATATGTTCAAAGGATAAGAAGTTACTAAACACTTCACGCAGGTGATATCTAACCACATCGTCAAGTAGCATCAGGGTTTTTTGCCTACGTGTTCTTTCTGGCGGCAAAATAACAAAACGATCGAGGCGATCAGTTGGTAGCTCTAATAGGGCGTGATGATGTTTGTCATTGTCGTTACGCATTTCTACAAACAGGTAGGTCATCGTATCGTTGATAAGATCAGAGTAATCTTTATTTTCGGTCAGTAAAATTGGTGATAGATGCTGCAATACTTGATCGTTAAAATAATCTCGTAGCCAAACTTTATGAAATTCGGAAAGCGCTTCAGGCTGTTTTACATGAATATTGTGTGCATTTAAATCCGTGAAAATTTGTTTGTGGATATGATTAAACTTCTTGCCTAAAGACAGTACTTTTTTTTGTATTTGATTTAGAAGTGCTTCGTTTTCTTCAAAATTAGCATCGGGTAAATTGCTCAAAAGTATACGGCGTTTTACATCAGCGACACGAACGCGAAAAAATTCGTCAAGGTTATTAGAAAAAATACCCAAAAAGCGAATACGCTCAATAATTGGGTTATTTTTATCTTTGGCTTCTTGTAAGACTCGTTCATTAAATGACAGCCAACTAAGCTCTTTGGCAAAAAAGCTGATTGCTTTAGGGTCGCTAGATAGTGCGTGCATTTTACATTCCGTAGTAACGATAGCTTATTCTAGAGTATGTCCAGAATGTGACACTTATATGACATTGGGTACAAGCTATGCAGAAAAGAGATATATGGCAGTGGTAAACCTCCCTGCCATATAAAGTTTAGAATGTAATTGAAATATTGGGTTATTTAAAATCAAAGATTAGTCAGGTTCAACATCAACTATCAGGTCGCTGGTGATAGCTTCCAGGGCATCCACAACATGTTCTTTATCCATTCCTGGCGGTAAGCTCACTGTGGCAAATGCGCTAAATATGGGCAAACCCCAGTTGGGTGCACTTTGCTGCCTTGAATTCAAGTGCGTGATATTGGCGCCTTTGTGGCGGATCACACTCGAAAGTTCTTGGATTATTCCCGGGCGATCGTTACCGGTGATCACCAAGTTTAGTTTTTCAATTTGAGATTCTGGCTGGCTGTGTTCGCCATGCTCTATACGGACTTCAAGCTCTGGTAATGCGTGAAGGGCGTCTTGCAATGTTTGCAAATGCTCTTCTGCAACTTCAACGAGTATAATACCTGCAAATTGTCCAGCTAAGTGGCTTAAATTACTGGTTGCCCAGTTACCATGATACTGAAAAATTGTGGCAGATATTTCTTCAACGAGACCAGGCCGGTCCTTACCTATAAGTGTTAATACTAACTGCTTCATATCACATGTCTCTTATTATTAAATGCCTTTTTGGCGGTGGTGGAAAAGCGATCTATCGCCTGTTAAGCCTAGTAAATGTGGCAGATTTTTCCAATAAGATGACATTTGCTTTGTAAACAAATGCAAATGAAAATACAGTGCATTCAATGTGGGATTTGCGCAGGCGTAATAAAAGTTAAAAAAAGGCACAAAATCATCATGGCTGATGTAACATAACTGTCATCTTGATGAAATATAATGCGCCGCAACTTGATAATAAAAAGGTGTTTTGATGACTTCCAATCCGCAAAAACCGTCCTTCAAAACGGATAGAAGCCGTCTCTTTAAAGACCGCTTTGCCCAATTTGGCATTACCTCGGGTGGGGTGATGGTATTGGTTGCTTTGCTTTTGATCTTCTTCTACTTACTTTATGTCGTACAGCCGATTTTTGAATCTGCAAGTGTGACTAAGCGTACCGAATTAGCCCTACAAAGTGAAAAAACTTACTTGGGTCTTGGCATGGAGGAGCAAACTGAAATAGCTTATCTACTAGATAGTGCTGGCCAAGTCGACTTCTATCAGATCAAAGGTGACAAAACCGGTGAACAACTTAGCTCATTAGCAGTTGAGTTAGATGGTCAAGTTAGTAGCTTTGCTCAAAGTGCACCTTTTTTAGGCATGTATGCATACGGCTTAGACAATGGTCAAGTTCAGCTTGTTAAGCCGAGTTTTTTAATCTCTTTCCCAGGCAATCAACGCGTGATGAAGCCGCGTCTGAGCTATCCTTTAGATGGCGTGCAGTTAGTGGTTGATGAGCAAGGGCAGGCCATTAAACAGTTTGCATTTAGCCATTATGAAGATAAAACCGCAGTCATTGCACAAATGGCGGATAAGCGCGTTATTTTTGCATCTTTCAGCGCTGAAGAAAATATGTTCTCTGGCGAGATAGAGTGGGCGGTTGAACGTAGTTTACTGCCGATTGAAGGGCGTGTTGATGAAATATTGATTTCACCAGATACAACACGTGTATTTGTACGCTCGGCAAACCAAATTTATGTATTTGACACACGATTTGCTGATGAAGTAGAGCAAATTCAATTGTTGGCAGCAAATGAAGAAAACGCCAACTTAGTCAATATGAATTTATTAGCGGGCGCTAACTCACTGATGATCAGTAATGACAATGGTGAAGTATCTCAGTGGTTTGAAGTCAATTCAGAGCAAGGTCGTCAATTTGCCAAAATACGTGCGTTTGAAAGTGTTGTTGGTGCGCAAGTTGATATCTTTAGCGAATTCTACCGCCGTACTTTCTTTACTACCACGAATACTGGTGAACTAGGCTTGTATTATACCACCAGCGAAGCACATTTATGGCAAGGTAAAGTAACGGATGGTGCAATTGAACATTTTGCTGTATCACCTCGAGCAAATGCTGCTTTGCTACTTTCAGGCAATACGCTAAATGTGGTTGAGTTACACAATGAGCACCCTGAAGTAACGTGGTCGGCGCTATGGCAAGAAGTGTGGTATGAAGGTTATCCAGAACCTGCGTATATTTGGCAGTCAACTTCTGCAAGTGATGACTTTGAGTCTAAGTTTTCGTTAGTTCCTATCTCATTTGGTACCATTAAAGCTGCGATGTATGCGATGTTGTTTGCTGTGCCAATTGCCCTATCAGCAGCGATTTACACGGCATATTTTATGTCACCAGAGCTACGCCGAGTTGTGAAGCCAACCGTTGAGATCATGGAAGCGCTTCCGACCGTAATCCTTGGTTTTCTTGCAGGCTTATGGTTAGCGCCACTGATTGAAGCGCATTTACCAGCCATTGTTGCGCTACTAATAATGCTACCGCTTGCAATTCTAGGGACGGCATTTGGTTGGACTAAGCTACCAAAGCAAATTCGCCATCTATTACCTGATGGTTGGCATTCAGTGTTGTTGATCCCAGTTGTATTAATCGTTGGCTGGCTTTCATTTGCTATCAGCGACAGCATTGAAACTTGGATGTTTGGCGGAAATGTGCGCCAGTATCTAACCAATGAATTAGGCCTGACATTTGACCAACGTAACTCTTTAGTCGTGGGTATCGCAATGGGCTTTGCCGTTATTCCAACTATCTTCTCTATTGCGGAAGATGCGGTGTTCAGTGTACCTAAACATCTTTCTAATGGCTCTCTTGCTCTGGGAGCGACGCAGTGGCAAACCCTAGTACGAGTAGTACTATTGACTGCTAGCCCTGGTATTTTCTCAGCCGTGATGATGGGCCTTGGCCGTGCGGTAGGTGAAACCATGATTGTACTAATGGCGACGGGTAATACACCGATCATGGATTGGAGTATTTTCCAAGGTATGCGCACGTTGGCCGCAAATATTGCTGTCGAAATGCCGGAATCAGAAGTAGGTAGTTCGCACTACCGAATCTTATTCTTAGCTGCATTTGTTCTGTTTATTTTTACATTTATCTTTAACACCGTGGCCGAGTTTGTTCGTCAGCAGCTACGTGATAAATACAGCTCGATGTAATGGAGTGAAATGACATGGTAAGACAATGGTTTAAGTCAGGATCTCCGTGGATCTGGATGACAGGTGGTGCTGTTAGCATCAGTTTAATCTCGGTCATCGGCTTGTTGGCGATGATCGCGTGGAAAGGGTTGAGCTTTTTCTGGCCAACCGAAGTAGTTCAGTTTGAGCTGGAAGGGTCAGTTGCCAAACAAACCGTAATTGGTGAAGTTTACGACAGAGAAATGGTACCTAAATCACGCCTAGAAGCAGCGGGCTACGATTTGTCTGATTATCAAGATGAATTTGTAGAGCGCTTGTTGGTTAAAACCGGTAACCGTGAATTTGTAGAGTTGGATTTCCGCTGGATCTTAACGACAGATATCCAAAGTCGTTCAGTACCAGAAGAAATGGCAGTATTTGAGCGAACTAAAAATGGTAACTTCTATGGCTACGTTGTACGTGTTATCGAAGACGGTCAAGTTGTTTCGCAAAGCCCAGTGGAGCGCCTGGAAGAGCTCGTTGAGCGCGCAGTAGATTTAAACGAAGAGGCGCTGGATTTACAAAACGGTGATATTGGCCATATCAACTATGAGCTAGAGAGACTGCGTTTAAAAGAGCGCGGCTACCAGCTGGACAACGATCTGACGCCTGAAATTAAAGCAGACTTGGAAGCACAACGTGCTCAGTTACGTGAAGATTACAAAGTATTTGAAAAGCGTTTATTTGAACTGCGTTCAGACGCCAAACGAGATTATGTGGTAGTGCGTGATATGCGTGGTGAAGAAGTCACCTTACCGCTATACCAAGTGCTCGACGTTTGGTTCCCAAATAACATGGGCTTCTTTGCAAAAGTAGGTCATTACTTCTCACAGACGAGTAAATTTATTAGCGATGACCCACGTGAAGCAAACACAGAAGGCGGTGTATTCCCTGCTATTTTTGGTACTGTTTTCATGGTTATGCTGATGGCTGTGATCGTGACACCGTTTGGGGTTGTTGCAGCTATTTATCTACATGAGTACGCGGCTAAAAATGCCGTCACCAAAATGATCCGTATTGCAGTAATTAACTTGGCGGGTGTGCCATCTATTGTATATGGTGTATTTGGTCTAGGTTTCTTTGTTTATATGCTGGGCGGCTCTATTGACCAGTTATTTTACCCAGAAGCAGCGCCTAGCCCGGTATTTGGTACGCCAGGTGTCATTTGGTCAGCGCTTACATTGGCAATCTTAACTTTACCAGTGGTAATTGTGTCGACAGAAGAAGGCTTATCTCGTATTCCAAGTTCAGTACGCCATGGTTCTTTGGCGTTAGGTGCAACCAAGGCTGAAACGTTATGGCGTATTATCGTACCGATGGCGAGTCCTGCAATTATGACGGGTCTGATCCTTGCGGTTGCACGTGCTGCCGGTGAAGTAGCACCACTGATGTTGGTAGGTGTAGTTAAAATGGCGCCAACCTTACCGCTAGATGGCAATTTCCCATATATCCATCTAGATCGTAAATTTATGCACTTGGGTTTCCACATTTATGATGTTGGTTTCCAAAGTCCAAATGTAGAAGCGGCACGCCCACTTGTGTATGCGACAGCTTTCTTACTTGTTACGGTGATCATCGCACTGAATATCACAGCGATTGGCATTCGTAACCACTTACGCGAAAAATTCAGAGCTCTAGAGCACTAATAGTACAGATTTGAAATAGGTATCCTTTTATGATTACAGTAGCGCCACAAGTAAATAATGCAGATGCTAATACGAAATTAGATCTTGCCAACTTGAGCCCAGAGCAAACCGCTTTAGAGATCAAAGACCTTGACCTTTACTATGGTGATAAACAAGCTCTGAGTAAAATCAATATGTTGATCCCCAAGGGTCAAGTAACCGCTTTTATCGGCCCGTCTGGTTGTGGTAAATCCACACTATTGCGCTGTATCAACCGAATGAATGACTTGGTAGATACATGTCGCATTGAAGGTGAGATTAACCTCCATGGTCAAAATATATATGACAAAGGCGTCGACGTTGCAGCACTGCGCCGCAACGTGGGCATGGTATTCCAAAGACCTAACCCGTTTCCTAAATCAATTTATGAAAATGTGGTTTACGGTCTTCGCCTGCAAGGTATCAAAGACAAACGTAAACTTGACGAGGTTGTAGAGCGCTCACTACGCGGTGCTGCGCTTTGGGATGAAGTTAAAGATCGTCTTCACGACAGTGCATTTGGTCTATCTGGTGGTCAGCAACAACGTTTGGTTATCGCTCGCTCTATTGCGATTGAGCCAGAGGTTTTACTGCTGGATGAGCCAACGTCGGCACTTGACCCAATCTCGACATTGGTTATTGAAGAACTCATTAATGACCTAAAAGATAAGTATACTGTTGTGATTGTTACACACAACATGCAACAAGCTGCACGTGTATCTGACCAAACAGCCTTCATGTATATGGGTGAGCTGATTGAGTATTCGGATACCAATACACTATTTACAACACCAACGAAGAAAAAAACCGAAGACTACATCACAGGTCGTTACGGTTAAGATGAGGAATCTCTGCTGCCCCTGGGTGGGCAGCGCGTCTGGGTTGTTATCAAAGGTAGGGTTTTAGATGGAACACAATATTAATAAGCACATATCTGGCCGCTTTAATGAAGAGCTAGAAAACGTACGAAACCATGTATTGAGCATGGGTGGATTGGTTGAGCAGCAATTAAACCTGGCACTAGATGCGGTGAGCACAAGTGATGCTGAAAAAGCCCGCAAGGTGAGTGAAAACGACTACAAAGTCAATGCGATGGAAGTCAACATCGATGAAGAGTGTACACGCATTATTGCAAAGAGACAGCCTGCTGCAAGTGACTTAAGACTGGTTGTCGCAATTGCCAAAACCATTGCGGATCTAGAGCGCATAGGTGATGAAGCTGAACGCATTGCGAAAGTTGCGTTGGACTCATTTACCAAAGATCAGCAACATCTACTTGTGAATGTTGAGAACATGGGTCGTTTAGTGTCTAAAATGCTACACGATGTTCTGGATTCTTTTGCAAGAATGGATGCGCAGTGTGCTTTTGAAGTGCATAAAGAAGATGCCAAAGTGGATCGTGAATATGAAGCGCTTACGCGTCAGATCATGACTTACATGATGGAAGACCCACGCTCGATACCCAAAATAATGGACCTTGTTTGGTCTGTACGTTCGTTAGAGCGCATCGGTGACCGCTGTCAGAATATTGCAGAATATGTAATTTATTTCGTGAACGGAAAAGATATTCGCCATACCTCTCAAGAAGATATCGAAAAAACCCTTTAATCTGGGAATGGATTATTCGAACAAAAATGAACGAATAATCCTAACTTCACGATAAAAATCGTTCACAATTTCGGTTAATGCTGTAAACTTGGCCTCTGCACATGCATATTATTATGATTTAAGGGTCAGTTATGCCTAGTAATGCGTTTTTAGGAGTGTTTGCAAAGTCTCCTATAAAGCCGATTGAAGAGCACATTAAGATAGTGCATCAAGCCAGTGAAAGCTTGATCCCGTTCTTTGAACATGTCTTCAAAGGGGAGTGGACTGAAGCGGATGCACTTCGCGTTAATATTCGTAACCTAGAACGTGAAGCGGATGCGTTAAAGCGAGAAGTACGTCTTCAGCTACCTCGTGGTCTATTTATGCCAGTTGAACGGACTGATTTACTGGAACTTATTACCCATCAAGATAAAATTGCCAATAAAGCCAAAGACATCGCTGGTCGAGTCGTAGGCCGAGAAATGGTGATCCCCGAGTCAATTCAAAATGATTTCGTCGCGTATTTGAGCCGTTGTGTAGACGCTACGAAACAAGCCTCAAAAGCTATTAACGAACTGGATGAGCTGTTAGAAACAGGCTTTAGAGGTCGTGAAGTTGTATTAGTCGAGAAGATGTTGAGTGAGCTAGATGCCATTGAACAAGACACTGACGATATGCAAATTAAAATTCGCCAAGAACTTCGCCAAGTCGAAGCTGAACTTAACCCGGTAGATGTGATGTTTTTATACAAGATCATCGAGTGGGTAGGTGAGCTTGCCGATATTGCTGAGCGCGTAGGCGCACGCCTTGAGGTGATGTTAGCACGCTGATCTTGATCAGCGACAGTTTATAAAGAAGTACACCGTTGTTACTCTCAAAGCGTAGACTAGAGAGCGGCGGTGTTGTGTTTGTTTAATGGTTATTTATATGTCGTCTCGTTAAGACAGTGAGAGATAAACATATAAATACACAATCAGTGTTTTAAGAACACTAAAGGTTTTTCAATGGATATCATTGCTTCTCATGGCTCGATGTTAGTTCTCATCGCAGCGGCAGTTGGTTTCTTTATGGCTTATGGTATTGGTGCAAACGATGTTGCAAATGCCATGGGTACTTCAGTGGGGTCGAAAGCGCTCACAATCAAGCAGGCAATCATCATTGCGATGATTTTTGAATTCGCGGGTGCTTATCTTGCTGGTGGTGAGGTAACGTCAACGATCCGCAAGGGCATTATTGATGCAGCCCCATTCGCTGAGATACCAGAATTAATGATTCTGGGCATGATCTCTGCGTTATTTGCAGCAGGTACGTGGTTGTTGTTAGCGTCGGTATTGGGCTGGCCTGTTTCAACTACACACTCAATCATTGGCGCAATCATTGGTTTTGCTTTGGTCGCCGTAGGTAGCGAAGCTATACAGTGGGGCAAAGTTGCAGGTATCGTTGGCAGCTGGATTGTTACCCCTGCGATTTCAGGCTTTATTGCTTATTTAATCTTTATGAGCGCACAAAAGCTGATTTTCGATACCGATAAGCCTTTAAGTAACGCAAAACGATTTGTACCTTTCTACATGGGTCTAGCTGGTTTTGTAATGTCTTTAGTCACGATTAAGAAGGGTCTAAAGCACATTGGTATTAATCTGGGCACCTTTGAAGGGTATGCGCTTGCGGTTGGTATCGCGGTAATCATTGGCCTGATTGGTAAAGTTGTTATTGCACGCATGAAAATGGATCCAAATGCTGACAAACAAATGCAGTTTAACAATGTTGAAAAAGTATTTGCTGTCTTAATGGTCTTGACCGCGTGTTGTATGGCATTTGCGCATGGTTCAAACGACGTTGCGAACGCGATTGGTCCATTAGCTGCGGTTGTTAACATCGTTGAGAACAACGGTGAAATGGCGAAAAAAGCTGCGCTTGCATGGTGGATTCTACCTTTGGGTGGCTTAGGCATCGTAGTCGGTCTTGCTGTACTTGGTAAGAAAGTAATTAAAACGATTGGTGAAGGTATCACGCATTTGACACCGAGCCGTGGTTTCGCAGCTGAACTTGCAGCAGCTTCTACCGTGGTGATCGCTTCAGGTACTGGATTACCTATTTCGACCACGCAGACCTTGGTTGGTGCTGTACTAGGTGTGGGAATGGCACGTGGTATTGCTGCATTGAATATGGGTGTGATCAGAAACATTGTGGTTTCTTGGGTTATCACATTGCCAGTCGGTGCTGCCCTTGCTATTGTTATATTCTATATTTTGAGAAGCGTGTTCGGCGTTTAACAAAAAAACAGACTTTTAGCTTGAAAAGATCTCAGCGCCAGTGGTGTTGGGGTCTTTTTATTTATGGGTATATCAGTGAATAACTTACCAAGTATAAAACAATTACAATACCTCATTGCAGTTCATCAACAACAACACTTTGGTCGCGCAGCTGAGGCATGCTTTGTCGGTCAGTCTACGCTGAGCAGTGCAATCCAAAATTTAGAAGAAACACTTGGCTGTCAGTTAATCGAGCGGGAAAATCGCAGCTTAATGTTTACTGATGTAGGTGAAGAGGTGGTTGCTCGTGCAAAAAAAATCATTGATGACTCTATTAGTGTGGTGGAATTAACAAAGAGCTTTAAAAACCCATTATCGGGAAAGTTGGTGCTGGGATTAATCCCGACCATTGCTAGTTTTATTGCCGCACCTCTATATCAGTATTGTCAGAGTGTCTTTCCTAACCTCCAGTTGGTGCTGGTAGAAGATACCAGTGACAGGCTGCTTGATAAATTAGAGCACGGTCAGATTGATATGGGTATATTGGCGTTGCCTTACCGGACAGATAAATTTCATACCCAAGTATTGACGAAAGACCATTTTTCTTTAGTGCACCACAAAGATTATGAAATCCCTGATGCGCTTGAGGATTTTAACCTCTTACCTAAAGACAGTGTATTTTTATTAGAGCGTGAGCACTGTATGACTGGTCATGCATTGAGTGCATGTAACCTGACTCGAAGTGAGTGTATCAATCCGTTTGAGGCGGCAAACTTGCACACACTGTTAAGCATGGTCGAATACCAGAATGGGGTGACCTTTTTACCTCAAATGGCATTAAATGCTGGTATTTTGCAAGGCAAGCCTATGATCACATTGCCACCACAAGCGGATGCATACCGAGAAATAGGCTTGCTGTGGCGCAAAACCACAGGTCGTATTCGCGATTTTAGGCTGTTTAGTAATGAGGTTGGTGAGTTCATTAAAAAGCAGTGTCAATAACACTGCTTTTGATAAAATGATGAAGCATTTTTTAAGTCGAACTGAGCTTGCTCTGTGACATAATATTGGGTAAAAATAATAAGTACACCCAAACAACTAAGTTAAAATACGGTATAAATCCTAATACAGTAAACAACTTAGTTGGATACCCTTTTTGTTTGGCGCAGCGGTAACATTGTACTGTGATTAGACAATGCACCAGTGATAGAAACAGAATAAACTGAAACATACTTATCTCCCCGAATTCCATTACGAGATGTGCTCAAATCCATTGTATGTCTTCTACTTATATGTAAATAAGTGAATTAAGAAGACATTCATTGCGAACTTTTATTATAGTTGAGTTTTTTGGGGGCTGCAGTGACTTTTTTCCCCATTTTAATTAGCATGCTGTTTTTAAGGATAAAATAGTTTTCATAGCCTGCTTAAGCTGCTCGACTGGAAGTGGTTTAGAGATATAGTAACCTTGCCCATAATCCACACCGATGTTTTTTAGCTCATCAAAAATTTCTTTACTTTCAACGTACTCTGCGACAGAACACTTGTCCAAAGAGTGACTGATATCATTGACTGCCTTAACCAGCGCAAGGTCAATGGGGTCATTTAACATATCGCGAACAAAGGAGCCGTCAATCTTTACATGCTGTGCAGGCAGTTGCTTCAAGTAGCTAAATGTACTGAATCCAGTGCCAAAGTCATCGATTGAAAAGTGACAACCCAGCTGGTTCAATTGGTTGATCATAGCTTGTGTTGCACTGAGGTTGTTTATACTTGCCGATTCAGTAATTTCAAATATGATGCAGTGTGCCGGGACTTGGAAGTCTCGTAAACACGCTTGTATATGTGGCATCAAGCGTTCATCAAGAAATGACTGGGCAGACAAGTTCAGAGAAATCTGATGTAGCTCGGGGTGATTAGCCACTGCTCGAATGCTTTCTCTGATAACCGACTGGTCCATTAAATAAGTATCGTTGAGCAGCTCCAAGGCCGGAATAAATTGATTAGGGTATATCAGTTTGTCGTCGATAACTAAACGTAACAAGGCTTCAAAATAGGCGATTTTGTTGAGCTTAAAGTCCCAGATCGGCTGATAGTGTAACTCAAATTGATTGTTCTTAAGCGCTTCGCGAACACTATGACCCCACTCTAAACCCGTTTGTAGGGTACTATTTTTGGCATCTTCTTTGGAGTAGCAATGAACCAGATTACGGCCAAGGTTTTTTGCAATATACAGCGCGATGTCTGATTGCTTAAGGCACTCATTGGGATCGCAGTTGACGCGGGAAATTTGCGTTAAGCCAATGGAGCAGCTGATGGTATAGCTGGCTTCTTCGGAATGAAATTGATGGCCTTCTATGGCACTGCAAATACTCTCAGCCATCATATGGGCATCTAACAAACGCGTATTTTTCAGTAAAATCGCAAACTCATCGCCACCGATCCGGAAGATTAAGTGCTCTTGACTGATATGCGCTCTGAATAATTGCGCCACTTCTTGCAAGACAATATCGCCCTGCTGGTGCCCCTTACTGTCATTAATGATCTTGAAATGGTCCAGATCTATGTAAATCAGCGCGTGCTCGGTATCATCTTTGAGTTTTGCATCTTTGCAAAAGTGGTTGAGCTGTTGGTCAAAAAAGTAACGGTTATGCAAGCCTGTCAGCGTGTCGTGTAATGCCAAGTGACGTAGCTGTAACTCAGCTTCTTTGCGCTCGTGAATATTATCTATTGTGGCTGTGATTGAAGCGATATTTGTTTGGTTTTTAATTAGCTGAAAACGGCACTCCACCCACACAGATGCACCAGAGTGATGAATTAGTTGAAGTTCAACGGTCGATGTATAAGGGCCGCTTAGCACCTCTTCAATGGCTTTATTTAAAGCTGGTAAATCACTCTTTTGAACATAGTCACAGAGGCGTGTGGCCAGAGTTGATTTTAACTTGTGACCGGTCAATTGCTCCCAAGCTGGGTTAATAAAGCGAATACAACCAGTGGCATCCAATTCAAGGACCACGGTATTTAAATGTAATAAAATGCGTTGGTGGGCTGAAAACAGTTCTTTATAACTTTGTTCTCGTCGGCTTAACTGTTCTACTTTATGAGCAAACTCCGCGTAGCTCACCATAAAGTCTTCGCGCCTCGCAGCGTGATCGCAGACTTTGCTCAGGACAGATAAGTTGTAGGGGACACGGACGAAATCTGTTACCCCTAATAGCAACAGTTGTTCGGCATAATCTGCATTTTGATTGTCAATAATGGTGACTATAGCTTGGCTGGGCTTATGTTGCAGAATATTCTCGACAAGTTCTTTGGTGGTCTCTGCGCGTGTAGATGTTGCATCTAGCAACACAATTGAATAGTCGTTTTGTAAAAACTCTGAGAGCGCCGCATTTTCAGTGGCTACCTGATTGCATGTGAAACTCAGGGCCAAGTGCTCGCTAATATCGGCAGCTTTTTGTTCATTGGGCTCGAGCAATAACAAGTTTAAGCGACTACTCTTTTCTAAATGTGTGGACAACACATTGGCCAAAACTTGTGGTAGTACATCGTGACGTTCCAAAGGTAAGACTGCATCTATGCTATAGCTTCGAGCTGTGGTTTCAGCTATGCGCTCGCAATAAGTCGGGGGAATTAACACGATAGGAGTATTCTTGGGTGTTTTAAGTAATCCAGAACGGATCATACGGGAAAAGCGCCAGCCATCTATTTTTCCGACATTTAAGCCGCTTATTACCAAATCAACGGCCCGTTGCTTCAACACCTGCAAAGCTGCCTGCGTATCATTGAGCTCTATTATTTGAAATACATTGAGCTTTTGTAACGTTCTTATTACGGTTTGACGCTCACCATGATCTGCATTGACGAGTAATAAAGTAAGCTGTTTAGCCATGGCGTTACGACCCCAAACCCATGTTTTAAGTTTTTAAATGTTGCCCAATATTGCTTATTTACATGTTTTATATTGCCTTTTAAGCAACATGCCAAGGCTTGTTCGAGCGCTTTGACGAATTCTAATACATGTAAATCAGTCCGTAGAGTAATGCTATTTGGCAGAGCTGACAAGAGGTGAAAAAGTATGAATAGATCATGTTTGTTGCTTGATTTCGTTATCTTGCAGCACTAGACTTGCCGCCTTATTGCACGAATATGAGGTCTGATATGCGCGTTGCTGACTTTAGTTTTGAACTACCAGATGAATTGATCGCTCGCCACCCGAAAGCGGAGCGAACAAGTAGCCGCCTTTTAACATTGAATGGAAACAGTGGGGAATTAGAACACAAAATATTTAAGGATATTATTGATCTGATTGAACCTGATGATTTAATCATTTTCAATAACACCAAAGTGATCCCGGCTCGTATGTTTGGTCAAAAATCTACAGGTGGTAAAGTCGAAGTTTTAGTTGAGCGCATTTTAGATGAGCATCGGGTACTTGCACATGTTCGTTCAAGTAAGTCACCTAAGCCGGGGGCCGAGCTGATCCTTGAAGGCAAAGCGAATGCAACCATGGTTGCCCGTCATGGTGAACTGTTTGAACTGGAGTTCAAAGGCGAGCACTCAGTTCTAAATATCTTAGATGAAATAGGCCATATGCCGCTACCGCCTTACATAGATCGCCCAGACGAAGAAGGGGATAAAGAGCGTTATCAAACCGTGTATGGGGAAAAGCCAGGTGCTGTTGCTGCACCTACAGCGGGTCTGCATTTTGATGATAGTTTGATGGCACAGCTTAAAGACAAGGGCGTAGATATGGCCTTTGTTACTTTGCATGTGGGCGCAGGGACTTTCCAACCAGTTCGTGTTGATGATGTACAAGAGCATCATATGCACTCTGAATATATTGAAGTACCAGATGAAGTTGTTGATGCAGTTGCTAAATGCAAAAGCCGTGGTGGTCGCGTTATTGCTGTGGGCACTACATCGGTGAGGTCTTTAGAGTCGGCTGCAAAAGTTCACGGCGGAGAACTTAAAACATTCTACGGTGATACTGATATTTTTATTTATCCAGGTTACAAGTTTAATGTCGTCGATGTGATGATCACCAACTTTCACTTGCCAGAGTCAACACTGATCATGCTAGTCAGCGCGTTCTCGGGCCAAGAACATATCATGAATGCGTATCAGCAGGCTATCGCTGAGCAGTATCGCTTTTTCAGTTATGGCGATGCGATGTTTTTAACTAAAAAACAATAATATAGTTTTAAAAAGCCGGCTAAGTGCCGGTTTTTTCATATTTATACCCCACCTTTTTTGGTTGTGACTTTATTTATTCCTTTTTAGCCCCAATATTAGAATTGCGCTGGCTTTATTGATAGAATCTGACGGTTTATATGACCCCATTGTAAATGGGCGTCACAGGTTGAGTTTTGTTGGACTGTTTTTCCGACACGAGGTAGTTATGAAATTTGAATTAGATTGCACACATGGCAAAGCACGTCGCGGACGCTTGGTATTTGATCGCGGCGTTGTAGAAACACCAGCATTCATGCCTGTTGGTACGTATGGCACCGTTAAAGGTATGACACCAGATGAATTGAAAGATACAGGTGCACATATTTGCTTGGGTAATACGTTTCACTTGATGTTACGTCCTGGCACAGAAATCATTAAACAGCATGGTGACCTGCATGACTTTATGAATTGGGATAAGCCAATTCTAACCGACTCAGGTGGTTTCCAAGTATTTAGCCTAGGTGCAATGCGTAAAATTTCTGAAGAAGGTGTATTGTTCAAGTCACCTGTCAACGGTGAAAAGATCATGTTGTCTCCTGAAAAAGCCATGGAAGTGCAGCGTGACTTAGGCTCAGATATCGTGATGATATTTGATGAATGTACGCCTTATCCTGCAACTGAAAAAGAAGCCAAAGACTCTATGGAGTTATCACTGCGTTGGGCGAAGCGCTCAAAAGAAGCCCATGCTGATAACCCGTCAGCTTTATTTGGGATTATTCAAGGTGGTATGTACCCTGAACTGCGCGCTGAATCACAAAAAGGTCTAGAAGAAATTGGTTTTGATGGTTATGCGTTAGGTGGACTATCAGTGGGCGAGCCAAAAGAAGAAATGGTTAAAATTTTGGACCACTGTGCCTACAAAATGCCGGAACAAAAGCCTCGTTACTTAATGGGTGTGGGTAAGCCTGAAGACTTGGTAGAAGCCGTACGCCGCGGTATTGATATGTTCGACTGTGTAATGCCGACACGAAATGCACGAAATGGCCACTTGTTTGTTACCGACGGTGTGATTAAAATCCGTAATGCTGTTCATAAAACAGATACAAGCCCGCTTGATGCAGAGTGTGATTGTCATACATGTAAAAATTACTCGCGTGCCTATCTACATCACTTAGATAAGTGTAATGAGATACTTGGAGCGCGTTTAAATACCATCCATAACTTGCGTTACTATCAACGTTTGATGGAAGGTATGAGAAATGCCCTTACTGAGGGCACATTTGATGAATTTGTCGCTGACTTTTATGCGCGTAGAGGGCTACCTGTTCCCCCTCTTGCTGATGTAGAAGCAGAATAACAGTTTTATATAAAAAATTAGATGAGGAAAAGCAATGAGCTTATTTATTTCTAGTGCCCATGCAAGCACAGCGGCAGCAGCGCCAGCAGGTGGTGGCATGGAAATGCTTATCATGTTAGCTATTTTCGGTTTGGTATTTTATTTCCTAATTTACCGTCCGCAAGCGAAGCGTGTTAAAGAGCATAAAGACCTAATGGGTGCACTTGGCAAAGGCGATGAAGTCTTAACGTCAGGTGGTCTGGTTGGTAAAGTTTCGAAAGTTGCTGAAGACAAGGATTTCGTGGTAATTGCCTTGAATGATCAAGTTGAAGTAACTGTACAAAAGTCAGCAGTGGCAGCAGTTTTACCTAAGGGTACGATGAAGTCGCTATAACAATAACAAAGGGATAATCCAGTGCTAAACAAGTATCCAATGTGGAAATATTTACTTGTACTCGCTGTATTGGCCGTGGGCATTCTTTATGCCACCCCTAATATGTATGGTCGCGATCCGGCCATACAGATCTCTGGAAAGAAAGGGGCCAGCGCCGATTTAAGCGTGCTTGATCAAGCAAATAAAACACTACAAGACAATAATTTACCTATCAAATCTGCTGTCCTTGAAGAAGGGCAAGTTCTCATTCGCTTCAAGAATGTAGAAGATCAGCTTAAGGCACAGGATATCCTGCGTGGAACACTAAGCGAAGACTACATTTCTGCAATCAACATGTCTCCAGCGCAACCGGACTGGCTTAAGAGCATTGGGGCAAATCCAATGAAATTGGGTTTGGATCTCAGCGGTGGTGTTCACTTCACAATGGAAGTAGACATGGCAACAGCACTTGGCAAAGCGCTTGAGCAGATGGAGCAAGACTATAAGAGCGATTTACGCGGTGAGAAGCTTCGCTATCGCACTATTCGTGAAGTAGCCAATAGTGACCGTATTCAGGTTGTGATGCGCTCTGTCGAAGACAAAAAAGCTGCTGAACGCTTTTTGAAAAGTCGCTACCCAGGCAATGTATTTGTTAATGACAGCAGTAACGAGTTGGCATTTTTCTCTAGCCTGAGTGACTTAAAGGTTCGTGAACTTCGCGATTACGCCATCAAGCAAAATGAAACCATTATTCGTAACCGTATTAACCAGCTGGGTGTTGCTGAACCAAACGTACAAAGACAAGGTTCTGAGCGCATTATCGTGCAATTACCAGGTGTACAAGACACGGCTCGTGCGAAAGAGATCTTAGGTGCTACCGCAACGCTAGAGTTCCGTGAAGTGGATGACAGAGCGGATACACGTACAGCTACACAGGGCCGCGTACCTGCGGGCAGTGAGGTGTTGTATCACAAAGATGGCTACCCTGTAGTATTGAAAAAACGTATTATCCTCGAAGGTGTTCATATTACAGGCGCACAGTCTGGTATGGATGAATATCAGCGCCCGCAAGTGAGTATTAACCTTGACAGCAAAGGTGGCGCGAAGATGAGCGCCTTTACCAAGCGTGCTGTTGGCAAGAGCATGGCAACGGTATTCATCGAATATAAACCTTCAGGTAAGAAAGATGCGAACGGTAAAGCGCTGCCACCTATTAAGGTAGAAGAAGTCATCAACGTAGCGACTATTCAATCTCGTTTGAATAACTCTTTCCGTATTACAGGTATTGATAATCCAGCTGAAGCCCATAATTTGAGCTTGCTGCTAAGAGCGGGTGCTTTGGTTGCACCAATTCAAATTGTTGAAGAGCGTACGGTGGGTCCAAGCTTGGGTCAGGAAAACATCGAAGCTGGTATGACGGCGGTAGTACTAGGCTTTGCCTTTGTACTTGGATTCATGTTGATGTATTACAAAGGGTTTGGTTTAGTTGCTAACTTGGCACTGGCTGCAAACCTTGTGATGATCATTGGTGTGATGTCAATGATCAGTGGTGCGACACTCACCCTACCTGGTATCGCAGGTATTGTTTTGACCGTTGGTATGGCTGTTGATGCAAATGTGCTTATTTTTGAGCGTATTCGTGAAGAATTAGCCGATGGACGAAGTCCACAGCAGGCTGTTCACTTTGGTTACGACAGCGCATTCAGTACGATTTTCGATGCGAATATCACAACACTAATCGCTGCAATTATCCTGTTTTCAGTGGGTACGGGTCCAATTGCGGGCTTCGCAGTAACACTTGCGATTGGTATTTTGACTTCAATGTTTACCGCGATCATTGGTACTCGTGCCGTGATCAACGCCTTTATCGGTGGTAAACGCATCAATAAATTGTCGATATAGGAGCGCGCATGCAATTATTAAAGTTATCAAGCACGATTCGCTTTATGTCGGCAAGAAAGATGTCGATGGCGTTTTCTGCTTTATTGATTTTGGCTTCTATCGCATCGTTTATGACCAAGGGTTTAAACTTTGGTCTGGACTTTACCGGCGGTACGGCAGTTGAAGTTGGATTCTCACAACCTGCGGATTTGCCTAAAATTCGTAAAGTATTGGCTGAGAATGGCTTCGCAGATGCTGCGGTTACCTTGTTTGGTTCAAGCCAAGAAGTGTTGGTACGTATCGCACCGCGTGATGATGTCAAAGCTGAGACCATTGGTAACCAGTTAATCGATGCATTGAAGTTGGCTGATAGCAGTGTTGAAATGCGTAGAATTGAATTTGTCGGACCAAGTGTCGGTGAAGATC
The DNA here is from genome assembly GCF_001625565.1 of Pseudoalteromonas luteoviolacea NCIMB 1944. Lineage (GTDB taxonomy): Bacteria > Pseudomonadota > Gammaproteobacteria > Enterobacterales > Alteromonadaceae > Pseudoalteromonas > Pseudoalteromonas luteoviolacea_F. Next base: position 277,112 of record NZ_AUXS01000015.1, read on the forward strand.
TGAAAGAGCAGGGTGGTCTAGCGATGCTAACTGCGCTTTTATGTATCTTAGTGTACGTTGCATTTCGCTTTGAGTGGCGTTTTGCGGTCGGAGCGGTTGCGGCACTATTTCACGATGTAATTTTAACGATGGGCCTATTCTCGTTATTGGGCTTAGAGTTTGATTTGACGATTCTTGCAGCAATCTTGGCTGTAATCGGTTACTCGCTGAATGATACCATCGTTGTTTCTGACAGGATCCGTGAAAACTTCCGTAAAGTTCGTATTGATGACACATTGGAAATCATCGACATTTCATTGACGCAGACAATGAACCGTACACTTGTGACTTCAATCACAACAATCTTGGTACTTATTGCCTTGTTTGTGTGGGGTGGTCAAACAATCCACGGTTTTGCAACTGCACTGTTGTTTGGTGTATTCATTGGTACATACTCTTCTGTATATGTTGCGAGCTCTGTTGCGGTTGCAATGGGTGTAAGTAAAGAAGACTTGATCCCAGTAGAAGTAGAGAAAGAAGGTGCAGATTTAGACGCTATGCCTTAATTATGAGTATTTGAGCAGTACTTAGTATTTGCTCATTCAACTCAAATCTATTTTGAACTGAATCAAAAAGGCCACATTTATTGTGGCCTTTTTGGTTTCAAATTCATGACAAGACTGTATAATGAGAATTGTTATCAATAATAATGAATTGAGGATTGTATGTATAAACAGCTAGGAATTGCATGCGCTGCTTTGGCACTATTTGCATGTTCAGAACAACCAAGCACGCAAGAAGCTAAGTCTGAAGCAAAAGCACCTGCAAGTGAAAACGCACTGGGCCAGTATAAAACTCAGGCTACTTCATTGTTAGCAAACATCAGGGAACAAAAATCAGCTGCCGCTCTAGAGCAAGAATCAGCTGAGTTAGTAGCAACATCTCGTGATGTGCTAGCGAATTTTGTGACCAAATACCCTCAATGTAAAGATTATCTAGACGCGCTCGATAAAGCTGCGGATGTGATCCCTACACTGCCTTTGGAAGAGATTGAAAGCGGCTACCACGAAGATGGTAAACTGCCTAAATACAGCGATCCTGTATGCTATCATGCCAAAGATCTGTTGGTGCACCCAGCAACTGTTCAAGCGATTGCTAAACTAGGCTTCACTGAGAAAACGCATTACCAAGACGCTGAGCTAGAAATTGTCGAAGTGATTGCACATTTTGATCAAGTAGAACGCGCTTTGAATTAATCGCGTATTGAGATGAAAACATCCTGTTTTCATCTCATTGGCTTGCCCACAAATTCACCTTCACTCCACATTTATCCCTGAAATTGGTAATTTCCATTGGATTGCAATCTAACTGTCATAAATCTTTGATATTTTGCTCGATTATTGAGCACTTGAATTAAGTTTGGTTGTTTCGGTGGATCCTTTATACGTCATGTTGGATGACATTTTGCAAAACGAAGCTGTATATCCAATGTTTCAACCCATTTTTGATATAGCAAAAGAGCAGGTACTAGGCTTTGAAGCATTGAGCCGAGGTAGTTTAGATAACGAGTTAGTGCAGCCTGATAAGATGTTTGCAGTTGCCAGTAAATATGACCGACTATCTGAACTTGAACTACTTTGTCGAAAAAAGGCGATTGCGCAGTTTGCTGCATTGAATTTACCCGGCAAGCTTTTTCTGAATGTAAGCCCTAAGGCCTTACTCGATCCTCAACACCCAAAAGGGGAAACACTTCATTTAATCGAAGAAGCGGGATTAAATTGCAACCGAGTTGTTATTGAAGTAACAGAGCAGGACAAAGTGGACGACGGGTTTTTATTGCTGAAAACCATTTCACACTATCGCCAACTAGGTTTCCAAATTGCCATTGATGATTTGGGGGCAGGTTACTCAGGGTTAAAGCAGTGGTCTGAACTGTGTCCGGACTTTGTTAAAGTAGATCGTTACTTTATCGATTACTGTGATCAAAGTATCGTAAAAAGAGAGTTCCTCAAGTCGATCATTGAGCTGGCTAAAGCGACCAATACCGCGGTGATTGCCGAGGGGATCGAGCGAGTGGAAGAATTAAAGTTGCTCAAAAAAATGGGCATTATCAATGCTCAAGGCTTTTTGTTGGCGAGGCCAAGCCGAGAATCAAATGATTTGGCTGTTAGCCCTAGCCATATTCTCAATGCCCAAATTAAATCTGAACCAACCGTAAGTCAGTTTGAACAGTCGATGGCGATTGGCTGGTTAGCACATGATGTACCTGCTATTCACATGAATACCCAATGTTTGGACGCACATCGACGTTTTGAACAAAATAAAAGGTTAACAAGCATTGCTGTATTAAACGATACGCGACAACCTGTAGGGCTGTTACACCGTGACCAATTAACAGAAGTATTCGCGGCTCCTTATGGACACGCTCTATTTGACAAAAAACCTGTTGTCAAACTCATGGATAAGCAGCCTTTGATCGTTGATGAGCAACAACAGCTCGATTTTGTCAGTCAACTCATTACCGAAAATGAGTTTGATATTAGACGACATATAGTGATCACCAAAGAGGGTGAGTATATTGGTCTGGCGCCTCTGAGGGATATTCTAAAACATATTACAGAGGATAAGATCCGCCATGCGCAACATGCCAACCCTCTGACTATGTTGCCTGGCAATGTTGCAATCAATGAGGCTATTGAGCAGCGGCTTCGCGCCAAACATACTTTTTCACTGGCTTATATCGACTTGAATCACTTTAAGCAGTTTAACGATCTTTATGGCTATGCCAGTGGAGACAGTGTCATTAAATTACTTGCGGATGTCACGCTACAGGTATGTCAACACAGCCAGTGTTTTGTTGGTCACATCGGTGGAGATGACTTTATGGTGGTGTTTGACCAAGCCGATGCCGAGTGTCTGTGTCATCAGATCATTGAACAATTTGAAGCGCGATCAAAGGCGTTATTTACTCCCGAACATGTTGCTGCCGGTGGCTACTGGGCAACTAATAGAGAAGGGCAAAAACAGTTTGTACCTTTACTGACACTTTCAATTGGCTTAGTAACACCTGACGTAGAATCATGTAAAAATAGCCATCAGGTAGCAGCGTTAGCTACTGATGCAAAAAAAGAAGCTAAGCGCTACAGAAATAGCTACCTGTTTGTATGCAATCGACGTAAACCGAGTGCCCCAATGGTGAGGTTAGAAGTTGAAGCCGCTGTTAATTAAAGCACGTACGTGTATCATCACTTAAATTTGGTACTGAGGAATAATGTGTGCAGCCCCAACTGAGTTTGCAGCTAATTGGCGCAAACTTATTGCTTCGTGAATATAAATTGTGAAATATATATACTTAAGGCGAAGAGAAATTCTTTCTTTGTTTATATATAGTGATTTATAACGTCGTAATTGCCGAGCTAATTAGCACGTTTGGGGAACATTATGATCAGACATATTTTTTACTTTTGCCTAATTGCGCTAGCCATTGCAGCAAGTGCAAACGATAACGAAAAAGAAACCATCTATGTCGCTAAAGAGCAGCGTCCGCTCTATGATCGTGACCTTTTTTTATATGAGCTACTGCAACAGGCATTAAAAGCTGTTGACCATGACGTTAATATCGAACATGTGAAAGTGCATCCACACCAGCAGCGGACATTAATGGCGCTCAGCAAAGGGCAAGTTGACTTACATTGGAGTATGACAAGCCCCGCGCGTGAGAAATTGGCAATAGCGGTAAAATTCCCTTTGTTTGATGGCCTAATAGGTAAACGAGTATTGATCATCCATAAGGCCCAATACGCTCGTTTTAAAGCAGTCACAGAGATAGCGCAATTAAGCCGTTTTACAGCGGTACAGGGACACGATTGGCCAGACACCAAAATTCTGTCAAGCAATGGGCTTAACGTAAAACCGATCGTAAATTACCAGGCGATGTTTGATATGGTGTTGGATAAAAAAGCAGACTATTTTCCTCGCTCGATTGTCGAGGCACAATCGGAAATCGTAAACCAAAATCGCCCAGAATTAATGATAGTGCCCGATTACTATTTATCTTATCCTGCAAGGTTTTATTTTTTCGTCAATAAAGACAAACCAGGGTTGGCCAAAAAGCTTGAAATGGGGTTAGCTAAACTGAAAAGCAGCGGTGCGTACCATGCGCTATTACAGCGCTACTTTGACCTCAATATGTTGTCAAAGAGTCATATGCTGCCGCTAACAAACCCATTTCATTGAAATTACTTAGCGCCTTATTGAAGGGACTTTGAAGTCATACGCCTCTTTATATGTGATAAATGTCAACACTACTAAAACACCACAAAAGAGCGAATAATTTAAGTAACCTGTGATGTCAAAGGCATAGAAAAAGAACGTCATATCATACCCCTTACCATTACGTATATAATTCTCTATCAGCGCAAAGAAGCTCATTGCTGCACTGATAAGGCAAAGCCAAGGTAATATACTGTCAGCAAATGTATATCGGATTTTGTGCTTAGGAAAGAGGCGCTTAGATATTTCTACCCGATAAGTAAGCGGCACTAAAATAATGAGCTCTTTAAATAAGTGAACACCGTAAATCAAACTATTTTGGATAAGTCTATCTCCGGGTGTTGATACCAAGCTGATCAAGCCCGTCGTGAAGATAATGTTTTCAAATAAGACCGGGATCATCGCGATAAATGAAATGGAGCATATATTGACATCTCGGAGTCTATGTCCAATCAAAAATACCAAAGAGATAATAGAGATATAGGCGAGAAAAAAGAAATATGTCGCGTCTTGAATAATAAAGATCACCACTACCATTACAACATAAGGTAGTAGTAAATCTTTGAATGCAAACTGTTTTGCCATAAGTGATGCTTATCAGAAAAATAAGTTAAGGGTATTGGCTGGGCTTTTTTTGGCCCGCATTATTATTTGCAACAAGCGCCTCTCGTTGTGAGTTCCGCTTTTCTGAAAAAGGGTCCGCAGGACCTAATAAACCTGAGCCGCCTGCAATTAAACGGCATTGTTTGTTAGCAATCATCTTCATTGTGATTATCCTTATTTCATTATCGTCTAGTCAGCTATTTGAATGTGAGACATTCTCTAGTTTCCAATGGCAATAGGCACAACGCAAAGCCTTACTGCTTTACCAGAAGAAGTATCACCAAAAATCATTAAAAAGAACCAAAATAAAAAACAAAGTTGGTACTTTACGTTCGATTTATTCTGGGCGACTCAATGAATTTAACACCAAATAATTTAGAGTTAAACATTTTTTTACAAAAAAATAGGATGCTAAATTCAGGCCAATTTGTGAAAAAAAATACCCAAAATAGAAAAGGTTAGATGTACCTATTCTACTTTGGGAAAATGCATTATGGTAAAAGTGTGAAATTAAAGCTTAAATTTCGCCATTTCACTTTCTAATTGCGCCGCTTGCGCCTTAATGCTGTCAGTTGCACTGTGGGCTTGTTGCGATACATTTGCTGTTTGTGCAGCTGTATCAGAGATGGTTACTACCCGTCTTGCGGTGTCTTCTCCTGCCATTAATTGCTCTTTTGCTGCCAAGGCTATTTGGTCACTCATTTGAGAAATTGCGCTCAGTGAAGTGGCTACACTGCGTAGTGCTTCGCTGGCCTCATTGGACATCGAAACCGTTTTTTCACTGGTAGCAATACTCAAAGAAACTGAAGATTTGGCTTCTTGTGTCGCTGCTTGCAAGTTGCCAATCATCGTATGAATTTCTTCTGTGCTAGATTGGGTGCGCTGAGCAAGTTGGCGTACTTCATCAGCAACCACGGCAAACCCTCTGCCTTGTTCGCCAGCACGAGCTGCTTCAATTGCTGCGTTTAGTGCAAGTAAGTTAGTTTGTTCCGCAATGCTCTGAATAACACTGAGCACATTGGCAATATTATTCACTTCTTCATCAAGTGCTTGAATATTGTTGCCTGCGCTATCAATTTGTTGCTCAAGTAGCACAATGGCTTCACTTGCATTTGCGGTAAGCCGATCAGCGTTTTGACCTTGGTTTTCTGCCTCTTGTACTGAAAAAGCAGCTTGCTCAGCATGTTCTACGACTGTTTGAGCTGAAGCCGTTAATTCTGTTATAGCAGATGCAACCATCTGAGTTTCTTCACTTAAACTCAATGTTAGGCTTTCGAGATCATTAGAGCGCGCTTCACCGTCATAACTTTGCTCTTTTAACTTGTCACTGACCACCATAAGTCCGCTAACAACACCTTTTAGACCGTCTTGCATATAGCTCATGGCAGCCATAATGCTGTAATCCTTAGCACGAGACGTATCTATTAGTGATGTGAGATTGCCGTGAGAGACATGACGTACGATATCAAGCACCTCATTTAGCTCCGCACCCAGTTTATTGGACAGCGACAGTCCATAGCGCGTGACGGTGAAAGTGAGTGCGATTGCGATAATCAGAGACAGTGTGAGCAGCCAGCTAGCGGTTTCCCAATATCTCGCATCAACTTCTTTGTAACTGATACCTGTGCCAACATACCACCCGAATAGAGAGGTTTTTTGCACCACAGATGTTAAATCAACCACTTCTCCGTCTCGTCGAGAGTTCCAGTGATAGGTAATGATGCGATTCGTTTTGTTGCCAACCTTTCTCTCCACCAGTCGTCCAATACTGTTGCCATCGGCGTCTTTAAAGTCGTTAAAGCTGGTGCCGTGTAGTTGTGGGTCATGGGGGGCAGCAACGAAATTAAGCTGCTCATCGACGACGTACACATATTCGGAGTCGTGATATTTATTTTCTCTAAGAATTTGTGCTGCCAGTTTTTTTGCTTCCTGTTCAGTTAATTCGCCAGCTCGCACAAACTGCTCAAATTGTTCTACGATATTGACGGTACTTTTCATCAATTGATTAATTCGAGCGATATTATCCGTTTCACTGGCGTGACGAAGTGATTGCAGCCCGAGCACCGCGATGGAGATTAAGGCGATAAAAATAGCAGCTGCAAAAAATATTATTTTTAGTCTTAAAGTCAGAGTCGAAAACACAATATGCACCTTAGCGAGGAAGTTAAAAGTTTATGGCACTCTACCTTTATGATTTATCATGTTTGAGCGCGCTATGTAAGTAGGGCTTTGCCGTATATAAGTAAAAATTAGATGATTTTTCCTCATATGACGACCTTATTACGACCTATTTTGCATTGATTATGTCTATTTCATGCTCTGTAAGAGGGCGGTATTCACCTGCTGACAGTTCGTGATCAAGTTCAATATCACTTATTTTTTCTCTATGCAATTCAACAACATGATTTGATACTGCTGCTAACATACGTTTCACTTGATGATATTTCCCTTCGCAGATAGAGAGCCGCAGTGCATATTTATCAACAGCTTGCGCTTGTGCTGGTCGAGTTAATTGCTTTTCATTGTGTAAAGCGACACCTTGGCGTAATTGCTCCAGCGCTTCTTCTGTAATTATTTCTTTTGTTTCAACAAGGTATGTCTTGTATTTTTGCTTTTTTGGCGAGGTAATTTGGTGTGACCACTCACCATCATTGGTGATCAGTACGAGCCCTGTAGTATCGATATCAAGTCTACCTGCGACATGAAAATCTTTTAAGTTCGGCTCATCAAGTAAATCAAAAACAGTAGGGTGTAATTCATCGCTATTAGCGCAGACATAGCCTTGTGGTTTGTTCAACATGAAGTATCTTTTACCTAAATATTTCAGTGGTTTACCGCTTACTTCAACACTGTCTTCGCGAGTGATTTGAACATCACTTTTTTTTGTTACTATGCCATTGATAGACACTTCTCCCTTTTTGATCAGGATTTTTACTTTGCTACGCGGCAGTTCGTTTATATGACTAACGAATTTGTCTATTCGGCATGGGAATTTCATCTATTTTCTCTTACTTGATGGTATTGCTAGGTACACATTATGAATCATTTAATTTTTTCGATAAATAGCAGGGTCTAAATCATAGGGGTGCACACTCAAACTGACGGATTCAGAAAATAGGGTTTGCAATGTGCTCAGTAAGGATTCGCTTAGGTGTTGTTTTTGGGTTTGCGTTCTTCCTGTTAAGAGATGGACTTGGACATGAACAAAGTCAGTTTTACCATTTCCCAGTATGCACTCCGGGAAAGCCACTCGACGTGTTTTAATGGTGCTTGCATCAAATAGATTTGTGTCAATGGTGCTTTGGTGTATGGATTTGAGTAGTTGTGAAAAGTCGGTATCTAGAGATGCTGAATGTTCAATAATGATGTGTGGCATAAGGTTGCGATTATTTATTCTTGGTGCTTCATGATAATTGGCTTCTCGCTGTTAGCCAAGTCTAGAACTCCATATCTTCAAGTATGGTCCGCAGAGATTTTGCTACCGTGCTTTTAATGTTATTTTATCATCGTCTTACCTTGCTTTAACTGAATAGGCCTTGGTAAGGTGTTGAGTTATTATCCTCTAGAGATGTCGAAAAAGCGTATGTTATCAATTTTTAAGCCAAAGCCTCTGTTAGAGTCCCCTGAGTCACAATCGCTAATTGATTTATTCCTGTGGGCTGCAGAACATTTTGATAGTGAGTATTTTTTACAAAAAACCCAAGTTGTACAGCCGACAGAAAAACACTTTCCTGACAGGGTCACCAGCGTTGAAGAGATGGCACAATCTGTGTTTGAACGTGTAAGAAGCTACGCAGGTTTATCTCACTGGCCAGTTCAGTTAAGTGCGCCACAACATATGCCTATGCAGCAGGCATTTCCTCGGTTCACATTGTCTGGTGGGCTAAGAGGAGAGGATATTTCGTTGGTGAGTAAACCAAGTCAGCCAATTTTGTTGTCTTATAATCCAAACCAAATTAATCAACCACAAGATCTTGTGGCCAGTATGGCTGGTGGTATGGCGCTGATGCTAATTCATCATGTTGGGAAGTTACCGCCAGGCGGACAGCAAAATTTATCTGTGGCGGCAGATGTATTGGCGATATTTATGGGCTTTGGCACCATGTTATGTAACACCGCGTATCATTTTAGAGGCGGGTGCGGCTCGTGTTACAATCCATATGCAAATCGTCAAGCCGCGCTGAGTGAGCAAGAAAGTATATTTTTACATGCTTTAGTATGCCACTTTAAAGGAGAGCAACAAGGTGGGAAGCACCTTAAACCTCACTTAAAAAGCATGTTTAAAAAGGCGCAAAAGCAACTGAAAAAAATATTAGAAACGTCGCCAGATCCTATGTTATTGGCATTAGAGGAACGCGGTCGTGGTTGAATATCTCGATGAATTTTTAATCATCGCACTGGCTCATTTTCTTGCGGTTGCAAGTCCGGGACCTGATTTTGCGATTGTTTTGAAACAAAGTGTCCAGCAGGGCAGACGGAATGCTTTGTATACTAGCGCGGGTGTCGGTTTAGGCATTTTTGTGCATGTTTCATATTGTCTACTGGGTGTGGCGATACTACTGGCCAATTCACCTGAACTTTTTGACTTGTTTAAGTATGTTGCTGGCGCTTATTTAGCTTATATGGGCGTACAGGCATTACGTGCTAAAAAGAACACGGAGCCTGAACAACATCTTGATGCATCGTCTAACACTGAGTCTGATTTTAAAGCCTTGCGACGTGGCTTTTTAGTCAATGCATTAAACCCAAAAGCGACGCTGTTTTTTCTATCTTTATTCACCTTGATGATAGATCCTGAAACGCCACAGGCAGTACAAATTTTTTACGGCTTGTATATGGCTTTAGCAACTTGGGTTTGGTTTTCTCTGTTATCAGTAATTTTATCTAGGCCGAGAGTTCGACGGTTTTTTCACCGTGCCGGACATTGGTTTGATAGAGGGATCGGGGTGGTGTTGCTGCTTTTGGCAATGCGAGTTGTAATATAGGTAGTGCAATGCAAACTGACGATTATTTTTATTTTGCCTACGGTTCAAATTTATCAACTTTGCGGCTTAAAAAAAGGCTGCCGAATGCACGCTTAATTGGCACCGCGGTTTTGCAAGGACATCAACTCACATTTGATATGCTGAGCAAAGATGGTTCCGCCAAGTGCAATATTGCTGGTGCGCCTGCGCCCATGGTTGTCTATGGCGTTGTGTATGGCTTGTCCCAATTAGAAATGACGGAGCTAGATAACATTGAAGGTGCTCGCTATGATCGTGTCATATTCAACGTCGACTTAATGAATCGAAGAACGATTAAAGCCCATTGTTATGTTGCAAATACTTTCGTAAGTAATCAGCTTCCTTTTGATTGGTATAAACAACATGTGCTAAACGGGGCTTTGGAGCATGGGTTTCCAGAACCGTATATTGAAAAAATTAAAATGCAAAGAAGCATTGTTGACGAGAATAAAAATAAACATTTATTGGAATCAAACATTTATAAAAAATAAGGCAATACGGATATGAAAAAAGCTTTTTGGCGCAAAGTATGCTGTGCAACAGCAATGTTGATGAGTAACAGTGTTTTAGCTTTAACTGCGCCACAGTTGGCTGAAGTTGAAAAGTCTGTACAGCAAGCTATGGATGATTTTTCAATTCCAGGTCTGGCGATCGGGATTGTAAATGACGGCAAAGTTGTATTAGCGAAAGGGTATGGCGTTAGGCAGTTTGGCAAAGAGGGCCTAGTAGATCAACATACGTTGTTTGGAATAGCTTCAAACAGTAAGGCATTTACTGCAACTGCATTAGCGATGTTAGCGGAAGAAGGTAAATTAAACTGGGGAGACCCCGTAATTAAGCATTTACCTGAATTCCAGTTACATAGTCAGCAATTAACTGAGCAAATAACTATTCGAGATCTGGTGAGCCACCGCAGTGGGTTGGCACTCGGTGCTGGTGATCTGATGATTTGGCCAAATACAGATAAATCGATAAAAGATATATTGGCTGGACTAAAGCATATTAAACCTATTGCTGCACTGCGCACAGAGTACCATTACAATAATTTGATGTTTGTTGTAGCAGGTGAGGTTGTTGCAAGAGTCAGCAATATGAGCTGGCAAGACTTTGTTGAAAAACGCATCTTTCCTCAGGTTGGGATAGATAACTCGTATGCAGGTTTTTCTCGTATTGGAAACAGCAATAAAAATTTTGCGACAGGCACAATTAAATACAATGGGCAGCTAGAAGAGTTTGTCGGTGACTATCTCGAGGATTTCCGAGGAGCTGGTGCCATTGCATCAAACGTAACGGATATGACTAAGTGGTTGCAGACACAGGTCAATGCAGGTAAAACGCCTTTAGGAAAGCAGCTGATTGATCCGTACATGCATCAATATTTATGGCATCCCCAAATAATGCGCCTACCAAAAGAGTCTGATAGAGCGGCATTTAAGCAAGATTTTAAAGGTTATGCTCTGGGTTGGGCCGTAGAGAGCTATTTGGGTTATAAGCGTGTGGGCCATATGGGCGGGATATTGGGTATGGGCTCGCAAGTTGCAATGATCCCAGAAAAAGGGCTAGGGGTTGTCATTTTATCGAATCAACACGCCTACCCTGCGCTCAAAGCAATTACCAATGAAGTATTCGAACAGGCACTTGGTTTAGAACCTCAAGACTGGGTAGCACAAAGCTATCAGAGCTATAAACAACAGCGCGACGCGCTGTACAATAATCTTGGTCCTGAAAAAGTTATTGATAAGCAAGCGAGTTTACCTTTGAGCCACTACACAGGTACACTTCGCAGTCCTTGGTACGGGGACGTGATTGTGGAAGAAATCGCAGGGCAATTACATATTGATTTTACACATACCAAACTGTTGAAAGGGACATTGAGCCATCATAATGGCAATACCTTTGTGATTAAATGGCATGAAAAGCTATTAGAAGCTGATTCATATATTCATTTCACCATGCATGATCAGCACGTTAAAAGTGCTGATTTGGAGTGGGTAAACCCAGATGTTACTGACTTTAGTTTTGATTTTCATAATCTTGGGTTAGTCGCGGTGCCTCAAGAAGATTAAGGCAGAACGGGTTACTGGTATATCAAACCAAAGTATCAAAGCATGTAACCCCATGCTTTGATACACTGGTCACTCAGTTTTTGTAAGGACAGCGGATATGCGCACTGCAATCATCTCCCACCCATTGTGTCGTCGGCATAAAATGGCGAGTGAACACCCCGAATCACCGCAGCGTCTAGATGCGATTTCTGATCGGGTATTAGCTTCTGGGTTGGACATCGCGGTGACTCATTTAACTGCACCCAAAGCAGAAATGTCACATTATATATTGGCACATGATACTGAGCATGTTGAGCGGGTGTTGTCGGCAATTCCAGAGCATGGTCTTACGGACTTAGATGGTGATACGGCACTGTGCCGAGATTCATTCAAAGCTATAGAGCGGGCCGTTGGTGCGGGTATCTTGGCAGTCGATGAAGTACTTGCAGGGCGCCACGATGCTGCTTTTTGTTCAGTGAGACCGCCAGGGCATCATGCAAGTCAAAATAAGTCAGCGGGGTTTTGTATTTTTAACAATGTTGCGATTGCTGTCAAATATGCGCAAACTAAAGGCATTAAGCGCATTGCAATATTGGATATTGATGTGCACCACGGTGATGGTACACAAGCAATTGTAAAGGAGGATCCTAATGTTCTCTTTTGCTCTTTGTTCCAATACCCTTTTTATCCAAACTCTGAAATTGAAAATACCGAGACTGTCGTTAATTCGCCATTGGCCGTTGCGAGTGACGGCAATGATTTACGAGCATTGTACAGTCAACAATGGCTACCTAAACTGCGCGCATTTAACCCTGAGTTGCTCTTTATTAGCGCCGGGTTTGATGCTCATTTAGAAGATGATATGGGTGGGCTCAAATTTGTCGAAAGTGATTACGCTTGGTTTACTCAACAGATCGCGCTCTTAAGTAAAGAGCTTGATTGTCTTGGTATCATCTCATACCTAGAGGGCGGCTATGATTTGTCTTCTCTTGGCCGCAGTGTTGAAACACACATAAGAAACTTAGCTGAATCGTAAACTTTCTAGATAGTTTCCGCCATTAAACTAAATACCTGTTCTATATCAGAAATGTGTATTTTTGCAGTGCAGCAGTGACCTTCAGAAGCGAGCTTTTGTTGCACTAAAGGCGTTAAATTGGCAAAACTATCCAGCGTTATTGGCTCGCCATTGAGTGTACTTGCACTTCCATCCTTAAAAATACATGTGGTTGTTTTTATTTGCTTTTCAGTTAAATAAAACACACTTTCTTGCAGTGATTGTGGGCTGTCAACATACTCTATACTTTGGTCGAATATCAGCACTAATGGGTATGATTTAATCGTCATTATTTGTTCTCAGTCAAAGTTAGCACTAGGTAGCCAAGTATACTCAAGATGGTAGTTAGAATGCGAGGAAAGTGCTTATGATAGGTGACTCACGTCAGCTGAAAATTAAAGACGTGTTTTCGACTAGCTTGTTATCTTGTGATGAATCAACCAGTTTATACGATGCACTCGTCAGAATGCGACAGCATAGCGTAAGTTCCATTTTTATCACGAAAGATGGTGAGATAACGGGTATTTGGACAGAATCAGATTGTGTAAAGCTAGATCTTAAACATATTCACCTTACAGAGCTCCCTATTGGTGAGGTCATGACCTCGCCAGTGCACGATATTCTGCTTGATAAAACATTGAGCGAAGCAACCATTAAACTGCATCAACTTGGTATCCGACACTTACTGGTAATTGATTCGAAAAATGAACCGGCAGGTGTGGTTTCGCTATCAGATATAGTTCGTAATCAGGGCTTGGATCACTATCTGCATTTTCGTCCTATTGCCGATCATTATGACAGCTGTGTCAGTGTGTTGGATAGTCAGCAGTGCATCAGCGACGCGATTGAAATCATGCGCAGAGACAAAACAACCGCAGTGTTAGTTCATCACACTGAACTGCAAGAGTACGGGATCATCACACAACGTGATATTGCATATGCCATACTCGATCCGCAGTGGCAAATGCCATGCTGGCAGCTCGCGAGTTATCCTATGTTATCCATGACTCCGGAGGAAAGTTTATTTGATGCCTACCGTATGATGACGGCTAAGTCTATTCGCCACCTCGTTGTCAGAGATGCGACATCGAATGAAGTCATTGGTCTTTTGGCACTGAAAAATGTGCTTACAGAAATCGAAACAGCCTATTGCAGTGAGCTTGAGAATGTATTGGCACAGCGAGATATCGCATTACGCAAATCGGAGAAAAACCTCTATTTAGCGAATCGGATCATCGATGCATCACTCGATGGCATTATGATCACGCGTAGCAGTGGAGAGATCATTCAAATTAACCCAGCTTTTAGTGCTTTGACAGGCTATCAAGACTACGAGGTGATAGGGCAAACTCCGAGCCTACTGAGTTCAGGCCTTCACGATGAAAGCTACTATAACAGAATGTGGGAAGCGCTGAGAGAGAAGGGGGTGTGGCAAGGCGAAATTTGCAACAAAAAGAAAAGTGGGGATATTTATGTCGAGTGGCTCACAATTATTGAAATCAATGACCCCTATAGTGATGAAACGTTATACGCAGCGATATTCAGTGATATTACTGAGCGTAAAAATGCAGAAGAAAAAATTGCGCGCCTTGCATATTTTGACGAGTTGACAGGACTGCCTAATCGGCGCTTGTTTTATGATAGGTTGTCTATGGCATTGGCATCGGCACATCGCGACCAACATAAGATCAGCGTGATGTTTATCGATTTAGATCGCTTTAAAGAGGTAAATGACACCCTAGGGCATAGTGCTGGTGATAAGTTGCTCACGCAAGTAAGTGAGCGGATCAAAAGTATCCTCAATGAAGGGGATACCTTGGCACGGCTCGGCGGAGATGAGTTTGTGGTTTTGCTGACAGAAGTGGTCGATGTGGATTCTGTGGTTAATTTTGCAGATAAGCTGTTATTACAGTTTAATAAGTCATTTGACTTGGGAAACATCTGTGTTGCTGCCACTGCGTCATTGGGCGCGTCCATCTACCCCGATGACGGTTTGGATAGTGAGAGCTTATTAAAGCATGCTGATGTGGCTATGTATCGCTCCAAAGAGCTGGGACGAAACTCATTTCAAATGTATAAGGCTTCAATGAATGCTCGTTCATTAGAGCGCTTATCGATGCAAAGTCGATTTCAAAGTGCACTTGAAAATGGTGAGTTTGAACTTTATTTTCAGCCTCTAAAGTGCCTAGTAAGTAGCCGCTTGACAAGTTTGGAGTGTTTATTGCGCTGGCACGATCCCAATCTTGGGATGATCTCTCCTGCGCAATTTATCCCTCTAGCGGAAGAGCTGGGGTTAATTGTAAAACTGGATGAGTGGGTGATTGATCGCGCTTGTGCACAGCTTGCACATTGGAGGAAGACCAATATTGAAATACGGCACTTAGCTATTAATATTTCTGCGCAGCACTTAACACAAGGGGATCTAGTTAATACTTTACGCTATGCGTTAGATAAATATAACCTGAGTGGTACACAAATTGAGTTAGAGCTGACAGAGTGCAGTTTTGTCAGTAATTTTCAGCGAGCTAAGGCGGTACTGACTGAGCTGAAAACAATGGGGGTCAGTATTGCCTTGGATGATTTTGGCACCGGTTATTCCGCTTTAAGTTATTTAACTAAGCTACCGATTGATATCTTAAAAATAGATCCAAGTTTTATTGCCAAGATCCCTGATGAATATGGAAACAGCGAAATTGTCAGCGCTATTATTGCGATGGCCAAAGCGCTTAAACTGCACGTTGTCGCTGAGGGAGTAGAAAAGCAGGAGCAAATGCGTTTTTTACAAAAGCTAGGTTGTCATGCGATGCAAGGATATTTGTATTGCAAGCCGCTTACTCAAGCGGCTTGGTATGAGTTTTATCAAGCAGAAAAACTGACTTCGTAAGAGGTGAACTTACGAATGTTGATAACCCCATTGTCAAAGATCAAATACTGGCCTTTAATCCCTTTTAAGATCCCGGTCACAGAGGGTTCTTTGTCAAAATTAAATGAACTGATCTTGGTTGGGTAGTCTTCTACTGGGAAGGCTAGATCAACCACCTCTTCATCGAGGCGCTCGATTGCTGTGGCACCAAACAGCTGTGCAAGTTCATCGAGTTTTTCTTGGATCTGAGGGATCAACTCCTGAGCACTTTGCTTCAGATCTAACTCTGGGTTGATACCCTTGAGCATGTTGCGCCAATTGGTTTTGTCGGCAATGAAGTTTGCGAGCGCAACTTCTACCAAACCAGACTGGAGGCGAGTTTGTACTTTAAAGATTGGTAACGCCTGTGTTGCGCCTTGATCTATCCAGCGGGTTGGAATTTGAGTATGGCGTGTGATACCAACCTTCAACCCTGATGTATTCGCCAAGTAGACATAGTGAGGGATCATGCAATTGGCTTCTCCCCACTCAGGTTCGCGACAAGTACCTTGGTCATAATGACAAGTTTCAGGCTTCATGATGCACATATCGCAGCTAGCGAGTTTTTTCATACATACAAAACAATGGCCTTGGGAGTAGCTTTTTTTAGTCTTTTTACCACAACTACAGCAATATATATTACCCGTGAAAGTCAAAGTTATTTCCTGACCGAAATAGTCATTTAAATTAACTAATTGATCGCCAATGGGTAGTTGATATTGAATTGGGTTTGTGAGGGTGGCTTTAAGTTTACTTAGTGTGCCCTGCATCTTTACGCCCCTAAAGATGATACAAAAGGAGATCCTAGCAAGACAGCCAAAAAATACCAATGATAAAATCAAAAAAAATTATATATTTCAATTGTTTGCAATTGATATTGGTTTTTGTTTTTATTTGCGTTATTTAAAATTGAAATAAAAAAAGCGGCTAATTTTGAGCCGCTTTTATAGGATACCTAATTTGATTACTGCTCACGTGCAATGGCACGATAAGCAATATCAGTGCGGAACTCTACACCTTCCCAGTGGATATCTTGGACCAGTGCATAAGCGCGCTTTTGCGCCTCTGTTACTGAGTGTCCTAGTGCTGTCGCACAAAGTACACGTCCACCAGCCGTTACAACAGCACCGCCTTGCTGTTTAGTGCCAGCATGGAATACTTTCTCGCCTTCAGAGTAATTTACTTGAAGACCAGAGATTGCATCTCCTTTAGGGTAGCTTGCAGGGTAACCTTTCGCAGCGAGTACAACACCGACAGCAGCTCTTGGATCAAACTGAATCTCAGTTTGATCCAGCTCTTGGCGGTTTGCAGCTTCAATTAAAGATACAAGATCTGATTGTAAACGAAGCATGATTGGCTGTGTTTCAGGATCACCAAAGCGACAGTTATATTCAATGACTTTTGGTGTGCCGTCAGCTGTTATCATCAAGCCAGCATATAAGAAACCTGTATAAGGGTGGCCTTCAGCTGCCATTCCTTCTACCGTAGGGTAGATCACTTCATCCATAATGCGATTGTGGATCTCTTGAGTTACAACAGGCGCAGGCGAATATGCACCCATACCACCGGTATTAGGCCCTTGATCACCATTGTATGCACGTTTGTGGTCTTGGCTGGTGGCAAACGGTAAGACGTTTTTACCGTCTACCATGACGATAAATGAAGCTTCTTCACCTTCTAAAAACTCTTCAATTACCACGCGGCTGCCAGCATCACCAAATGCATTGCCTGCTAGCATGTCGCGGATCGCTTCTTCCGCTTCAGCTTCGGTCATTGCTACGATCACGCCTTTACCGGCTGCCAAACCATCTGCTTTGACTACTATGGGTGCACCTTGCGCTTTGACGTATGCAATTGCAGGGTCAATCTCGGTAAATGTCTGGTAGCTCGCTGTTGGGATTTTGTGTCTAGCTAAGAAGTCTTTAGTAAATGACTTTGAGCCTTCAAGTTGTGCTGCTGCTTGAGTTGGGCCAAAAATAGCGAGGCCTTCAGAGCGGAAGCGATCAACAACACCAATCACCAATGGTGCTTCAGGACCAACAATCGTCAACGATACTTTTTGCTCTTTGGCAAATGCAACAAGTGCATCAAGGTCTTCAACACCAATTGCAACGTTTTCTAATTTTGGTTCTAAAGCAGTACCAGCATTACCAGGTGCTACAAATACAGTTTTTACAGATGGGTTTTGAGCGGCTTTGAACGCAAGTGCGTGTTCACGGCCACCGCTGCCAATGACAAGTACATTCATGGCAAAGTTTCCTATTAAATCTTTTTAAACTTTAAAGTCATTCGGTCGCTTTCCCCAATCGCCTTGTATTGCGCTGATTTTTCATCACCCAACGCAAGTCTTGGCGGTAGTGTCCAAACACCGCGAGGGTGATTTGCACTATCAAGTGGGTTAGCGTTAATTTCACTGCTTGCTACCAATTCAAAGCCTGCTTTTTTAGCCATTTCTATGACATAGCTTTGCTTCATATAACCTGAACGCTTTTGATCTTCTGTATCACGGTGCTCTGGTAAGCGATGCTCAACCACCCCTAAGATCCCACCAGGCTTAAGCGCCTTATGGAATGCTTTGAATGATTTAAGTACACCTTCATCACCAGGGCGCATATACCAGTTATGAACATTACGGAAAGTTAAAACCATATCCGCAGAGCCTGCTGGTGCGATATCATGATGAGTCAATGCAGAGAATTCAGTCATTTTGATTTCGCTAAAACGTGTATCACTTGAAATCTTACCTTTAAATGCGGCTAATGACTTTTTGTAATACTCAACCTCGGAATCGGCCGGGAAGTGTGCTGCGTATAAAGTACCTTGGCCTTTTATTGTTGGCGCTAGGATCTCTGTATACCAACCGCCACCTGGTGCGATTTCAACGACAGTCATATTGGGCTTAAGACCAAAGAACTCCAATGTTTGGACTGGATTACGGTATTTATCACGCGCACGATTACTCTCAGCGCGTTCACTGCTTTGTGCCGCTTTTGCAATATTTGCATTTGAGCTATCAGAGCTTGTTGTACTGCTACAGCCTGTGATTGCAGTGACGATGCCTGCAGCGATTAATGCTTTAATACCTAATTTCATTATTCAGTTCCTTCAAGGTTATTGTGATTGTCTTTTGGTCAGAATACTTTAAATTGGTGCAAACAAAAAGCGCGAAACGTTAAACGTTTCGCGCTTTTCGATTAGTGGCGGAAATGGCGCATTCCGGTGAATACCATTGCCATGCCAGCTTCATCAGCCGCGGCAATAACTTCTTCGTCGCGCATAGAGCCTCCAGGTTGGATCACTGCGGTGATACCAGCCTCTGCTGCAGCGTCGATGCCGTCGCGGAATGGGAAGAATGCATCTGATGCCATAACAGAACCTTTCACTTCAAGGTTTTCGTCAGCGGCTTTGATCCCCGCGATTTTCGCTGAGTAAACACGGCTCATTTGGCCTGCGCCCACACCAATCGTCATACCATCTCGAGCATAAACAATGGCATTTGACTTAACGAACTTCGCTACTTTCCAGCAGAATAGTAAATCTTTTAACTCTTGCTCTGTAGGTTGGCGTTTAGAGACAACTGTTAGATCGCCCAATGTAACCATACCTTGGTCGCGATCTTGGATAAGTACACCACCGTTGACACGTTTGATATCAACACCTGTCGATTTCGCTTCCCACTGGCCACACTCTAAAAGACGGACATTTTTCTTTTCAGAAACAATCTCAGCAGCTTCAGCAGAAATGCTTGGAGCAATGATGACTTCAACAAACTGACGCTCGATGATAGCTTTGGCTGTCTCAACATCTAGTTCACGGTTGAAGGCAATGATGCCACCAAAAGCCGATGTCGGATCAGTTTTAAACGCTCTGTCATAAGCACTTAAAATGTCTTTGTCTTCAGCGACGCCACAAGGGTTAGCATGTTTGACGATAACACAAGCAGGCGCTTCGAAGCTTTTCACGCATTCAAGCGCAGCATCAGTGTCTGCAATGTTGTTGTAAGATAATGCTTTACCTTGCAATTGCTTCGCTGTTGCCACTGACGCTTCTTCAATATCATTTTCCACATAGAATGCGGCATCTTGATGAGAGTTTTCACCATAGCGCATGTCTTGCTTTTTAGTGAACTGCATATTGATAGTGCGCGGGAACTTGGTCTCTTCGGCTGCTTCTTCTGTGTAATCAGCAACAAGCTTACCGAAGTAGTTTGCTATCATGCCGTCGTACTGTGCTGTATGCTCGTAGGCAGCAATAGCAAGATCAAAACGTGTTTTATACGTTGTTGAGCCTTGGTTTTCTTTGATTTCAGCTAAAACGCGATCATAGTCGCTTGCATTGACCACGATTGTAACGTCTTTGTGGTTTTTAGCTGCGGCACGCACCATTGTTGGGCCGCCGATATCAATATTTTCAATTGCATCTTCTAGGCTGCAGTCAGCTTTTGCAACAGTTTGTGCAAAGGGGTATAAGTTAACTACAACCATATCAATAGCAGAGATACTGTTGTCTGCCATAACGTCTTCATCTTGGCCACGACGCCCCAAGATCCCACCGTGTACTTTCGGGTGGAGAGTTTTCACGCGACCATCCATGATCTCTGGGTGGCCTGTGTAGTCAGATACTTCCGTTACCTGAATGCCGTTGTCGGCTAGGAGTTTACAAGTACCGCCTGTAGAAAGAAGTTCAACGCCTGACTCAGCTAGAGTGCGGGCAAACTCAACGATACCAGTTTTATCTGACACGCTTAATAGTGCGCGACGAATAGGACGATGTATATCCATGATGGTTTTGATTTCCTCAATGATTAGTTAAGGGCTAGCTTAGAAAGGCTGTATTTTAGCTCAACTAGGATGAGAAAACGATGGAAATGATGTTAACGAGATTGAGAAATACTGAACTTTCTATATTGAGGAGGGTAAAGTTAGGATTTCAATATTAAAATTGGATGAGTTAAGCAGAATAAAATGTACTATCAGCATATCACTGAGCAGAAAAGGGGGCTCGAAAACGTCTTGGTAAAGACGTTTTCGAAAAATACGGATTAGTTCATGCCGTACTTTTTAAGCTTCTTACGAAGAGTACCACGGTTGATACCTAGTAAGATTGCAGCACGAGTTTGGTTACCACGTGTGTAAGTCATCACTTCTTCTAGTAATGGTGCTTCAAGCTCTGATAAAACTAGCTCATACACATCTTGCACGTCTTGACCATTTAACTGCTTTAAGTAGTGGTGGACAGCTTTTTTAACTGCATCGCGTAGTGGTTGCGGTTTCTCTTGTGACTGAACATGAGCGTTAGTGATAAAAGGAGAAGTCACATTTTGTTCGAACATCTTTATGTCTCTTTCTTAGTTAGCTGCTAGTGTTTCAAAATAGTTTTCTAATGCCTCGATTTGCGCTTTTGGCTCCTCAAGTGCATTGAATACTCGCCTAAATTGACCTTCTTGGTCATGGGACTGCAAGTACCAAGATACATGTTTGCGTGCGATGCGCGCACCCATTGGTTCACCGTAAAACTGATGGAGGTTTACAAGGTGCTCCATCAATATGCCACGCACTTCGGATACTTCCGGTGCTGGCAAGTGTTTTCCAGTTCGCAAATAATAGTCTATCTCTCGGAAAATCCAAGGACGACCTTGGGCGGCTCGACCAATCATGATGGCATCTGCGCCCGTATAATCCAAAACCTGTTTTGCCTTTTCTGGGGACGTTATGTCGCCATTAGCAACAACAGGAATAGAAACCGATTGCTTTATCGCTTTGATAGTGTCGTATTCCGCTTCACCTTTATACATGCATGCACGGGTTCTACCGTGTACTGCCAGTGATGCAATACGATTGCGTTCGGCTATTTTCGCAATTTCAACACCATTGCGGTTTTCCGGATCCCATCCTGTGCGGATCTTCAAGGTAACAGGTACATCGACTGCACCAACGACAGCTTGTACTATTTCCTCAACTAGATCTGGATACTGCAATAGTGCAGAACCTGCGAGTTTCTTGTTCACTTTTTTGGCTGGGCAACCCATATTTATATCTATGATTTGCGCACCATTTTTGACATTGAATTGTGCAGCCTGTGCCATTAGCTCAGGGTCTGCTCCTGCAATCTGCACAGAACGTATTCCTGACTCACCAGAATGATCCATACGGTTCATCGACTTATCAGTTTTCCAAACCTTTGGATTTGATGACAACATTTCTGACACCGCTAACCCTGCGCCAAGACGCCGACATAACTGTCTAAATGGTCGGTCTGTTATACCAGCCATTGGAGCTACGATCACATTGTTATCAAGTTGGTATGGACCAATACGCACTACTATTCATCTGCCTCATTTCAAGGGGCGCTAAGTTTACGGTTTTTTTTGCAAAAATCAAAGGCTATAAATTGAACATAAGTGTTTTTTTTTTGAACTTTTTGGGTTGACTTTTGGTAACAATATGAAGGGCTACATAAATTGCTGTAAATTTGTTCAAAAAATCTTTTTTGACTTAATTGAGGTCGGCCGATTGGCTGTAAATAAAGCGTAAAGCCTGTTAAGTTCAGGCCTTACGTGTAATAGATTACTAACTCAGAAGATAGTCGTTACACTTGTTATTGTTTTGTAATTCCGCTTACTCGTGTCCATTCGCCCTCTTGCTTTATTGCGTCTAAATCAATATATGGGGCGTATACATCTGCTACAGATTGAGCTTGCTCTTCTAAGATGCCTGACATTGCAATTGCACCTTGTGGCTTCAAAAAGCCAAGGATAATTTCATGGAGTTCGCGCAGTGGCTGTGCCAGGATATTTGCTACAACAATGTCGGCTTTAAAGTCAGGTTGGTTTTCTGGTAAATAAACTTCCAGCTTGTCTGCAACACCATTTCGTTCGGCATTATCTCTGCTTGCAACTAGAGCTTGCGGGTCGATATCTATGCCGATAACTCGCTCTGCGCCGAGTTTAATAGCTGCTATTCCTAAAATACCTGAACCACAACCAAAATCGACCACTGTTTTACCGCTAAGATCCTGTGCTTCAAGCCATTTTAAGCACAGCGAAGTGGTTGCATGTGTTCCGGTACCAAATGCTAGCCCAGGATCTAAAAGTACGTTTACTGCGTCAGGTTCCGGTATGTCACGCCAACTAGGGCAAATCCACAAACGTTCACCGAACTTGATTGGGTGGAAATTATCCATCCACTCTCTTTCCCAGTCTTTATCTTCTAGTTGTTCGACTTTATATTTTGGCGCTTCAGCCATGTTGGCAGTGAGGTAGTCAATGACGGCTTGCATGTCATGTGTCGCTTCAAACAAACCTATCACTGTTGTTTCAGGCCATAAAATGACTTCTCCAGGCTTAGGCTCATAGACAGGGTTATTTTGACTATCGATGAATGTGACAGAAGGGCATCCAATGTCCATCAACAAATCACTGATAAGGTCTGCTGTTTCTTTGTTAGCATCAATTCGGATTTGGATCCAAGCCATAGTGTTGTTCCTATTAAACTTTTTTCATCTATTGATTGCGCACAACATTTCACGGCTGTAGCACGTGAAAGAGCACGACAGATTGCGTGTATATGGCCTATCAGCTTATTTCAGCCGTTTTAGGGATGCACACATTTTATTCAAATAAAAAGGCCGCATAATGCGGCCTTTTTTTGTATTTATTACTCTTAGCCTTTGACGTCTAAGAAACTTTTCAGTAAATCAGAACGAGAAGGATGGCGAAGTTTACGTAACGCCTTCGCTTCGATTTGACGAATACGCTCTCGGGTTACGTCAAACTGCTTACCAACTTCTTCTAACGTGTGGTCAGTGTTCATATCAATACCAAAACGCATGCGAAGTACTTTTGCTTCTCTGGCCGTCAAGCCTGCAAGGACTTCATTGGTGGCACCACGCAGGCTTTCCATTGTTGCAGAGTCAATCGGAGATTCAATGGTTGTATCTTCGATGAAATCGCCTAGGTGCGAATCTTCATCATCACCAATTGGTGTCTCCATTGAAATTGGCTCTTTGGCAATTTTTAATACTTTGCGGATTTTATCCTCTGGCATCATCATGCGTTCTGCCAGCTCTTCAGGACTAGGTTCACGACCCATTTCCTGTAGCATTTGACGAGAAATACGATTAAGTTTGTTAATCGTTTCAATCATATGCACTGGAATACGGATTGTTCTTGCCTGATCAGCAATTGAACGGGTGATAGCTTGTCGGATCCACCAAGTTGCATAAGTTGAAAACTTATAACCACGACGGTACTCGAATTTATCAACCGCTTTCATTAGACCAATGTTACCTTCTTGGATTAAGTCCAAAAATTGTAGGCCACGGTTGGTGTATTTTTTAGCGATTGAAATTACAAGACGTAAGTTAGCTTCAACCATTTCTTTTTTCGCACGGCGTGCTTTCGCTTCACCTATGCTCATTCGACGGTTGATGTCTTTGATGCGTTCGACACTCAAGCCTGTGCTTTCTTCAATGGCTTTGAGCTTATTGACGCAGCGCTCAATTTCAGGCTTAACTTCACGAAGTTTATCTGAGTGTTTTTCTCCAGATGCGATTTCTGCATCAATCCAAGCGACATCTGTCTCATTGTTAGCGAAGTGCTTAACGAAAGTTTTCTTAGGTAGCTTCGCAATCTGAACAGCTTGTTTCATGATGATACGCTCTTGTACGCGTACTCTGTCCATCATTTCACGCATGTTATTAACCATGCGGTCAAACTGTTTTGGTACTAATTTAAATTTGCGGAACAACTCGCCAATTTCTTTGATAGCAGCTTGCGAATCAGGGTGACTACGGCCTTTGTCTTCGAAACACTGACGTGCGCTAGTATATAAAGAACGTAGCTCTTCGAAATGTTCACGGGCAACTTCAGGATCCGGTCCTGATTCACCTTCTTCCGAATCATCGTCATCATCACTCTCATCGTCTTCGTCATCTAAGTCTTCTTCACTTAATTCAGAGCCAATGTGGGTTGCAGAGATGGTTGCTTCGTCATCTTCCAGTGAGTCAAAAAAGCCTGTAACGATGTCGCTTAGGCGCATCTCTTCAGCTTCGTATTTGTCCCACTGTTCAAGTAAATACGTAATTGCTTCAGGGTATTCAGCAACAGAAATCTGTACTTGATTTATCCCTTCTTCAATACGCTTTGCTATTAGAATTTCGCCTTCCCGAGTCAGTAGCTCAACGGTGCCCATTTCACGCATATACATACGTACAGGATCAGTTGTTCTGCCAATTTCTTTTTCTACCGTTGCTAGCGCAGCTGCTGCCGCTTCTGCCGCATCCTCGTCGGTGGTTGTTTCTTGCATCATCAGCTCATCGGCATCAGGGGCTGCTTCAGAAACCTGAATACCCATATCATTGATCATGCTAATGATATCTTCGACTTGATCCGAATCTATGATGTCTTGTGGAAGGTGATCGTTAACTTCTGCAAAAGTTAAGTAACCTTGCTCTTTACCTTTCTGAATCAGAAGTTTGAGTTGTGACTGAGGAGATTGATCCATAGAGATTTTTGCTTCCACTCTGATAAAGTTTATACAACGGGCGCCAGCTAAAAACAGCGTTATTTTGGTTGACGCAGTGAATAGAACATTATAACACCAAAAATTAATTTTGACCAGTTCTACGAGAGCCTAAAGCTTGTGTTAATAACGCACATTCCAGTCGTTCATCGCTACTTAGGCCTTCTGTTTTGTCTTTTATAAGTAAGGTCTCTAGTCGCAAATTTAAACACTGGTCTTCAATAAATTTAAATGTATGTTTAAATTCATCTTCTAAAGCCTCTTCATGAATATTATGCTGCCAAGTAGCAAGCTTTTTTAAAGCCTCATAATCTTGGCCATTTCGAAACGACTCTAAGATATGTGCAGTGGTATATTGAGTGTTTTCTAAACACGTTTGCTGCAACTTTAAAAACAACGCCATACCAGGTAATTGCATATGCGCAAGCTCGGGCAAATAGTCAACGCTCTGTGCAAGCTGGGGGTGTTGTAACAACAAACCGATAGCGCGACGCATAGGTGTTACTTTAAACTTTCGTTCTATGGTATGTTGTTTTTTGGGTGTTGAAAGCTTAGCGGTGAGTTGCTCACGGGTGCGTCCGATCAATCTTGCTAATGTAGTTAGTAGCGACTCTTGGTAAAATTCACTGGGTATATTATTAATCAGTGGGATCGCTTCTGCCATTAACTTGGCCTTTCCAGCATCAGTTGTTAGGTCGCACTGCTCAGACAGACGATTAAAGAGTACTTTACTATAATCATCCGCACTTAATAACCTCTCTTCGAAATGCGCTTTTCCTTCTTTTTGCACCAAAGAGTCAGGATCTTCTCCATCAGGTAAAAATACAAAGCCAAGTGATTTACCATCTTTTAGATTGGGTAAAGCATGTTCAAGAGCACGCCATGCGGCATCCCGTCCAGCTCTATCACCATCGTAACAGCACACAACTTTATCAGTGTTGCGAAATAATGTTTGCATATGCTCAAGGGTTGTCGCAGTACCGAGTGCAGCGACCGCATAGTCAATACCATACTCTGAAAGGGCTACGACATCCATGTATCCCTCTACGATCAGCACTTGTTCTAGTTTTTTATGTGCTTGTTTTGCTTCGTAGAAACCGTACAGTTCAAAGCTTTTGTGGAAAATTCTCGTTTCTGGTGAATTCAAATATTTTGGGCCTTGATCTTGACCCATAACACGTCCACCAAATGCGATAACACGGCCTCGTTTATCACGAATAGGGAACATCAAGCGGTCACGGAAAAAATCGAATTGTCTGCCAGGTGTTTTTTCACTTGCCAGTTTTAATTCTACAAGTTGTTGCCGCTGTGACGGGTTACGTGCAAGCTTCCCAATTAAGGCATCCCACTCTGGCGGGGCATAGCCAATTTGAAATTTGTTGACTGTTTGTTCTGAAAGTCCTCTTCCTCTGACATAGCCTTGTACTTGCGCCGCATTACTATGTGTATTTAATTGCTGCTGGTAAAAGCGGGTAGTGTGCATCATTAAGTCATAATCTGACTTCTTTTCTTCAAAACTTCTTTGTGGCCCACCGATCCCTTGCTCTCTTGGGATCTCAAGGTTATACATACCAGCAAGCTCTTCAATGGCATCAACAAACTCAAGTTTGTCGTACTCCATCAAGAATGAAATGGCATTACCATTGGCACCGCAACCAAAGCAATGATAAAACTGTTTATCTCTGGAGACGGTAAACGAGGGGGATTTTTCATTGTGAAATGGACAGCAGGCCTGATAGTCTTTTCCTGCTTTTTTGAGGCCAACTCGACCGTCAATTAATTCGACGATGTCAGTTCTAGCCAATAAGTCATCGATAAACTGTCTTGGAATTTTGCCAGCCATAGTTTTCCTAACGCTTATACGAAGAAACCGAGCACAAGGCTCGGTTTACTAATTTCATACATTTGTATGTGGGTAATTATGCGCTTAATCTTTGTTTAATTAAACCAGAGATTTTGCCCATGTCGGCACGACCTTCCGCTTTCGCTTTGATCACACCCATTACTTTACCCATGTCTTGCATACCAGCTGCGCCTGTGTCAGCGATTGCAGCATCGATCATCTCAAGTACTTCTTCTTCAGACAAAGGCTGAGGTAAGAATGACTCAAGTACTGATATTTCACCAGCCTCGATTTGTGCTAAGTCTTCTCTTCCAGCATCAGTATACTGTGTGAAAGAGTCTTTACGCTGTTTAACCAGTTTAACCAACACCGAGGTGATACCAGCATCATCTAACGTTGTCTGGTTATCAATTTCGCGTTGCTTGACTTCAGCTAGAGCTGCTCTGATAGCCGTAAGACGAGGTTTGTCTTTGGCTTTCATTGCTTCCTTTTGGGCGTCTTTTAGCGTCGCTAATAAGCTCATATGTACAAGACCAAATGTTAATTAGTATAGTTTAACGCGACGTGCGTTTTCACGAGAAAGCTTTTTCATGTGACGCTTTACAGCTGCTGCTTTCTTACGCTTACGTTCTGCAGTTGGCTTCTCATAGTGCTCGCGACGACGAACTTCTGAAAGGATACCTGCTTTTTCACATGAACGCTTGAAACGACGAAGTGCTACGTCAAACGGTTCGTTTTCTCTTACTTTAATTACTGGCATTAAAAATTCACCTACCTAAATAATGAGCTTGGCTCAAATTGACCGAAAAATGGTCAATTGGTTCAAAAATGGTGCGGTATTGTAAGCCGAAGCGAGACCGCGTGTAAAGATCAAATTATAGCGGATCTGAATAATTGTGTCATGCACTAATATCCATGGGCGATTTAAGGCGCGGATATGTCAGTTCGGCGAAAAAGCATGCAGTTCACTTGACCAGCTTTTTTCTCTTTTAGCAACTGCCAGTTAGCTGGAAAATCCGGTTGTGCTTCTTTCTCAAATTCGACATAAATTAGCGAGTCATTATTTAGCCACCCAGCACTTTCGAGTAATTCACAACAAGGAGAAACTAGGTTCTTTCTAAACGGGGGATCGAGATAAACAATGTCGAAATTGCGTTGTTGTGAGTTGTTACTCAAATAATCTAATGCGCTACCGTTTATCACCTGTGCGTTGTCCAACGCAAGTGTTTGTATATTTTGTTTGATTTGGGCGGCCGCGGTTTTGTCTAATTCTATAAAGGTTGCATGATTGGCAAATCGTGAGAGAGACTCTAACCCTAAGCTGCCGGAGCCCGCAAAACAATCCAGAACATCTGCATCTCGCGTGTCAGCCATTAGCCAATTGAATACAGTTTCTTTCACTCGATCGGTCGTAGGCCGAAGGCCTTCAACATCTTTAACTGGCAACTTTCGGCCTTTAAATTTACCGCTAATAATTCGAATGTGGCCATCCGTTCGAGTTTGAGGCTTTCTTTTTTTCATATATTTTCGCTATCGAGTTGGTTGTGCTCGATTATAAAGTTTTCATCTACTTGGAACATGATACACTACGCGCATATTATGGCGTTAACTTAGTGATTATAACAATTATCGCAAAGTCTTTTATGTGATTATTGATGTCTTTGTACAAGCCTTAGAGCCTAATAAACACTGATAAATAGTGAAGCGCAGTCAATGCGGCACTGCACAGCGTTATGCTTTATGGTGGTGATCATAGATACGGTTATGGCGACTAAATCACGATACAAACTTTAATGGTATTAGTTGGTTATGGGAAAGAAAAACAAATTTTTATCTTGGTTGGGGTTTGGTAAATCCGACAAAGAACAGGCTGAGCGAGAAGAAGCAGAACGTTTAGTCAAAGAACAAGCAGAGCGCGAAGAAACAGAACGTCTTGCCAAAGAACAAGCTGAGCGTGAAGAAGCGGAACGTCTAGCTAAAGAACAAGCAGAACGTGAAGAAGCAGAACGTCTTGCCAAAGAACAAGCAGAGCGTGAAGAAGCGGAACGTCTAGCTAAAGAACAAGCAGAACGTGAAGAATCGGAACGTCTAGCTAAAGAACAAGCAGAACGTGAAGAAGCAGAACGTCTTGCCAAAGAACAAGCAGAGCGTGAAGAAGCGGAACGTCTAGCTAAAGAACAAGCAGAACGTGAAGAATCGGAACGTCTAGCTAAAGAGCAAGCAGAACGTGAAGAAACGGAACGTTTAGCTAAAGAACAAGCAGAACGTGAAGAAGCAGAGCGTCTTGCCAAAGAGCAAGCTGAACGTGAAGAAGTAGAGCGTCTTGCCAAAGAACAGGCTGAGCGTGAAGAAGCAGAACGTCTAGCTAAAGAGCAAGCAGAACGTGAAGAAGCAGAGCGTCTTGCTAAAGAAAATGCTGAACGTGAAGAAGTAGAGCGTCTTGCCAAAGAACAAGCTGAACGTGAAGAAGCGGAACGTCTAGCTAAAGAACAGGCTGAGCGTGAAGAAGCGAAACGTCTAGCTAAAGAGCAAGCAGAACGTGAAGAAGCAGAACGTCTTGCCAAAGAACAAGCTGAACGTGAAGAAGCACTGCGTCGTGCCAAAGAACAAGCTGAACGTGAAGAAGCAGAGCGTCTAGCTAAAGAACAGGCAGAACGTGAAGAAGCACTGCGTCTAGCTAAAGAGCAAGCTGAACGCGAAGAAGCAGAGCGTCTAGCTAAAGAGCAAGCTGAACGCGAAGAAGCACAGCGTCTTGCCAAAGAACAAGCTGAACGCGAAGAAGCAGAGCGTCTTGCCAAAGAAAAGGCTGAACGTGAAGAAGCAGAGCGTCTAGCTAAAGAACAGGCAGAACGTGAAGAAGCAGAGCGTCTTGCTAAAGAACAAGCTGAACGTGAAGAAGCTGAGCGTCTTGCCAAAGAGCAAGCTGAACGCGAAGAAGCAGAGCGTCTTGCTAAAGAACAGGCAGAACGCGAAGAAGTAGAGCGTCTTGCTAAAGAAAAGGCAGAACGAGAAGAAGCAGAGCGTCTTGCCAAAGAGCAAGCTGAAGCGGAAAAACCAAAGAAAAAAGGTTTTTTTGCACGTTTAAAACAAGGCCTTTTGAAAACAAAAGAGAATATTGGGTCTGGTTTTGCGTCGATATTCCGAGGCAAAAAAATTGACGACGATCTGTTTGAGGAGCTTGAAACACAGTTACTAACAGCTGACTTGGGCGTTGAAACAACCATGAAGCTGATTGACAACTTGACCGACGCAGCCGATCGCAAGCAATTAAAAGATGGCGATGCGCTATACGAGTTGATGAAGAGTGAAATGGCTGAGATCTTGAAGGATGCAGAGCAACCGCTTGAAATTAATCCGGGTAAAAAGCCTTACGTCATTCTAATGGTAGGTGTAAATGGAGTCGGTAAGACCACAACTATAGGTAAAATGGCGAAGCAATTCCAATCGCAAGGGAAATCTGTGATGCTGGCTGCTGGTGATACTTTCCGTGCAGCGGCAGTGGAGCAGTTGCAGGTTTGGGGTGAGCGAAATGATATCCCAGTAGTCGCACAGCACACTGGTGCCGACAGTGCTTCTGTTGTATTTGATGCCTTTCAAGCTGCACAGGCTCGCAATGTCGATGTGCTAATCGCTGATACGGCAGGTCGTCTGCAAAATAAAGACAACCTCATGCAAGAGCTTGAAAAAATTGCGCGAGTAATGAAAAAGCTAGATCCTGAAGCGCCTCATGAAGTGATGTTAACGATTGATGCGGGCACAGGACAAAATGCAATTAGCCAAGTTAAACTATTTGATCAGGCTGTTGGTTTGACGGGTATTACTCTGACCAAGCTAGACGGTACAGCTAAAGGTGGGGTTATTTTTGCGGTTGCAGATCAGTTTAAAGTGCCAATTCGTTATATTGGTGTCGGTGAAGGAATCGATGATTTGAGAACCTTTAAGAGCGATGACTTTATCGAGGCACTATTTAGCCAAGATGATGAAAAGTAACAGCTAAGAGTTAGAAAGCGCCCACTTAGTCGAGGCGCTTTTTAATTTTAAGGATGGAGCATACGCATTTTGTAGGTCGCATATGATTAAATTTGAACAAGTAAGTAAAACTTACCCTGGTGGTCACCGAGCTCTAGAAAAAGTAAGTTTCGAGCTTGGAAAGGGTGAACTGGCTTTTTTAACAGGCCACAGCGGCGCGGGGAAAAGTACGTTGCTGAAGTTGATTAGCTTAATGGAGCGCCCCTCCGCAGGAAAAGTATTTATCAACGATGTTGATTTAAATAGTATCTCCAATCGCCAAGTTCCTTTTGTTCGTCGTGATATCGGCATTATTTTTCAAAACCATCGATTGCTTGAACGTTATAATGTCTTCGACAACGTTGCTTTACCTCTGGTAATTGAAGGTACACACAGAAAGCACATTACTAAGCGTGTTCATGCAGCATTGGACAAAGTTGGATTATTGGACAAAATCAAGTGCCAGCCTAGTACGTTGTCAGGGGGGGAGCAGCAGCGAGTCGGTATTGCACGCGCGATTGTAAATTCTCCGCCTTTGCTGCTAGCAGATGAGCCAACAGGTAATTTAGATCCAGAATTATCAATGGAAATTTTAAGCTTGTTTGAAGATTTTAATCGTCATGGTACATCTGTGCTTATCGCCACCCATGATTTGGGTTTAATTGCCCGTATGAAGTACCGCAGTTTGACACTTGATCATGGTCGCATGCTACAAGACCCTCTAGCCATTGATCCTCTTAAAGGTGACTTTATCGGGGGGACACTATGAGTTTGTTATTCAAAGGTCGCGGCAACCAAGTTAATAGCCAAGATAAATCTGTGGTTTTAAAGTTGTACTTTTTTGTACTGACCATTTTTCGGCACGGCATACACAGCCTAGGTGAGATGTGGCGCACACCTATGGCTTCAATGATGACGATTTTGGTATTGGGCTTAAGCCTAACCTTACCGACAACCCTATATGTAGTCGTAAAAAACGTTCAGAAAGTCAGCAGTGGGTTTCAAGAAGCAGCTGAGATATCTCTGTTTGTAAAAGAAGATATTAGTGCTCAAGAGACACAAACATTGGTAAAACGATTAGCACTTTACCCCGAGGTAGAGTCGGTCAGTTTTATTTCTCAATCTCAGGCACTAGAAGAGTTCAAGCAGGTGTCGGGCTTTGGTCAAGCATTGGATTATTTAGAAGAAAACCCTCTTCCCAGTGTGGTATTGGTGACTCCAACCAAGCGTCACCGAGGCGCGGAAAGTGCTCAAGTGTTATTAGAAAAACTTGAAAGTGAGCGTGAGGTTGAGTTTGGTAAACTAGATATTGAATGGCTTGAGCGCTTGAATGCACTACTTGGCTTATTAAAAGAAAGTGTATTTACAGTAGGGGTCTTATTGTTAAGTGCAGTGGTATTGATTATTGGCAATACTATACGTTTATCGATTATGGATAAAAAAGAAGAGATCCAGGTATTGAAGCTTGTAGGGGCAACCAATACCTTTATTCATACTCCCTTTTTATGGACTGGGATATGGTACGGTATCGTTGGAGGGTTGGTCGCTTTTATATGTGTTGTTTTGATGCTGTGGTGGCTAGAGTCTGCTGTATCTCTTGTCGTTGGTGTTTATCAAAGTAACTTTGTGCTAGAAGGGTTAAATCTCTCAGAGCTGTCCTTTTTACTCATGTTAGCTATTTTTCTCGGCTTTATCGGTTCTTATCTATCAGTGCAAAAATATATCCGAGAAATTGAGCCCGAAAAGGTGTAGTTTTAACTTTTTAGCAGGCTTGTTTGAAACAAGTCTGCGTTGTTTTCATAGCTACCTACCATCACGCTAAAATTCATCAATAATTAACCCTATAAATATCAATGGCTTATTTGTTCATTTATTGTTAATAATAAAAAGCTTGATCTTTGGTCAAGAAAAGTAGTAGATTGCAGTTAGCACTCTAAGGGTTAGAGTGCTAAAATAGACTAAGAATTTATCACTGAGGTGAAAAATGAGTAAAGACACATATGCAATGGCATTAACAGTTGGGCAGCAAAGTGCAAGTATTGAAGGGTATTTGCAGGCTGTTAGCACTATCCCTATGCTGGACGCTGAAAAGGAACACAAGCTTGCAACTCGTCTTCATGAAAATGGTGACTTAGATGCAGCTAAACAGCTCATTATGTCTCACCTCAGATTTGTAGCGCACATCGCAAAAAGTTACTCAGGGTATGGTTTGCCGCAAGCAGATCTTATTCAAGAAGGTAATATTGGCCTGATGAAGGCGGTAAAACGTTTTAACCCAACAGTAGGTGTCAGATTGGTTTCTTTTGCCGTACATTGGATTAAAGCTGAAATCCATGAGTATGTACTTAAAAACTGGCGAATCGTGAAAGTTGCTACGACAAAAGCACAGCGCAAACTATTTTTTAACCTTCGTAAGAACAAAAAACGCTTGGGTTGGTTCAACCAAGAAGAAGTTAGCACTGTGGCTTCAGAGCTGGGTGTTAGCGAAAAAGAAGTACGTGAAATGGAATCTCGCATGAGTGGTCAGGACATGGGTTTTGATTTAGGTGCAGATGAAGATGAAGGTAGTCAAAGTGGCAACTTCTCACCAGTTCAGTACTTAGCAGATTCAAACAGTGACATTGCCGAAGTGATTGAAGAAGAGCAGTTTCAACAGCAGTCACAAAACCGCTTGTTGGCGGCAATGAAAACGTTAGATGAGCGTTCTCAGGACATTGTTGCAGCGAGATGGTTGGCTGAAGACAAAGCAACCCTACAAGATTTAGCTGATAAATATAGTGTTTCTGCTGAACGTGTTCGCCAGCTAGAAAAGTCAGCAATGAAAAAACTGCAGGCTGCTATGAGCTAAGACTAACTTGTAATAATTTTAAGAATACCGCCCCAATTATGGGGCGGTATTTTTTTGTGTCATAAAAAATTGAGCTTACAAGTGTACGCTTATTTGATTATAATACACCGCTCAAGTTATAGGAGGGCTGAGTTTGTTAGCTTTATTACGAATTTTGGCCATGGCCATATTTATTGTTTTTAGTTGTATTTTTGGTTTGGCGCTATGTATTGTCAGGCCGTTTCACCGAAATAACGTGCATATTATCGCCTCTTGGTTCGGTTCTATGGCTAAAGTCATAGGTGTAGATCTGGTGATAGAAAGAGCGCCTGGCGTCGCTAAGGTTGGGCCTGCACTATATGTGGCAAACCATCAGAACAACTATGATTTATTCACACTACCTGCGGTAGTACCACGCAATACGGTGAGCATGGGCAAAAAAAGTCTGAAGTGGATCCCATTTTTCGGTCAGCTTTATTGGTTATCAGGCAATATTTTAATTGATAGAGCGAATCGCTCAAAAGCGGTTGGTACGTTGGATAAATCAGTAGAGAAAATCAAGCAAAAAGGCTTGTCGCTGTGGATGTTTCCCGAAGGAACTCGCAGTTACGGCCGAGGGCTTTTGCCTTTCAAAACAGGGGCTTTTCATGCGGCCAAGAATGCTCAAGTTCCCATTATCCCTGTCTGCATGAGTTCCACTCAAGATAAAATTAAACTAAACCGTTGGAACAACGGTAAAGTGTATATTTCGATGTTGGCCCCAATTGAGTTATCAGATGATTGCTCTGCAAGAGAGCATGCGAATAGTATTCATGCTAAAATGGCCGATAAAATCGCACAATTAGATAAAGGTGAATAAAGCTGATGGAAAATTGGCAAGAGATCAGTGAAGACATCGTGGAGTCACTACTTGAAGATGGCTCTAATCCGGAAAAACTTTACGAAGTAGAACATCACTTTGTATGTGAGAACTTTGATAAGCTGGAAGAGGCTGCTTTAGCGGCTTTTAAACTCGGTTATGATGTTGAAGAACCTGCAGAGCTTGAGCTTGAAGATGGCGGAAAGATCTGGGGCTTTGATATTGTTGTTGAAGCTGAGCTCAACGCAGAAGTTATCATGGAGGATGTCTCTAAGTTGGTAGCAGTTGCTGAGCAAGCTGGCGTTGAATATGACGGTTGGGGTACATACTTCCAGGACTGATCATGTCACGCTGCTAGCAAAAGAAAGAAATGGATTTCTCTCTACCTTTATTTACTAATCCTTTATTCTTGTATTTATATCTTCTAGTAGACAATTTAGTCGTAACTATGCATATTATTGCGGTTTGATTAAAAAAGCTTCTCTAAGGAACCATGCACGCAACTATTCCCATCAGTGAACTTGTACCAGGTATGTTTGTTGATAGTGTCCACAAATTAAAATCTGATGCAGAAATTAAATTAAAGTCACGAGGGATGGTGCGTAATTCGGCGATTATTTCCCAGCTTGAAGCGGATGGCGTACTTGAACTTAATATTGATGTTACTCAGAGCCAAGTACCAGTGCCTGAACGCTTTATCAGAGCGAATGTTGCCAATGTAGAAAGAAAGCATATAGGGCAGCAAGGTGAAGCTGATCAGGGGGCTGATGAGGAGGAGTTATTAACTTCCCATCACAATCAAGTTTTACCTACCGCAGAGGTGTTTTCAGCAGCTTTAAATCAGTTTGAAGTGCAAAACAAAAAACTGCAATTGCTCTACGGCAACATTTTGGGTGGTGAAGCGCTGCAGATGCATCTCGTTCATGATATTTGTCAGGAAATCATTACTTCAGTTACTCACCACAGCAATGTAATGGCGATATTGACGCGACTAAAAGACAAACGCAGTTTTAGTTGGCGCCACATGATCAACAGCACAATATTGATGACTATATTTGCCAAATATTTAGGCCTTAAACCGCATGTTGTCGAACAAATGGCGATGGCCGCAATGTTACATGATGTTGGTAAAAGTAAAGTGCCACAGAGCATTCAAGAAAAAAAGTCGCCGCTGACCGAAAATGAAACGCGTCATATGCAAAAGCATGTTGCCTATTCAGTTGCAATGATCAAAGAAGAAAGGGGAGTGACTCCATTGATTATCGACATGGTGGTGAATCACCATGAACGACTAGATGGCAGTGGTTTCCCTAGAGGACTGGAGGGTGATCGACTCAGTAAAGCGGCAAGGGTAATGGCAATCGTCGACACTTATGCGACGCTGACCACGGAACAGCCGGGCAGTAATGCGATAGAGCCAGTCCATGCACTTAGATTCTTACTCTCAAATAAAAGCCAGTTTGATGCGGTGCTTGTGCAAAAGTTTATAAAGTGTATTGGTATTCATCCGGTGGGCACGATTGTAAAACTGACCAATGAGCGTTTGGGGCTGGTTATGGCTGGTAATGATATTTTGCCAACTTCTCCCGTTGTAAGAGTATTTTACAACGTAAAGCACATGCACCAAGTTACATTGAAAGATTTAGATCTAAGTGCAAGAGATGACGTAAAAATTGTCGCCAATGTTAAACCTCTCGATTATCAAATTAATTTATCCCGTCTGTTGCAAGAGAGTTTGCTTGTTTAGCTTGTTTGCACCGCTTTAATTTTTGTACTTTTGCAGACAACAGCGCACCCGCTAAACAACTAGACATCAATACAATCCAAAGCAATGTGCCTTTTTCGCTATGTAGTGCAAAGCAACAGCAAGCTAGTGCAAGCAAAGCAGCAATAATTGCTCCCAGCCAATAGTGATTAACGGGGTTGTCACATTGTCCAGCTCTTTGACAGGCACAGTAATTTGCTTTGCATAAACAGTACACGCTGACGCCTGAAAACAGCAGCGCTGCCATAATCAATAACACCATCATGGTATTTCTCCTCACATTGATGGCAAAGAGTATATGTGAAACTCGCCTTTGGTTCAATGATATTGAGAATTAGTCTCATTTAAAGTTTTCATAAAGATGTCTAATTTGTGGTCTGACTTGTTACTAAAAGTAACTAAAAGTTTTTATTTTACGCAACTGGTGGGTTAAAAGTCTCAAAGTTGAAGATTTTCAATGCGTATTTCTGTAGTGTGTCGAGCCATTAATTTTATTGTAATTCGAAGTTAAGAGGCAAGAATGAACAGAATTATGGTTGCACTATTGGGTGCGGGTGCAATGGTCACATCCATGCATAGTTTGGCTGCTGCGTTTCAGTTAGCTGAGCAAAACGTATCGGGTTTAGGTAGGGCGTATGCAGGAGAGGCCAGTGTAGCAGACGATGCGTCTGTGGTTTCTCGAAATCCTGCATTGATGAACAAATTACAAGGAACGCAAGTGAGCGTCGCCGCTATGTATGTAAAGCCAGATGTCAGCTTGCAAGGTACTAGTACGAACAATGGCGTACCAGCATCAGCGCTGGACAACAAAAGTATAGCGCCTAGTGCAATTGTGCCGAGTGCGTTTGTCACTGCGCAGATCAATGACAAATGGTCGCTAGGTGGTGGTATGTACTCACAGTTTGGCCTTGCAACAGAGTTTGGTGATGACTATGTTGCTGGTCAAATCGCGGGTGAAACGGAAATAGTGACCATTAACTCTGGCATTGCAGCCTCATATCAAATAAATGATAAGTGGAGCTTGGCACTTGGCTTGAACCATGTATACGCCGATGCCAAAATTTTAAGAAACCTGGGCGCAAATAAACAGGGTATTCCAAGTAATACCGAAGTCGTCAACCTTGAGGGAGATGACACAGGGTTTGGCTGGAATGTAGGCGCAGTCTATAACATTGACGCAGACAATCGTTTTGGTTTTCACTATCGCAGTGAAACAGATATCACTTTTAAGGGCACTTTCAGCAATCAGCTACCGGCAGTTGCACCTTTCAATGGTACTGCCGGAAAGGCTTTACCTGGCAGTGTCGCGATCACTTTGCCTGCTATCGCTGAGGTATCAGGTTCTCATCAGTTAGATAAGCAAACCGCACTGCATTACAGTATTTTGTGGACTGGCTGGAATAGCTTTCAGACACTGGCGGCGAATGTTGATAACGTAGGCACAGTGTTTAGCAAAGATGAGAACTTTAGTAATTCACTACGCTACTCGATTGGCACGGATCACCAGTGGAATGAAGATTTAAAACTGCGAGCGGGCTTTGCGTATGACGAATCACCAGCAGATGAACATCATATGTCTATCTCGATTCCGGATACAGATCGCGTTTGGTATTCGTTTGGTGCTGAGTACCAATTGAGTAAAGTCGCGAGCGTAGATATTGGTGTGAGTATTATTCGTGGTAAAACTCAGCGCTTTGTTGAAAAAGACAATTCTGGTAGTGAGTGGGGCTTTAAATCAAAAGGCCATGCATCTGTATTTGGTTTACAGTACAACCACATACTTTAAACACTGAGATGGTTTGAAATAAAAAGGGCTGCAATTACGCAGCCCTTTTTCTTAAAGTTTGTCTTTCAATTGATAAAGCAATGCATGGGCTTGCTTTGGCGTAAGGTCATCTGGATCGATTGACTCGAGGAAGCGTTCAACTTCCGATGGTTCTGGACTCAAAACAAGGTTGTGCTGCTGAGGTACATTGGCAGGTGTACTGTCTACGACACTTTGATGTTGTTCGAGCAGAGCCAGCTTTTGCTTGGCAAGTTTGATAACTGTTTTTGGCACACCAGCCAAGCTCGCTACTTGTAATCCAAAGCTTTTGCTCGCAGCGCCATCAAGTACAGTATGTTTAAATGCAATAGTATCATTGTGCTCGATCGCATCTAAGTGAACATTCACTAATCCTGACTGCTGCTCCGCTAGTTCAGTCAATTCAAAATAGTGAGTTGCGAACAAGGTTTTCGCTGAAATTCTATTTGCCAAATAATCCGCAGTGGCGTACGCAAGTGATAGGCCGTCATAGGTGCTAGTACCTCGGCCTATTTCATCCATCAATACTAGAGACTGCTGCGTTGCGTTATTTAGAATGGTTGCAGTTTCTGTCATTTCGACCATAAATGTTGAGCGCCCAGAAGCTAGATCATCACTGGCGCCAATGCGTGTAAAGATGCGGTCAACTTGGCCTATTTGAGCGCTGCTAGCAGGCACAAAGCTGCCTATATGAGCCATTAAGACTATCAGTGCAGTTTGGCGCATGTAGGTCGATTTACCGCCCATATTTGGACCCGTGATCAACAACATCTTTCTTTCTTTACTTAAGTGAACAGGGTTTGCGATAAACGGCTCATTGCTGACGTGTTCCACCACTGGGTGGCGGCCCGCTTGAATATCAATCCCATCAGCCGATGTCAGTTCAGGTTTGCAATAGTCAAGTGTCTGTGCGCGCTCAGCTAATGTATTAAGCACGTCCAAGTCCGCTAGTGCAGCGGCCATTGTTTGCAACTGCTCTAGATAAGGTGCAATTAACTCGAACAATTGTTCATATAATTGTTTCTCTAGAGCCAGTGCTTTTGATTGGCTACCAAGTACTTTGTCTTCATGCTCTTTTAACTCAGGAATGATATAGCGTTCATTATTTTTCAAAGTTTGGCGTCGGATATACTCAGGCGGCGCAAGATGAGCGCTGGCCTTACCAATCTCAATGTAGAAGCCGTGTACCTTGTTATAGCCAATTTTCAATGTGCTAATACCGGTGCGTTCGCGCTCGCGCTCTTCAAGTTGGTCGAGGACATCAGTTGCACCTTCGCTCAGCGCCCGCCACTCGTCTAACTCGGCATTGTATCCGGTTGCTATGACGCCGCCATCTCGAATTAACACTGGTGGGTTGTCAATGATCGCACGCTCTAACAAATCCTGTAAATGCGGTAGCTCAGGGGATTGAGCCTTGATCTGCTGAATACGTTCGTCATTACTCTCGTTGAGAAGTTGATGAAGTGGTGGCAGCGCTTGTAAGGCACTGCGAAGACGGGTTAAGTCTCTCGGTCTTGCATTGCAAAGAGCAAGTCTTGCTACCACACGCTCAATATCACCAATTTGGCGCAGTGCATCATACAGCTCCATGCCTAAATGCATATCAATGATGCTTGAAATAGCATTTAGTCGAGCGTTTAGCTCATGTCTGTCTCTGATCGGCGTATGAATGCGGCGTTTGAGCAATCGAGAGCCCATTGGGGTTGCCGTTTTATCAAGTACTTGAGCAAGCGTATTGTCGATAGAACCTGATAAGTTAAGAGTCAGCTCTAGGTTTTTTCGTGTCGCCGCGTCGAGAATAACGGCGTGCTCATTTTTTTCTAGCGTAATGGCCCTAATGTGCGGCAGTGCCGTGCGCTGCGTATCTTTGACGTATTGCATCACACAGCCAGCCGCAATTAAGCCCGCGGTCGCATTTTCAACACCGAACCCTATTAAATCTTTGGTTTCGAATTGCTGGCAAAGCAAATGCCTTGCAGTATCTAAATCAAACTCCCAGTCTGGGCGGCGGCGGCTACCTTTGATCTGCTCAAGGACAATGAGATTTTGGAATGATTCTGGGTATAAAAGCTCGGCAGGTTGCAAGCGTTGCAACGTTGATATCAGTGCTTCATCGGTTGCCAGCTCGACAATGTTAAAGCGGCCGGAGTTGATATCTAAGTAGGCCACACCATATTTGCTTTTGTCTTGCCACACGGCAGCAAGCAAGTTGTCTTGACGTTCTTGCAGCAGCGCTTCATCGGTGACTGTACCTGGTGTGACAATGCGCACGACTTTACGTTCGACAGGTCCTTTGCTGGTTGCTGGATCACCGACTTGCTCACAAATGGCCACAGACTCACCCATTTGTACGAGTCGTGCAAGATAGTTTTCAACCGCATGATAAGGTACACCAGCCATAGGGATTGGGTTTCCACCCGCTTTGCCGCGGTGTGTTTGCGAAATGTCGAGTAATTGTGCCGCGCGAACGGCATCATCAAAAAATAATTCGTAGAAATCACCCATACGGTAGAATAGCAGGATCTCTTGATGTTGGGCTTTGATCCTAAGATACTGCTGCATCATAGGTGTTTGTTGCTTTATAGTATGTTCAGAATAAAGATCTAATGACATGCTTCTACCTAAGGTTTTTTGTATGGAAATACACACTAAAATCGCCGCACTTGCGGCACAATTGGGCGCTATTCTAACGAATAAAAGCTTCGTGATCACTACCGCTGAATCTTGTACTGGTGGTGGAATTAGTTATGCGCTCACAGATACGCCGGGAAGCTCAGCCTATATCGATCGTTGCTTTGTAACTTATAGCAATGAGGCTAAGCATGAATTATTGGGTGTATCAGAGCAAACGCTTGCTGATTATGGCGCTGTAAGCGAGCAGACAGTAAT
Source organism: Pseudoalteromonas luteoviolacea NCIMB 1944 (assembly GCF_001625565.1). Lineage (GTDB taxonomy): Bacteria > Pseudomonadota > Gammaproteobacteria > Enterobacterales > Alteromonadaceae > Pseudoalteromonas > Pseudoalteromonas luteoviolacea_F. The sequence continues at coordinate 318,486 of NZ_AUXS01000015.1, forward strand.
AGAAATGGCGGCAGGTGCGAGAGTAGCGGGTAACGCCGATATTGCAATATCGGTATCGGGTATTGCGGGACCAAGCGGTGGGAGTGAACAAAAGCCTGTGGGTACTGTATGGTTTGCGGTGGATATACAGGGACATAGCCACACATATTTGCAAGTTTTTCCAGGGGCAAGAGCGGAAGTTAGATTTCAAGCTATTGAATTTATTTTAGAAAAAATAATTTCTTTAATAAAACAGTAAAAGGCTCTTGATACTGTAATTCTATACAGTATACTTGTTCGCATTACGCTAGATTGGAGAAACAGATGAACGATAACAAACAAAAAGCATTAGATGCTGCATTGTCGCAAATTGAGCGTCAATTTGGTAAAGGATCAATTATGAAGCTGGGTGATAGCCAAGCTTTAGACATCGAGTCAGTATCGACTGGTTCGTTGGGACTGGATATTGCTTTGGGTATCGGTGGTCTGCCAACTGGTCGTATCGTAGAGATTTATGGTCCTGAATCATCAGGTAAAACAACCTTAACATTACAAACTATTGCACAAGCGCAAAAAATGGGTAAAACCTGTGCGTTCGTTGATGCTGAGCACGCTCTTGACCCTGTTTACGCTGAAAAGCTAGGTGTTAATGTTGACGAGTTACTGGTATCTCAGCCAGATACTGGTGAGCAAGCACTAGAAATTTGCGACATGTTAGTACGTTCAGGTGCAGTAGATGTTGTTGTCGTTGACTCGGTAGCGGCACTAACACCAAAAGCAGAAATTGAAGGCGATATGGGTGACTCTCACGTAGGTCTTCAAGCGCGTTTGATGTCACAAGCACTGCGTAAGTTAACGGGTAACATTAAGCGTTCAAACACACTTTGTATCTTCATCAACCAAATCCGTATGAAAATTGGTGTGATGTTTGGTAACCCTGAAACAACCACTGGTGGTAACGCACTGAAATTCTATGCATCAGTACGTTTAGATATCCGTCGTATCGGTTCTGTGAAGGAAGGCGATGAGGTTGTTGGTAACGAAACGCGTGTTAAAGTTGTGAAGAACAAAGTTGCTCCGCCATTTAAGCAAGCTGAATTTATCATCATGTATGGTGAAGGTTCTTCGAAGCAAGGTGAGTTAATTGACCTTGGTGTGAAGCACAAGTTAGTTGACAAAGCAGGCGCTTGGTTTAGCTACAATGGCAACAAGATTGGCCAAGGTAAAGCTAACTCAATTAAGTTCTTAAAAGAAAATGTAGCGATTGCTGACGAGATCGAAGGCAAGTTACGCGAAATGTTGCTACTTCAAGCGACAATTAAAGATGAAGAAGGCGAAGATAAAGGCCTTGCAGACCTAGAAGATCAGCTATAACACTTCCTATCTAGCGCATATTCTAGAGTAAAAAGCCGCTTTTAAGCGGCTTTTTCGATCCTTGGTGTTTGTGTATGTTAAACACTGATCAGTCTCTGCGTGTTAGGTTACACGGCGCCGTCGAAGTCGAATTGTCGCCAAGATTCATAGACAAAAACAGATACAGCATTGGATAAGTTCATACTGCGGCTATCTGGCTTCATTGGAATTCTGAGTCTTTGTTCTTCAGGCAGCGAAAAGATAATTTCCTCAGGCAATCCTCTTGTTTCAGGACCGAATAGTAAGGTATCGCCAGCTTGGTATTTTGGTGCGTGGTGGTATGCTTTACCTTTTGTCGTGCAGGCGAAAACACGTTTTGGTTTGCGTTGCTCTAAATAAGCTTCGTACGACGGGTAGCGTTTTACTTCACTGAATTCATGGTAATCCAGTCCTGCGCGTCTTACTCGTTTGTCGTCCCAGTCAAATCCCAGCGGCTCAATTAAATGCAATGAGTAGCCTGTATTGGCACATAAACGAATGATATTACCTGTATTTGGTGGGATCTCAGGTTGATATAAAACGATGTCTAACATGATTAACCTCTAACTCAATTTGAGCGCAGTATAGCTTATTGGGCGTTGAGCAACTAGGAAATAAAGCCACTTGTATGTAGTGTTAAATTTTGGAGGCCATCAATTATATAGCATAGGCTGTATTTATGCAGTGTGGTTGCCATTTACCAAAGTGGGGCACTAAATATAGGTAAATCAATGTTTTTTTTGATGCAAAGTTTCTATCTAACGATTAAATTATCGTATGATGAGAAGGTGGTCTTCTGCGTTATTAAGGGGGAAGTGTGGCGCAAAACTATGACGCATTAGTACGTTTTTCCAGTATTTTTACCATTGTAATGGCTGGCGTAATGATTGCTGCGAAAGCTTGGGCGTGGTTGTCTTCAGGAAGCGCAGCCATGTTGGGCTCTTTGACAGACTCAATGTTGGATGTGACGGCATCACTGATGAGTTTTTTTGTTTTAAGCTATGCGCTTCGTCCTGCGGATGACGATCATAGATTTGGCCACGGCAAAGCCGAGGCACTGGCCGGGCTTGGTCAGGCGGCATTTATTTCCGGCTCAGCATGTCTGCTTGCTTTTCATGGGGTAGAACGTCTTTTTAACCCTGTTGAGATCAATCAAAGCTTGCTGGGTGTATGGGTAAGTGTGTTTGCAATTGTGTGTACTTTGCTGGTGGTTGTTGTTCAGCATCAAGTGGTCAAACGGACACAATCACTCGCCATTAAAGCAGACTCAATGCATTACAAAGGGGATATTCTTCTCAATATTGCGGTGTTGATCGCCATGATGCTCAGCCATTATCACATCGGCTGGGCTGATCCTGTATTTGCAATTGGCGTTGCAATATATTTATTGTTTAACTGCTGGGGGATTGCGCGTGAGAGTGCTGACCACCTTATGGATAAAGAGCTCCCTGAAAGTGAAAAGGCAGACATCATTGCCATCGCCAACTCCCACGCGGCGGTATACGGCGTTCATAATTTAAGAACGCGACAAAGTGGTAAAGTAAAGTTTGTACAGCTCCATCTTGAATTAGATGACGATATGCCGTTAATGGAAGCGCATCAAATCGCTGACGAAATTGTTGCTCGGATCCAAGCTAGCAGTGTGGGCGAAATAGACGTATTGGTGCATCAAGACCCAGTTTCGTTGAGTGTAACTGACTCGGCAAACTCATAACATTGGGCTAAAACAGCCTGACGGATCGTGTCTATTTCGCACAAAAGTTCATGTTTACCTGGATAAGTTTTTACGAAACATTGCTCTTGCTGCGCAGCAAAATACCTATGTGCATCACTATCTACAATGCTGTCATGCTCTGCGCTGGCGATGCTAATTGGGATTGATATTTGTTGCTTGTGCGTGTTTGCTGTTTCTGACAGTGCGGCATACAGCCAACCAAAGCTCACGCCCCCCAATTGCAATACATCGTGGGTATCATACAGTGCTCTAAATTGCTGATACCGTATGCTGCAGCCTGTGAGTTCATTGTCAGTGAAAGGCTTTGGCTGATATGGCTGTTGGCCAATAGCATACTGGTGAGACTGACCCAGTTTACACGCCGCATTGGCCACCCATTTTGCAAACCACATCGGATAGGGGGATGTATTGATTGCAAACATTGGCGCAGATAAAAATGCGCCTTTGGCGACTGTGTTTGGCGTATGTGCAAGATAATTTCGCACAATAGCGCCGCCCATGGAGTGGGCCAAAAATAGCCAATTGTTGGTATAGGGGAGCACTTGTTCAGAAATGATTTGCTCGAGCACTTCACGGTATTGTTTAAAATGATCTATATGGCCTATCTGTCGATTCGCGAGTAATCGGGACGAGAACCCTTGGCCTGGGTGGTCAAAAGTGACGACGCCAATATTATTGTTGCCAAGCTCCCACAGCAACTCTTTATATTTGTAGGCACTTTCGATACGACCGTTTACCAACAGTAAAGTATATTTTGCGTGTTCAGGAATATGACGCAAATAAAAAATCTCGCCAAATGGGGTTGTTAAATTGCCTTTGGTGCATGATTGCCAATGTTGTTCAATGGCTGATTGATTGTCGATAAGTGAAGTACTGTGACTATAAAACATTAGGGTTGCTGCAATGGAATTGTTAAGGTCACACTAAGACCTTGCTGATTTTTAAACTCAATATGACCATGATGCACTTTTATCGCATGTTGTGCAATTGCCAAGCCCAGCCCAAAACCACCCATTTTACTGCTATCAGGCGTTCTCGATTGAGAGGCCCGATAAAAAGGGATACACAACTTATCTAGCATTTCGTCACTGACACCCGGACCATCATCACAGACCTGAATCACCAAATCTCGATCTTGAATATGGCAGATAATACTTACTTGTGAGGTTGCGTATTTTAATGCGTTGCGAATAATGTTCTCTATCGCCCGGTTGAGCAAAATGGCATCGCCATGTACGACTGCTTCTGGCAACTCATTTGTGTTCAATAGCTTGTTGAGTTGTTGGCTTTCAAACTCGGCATCGTTAATGATGGGTGTTAGCAAATCAAAAAGAGAGATAGGGTGAGGTTCAAAATGATTGTTCCCCGATTCTAGTTTAGAGAGTTGCAAAATATCACTTAACATATGCTCTAATAGTTGAGACTCTTTTTCTATTCGCTGTAGGTAACAGTCTAGATCGCCGCTCGCTTTGCCTGCAGCAATACCTGTTGCCATTTGCAAGCGGGTCAGCGGAGAGCGCAGTTCATGTGAAATATCTGCGAGTAGACGCTTTTGGCTGAGTACTTGGGATTCAAGCTGTGACGCCATGGTGTCAAAGTCCTTTCCCAATTGCCCCAACTCATCTTGGCGACGGCTATCTACGTTAGCACGTGCATCAAGTTTTCCATGAGCAAGTTTAGCTGCGGCCAATTGTAATTGTCGGATAGGTTTGAGTAGTCCTCTGGCAAACCAATAACTGAGTAACATACTTGCAAGTAACAATACCAAGAGTTTTAACCATTGCGGCATTAGTCGAACTTTTAAAAATAGGTCACCTTCACGATTGTCTAACACCATAAAAAGCTGGAATTCATCACCACGGAGTTGAATTTTAAGTGGGCCATATGCGCGAAACTTCTCAGTATTGATGACCTTGGGTTCACCATCGATCGCAAAATTTAAAAGTGCTAAGTCATACTCATACAAGGTTTGTGTACTGACAAGGCTCTTCTCTGCTTCGCGGTGTTTTAAGTAAACTTTGGCACGCCTCGCATGGCGTCGATTGGAGATCACATATTCAATAGATTGCTCTGGCGCTCGCTCAATATGTCGCTTAAGTGACTTTTTAAGGTGGAATAAGTTTTTTAGCATTGGTGGCGAAATATCTTTTGTTGCCAGCATATCAGGCTGCAACAAACTAATGCTGATCAGCAGCAAAATTGTGCACAGCACTGTCAGCCAGAACCAAAAAAATACTTTAATTGCTAAAAACTTTTTCATGTTAAGCCGTTAAAAAAATATACCCAGAACCACGCAAGGTCTTAATAAATGTATGACTGCTGTGTTGAGCCAGTTTTTTACGTACATTACTGACGTGCATGTCGACAGAGCGATCGTATGCAACCAGTGGGCGGCCGAGCACACTTTGACATAGAGTTTGTTTGCTGACTACCTCTCCGGCCGCTTTCATCAATTGGTACAATACTTCGTACTCGGTTCCAGTAAGCGAAATGGGATGGCCGTTTAAACACACTGTTCTTGAAGCCATATCTAATACTAGGCCATGGACCTCTAGTTGGAGATGTGAATTGTTTTGTGTGAGATGCGCGACGCGGCGAGTGATGGCTTTGATCCTAGCGAGTAATTCTCTGTGATTGAAGGGCTTAGGTATATAGTCATCGGCACCTAGTTCAAGGCCAAAGATACGGTCAAAATCATCGCCTTTTGCGGTCAACATTATCACTGGCGTCATCTTTTGTGCTCTCAGCGCTTTGAGCACCTCGAAGCCATCTTTTTTTGGCATCATGACGTCCAACAATATTACCGCATATTCATTCGTCAACGCACTTTGTAGACCCTGTTCCCCATCATATTTGCACTCAACAGTGAATTGCTCTCCCTCTAAATATTCACAAAGTAGCTCACATAGTGATTGGTCATCATCGATGATCAGGACAGAAGTACTCATAAATCTCATTAACCTATTGTTGGAGTATTCATTTTACTTAACTATAAAAGGCTTCGAATTGAATTTACACTTCTTTACCCATCGTGACGGTAATTTGTCAGGTTTAATATTGTTTGCACATTTTTAAGGAAAATAACTGGGGTGAGAAGTCTTGTTAATTACTTTTGACAAAACTTTACGTAGGCTTGACGTTGCTTTTCTTTTGGCTTGCTAAAGTAAACCCTGTCGTTAAACAGGACGCTCTCAATTAAAAGGAGTAAGAGCGACTTATCGCTTACCAGCAATCAACCGGAGATACTTTGATGAATAAATTAGCCAGCCTATTACTAGCCAGTTGTATGAGTGTGGGTATGATCCCACTGAGTGCTTTAGCAGGTGACGCAAACAGTCATGAGCTTAAAGCAAAACATCACCATATGAAGCCGTTTGCACATTTAGAAAAGCGACTATTGTCGGAAAAAGCCATACGTCATCTTGCATTGACCCAAGAGCAGCAAACAAAATTAAAGACAGTTTTTACTACTTATAAAGCGCAGCTAGAAGATTTAAAAGAGTCTTACCCAGAGAAACCGCGGCAAGCATTCAAGTCAATCATCGAAGCTGAAACTTTTGATAAAGCACAAGCTCAATTGTTACTAGAAACACACTCACCAAAAAAACAGGCATTTATGCTGACTATGCTGGAAGCGAAGCATGCTATCCATCATATTCTCACAGAGGAGCAGCGCGACAAAATTGCGAAAAGAAAACGTAAATTCCTCGCCAGAATGCATCACAAAAACGATCAGTAAAGCCTATTTTTGGCCGAACACAGCTGTTCGGCCAAACTACTTATTTGAGAAACAATAACAGTTGGTTTCCAGCTGCGATGGTATTGTTTTCACCTTCGAAGATATTGCTAGTATTTTTGCTAATTACGGCTCCGTCCAACCACTCGTAAACTTCTTTGTTGAAGGTAACCAACATTTCAATCGGAAAGTCATAGTCTATTGGAAGTACCATTAATACATTGGCAACTTCATCTATGATCAACGCGCCATCGTTAAATTCAACGCAAAAGTACAGGTTGTTAGCGACTTCCTTAAACCCGTTGGCAATGTGCTCTAGGCGTTCTTTGCTTTTTCCTTGGGATTGCAATAATCCAAGCTCAACATCCACTTCTTGAATAGATTCGACCAGTGAAGAAACGTCTTCATCATCGATGGGGTTTTCGCGCCAAAAATCGTCCGCACTGAGTAAGCCTTTGTCTACCTTGTGTCCCAAAGCCCCCATTTCATCTGGGGAAAAGTCGAAAAAGGCATCTTCAAATAAGTCTGCATTTTCGTCAGTTCTCAGCCCACCAGCATAAATTTTTTGGTTGTCTTTCAATGATTCTAAGACGTCTTTGCTCTGCGCCTCTTTGTCTTTTTTAGTGGTTGAAAGGTAAAAATCTTTAAAGCTCTCATTACTTTTCTTAACTTGCTTCGCTAGGCGGTGGAAGTTGCTTAAATCCTTTTGCATTGAGATGTAGTGAGTGACGTCACCCTGTTCATTTTTAATTTCAGAAATATTCCACTCCACAGGATACATGCTGCCATCTTTGCGGTAATTAATAGAGGCGCCATAAAAAAAGCCTTTTTCTTGCAGTGCGGGAGTGAGTTTATCTATTACCCGTCGATTACTTTTTGGTCCTTGTAGTATTCGAGGGGATGTTCCGACCAGCTCGGCCAACTCGTATCCGGTATGGCGACAAAATACAGGGTTTGCATAAATGATCCGATAACCTGCACTTGGATCTGCGTCAGTGATCACTATCGCGTGATGAGAGTGCATTAGGATTTGTTTTAACAACTCCAGTGGAGAGCACTCGTTAAGCATTTGACTAAAAAACAGCATTTCTTCCATGTCTTTCGATTGGTGTGGCATGAGCAGGCCTTTATATGGCTGTATAATTGGATCTAAGTATTGTCTGGAACAGTCAAAAAGCCAAAAAATAGCAGGTAAAAACGCACAGAGTTGCCCAGCTTCGACAGAAGAAGGGCATCAGAACGAGAGACTTGATATGTGCCAAAACCTTGAGTGTCAGCGGTATTAAAGAGAGTCGAATAACGGGTTATCAAGGTTTTGTCTGCTTTTACTAGATATTATTGACCTTGTTTGGATTGATATTGAATTTCTGGGAAGCTTTCTAAGTGCTGGATAAGCTCGGTGTGCGTACCTGTATTATTTAGGTATAAATCGATAAATTTCAAACTGGTTGAATTTACGATGTCAGTGACTAGGTAAGGGTCAATACTTCCCAGATATGCTTGGTTTCTATCTTGCGGAAAAACATAAGGGTAGTCAGAAAAGTCCCAGTGCAGCGCGCCGTCAATTTGCATCATGTAGGTGTCTGCGATTTGTTGCTTAAATACGACACTGTGATCTGCACTTAGCGGTAGTTCCGAATGCATCATTAAATATGGCTTTGTAGAGGGTACGGTAGGCGATAAATTAAAATGAAGCCCGTCAAAATTGATGGCTGCTTTACATTGATATACTTGCTCGCAAAAGGCGGCAACTGTTGGGCCACCAAATGAGAGTCCAACTGCTGCTAAACGGGAAAGATCAAGTTTACCTTTAAAGGTCTGTAGGTGCTCACCCAGATAATGCATCCCCCAATACTGTCCATACTGTAGGCGAGTCATTTGATCGAGTGCAAAGTGCATATCAGCAACCCAAGTACTGAGTGCTTTTCGATCGCCCTCGGTCCAGCTCATCAATTGATATACGCGCGCAACTTGTTCATCACTGAGTTCAATTCCGGCCAAAGAGTCTAACTCAGCAACCAGCTCATCAAAGTTAACATCTGCTAGTTCACTAATATAGAAGTCATTCGCACGTGCATCAGGGTCATATGTGGCACTGCGATTGTGGCTTTGGGTGACAAATTGGGCGTGATGAGGGTGACCTACGCTGACCACAATGAAGCCCTTTTGAGCTAGCTCTATCATTAATATTTCTTTGTCTTCCACAGTAGATTGATATCCGTGCGAGTACATTACAATAGGAAAGGGGCTTGAGCGGTTGGCAAGAGGTGCATTTTTATATAATTCAAACGGCAATGTTTTTAGATACTGGTGTAACTGTCGGTCAAAATTGGAGGGCCTAGCAGTTGAATAAGGGAATTGATCGGTGTGATAGTGTAGGTAGCTAGTATTTTTTGAATCAGGCGTCGTTGTTGGATACCAAATCTTGATCAGTATATCGCGATAGTCTGCATTATTTGGTGTTAACTTTTCCGTTCGGCTGTAATCAGTTGCGGTAAAATAAGTTACACCGACTGAGTAGTTTACTGCAACTGCATTACCGCTGAAGAGGGTAATATACAGCAAATAAAATATGCTTGAAATTGAGTGCTTGAACATAGCAACTTTCCTTATCATGTTGTATCGAAATTTATATTGATAAAAATATGAATTTAAATGCAAGCGTGATTTTGAGGTTGCTTTTTGAGCCGATGATAAGGTTTTATTTTTCAGTTATTTGATAAACATGAAACTTTATCAATATAAATAGTGTATAAGCTATAACCATTCTGGATGGGGGACTAGAGCAAATGAAAAGACGGTTAAAACAATTGATGGCCTCGACGCTAAAATAAGGATACTACCCTAGTCCTGAAATAGGTTCTAAAGCATCTATCACAGAACCTATTACCAGAATTATAAATAGCAGCATAAGCAGTTAAGAACTTTGGTGGCTTCTTATTTTCGTAATTAACTCGCTGAGGTCAATAGAGCAAAATGCACAAATGGCAAAAAATTGATTTAACTTTGGCTGCCCTACATCTCTTTCCCAATTTTCGTAGGTTTTACGACAAACACCAAGATGTTTTGCCATGATTGCTGTTGTTACCCCTTTTTTCTTACGCAGTGCTCTTAGGTCATCGCCTGTGATATATCTTGCAAAAAAATCCACCATTTCCTCTTCCTTTTAACACCTATTCCGTTACTCAGTTACAATATTTAAAAGACAACCATGTATGACAAGTGTGATTGGCTCTAATCGGTACTCACTTGGTAACAATCTAAAAGTTGTTCTCTAGCTGTTTAACCAATTTAGCGCACAGAGCTATCCAGCATGCTCAAATATCATCGGCGCAATTACGAAACTAAACCATGGCTTACAAAGTACTAACTTCGTATATGAGCTGTAATTTTCACAAATTTTTATCACATTAAATTAATACTGTCTATTGTTCATGCAACAATATGAAATGTTTCATAGAGGGCTGATTTTCCCCTAAGAAGCTGTTTAATGAGTAGTAAAATTCACAGTCTCATTTAACTGATTTCATACTTGCGGCATGTTCGTTGCTTTTAATATGCTCGTTTTATGTTTTGATACTTATGTATCACCATGATTATATTTGTTTTTTAATGATTATATTAATTTTTCACCAATTTTTTCACTGCCATAGCTTTTTAGGTAGTGAGGTAATCATTGAACAAGGGGAAAACTCTAAAATACACAACAAAGTTATAAAGCTGGATGTGTATTGTTGTTAATTAGGCATTAATAGAGGTTGGTATGTTTTATTGTGTGATTATTTCAGCGCTGTGATACTACGAAAGAATACTGTTGCTAGTGAGTGGTTAGGGGTTAAGGTGTAAAAGTAGGGTGACAGCTTCAGCAGTCACCCGACATCTAATTAACTGGCAATCCAGCTAGTTGCAGTTGCTAGGATCCCCTCACTGTCGAGGCCCATTTCGCTGTGCATTTGGTCTTGTGTACCGTGTTTGATGAATTCATCAGGGATACCCAAGTGTTTAACCGGACGCGCTATATTTTGCTGTGCCAAAAACTCACTGACTGCGCTACCTGCACCGCCCGCGATGGCATTGTCTTCAAGGGTGATAAAGTGCGTGTGAGTTTGCGCAAGGGTGGTCAACAAAGATTCATCCAGTGGCTTAACAAAGCGCATATCAATCAGCGTTGCATCCAATTGCTGCGCAACACTGCGGGCGTTGTCCAGTAATGTTCCAAAGTTTAAGATAGCCAGTTTCTGGCCCTCTCGAACGGTATTCGCCTTGCCTATTGGTAATTGGACCATCTCTGAGCTGGGCTCAACGTCACCAGCTGAACCTCTTGGATAGCGCACAGCAGCGGGTTTATCGAGTAAATGTCCAGTGTAGAGCATTTGTCGACACTCATTGAGGTCACTCGGAGCCATGATCACCAAGTTAGGGATACATCGCATAAAGCTTAAATCGTAAGCACCTTGGTGAGTTTCTCCATCAGCACCAACGATGCCAGCTCTATCTATTGCAAATAGCACGGGCAGATCCTGAATTGCCACGTCATGAATAACTTGGTCGTAAGCACGTTGCAGGAAGCTTGAGTAGATAGCTACTACTGGATTGAGCCCTTCGCATGCAAAACCAGCTCCTAATGTGACTGCATGTTGCTCTGCGATGGCAACATCAAAGTACTGACTTGGATGCTCTTTAGAAAAGCGTACCATACCAGAGCCTTCACGCATTGCTGGGGTGATGGCCATTAACTTAGGGTCTTGCTCTGCCATATCACATAGCCAATCACCAAACACTTTTGAGAATGTTGGCGCACTCGGCTTACTTTTTGGTAGTTTGTGAATACTAGGATCAAACTTTGGTACACCGTGATAGCCGATCGGATCTGCTTCAGCCGGTTGGTAACCTTTACCTTTTTGAGTTTTGACGTGCAGCAGTTGCGGACCTTTTAGGTTGCGCATATTTCTCAGCGTATCTACCAACATATCGACATCGTGGCCATCGATGGGACCGATGTAGTTAAAGCCAAGCTCTTCGAAGAAGGTGCCTGGGATCACCATGCCTTTTAAGTGCTCTTCCATTTTACTGGCAAGCTCTTTAACCGGTGGGACGCCTGACAGCAGTTTTTTACCGCCTTCACGGATATTAGTGTAAAAACTGCCGGATAAAATACGAGCGAAGTGGTTGTTCAATGCACCAACGTTCTCTGAAATAGACATTTCGTTGTCATTCAAGATAACCAGCATATCTGATTTAACATCACCAGCGTGGTTCATCGCTTCAAAAGCCATACCTGCGGTCATTGCGCCATCGCCAATCACTGCTACGGTTTTGCGGTTTTTCCCTTCTTTTTCAGCCGCGATAGCCATAGCAAGTGCTGCCGAGATCGATGTACTAGAATGGCCAACACTGAAAGTATCAAATTCGCTTTCTTCGCGGTACGGGAAAGGGTGCAAGCCATCTTTTTGGCGAATGGTATGCATCTGTTCTTTACGGCCAGTTAAGATTTTATGTGGATAGGCTTGATGGCCTACATCCCAAACGAGTCTATCAACTGGGGTATTATATACGTAGTGGAGTGCGACGGTGAGTTCAACGGTACCTAAACCTGACGCTAAGTGGCCACTGCTCTGCGACACAGAGTCTAATAAATAGCCTCTCAGCTCTGCACTAAAGTCATTCAGCTTGTGCTGAGGTAACTGCCTTAGCTGTTGAGGCTGATCAACTAATGCCAATAATGGATACTTGCTACTATCAAGAGTCATATTATTTGTAATATCCTTAGCAAACCTTGCCCAATTATATACAAAGCTTGCCGATAGTTTTATAAATTTAAAAGGAACTTGTCATCAAATAGTCATTTAGGTCGGTGCGAATATCAATGATCTCGAGCGATTATGTATCTTGCTAGTTCTGCAAGTAGGCGCGTATCTGCATCAATGTTATCCAGTGCAGCTAGCGCCTGAGTGATAAGCGCCTGCGCTTTCGCTTTTGCCCCTTCCATGCCCAGTAATGCCGGGTAAGTCGACTTATTATGTTCTAAGTCGGACCCTTGTGGTTTACCGAGCGTGTGTGTATCGCCTTCAATATCGAGAATATCGTCTTGAACCTGAAACGCTAGTCCAATAGCTAATCCAAAGTCCTTTAACTGACTACGTGTTAATTCTGTTGTGTTCGGTGCACAAAGTGCCCCTAATTCAATGGCGCAATTAAGCAGTGCGCCGGTTTTTAATCTGTGTATGTGTTCGAGTGCTTCAATACTGATCTGCGCATTTGTTGCCGCAATATCTAGTGCTTGCCCACCCACCATACCTTGCAACCCAGAGGCTTGTGCCAATACTTTAATCATAGCGAGCTGCTGCTGAGCTGGCACATCAAACTGGTGTGATGCAAGTAATTCAAAGGCCAGTGTTTGTAATGAATCTCCGGCTAGTATTGCCTGAGCCTCATCATATGCAATGTGGCAGGTCGGTTTTCCACGTCTAAGGTCGTCATCATCCATTGCTGGTAAATCATCATGGACGAGAGAATAACTGTGGATACACTCGACCGCTGCTGCGGCAATATGCAAATCTTCAATGTTAGCACCGAGCATTTCGCCAGTGGCGTAAACTAAAAATGGTCGCAGTCGTTTTCCACCGTTACTAATCGAATAGAGCGCAGCTGCCTTTGCCGTTGCATCGGTATCCAAGTCTTGTTCAAAATAAGCGTTTATTGTTTTTTCGACATCTTGTTTGGCGATGCTTAATCTTTGATGTAATTCCACGCAGTTAATCTACCTGATCGGAAAACTCGCTCGGCGCGCTAGCTTCGTCATTGGCGAGTAAAATATTGACTTTCTGTTCTGCTTGTTGAAGTTTATGGTTAGAGGCTTGAGTGAGTTTAATTCCTCGTTCAAACTGTTTTAGGGATTGCTCCAACGTTAGCTCTCCGTGTTCCATTTCTTGTACGATCGACTCGAGCTCGTTGACAGCTTCTTCAAAGCTCATGTTTTCCGGTTTTTTGACTGCCATATTTTTATTCACTCTCAAGCAAAACTTTAGGAAGCCAATTTTATGGGTTATAAAGATTGAGGTCAAAGTATCTGATAGACTTTTTTATTGGCTATCATTGCGAAATTGATCTGATAGTTTGGGTTAATTCTCGCAATTTAAAGGCTTTTTAATATAATTGAATTAAGTTATTGCAAAACCTGCCGATAACTCAACGTATAAGAATAACTGCGTGATATCTCACGAATAAATGCCTTTGGAGGGTGTGTGGATTTAGCAACCGTTATAGGTATCCTAGGTGCTATAGGTCTTATTGTCATGTCTATGGTACTCAGTAGTGATGGGCAACTTGCCATGTTTTACAATACCCCGTCAGTCGTTATTGTATTTGGTGGCTCTATCTTTATTGTGTTGTCTAACTTTACATTGGCGCAGTTCTTAGGCATTGGTAAAGTGGCTGGTAAGGCGTTTATGTTTAAAATAGAAACGCCAGAGGAATTAATTGAAAAAGCTGTAGAGCTTGCAGATTCTGCACGTAAGGGGGGATTTCTCGCATTAGAAGAAGCTGAAATTCCCAACCCATTTATGAGAAAGGGTGTCGATATGCTGGTCGATGGACACGATGCTGATGTGGTCCGGGCAACTTTGCAAAAAGACATCGCACTGACCGCAAATCGACATGAACTAGGTGCTGGGCTATTTAAATCACTCGCAGATATCGCACCCGCCATGGGAATGATCGGTACGCTGATTGGCTTAGTGGCAATGCTATCTAATATGGATGACCCCAAAGCAATTGGACCTGCGATGGCTGTTGCACTATTAACGACACTCTACGGTGCATTTTTAGCCAACGTTGTAGCTATTCCGATTCAAGTTAAGCTAGAACTTAGAAAAGATGAAGAAGAGCGAAATCAGCGGCTGATCTTGGATGCAATCTTGGGGATCCAAGATGGTCAAAATCCAAAAGTAATTGAAGGCATTTTGAAAAACTACCTGCCAGAGTCTAAACGTGGTGATGGTGGTGAGGAGTAAATAATGTCAGACGAGAACGAATGTAAATGCCCGCCCCCAGGGTTGCCTGCATGGATGGGGACGTTCGCAGATCTTATGTCTCTGCTAATGTGTTTCTTCGTTCTGCTACTGGCGTTTTCTGAGATGGACGTTCTGAAATTTAAGCAGATTGCAGGTTCAATGAAGTTTGCTTTTGGTGTTCAGAACAAAATTGAGGTTAAAGATATTCCCAAAGGTACAAGTGTCATCGCAATGGAGTTTACACCGGGTAAACCTGAGCCGACTCCCATTGAAACCATTCAGCAACAAACGGTAGAAATGACCCAGCAAATGTTAGAGTTCCAAGCAGGTGAAGAGAGCTCGGCTGGTGGACGCCAAGAGCAGCGGGGTAATAAGCGAGGCGGTGAATCAGCCAGTACGGCACAAGAACAATCGATGACGCAAGCCGTTGCTGCTGCGGATCAGGAACAGGTTAACGAGCTAGTCAAAAAAATCTCCCAGCAGTTAGAAAAGCAAATTATGGATGGGGCGATAGAATTAGAGTCACTAGGCCAACAAATTATCATTAGGATCCAAGAAAACGGTTCATTCCCGTCGGGCAGTGCTTTTTTACAACCTAAATTTAAACCGGTAATACATGATATTGCAGAGTTGCTCAAAGATGTACCGGGGGAGATAACCGTATCTGGACACACCGACGACTTCCAAGTTTCCAATGAGTTATATTTCAATAATTGGGACCTATCAGCAACCCGAGCGGTCGCCGTGGCGAGTGAAATGCAAACAGTCAGTGGTTTTGACAAAAATAGAATGGTTGTGGTTGGCCATGCGGATACTCGTCCTTTAGTACCAAATGCCAACGATGTGGACAGAAAGCGCAATCGCCGGGTAGAGATATCAATTTTACAAGGTAAAGCGAAAGAGTCTGATCCTATTGAGGTTAGAAGGGAAAGTAACTAGAAAAGATTGCGTCTAAGCGCAATTTGGGCTACCGTACTATAGCTTTTTTTTAAAAATGTTTAAGGGAGTTTTTATGTCTAAATTATATAAATTTGCCGATATGCCTGGTGGTAATGGAACTGGTAGCGATGGTGGTAACGGTGAAGAAAAATAACTTTTTCGCCTGATTAAGTGAGCTAACGTGTTCAAAAGCGATCTAGTTTCTTATTTGAACAGTGATGAGTTTCACAATACATTTATCACTGTTCTTGATGACTCTCTAACACTGCTTGCCTTTGTTGCATGCTGTATCTTTATTGTTATCAAGGATAAAGCGGCATTCCGCTATTCTTTTCTCTGTCTTGTTTTTTATGTCGCCGGAAACTTTACATATGGGCCCATATTGTCGTTTGATAGCGGCATTGTTTATCGGTATATTATTTGGGCGCTGAACGACATTGTATTTATCGCCATCGTTGCTTATTGGGCTTTAAAAGACAAGATGTATATGTGGCAAAGTATCATGGTGCAATTAGTCGTTTTACCTGCACCGGTGTTACAGCTTTTCCGCCTTGTCGATAGACATCTAATGGATTTAAGTTACTCAACGTATCTATATAAGTCAGTATTACCCATTGTAAATACAGTGACAATTATTCTTTGTTTTGCTCCATTAATTTGGCATTTTAGCCAGAAAATCAAATGGAAAAATGGCTCTTTAAATAATTAAACCAAAGAGCTAGTTTGCCTTATTAAGGTTTATATTTTGATGTTGTTTACTTTCAGAGCTGCGTCTGTGCCAGAGTTAAATATTAAAGAGCCCGCAATTTTCACTGTCGATTTATTCCCAGTTTGATCCGGTATTATTGCGCTTGTTGAGTCAAGCTGACAGTTTTCTAACCCCGTTTCTTGAACAATAGCGACTGCTAAGCAATGTGTTTCACTCTCTAACCCAACTTGCTTTTCTTCACAATAGGCTGGGTCCATTTTACTTACTGCAGTCGCGATGACTGGCTGAACTTGGAGAGTTAGGTCCAGTGTGGAGTTATTGCATACCAATTTAGCTGCTGTGGTGTTTTGGTCACCAAAAGTGATGAGATTATTATCTCTGTCTCTGTAGTGAATTGTTAGTTTAACCGCTTCAATCGGTTGACTGACAGTACTCGGTTGACCTTTATTGCGCCAATCTGCTAAAGACGTAAAGTCAGGTAGAGGGGTGTTAAAAATTAGCTCGGGCGCATAGTAAAATAGCTCTCCTTGCTTGAAACTGCTGTTGCTGGCGCCTTGCCAAGTTTCAGCACTGGTCGAGCCAAATACTGCTGCGCTCAACATACACAGGGTCTCGTCTGATGAAAGTGTGTGAGTTGCCCCTAAAGAGTGTTTATCGGCATAGAGTCTAAATTCTGGTTTAGGTTGTAACACTTCGCTATCTGCATGCCAAAATACACTGGAAAACTCAAATTGATTGAGCGAGCGTTCGGCTGTGAAGTTGGCGCCACAGTCATTACTAGGCTGTTGTGTTGTCGGTGTATTTGGCTGTGCAGTGTTATCTTTTTGCAGCGGTGTGTCGCTTTCACCACCACATGCGCTCAGTAGCAATAATGGCACGGTAGCCATTGTAACCCTAATCATAATTAACTCCTTGGTAAGTGAGTCAATTATATTCATATCAGGGTAGTTAAAGCGACACTTGAATTGTAAAAAGTAGTAACGCGTTCTTACATTTTGAGATGGATTAGGCTGAGTGCCTAATCCATTTTTGCATTTACCCCAGAGCTGGGATCACGCCAAACATTTGCAGACCTTGTGCTGAAATAATTAATACACCACATAAACCGGCACATATTAATCCGAGATTGCCACCTTGTACTTGATAACCTGAATTTTGTACTTTTCGTTGTTGCCACACCATGGCGACAGGTAGAAAAACGGCTAAAACAACTAAGGCTATCGCAGCGTAGCCTAAGGCCATGATAAAACCTTGAGGGTAGAATAATGCAAACCCCAGCGGTGGAGTGAAGGTGATCAGTGCGGTTTTTACTCTATCTAACCCTGAATTTTGTTGCTTGAATGCGTCGGCAAAAAAGTCAAAGAGTCCAAGGCTTACACCTAAAAATGATGTGGCGAGTGCCAGATCAGCAAAGATGGTCACAAAAGTATGTACTTGGCTATTGTGTGCAATATTCGAAATCGCGGCGACAAAACCGGGTAAACCAGCGCTTTGTAGCAGTGCCTCTTGTGCCATGACACCTTGACTTAACAACTGCCAAAAAACGTAAATAGTCAATGGCAGAGCAGCACCCGCAATCATAACTCGACGTAAAGTTTTTATGTCTAAACCAACGTATTTAACAATCGATGGAATAGAACCATGAAAGCCAAATGAAGTAAAAATAACTGGGATAGCAGATAGGATAAGGCCTTGTTCCATAGGCATGTTGAGTAGGTGTTGGCCATGGACATAAGGCGTAAGAACAAAGAATAAGCTTGCCAAGACAATTATTTTTATTGTGAATAGTATTCTGTTCAACTTATCAACGGTGCTGGTACCTAGTGCGACGATTGTGGCAACCAGTAATGCTAAAACAATAGAACCAACTTGCGGCGCAATATCCATCCCTGTAAAGCTACTGAGCTTTTCTTGTAGTTGAGAGCCGCCACCTGCGATATAGGCTGCGCATAAAGCGTAAAACAGGAATACCATAGAGAAGTTTGCAATGTATTGGCCTTTTTTACCGAGAATTTGCTTTGCTAAGGTGTTCAGTGTAGCTTCTTTATTTGCAAATTGATGCACTTCTAGCATGAGCAGGGCGGTGTAGGTCATTAACAACCAAGTTGCAATGATCAATATTAGCGAGGTTGAAAACCCAAGTCCTGCTGATGCAATTGGCAGCGCCAGCATGCCTGCGCCAATTGTCGTACCTGCGACAATGAGCATACTACCTAGCGTTTTATTATTAAGCACAAATTGCCCCTATATTTGTGAGAGAAACAGGCACAATATACTGGACTGGGAAAAATTGAAATAGTTTTGCTGCAAATCAAAATGAAAGTTTGTAATTTGTGTTTTACAAAAGTTAACTCACTTTACATCAGTGATGTTAACTTGTTGATTTTATGTATGGTAAATAATGAGCTGGCAGGCTGAATTTTATCCAGAAACAAAAAAGCCAGCTTGTGCTGGCTTTTTAAAGAGGTTACTGAATGCCAAAGTTAGGCATCGTCTTCAACCAATGTCATCAGTGATGTGTTACCACCTGATGCGGTAGTGTCGATACTGATGGTTTTTTCAGTAACGAGACGTCCTAGTAGCGTGTCGTAGTACTCTGCACTGATCACAGGCAAGATGGCACCACTGCGGGCTGCAAGTTGGGTGCTGACATAGCCTTTGCGCTCACAACCATTGCCAACGACTGCGCCAGCTAGGTGCTCATGGGCCAGGATTGCTGGTAGCTGGTTTAGCTTAGCAACCTGAAGTACGCCCTCAGCAATGCCACTGCTTAGTAGCTTGTCTCTAAACGCGATCGCTTCTTCATGGAATAAGTCAGAAACGACAGTGATAACAGTGTTACCTGATGCTAATGCAGTGATCACAGAAAGCACCCAGAAGTTGAAAGAGGTGTCTTTATCTGCATAACAAACCACACAGCCGCGCGATTCGTAGCGTAATGTATTTGATTCACCTGTTGGGCCTGGTAATTCAATTACGGTATCTAGACGCTTTTCAACACGGATAAGCTGCTCACGCGCATCAGCCAGTGTCTTATTCAAATCATCGGCAAGGTTATCTAAGATCTCAACGTTAGCAAGTTTAGCCAGTAGCTGACGCACCGCTGATACACGGTTGTTCAGTGGCATTGCACGCCAAGCCTTCTCATCACGTTTTGATAGCGACATCATGCGTGATACTTGCTCTTGCGCACCTTGGTAAGCCGTGATCTCTTCGTTATCTATTTTAAGGTTAGTCGCCTGAATGTTTTGCTCTGCTTGGTTTTCTTTTACCAAACGGGCAATGTAGTTTGGACCACCTGCTTTTGGACCAGTACCAGAAAGGCCACGACCACCAAATGGTTGTACTCCAACTACAGCACCAATCATATTGCGGTTTACGTAGATGTTACCCGCACGAGATAGCTTAGCGAGGTATTGTGCACGCTCTTCGATACGTGTATGGATACCCATTGTAAGACCAAAGCCTGTGCTGTTTACTTGATCGATCACATTATCGATATCACTGCCCTTAAAGCGGATCACGTGAACACATGGACCGAATACTTCTTTTTTCAGCACTGAAAGGTCACTGATCTCATATAAGCGTGGTGCAAAGAAGAAGTGACCGTTATCACCCATATCAGGTAGTGAACACTCATAATGTAGTGTTGCATTACCTTTTAGGTATTCAACGTGTTCATTTAGTGCATTCAAGGCCTTCTGGTCAATCACTGGACCCACATCAGTAGACAGATGTGCAGGATCGCCAATGTGCAATTCTTGCATTGCGCCTTTGATCATGTTGATCACTTTGTCTGCGATCTCTTCTTGTACAAAGAGTACACGAAGTGCAGAACAGCGCTGGCCAGCGCTTTGGAAACCTGAAGAGATAACGTCATCAACAACCTGCTCAGGCAGTGCCGTTGAGTCAACGATCATACAGTTTTGACCACCTGTCTCTGCGATCAGCGGCACTTGAACGCCACCGCGCTCAGCCAATGTTTGTGAAATACGTGTGCCCGTTTCAGTAGAGCCAGTGAACATCACCGTTTGGACACGTGTATCAGGCACGATATGCTTACCAACTTCACTACCGCGAGCGATAACAGGCTGTACGATACCTTTTGGTAAACCGACTTCTTCCATTAGCTCAATGGTACGAAGCGCAACTAGTGATGTTTGCTCTGCAGGTTTTGCGATAACTGTATTACCAGTAACGATAGCTGCAGC
Organism: Pseudoalteromonas luteoviolacea NCIMB 1944; assembly: GCF_001625565.1. Taxonomy (GTDB): domain Bacteria; phylum Pseudomonadota; class Gammaproteobacteria; order Enterobacterales; family Alteromonadaceae; genus Pseudoalteromonas; species Pseudoalteromonas luteoviolacea_F. The sequence goes on from NZ_AUXS01000015.1 coordinate 339,199, forward strand.
AACCTGTCCAAGGAAGATTGCCAGTGGGAAGTTCCAAGGGCTGATACATAAGATCACACCGCGTGGGCTAAAGCGCTCATCCAGTGCAAGTTCTTCTGCTTTTGCTGCGTAGTAGCGGCAAAAATCAACGGCTTCGCGTACTTCATCGATGCCATCTTGGGTGATTTTACCCGCTTCTTTGATACACATCGCGATAAGTTCATCACGATGACGCTCAAGTGCATCACCTGTGCGTCGCAGAATTTCTGCACGTTCGCTTACTGGCGTCTGTGACCAAGTTGCAAAAGCGGCTTCTGCGCTAGCAACAAGCTGTTGCATTTCTTGTGCATCTTGGTGGCGGATAGAGCCAACAACTTCGCTGTGGTTTGCTGGGTTCAATACTGCTTCGTGACCTTCAGGCACATCCGCTGCAGTGATCAGGTTATCATCAACCCACTTTTGTAAGTTGTCACGCATTGGCGTGATGTGATTGATGTTGGTTAAATCTAACCCTTTAGAGTTATTACGCTCTTCGCCGTATAGGTCGATAGGCAATGTGATCTGCATGTTGCGCTTGTGTTTAACTCGTTGGATCTTTTCTACTGGATCTTCAAGTAATGATTCAACAGGTATTGATTCATCAACAATTGCATTTACGAATGACGAGTTAGCGCCATTTTCAAGGAGACGACGAACAAGGTAAGCAAGTAGGTCTTCGTGCTGACCAACAGGTGCGTAAACACGACACTGTACTTTGTCTTCTGTTACTACTTGGTTGTACAGTGAGTCACCCATGCCGTGTAGACACTGGAACTCGAAGTTATTGAATTCACCATTGGCAAGTTCAAGGATAGTTGCAGCAGAGTATGCGTTATGCGTTGCAAACTGAGGGAAAATCACTTCACGTGCGTTCATGAGTTTGATAGCACATGCTTTATAAGAGACGTCAGTCGTTGCTTTACGGGTGAAAACAGGGAAGTCTTCAAGACCATCAGTTTGCGTCAGTTTAACTTCAGTATCCCAGTAAGCACCTTTTACAAGACGAACCATCATCTTGCGACCAACGCGACGACATAACGCCTCTAACCAATCGATAACCCAAATAGCGCGTTTTTGGTATGCTTGCACTGCAAGGCCAAAGCCGTTCCAATTACCCAGTGCGTCATCTGAGAACACCGCTTTGATGATATCTAAAGAGATATCCAAACGATCAGCTTCTTCGGCATCCACAGTGAAGTTGATGTCATACTGTTTTGCTGCAAGTGCTAATTCTTTAAGTTTAGGCACAAGCTCTTCAATAACACGATCACGGTGCGTAAATTCATAACGTGGGTGGATAGCTGATAGTTTTACAGAGATACCTGGGCTCTTAATTGGACCACGACCGTTTGCCGCTTTACCAATGACATGAATAGCAGTCATATAGCTGTTGAAGTAACGCTCTGCATCAGCCATAGTACGTGCGCCTTCACCTAGCATATCGTATGAGTATGCGTAGCCTGTGGCTTCTTTTTCTTTTGCGCGTTCAAGTGCGGCTTCAATCGTGGTGCCCATAACAAATTGTTGGCCCATGATCTTCATTGCATACTGCACTGATTTACGAATAGCTGGTTCACCAATACGACCCATGGTGCGCTTTAGTAAACCAAATTGTTCTTCTTTATTTTTGTCCGCGTAGTTAACCATTTTACCAGTTAACAATAGGCCCCAACTTGATGCATTTACAAATAGTGAATCGCTATTGCCTAAGTGTGCGCTCCAGTCCCCTTTGCTCAACTTATCGCGAATTAACATATCTTGTGTTTGTGCATCAGGCACACGTAAAAGTGCTTCTGCTAAACACATCAGTACAACACCTTCTTCAGAAGATAGAGAGTACTCTTCTAGTAGTGCGTCTACACCGCCTTGACCGTGCTGGTCTTTACGGATATTTAATACCATCTGACGAGCACGTTCCCATGCGCGAGTACGGGCAGAAACACCGACCTCTGCCAATGGTAAAATGTGATCGATAACAGTTTCTTCATCAATGCGGTAGAAGTCACGGATCTTTTGACGGATCGGACACTGGGTTGTTAAGTCGCCTTGAAATAGCATAGGTTAAACCCTCTATTGAAAACCTAAATACTACAGAAAGCAGAGCCAAGGGCTGCGATTGCTTTCTTGCCTCATTATATAGAATGAGCGCTGCGTAATTTTGTGGTGGTTAAATTTTAGCCCCTTTGCTAGCAGAAACAAACTTCATGTAAAAAGGGACATCCATAATAATTTCCGAGCATTGTATAGAAAGTGCAGCAGAATGTGCTGTCTTATTTTTATGAATTACGGTAAATTCGTGTTTTATTAGACCTTATCTCAGCATTTTATACTGTATGACGACTTCAATAAAAACCCGCGTTTTAGATCGTATCGACCAAGCCATTTTGGATGAATTGCAAAAAAATGGCCGAATTTCAAATGTTAACCTAGCAAAAGCGGTTAATTTAAGCCCCAGTCCTTGCCTTGATCGCGTAAAAAAATTGGAATCTGAAGGGTATATTGAGGGATATACTGCGAGACTAAATGCACAAAAGCTTGGACAACAGCTCGTTGCACATGTCGAAATTACATTGAAAAGCTCGACCGAGTCAGTATTTGAAACATTCAAGCAGCATGTTGTAGAAATACCTCATGTTGTGGCATGCGATATGGTGGCTGGTGGGTTTGATTATTTATTGAAAATCCGAGTGTCGGATATGCGACAGTATCGAGAAGTGCTTGGACAAATTGTGGAAATTCCAGGTGTTGGTACAAATCACACTTATATGGTGATAGAACACGTTAAGGAAGATAGTGGCGTCACAATATTACCAAAAGGTTAATTCTAATCTTTTAAATCGGCTTGGTTTAGCTAGGGGGCGCTCTGAAGTTGGGTTCTAAAAAATTTAGTGATAGAAGGCTGATTTATTTTTTTATACTTGCTTTAAGTTACTAATATAATGAAAAAATACTAACTATTTTAAATCTTTAGGATCACGTTTTTTTGGAAAAATATATTACATGACATTACAAATAGGCCCTATTTATCGCTTTCTTAATTTAGATCAACAAATATTTAACTGTTGTAAAAAATAGGTTTTTATTGGCAGTTTTTTACCCTAGGCTGAATTGACATTTGGCAATGCAAGGTAAAAAAGATGACATCAGCGACGCGTACAAAGGATATTACGCCCTTAGACTCAATTACATTTAAAGTTTTCATAGATGAGCAGCCAATAACTGCGTGTGAAGGTGAAACTGTCTTATCGGTGTTACAAGCCGCGGATATGAAGCGTATTTGTGAGAATGATCGCAAAGTGGTATCAGGAGCATATTGTGCTATGGGAGTGTGCCACTGCTGCCATATTAAGGTTAACAAGCGCTACAAACAGAGAGCTTGTCAAACACTTGTCGAACCAAATATGCAAGTCGAGACATTGAGCAATCGCTTTAAAGATAAGGGGTTAAACCATGGAAAAGCCTAACCCTGTTGTCATTGTTGGTGGCGGACCATCCGGTACTGCCGCGGCAGCTCTGCTCGGAAAATATCGGATCCCATCAATCATAATTGATGAAGCGCCTAAGATTGGTGGCGTAATATATCGAGGGCCATTGCGTAACACAGCCACTTTGCCCCACTTAGATGATAATTTGCAGCGTGCGATGAGTGCGCTGCGTCGACGTTACGAAAATTATAAGTCATTCATCGAATTAAAATTACAAACTCGGGTTTTAGGACCGGAGGGACAGCAATCATTATTGTTAAATGAAAGTGGTGGACTGACAACACAAAAGTACGATGAACTCATTTTAGCGACGGGGTGCCATGAGCGCAGTGTTCCTTTTCCTGGCTGGCAGTTACCAGGGGTTATGCTACTTGGAGGTGTTCAATTACAGATTAAAAGTGGGCTGGTAAAACCGGGCACAAAAATGGTGTTAGTAGGTACTGGACCACTGTTGCCACTTGTTGCTTGTCAATTACACAAAGCCGGTGTCAATGTCATTGGTGTATACGAAGCAAGTGCATTTAATAAACTGGCTAAAGAAGCCGTCGCTTTGTTGAACAAGCCAAAACTAACGCTGAGTGGCCTCAGTATGATGAGTTATCTAAAAAAACATCAAATACCTTTTCACTATGGCTATGGCGTCGTCAATGCACAGGGAGATGAGCACTTAGAACGTGTCACAGTTGCTCCTTATGATCAATATTGGCGAGCAGACCTTAGCCAGGCAAAATCAATAGATGTTGATGCTATTGGCGTTGGTTATGGGTTTGTTGCACGTACTCAGCTTGCTATGTTGTTGGGACTAGAACATACATATACGAAAGTAAGCGGCTACATTCCTACGCTTAGCAGTGAGTTCGAAAGCAACCAAAAAAAGACGTATGTTGTAGGAGATAGTACGGGGTTGCTGGGCGCTGATGCAGCAATTTGTGAAGGCCAAATTGCGGCATTGAACATCGTAAAGCAGCGGGGCGTATTAAGTGCTACTGAGGCGAAAAATGAACAACAAAAAATCGCGCGTAAACATGCCCGGATAAAGCGTTTTAGATTTGGCTTTGATCGTTTTAGTGAGCGTCAATCTGGTTTGCTTGAGTTAGCGCAAGATGACACTGTGGTCTGCCGCTGCGAGCAAGCGACAAAGAGGCAACTTAAGCAAGCGATTTCAGAGGGCGTAAAAGATCTGACAACGCTGAAAATGCGCACTCGAATAGGCATGGGTGATTGCCAAGGCAAAACATGTAGCAGCTTTGCCCTTGATTTACTACACCAAGCGGGTCATGACAAAGATACCGGCGTGATAAAGCCACGCTTTCCGCTCGACCCTATCCCTTTTACTTTTATGGAAGAATCATTAAATGAACAAGTATGATGTCATTATTGCAGGTGGTGGAGCTGTTGGGGCTGCATGTGCTTATTTTTTGAGTCGTGATACGAATTTAAAAATAGCCTTAGTTGATATAAAAAAAGCAGGTAATGCGTCGCGCGCTTCGGCCGGTGGTTTGTGGGCTATTGGTGAGTCAGTTGGATTAGGGTGCGGTGTTATATTTTTTAAGACGTTATCTAAATTACACAGTGAAGCGCAGGGAGAGGAGATCCCAACTATGCGCCCACACCAATTACCGGACTGCTTTTTTGAATTTGCACTCAAATCCAATGCTATGTATCCCGAGTTATATGAAGAGTTACGCAATAAACACAATGTTGATTTTAAGTTTGAGCGTACGGGCCTTAAATTTATTATGTATAACCGTGAAGATGAGCTGTACGCCGATCAAATCGTCAGTGGTATTCCTCACTTACGCGATCAGATCCGTTGGCTTGATGCGAAGCAACTTAAAGAAGAAGAGCCTTTTGTGACTCCCGACGCCATTGGTGCAATTGACTTCGTTTGCGATCACCAAGTAAATCCTTATCGTTTAGTTGAGTCGTATACTGAAGCCGCCAGACAAAATGGTGTAGAGCTTTTTTTAAATACTGAAATTCAACAGGTGCTCAGAGAAGGCAAGCGTGTCGTCGGTATTCAGACTGCTTCAGGTGAACTGCATTGCGACACCTTGGTAAATGCAACAGGTGCTTGGGCAAATTCGCTATTTAAACAAGCGACAGGGCGTGATATGCCAGTTTATCCCGTCAAAGGGCAAATCGTATTATCTGAACGCATGCCTAAAATCATGAATGGCTGTATCAGTACCAGTGATTGTTATATTGCGCAAAAAGATAATGGAGAGATACTCATAGGCTCCTCTACTGAGGAAAAGGGCTTTGATACCACTAATAGCTTGGACAAAATACAGGAGTTGTCGAGAGGGGCGATGAAGTGCTTACCCATTTTAAACGAGTCAAATATCAAACGTTGTTGGGCTGGCCTTAGACCGGGTACGCCGGATGAGTTGCCAATCTTAGGTAAGGTGCCGGGAGTAGAGGGGTATCTCAACGCTTGTGGTCACTTCAGAACCGGTATTTTAACTTCTGCGATTACTGGTAAATTGATCACAGAGTTAGTCACTGAGCAACCGACTTCCATCGATTTGACCCCTTTTAGTGTCGCCCGCTTTTTTGACAATCCAGCCTAATTCATCGCATCTCAAATACAGTTGGCTCGCAGTGGATACTGCGAGCCATATATTCACCAATTTACATTATGTGACAATTATTATGCTCTTATTGATGGGTATTTTTGTGCTTTTTGTCGCATCAACCTGACTTTATGAGTGAAATTGTTATCATGTAACAGTCAAATATATATACGAGATAATAATGAAAATTAAGCACTTGTTTGCAGCGATGGCTGCTGTGCTTGGGCCTCTTGCCAGCCCTATGGCGAGCGCCTACAGCACTGAAGATACCCGTTTATTACGCTTTCCTGATATTCACAAAGAGCACGTAACTTTTGTTTACTCTGGCGATATCTACGTGGCCAATACCAATACAGGTCAAAGCACGCGTTTGACGGATCATATTGGATTTGAAACTTTCCCTAAGTTTTCACCTGACGGCGAAAAAATTGCATTTGCCGCAGAGTACAATGGTAGCCGTCAGATATATGTGATTAACCGCGATGGTTCAGGCTTAAAACAGCTTACTTACTACAACGATGTTGGCCCGATGCCACCGCGTGGCGGTTTTGATTATCGTGTTTTAGACTGGACGCCAGATGGTAAACATATTGTGTTCCGCGCTAATCGCACACCATGGGGTAAACGTATGGGTCGCCCTTATATGGTACCAGTTGAAGGTGGTTTAGAGCAGCCGCTTGCGATCCCAGAAGGTGGCGGCGGCATGCTATCTGGTGACGGCAGCAAGTTTGTATACACGCCAATTGACCGTGAATTCCGTACTTGGAAGCGCTCGCGCGGCGGTCGTGCGCAAGATGTATGGGTATATGATTTAGAAAAAAATACTTCCAAGCAGCTGACAACACACCGAGCAACAGATCAGCAGCCAACTTGGGTAAACGACAGCATTTACTTTGTATCTGATAGAGATTACACGCTGAATCTTTACAAATATCGTGAAGGCAAAAAGCCTGTTAAAATGACTGATCACAAAGAGTTTGATGTCTTGTGGCCATCTGCTGGTCCAGACTCAATTGTGTATGAAAACGGTGGTTATTTATATCGCTTCAATGAAGCAAATAAAATGACAGAAAAGCTGACAATTAATGTTGGTGGCGTACGAAAATCAGCACTGCCTTACACTAAAAATGTCAGTAAATTCATCGACTCCATGGACGTTTCTCACGATGGTAAGCGCGCCGTATTTACCGCCCGTGGTGAGATTTTCTCTGTGCCTGTTAAAAATGGACCCACGCGTAATTTATCACACACGCCAGTGGGCCGTGAAATAGCTGCAACTTGGTCACCTAATGCCCGCTATATTGCTTATTTAAGCGATGTAACTGGTGAATATGAGATCTACCTGAAAGATCGCGCCAACAATAATGCGGTAAAACAACTGACAGACAACGGCACGATTTGGCGCTTTGATCCAATTTGGTCACCGGACAATAGCAAGCTTTTGTTTGCTGACAAAGACCATATTGTATGGTGGTTAGATGTCGAAAGTGGCAAATTACACCAAGTAGATAGGGGCCTTCACGACGATGATGGGATCACACAATATACCTGGTCGCCAAATAGTAAAGACATCGTTTTTGTTAAAAACAATGAAAACCGCTACTCATCACTTTGGCATTACAATGTGGATAGCAAAAAGCTAAACCGTTTAACGGATGAGATGACCTCAGAAGCTAACCCGACGTTCTCTGATGATGGTCAATATATTTATTTCACCTCTGAGCGTGATTATAACTTAGCATTTAGCTCATACGAATTTGCCTACTTGTTTAACCGCGCAACACGTATTTATTCGGTTGCGGTGAATGACAGCATTAAGCCAATTAATGCGCCGCAAAGCGACGAAACATCGATAGTGAGTGATGAAAAGTCGAGTAAGGACAAACCTGAATTAGATACTCATATTCAAGTTGATGGTTTTATGGCGCGGGTGGTTTCACTTCCAGCCCCAGCTGGTAACTACCGTGAACTGACGGGTGTTAAAGGCGGCGTACTTACGCTAAGTGGTGGCGCACTTAAGTTGGTCGAAAACAAAGCTGATGGCAAAGTCAGTACGGTTGCTAAAGGTGTCAGCGCGTATAAGGTCTCGGCAAATCGTGAGCATATCATTGCACGCGCGGGCACTAAGTATAGTGTGATCAAGCCAAAGGCTAAGCAGGATTTAAAAGCGAATCAGCTAGATCTTAGCAAGATGAATTTGAAGATCGATCCGCGTGTAGAGTGGTCGCAAATGTATACAGAAGGTTGGCGCACTCTACGTGACTGGTTCTACGACGAAAACCATCATGGACAAGATTGGGATGCACTGCTGAAGCGTTACCAGCCTATGGCCGACGCTGCAGCACATCGCACAGATATTGATTATGTACTGAGTGAAATTGCTGGTGAAATCAATGCTGGCCACATTTATGTTCAGTCTGGTGATGAGCCAAAAGGCGAGCGTAAAAAACATGGCCTACTTGGTGCTGAAGTGGCAAGCCACCGTTCAGGTTTCGTGACGATTAAGCACATCTTTAAAGGTGAAAACTGGCATGAAGATTTCCGTTCTCCATTAAACGAAACAGGTGTGCGCGCCAGCGAAGGTGATTTCATTTTGGCTGTGAATGGTCGAAATGTAAATGAAGTCAGCAACTTCTATGAGCTGTTGGAAAATACTCAGGGCGAACAAGTTGAACTTATCTTGAGTAAGTCAGCGAGCTTTGAAGATAGCTGGAAAATCACGGTTAAGCCTGTGAAGAGCGAAACCGGTTTACGTTATTTACAGTGGGTTGAATCACGTAAAGCCTATGTTGAGCAGTTATCAGGTGGTCGAATTGGGTATGTTCACTTGCCAAATACTGCCTACGAAGGTAACCGTTCGATGTTTAAGAACTTTATGCCACAAACAACGAAAGAAGCGATGATCATTGATGATCGTTACAACGGTGGTGGTTTTATTCCAGAACATGTGATCACTTGGCTAGCGCGAAAACCGCTTAACTATTGGAAACGTCGTGGTGTCACGCCAACAAAAACGCCACAATTTGCGCATGATGGACCAAAAGCCATGCTGATCAATGGCTATTCAAGTTCAGGTGGTGATGCAATTCCTTATTACTTCCGTCAAGCTGGATTGGGTAAGTTAATTGGTACACGTACATGGGGTGGCTTAATTGGTATCTCAGGTAATCCAAGACTTGTGGATGGTGGTCAAGTGATCGCTGCAACGTTCCGTATACTGGATAATGACGGTAACTGGATCATTGAAAATGAAGGGGTAGTCCCTGACATTGAAGTGATAGATCGTCCTGAACTTATCCAAGCAGGTCAAGATCCATCAGTTGAACGCGCAGTTAAAGAGCTACTAAAAGAACTTGAAGACAACCCTAAAAAGAAACTAACCGTGCCACCGGCACCAACAAAGTTTATAGACTAATTAAAAGTAAAGTTACTAAAAGGAGCTGAGAAGCTCCTTTTTTATTGTTCCTATTAAAATATTAATTTTGCATGTAATTATTGTTTTAATAACCTGTATTTTAATGTTGTTTTTCGTTTTTTTTCATGTGTTTTAAATGCACTGACTTTAATTTTTAAATGGTTGTTATTAGTTTTATTTACGTTTCAATTTATTTTATTTAGTTTTATTTAATTGTGGGATTTTCTGCTCAATTGTTTTGTCGTCCCTCTTTTTGGTATGCTATTTTTGTTAATGGTTAATCAGGTTTTTTACCTTTTTATTATGTAGTTATTAGTAATGAAAAGGTGGTTATACCAAAGCACTTTAATTGCGAAAAAAGGAGATGATATAGCAATGAAGTATAAATTAAATGGGCTATTATTGTTGGTGGGGGGCGTACTCTCACCTGATTTATTAGCATATTGTAAAAAAGAAAGGTACGAAGACACTGGGGTTAATTTATGGTCAGAAGACTGTACACTAACACCAGCCGACGTAAGCACTTTAAATACGTACTACGCAAAGGGTGCACAGATCCCTTATAAATGGACTGTTGCCCGATTACCGGAAAACACTAGTGAAGAACAAGCCGGTATTACCTATCACTATACACACAGGCCTTCAACCAAGTATCAGTTAACAATAAAGCACCCCGATGGAGATGTGCAAGCGCATGGAGCTCAAGAAAATCATAACTATGGTTCTTTGCCTACTATAAAAGAGCGCACTTTTACAGCTGCAACACCAGGTACATATACTTTTTGTTTAGAGCGCACAGGCAAGGTTGGTTGGGAAAGTGGTGCATCAAACACCAAATTCAAAGATAAAACACTCTCATCATATTGTCAGACTACCCATGTGCTTGGTGGTGGAACAGGAACTCTATCAACTACAAAAACATACAAGGGAAATGTCGACGTAAATTGGCGCACGTCTGGCAGCACAATAGATTTTGAAGGCGCCACCGATATAAAAATACAGAAGAAGCTTGGTAGTAACGCATGGGTAGATGCAGGGTCAACTGATATTTCAAATGGTTCTCATACAATTAGCCTGACATCGGCTGGCTCGTACAGTATTCGACTAAAAGGCTGCCGCTCAGATAGAGGTGTAGAGTCATGTAGCCCTTATTCAACAGTATCAGGTACGGTACAGTATTTAGCGCCGGGTATGCCTTCTAATATATCAGCATCAGGGCTCATTAATGGCATATTACCTACTGGTAATACTAGGCTGAGTTGGAGTCGTGTGTCTGCAGCTGCAAATTCAGTTGGTTTTGATGTTTACTACCAACTAAGTGGATCGGATAAAAAATACACTGCTACCACATTGGATGTCAGCGGTTTACAAGATGCACAAAATTATAGCTATAAAGTACGAGCTTGTAATATAGACGGGCTTTGCTCTGGATATAATTCTGCGGTGAGTTTTAAGGTTGAATTACCGCCAAATAGTGTGTCGTTAGGCCTCCAGAACAAAGAGCTCCTAGTGCCCATAAAGTCATCTGGGATCACTATGTTTATACCTGTGGTTAAAAGTTACCCAATATACAATGGCGCAGCAGTGGTCACAGATAACTCTATCACGCTGGAGTGGAACAATGCAGGAGAAGGGGTCACTTATCAGTTTGTCTACATAAAAGACGGTGTGGAATCTTCCATAGTTACTGTTAATGGTACAACTAAAGTGGTAGCGCTTACTCAGGATGGCGACTATACCTTTAAAGTACGCGCATGTCGCACATCCTGCGGTGCGTGGCAAGAAGTTAACATCATCACGAAAGTAGAGAAACCAACTAAGCCAAAAACACCGGTTATCTTAGCTCCAAGTACAGTATTTGAACCATTTAAGGTAACTTGGCCTAAAGTTAGTTCAGTAGCTGGCTACATGTTGTCAATCAATAATACATCCATTGATTTTGTGTGTAGTGAAGCAAAATCAGAATGTAGTTGGTCATCAGATGAAAGCTTACCGTTGGGCGACCACTGGTTTAGGCTACACGCTTACAACGAAAAAAATGGTCATACAGCGCTATCTGACATGGTTGCGGTCAAAGTAACCAATAAACGCGACGAGACATACTTGCTTCGTAAACGTTTATATTGGGAAGAAGCTGATCAGCAAGAAAACCCTGCTGCTGGAATGTATGACAGAGAGTTAGCTGCATTTAGATATCAGACAAAATTGTTTGAACGTGACACTCAAACTAAACAGTTGGTTAACAGCGCGATTAACGGCAAGGATACCGTGAGTTTTACGAATTTGTGGGGTAATGCAGAGCGCACTCGAGCTGATGATGTTAAAGCTGAATTAGAATACATGAAAGGGTTACCTCAATTTGTCAATGACGAAGTTGTTAATCTACTTTGGCTCGATGTGATCCATGATACAGCTGAAGCGGACCTTATCTTATCAAACCAATATTTGGATTATGCGAGAGGTGCAAATTTAGCTTTCTCGAATGCAATAGACGTCGAAAGGGAGCTAGCCAATGCCGAGAGTGCAGTAGATAGCGCATTTACGCGTTATCGTAGCTTGCTTGCTGGTAGCGGATCTGACTATGCACAAAGGCTACTAGCTTATTCTGCCAATAGAGGTAAACGTTCCCCTCGTTATTGGGATGGCAGTTTGGCTAGACCAGTATATAGCGAAGGTGAAATTCGTGAAGTGAAGCGTCGATTGGCAAATGGGGAGTTAAGTACAGTTCCTGAAACCTTATTATTTAGTGGCTATAAAGATGTCGTTATGGTGTATAACGTAATGGCACAGAAACTTGATACTTTCTATCAACATACTCGGTCGCGCATGATCTCTGGCCATTTGGGCGAGGCTTACTACGCGGAATACGTACATGAGCTCAATACCCTTCGCAGCGACGTACAAGTTATCGATAACACACTTAAAGCGTTATTTGGTGACGTCATCACCAGTGGCTCTGATATAGATGAACTGCCCATCGCGCACGGAAAGTTTGTATCGGCTAATACGCGCTTAGATAACCTGCTCTCTTGGCTCAAAGGTGAGACTAACTTGATGGGCTTGCCATTTGGTGCATTCCCTGTGTTACACAACCACAATGAGAAGTCGACATTTGATTATTTAAGCAAGGGGTTGGTGCCTGATTTAGTTACGCGAGCTGAAACTGCATATACTACGGCTCACAACAGTTACGATGCGTTTAATCACAACCTATCGACAATCGCAACAACTTATGACGACAAGTTTGATCAATACAACCACCAGTTGAAGCAGCTATTAGGCTGGGAGCTACGTTCGCAAAATTGTATTATTGACGGAGAAAGGTGCTTTGTTGAAAACAAGCCGACAGAGGGTAGTCAATTGTCTTGGCAGCAGCAAAATATTGATGCAGCTAGTTTAAACTTGGATCGCGCCATTTCTCAGTTACGTCAAAGAGTTGGTTCTTGTGAATTGACGAATGGCGCAACTGGGCGGATTACTTACGATTCTCCACAGAATGAAATACTCAATGAGGAAACATGTGCCGCTATTGCAGCGCAAAAGTCGACAGAAGATGGCGTACCTTATACCCATATATTTCAAAAAGGTACAATTCATCTGGAGCTTGAAAGTATCCTTGCACAAAAAGAAGGTGTTCACGAAGTGTCGAGTATTTTACTCCACTATGGAGAAGAGCATGCTTCAATCCAACAGCAGCTGGCTAAAATCAGGGCAGAAGCTGAGCGTTCAAGACATAAAGTATCTATGTTTAAAGCAATTAGCAGTATAGGCACCTCTTTCTTGGGAGGGGCACAAGGATATGCTTCAGCAATTGAAGGTGTGACCAATGCAGTTGGTGAAATGGTTTCTCATAGAGCCAATATGCGCTACATCAAGAAAGAAGGCGAGCTGTTAGCGCAAAGTGCACGTTTAAGTGCTGAAGAGCGTGTTAAAATTAATGACACTACTTTAGCATTGTTAGATGCTGAGCAGTCAAGGCGTATTGAAACCTTATGGCTTGATATGAAAACACTGGAGCTGAACGTAGCACAAGCTGAATTAAGCCTTGAGCATGAAACGGAAAGATTCATTGGTACATACAGACAAGCGGCATGGTTGATCTCGCAAATGCAGCAACTGCAAAGTAGTCTGTCTGGACGATATGGGGCTGATCCTATTCACGCTAAGCGTTTGTCCAAAGCGATGCTAGAAATGGAAAATACATTTACGCATGCTCAAGAGTGGGTGTTCTACACGGCACTGGCATACAATAATAAGTGGAATCGCTCTGTAACCGCTGAGATGATTGATAATCAATCTTTTTCTGGTACTGCTTCGACACCGCGTCCGAAATATACCGAAAGAGAAATTCAAGTGATGCGGGCTCAGCATGCCTCAGATCTATCAACGGCATTTTACAGGCTAATTTCTGATGACCACAACGAGAATAATCAGGCGCTTGTGTCATCTAAGAGTTACTACTCAATGAAAAGGCATGGTTTTGGCTACGGCGAGCAGAGAAATGATGTTATTGATTCTACACCCGGCATAGACTGTGCACCTTGTACTTCAGAGGAGGCATTTGAGAGGCGATTAGCCAAGAGTGCTATCCAAGTTGGAGGGGAGCCTGGTGGTAACTCTGGTAACCGCACTGAAGCACTCAAAATAGGTTTTAGCACAGCGAAAACTTTCGATGCGGCATTTGCTGCTCCTCAGTTTATTTTCAACCCGCTACCGCCTGGATTTGAGTGGTATAACTGTCCTGCAAACGGCGGAAATCACCTGAATAAAATTCAGTCGATATCGGTCAATGTTATCACTTATTCAGCGCGTTTCTATGGCACGCTTAATTATACACTGTCGATGGGTGGGCAATCTGTCCGCAGAACGCCGCACCTAGGCACATATGTATTCGAAAAAGGGCTATTAAGATTACAAAATGAGTTTGAGTATCTACCAATACACGGATGGGATATTGGTAGTAATGGCAAGTTAAAAGTTGATGGAAACAAAATCTTTGGTCAGGCTCAGGCATCGATAGACGCTGAAAGACACGAAGTTAAGCCGTTGATCAATAGCTTTAATGAGCAAAATATAGCGGCGACGGCATGGGTCTTGACGCTTGACCTTGCTAATTCGGGTATAACAATTTCAGACATTTATGATATTGAACTTGAATTTAATCATACTCACACGCCGAGATCCTTCCCAACAACGTGTTCAGATCTATTGCCTTCTACGTTTGGAACTACAGAGGTAATGGGCAGGGTGATGCATAGTTCGTTACTTGGAAATGCTTCCGATGAAGGTATCTGGATTGAGACCAACAAAGGTCCCTATCAGGTAAAATCTAGCGAGCTCTAATCTCACTTCGAAATTCAATGGCTGTATTTTATGCGGCCATTTTTCTTAAAAACAGGAACTTTTTATGAAACGCTTTAACAAGCTGGCATTTGCGAGTTTGTCGTTAGTGAGCACATGTTTTTCGGCATGGGCCATAGATAACAGCGCAATACAGCAAACACATATCAATTTACCTCAGGGGCCGGGTAAGCAATTTGGCCTTGGAGAGCTCTATTCTATCTCGGGCAATCAAGGCAGTGGCGGCTTTAATTTACCCATTGGATTGCCTACTGGCCGAGGTGGGTTAACCCCTGAATTAAGTATCGATTACAACGCCGGATTTGGTAATGGTTTGGTGGGCATCGGTCACCAGTTGTCAATTCCGTCCATCAGACACCAAACAGATAAAGGGCTGCCTGACTATCAAGCTTCAAGTAGTCGCTTTGTATTATCTGATGGTTCAGAACTGGTGCACTTAGGCGAACAGCGCTATCAAGCAAAGCTATCTGGCGACCCTTCAATATATGAATTGACCAATGACGGTTGGCGAGTAACTTTACCGGATGGCAGCCAGTGGCAATTTGGTACATCAGTGCAGTCACGTACACAGGGCGATGGAAAAACATTTGCGTGGCATTTGGATAAAATTTCTGACACCTCTGGTAATACGATTGACATTGATTATCAAAGTTTAGATAGCAGCGCAACGGTTTATCCTACGCGACTTCGTTATAGCGCAAATGAAGTACAGGTATCACTGGATTATGAGCGCCGTGAAGATGCGGTGGTTAATTATAAACCTGGGTTTGCGCTTATCATGAATTACCGGCTCAAGCGCATCTCTACACAGGTACAAAGTAGTGCAGTTTCTCATTATGAGCTCAATTATCACCCGAGCACCGATTGGCACCCGCAGTCACGGTTGAAATCGTTTACGACGCTCTCTGGTGACAGGCAGTTGAGTCAACCGACCATCAGCTTTGAATACGGTGAGTACCCAGGCAGTTATCAAGTACAGTCTCTGGAGAGTGCAAAATCACTTCCGTTTTGGAATGACAATGCGGGTTTTGTTGACCTTAATAGTGATGGCCTGGTTGATGTAATTAACACCGGAGTGAGACGCCACGCATATTGGATAAATCAGGGAACAGATCAAACTGGTAAACCTGTATGGGATAATTATAAAAATATGACTATCACATCGGGTTATCGACTGACAGATGACAGTGTTCATTTAGCCGATATGAATGGAGACGGTAAAACGGACTTATTGATCGGTCGACAGCGCGATACGTTAGTTCAAGAGCTGGATGAAGCGAATAATTGGCAGACATCGTTCAGCCTAAATGGTCTGTATTATCAGCTAAATAATAGCAATACCATTCTGATTGATATCAATAATGATAAGCGTACCGATGTCTTATATGCCCATTCAAGTCGGGGACGCGTGTTGAGTCATATTGCACAGCTCAACCTAGAGGACGGCTGGAGTGAGCCGAAGACACTGCCATTGCATTCGCATGCAAGTGGGTATGAGTTTGGGGATAACAACATCCGCTTCGCTGATATGAATGGAGATGGCTTACCTGATTTAGTGGCAATCGTTAATGCAGGCGTACGTTACTTTCCTAACCGAGGACTCGGTGGTTTTGGGGAGCCTGTGGCATTCACCAACTCACCAAGGCTTTTCAATTTAGATAATGTTCAACTCATTGATATGAATGCCGATGGCAAAGCCGATTTGGTTCATGCTGCGGGTATGCGTGCAAGTATTTGGCTTAATAAAGGCATTAGCACGCAAAATGCCAGCTCAGCTGCATTTACAAATAGTTATGATGTTGACTCGCCCACAACGGCAAGAAACATTAGCGTAGATTTAGCTGATATGAATGGCAATGGCAGCACCGACATTGTTTGGCAGTTAAGTTCAGGGGCCGTTAATACGGTTTACTTTGTTGACCTTTTTTCCGAGCAACCAGCCAATATCTTGACCAAAGTGGACAACGGTATGGGGTTGACCACTGAGTTACAGTATCAATCAATCGCACAGTATATGTATCAGGCGAAACAGGCGGGGAAAGCATGGCAGAGTAGCAGCCCTATTTCAATGCCAGTGGTGTCGGCCATTTCAACTCGCGACAGTGTCTCTGGAACCGTATCCCAGCAGGTGTTTAACTATCAAGATAGTTATTATTATGCACCAGACAAAGCCTTTAGAGGCTTTAAACAAATCACGACAACGTTGCCTGAAAGTACCAACCAAACAGCACAAGAGAGCATTGCTCGATTTAACGTCGGGGATGTCCATGAAGTGCTGTCGGGCAATATGACAGAGCTTGTTCGACAAGATAAGCATGGAGTATTTGATAGCCAGCATTTTACTTTTGAACCTCGAACTTGGCATCAAGGTGGTGCAGGTGATGAGCGCTCAGTGCAGTTTGCAGCTATGGTAGCGTCGACTCAGACTCGCCAAGAAAAAGGCAGTGGTGCCGCCGTTACTGTGAGTGAAAAGTTCGATTATGACGCATTTGGTAACGTCATTTATATCGAGCAGTCTGGTCGTCAAGACGGACAGTGGCAAGATGCACGCATTATTTACAATGAGTACAGTGCACAACTTGGTGCCGCTGTTCACAAGGGAATGGTGAATTTACCGACCCAGACAGTGATCACGGACGCCGTTGGTAATGTGGTCTCTAAACAGCAGTGGTTTTATGACGATGAAAGCTTTTCGGCGCAACAGGGGGCATTGTCTCGTGGACTAATGACTCAAGCTCGTCAATGGTTTAATACTCAAAGCCCGAATGGCTATATCGACACGGTTAGACAAAAGCATAATCAATATGGTCAAGTGAGCAATGTATATGGCCCTTTATGGGGACGACAGCCGGGACATGAAACTAAACTCAGTTATGATGCCAGTTTAAACACCTATGTGACTCAAATTGGCCTAAATACAGGCACAGATACGTTAACAGCAACTGCAGAATATGACTTATCATTAGGGGTCATTACAGGGTATCAACATTATGATAAGCAGCGCTCAGTATTCGAATATGATGCATTGGGGCGTTTAACCAAAGTCATTAAACCCGGAGACAGCACGCTATCACCCTCTTCTGAATTTAGTTATCACATCGGTAGTGGAGCACATAATTGGGTACATGCAAGGCATAAAGCGGGTAGTACACAATATCATAACAGCTATACTTATTTAGACGGTTATAGCCGTCGATTGATGGTACGTTCTGACAGTGAGCGCAGCGGACAAGTTGTTGTCAGTGATCGCGTTCAATACAACGGGCGAGGCTCAATTGTAGCGAACTACCTCCCTTATTTTGCAACAGGGTATGACTATCAACTCGAGTCTACATCTGCCAATGAGCAGTTCCATTACGATGCACTAGGCCGAGTGATCAAACTCACACACAACTTTAAAAATGGCCAAGGCGTGAATGCGTATGCAACCGTTACGTACACCCCTTTTTCCGAACTACACCTTGATGCACAACAAACAGACCCAACCAGTGCTCATTTTGGCGCTGCAACACGTTTAACCTTTGATGCATTCGATGGTCAGCTGGGGCGATTACGTCAAGTAGATGAAACGGTCGCCGTATCAGCAGATGGTCAATTATCGTCATTAAATTCATGGCAGACTCGCTATAACTATGACTTGCAAGGTAATTTAACTCAGTATATCGACCCACAAAACAATGTGCGTTCAATGGTCTATGACCAAGCAGGACGCTTAACCTATGTGAACGACCCGAACCGAGGTCAAAAGTGGTATGCATATCAAGCCGATACGCTACTGGCGACACTCGATGCCCGAGGCTTACCAGTTGCGTATCAAGTGGATGGTCTTGGTCGTCAGGTGGCAAGCTATCATTTAGCTAAGCAGGCTTTACCGCACGCAAGTGACTGGGCGCCAAGTATTGACTTTAGCAAGCTCTCGGCACATACGCAGTATGCGTATTATGGCAGTACAGAGGCATCTTCTGGCCGTTTGAAGTCGATTATCCACCCCTTTGGTAGCCAAACACACAGTTACACCGCGCGTGGTCAAGTGGCGCAGCTGAACAAGTCCATTAAGTTACCATCTGGACAAGTTAGCCAGTATCAAATGGGTTATGAATATGACGCCGCCAATCGTTTAAGTGCTTTTACCTACCCAGATAACACGCGACTTACCTATCAGTACAATGTACGTAGTTTGATTCAGTCTGTATCTGGTGTTGCCGGTAGCATTGAATACAACGCTGCTGGTATGCCACAACAATACCAATTGAATAACGGCGTACTTGGCACATACCAGTATGATGATGCCTTGCGTTTGACTCAACTGCAAAGCGAAAAAGATGGCTTAACCTATCAAAAAATGGGTTATCACCACGATAGTGCCGGCAATATAACGCAAATTGATGACCTCAGAGACAGCCAATCATTGGCTAAAATTGCTGAACATCTAGGTGTATCGTCAACCATGATGAGCGGCCTCAATACCTCTGCCAACTTTATTTATGATGATTGGTATCGTTTGATAAACGGCCAAGTAGGTGGTGTTAGTTACGACTATCGCTATGACTTGATTGGTAATAGAGTCAGTGCAAGTACACAGTCTATACAATCAGCAAAAAGCTTGATTGGTTTAATGCAAGGTGGTGAGCAAACCACTTATATGTATGGCGGCGGAACACATGCGCAAACGGCATGGCATCGTAATGGTCGTGCTGCAACTGAAGCGGGTGGCCCCAATGCCCTTACTCATCTCACCGTGCATGGGAAGGCCTCATCACTGAGCTACGATCCTGTAGGTAATCGATTAACCGATGGCGCAACGCGCTATACGTGGGACAGAGAAAACCGCCTAACATCTGTCAGTGCAGACAAAGGTAATTTAGAATTTGGCTATGATCATGCCAACATGCGTTTATTTAAGTACAGTAAAGCGGTTGATGGTCTAACGAATACCGTTGTTTATATCGACAGAGACATCGAGTTTAGGCATGGTCAGTTATACAAGTACGTGACGCTCAACGGTAAACGTATAGCTTTATCACGTCAGTCATCTGGCGTATACCAAAGTGAACAGTACTACCTGACCAATCACCTCGCATCAACTGAGTTGAGTCTTGATACCAGCGGTCGAGTGACCAGTGCCATCAACTATGACCCATATGGTAATCAAACGCTTAGCTTAGGCAATGACGCCATCACACCATATCGTTTTACCGGCAAAGAGTTTGATGAAATATCAGGTCTTGGTTACTTTGAGCAGCGTTACCTCAGCAGTGTCCATGGTCAATTTATCTCGCCAGATCCGGTTTTTGCACTGCCAAATCGGTTTGCTCAACCTCAGTTATTTTCAACATATAGCTATGCGCAGAATAACCCTCAATCGTTTATCGATGCCGATGGACGAGTTAGTGGCCGCCCCAATCTACTGAGAAGGCCATCCAAGGTTTCTTATGAAGGCAATGTTCTTGCAGAGCAAATAACAGGTGGTATTGCTAAGTTATTGCCTGAAGGTCGATTAAAAGACACAGTGGTTCAAGCGCATCAAGGGATCAAAAGCCTCCGTAAGATGCAAGAAAAGTCTAACAAGCGACTGCTTGATATCAGCCAAGGAAAAAAAGACAAGGGAACTGCTAAAAGTAGTGATGGGTCTGGGAAGAGTGGAGCTGAAGATATAGTTCAGTTTGAAAAACTTAAAGCTGATTATGCTCAACTTGAAGTAAAAGGCTCTTCTGCCAGTGGAAGTGGCTTAAAAGGATCTGGGGTCTTCTCACCAAGAACCTTCGGAAAAAAGTTTGATGCAGACCATAATGCAGCAATATGGATGCAAGATAGCATATCTAAAGGTAGGCATTTTACAATTCAAGGAGGAGATGGCACTTATCGGAATCTGTCTCAGGTTAAAGGAGAATTAAATGGACAAAGTGGTGTTTTTGAATATATTGTCGACCCCAAAAAGGGGTTAACACATCAACGCTTTAAAGCCGGTCAAGGCGTTACTGGTAAGGCAAACTAGCTAGGAATCAATAATGAGTCACCAAAGAAAAATACCATTGTCTTTTATTTTGAAAAGACGAAAGCTACTTTGGATTGAAGTTGAACTGGGAATAAGTGAAGGTTGGATCACGTATGATGATGCAATTGAACTGGCTATTAGACGTGTTCAAAGCGGTAGTGAAAATAACGATGAACTTGAGTTAGCAGGGCTTTTTTCTGAAGAATATAGTGAAATTAAGGATGTTTTAAAAAAGTTAGTAAAATCAGAATCACAAGTTCCCTTCGACGAAGTTAAGCTTGTTTGGCTTCGAATTATACTGAGCTGGTTATATGAAAACTTGAACCAATTCGAAGCACCTCTTGATATTGTAGAAGGTCTGTATGAAGATTTTGGCTATCCAGATGAAATCAGGCATTTAATTAAATACAATAATTCAAATGATATACGCGAACGTAGTGATTTAA
Source organism: Pseudoalteromonas luteoviolacea NCIMB 1944 (assembly GCF_001625565.1). Classification (GTDB taxonomy): domain Bacteria; phylum Pseudomonadota; class Gammaproteobacteria; order Enterobacterales; family Alteromonadaceae; genus Pseudoalteromonas; species Pseudoalteromonas luteoviolacea_F. Next base: position 360,495 of record NZ_AUXS01000015.1, read on the forward strand.
TGTCAATGACATTTGAAGAGAAGTTAATTGTGCTATGGAAAGAATATCTTCAAGATATGATTCCATTGATTGAGTCTTAACTAAAGCCCTTCGGGGCTTTTCCTTTGCCCACAAATATTAATGAAACGGATTGAAAATAGATGGCATATATGGACACCCCATTTATGTCTAGTTAAGTAATTCTATCGGATCAGCTATTACTGCTCGTTATCTTTTATTTTAATACCTACCAGCCACATTCGATGATTGACCATATGCAATAAAGCGTTGCTCTGACATATGTCTGGGCTTAGCTGTTATTCAGCGCCCCTAATGAGGTATAAATGGGGGTGTTGAAAAGTTTTTATGATAATAAAATGTCTAGTGTATCTCCCAGAGAACAAAACAAATAATCTATATATTTGGAGTGAATTATGATAGGAAAAATGACATTGTTATTGGAGATGTTTCAGACTAGTTTTTCGGAGGACGAATTAGATGATGTATGGGATTTCATACAAGTTAATGAAAACAAACTAGCACTAGAAACTATTTGCGCTATCTTTTTTGAAATGAAAAAGCCAATTTCAAGAGAGCAATTAGATGCTATTGGAAAAATTGGTCAAGTTATGACAGTAGACCCATATAAGTGGGAGCGTTTAGAGTCTCAAATATTAAAAGATTAAACAAAAATTACATGACATATATTTCATTGAAAGCTCTTTGAAATGTAAGCATGATACTGAAGAGCTGATAATTTTTGAGTACTAATCAAATGAACTTACTAAATAGTAATGAATTCGTTAATAGCAGGCTTGAGAGTATTAAGATTGATATTGATTTAGATGAAATTGAACTAAAATTCTACTGGCCCAATTTTAAGGTTGTAAATGTGTCATTGAAAGGGATACTTTATTGTGAATTTAAGCCAGATTTTACAGAAGAACCACCTTGGTTGTGCATAGATTTTATGCATGATGAGATTTCATCTTTAAATGATATAACTGAAGAGCTTTTGTTTAAAAAAGAATCCAAAATCTATGAGCAATTGAACTATCCTATATTTAGGTTTTGTACAGGCTCAGCTGATTTTTACCTAAATGTTATCCATCAAAACTTTAACGCTCATGAAGAACTGTTCAACGTTGATAAATAATGTGGCTGATCAAGGGGGTTAGATAGAGTATGAAAATAAATAAAATAAACATACATGGCATATATGGAGTGTTTATATATTTCATCGAAAAATTGTAGCTAAAGGGAGGGGAGAATGATCGAAGTTAAATGTATTAAAAATGTTATTAATAGTTCTATTGTTCAAGTTGAAGGAAGAGAGTTTCCTGGAGTAGTTATACAAGGCGATACACTATACAGTTTGTATAGTAAATCAGAGTATCTATTAAAAGTCATAAGTGAAATTTCAGAGTGTGAGCAAGATTATGATAACGCAGAATTTTTAAATGACACAATCAAAGAGGTATTGGAAGTGTATGAATTAACAATGAAGGAATTAGGAAGGAAACTTCCATATAACAAACCAGAGAAAAAATAACCTATTTAGGATAAGCATAAATTGATTTCTTAAGCTAAACGCTTTTACCGGTATTTTAAAGTTTGGTTTTAAAACTCAGTTTTAATAGGGTTTAGAAAGGAGTGGCGAGATCAAGAAAAGTATAGTGTATATGCTGTGATTTTTTGTGAGCAAAGGAGATGTGCTCGGGCAAAAACTGTGACTATATCCCCACTTGATGAATGATGGTAAGTATTTGAGTATTAAGGCTTTTTGTTTGCTTTATGAGCTGGGTAAATTAATATGGCGGTCGGATAATTGTAAGTAAGAAATAAATATCTTTATGGTAAAAGGTACTAAATCACCAAGTATAGTGCCTATGAATCCAAATTGGAGTCCAAAATAATGTTAAGCTTCATGCAAAAACAATCCCTTATATTGATGCAAGCCTTACTAGGTGTGATATCAGCAAATTTTCGAATGATTTATCTTCAACAAGATGGTGAGAGTATAATTGTCACTATCATGTTAGAGTCTGAAGACGAAGATGATTTGGAAGAAATTGAAGATTTAAAAAGCGAGTTTGAAGCACTTCAGGAATCACCTATTGATTATGATTTTATAATAAAGATAACTGATGCTGATTTATCGTGGCCAGATGACAACATTGTTGTAGTTTTTAAACGACGTGAATTCTAATTTTACAAACATAACATAGAACAGGCACAAATTTATTGCTTAAATTACGCGCTTAAAAGACTGTTTAAACATCCAGTTTTTAAAGATGTTTAAAAAGGCATAACAAGAGCAAAGAAAGCACTACTAAATTTGTTGTTGACCTTCTATTATCATCGAAAAGCACGGCATGTAAGCCGTGCTTTTTTGTGAACAAAGGAGAGGAATACAGGCAAAAACTGTGATGATAGGTCTACTCAAAAATACATACATGACATAAGTGGAGTGTTCATATATGTCATTGAAAAAATGATCTCATCGAAAAGTTGCTCTGGTCAGAAGCTGACGGAAAGGTTTATAAAGATAAAAATACTAGGGTTGGATATTATACAAACAAGAAAGGCTTGGAAGGTATAATAGAGGGTTATATTATCAAGGGAAGTAATAGTATAGTATATTTAGAGCCAGCTAAGAAGGGGGCATTAAACATGATTAGTGCTGAAGACAAGTATCAAATAAAAGATGGAAAATGTCGCACTTTATAGAAACAGATGCCCCGACTGTTCTTCTTGAGTGGGTGAAAACCTCGAGTTATGGGATACCGTAACTAACTATTAAAGGTAATTATAAATTACAAAACCTAGAATTTGTAAATAGGAAATAAATGTGAAGGATGAAAATAATCAAATTTGCCTCACTGGATCTGAGGCTATTGAAATATTGAAGGAAGTTAACACAATTATGCTATCGCTTCATAAAATAGGATCAAAATACGAAGAGTATGATGATATTGAATATTGCCTAACGACTACGAAATTTATTGATGAATGGAAAGTAACTCAAAGGCTAGCGACTATAAGACGTATGATTAAAGAAAAGTTTGATTTGTCCTTGGGTGAAGATGATATGGATGATGTTGAACGTGCAATGGAAAACATAAAGATATGGAGCGATGAAAGGAAGAATTAACGTAAAACAGACACAAGTTAATCACTTAAATTAAGCGCTTTTTCCACTTTTTAAATATCCAGTTTTACTTAGGCTTTAATGCGGCATAACAAGAGCAAAGAAAGCACGGCATGTAAGCCGTGCTTTTTTGTGAGCAAAGGAGAGGAATACGGGCAAAAACTATGATCATAGATCTACTTAGTGAATGGACAGAACCCTTTGAGTTGACGCAATTTTATTGACTCAGGTTGTTTGGTTAGTTTATAGATTAGGTAATTAATGAGGGGCGCAGCCTTTTTTTACTTAAGGAGAGCAAATGAAAGTTGTATTGATCACCGGGGGGAGTCGCGGTATTGGCGCTGCGAGTGCAAAAAGTTTGGCGGCGAAAGGGTACGTCGTTGCCATTAACTATAAATCAAATCACCAAGCCGCCGAGCAGGTGCAAAATGAAATCCAGTCTGCTGGTGGCAAAGCCGCGCTTTTTCAGGCAGATGTGAGTGATGAGCAGCAAGTCGTTGATATGTTCAAATCGATTCAAAAGCGTTTGGGACTGGTAACACATCTCGTAAATAACGCGGGGGTATTACAAACACAAATGTGCGTAGAAGAAATGAGCGCAGAGCGCATTAATTGGATGTTGACGCAAAATGTCACACCATATTTTATTTGTGCGCGTGAGGCGATAAAGCATATACGCCAATCTAAACAAGTAAACAGGTGTGCAATTGTGAATGTCTCTTCTGCGGCGTCTTATCTCGGTGGGGCAAATGAATACGTTGACTATGCTGCTGCAAAAGGGGCAATAGACAGCTTTACCAAAGGTTTGTCGTTAGAGCTTGCCCCAGAGGGCATTCGTGTGAACTGTGTACGTCCCGGTTGTATCTATACTGATATCCATGCTGATGGTGGTGAGCCTGACAGGGTAGATAGAGTTGCTGAGCTATTACCACTACAGCGCGGTGGTACGGCACAAGAAGTCGCAAACGCTGTAGTGTGGTTATTAAGCGATGACGCTTCCTATGCGACTGGCACATTTATAGATTTAGCTGGTGGGAAGTAACAGGGTTTAAACATGGTTTCTACGACCTTTTATATCAGCCACTGACAATCAGTGCCGCAATAAAAGTTAGGTGTTGTAGTTAATTTCTCGCTGATATTCGCAATCGGTTGTATTGTAATAAGTTGTGAGAAGGCAGCTGTAATGAGCATTTTGGCTGCCTTGGGACTTATCTGTCCAATTACTTGTGACTGAGCTAATATCGGTTGGTATGAGTTTATCAGTTGAGAGAAGATTAGAGATGCTTCCAAAAATAAAAGTTTCCAAGTCGGTCGTCGCGTCGTTGTACATTCTGCCTATTTCAGTGTTGGCTTTTTTACTCTTGCTGGTGTTTGTCCCAATTGAGCATAAAGTGGGATATTATGTAACGATATTTTTTATTTTATTTTCAATATTAAACTGCATTTATAATGTTGTATGCTCCTTTTTTATTCTCAGAGTCTATCATTCAATATCAAACACATCGAACCGTTTATTTGATTATTTAGTATTCTTTCTATTGAATGTGTTGGCTGGTTATCACTTTTGGAGAAAGATAAAAAAGAAAGAGAAAGCTGGTGAGATAGAAATAGTCTTGCAATGGCAAGTAAGTGTCATAGACGTATTTTATATTGTCGGGGTTTTTATTGCTATTGTGAGCAGTAAGCTGATGTACGACGCGTAACTATCAACCTTGTTAGCTAGCACAGTCAAGTTGTAAAATTGCATAAATAATTAGAAAATACGCCAAAAAAGCCGCACAGTGCAATCTGTGCACTAAAAGTACTTAGTATTATGCGAGCCCATTTGATGCACTTTATTTTTTAGTAATTGCAATGAGCGCATGACCTGCCATACAAAGTATATCGTCACTCGCTCTATTTTCTAAAACCAGCATATATTCTGTGTTAAATTTTTTACCAGCTTCTATGGCTTTTAAAACAGGGCCGAGTAAATAAGCGTGTGTTTCATAAATCCAAATGGGTGCCATTTGCTCACCTGTTTGAGCACTTTTGTATCGAACCTCAAATTGATCATATTTAGAAATCACGTTTGTGACAATACCAGAACAGGTGAACACTTTTGCATGTGTTTTAAATGTACCACTCAAAATACATAAACTCACCAGCGCGCTTGCAGTGCGAGTTTTCATTGTTTCTTCCTTAATTTTACTGACTGCCAAAGGCGGCCATTAAAGAATAATCGTCCATGATGAATAAATTGTGTCGACCTTATTTCATTTGCATTTTATTTACAAAGCGCGATACGTTTGTGGTTGCAAGGTATTTATAGTAATAGCTTGTGCTATGAAGCTGGCCATTGATATCAGAAACATAATTTGGGATCTGACCGACTTTGGTATAACCAATAGCTTGATAAAACTGCTCAGCTTTGTCGCCACTTTGAGTATCTAATACGAGTAAAGAAAGTGTGTTGAGAGAGGCTTGCTGCTCCATATATTTCATCAATATGGTTGCGAACCCTTTGCGCTGCATACGAGGGTGTACGAGCAACTTTGCTACTTCAGCGCGGTGGCGACCATTTTGCTTAGAGCACAGAGCGAGCTGTACAGTGGCGACTAATTCTTGATGATGATAAAGCGCATAAAGTTGTCGATCGCCAGCATTCACTTCAGTGCTGACAGATTGCCAATAATCGCTCAAAGCGAGTTTATCTGCAGATTGGTAAAAGCCCAGTGAAGCGCCTGTTTCTATACATGCCTGCAATAATATTGAGAGTTGGTTTTGTGTATTATCATCAATATAGTGTAATTGTTTGGTTGTGATCATCTTATTTCTGGATAGTAAGTTGGTTAATTTCAATTTCTAACGCTCGCAGCTGCTGTTGCAATTTTTCTTTCTTTTTAATTAGTTTATCGAGCTGTGTATTCGGAGGGGTGTTATGTGCACGCACGGCTCGGTATAGAGCCTGTTTAGAGATCTGACATGATGTAGCAGTATCACTGATACTAAAACCATGCTTATGAACCAAGTCCACTGCATGCCTGAGAGCACAGTTGTACTTAATTTGGGACGCGTCCATGATTGACTCCCTGCTTTCGTATTAAAGCTAGGTATAAGAAAGAACAGTGCCAAAAATTAAAAGTCTATATTTTCAGGTGCTTACTGGTTTTTCAGGAGGGAGTTTTGCGCTATTTAGGGGCTTTGTCTCTAAACTTGCACCAGAATGAGGCAAATGGAAAAGGCATTAAAAAAATGCCTTTTCCATTTTGGATGAGATATAACTTTTGCTGTTAACTGCGCCTACTAGGAGTAAAAGTAGACCGACAAATATCCATACTGGCATATGTCCGTGTTTACTAAAAAAACTATGGCCGGATATCAGTTTTAATTCTGTGCTGAGTATATCGCTAGTAAATTGCGGGATCGTAATCTGCTGATTTGAGATTGGGTCATAGACGCCACTGATACCATTATTGGTCACCCTGACAAGAGGTCTTTGCAGTTCCAGTGCACGCATTCTTGCAATTTGCATATGTTGGTGTGGGCCATGAGAATCGCCAAACCACGCATCATTGCTGACGGTAAATAATATGTCTGAATCATGGGTATAGTTGCCACGCACCAGCTCACTAAAAGCAATTTCATAACAAATGGCTGGTAAAACGTGAATGCCATTTGCGATCAAATTATTCTGCACTGCATCTCCACGCGAGAAGGAGGACATTGGCAAATCAAATAAAGGAGCCAGTGGTCTGAGCAAATCTTCGAAAGGGACAAACTCACCAATGGGGAGCAATTGATGTTTTTGATAACGGTTTCTATGAAGGTAGCGATATTGTCCTTCGCTATCTTCTCTTTGTTCTTTGCCCAATACAATGAGGGTGTTATATACATTGCGTGTGGCAAACTGATAATCAGGAATACCTGTAATTAAGGCGGTATTATTAAACGCAGCCGCTTTGTCCAAATTAATCAGATAATCGAAAGCATAATCTTCTATTTCTGGGATAGCAGCTTCTGGCCAAACAACCAAGTCAACATCCGTCCAATTTGGACGAGTCATATCTTGATATTTAGACATGGTAGGCCAAAACTGTTCGGGCTCCCAGCGTAAGCTTTGGGCAATATTTCCTTGCACCAACAGGGTTTTGAGTTGTTGACCACTATAACGAGTATCTAAGGTTTGTGTTGTAAACAAATACAGTAATGCGATAGGAAGTAGAGTGGCGGCTGCGGCTTTGTAGCGCTGATAACGTACTAACCAGTACAGCGCATAGCTCAATGCGACACATATTAAGGTCAGTCCAAATTCTCCTATCCAAGGAGCAAGTGTATTAAGCGGCGAGTCTGTAAGCGTATAGCCAAAGCTAAGCCATGGAAAGCCGGTCAACAAGCTACCTCTTAGATACTCTGTGATTGCAAATCCGCTGATGAGGAGCGCTAATTTTTGCCAATGTTGTTTGCCGTAGCGGGCTGCAAAGGCAAATGCCAAAGCTGGATAAATTGCTAAATAGGCGCACAGTAAAGCCATTGCCAAAATAGAAGCAAAAATAGGCAAACCGCCAAATTGTGCGATAGATACATGGACCCAGCTAATACCTAATGCAAACCACCCAAAACCAAAAAGAAAGCCGTATTTTGCCGCTTTTTTAGGGGTTGGTTGATCAGTAACGTAAATGGCAATGGCGAGGCACAGCAAGGTTAATGGCCAAATGCCAAATGGTGCATATGCAAAGGTTAGGGCACAGCCTGCGCTTAACGCAAGCCATGCATACTTATCTTTTACGAGTGAGATAAGCTTATTCAGCGGTGTCTTCAACATGCTCTGTTTTCGGAACAGTGACCTGAAGTTGTAGTATACGGCGGTTATCTGAGTTTGTTACTTTAAACTGCAGTGGTTCTACATCAATGATTTCACCTTTACTCGGCATATGGCCAAATGCGTGTAAGATGATCCCACCTATGGTGTCTGCTTCTTGTGTATCATATTCAGTTTTAAAGTATTCATTAAACTCATCAAGAGGCGTTAATGCTTGCACATTAAATACGTGTTTTGAGAGCTGGCGAATATCTTGTTGCTCATCCTCGTCATCATGTTCATCCTCAATTTCACCTACAATGGTTTCGAGAATATCTTCAATGGTAACAAGACCTGAGACACCACCATATTCATCAATGACAATTGCCATATGGTAGCGTTTTTGTCTAAATTCGTTGAGTAAAGTGTCTACACGTTTACTTTCAGGGACTACAATTGCCGGACGTAAATACTCTTTGATGGCTGGTAGCGTACCATTGCGCTTTAAAATCAAAGGCAATAAATCTTTTGCTAGCAAAATACCTTCTACATGGTCTTTGTCTTCGCATACTACAGGAAAGCGAGAGTGACTTGATTCAACCATAGCAGGAAGTTGCGACTCTAAGTCTTGCTCCACATCGAGGGTTATCATTTGAGATCGAGGTATCATGATGTCTCGTACTTTGAGCTCAGAAACGCTCAATACGCCTTCCATCATGTCTTTGGTCTCAGGGTCGATAAGCGCTCGTTCTTGAGCGTCAGCAATGACTTCTACCAACTCTTCTTTATTTTGGGGTTCCCCTTGCAGCATCTGAGTGATGCGTCCCAGCCAGTTTCTGCTAGAAGAACCCTGGCTACTTTGCGAGTTATCGTCGCTCATTGTAGTTCTTTACTCCAATTAATTAATATCATCACGATAAGGGTCAGCTATGCCCAAATCGGCTAAGAATTCTTTTTCAAGACTTTCCATTTCCATGGCGTCTTGTTCATTTATATGGTCAAAGCCTAATAAATGCAAGCACCCATGTATGACCATATGTGCAAAATGATCATGGAAGGTTTTCTCTTGCTCCTGTGCCTCACGAAAAACCACCTGAGGACAGATAATTAAGTCACCGACCAAGGGTAATTCAATACCTGGTGGTGCTTCAAATGGGAAAGACAAAACATTGGTTGACTTGTCTTTACCTCGGTATTGGCTGTTTAACTCTTGGCTCTCTGCTTCGTCTGCGATACGTATTGTGACTTCCGCGTATTCTCTATACGGCAGAAGTGCTTTTTCGGCCCAATTTTTAAATTGTTCCTCATTGGGCAGATTGTCAAACTCGCAGGCCAGCTGCAAATCTACATCAACACTCATGACTCTGGGCCTTGTTGTTCGGCAATTTGTTGTCTCGCTTTTTGCTTCGCGACTTTTTCTTGACGCTCTTGCTCCTCTTTGGCTTCATATGCTTCCACAATTCGTGCCACAACTGGATGACGAACTACATCATGTGATTTAAAGAAGTTAAATGAAATTTCATCGACATTGCTGAGTACTTCAATTGCATGGCGTAGACCTGAACGCGCGCCCCTCGGCAAGTCAACTTGGGTAATATCACCAGTAATAACGGCTTTTGAATTAAAACCGATACGTGTTAAGAACATTTTCATTTGTTCAGTTGTGGTATTTTGGCTCTCATCTAGGATGATAAAGGCATCGTTCAATGTTCTACCGCGCATGTAGGCAAGTGGTGCTACTTCTATGACATTTTTTTCAATTAAGCGTTCAACTTTTTCGAAACCAAGCATCTCAAATAAGGCGTCATAAAGAGGGCGTAAGTAGGGATCAATTTTCTGAGTTAAGTCACCGGGCAAAAAGCCCAGTTTCTCGCCAGCTTCGACGGCTGGTCGAGTTAGAAGAATACGTCTTATTTCTTGTCTTTCCAACGCATCTACAGCGGCAGCGACTGCGAGGTAGGTTTTACCGGTACCAGCAGGGCCGATGCCAAAGCTAATGTCATGAGTTAGGATATTGGCGACGTATTGACTTTGGTTTGGGTTGCGCGGTTTGACGACACCACGGCGAGTTTTGATAAACACCTCTTTTTCCCAAACGTTAGGTGCATCTTGTTCCAGACAATTTGCTTCGGTAATTGCCAAATGCACATTATCAGGCTCAATGTCTTTGGCTTTGCCTTTTACTGGCTGAGTATCAACATACAGAGACTTTATAATATCCACAGCAGCTTTGGCTGTGACTTGATTGCCTGTGACTTTAAACCAATTGTCTCTATGCGCGACTTCGACACCTAGACGGCGTTCAATTTGTTTTAGATTATCGTCAAAAGGACCACAAAGAGAAGAGAGGCGGTTATTGTCGGCAGGTTCTAGATAAAACTCAATATTCTTTACTTGATTGCTCAAAATGACTTCCTAAGATTGAATGCGCCAGCAAAGTGCTGGCGCAAAACAGATGTTCTATGGTGTAAAGGTTGCAACACCAATCTCATTGGCTTCAGGTTCTGAAGGCGCTCTGCTTAAGATATCTGACGGTGCAACATCACGGCGCAAGTCCATTTCGGACTCAGTACGTATTAACTCGCCACGTAGCGAGTTAGGTAGCGCCTCTGTAATACGTACATCAACGAATTGACCGATCACTGAATGTGGGCCTTCAAAGTTCACAACACGGTTGTTCTCTGTACGTCCGCGTAGTTCCATTGGGTTCTTTTTCGAAGGGCCTTCAACCAAAATACGTTGCTCAGTATCAAACATCTTACGGCTGATATCTTGTGCCATTTGGTTGATACGGTTTTGTAAAAGATAAAGACGCTCTTTCTTTTCTTGCTCAGGTACATCATCAGGCAAGTCTGCCGCAGGGGTTCCTGGGCGCGCTGAGTAAATGAAGCTGAAGCTCATATCAAAGCCAATCGCGTTGATAAGGTTCATTGTTTCTTCAAAGTCTGCTTTGCTTTCGCCAGGGAAACCAATGATGAAATCTGAACTCATACTTAGGTTTGGACGGATCTTACGCAGTTTACGGATAGTCGACTTGTACTCAAGGGCGGTGTGGCCTCGCTTCATTAGGTTAAGTACGCGGTCCGAACCACTTTGTACAGGTAGATGCAGGTGATCTACTAGCTCTGGCACATCTTTGTAAGCTTCAATGATGTCTGGCGTAAACTCAACCGGGTGAGAAGTCGTATAACGAATACGGTCAATACCATCAATGGCTGCGACGTAACGCAATAGATCAGAGAAGTAGCATACTTCACCGTCATGCATCTCACCGCGAAATGCATTTACGTTTTGTCCCAATAGGTTTACTTCACGCACACCTTGCTCCGCAAGCTGCGCAACTTCTAAGATAACATCGTCAAGAGGACGACTTACTTCTTCGCCACGAGTGTAAGGAACTACGCAGAATGTACAGTATTTAGAACAGCCTTCCATGATCGATACGAATGCACTAGGGCCTTCAGCTTTCGGTTCAGGTAGACGGTCAAATTTTTCGATTTCAGGGAAAGAAATGTCAACGACAGATCCTTCTTTGCTCTGAACCTGTTTAATCATTTCAGGTAGGCGGTGAAGTGTCTGAGGGCCGAATACGATATCAACAAAAGGTGCACGCTGACGGATAGTGTCACCTTCTTGAGAAGCAACACAGCCTCCCACACCGATAACCAAATCTGGGTTATCTTCTTTTAATAGCTTCCAGCGACCCAGCTGATGAAATACTTTCTCTTGTGCCTTCTCTCGAATTGAACACGTATTGAGTAGGATCACATCCGCCTGTTCAGCTTCCTCTGTCAGCTGATAGCCATTGGTGGCATCAAGCAGATCCGCCATTTTCTGGGAGTCATATTCATTCATTTGACAGCCCCAGGTTTTGATATGCAATTTTTTACCCATTGAAATAAAGCCTCGTTTTCAATTCGATGATCAGCACAACGTCTTGCCAGTTAATAAAATACCCCTACAACTGGCAAACACTTACTAAAATAGCTTAAAAAGAGGCGTATTTTATCTGACCTATAGTCACTAGCCAAGTATAGATTTCATCTTTCAAAGTAGGGATCAAGGACGGCTGTAATTATTCGACTACAATCATGCAAAGAGATCTTTTTCTCACTAATTAAGATACAATGTAAATACACCAGCTAATTTAGGCAAATTTATGAAAAATAACGTGTTGATAGTCGGTGGCGGCATGGTTGGCGCAGCTGCGGCAGTGGAGCTTGCCCGTCAAGGATGTCAGGTCACCGTGATTGAAAATAACCCCATAGACCCGATAGCGATACTCGAAGGTGAGCAAGTAGATATTCGTGTATCGGCGATCAACCGTTTTTCGGAAGCATTGTTAGATAAACTCGGTGCCATGCCATTGATACGTCTTAGCCGTAATGCGCCTTATCATCAATTAGAAGCGTATGAGCATGGTAGTGAGCATCTGCTGTTTGACAGAGAAGAGGTATCGACATCTCATTTGGGCCACTTGGTTGAAAACAGCATAATTCAAGCTTCTTTATGGGCACAGTTTGAAGAAAATAATATCAAGGTGGTGACGGTAAAAGATGCACCAGTTGCCATTGAACAACATATTAGCAGCATTGATTTGGTTTATCCTGAGCAACGCTTTAGTGCAGATTTAATCATTGCTGCAGATGGCGGACGATCTGCGCTGCGAAGCCTTGCGGGTATCGGTGTGACGGGATGGCAGTACCAGCAGCACTGTATGGGAATATTGATAAAGCTCGATGGCCCACAACAAGTAAAAACATGGCAAGAGTTTAAACCCACAGGTCCAATCGCATTTTTACCTATGCAAGCACCTTATGCCAATTTAATTTGGTATCACCATGGCAGTGAACTAAAACGCTTAAAAGGTTTATCTAATGAGGCGTTAAAACAAGAAATACTGGAGCACTTTTTTGAATTGCCGGGAGATTTTACCGTTGAACGAAGTGCTGTATTTCCACTTGCGCGCCAACATGCCAACCAATATAGCAAAGGGCGTTTGGTGTTAGTTGGAGATGCGGCCCATACGATTAATCCACTTGCGGGGCAGGGCGTTAACCTTGGCTTTAAAGATGTGGCAGCGCTAGGCGGATGTTTACAGGGATTTGACGATGTTGGTGAGCTTGCTAGATTGCATCAATACGAAAAAATGCGTCGTAAAGATAATTTATTGATGATGAGCATGATGGATGCCTGCTATTTCGGCTTTTCAAATGAGATCAAGCCATTAAAGTCGCTGCGTAGTCTTGCGTTAAAAATGGCGAATAAAGCGGGGCCAATTAAGCGGGAAGTCCTCAAACATGCAATGGGTGGCAGTTTTTAAACTGTGCCAAACAAGGCTGCGATAAAAGGGAGCATTAGGCTTCCTTTTTTATATCAAAATGAAGCGTAAAATTGTCTTCGATGAAGAATTTAAGTATGAATAAAAATATAATAAAGAAGTCGTTGGAATATTAAGAAAGTATTTTTTGATGAGGTATTTTGAGAGAGTATTTAAACATGGTGCGGAAGGAGAGACTTGAACTCTCACATCCGAAGATACTGGAACCTAAATCCAGCGCGTCTACCAATTCCGCCACTTCCGCAATGTTTAATAATTATCTATAGTAGATAATTGGCTGGAGTACCAGGATTTGAACCTGGGAATGGCGGGATCAAAACCCGCTGCCTTACCGCTTGGCGATACTCCAACAAAGGTAGTCAAAGTTATTTTAGTTCAAACTTTAAGAACATGGTGCGGAAGGAGAGACTTGAACTCTCACATCCGAAGATACTGGAACCTAAATCCAGCGCGTCTACCAATTCCGCCACTTCCGCATATTCTATCTCATAAAGAGATGGCTGGAGTACCAGGATTTGAACCTGGGAATGGCGGGATCAAAACCCGCTGCCTTACCGCTTGGCGATACTCCAACAAAGGTAGTTAAAGATATTTTATTTCAAACTTTAAGAACATGGTGCGGAAGGAGAGACATGAACTCT